>CAVRHN010000014.1:0-511693 GCA_963721025.1 uncultured Alphaproteobacteria bacterium | reverse complement strand
GGACATGCTCCGCGCCGCTGTGAAGGCCGGCACCCCGGTTGGTCGGCAGGCTCAGGAGATCATGGCCCACGGCGGGCTTGTACCCGACGATGTCGTGGTCGAGATCGTGGCGCAACGGATCGCACAGCCGGACGCGCGCAAAGGCTTCATTCTCGACGGGTTTCCGCGCACGGTGCCGCAGGCCGCGGCACTTGATCGCATGCTGGCGGAGCGGAACCTGGCGCTCGACGGCGTGATCGAGTTGCGCGTCGATGAGGACGCCCTCATCAAGCGTATCGAGCGCCGCATCGAGGAAATGAAGGCGCGAAGCGAAACGCTCCGGGAGGACGACAACCCTGAGGTGCTGCATCGCCGGCTGAAGGCCTATCGCGAGCAAACCGCGCCCCTGATCGACTATTACCGGGATAAAGGCGCGCTGATTACCGTCAACGGCATGGCGCCGATCCCGGAGGTCGCCGTCGCCATCGACCGGGCGCTGCCGGCGGAGCCGGCAATAGGAAAAAAGTCCATGAGCGGGGCGTCGGCAACGGCCAAACCGGCCGGATGATACCGGTGCGGCACTCAGTTAGCCGAAAACCGGGAGACTGGCGCCCAGTGATAACTATTTACACGAAATCGCTAGCCGAGGTTGACGAAAGCGCGGGGAATCCATTAATAAGCACGGAATATCAGGTCGGAGATTTAGCAGCGATGCCAAGCCGCAAGGGCGGGCAGCCGTTGGCTTTTTACGTTTGTGGCCTTCTCAGGTGACATTCGAATCGACAGACCCGCAGCCGGGCGGCGCAGGGACACCCTGGGCTGGCCTGCACAAGGAGTAACTGAGGTGGCCCGTATCGCCGGCGTCAATATCCCGACCAACAAGCGCGTCGTGGTCGCATTGCAATATATCCATGGCATTGGCCCGGCCAAGGCCAAGGAAATCGTGCACAAAGTATCGATTCCCGAAGCACGCCGGGTATCGCAATTGACCGATCAGGAAGTGCTACAGCTGCGCGAGGTGATCGACCGCGACTATATCGTCGAGGGCGATCTGCGGCGCGAAGTGGCCATGAACATCAAGCGGCTGATGGATCTTGGTTGCTATCGCGGGTTGCGTCACCGTCGCGGCTTGCCGGTCCGCGGCCAGCGGACCCATACCAACGCACGCACCCGCAAGGGGCCGGCCAAGCCGATCGCCGGCAAGAAGAAATAGCGCGTCAAACAGGATTACGTGACGGCACCGGTGCGGCCGGTTCCGCCGAAAGGGTTCAGAATGGGTAAGGAAGCTACGCGCGTCCGCCGACGCGAACGCAAGAACATCGCTTCGGGCGTCGCGCACGTGAATGCCTCGTTCAACAACACCATGATTACGATCACCGACGTGCAGGGCAACACCATTGCCTGGTCGTCGTCGGGCACGATGGGATTCAAGGGCTCGCGCAAGTCGACGCCCTATGCCGCGCAGGTCGCCGCCGAGGACGCCGCCAAGAAGGCGCAGGAGCACGGCATGCGCACGCTGGAGGTCGAGGTCGCGGGCCCCGGTTCGGGGCGCGAATTGGCGCTGCGCTCGCTGCAAGCGGCAGGTTTCACCATTACCTCGATCCGCGACGTAACCCCGATCCCGCACAACGGATGCCGACCGCGCAAGCGGCGGCGCGTATAGGACATCCGGCCGATGGAACATGTGGAACATCTGCCGCCGCTAGACCTTGGCCTCACGGAGCGGAGTGAGGCGCGCGAGCGGATCGCGCCGCGCAACGCGATGGGTGATAACGTGACGATTCAGAAGAATTGGCAGGAATTGATCAGGCCGGGCAAGCTGCAGGTCAGCGCCGGCACCGACGCGCGGCGCGTGGCGACGGTGGTCGCCGAGCCGCTCGAACGCGGCTTCGGCGTGACGCTCGGCAACGCGCTGCGGCGCATTCTGTTGTCCTCGCTGCAGGGCGCCGCGGTGCAGTCGGTGCATATCGACGGCGTGCTGCATGAATTCTCCTCGATTGCCGGCGTGCGCGAGGACGTGACCGACATCGTGCTCAACATCAAGGACATCGCCATCAAGATGCAAGGCGACGGGCCCAAGCGCATGGTGGTGAAGAAGCAGGGTCCGGGCACTGTCACCGCCGCCGACATCCAGACCGTGGGCGACATCATCGTGCTCAATCCGGACCTCGTATTGTGCACGCTTGACGAGGGCGCCGAGATCCGCATGGAATTCACGGTCAATACCGGCAAGGGCTACGTGCCGGCTGAACGCAACCGTCCGGAGGACGCGCCAATCGGGCTCATTCCGGTCGACAGCCTTTACTCGCCGGTGCGCAAGGTCTCCTACAAAGTGGAGAACACCCGCGAAGGCCAGATCCTCGATTACGACAAGCTGACTCTGTCGATCGAGACCAACGGCGCCGTGAGCCCCGAGGACGCGGTGGCCTACGCCGCGCGCATCCTGCAGGACCAGCTCAACGTCTTCGTGAACTTCGAGGAGCCCAAGCGCGAGACCGCGCAGGAGGCCATTCCCGATCTCGCCTTCAATCCGGCGTTCCTGAAGAAGGTCGACGAACTCGAGCTCTCGGTGCGTTCGGCCAATTGCCTGAAGAACGACAACATCGTCTATATCGGCGATCTGGTGCAGAAGACCGAGGCCGAGATGCTGCGCACGCCGAACTTCGGCAGAAAATCGCTCAACGAGATCAAGGAAGTGCTGGTGCAGATGGGCCTGCATCTGGGCATGGAAGTTCCCGGTTGGCCGCCGGAGAACATCGAGGAGCTGGCCAAGCGGTTCGAGGATCATTATTGAGGCCGTCATGCCCGGCACACGGGTCCGGCCTTTGGCCGGCCCGAGTATAAACCTTGTGCCGGGCATCCACGTCTTTGGAGTCGATTAAGTCGTAGATGGCCGGGACAAGCCCGGCCATGACGAGCGAGTAAGCGGCAGGAAGAGCGACATGCGTCACGCCAAAACCCATCGCAAGTTCGGCCGCCGCTCGGACCATCGCCGCTCGATGCTGGCGAACCTTGCTGCCGCGCTGATCAAGCACGAGCAGATCGTTACCACGCTGCCGAAAGCCAAGGACTTGCGCCCCGTCGTGGAGAAGCTGGTCACGCTCGGCAAGCGCGGCGATCTGCACGCCCGCCGCCAGGCGATCGCGCAGATGCGCGATCTCGCCATGGTCAAAAAGCTCTTCGAGGTGATCGGGCCGCGCTACAAAGAGCGCAGCGGCGGCTATACCCGCGTGCTCAAGGCGGGCTTCCGCTATGGCGATTCGGCGCCGGTCGCGGTGATCGAGTTCGTCGACCGCGACGTCGAGGCGAAGGGCAAGGATTCGGGCCCGGTCCAGGCGCGTGCCGAGGAGACCGCTCCCGCCGCCGCCTAGCGCATGATCCGGAAAAGTGGACGCCGGTTTTCCGAAAAGATCATGCGCCACCGAGATTCAGAGCGCCAATCGATTCAATCCGAAGCGATTGCGTTCTAGGCGCTCGCGCCCTTCTAATGCCCGGCTCGCGCGCCTATATGGGACGGCATCGATTTGGGGTCTTGCCATGCCGCATCTGCGCGCCTCCGGCACCGCACTGGCTGCCGCCGCTTTTGCATCTTTGACATTGCTGGCGAGCGCGGGCGCGCAGGAGCGCGTCGTGCCGGGCTCGTCCGCCGAGCTGGTGCTTTCGTTCGCACCGGTGGTCAAGCGCGTGGCGCCGGCGGTGGTCAACGTCTACGCCGCCCGCGTGATCGAGAACCGCAATCCGTTCATGGACGATCCGCTTTTCCGCCAGTTCTTCGGCGGCTTCCCGCGCAAGCAGGTGGAGCGCTCGCTCGGCTCCGGCGTCGTCGTTGATCCGGCGGGCCTCGTCGTCACTAATTATCACGTCATCGACGGCGCCAGCGAAGTGAAGGTGGCGCTCGCCGACAAGCGCGAGTTCGACGCCGCGATCGTGCTCAAGGATCAGCGCAGCGACCTCGCGGTGCTGCGCATCAAGGGCGCCAGCGAGCGCTTCCCCACGCTTGAATTCGCCAATTCCGACGCGCTGCAGGTCGGCGACGTGGTGCTGGCGATCGGCGATCCGTTCGGCGTCGGGCAGACGGTGACGCATGGTATCGTCTCGGCGGTCGCGCGCACCAAGGTCGGCATCTCCGACTATCAGTTCTTCATCCAGACAGACGCCGCCATCAATCCAGGAAATTCCGGCGGCGCCCTGGTCGATCTCAGGGGCCGGCTCGTCGGCATCAACACCGCGATCTATTCGCGCTCCGGCGGCTCGCAGGGCATCGGCTTTGCCATTCCCGCCAATATGGTGCGCGTGGTGGTTGCTTCCGCCGAGGGCGGCAGCGCCGCGGTCAAGCGTCCATGGCTCGGCGCCAAGCTGCAGGACGTGACGCCGGAGATTGCCGAAAGCCTCGGGCTGAAGCGGCCGAGCGGTGCGCTGGTCGCCAGCATCACCGCCGGCAGCCCGGCGGCCGGCGCCGGCATCAAGACCGGCGATCTCATCGTCAGCATCGACGGCGCGCCCGTCGACGACCCCGATGCCTTCGATTATCGCTTCGCCACCAAGCCGCTGGGCGGCACCGCGCAGATCGGTGTCGTCCGGCAAGGGCGGGAGCTGGTGGTTGCGGTCGCGCTGCAGAGCATTCCCGAAGCGCCCCGCGATGAAGTGGAGATCCGCGCGCGTTCGCCGTTCCGCGGCGCCACCGTCGCCAACTTATCGCCGGCGCTCGCCGACGAGCTGCGGCTCGATCCGCAGAGCGAAGGCGTCGTCATCGTCGGTGTGGCGGACGGCTCGGCGGCGCAGTCGATCGGCTTCCAGAAGGGCGACATCGTGGTCTCGGTGAATAACCAGAAGATCGCGAAATCGGCCGATCTCGATCGCATCGCCCGCGCTGGCGGACGGCAATGGCGCATCACCATCCGGCGCGGCGGCCAGCAGATATCGGTCATATTCAGTGGATGAATGAGCACGCCAACGAAGCGGCTTTAACGAACGGCGAGAGGACTCGAGATGATCCTGAGCTCGTCGCTTCCGCCTGCCGGCGCCATAGCGCTGATCGGCGCGTCTGCTCTGCCGCTGTCCAATTATCTCGCGAACCATCTTGTTTCCCTTGGGCGTCGCGGGTTGCTCTATCCGCTGGCGGTCGTGTTCTTGGCGGGGACGATTGTGCCGGCCTTGGCCCTGCGATGGCTGACGCGGAATGGAGCGATCAGGGACAATCTTTCCATCAACGGCGGCAATGCCGGTCTGCTGGGCATTTCGCTGGTCGTTGGATTTTGCCTGATTGCGCTCGCTTTGCGTGGGCAGCTGCGGCCGGAGCTTCGGCATAGTCTTCGATTGTTCGCAGCGCTGTTTGCTGTCAGCCTTGCCGAAGTTCTCGTCTTCCTCTCGATTCTGTTTAACCTGACGGAAATGGTCGCGGGCGCGCTGCTTCGCCCGCCGTGGGCGTCGGTCGCGGCCGCGATCGTTTCGAGTGCGCTGTTCGGTCTCTATCATTTCACGCATTCTCCGCCGTGGAACACGTGGGCCCAGGCCGCGCGCCTGTTCGTCGTCTGGCTTTTCGTATGTCTCGCCTATGTGTTGACGCGGGACGTTTGGGCAGCGACGATCATTGACACGAGCTTCGCCACAATCGGCTTTGTCCGGAACCGTGTGACGACGCTGGACGCTATGCCGACCATGACTGCCTTGGCCCTGGATGCGCTCGGCATTATTGTCGTGGTGGCGATCGTCCGGTGACCCGCCAGAAAATAACGAGGCGATCGCGCGTTGTGGCCGGGAAAAAGTCGGGCATGACGATGTTGTGTGGATCAGTTTGATGAGCACGCGCCCGAAGCAGAGCTCGCCGACCTTGTTCGCGGCCGCCGGCCTCGAGCACGACGCGCCGCGGCCGCTTGCCGATAAGCTTCGGCCCGACCAGCTGGCCGACGTCGTCGGGCAGGATCATCTGCTCGGCCCCGACGGCACGCTGACCCGCATGCTGGAGACGCGCTCGCTCGGCTCGCTCGTCTTCTGGGGTCCGCCGGGCACCGGCAAGACGACTGTGGCGCGGCTCTTGGCGCAGGCGACCGATCTGCACTTCGAGCAGATCTCGGCGATCTTCTCCGGCGTCGCCGACCTCAAGAAGGTGTTCGACGCGGCGCGGGGGCGGCGCGAGACCGGGCAGGGGACGCTGCTCTTTGTCGATGAGATTCACCGCTTCAACCGCGCCCAGCAGGACTCGTTTTTACCGGTCGTCGAAGACGGCACTATCGTGCTGGTTGGCGCCACCACGGAAAATCCGTCGTTCGAACTGATTGCGCCGCTTCTCTCTCGTGCGCGCGTCCTGGTGTTCAAGCCGCTCGACGCCGCGGCGCTCGAGAAGCTGCTGCAGCGCGCCGAGGCGATCGAAGGCAAAAAGCTGCCGCTCGACGACGACGCCCGCGTCTCGCTGATCCGCATGGCCGACGGCGACGGCCGCGCCGCGCTGACGCTGGCGGAAGAGGTCTGGCGCGCGACGCGGGCGGGGGAAACCTTCGATGCCGCCGCCTTGCAGGATATCGTGCAGCGCCGCGCCCCGATCTACGACAAGGCGCAGGACGGCCACTACAATCTGATCAGCGCGCTGCACAAGTCGGTGCGCGGCTCCGATGCCGATGCGGCGCTGTACTATCTCTGCCGGATGCTCGATGCCGGCGAAGACCCACTCTATCTCGCCCGCCGCGTCGTGCGCATGGCGGTAGAGGATATCGGGCTTGCCGATCCGCAGGCACTGGTCGTCGCCAATGCCGCCAAGGACGCCTACGATTTCCTCGGCTCGCCGGAAGGCGAGCTGGCGATCGCCGAAGCCGTGATCTATGTGGCGACCGCGCCAAAATCGAACGCCACTTACGTCGCGTTCGGCGAGGCCATGCGCACGGCAAAGGAAGCCGGCTCGCTGTTGCCGCCCAAGCACATCCTCAACGCGCCGACCAAGCTGACGAAAACCGAGGGCTATGGCTCGGGCTACGAATACGACCACGACGCGCCCGAAGCGTTCTCCGGCCAGGACTATTTCCCGGAACAGCTCGGCCGCCACAAATTCTACGTTCCGCCCGAGCGCGGCTTTGAGCGCGAAATCCGCAAGCGCCTGGAGTATTGGGCGAAACTGCGCGACGAACGGGGCCGATCTTGAGCAAGCTCAACTTTGATCGTTATGTTGGGATTGATTGGTCAGGCGCTGAAGGCCGATATCAAGCCGGCATCCGAGTCGCCAGGTATTCTCAAGATACGAATGAGCTGCGACTGTTGCCGCCGCTAGAAGGCTCTAATTTGAGTCGCCAACAGGTCTTGGATCTAATCTACTCGCTTACGGACCGTCGAACTCTTGTCGGCTTGGACTTTGCATTCTCATTGCCTTGGGCTGCCGAGCCAGAATGCCTGCCTAGCTGTTTTGGAGACTTGCGCGGAGTTCGCGATCTCTGGGCATTTGTTGACAAGTATTGCAAAGCCGAGCCTTTCTTCTACGCCGGTCCAATTTGGCTGGCGGAAACGAGCCCGTTTCGCCCGTTCATCAAGTTTTGGTCACGCGAGCAGCAATATGAAGGCCCCCTTTTTAAGCGTTGCCTGTCCAACGGTGGTCTCTTCCGCAAAACCGAGAAGGCGGCGCAAGAATGTGGCCTTCAACCAAAATCAGTATATCGAATGGCCGGTCCACAGGTTGGGGCTGGCAGTTTTGCAGGGATGAGAGTTTTGCATGCTTTAGCTCAATCGAAAGGCACGGACATTGCAATTTGGCCGTTTGAGGCAATCGAAAATGCAAATGTCGTTGTTGCTGAAGTCTACCCTGCCGTCTTTTATCAAAAGGCGGGACAGAAGCGGCCGACAAAACGACAGTTTCGAACGGGTGCTTATGCAAAAGTAGCAACGGATGTCCTCGATTCCTTTGGAGTCCGCGAAAGCACGGTTCCCAAATCCATTGACGCGATAGATGCCTTGGTAAGCGCCGCAGCGATTTACTCATTGTCTCAACGGCATGACGCGTTTTTTGTGCCGAATGACGCAACCGTGTCTCTCAAAGAGGGATGGATTTTTGGAATACCTGTTGGAGAGGCGTCATGAGAGGCTCGCGGGGACCACGCCAGCCGGGCGGCGGCAAGCAGACCTCCGGCCCGCGGCATCGGCAACGTTTTGGCGCGCGGCCGGCCGATGCGCCCGCGAAGCGGGTCGACAAGCCCGCCGGCGCAACGTTTGGACGGCAAAAGCCGCGGTCGGGAAAATCCGCGAGCGGACGACCGAAGCAAAAATACACCAAGTCTGGGCCCAAGCGCTACGGCGTGGGCCGAGCGCTCTTTGCGCCCAAGCCGCGACGCGCGCCTGACGAGGAGAGAGAGCGGACCATCCGGCCGCTCGCTCCCGCATCGGCGCCCGAGCCCGCGGCGACGCCGACGCCGATGCCGACCTCCGTCCAGAACGTCGCGGTCGCCGCCGACGAATCCGGCATGCGGGTCGATCGCTTCCTCGAAGCACGGTTTCCGGGGCTGAGCTTTTCCCACATCCAGCGCGTCATCCGCAAAGGTGAGGTGCGGGTCAACGGCAAGCGCACGCAGCCGAAGAACCGGCTGGAGGTGGGGCAGACGGTGCGCATCCCACCGCTGCGACTCGAGCAGCCAAAATCTTCCGCAGCCGGCAGCGAGGCGGACGAGAAGACGCGCGCGTTTTTGCAATCGATCACGCTCTACGAGGACGCCGACGTGCTGGTGCTGAACAAGCCGATGGGGCTCGCGGTGCAGGGTGGCTCCGGCACCACACGCCATCTCGACGGCATGCTCGAAGTCTTGCGCGACGCGCACGGCCAGCGCCCGCGGCTGGTGCACCGGCTGGACAAGGACACGGCCGGATGCCTCCTTGTCGCCAAGACGCGCTTCGCTGCGGCGGCGTTGGCGAAGACATTCCGCTCGCGATCGGCGCGCAAAATCTATTGGGCGCTGGTCGCCGGCGTTCCCAAAGTGCAGCAAGGTCGCATCTCGACGTATCTCGTTAAGGAAGAGCGCGAAGACGAGTCGCTTATGCGCATTGCGCGCCACGGCGAGAAGGGCGCCAGCCATGCGGTGACCTATTACGCGGTGGTGGAAACGTGTGGCCCGCTGCTTGCGTGGCTTTCGCTCAAACCGGTGACCGGCCGCACCCATCAACTGCGCGCGCACATGGCGCATATCGGCCACCCGATCGTCGGCGACCCGAAATATTTTTCATTGGAAAACTGGCAGCTGCCCGGCGGGATGCAGAGCAAGCTGCATCTGCTCGCCCGCCGCATCGTCGCGCCGCATCCGCGCGGCGGGGTGATCGACGTCAGCGCGCCACTGCCGCCGCACATGCAGCAGTCATGGAACTTGCTCGGCCTCGACGCCAAGCGCTACGACCCGATCGTCGAGGCGCCGGAGGAGTGACGAGGAATCACCGCAAGCTGGCGTTGATCTTGTCCAGCGCCGCGGAGCCCGGGCACAGCTCGCTCTCGCCGAGCGAGTTGAGCGGCGCGTCGACGGTATTAAGATGGCCGTGCAAATCCTCGGCTTCGGGCGCGACGTAAAGGAGCCCGGTGACGATCTGCCCCTTGGCGGCATGGTGCTGCTGGAAGGTCATGGCGGCGAGCCGGTCGTGCACGTCGTAGTCGGCGTCGAGCTTGCGTAACGCCAGCGTCGAACCGTCGTGCTGCATGACCAGCTCGACGCTGCCCGGCTCATAGTCGACCTTGATCGGAGCGCGGCCGGTGATGAAATCGAGGCGGTTGACCGCCTCGTTGTGCTCGCGCACGTAGTCGAAGCTCTTGGTCGAGCCGGCGTGATTGTTGAAGGCGACGCAGGGCGAAATCACGTCGATGAAGGCCGCGCCCTCATGCTCGATGGCGGCCTTGATCAGTGGTGTGAGTTGCCCCTTGTCGCCGGAAAACGAGCGGGCAACGAAGGTGGCGCCGACTTGCAGTGCGATGGCGACCAGATCGATGGCGCTGTCGGTATTGACGACGCCGCGCTTGGACTTCGAGCCGGGATCGGCGGTGGCGGAGAACTGACCCTTGGTCAGGCCGTAAACGCCATTGTTTTCCACGATATAGGTCATGTTGACGCCGCGGCGGATGGCGTGCGCGAACTGGCCGAAACCGATCGAGGCGGAGTCGCCGTCGCCGGAGACGCCGAGATAGATCAGATCGCGGTTGGCGAGATTGGCGCCCGTCAGCACCGACGGCATGCGGCCGTGCACGGAGTTAAAACCGTGCGAATTGCCGAGAAAGTAGGTTGGCGTCTTCGACGAACAGCCGATGCCGGAGAGCTTGGCTACCCGATGCGGCGCGATCGAAAGCTCGAAGCATGCCTCGATGATCGACGCCGAGATCGAGTCGTGGCCGCAACCGGCGCACAGCGTCGACACCGCGCCTTCGTAATCGCGGTGGGTGTAGCCGAGCTCGTTCTTCGGCAGCTCGGGATGGTGGAATTTCGGCTTGACGACGTAGGTCATGACACAACCTTGCCCTTGCGCAGCGGCGTGACTTTGAGCGCGTCGAGGTGGTCGGCGATGGCGCGGGCGATGAAGCGCGCGGTGATCGGCGTGCCGTCGTAGTGCAGGATCGGCACCAGCCGCACCGGATCGATGTTGCATTCGTTGACGATGAGCGAGCGCAACTGCGCGTCGCGGTTCTGCTCCACGACGAACACGAAATCGTGCTCGCCGATGAAGCTCGTCACGCTCGAATGGAACGGGAAGGCGCGTACCCGCAACCGGTCGAGCGCGTGGCCGTCCGCCTCGAGCAACTCGGTTGCCTCGTCCATGGCAGGCGATGTCGAGCCGAAATAGACGACGCCGTATTTGGCCGGCTTGTCGGCATTGGCCTGCAGCGGGCGCGGCACTATGTCTTTGGCGGTCTCGAACTTGCGAAGGAGCCGCTGCATGTTGTCGACGTAGGCGGGGCCCTCCTCGGTATAGCGGGCGTAGCGGTCGCGGGAGGTGCCGCGGGTGAAGAACGATCCCTTGGTCGGATGCGTGCCGGGATAGGTGCGGTAGGGAATGCCGTCGCCGTCGACATCGAGATAGCGGCCGAATTCCTTGCCGGCTTCGAGCGCGGCCGCGCTCATCACCTTGCCGCGGTCGAACTTGCGGCTGTCGTCCCAGTTAAGTGGCCGGGCCAGCCGGTGATTCATCCCGATGTCGAGATCCAGCATCACGAACACCGGCGTTTGCAGCCGGTCGGCAAGGTCGAAGGCCGCCGCGCCGAACTCGAACGCTTCCGCCGGATCCTCGGGAAACAGCAGCACATGCTTGGTATCGCCGTGCGAAGCATAAGCGCAGGACAGGATATCGGTCTGCTGGGTGCGCGTCGGCATCCCGGTCGAGGGGCCGGCCCGCTGCACGTCGAAGAGCACCGCGGGAATTTCGGCAAAGTAGGCGAGGCCGAGAAATTCCTGCATCAGTGAAATTCCGGGGCCTGAGGTCGCGGTGAAGGCGCGGGCGCCGTTCCAGGAGGCGCCGATGACAATGCCGATCGAGGCGAGCTCGTCCTCGGCCTGGATGATCGCGAACTTGTTCTTCTTCGTTTCCGAATCGACGCGCAGGCGCTGGCAATGGCGGGTGAACGCTTCCGCCAGCGACGACGACGGCGTGATCGGATACCAGGCGCACACCGTGGCGCCGCCATAGACCGCGCCCAACGCCGCGGCGGAATTGCCTTCGATGAAGATGCGGTCGCCGACCGCATCGGCGCGCTTCAAACGCAAGCCGATCGGGTGCTCGACGTTCATCATCACCCAGTCGCGGCCGAGATGCAGCGCGTGCTTATTGGCGTCGAACAGCTTCTCCTTGCCCTTGAATTGCTCGGCGATGAGCTTTTCCATTTCGCCGACATCCATGTCGAGCAGCGCCGACAGCGCGCCGACATAGACGATGTTCTTGAACAATTGACGCTGGCGCGGGTCGCTGTATTCGCGGTTGCAGATGGCGGTGAGCGGCACGCCGATGACGGTGATGTCGTCGCGGAATTTCGACTTCGGCATTGGCTTGGTCGAATCGTAGAGCAGATAGCCGCCCGGCTCGATGCCGGCCACGTCGTTGTCCCAAGTCTGCGGATTCATCGCCACCATAAGATCGGTGCCGCCGCGGGCGCCGAGATGGCCGGCTTCGGAAATGCGCACCTCGTACCAGGTCGGCAGCCCCTGGATGTTGGAGGGGAAAATATTGCGCGGCGCTACCGGAACGCCCATGCGCAGCACCGAGCGGGCGAACAGCTCGTTGGCACTCGCCGAGCCGGAACCGTTGACGTTGGCAAATCGGACGACGAAATCGTTTACGCTGTGGATCGGCATGCTTGCTCTGCGTGAGTCATATCGATGAGGTATTTCTGCATGTCCCAGGCGCCGGTGGGACAACGCTCGGCGCACAGCCCGCAGTGCAGGCAGACGTCTTCGTCCTTGACCATGACGCGGCCGGTTTTCAGATCGTCGGCGACGTAGAGGTCCTGGGCGCGGTTCTTGGCCGGCGCCTTCAGCCGGGTGCGCAGGTCGGCTTCCTCGCCGTTGAACGCGAAAGTGATGCAGTCCATCGGGCAGATATCGACGCAGGCGTCGCATTCGATGCAGAGCTGGCCGGTAAACACCGTCTGCACGTCGCAATTGAGACAGCGATCGGCCTCCTTCAACGCCAGCTCGACGTCATAGCCGAGCTCGACCTCGGCCTTGATGTCGCGCAGCGCCACGACCTTCTCGCGATGCGGCACCCGGTAGCGCCGGTCCGGCGTGATCTCGTTGTCGTAGCTCCACTCGTGGATGCCCATCTTCTGGCTGGTGATGGTCATCTGCGGCGGCGGCCGGACGTTGATGTCCTCGCCGCGGCAGAAGCTGTCGATCGAGATCGCCGCCTCGTGGCCGTGCGCCACGGCCCAGATGATGTTCTTCGGCCCGAACGCGGCGTCGCCGCCGAAGAAAACCTTGGGATGCGTCGAGGCCATGGTCGTGGCGTCGACCTTGGGCATGTTCCACTTGTCGAATTCGATGCCGCAATCGCGCTCGATCCAGGGAAAGGCGTTCTCCTGACCGACGGCGACCAGCACGTCGTCGCAGGGAAAGTGCTGGTCCGGCTCGCCGGTCGGAACGAGGTCGCGGCGGCCCTTGGCGTCGCGCACCGCTTTGACCTTCTGGAAGGTCACGCCGGTGAGCCTGCCGTTGTCGTGGGTGATTTCCTTCGGCACCAGATAATTGAAAATCGGGATGTCCTCGTGCATGGCGTCCTCCTTTTCCCAGGGCGACGCCTTCATCTCCTCGAAGCCGGAGCGCACAATCACCTTAACGTCCTCGCCGCCGAGCCGGCGCGAGGAGCGGCAGCAATCCATGGCGGTGTTGCCGCCGCCGAGCACGATGACGTGCTTGCCGATGCGGTCGATATGACCGAAGGAGACGCTGGACAGCCAGTCGATGCCGATATGGATGTTCTTTGCCGCTTCCTTGCGGCCGGGGATGTCGAGGTCGCGGCCGCGCGGCGCGCCGCAGCCGACGAAGATCGCGTCAAAGCCTTCGGCCAACAGCGCCTTCATGCTGTCGATGCGCTTGCCGCCGACGAAGGCGATGCCGAGATCGAGAATGTAATTGCACTCCTCGTCGATGACGCTTTCCGGCAGGCGGAATTTCGGAATCTGCGTCCGCATCATGCCGCCGGCCCCCGGGTCCTGGTCGAACACGACGCAGTCGTAACCCATGGGGGCGAGGTTGCGCGCCACGGTCAGCGAAGCCGGGCCGCCGCCGACGAGCGCGATGCGCTTGCCGTTCTTGGCCGCGGCCGGCTTGGGCAGCCGGGCGCGGATGTCGTCCTTGAAGTCGGCGGCGACGCGCTTTAGCCGGCAGATCGCCACCGGGTCCTTCTCGACCCGACCGCGTCGGCAGGCCGGCTCGCAAGGCCGGTCGCAGGTGCGTCCCAAAATGCCGGGAAACACATTCGATTCCCAATTGACCATGTAGGCGTCGCTGTAGCGACCGGCCGCAATCAGACGGATGTATTCGGGGACCGGCGTATGCGCCGGACAGGCCCACTGGCAATCCACGACCTTGTGGAAATAGTCCGGGACCGAAATGTCGGTAAGTTTCATCTATTCCTCTTGCCCGCAGCACCCGCCATTTCCCCAGGCGGTCGTAACGCCGCTGCGCGGATCGGCATGCCCTCGGACCCGTGTTTCCTCGCCGAATCCGGCGCGGATACTAGTCGAGGGAGGTACGGATTTCCACCGCTTCTACTTGTTATAACAAGCTTTTGCCGCTGACGGCCTTTAACAAAAGCGCGATTGGCAGGCGGGGGCTGCGCACCGCCATCACCGGCGTGTCGCGGACGCCGCCCGGTTAATGTAAATCATTGAATATATTGGCAATTCTATGTCAATTGGAGGCTGCGGCTTGGCCCCGCGATGGGACGTGGTGGAGACGGTTAAGTTCTCGTCTATGGTCTAAGGTCTGATGCGCGATACGTTCGAGAAATCGTCGGCGGAGAATGCCGTGGAGGCGGTGCGCCGCGCCACGCGTCCGGTCCTGCGACGCCGTTTCTATGGCAAAGCCGGTACAGCGCCCGCCGGCAATGGCTTCACGGTACGGCTCGACGACAGGCCGGCGCGCACGCCCGCGGGCCGCATCCTTGCCGCGCCGACGTTTGCCTTGGCCGAGGCGATCGCGGCGGAATGGGAGGCGCAGGGCGATGTCATCGATCCGGCGAAAATGCCGTTGACGCGCTTGGCCAATGTCATCATCGACGGCGTCAGCGATCGGCCCGGGCCGGTCGCGGCGGATATCCAAAAATATCTCGCCACCGATCTTGTTTGCTATCGCGCGGCGGCGCCCCAAGGTCTGGTCGAACGCCAGGTGCGCCATTGGAATCCGATCGTGGCATGGGCGCGTGACGCGCTCGGCGCGCATTTTAATTTGGGCGAAGGCGTCATTCACGTCGTCCAGCCCGAAGCCGCTCTCGCAGCCGCCAGCGCCACCATCCCCGCTGATCCCTGGCGTCTCGGTGCCGTGAACATCGTGACCACGCTCACCGGCTCGGCGCTCATTGCGCTTGCATTGTTGCACCGGCGGTTCACCGCCGAGGAGGCCTGGTACGCGGCGCATGTCGATGAGGATTGGAACATGGCGCAATGGGGCCGCGACGAGATTGCGCTTGCGCGCCGCGCCTTCCATTTCACCGAACTGCAGGCCGCGGCGAAGGTGCTGCAATCTCTGTAGCCCGAATGAAGCGAAGCGAAATGCGGGAACGACTGCGCGGTTTGCATGCCGCTCCCGGATTTCGCCGGCGCTCCATCGGGGCTACCACGGAATCACCCGCCGGTGACGCTCATGTGGCGGGCCAGCGCCGGCCGCTGGTGGCGGCGGTCGATGATGAAATCGTGGCCCTTGGGCTTGCGGGAAATCGCCTCGTCGATCGCGGCGAACAGGAGATCGTTGCTTTCGGAGGCGCGCAGCGGCGCGCGCAGATCCGCCGCATCTTCCTGGCCGAGGCACATATAGAGCGTGCCGGTGCAGGTGATACGCACGCGGTTGCAGGATTCGCAGAAATTGTGGGTCAGCGGCGTGATGAAGCCGAGCCGTCCGCCGGTCTCGGCGACGCGCGCATAGCGCGCGGGGCCGCCGGTGCGATAATCGAGGTCCTCGAGCGAAAAACGTTCGGCGAGACGCGCCCGCACCACCGACAGCGGCAGGTATTGGTCGAGCCGGCCTTCGCCGATCTCGCCGAGCGGCATCACCTCGATCAGCGTCAGATCCATGCCGCGCCCGTGCGCCCATTCGATCAGCTGCGGGAACTCGTCCTCGTTGACGCCCTTGAGCGCGACCGCATTGATCTTGACTTTCAGGCCGGCGGCCTGTGCGGCGTCGATGCCGGCCAGCACCTGCGGCAACGAGCCCCAGCGGGTGATGGCGCTGAATTTTTCCGCATCCAGCGTGTCGAGCGAGACGTTGATGCGCCGCACGCCATGCGCCTTGATCTCTTCGGCGTATTTGGCGAGCTGCGATCCGTTGGTGGTCAAGGTCAGCTCGTCGAGCTGTCCCGAGCCGAGGTGCCGCGACAGCGAGGAGAACAGCGTCATGATCCCGCGGCGCACCAGCGGCTCGCCGCCGGTGAGGCGAAGCTTGCGCACGCCGCGCGCGATGAAAGCCGAGCACAGCCGGTCAAGCTCCTCGAGCGTGAGAAGATCGGCCTTCGGCAGGAAGGTCATGTTCTCCGACATGCAATAGACGCAGCGGAAATCGCAGCGGTCGGTCACCGAGACGCGCAAATAGCTGATGTGGCGGCCGAACGGGTCGACCAGCGCCGGGCGATCGGGTGCGGCATCAAAGTCGCGAACTTGCGAATGGTCCACTTTACGCTGTCCATCGACTGCGTTTCCATCTCCTCCTGCGCATGACGTTTCCTTAAACCGGATACTTCCCGGATCATGCTGAAGGCTCCATCTGAGCCAAACCGCAGGATTGTTCTATTTATAACCTACGTAGTCACCCTTTGTGCCCGATAAAGCCCTGATCGTCCATAGTATTTTTCACATGTCCGAGATCGTCGACGACGCTCGGGAGTTCCGCGAAGCTGCTGATGACCCGGTCCGGCCGCAGTGTCGCGATCGGCACGTCAGTATAGCCGAAATCGACGGCGACGACCGGCACGTTAGCGGCGCGCCCGGTGCGGATGTCCGTCACCGAGTCCCCGACCATGATCGCGCGTTCGGGCTCGCCGCCGGCGCGGATGACGGTCTGCCGGAAAATCTCCGGATCGGGCTTCTGCACGCCGAACGTATCCTGGCCGCAAATCGCGGCGAAGCGCTCGCTCAGCCGCAGCGCATCCAACAGGCGTTTCGAGAGCCATTCGAGCTTGTTGGTGCAGACCGCCAGCCGATGACCCGCGGCGGCCAAGCGGTCGAGCGCCGGTTCAAGCTCGGGGAACGGCCGCGAACGGTCGGCGATGTGTTCGGCATAATGGGCGATGAAGGGGTGTAGAGCTCATCGACGGCCGCGGTCGAAGAGTTCCGTCCCTCCAAAGCCAGCGCCCGCTCGATCATGGTCCTCGCGCCGCCGCCGATCAGCGGCCGGGCGTCGTCATAGGGAACGGCCGGCAGCCCGTGCTCGGTCAGGATAAAATTCAGCGTATGGATGAGGTCGGGCGCGGTGTCGATCAGCGTGCCGTCGAGATCGAAGACGATGGTGAGCATGGCTTCCGCCTAGCCGCCGAAGGCCCGCCGCGCAAGCGCCTGTTCGCTCTCCGGCAAGGGCTTGGTCGCTTTCGTTGCGATTTTGCTCTACATACCGGCCTATGAACGTCGAAGCTTATAAACGCGCCGCCGCCGCCCGCGCCTGGAATTCGTGCGGCCGGGCATGCGGCTCGGGCTCGGCACCGGTTCGACCGCCAAGCACTTTGTCGACTTGCTCGGCGAGCGCGTGCGGGCGGGCCTCGACGTGGTCGCCGTGCCGACCTCCGAGGCAACGCGCGACCATGCGGAGCGGGTCGGCATTGCGCTCACCACCCTCGACGACATCCCGGAACTCGACCTGACCGTCGACGGCGCCGATGAGATCGCGCCGGATCTGACCCTGATCAAGGGCGGCGGCGGGGCTTTGCTGCGCGAGAAGGTGGTGGCCGCGGCTTCGGCGCAAATGATCGTGATCGCCGACGAGTCGAAATGGGTCTCGATGCTGGGCAATTTCCCGCTGCCGATCGAGATCGCGCCGTTCGGCGCCACGGCGATCCACCGCGCGGTCGAGGCCGCCAGCGCCGAAGCCGGCTGTCCCGGCCCGGCGGTGTTGCGCAAAGGGGCGAACGGCCAAGCTTTCGTCACCGACGGCGGTCACTGGCTGTTGGACGCCCAATTGCAACGCATCGCCGACCCGACCGAACTCGCGGCGCGTCTGTGCACGGTGCCCGGCGTGATGGAACACGGCTTGTTCATCGGCATCGCGCGCACTGCTATTCTGGCCGGTCCGGACGGGGTGCGCCTCGTCGAGCGGCGCTGAGCGGCGTGCAAAGGAGCAGGATCGCCAGATGTCTGGTTACGACGTCGATCTTTTCGTCATTGGCGGCGGCTCGGGCGGCGTGCGCGCCGCGCGCATCGCCGCCCAGCATGGCGCGCGCGTGATGCTCGCGGAAGAGTATCGCGTCGGCGGCACCTGCGTCATCCGCGGCTGCGTGCCGAAGAAGCTCCTGGTCTACGCGTCGCGCTTCCGCGCCGAATTCGAGGACGCCGCCGGCTATGGCTGGACGGTGCCGCAAAGGTCGTTCGATTGGCCGACCTTGATCGCCAACAAGGACCGCGAGATCGCGCGGCTCGAGGCGGCCTATACCGCGACGCTGGAGAAGGCCGGCGTCACCATCGTCAAAAGCCGCGCCGTGCTCACGGACGCCCACACGGTGCGATTGGCGAACGGCGATCGGGTGCGCGCGGCCTATATCCTGATCGCCACCGGCGGCGCGCCGAGCCATGGCGATCCTATCCCCGGCATCGAGCACGCCATTTCCTCGAACGAGGCGTTCCACCTGCCGCAGCTGCCGCAGCAGGTGGTGATCCAGGGCGGCGGCTACATCGCCGTGGAGTTCGCCGGCATCTTTGCCGGGCTCGGCGCCCAGGTGACGCTGATCTATCGCGGCGAGAACATTTTGCGCGGCTTCGACGACGACGTGCGGGCGCACGTGCGCATGGATATGGAGAAGCACGGCATCAGGGTCTTCACCGGCTGCAAAGTCGCGGCCATCGAGCAAGCCGGCGCCCGCTTCGCGGTGCATTTGTCGAGCGGCAATCAGCTCAGTGCCGATCGCGTGATGTTCGCCGTCGGGCGGCGCCCGAACATCGCCAACATGGGCCTCGAGGAAGCCGGCGTCGAGATCGCCAAAAACGGCGGCGTCGCCGTCGACGAATACTCGCGCACGACCGTTCCCAACATCTACGCCATCGGCGACGTCACCAACCGCGTCAATCTCACGCCGGTCGCCATCCGCGAAGGCGCCGCCTTCGCCGACACGGTGTTCGGCGGCAAGCCCACTGCGGTCGATCACAGCAATGTGCCGACGGCGGTGTTCTCCGATCCCGAAGTCGGAGTGATCGGGCTGACCGAAGCGCAGGCGCGCACGCGGCTCCCGCAGACCGATGTCTACCGGGCCATGTTCAAGCCGCTGAAAGCGACCTTGTCGGGCCGCGACACCACAGTGCTGATGAAGCTCGTGGTCGACGGCCTGACCGACCGCGTCATGGGCTGCCATATCGTCGGGGAGGGCGCCGCCGAAATGATCCAGGTTGCCGCCGTCGCCGTGAAAATGGGGGCGACCAAGGCGGATTTCGACGCCACCATGGCGCTGCATCCGACCACCGCCGAGGAATTGGTCACGATGCGGCAGAAGAGCGCCAGCTACGCCCGCGAAGCGGCGGAATAGGCGGCATTTGCCGGGCTGTCGCGGCCGCGAGCCGTTGTGTATAAGGCCGCTGTTTACCGTCACCCTCAGGTGCGAGCGAAGCGAGCCTCGAAGGGCGACGGCCATGCATCCTTCGAGGGCCGCTCCGCGGCCGCCTCAGGATGACGGTGTAGAGGTAGGATGCGTATGTCGAAACGGATGAACGCGGCCAACTGGAGCCCGGATAAGTGGACTCCAGATTCTTGGCGCTCGAAGCCGATCGTGCAGGTGCCGGATTACCCCGACGCCAAGGCGCTCGCCGACGTCGAGGCGCAGCTTGCGAGCTTTCCGCCGCTGGTTTTTGCCGGCGAGGCGCGCAACCTCAAGCGAGCGCTGGCGCAGGTGGCGACGGGCGACGCGTTTCTGCTGCAGGGCGGCGACTGCGCGGAGAGTTTTGCCGAGCACGGCGCCAACAATATCCGCGATTTCTTCCGCCTGTTCCTGCAAATGGCGGTGGTGCTGACCTATGCGGCGGCTTCGCCGGTGGTGAAGGTCGGCCGCATCGCCGGCCAATTCGCCAAGCCGCGCTCTTCGCCGACCGAGAAACGCGGCGGCGTCGAACTGCCGGCCTATCGCGGCGACATCGTCAACGGCACCGAGTTCACGGCGGAGGCCCGCACGCCGGATCCGCGCCGGCAGTTGGAGGCGTACCGGCAGTCGGCGGCGACGCTCAACCTGCTGCGCGCGTTTGCCACCGGCGGCTACGCCAATCTGTCGAACGCGCATCAATGGATGCTGTCCTTCGTCAAGGACTCACCGCAGTCGAAGCGTTATCAGGACCTCGCCAATCGCCTCACCGAGGCGCTCGACTTCATGCGCGCCTGCGGCATCGATCCCGAAGTTCATCCGGAAATGCGCACGACCGATTTCTTCACCAGTCACGAGGCGCTGCTGTTGGGCTACGAGCAGGCTTTTACCCGCGTCGATTCCACTACCGGCGACTGGTACTGCACCAGCGGCCACATGCTGTGGATCGGCGACCGCACCCGGCAGCCGGATCACGCCCACGTCGAGTACTGCCGCGGCATCAAAAATCCGCTCGGATTGAAGACCGGCCCGACGCAGAAGCCGGACGAGCTGCTCAAGCTCATCGACCTCCTCGATCCGGACAACGAGCCCGGCCGCCTCACCCTGATCTGCCGGATGGGCGCGGACAAGGCCGCCGAGCAGTTGCCGCCGCTCGTTCGCGCCGTGAAACGCGAGGGCCGCAATGTGGTGTGGTCGTGCGACCCCATGCACGGCAATACCATCACCTCGGTGACCGGCTACAAGACGCGCCCGTTCGATCAAATCCTCAAGGAGGTGCGGACGTTTTTTCAAGTGCATGCCGCCGAAGGCACCTATGCCGGCGGCGTGCATCTGGAAATGACCGGCCAGAACGTCACCGAGTGCACCGGCGGCGCGCGCGCGATCACCGACGAGGACCTCAACGATCGCTACCACACGGTCTGCGATCCGCGGCTCAACGCCGAGCAGTCGCTCGACCTCGCCTTCCTGCTCGCCGACCTGCTCAAGACGAAGCGGGACGGCAAGGCGAAGCCGCTGCCGGCGGTGGCCGGACTATAAGCCGACAACAGGTTTCCGCGCGTTCGCGGGGGCCGCGCAGCTTTGCCGCCAGTAGGGCTACGTGTGCCTGTTTCATAGCCTGCGCTTGACAGTTTCGATATTTCCATTATCATAGAAATATCGAAACTGCGAGGCGGTTATGGCGGCGGATGTTGACGCGCACATCGCGCGCTATGCGGACATGTTCTCGGCGATGGGCACCGAGGCGAGGCTGCGCATCATGCGGCTTCTGCTGTCGGCCCATCCGGATGGGATGGTTGTCGGCGACATCGGGGCCGAATTGGAGATTCCGGCGTCGACCCTGTCGCACCATCTCGACAAGCTGAAAAACGAAGATCTGGTCGGCGTGCGGCGCGAAGGCACGTTTCTTCGCTATTCGGCGAACGCGGAAGCGTTGCGGGAGATTTTGGCGTTTCTTTACGCGGAATGCTGCACCCGCAACAAAGCTGTTCGCCCGGAAAAAATCACGCGATCTGCATAGGGGAGGCTGCTTATGAGCACCATCGATGTCAAAGACGCCGTCAGAGAGAAGTATGCGCAGGCGGCGTTGAGGGTGGGCGCCACGGGAGCCTCATGCTGCGGGGCGTCGTCGGCCCGCGACCCCGGCAATCCCATCACCTCGAAACTTTACGACACCGCCGAGACCGATACGGTGCCCGAAGGCGCGGTGCTCGCTTCGCTCGGATGCGGCAATCCGACCGCACTGGCGCAACTCAGACCGGGCGAAACGGTGCTCGATCTCGGATCGGGCGGCGGTATCGACGTTCTGTTGTCGGCGCGGCGTGTTGCGCCGACCGGCAAGGCTTACGGACTGGACATGACGGATGAAATGCTGGCGCTCGCCCGGGAAAATCAGCGCAAGGCCGGAATCGAGAATGTCGAATTTCTCAAAGGCGAGATCGAAAACATTCCGCTGCCGGACAATTCGGTCGATGTCATCATCTCCAACTGCGTCATCAACCTGTCAGGCGACAAGGATCGGGTCTTGAGCGAGGCGTTTCGCGTGCTCAAACCGGGCGGCCGTTTGGCGGTGTCCGACGTGGTCACGCGCGGCGAGGTGCCCGACCTCATACGGCGCGACATGCTGTTGTGGGTCGGCTGCATCGCCGGCGCGCTGCAGGATACGGAATACGTCGCCAAGCTGGCCAAGGCGGGATTTGAAGCCATCAGCATCGAACCAACCCGAATTTACGACGTCGAGGATGCGCGGGCGTTTCTGACCGGCAAGGGCGTCGATGTGGATGCCATCGCGCCGCAAGTCGAAGGCAAGTTCATGAGCGGTTTCGTGCGCGCGGTGAAACCGAAAGATCATCCGGTGAAGTGACGGATCAAGCCGGTTCAATCTATCGTCAGGAACAGTTCACGTCTGTACGTGGATCGCTGAAGATGAACACGGAGACTGACCGTCCACGCCACTTCCCACGCGATTCGCTGCACGTCAGAAGCGACGAAACCGGGGCGCGGTTCTGGTCGGTTTCGCTCAGTTCTACCCAGCTCACCTATTTCGAAGTGGGGCCAAATTGCCGGTTTGACGGTCACAGCCATCCCAGCGAACAGATAACGCTCGTGCTGGAAGGCGAGCTGTTCTTCGAGACGGTCTCCGGGATCACGCGAGTTGGCGTCGGAGAGGTCATGGCCATTCCGGCCAACGTGCATCATGCGGTGTACACAAAAACCCTGGCGGCCAAAGCGGTCGATGCGTGGTCTCCGGTGAACAAGAAATACCTGGATAACAGTAAGCGCCAGCACCAACGAATGCCAGCAAGCAGCGTGTCCGGCTGTAAGTCGAGACGGCGCCGAATGTCGGCTTGTGGGCCGGAGACGAGCGGGCGATCCTTAAGGACGCGCCATCCCGTGCGGCCGGCCGACGACGATGCCGGTTGCCCAAGTGGCGGCGAAGATCAGGGCAAAGGGGAGCCAGGTCCCGAGAACACTGCCGAACATCGCAAAGCTTCGCAGGATAATGGCCGCAACGACCACCAGGTCGAGCGCCATGACAATGCCCAGGAACAGCGCCGCGGTCGCCAGCGGGGTCGTGTAGGCAAAGCGCGTGAAATACACCCAGCTCAGCACCGCGAAGACGACCGGCGCCACGATCATGTGCACGATCAAGCGCCACGGTTTTGGTCGTGACAGCGAAAGCCTATCCCGATCGACGCGGCGCAAAGCGCCCATCCCACGAGTGCGAAGATGACGATTGTTGCAGCGCGCCCTACGGTCATCGATCGCGCCTCTTCCAGCCAATGTGGACCCTCATTGGTCGCCAAAGCCAGCGACGAGAACGGCCGCTGCGTTCGCCAAGCCTTATTTCAAGGACCTGTCTGAGATTTCGGATTTTCGCTCTAGCCCGGCACCGGGGTGGCAGTGCCGTCGTCGGCGGGCGTTTCCGGCTCATTCCCGCGCAATCTGCAATCCAGACCGGCGGCCGCTGTTAAGGTAACGTCCGGGGTCCCGCTTTCGCGGGGACGAGCGGCGCGCTAGATCATGACCATGAACGAGCGTCCCGCCGACCGTCTGGCCATTGCCGTAGCGCAGCTCAATCCCATTGTCGGCGACGTCTCCGGCAACTTGGAGCGCGCCCGCGCCGCGCGCGCGCAAGCGGGCCGCGACGGCGCCGAAATCGTCGCCCTTTCCGAGCTTTTCATCGCCGGCTACCCGCCGGAGGATTTGGTGCTCAAGCCGGCGTTCCAGTCCGCCTGCCGTGCCGCCATCGAGACGCTGGCGCGCGAGACCGCCGACGGCGGGCCGGCCGTGCTCATCGGCACGCCCTGGGTCGAGGACGGCAAGCTCTACAACGCCTATGTGCTGCTCGCCGGCGGGCGCATCGAAGCCATCCGCTTCAAGGTCAACCTGCCGAACTACGGCGTGTTCGACGAAAAGCGCGTGTTCGCGCCGGGACCGGTGCCGGGCCCGGTCAACTTCCGCGGCGTGCGGCTGGGCCTGCCGATCTGCGAGGATACCTGGACCGACTGGGGCGACTACGAGAACGTGGTCGAATGCCTGGCCGAGACCGGGGCCGAACTCCTCATCGTGCCCAACGGCTCGCCGTACTGGCGCGACAAGGCCGACGTCCGCCTCAACGTTTCGGTCGCGCGCGTCACCGAGGCCGGCCTGCCGCTCCTCTACATCAACCAGGTCGGCGGCCAGGACGAATTGGTCTTCGACGGCGCCTCCTTCGTCCTCAATGCCGACCGTTCGATCGCATTGCAGCTGCCGGCCTTCCACGAGGCGGTGGTGACGACGCACTGGTCGCGGATTGACGGCATCTGGCGATGCGCGCGGGGACCGATCGCGGCGGCGGCGGACTTGGATCAGGCGGATTACACCGCCTGCATGCTCGGTTTGCGCGACTACGTCGACAAGAACCGCTTCCGCGGCGTCGTGCTCGGCCTGTCCGGCGGCGTCGATTCGGCGCTGTGCGCGGCGCTCGCGGTCGACGCGTTGGGAGCCGACCGCGTGCGCTGCGTCATGCTGCCGTATCGTTTCACCTCGCAGGAATCGCGCGACGATGCGGAGGCGGTCGCCCGCGCGCTCGGCGTCCACTACGACATCGTTCCGATCGAGAGCGCTGTGCAAGGACTAGAAGCGGCGCTCGCCGGCGTATTTTTGCCGGCGCGCCGCGCGATGTCACCGAGGAGAATTTGCAGGCGCGCGCCCGCGGCACGATCCTGATGGCGATCTCCAACAAATTCGGCTTGATGGTGGTGACGACCGGCAACAAATCGGAAATGTCGGTCGGCTACGCCACGCTCTACGGCGACATGAACGGCGGCTTCAATCCGATCAAGGATCTCTACAAGACCGAGGTTTTTCGCCTGGCGCGGCTGCGCAATCGCTGGACGCCAGACGGCGCGCTCGGCCCCGGCGGGCCGGTCATTCCTGAGAACGTGATGACGCGGCCGCCGAGCGCGGAGTTGCGCGAGAACCAGACCGATCAGGATACGCTGCCGCCCTATGACGTGCTCGATCAGATTCTCGAGCGGCTGGTGGAGCGCGAGGAACCGCTGGCCAGTATCGTCGCCGCCGGCTTCGATCGTGAGACGGTGATGAAGGTCGAGCGCATGCTCAACCTCGCCGAATACAAACGCCGGCAAGCCGCGCCGGGCGTCAAGGTGACGCTGAAGAATTTCGGCCGCGACCGGCGCTATCCGATCACCAGCCGCTTCCGCGATCCCGGCATCGAGCAACCCGCGCCCAACCGCACGCTGGTCAAAGGCGCTGCAGCCGCAGCCAAGGCCGGCGCAGCGGATTTCTGAGGAGGATTACCTAGGTCGTCATTGCCGGGCTTGACCCGGCAATCCATCTTTTCTTTCGCGCGAAAGATGGATCACCGGGTCTCGCCGCTTGCGGCGGCCCGGTGATGAGGCCGAAAAATCAATGCGCTGACACGAATGGCGGTCCCACGGTGCGTACGGCGCGGGGGGGCGAGTTGCCATCGGGAACGCTGGCGTCTGCCGCGGCAGGCGGCGTGTTCGGCTCCGGCCGGCTGGCGCCGTCTTTGGCCGGCTGCCTGCCCGGCGGCGCCTGCTGCGGCGCTTGCGAGAGGGCTCTCGCCTTCTGATCGGTCACGACGATGTCGCCGCTCTCGAGCGTGGTTTGGTCGTCGGCGTTCTTGAGCGCATCGGCCCAGCTCTGACCCGGCCGGCGGCAAGAACAATCCGCAATGATGCTCTTGCGATAGTGAAAGGCGTTCGGCAGCTCGGTATACGGCTGGCCGCTGATCGACACTGCCTGGTTGATGTCCTCGCCCGGATTGCGATAGCTGTAGAGCACTACTTGGGCCGCGGGGCACAGGCGCTGGCAAGTGCGCTGGTCGTCGGCAAAGCGGTTCGGCACCGTCGAGTACGAGATCGGGAAATAATAGCCGTCGCAGGCGCGCACGCAGACCGTATGATAGGTCCCGGACGGCGCGCCGTCGCCCCCCGGGTTGATGATCGTGCCGCCGAACAGCGCAGCAAAGAAACCGGACGGTCCCGCCGCGGCGGCAGCGCGATATTGATCGCCGCAATTGTTCTGCGCCAATTGTCCGATCAGCGCCCGGCGCCGGCCGTCCTGATCGTTATTGCTGCTTTTGAGATACTCCAGATCGCTCATCATGCGATCGAGATTGTCGCGCATCTGCTGGATCTGCGAATTGAGCGGCCCGCATTGCGGCGCCCTTCCCGTAAACAATGCAAAAAATCCGCCGCCCTCGCAGCCATGCCTTTTCGATTCTGCCAGGACGCGGTCGAGGTCCGCCTGTTGCTTGGCCACGGCGTCTTCGTCGCGCTTGATCTGGTCGGCGCGGACGGGATCGACGGCGCCGCGGTCGATCGTCGCCAGCTGGCCTTCGAGGCGCACGCAAGTTGGATTTGACGCCGCCGGCTGATCCGTGCCGGTCTGAGCGGCGGCGGAAGCGCAGAGGGCGCCAGCGGCCAGGACGAAAAGGCCGAGGCCGCGCAACAACTTGATCGTCATCAATCCCGGCCTTTGTTCCTAAGGTGGCGGGGATGAAGCGATGCAATGGTGACCAAAGTGTGAAGGGGGGCGGCTATTTCGCGTCCGGCTGGTTTTCCGGGCGCGCACGCTCGAAGGCGGGAAGCGCGAGGCAAGCGGCGTCGACGGCGGCGATCTTGGGGAACTTGGGGCGCAGTTCTTTGCTTCGAAGCGTTTTGATCCCGCCGCCGAAGGCGAGCCGATCGGAAAAATCAGCGCGAGCACTCGATGGCGACGAACTCGTCGCAGTGGGTGCCGTGGCACGAGCCGGGGGCGCTCGCCGGGATGGCGCCGGTAATGTCGTCGCGATCGACCTTGCGGTAGGACAGCGCGTGGCCGAATTCGTGCGTGCGGCAGTAGGAATTCGCCGCCGCCGCTCCGCAGGCCGCGCCTGAAGCGAGGCAAAGGTCGACGCCGTAGCCGTCGCCGTTGTTGGCGATGATGAAGAGGCGCTTTTCCGCCTGAGCGGCGGTTGCGCCAAACAGCACAGCGGCACAAGCGGCCGCCGCGATCATGGAACGCATGGAACCCCCAGCCGGCGTCGGAAACGCCGCAATCCGCGTAGCTATAAACAGGAAGAATGCGACGGCTGAGTTAAGGCTGTGTTAACCCCGCGATCCGCGGCGGCCTTCGGCCGCGGCGGTGCCGCAATTCGCGCGGCGCGAAGGCGGGTAGCCGTTCTCGAGTGGTCGAGCCTATATGGGCTGGCGTCGCCGCACGGCGATGGCGGTAGAGGGCCCCAAGTTGATCGCGGAATCGATTTTGACCTGTCCAAAATGCGGGCACCGGGAGGCCGAAACAATGCCGACGGATGCTTGCCGGTACTTTTATGACTGCAAGGGTTGCGGCGAGCGGCTCAAGCCGCTCCCGGGCGACTGCTGCGTGTTCTGTTCCTACGGCTCCGTGCCGTGCCCGCCTATTCAGGCACGCCAAACCCTTGACGCAATGTCCGTCCTCGCCCATTGTGCGCCCATGAACGGCGGCTTTAACTTAATCTGCGGCATTTGCCGGGAGATTATTCGCTAGCGACAACGCTGGCTGCGGCCGTCTTTTCTCATGATCGAGACCATGGACGCCCGGCCAGCAGGCCCCGCGGGCGTGACAATGCGCATGGTTCGATCCGATGGAACTCAAGCTTTACGATACGCTGACGCGCGAGAAGCGGGTTTTTAGCCCGCTCGATCCGGCGAACGTGCGCATGTATGTGTGCGGGCCGACGGTCTACGACTTCGCCCATATCGGCAATGCGCGGCCGGTGATCGTCTTCGACGTGCTGTTCCGCCTGCTGCGGCATCTCTACGGCGCCGATCACGTCACCTATGTGCGCAACATCACCGACGTCGACGACAAGATCAACGCGCGCGCGGCGGAGGAATATCCCGACCTGCCGCTGAACGAAGCGATCCGCAAGGTCACGGAAAAGACCGACCGGCAGTTCCACGAGGACGTGGCCGCGCTCGGCTGCCTGCCGCCGACCGTCGAGCCGCGCGCGACCGAGAACATCGCCGAGATGCGCACGCTGATCGAGCAACTGGTCGCATCGGGCCACGCCTATGTCGCCGAGGATAACGTGCTGTTCAGCGTGCCCTCGATGCCGGACTACGGCGCGCTGTCGAAGCGGCCGCTCGACGACATGATCGCCGGCGCCCGCGTCGAAGTCGCGCCCTACAAGAAGGATCCGCGGGACTTCATTTTGTGGAAACCGTCAAAGCCCGGCGAGCCGGCGTGGCCGTCGCCGTGCGGCATCGCGGCGCCCGGCCGTCCCGGCTGGCACATCGAATGCTCGGCGATGTCCTGGAAATATCTCGGCGAAATTTTCGACATCCACGGCGGCGGCATCGATCTGGTGTTTCCGCATCACGAGAACGAGATCGCGCAATCGCGCTGCGCCTTCCATACGCCGGCGATGGCGAATTTCTGGGTGCACAACGGCTTTCTGCAGGTCGAAGGCGAGAAGATGGCGAAGTCGGCTCGGCAATTTCGTGACTATTCATGAGTTGCTGACGGGTTGGAACAGATATCGGTGGCCGGGAGCGGTACTGAAGTTTGCGATGCTTTCGACCCATTATCGACAGCCGATCAATTGGACGCAGCAAAAGCTGGAAGAAGCTGCAATGACGCTAAGCACTTTCAGGCAAAGGTGTTTTGATGACGGCAGTGCGGAGCCGGTAGGTGAAGTGCTCGACGCACTAAAAGATGATTTGAACACTCCGCAGGCGATTGCCGAGCTTCATAAGCTTTTTGATAAAAGCCAGAGAGGGTTCTTGTCTTCTGCTGCCGTCCGTTCGAATTGTAGATTTCTTGGTATCGATGTTGCGGAGGTTGATCTCGCAAAAACGATTCTGAAACAGGTTGACGAGGCCACAGTTGCGGAATTGATCGAGAAGAGGTCAGCTGCGCGCGAGGCAAGAGACTTTCAAGAATCCGACCGCATCCGCGACGAACTCGCGAAGATGGGCGTCGTGCTGAAAGACACCAAGAACGGCACCACCTGGGAGATCGCGCGATGAACGCCCGCGCGCAACCGAAGCTCGCCATGCGGCCGCTGTTGCCCGCGGACGTGCCGCTCTTGGCGGAGATCTTTCGCGCCAGCATCGAGGAACTGACCGCCGACGATTACAGCGAGGCGCAGCAGGCGGCGTGGGCGGCGACCGCCGACGACGAGGCAAGAATTCGGCGCGCGGCTTTCCGGCGCGCTCACTTTGGTCGCGACCTTCGGCGGCGCGCCGGTCGGCTTTGCCTCGCTCGCCGACAATAGCCGCATCGACATGCTTTACGTGCATCCGGCGGCGGCCGGGCAGGGCGCCGGCGCCATGCTGTGCGACGCGCTGGAGAAACTCGCCGCCGCCCGCGGCGGCAAAGAGCTCGAAGTCGAAGCGAGCGACAGCGCGCGCGGCTTTTTCGAGAAGCGCGGCTTTGTCGCCAAAACCCGCAACACGATCTCGCTCGCCGGCGAATGGCTCGCCAACACTACGATGGTCAAGCCGCTCGCCGCCGCGGCGCAAAGGGAGCGCGTGCAATGAAACGCGACGGACATGCCGTTCCAGCGCCATTGGCTCTATTATCTCGTGCTGAAATACGGGGTGATCGCCGCAGCCGTAGTGGTCACCTTCTACACCGCCTACCGGCTTTATTCGGGATAGACACCATGGCACGCGCGAAGGCTCGTCGTTTTTCGGCCTGCGCACCCATCACGTCGCGATTGCGCTCATCGCCATCCTGATCGCGGTGGCGTTGGCGTCGAACTATTATCTCTGGTGAGGGTGCAGGCGATGCCGCGCGAGCGACTTTATTTGTTCGATACCACGCTGCGCGACGGCGCGCAGACCAACGGCGTCGATTTCACGCTCGCCGACAAGCTCACCATCGCGCACATGCTCGACGAGCTGGGCATCGACTATGTCGAGGCCGGCTATCCGGGTGCCAATCCGACCGATACCAATCTTTTCGCCGAGCGGCGGCCGCTGCGCGCCCGCCTCACCGCGTTCGGCATGACCCGGCGGCCCGGCCGTTCGGCGTCCAACGATCCCGGGCTCGCCGCGCTGTTGGCGGCGCAGGCCGACGCCATCTGCTTCGTCGCCAAGTCCTGGGACTATCACGTGCGCGTGGCGCTGGAGACCACCGAGGAGGAGAACCTCGCCTCGATCCGCGACAGCGTGCGCGCCGCCAAGGCCAAGGGCCGCGAGGTGTTGCTCGATTGCGAGCATTTCTTCGACGGTTACAAGGCCAATCCGGCCTATGCGCTCGCCTGCGCCCAGGCGGCCTACGACGAAGGCGCGCGCTGGGTGGTGCTGTGCGACACCAACGGCGGCACGCTGCCGCACGAGGTGGAAAAAATCGTCGGCGAGGTCTGCAAGCAAATCCCCGGCGACCATGTCGGCATTCACGCCCATAACGACACCGAGCAGGCGGTGGCGAATCAGCTTTGCCGCGGTGCGCGCCGGCGCCCGGCAAATCCAGGGCACGCTCAACGGGCTGGGCGAGCGCTGCGGCAACGCCAATCTCGTCTCCATCATCCCGACGCTGAAGCTCAAGCCGGATTATGCCGAAAAATTCGACATCGGCGTGTCGGATGAGGCGCTCAAGAAAATCACGCGCGTTTCCCGCAAGTTGGAGGAAATTCTCAATCGCGCGCCGAACCGCTATGCGCCTTACGTGGGCGAAAGCGCGTTCGCCACCAAGGCCGGAATTCATGCTTCCGCGATCATGAAGGAATTGAACGCCGGCGTTGACGAACCGGCGAGCTACGAGCACGTGTCGCCGGATACGGTCGGCAACAAACGCAAGCTTTTGGTGTCCGACCAGGCCGGAAAGGCGAACCTTTTGGCCGAGCTCGACCGCATCGGTTTCGCCGTCGACAAGGACGATCCGCGGCTCGTTCGCCTTCTCGACGAGGTCAAGGAACGCGAGGCGATCGGCTACGCCTATGAAACGGCGGATGCCTCGTTCCAGCTGCTTGCCCGGCGCCTGCTCGGCAAGGTGCCGCGCTATTTCGACGTGGAAAAATTCGACGTCAGCGTCGAGCAGCGTATCAACGCCAAGGGCGAGCGCGTCACCGTGAGCATGGCGGTGGTCAAGGTAAGGGTCGGCGACGACCTTTTCATCTCCGCCGCCGAAGGCATCGGTCCGGTCAATGCGCTCGACCTGGCGCTGCGCAAGGACCTCGGCAAATATCAGAGCTACATCATCGGGCTCGAGCTCACCGATTACCGCGTGCGCATCCTCAACGCCGGTACCGAGGCGGTGACGCGCGTCTTGATCGAGAGCGCCGACGAGACCGGCGATCACTGGACGACGATCGGCGTCTCGGCGAACATCATCGACGCGTCGTTCCAGGCGCTGATGGATTCGATTGTCTATAAGCTCTTGAAGTCCGGCGCGCCGGGGTGAGGTAGGAGAGGCCCGCCATGATCGACCACGTCTCCATCGCAGTGCGCGATCTCGGCAAGGCGCAGTCGTTCTACAGCGCGGTGCTGGCGCCGCTCGGCTTGGCGAAGCTGGGCGAGTGGCCGGATGTCAACATTGGCTTCGGTAAAAAATATCCCGAATTCTGGCTCAACAAGCGAAGCGAAATGGAGGAAGTGGCGCAGGACAGCGGCGCGCATATTTGCCTGCGCGCGCCGGACCCCGCGGCGGTCGACGCCTTCCACGCCGCGGCGCTCAAAGCCGGCGGCACCTCCGACGGCGCGCCGGGACTGCGGCCGCAATATCACGCCAGCTATTATGCCGCCTTCATCCGCGATGCGGACGGCAACCGCATCGAGGCGGTGACGTTTGTGCGGGAAGAAGCAGAGTAGCCGTCACAGCCGTTCCGCCGGCACCGCCATTTGCTTCTCCGCCTCGCTCACCACGCGCACGGCTTTGCGCAGCTTCGGCAGGATGTCTTCGACGCGGTCGGCGACCAAGAGATCGACGCCGTTCACCGGCGCCGGCACCAGGCCGAGCGCGCGCATGTGCGCGATCAGCGCCAGCAGCGGGTCCCAAAAGCCGTTGATGTTGGCGACCAGGATCGGCTTCTTGTGGCGGCCGAGCTGAGCCCAGGTGAGCTGCTCGATCAGTTCCTCGAGCGTGCCCAGACCGCCCGGCAAGGCGACGAAGGCGTCGGCGCGCTCGAACATCGTGCGCTTGCGCTCATGCATGTCGCCGGTGACGATCAGTTCCTGGCCGCGCCGCCGCGGCCGCTCCTGCGCGGTGAGGAACTCGGGAATGATGCCGGTCGCCGCGCCGCCGTGCTCGATCACCGCGCCGGCGACCGCTCCCATCAGGCCGATGGAGCCGCCGCCATAGACCAGCCGAATGCCGTTCTCGGCGAGGATTTTGCCAAAGCCGTGCGCGGCCTTGGCAAAGGCCGGGTCGGTGCCGGGGCTCGATCCGCAATAGACGCAGATCGCATTGATTTTGCTCATGGAGTCAACATTCATCCAGGCATAGATGTGGCGTCGATTCGCGCCTACTGCAAGCGTTTTGCGCCGCGGATTAGGCGGCGGACCGAAATCCGCCGCGAGCGGCCGGCAGGGCGTCCCCACCCGCCTGTGCAGGAGTGGGCGAAAGTCTCTATATGACGGCTGAGGGGCGGCCGGCATGGGCCGTCGAGATCACGGCCAGGAATGCACGATATCGGACAATCTCCGCAGCCGCCGCGCCGCGAAGTGACCGCCAGCGGCGGGGCGCTGTTCTCGACGCTGTTTCATCTGTGGCCCTACATCTGGCCGGCGGATCGCCGCGACCTCAAGGCCCGCGTCATGCTGGCGACGGCGCTCATTTTCGCCGCCAAATTGGCGACCATCGCCGTGCCGTTCACCTTCAAATGGGCGACCGATGCGCTGGCCGGCCGTGGCACTGCGCCGATCGGGGCCAACAACTGGCTGGCCTGGGCGATGGCGGCGCCGGTGGTGATGACGCTCGCTTACGGCGGCATCCGCATCCTGATGGGGGTGCTGACGCAGGTGCGCGACGGTATTTTCGCTAAGGTGGCGATGAACGCGGTGCGGCGGATTGCGCTGCTCACCTTCGAGCACATGCACCTCTTGTCCTTGCGTTACCACCTCGAGCGCAAGACCGGCGGGCTGACGCGCATCCTCGAACGCGGCCGCAACGCCATCGAGACCATCGTGCGCATGGTGCTGCTGCAGCTTGTCCCGACCGTCGTCGAACTGGCTTTGATCGTCTGGGTGCTGCTGTTCCACTTCGACTGGCGCTACGTGGTGGTGATCATGATCACCGTCGCGCTCTATGTCGGCTTCACCTTTTATGCCACCGAGTGGCGCATCGGCATCCGCCGCACGATGAACGACAGCGACAACGACGCCAACACCAAGGCGATCGATTCGCTGCTCAACTACGAGACCGTCAAATATTTCTCGGCCGAGCAGCGCGAGGCCAGGCGTTACGATCGCTCGATGGCGCGCTACGAGGACGCCAGCGTCAAGGCCTATACCTCGCTGGCGGTGCTCAATGCCGGCCAGGCGGTCGTCTTCGCCATCGGGCTGGCGGCGGCGATGGTGCTGTGCGCCCGCGGCGTCGAGGCCGGCACCAATACGGTCGGCGACTTCGTCATGATCAACGCCATGATGATCCAGCTTTACCAGCCGCTGAATTTCATGGGCATGGTCTACCGCGAGATCAAGCAGGCGGTGATCGACATCGAGAACATGTTCGCGATCCTGGCGCGCAAGCCGGAGATCGAGGACCGGCCGGAGGCCCGGCCGCTCAAGGTGCGCAGCGGCACGATCCGCTTCGACAACGTCTGCTTCGCCTATGAGCCGGCGCGGCCGATCCTCAAAGGGTTGAGCTTCGAGGTGGCGGCCGGGCGCAGCGTCGCCATCGTCGGGCCGTCGGGCGCCGGCAAGTCGACGATTTCGCGGCTGTTGTTCCGCTTCTATGACGTTACCGGCGGCCGCATCCTCATCGACGGCGAGGACATCCGCGACGTGACACAAACCTCGCTGCGCGCCGCCATCGGCATGGTGCCGCAGGACACCGTGCTGTTCAACGACACCATCCGCTACAACATCCGCTACGGCCAATGGGATGCCAGCGACGCCGAGGTCGAAGAGGCGGCGCGTCTCGCGCAGATCGACGCCTTCATCCGGCTCTCGCCCAAGGGCTACGAGACCGAGGTCGGCGAGCGTGGCCTGAAGCTTTCCGGCGGCGAGAAGCAGCGCGTCGCCATCGCCCGCACCATCCTCAAGGCGCCGCCGATCCTGCTGCTCGACGAGGCGACCTCCGCGCTCGACAGCCGCACCGAAAGCGACATCCAGCACGCGCTCGATCGCGTGTCGCGCAATCGCACCACGCTGGTCATCGCGCACCGGCTCTCGACCATCGTCGGCGCCGACGAGATCCTGGTGCTCGATCAGGGCGTGATCGTCGAGCGCGGCACCCACGATGAACTCCTCGCGCGTGGCGGTCTCTATGCCAGCATGTGGAACCGCCAGCGCGAGGCGCAGATGGCGCGCGCCATTCTCGCCGAGGTCGAGAAGGATGCGCTGGCGCCCAATCGCAACCCGCCGGAAGCGGAGGAGGAGCTGCTGCCCGCCGCCGCGGATGCGGCCGAGTAGTACTCCTACCTCTGCCGTCATCCTGAGGTGGCCGCGAAGCGGCCCTCGAAGGATGAATGGACTGGGGCCGTCGCCCTTCGAGGCTCGCTTTGCTCGCACCTCAGGGTGACGGAACATAGGTCAACGTAAGTCACCGCTGCTATAGGGGTCGCATGTCCGTCATCAACTCCATCCGCTCGCAGCTCGCGCCGATCAATCGGGAAGGCTACCCCTTCATCGGCGGCTTCGCGCTGGCGAGCCTGGTGCTGTTCTGGCTGTGGCTGCCGCTCGGCTGGCTCGGCGTCGTGGTGACGCTGTGGTGCGTTTATTTTTTTCGCGACCCGGCGCGGGTCACGCCGACGCGGGACGGCGTCGTGGTGGCGCCGGCGGACGGCCGCATCAGCCGCATCGTCGATGCGGTGCCGCCGCCGGAGCTCGAGCTCGGCGCGCCGCCGTTGCCGCGCATTTCCATCTTCATGAGCGTGTTCGATTGTCACGTGAACAGGAGCCCGCTCGCCGGGCGTATCGAGCGCATCGTTTACCGGGCCGGCGCCTTCATCAGCGCCGATCTCGACAAGGCGAGCGAGAGCAATGAGCGCAATGCCTTCGTCATCGCGAACGACGGCGGCGTGCGCATCGCCGTGATCCAGATCGCCGGCCTGGTGGCGCGGCGCATTGTGCCGTTCGTGCGCGCCGGCGACGCGATCGGCGCGGGCCAGCGCATTGGCATGATCCGCTTCGGCTCGCGGGTGGATGTCTATCTGCCGGCCGGCACGCGGCCCCTGGTCGCCGAGGGCCAAACCGCCATCGCCGGCGAGACGGTGCTCGCCGAGCTCAAGGTTGTGCCGGCGGGGCGCACGTCTCCGTGACCTGAGAAAGCGCTAACGCCCGCGGAACGGACCTTTTGCCGTGGCGCGTGGCGGCCCCCTCGCAGAGAGGCTATATTGCCGTCATGACATATCCGTCCCCCTTCGAGAACCGGCGACTGCGCCGGCGGCGATTCCGCCGTATTCCCGTCCGCACGCTGGCGCCGAACCTGGTGACGTTGCTGGCGCTCTGCGCCGGCCTGACCGCGATCCGCCTGGCGTTCGAGAACCGCTATGGGCTGGCGCTCGCCGCCATCGTGTTCGCCGCCATTCTCGACGGTATCGACGGCCGCCTTGCGCGGCTGTTGAAAGGAACCTCGCGCTTTGGCGCCGAACTGGACAGCCTGTCAGACTTCGTCAATTTCGGCGTGGCGCCGGCGCTGATCCTGTATTTCTGGGGCCTGCACGACTTGAAATCGGGCGGCTGGATCGCGGCGATGGTGTTCGCCATTTGTGCGGCTCTGCGGCTTGCCCGCTTCAATGTGATGATCGACGATCCGGAGCGCCCAGCCTGGGCCAGCAATTTCTTTGTCGGCGTGCCGGCACCGGCCGGCGCCATCATCGTGCTGCTGCCGATCTATGCGGCTTTTCTCGGCGTGCCGCGATCGCAGGTTTTGACCTGGTTTACGCTCGCCTACACGCTGACCATCGCCTGCCTGATGGTGTCGCGGCTGCCGGTCTTTTCCGGCAAACGCGTCGGCCAGCGTGTGCCGCCGGAAATGGTGGGGCCGCTGGTCGTGGTGATGGTGCTGGCCGTGGCGCTGCTCATTGCCTATCCGTGGATCCTGCTCACCGCCGGGACGCTGGCCTATCTCGTCAGCTTGCCGTTCGGCTGGTTGTCCTATCGTGGCTACGAGCGCCGCTCGCGCGAGAGCAAAGGAGAAGCGGCGGCGCAAACTGTCGCCGCGCGGCCGGCGCCGGCAGCGCCAGGGATTCCCCACGCCTCCGAAAACGAAGAGCGTCCCTCGCGCCTCAATTGAGCCACGCCACTCAGGCTCCTTGAGGGTACCATGCGACTTGCCCGCCGCACGCTTCTGGTTTCGATGATGGCGTCGGTGACCGCTCCCGCCGTTCTGCGCTTGGCGCGGGCCGACGCGCCGCAAGTGACGCTCAAGCTGCATCACTTCTTCTCCTCGGTCTCCAGCGGGCACAACAAGTTTCTCGCGCCGTGGGCGCGCAAGGTCGAAGCCGAGTTGGCCGGGCGCATCCGCATCGACATCTTTCCCTCGATGCAGCTCGGCGGGGCGCCGGCGCAACTGTTCGACCAGGCGCGCAACGGGCTCGCCGACATCGTCTGGGCGGTGCCCGACAGCACGACCGGCCGCTTTGCCAAGATCGAAGCGTTCGAACTGCCGTTCGTGCCGTCGCACCGCGCGTTGGTCAATTCCAAGGCGCTCGAGGATTACGCCGCGGCCAATTTGCGGGATGAATTCCGCGAGGTCCATCCGATCTGCTTCTCGTGCCGCGACCATGGCGTCGTGCATGCCAAACGCACCATCCAGTCGATCGGCGATCTGAAAGGGCTCAGGCTGCACGTGCCGAACCGGCTCGCCGGCGAGGCGGTGCGCGCACTCGGCGCGCACGGCGTTGCCGCGCCGATCCCGCAGGTGCCGATGGCGATCGCCGCGCACGCGATCGACGGCTGCCTCGATCCGTGGGACGTGGTGCCGGGCTTGCGGCTGCACGATCTGCTCAAGACCCACACCGATTTCGCCGGCGCGTCGTTGAACACGACGGCGTTGGTGCTGGCGATGAACAAAGCGGCCTACGACCGACTGCCGCGCGAGCTAAAGACAGTGATCGACAATAATTCGGCACAAGCCGCCGCGGGCATGGCGGGCGCGATGTGGGATATCGAAGCCGCAGCCGTCGCCGACATGGTTCGTCAGCGCGGCGACGCGGTTACGATGCTGACGGCGGAACAGGTCGCGCCATGGCGCAAGGCCACCGAGCCGGTGATCGCGGCGTGGCTGCGGCAAATGCGGGAGCGCAAAATCGACGGCCGCAAGCTCATCGCCGACGCCCGCGCGCTGCTGGCGAAATACGCCAACGAACCGGAGCCGCAGCCGCCGCCGCAGCCGAAGGTCGCGACCCAGCCGGAACAGCGTCCGCAAGCCAAGGCCGAGACGCCGAAAGTGGATGCCCCCGCCGCCGCGCCGGCGGCGAAGCGGACCCCGCCCAAAGAGCTGGACATACCGCTGTAGGCAACGCAGCCGGTGTCGGCGCACGAAGAAAGCGTCAAGCTCGCTCATGCGCTGGCGCGTGTTGAATCCCGTGGTGTGTCAGGATCATCGAGCCCACACCGATCTCGGAATAGAGCCGTGCGATGCGTCCGCATCGCCCGCGGTGACGGATCATTGCGGCAGCGGATAACCGGGCATCAGATCGTAGGGATGCGCCCAGCCGGGCAGGGCCTTGATGCGATCAAGCCAGCGCGCCGATGTTCTTGTGCTCGGCGGCGATGTCGAAGCCGAACTCCTCGGGCGGATAGTAGAGGTAGCCGACCAGCGAGAGGTCGGCGATGGTCGGCTCCGGCCCGAGCACGTAGGCGCGGCTGCCGAGGCGCTTGTCGAGAATGCCGAGCGCATTGTCGATGCGGCCCTTGAGGAAAGCGAGTACGGTCGGGTCGCCTTTCGGCTTCGCCAGACTGTGCAGGAACCGATACGGCGCCAACAAGCCGTTGAGTTTCTGGTTGTCGAAAATGATCCAGCGCAGCGCTTCGAGCCGGATGGCTTCGCCAGGCGGCAGAAATTTTCCAAAGCGGTCGGCGAGGTAGAGCAGGATCACGCCGGACTGGCTGAGTTTTTTCGCGCCGTGGACCAGGACCGGCGCTTCGCCCATTTCGTTGACGGTCGAGCGATATTCCGCCGTGCGCGTCTCGCCATTGAAAAAATCGACAAAGATCGGCTGCCAATCGGCGCCGATGAGATTGAGCATCAGCGCCGCGCGATAGGCGTTGCCGGATTGGGCGAAGCAGTAAAGCTGATACTCGGACATGGCTCTCCTTTAGAAACTCACGAGCCTGGCGTCGGCCGTTTTGGCGGCGGCGTAAAAATCGTTCATGCCGGCGAGCTTGACGCGGCGATCGAGCGAGGCCGCGGCGAGCCCGCGCGCCTCGACGCACGGCTTGCACGCCAACAGCGTCACTTTGGCATGCCCCGCGATCTCCTCGTAGCGGTTCGGCGGACCGACCGGCACCAGCGTTTTGCCGATGCCATCGACCGCCATTAGGACGGCATCATGGAACAGCATCAGCGTCGCGCTGTCGCCGGCCTCCACCACGGAGACGGCGAACAGGAACGGCAGCATCGCGCGGGTAGGATCGGTCGGCCCCCACGTACCAGAGATGACCCACTGCATGTCCGGTCTCCTTTTTGCCAACGATCAAAAGCTAGTGCGACAGCGATAGTGCCCCGCCATGGGTCGCTTGGCCGGCGAAGCGGCCATCGGAGAACGAAAGCTGCGCCAGCGGCTCGCCCTTGTGGTCGCGGATGATCAGCGCGCTGTGCTCGAAAGTCCACTTGCGGCTGGTGAAGAAATTGCCGGGGCAGCCGCCTTCGGGCGCAATGGTGCCTTGCACCGCGCCGGGTGCATTGCCGAAATTCATGAAGCAGGCGCGGCCGTCTGCCGCGGCGAGCTTCCAGCGGCCGGCAAGATCGACCGGGGGCGGTGGCGGCGGCGGTGGGGGTGGCGGCGGGGCCGCCGCGACCGGCGGTTCGGGCGGGGGCTTGCTGGCACAGCCGGCGAGCGCAGCGAGCGCGGCGAACGCTAGCACTGCGGCGGCGACCTTTGCCGCGCGCGCCCCCTTGAGCCTCAAGCCGGTCAATTCGCTCATCGCCGATCAGCAAACCCGAAATACAGCCGCAAAAGAAGCCCCCAAAGCCGCTTGCCGAGGCCCAACACCCCATTTGCGCTAATATTCCTGACCGAAATCAACCCTTTTATCGAACTCGTGTCGAGGAAGGCACACCGACGGCGATCAACTGAGGATTCTCCTGTCCGGCGGCGCTGGCCCGCGCGCGCCAGGCGGCGCGGATCGCCTCCGAGGTGACGCCCGAGCCGTCCGGCTTCCAGCCGGGCGGGCCGAACACGAAACCGAGCCGCTCGCGCCAACTGCCCGCCGCGCGCACGTCGTGAACGATGCCGGCCCATTCATGGAAGGCGATGCGCAGGGGATTGAAGGTGCCGAGGTTCTTGACGATGCCGTAGCGGCACGCCTCGGTGTCGTCTTCCGGCACGAAGGTACCGAATAGCTTGTCCCAGATGATCAGGATGCCGGCATAGTTGCGGTCGAGATAGCGGGGATTGGTCGCGTGATGCACGCGGTGATGCGACGGCGTGTTGAACACGGCCTCGAACCAGCGCGGCAGCCGCTGCACCTGCTCGGTGTGGATCCAGAACTGATAAACGAGGCTGATGCCTTTTTCGAAAATGATCAGCGCCGGCGGAAAGCCGAACAGCGCCAGCGGCAGCCAGACCACCCAGGTCAGCGCCAGATTGCCGGTCCAGGTTTGGCGCAGCGCGGTCGAGAGGTTGTAGTGCTGCGACGAATGGTGGTTGACGTGGGCCGCCCACCAGATGCGGTGCTCGTGGCTCAGCCGGTGGAACCAGTAATAGCAAAGGTCCTCGGCCAGAAAGATCGCCAGAAACGCCCACCAGGTGTCGCCGATGTCGAACAAGCGAAACTGCCACACCCAGGCGGTGGCCAAATAGAGTAACCCGGCGGTGGCGAGCCCTTGGGCGAAATTGCCAAGACCCATCAGCAGCGAGGCAGTTGTGTCGCGCAGCTCATAGCTCGCGCTGCCGCGGAAGCGGGCGATGACGACCTCGGCGAGCACCAAGACGATGAAGGCCGGGACCGCGAGCGCAACGGGATCGGGAAGAGTCATGATGCGAGCACGGCCGCGCTGCGGCTTCCCTGTGTTTCGGTACCCCGGATCAGCAACCGGTCGAGCCGCGCCGCCCAGGCCTGGGCCGCTTCCGCATCGCCGAGGCGTAAAACGATGCGGCGCGAACGAGGTCGCCGCTGCGAGCGGCGGTGCCGGCAAGATCGCCCGGCGCCGCCATCCGGATGGTGACCCGGTCGCCGAGCGCAAACAGAACGGCGATGCGGCGCTCGCCGCGATCGAGAACCAGCGCGCTACGCTGGTCCGCGGCCAGCCGCAAATCGCCGGGCTCGAAGTCCGGATGGTCCACCGCAAGGTGGCGGCGGACCGTCTCGCCGTCGTCGATGCGGGCGCTTCTCAGCCCGCCGGTGAGCCAGACAACCAGGATGATGAGGGCAATTCCGGCGACCGGCAGGATCAAGTCCAACGGGCTCACGACAGCGGCACCTCATAGAGCCGGCGAATGCTGAGATCGGCCAACGGATCGGCGGAACCATAAGGCTTGGGCCGTGCCGGCGGCAACCGCACGAACATGTACCGGCCGCGATCAATCCTCGGTATAAAGCCGGCAAGGCCGACCTTGGGGAGGGGGCCCATGCAGGCATCGACATTCACACTGGCGACGCCGGACGGCGTATCGCTTTTTGTCTATCGCTGGCTTCCCGACGGGCCGCCGAAGGCGGTGGTGCAGATCGCCCATGGGCTCGCCGAGCATGCGGCGCGCTACGCCCGCGTCGCGGAGGCGCTCACCCGCGCCGGCTACGCGGTCTATGCCGACGACCATCGCGGCCACGGCCGCACCGCACGGACGCCGGCCGAGCTCGGTCTGTTCGCCTTGCGCGACGGCTGGAAGAAATGCATCGACGATCTTTGGCTGCTCAATCGCCGCATCGCCGCCGATCATCCGGGCCTGCCGATCGTGCTGCTCGGTCACTCGCTCGGCTCGTTCATGGCGCAATATTTCATCAGCGAACACGGCGACGCGCTCGCCGCCGCGGTGCTTTCGGCCTCGAACGGCAAGCCGCCGCCGATCGCGCCGTTCGGGCTTTTGCTGGCGCGGCTCGAGCGGCTCCGCCTCGGACAACGCGGCCACAGCCCGTTGATGCAGGCGCTGTTCTTCGGCGCGTTCAACAAGCCGTTTAAGCCGGCACGCACGCCGTTCGACTGGCTGTCGCGCGACACCGCCGAAGTCGACAAATATATCGCCGACCCGCTATGCGGCTTTGAATTGACGGTGCAACTCTATATCGACCTGCTGGAGGGGTTGCGCGACGCCGCCATGCCGGGGCGGCAGGCGCGCATCCCGAAAGACCTGCCGATCTATATTTTCAACGGCAGCCGCGATCCGGTGAGCGACAACATCGATCAGCTGCTCTCCGCCTATCGGGTCGCCGGCATCAAACAGGTGGTCCACAAAGTCTACGCGGACGGCCGCCACGAAAGCCTGAACGAAACTAATCGCGACGCGGTGACGCGCGACCTGATTGCCTGGCTCGACGGCGTGATCGGGCGACGCCGCTCGGTCACTTCATCGTCGGGATGACGAAATCGGCGCCTTCCTTGACGCCTGAGGGCCAGCGCGCGGTCACCGTCTTGGTCTTGGTATAAAAACGGACCGCGTCGGGGCCGTGCTGGTTGAGGTCGCCGAAGCCGGAGCGCTTCCAGCCGCCGAAAGTGTAATAGGCGAGCGGTACGGGAATCGCGAAATTCACGCCCACCATGCCGACCTCGACGCGGCTGACAAAGTCGCGCGCGGCGTCGCCGTCGCGGGTGAAGATGGCGACGCCGTTGCCGTAATCGTGCTCGGACGGCAGCCGCACCGCCTCTTCGTAGTCCTTGGCGCGCACGACGGAGAGCACCGGGCCGAAAATCTCGTCCTTGTAGATGCGCATGTCGGGCGTGACGTGGTCGAACAGGCAGCCGCCCATGAAGTTGCCGTGCTCATAGCCCTGCAGCTTGAAATTGCGGCCGTCGACGACGAGCTTGGCGCCTTCTTTAACGCCGAGGTCGACGTAGCTTTTGACCTTGTCGAGATGCGCCCTGGTGATCATCGGACCGTAATCGGCTTGCGTGTCGGTCGAGGGTCCGATCTTGAGGCCCTCGACCCGCGGCACCAGTTTCTCCAACAGAATGTCGGCGGTCTTCTTGCCGACCGGCACCGCGACCGAGATCGCCATGCAGCGCTCGCCGGCCGAGCCGTAGCCGGCGCCGATCAGCGCATCGACCGCTTGGTCCATGTCGGCGTCGGGCATCACGATCATATGGTTCTTGGCGCCGCCGAAACATTGCGCGCGTTTGTTGTTGGCGCAGGCCGTCGTGTAGACGTATTCGGCGACCGCCGACGAGCCGACGAAGCCGATCGCCTTGATGCGCGGATCGGTGAGCAGCGTATCGACCGCCTCCTTGTCGCCGTTGACGACGTTGAGCACGCCGGCCGGCAGCCCGGCCTCGAGCAAAAGCTCGCCAAGCCGCATCGGCACCGACGGATTGCGCTCCGAAGGCTTGAGAATGAAGGCGTTGCCGCAGGCCAGCGCCGGGCCGAATTTCCACATCGGGATCATGGCCGGGAAGTTGAATGGCGTGATGCCGGCGACGACGCCGAGCGGTTGCCGCATGGAATAAAGGTCGATACCGGGACCGGCGCCTTCGGTGAATTCGCCCTTGAGAAGATGCGGGATGCCGCAGGCGAATTCGACGACTTCGAGGCCGCGCTGCACGTCGCCCTTGGCGTCGGCGAAGGTCTTGCCGTGCTCGGAGGAGAGGAGCCGCGCGAGGCTGTCGTGTTCCTTCTGCGCCAGTTCGAGAAATTTCATCAGCACCCGGGCGCGCCGCTGCGGGTTCATGGCCGCCCAGACCGGCTGCGCCGCTTCGGCGACCGCGATGGCATGCTCGACCTCGGAATGCTTGGCGAGGGCGACCTTGGCCTGGACCTCGCCCGTGTTGGGATTAAAGACGTCGCCGAAACGCCCCGATGTTCCCGTTACCTCTTTGCCGCCGACGAAATGGCCGATCTCACGCATGAGCTTTCTCCTTGGACAATGAACGGCGCGGGGGCGTGGGTGTGCAGTTCCTACAACATCACGGCGAGCGGGCATAGGCACTTCACGTCCAAAACCACCCCAGGCCAACGATCAGGCCGATGCCCCGGTAGCATAGCCGGAAACGCGCATACGGGTGTGCCGCAGGCATTTCCGCCGCTCGGAAGCAGGACACCGGGGCTGTTCCCAGCGTCCATTGTGCGGCTTTCTTCTGCGGCGGTCACGGGGTCGGGGCCCCCGGTTCCGTCCTATTTGCAGCCCTGGACGCTGCCTTGCCGAACCGGCGTACCGGAGCGGCAAAAGCTACCCCCTTGTGTCGTGCCGGCGGCGTGAACAAGTCAGCGCCGGAGACCGTCGAATTATTCCGCGCTGGGACCTGGGCGCTGCCGGCTTGAGATTCCGCATGCAGTTAGTCATGACTCCATGGCTCGGAGGGTGTATAGGCGCGGCCCTGCATCCTCGCTCGATGCAGCAGCAGCATCAGGAGCAGGGCGAGGTCCTGTTTCAATCTCCATGACAGATGGCGTAAGCGCTCCCGCCGGGAGCGAGCTGCCGGTCAACGGCAATGCGGACGCGCGTGTCAGCGTCGGCTTCTGGGGCCTTACGCTCGGCAGCATCGGTGTCGTCTATGGCGACATCGGCACCAGTCCGCTTTATGCGCTCCGCGAGGCGGTCGTCGCCGCGTCCGGCGTGGAGCGCGCAGACCTCACGCGCGGCAGCGTGCTCGGCGTGGTGTCGCTGATCTTGTGGGCGCTGATCGTTGTGGTCACGCTGAAATACGTGCTGATCCTGCTGCGCGCCGACAACAACGGCGAGGGCGGTACGCTGACGCTGATGGCGCTCGCTTCGCGCGCCGTCGGGCGCGTCAGCAAGGCCGCCGGCGTCGTGGCGCTGCTTGGCATCATCAGCGCGGCCCTGTTCTATGGCGACGCCGTCATCACGCCGGCGCTATCGGTGCTGTCCGCCGTCGAAGGCATCGACGTGGCAACTCCGGCGTTCCACGATTACGTGATCCCCCTTACCGTCATCATCCTGGTCGTGCTGTTTGCGTTTCAGTCGCACGGCACGGCAAGGGTGGCGGCGCTGTTCGGTCCAATCACGTCGATCTGGTTCGTCGCGATTGCCATTCCCGGTCTCGTTTGGATCGCCGCCGATCCCGGCGTGCTCTGGGCGCTCAATCCGGTCCACGGTATCGCGTTCCTCCTCCATCACGGCATCATCGGGTTTTACACGCTAGGCGCCGTCTTCCTCGCCGTCACCGGGGCCGAGGCGCTTTATGCCGACCTCGGTCACTTCGGCCGGTTGCCTATTCAAGTCGCCTGGCTCGGCCTCGTTCTGCCGGCGCTGGCGCTCAATTATCTGGGCCAGGCGGCGCTTGTGTTCTCGCACCCGGAGGCGATCGCCAATCCGTTCTTTCTGCTCTACCCGACTTGGGCGCGCATTCCGATGGTGGTGCTGGCGACGGCGGCGACCGTCATCGCCAGCCAAGCGGTGATCACCGGTGCCTATTCGCTGACCAGCCAGGCGATCCAACTCGGGCTATTGCCGCGCTTCGAAATTCGCCACACCTCGGCGCAGCAGGCCGGCCAGATCTACATGCCGCGGGTCAACGGGTTGCTGCTCCTTGGCGTGCTGCTGCTGGTGGCGCTGTTTCGCTCCTCCAGCGCGCTCGCCTCGGCCTACGGCATTGCCGTATCCGGCACCATGGTCGTCACCGGCATGATGGCCTTCGTCGTCATCTGGCGGATGTGGAACTGGTCGCCGTTCGCCGCCGCCGCGCTGATCCTGCCGTTTATCCTGATCGACGTGACGTTTCTCTCCGCCAACATGCTCAAGGTGGTCGAGGGCGGCTGGATGCCGTTGGCGCTCGGCGGCATCGTCATGCTGGTGATGTACACTTGGCGGCGCGGCAGCCGGCTGTTGTTCGAGAAGACGCGGCGGCTGGAGACGCCGCTCGACGAACTGGTGCGCATGCTGGAGCGCAAACCGCCGCAGCGGGTTCCGGGAACCGCGGTGTTTCTCACCAGCGATCGGAAGAGCGCACCCACCGCGCTGCTGCACAGCCTCAAGCACTACCGGGTGCTGCACGAGAAGAACGTCATCCTTTCCGTCGAGACCACGCACACGCCGCGGGTAGAGTCCGCCCAGCGCGTGCGCATCGAGCCGGTCGGCTCGACGTTCATGCGCGTGCTCATTCGCTTCGGCTATATGGAAACGCCGAATATTCCCAAGGCGCTTGCGGTTGCCCGCAAGCTCGGCTTGCAGTTCGATATCATGTCGACATCGTTTTTCCTGTCGCGCCGGGCGCTGCGGCCGGCGCAGCGTTCGGGAATGCCGCGCTGGCAGGACCGCCTGTTCATCACGCTGGCCCGTTCGGCCAACGACGCAACCGATTATTTCCAGATCCCGACCGACCGGGTGGTCGAGGTCGGCACCCAGGTGACCATCTGAGCAAAGAGCGCGGTTAGGCCAAAATCCGGCAAAAAGCCGCTTGATTCCCCGCGCGGCTCACGCAAGCTGTGTCGACTGCCAAGGCTCGTTCAGGAGAGAGACGATGTCGAATCAACCGAGAGGCGGCAGCGGCGTGCGCGATCTGACGCCGCAGGAAGTCGCGCACGGGCTGAAGCAAGGCCGCATCGTTCTGGTTGACGTGCGCGAGCCGAACGAGACGGCGGTCGAACGTTTTCCCGGCGCCGTTCTGGTGCCGCTCTCAGCCTTCGACGCCGTGGCGATTCCGGCGCCGCCGGGCTGCGAAGTGGTGTTTGCCTGCCGCTCCGGCCGCCGTTCGGTCACCGCCTCGCTCGCGGCGCAAGAGCAAGGCTTCGCCTACGACGCGCATCTGGCCGGTGGAATTCTGGCGTGGAAAGCCGCCGGACTGCCGACCGAGACGTGAGCGGGATTTTGATGGGGAGGGCTTCGCAGCTCCTGCGCTGGAGCTTTCCGGCGATCGTCGCCATGCTGTCCGGCGCGTGCCTCGGCGGCATATTTGCGGCGACCGCACAGCCGGAGCGCGTCGTCAACTTCTACAATTGGTCGGACTATATCGACCCGACCGTGCTCGACGATTTCACCAAAGAGACCAACATCAAGGTCCGCTACGACACGTTCGACTCCAACGACACACTGGAGGCGAAGCTTTTGGCCGGCAAATCCGGCTACGATGTCGTGGTGCCGACCGCTTATTTTCTCGCCCGCCAGATTACCGCCGGCATTTTTCAGAAGCTCGACAAATCGAAGCTGCCGAACCTCCGCAATGCGTGGCCGCAGATCGCGGACCGGCTGGCGCTCTACGATCCCGGCAATCAGTATGCCGTCAACTACATGTGGGGCACGACCGGGATCGGCTACAACGTCAAGGACGCCAGGGACATCCTGCGGCCGAGTGCGGCAAGCGCCGCCGCGGCCGGCGCCCCGATCGACACTTTGATCAATTCTTGGGACGACGTGTTCGATCCGCAAAGGATCGCAAAGTTCAAGGATTGCGGGGTCTACCTGCTCGATTCTTCCGACGACATCATGTCCGCCGGGCTGCACTATCTTCAGCTCGATCCGAACTCGAGCGATCCGGGCGATTTGCAAAAGGCCGCCGATCTCCTGGCCAGGATCAGGCCATATGTTCGCAAGTTTCATTCCTCGGAATATCTCAACGCGCTGGCGACCGGTGAGATTTGCTTCGTCGTCGGATTTTCCGGCGACATCAAGCAGGCGCAGAAGCGCGCCGCCGAGGCGAAAGGCGGGGTCGAGATCGGCTATGCGATCCCGAAGGAGGGCGCGCAATTGTGGTTCGACAACCTCGCCATCCCCAAGGACGCGCCCGACGTCGCCGAGGCGCACCGGCTCATCGATTATCTGCTCAAGCCGGAAGTGGCGGCGCGGAACACCAATTTCATTTCCTACGCGAACGGCAATCTGGCGAGCCAGAAATTCATCGACCCATTGATCCTCGACGATCGTACCATCTATCCCGATGTCGCCACCATGGCGAAGCTTTACACCATCATCGCGCACGACCAGAAGACGCAACGGCTGATCAACCGGCTGTGGACGCGGATCAAAACGGGGCGGTGAGGGGCAGTGCAGCTGGCGGCGCAGCGGCCGTTAGCTCTGCCGTCCCGACAACCCGGCCAGGGTATGCAAAAATATTCCCGCCGCGGCGAGCGCGGCCAGAAAGTGAGGAGGTACACATGGGCGCGCTAGACGGCAAGGTTGCCATCGTCACCGGTGGCTCGAGCGGCATCGGCGAACGGATCGTGGAACTCTTCGTCGAAGAGGGCGCCAAAGTCGTAGCCGCCGCGCGCCGGCAGCAAGAGGGCGCTGCGCTGGAAAAGCGGCTCGGCGTTCGCTTCATCCGTGCCGACGTTGCCAACGAGGCCGATGTGAAGACCATGGTCGATCAGACCGTCACATGGTTCGGCCGCGTGGATTGTCTGGTCAACAACGCGGGCGTGCCGTCGCCGATGGTCAGCATCACCGAGATCGACGTGCCGACGATCGATCAGTTGCTCGCGGTCAATATCCGCGGCGTCTTGCTGGGCATCAAGCATGTCGCGCCAGTCATGCTGGCGCAGAAGGCCGGCAGTATCATCAACATCGGCAGCATCGCCGGCCTGCGCGGCGGCGCTTCCGGGCATATCTACAGCGCAACCAAAGCCGCCGTGCAGTCGATCACGCGGTCGGCCGGCGCGGAGCTGGGAGAAAAGGGGATTCGCGTCAACACCATATCGCCGGGCGCGATCGTCACCGGCATTTTCGCCAAGAACGCAGGTGTTGAGGGTTCCAAGGCCGACCGGCTGACCGATGTCATCAAGGGGGCATTCGCATCGCTGCAGCCAATTCCGCGCGCCGGCATGCCCGAAGACATCGCCCAAGCCGCGGTCTTCCTGGCCGGCGATGGATCGAGCTTCATCAATTGTCAGGATATCGTCATTGACGGCGGTCTGACGAGCATAACCCGCGGCTGGACAGCTACTGCGACTATACGTGGCGAAATGGGCAAGCGCTTGAAGGAAGCTGCTGCACGATTGTAAAGCGCTCCCGGCCGGCGGCCTTCACCGCCAGCGGTGATGCAGCCAGAGCCATTGCTCGGGATGCTCGCGCACCCAGCCTTCGACCACTGATGTGATCGCCTGCATGGTCCCATTGATGTCGATGCGGCCGTCGGCGCCGCGCGCCGGCTCGATCGGGGCGGTGATGTCGACCGAAAAACTATTGCCGTCAGGCTTGCGCACCACGCGCAACCCGTGAATGGGGGATTCGGTCTGGCGGGCCAGCAGCGCGATCAGCGGATTGGCCAGGCAGCGCCGGCCGAAAAAGGTCACTTCGACGCCCTTGGTGAAATGCTGGTCGACCAGCATGCCGACATGGGTGCCGGACTGTATCAGCCGCGCCAGCCTCAGCGGCGCGTCGAGGCCGGTCGGAATAAGCTCGCCCATCAGCGGCTCACGCAGTTTGACGATGACGTTGCTGATGGGCCGGATGTTCGGCCGCCGATAAAGCACGGCAGAGCGATCGATCAGCACTTTCGCCACGACGGCGGGAAGTTCCCAGTTGGCCAGATGAGCGGCAAAGCCGAGCATCGGCTTGCCGCTGTCCAGCATGCGCCGGTAGCGCTCGGTGGCTTCCGGCGCGTAGGTGATGACGTCCGGCGTTTGCCGGCCGACGCCCTCGACGCAGAATTCATCGAGGTGGGCGAACTCGACCGCGATGCGGCCGAGATTGTCCCAGACACCGGCGAGGAGTTGCTCGATCTCGACGCTGGATTTTTCCGGATAAGCGGCGCGCAGATTTTCGCGGGCGAGGCGGTGTTCCTTGAACAGCGGGCCGAGCTTGCGCATCGCCGCGCCGGCGAAGTTCGCCGTGCGCTTGCGATCGAAGCGCTTGAGGGCGCCGAGCAGCCCGACGGCGCCGGCGCCGGCCGCCGCATCGAGCAGCGCTTTGAGTCTCCGTTTCGCCATCAGAACATGACGATGATCTTGCCGAAAACCTGGCGGCTTTCGAGCCGCGCCAGACCGCGCTCGAAATCGGCGAGCGCGACTTCGGTGTCGATCACCGGCAGCAGGCCGGAGGCCATCTTCGCCAGGCTCTCGCGGATGTTGCGCATGGAGGCGCCGAACGAGCCGAAGATGCGATATTGCTGCAGGAAGAGCTGGAACAGATTGATGGTGGTCGACTGGCCGGAGGTCGAGCCGCAGGTGACTAGCCGGCCGCCGCGCTTGAGGCAAAACAGCGAGCCGTTGAAGGTGTCGGGGCCGACGTGCTCGAAAGCGACATCGACGCCTTTCTTGGCGGTGAGCTTGCGCACCACGCCTTCGAACCGCTCGGTGCGGTAATTGATGACGTGGTCGGCGCCGAGCGCCTTGGCCTTCGCCGCCTTGTCGTCGTCGCCGACGGTGGTGATGACGGTACAGCCGATCGCCTTCGCCATTTTGATGGCAACCGTGCCGATGCCGGAGCCGCCGGCTTGCACCAGAATCGTCTCACCCGGTTCGAGCTTGGCGTTGTCGAACAGCATGTGCTGCACGGTCGCAAACGCGACCGGCGCGCAGGCGGCATCGCGAAAACTCAACCCCGCCGGTACCGGGATCAGCAGCCGTGCCGGCATGTTGAGCCGGTCGCGGGCGAAGCCGTCGACATGGAAGCCCATGATGCCGCCGACGTTTTCGCAGAGATTGTCGCGGCCCTCGCGGCAGGCTTTGCAGATACCGCAGGTCAGCGCGCCGTAGGTGACGGCGCGGTCGCCGACCTTGAAGCCGGTGACGTCGGGGCCGACGGCGACGACTTCGCCGGCCGCTTCGACGCCGACAACTAGCGGCAGCTTGCGCTTGGCGAACGCCATGCCGCGCCAGCCCCAGACGTCGATGTGATTGAGGCCGACCGCCTTGATGGCGACCTGCACCTCGCCGGCCGCCGGCGCCGGCGGCGCCGCGACTTCGCGTAGCTCGATCTTGCGATCGGCGATGAGCATGAGCGCGCGCATCGAATGCACCGGGGCCGGGCTTTGGCGCACGCCGCTTGTGCCTGCGGCGAGGCTCACGCCGGCTCCCGCGCCATGACCAGGCAGACGTTCTGGCCGCCGAAGCCGAACGAATTGGACATGGCGCGCCGCACCGTCGCATCGCGCGCCACATTCGGCACCACGTCGAGCGGGATCGCCGGATCCGGCACGGCATGGTTGATGGTCGGCGGGATGCGTTGATGTTGCAGCGTCAACAGCGTGAACGCCGCTTCGACGGCGCCTGCGGCGGTCAAGGTGTGGCCGATCATCGATTTGTTGGACGAGATCGGAATGCCGCGAATGCGCTCGCCGAACACCGCCGCGACGCCGAGATGCTCCATCTTGTCGTTCTCGGGCGTCGAGGTGCCGTGGGCGTTGATGTAATCGATCGCCTCCGGCGCGACGCCGGCATCGGCCAGCGCATTGCGCATGGAGGCGATGATCGGCTTGCCGTCGGGGCTCGATCGGGTGCGATGGAATGAATTGGATTTTTCGCCATAGCCTTCGAGAATGCCGAGCACCCGCGCGCCGCGCGCGCGGGCGTGATCGAGACTTTCGAGCACCAGGGCCGCCGCGCCTTCCGCCAGGACGAAACCGTCGCGGTTCTTGGAGAACGGCTTGGAGGCGCGCTCCGGTGGATCGTTTTGCGTCGAGAGCGCGGAGAGGAGCGAGAAACGCACCAGGGATTCCGGCGTCAGCGACGCGTCGGCGCCGATCGCCAGCGCCGCTTCGCAATCGCCGCGGCGGATCGCCTCGATGCCGAGTTGGATGGCGCTGGCGCCGGACGCGCACGCCGTGTTCAGCGAGATCGGCGAGCCTTCGGTGCCGAAATGCTCGGCAAGATGCTCGCCGATGATGCCGAATTTGAACGTGCCGTTGGTCGCGGCGAATTCGCGGGCAACACGCATGAGCTCGGGATAGCCGGTGCCGGCATTGGCCGCGGCCATCTCCGCCATCTTAATGCGATCGGCCCATTCGACTTCGAGCGGCGGCGGCGCCAGGAACAATGGGCCGGGGAAACGGCCCTTGGCGCCGAGGCCGGCTTCCGCGATCGCCTCCTCACCGGCGAGCAGCGCAATGCGCTCGGAAAGCTTTGCCGGCGACATGGCGTCCCGGTACACCGCGTCGACCGCGCCGGCGATCGTGGTTTTCAGACCGTCGGTCGGAAAGCGTGAAATGCGGCGGATGCCGGAGACGCCCGCGGTCAATTTCGCCCAATTGTCGGATTTGCCGACGCCCAGCGAGGTGACCACGCCGATCCCGGTGACGGCGACGATCGGGCGGTCAAGCTTGTCCCGCGTTGCCGCGGCCATGACGTCCTCCTTCAATCGACCCGCTCGACCAGCGCCAAGCCTTCGCCGCGCCAGTTGCCGACGCTGGTGACGACGACCTGTGAGAGGTCAGACGGGCTGGTCCCGACATCCCCCGCTCCGGTCGGTGCAAACAGCTTGCCGTGCTCGAGCACCGCGCAAGCGATCCCCAGATTGCTCATAAACTGCGCCTCGAGGCCATGCCCGATATACGTCCCGGTGGCGCGAACGGGAAGGCCAATGTGGTTAAGCGCCGCGCGCTCCGCCGAGGTCGCCGGTTCGAGTCCGGCGGCGCCAGAGATCACCGCCGCGTGCGCGCGATCGACCTGCGGAGCGATTGCCTCCCACTGGCGGCGCAGCGTTGCCTCGATGTCCCCCTTTTGGCGACGGTTGCGATCGGAACGAACCGATGAAATCCGCCCCCGGGCGCGGGCGCCGCGGGCCTGCGCGTGGTCGCGGCTTTCGAGCATGAGGAACGCGCCCATGTTGCCCAGCGCGATGCCGCCTTGCGGACCGCGATCCCAGACCGGCGCGAACGAACCCTGCAGCAGCGCGCCGGATTCCTCATAGACCAGCAGCGCGTCCCAGCGCGTGGCATGAAAGGCGCCGCCCACCAGCGTCAATTCGCTCTGACCGACGGCGATGCGCGCCTGCGCGACGCGCACGGCGTCGACGCCGGCGGCCTCTTCGCCGAGAAACGTGCGCGAGGATCCGACCACGCCATGCACGATCGAAATATTGCCGGCGAGCAGGTTCGGCAACTGCGCCAAGAACAAGGTCGGGCGTAGATCGCTCATCAGCCGTTCGTTGAGGAAGGCGCCGGGCTTGGCGGCGGTGCGCATGCCGCTGAGGATCGCAGTGTCGGCGGCGACGTCGCGCTCGCCGCCTTCGGCGGCGACGATCATGTCGGTGCGGTCGAGCAGGTCGGGCTTGCCGGCAATGCCGGCGTCGCCGAGCGCGAGGCCAGCGGCATAGACCCCGACGCGCTGCCACAGCTCCATCTGCCGCTGATCGCTCTTCTTCGGAATCTGCCTGTCGAAATCGATCGGTGCGAGCGGATGCACGATGTAGGGCGCAAAACTCTTGGCGTCGTAGGGCGGCGGATCGCCGTGTTCGAGATGACGCCAAGTCGCGTCGAGCCCTTCGCCCAGGCAAGTCACAAGTCCGACGCCGGTGATCCAGACCTCGCGGCGTTCCGTCACTTGGCGAACTCCTTGACCGCGATGTCAATCCGCTCCGCCCAGTCAAACACGGCCTGGCGGAATTGGGCAGTGGGAAAGGGCATGATGCGATAAGTCAAATGCGCCTCGCAGACGGCCTTGCCGTCGCGGTACCCACTGCATTCGCCGACGGCATAGCCCGAGCCCTCGTGTTCGACGTGACCTTCGAACTCAAGCACGTCGCCGGGAAAGACCGGGCTGCGGAATTTGGCGTCCTTGACGCCGACCAGAATTGGCATGGCGACGAAGCTGCCGAGCACGCTGACCAGCCATCCGGTGGTTTGCGCCATGCACTCGATCAGCAGCACGCCGGGCATCAGGGGATAGCCCGGAAAGTGACCCTCGAATATCGTACTGTGTTGCGGCACGGTGCAGGCAGCGCGAATCCGGCGCGCGCCGACGTCGATCTCGACGACGCGGTCGATCATCTGAAAATATTCAAGCTGCATGCGTGGCGTCTCAGGCGCCCTTCGCCGCGACCAGGTTGTCGATTTGCTCGCTCAGATTCTTCAGCACGAAGTACTGGTCCGTCGTGGCCTTGCCGTCGTTGACTTCCTGGGTCCATTGCTCCAGCGGCAGCTTGATGCCGAACGTCTTGTCGATGGCAAAGGCGATATCGAGGAAGTCGAGACTGTCGATCTCGAGGTCGTTGATGGCGTGGCTTTCCGGCTTGATGCTCTCACGCGGGATGTCGCAGGTTTCCGTAATGATATCAGCTACTTTATCGAACGTACTGGACATCGGGCATGCTCGTTTTCTGGCAGCAGAATGGCGCCGCCCGCTGGAACGGCGCCGAACAAGCCCGATCGCTGCGGGCCCCTCCGGTCGTGGCTGCCCGTATAGCGAAGGACATCGTCAAGTTCAACGCACCCCGGGATCGCGCATATCCGCCGTCCTTTGCCGCATGGCAACCGGCAGTGATCTGTCCTAACATCCCGGCCAAGGGCGCGTGGGCGGGCATTCGATACGGAGTAATGCGATGAATTATGTTGTGGCCAAGTCGTCTTTTGCCGGCAAGTATATCCGTTATGGCCTCGCCGCCGCTTTCGCGCTGGCGGCCGTGCAATTCGCGGCGGCCGGCGCCGAAGCCGCCGACTACAATGTCGGGCCGATCCACATCACTCAGCCTTGGGCGCGCGCGACGCCGAAGGGCGCCAGCTCCGGTGCCGGTTACATGACGGTCTCCAATACCGGCACGGCGCCCGACCGTCTGACCTGCGTCTCCAGCGATGCCGCCGCGCAATGCCAAATCCACACCATGACCATGGAAGGCGGCGTGATGAAGATGCGGCCGGTGGAGGGCGGGCTCGAAATCAAACCGGGCGAGACCGTCATGCTCAAGCCGGGCGGCCTGCATGTGATGTTCGTCGACCTCAAGCATCCTCTGGAAAAAGGCAAGGCGGTCGAGGCGACGCTCAAATTCGAAAAGGCCGGTACGGTCGACGTCGAGTACCCGATCGCGGCCATCGGCGCGGCCATGCCCGGCGCTCCCGCCGGCGGCGGCAGCATGATGCAGATGAAGCACTGACGGCGCATCGAGCCGACAGCCGGCGGGGCACAATGGCGCCGCGCCGGCTATTTGTTCGCCTCGCGGAACGGCGCCGGCGTGCCGTCGGGCACCGGCATGCGGAATACGTTGAGCGTCATCGCCACCATGACGTAGTAGCCGAGGATGCCGACCAGCTCGACCATGCCGGCATCGCCGAGCAGCATGTGCACCCGCTTGTAAGTGGCGTCGCTGACGCGCCGCGTCGCGTACAGCTCCGTGACCAAGGCGTAGATCGCCATTTCGTCACGCGGCGCCGATTTCGGCGCCCGACCGGCTTGAAGATCGCGGATCGTCGCCGGCTTCACGCCTTGCTTGGCGGCGATCGCCGCGTGCGCCGCCCATTCGTACTGCGCCTTCCAATATCGCGCGGTGCAGAGGATGGCGAACTCCGACAGCCGCGGCGGCACGCTGGTGCCGAAGCGCACATAGCCGCCAAGCTGCTGCGCCAAATTGCCGAAGCCCGGTGCATGCAGATAGACCGCGAACGGGCCGCTGTTGCTGAAGCGGCCGCGCGGACCCGATGATATCGTCTCGAGCAGCGCCTGCTGCGCGCGGGAGAGCCTCGCCAGGTCGAGCGCGGGCAGGCGAGGGGAGGGCGATCGGCGCAATCGGTTCGTCCGGGAGCGGGGCGCCGGCGATTTGGGCATGGTTTCCTCTTGGCGTGGCCGACGGAATGAAGCCTCCGGCCGGCTATTCTATTATTCTGTCGTCCTAATGTGGCGGTTCAGAAGTCCGCATCATTTTTGCCGCGAACTCGTCATGCGGACTTCTGAACCAAAGCCACGCTAGATCAATACGTTGCTAGTGTCCTTCGATTCCGAAGTTCGCAAACGAGGGTGCCGCATAATGATGCGAACTTCGGAATCGGGACACTAGGTGCCGCTTTCGAGCTTAAAGACGCGCCGCGCATTTTCGCAAAGGAACGACGCCTTGACCTCATCGTCGAGGCCGAGCGCGTCGATCCCTTCGAGTGCTTTGACCGGCATGATCATCGGGTAGTTGGTGCCGAACAGAACCTTGCCGCGGCCATGCGCGCGCAGATAGTCGATCAGCGCGGCCGGATAGCGCTTCACCGTGTAAGCCGAGGTGTCGATGTAGACGTTCGGGTGCTTGGTCGCGACCGCGATCGCCTCGTCGGTCCAAGGATAGCCGATGTGGCCGCCGACGATGACCAGCTCGGGAAAATCCAGCGCGACGCGGTCGAGATAGATCGGCCGTCCGACCTCCGACGGCATCAGCGGGCCGGTGCGGCCGATCTGCGTGCAAAACGGCACGCCCATCTCGCAGCACGCCACATAGACCGGATAGAACCGGCGATTGGTCGGCGGCGCCTCCCACAGCCAGGGCAGAACACGAATGGCCTTGAAGCCGAGCTGTTCGACGCAACGCTTGATTTCGCCGACCGCCTGTATCGGCTTGGAAATATCGACGGAGCCGACGCCGACCAGACGGTCCGGCGCCTGCGCGACAAAACCGGCGACCTCGTCATTGGAGATCATGATGTTGCGCGGCGCGTACCAGGCGGAGATCAAGCTCTTGCCGACGCCGGCCTGATCCATGGCTGCGATGGTGGCGGCAACCGGCAGCTCGGTTTGCGGCGCCAGCAACCCTTTGGTCCATCGCCGCAGCGTATCGAAGATCGGATCTTGCAAATGCGGCGCGGTGGGATGTTGGGCCCAGGCATCGATGATCATCGGACTCATCTCCGCGGCCTTGCTCGCCCTTCGTTTTGCCATTTCGACGGGGTTTGCGCTAGAAGCGATGCATGGTTGCCGTGAAGGCCCTGTTATTCGACGTCTTTGGCACGCTGGTCGATTGGCGCAGTGGGGTTGCGCGCGAGGCCGAGGCGTTGCTCAAGCCGCGCGGCTATGCGCTCGACTGGTCGGCCTTGGCGGATGCCTGGCGCGGCGAATATCAGGGCGCCATGGAGGAGGTGCGCTCCGGCCGCATCCCGTTCTGCAAACTCGATGTGCTGCACCGGCGAAACCTCGATCGCATCCTGCCGCGCTTCGGCGCCGCCGCGCTGGGCGAAGAAGAACGCCGCACACTCAATCTCGCCTGGCACCGGCTCGACGCCTGGCCCGACGTGACGCCCGGCCTGGCGCGTCTCAAGCGCAAGTATCTGTTGGCGCCGCTGTCGAACGGCAATGTTTCCATTATGGTCGATCTGGCGCGGCGCAATGATTTTCCCTGGGACGCGATCCTCGGCGCCGAGTTCGCCGGCGACTACAAGCCGAAGTCGCGCGTCTATCTCGCCGCCGCCGAGGCCTTCGATCTGGCGCCGCAGGACTGCATGATGGTGGCCGCGCACGGCTACGATCTGCAGGCCGCCGCCGCGCTCGGCATGCGTACGGCGCATGTCGCGCGGCCGAACGAGGACGGTCGCGGCGGCGGCGAGACGGCGCCGACGGTCGCGGTCGATATCGCGACGAACAGCCTCGAGGAATTGGCGGCGCAGCTCGGCGTGTGAGAAACGTTACGCCGCCGGTGCCTCGACCCGGAAACCGCCGGCCGCGTCGAGCGCGATGCGGCCGGCGGCGACGGCGCCCGCCCAGCGGCCGGTCACCGCGATACCGCCGAAGGAAAAGAAATGCGGCACGATGCCGGGGGGCGCCGCGCCCGCCAGCGTCCGTACCAGGTCGTCGGGCGTCGTCAGAGCAAACATCTGGCGCATCAGACCGGTGCGCCGCGCCAGCGCCTGCGCGGAGGCGCGTACGCCGCAGCGGCTCGCATAGTGCAGCAGCGCCGCGAGGCTGGTCGGGCCGACCAGCCCGATGCGCAGCCGATGATCGAAGCCGAACGCGCGCAGCCGCGCGATGAAGTCGAGGATCGCCTGCGCATCGAAGCAGAACTGGGTGACGATCTCGACGGCCAGTCCGATCGCCTCCGCGGCCGCGATTTTTTCCGCGAGCGCGCGGTCGAGTTCTTCATCGCCGATGCGCGGATGGCCTTGCGGATAGCCGGCGATGCCGATGGTGCGGATGCTGCGCCGCCGCAGCATGCCGCTATCGATGGCGTCGATGGCGCGCCGCAACGGCCCGCATTCGCCGCGGTCGCCGGCGATGACAAGCACGCTGTCGACACCAGCCTCGCCGTTCAGCCGTGCCAGCACATCGTCGAACGCCGCGATGCTTGCGAAATTGCGCACCGCCAGATGCGGCACTGGCTCGAAGCCGGCCACCCGCAGCCGGATGGCGGCCGCAACGGATTCGTCTGCGGGGCGGTTCGGCAGCGCGCTGAGATAGACCCGCGTGCCGCGCCCAAGCACCGCCATCGCCGCGATGTCGGCGTCCGATGGCCGCGTCGCCTCGATCGAAAATCCCGCCATCAACGCGGTGACGCGTTGAACCGAGGTGGCTAGGTTCTCAGTTGGCGCGGATGCGTGGGCGGCCATGCGCGTTGCTCAACCGCGGCGGCGCGAGATGACATAGGACTCGTCGAAGAACCACAGTCCGCCGTGTTGGCGCAGCACCGAGCGTGTGGCGTCGATGTAACGCCCGTCGGAGACAACTTCGCCCAACCGGTCGTCCTCTACCTGCGCCACGTAGATCGCTGCGTTCCACGCCGCAAACAGGGTCGAGGTGCCGATGGATTCGGTGATTTCGGAAGGCAGCGTGTGCATGACGTAGCGGAACACCGAGCGGTTGTCGGCGTAGGCGTTGAAGTTGAGATCGCGGCCGGCCGGTCCAAGCTCGTGCTTGACCGCCTTGAGGATCTGATGGCGGTCATGGATGAACGGATGATCGTCCGGCCACACTTTCTGGATGATCTCCATAGCGGGATCGTGGCCGTGTGAATGAATGGCAATGAGTCGCCCCCCGGGTCCGAGCGCGCGCGCCAGCGGCGCGATCACGCGCTTGGCCTTGAACTCTAGCGAGGCGCGCGCGCGATAGGGTTGCGAGGCGATCACCAGGTCGTAATTGGCAGTGGTGCCACCGGGCCTGGGAATGATTGGGTCGAGCAGAAACCGGTGGTCCTCGCGATAGATGACGAGTACGACCGGACGCTCGTAGGTCGGATTGCCGGTGCGCGGGCTGACGCCGGCTTTCCAGTTGAGCGCAAGGAAGCTTTCGAGATCGATGATTTGCTGCTCGAAGCGGTGGGCGGAATTGCCGGCAAGCGGCAGCTCGTGCCACACCAGGCTCGACGCCGCGTTGAGCGATTTGACCGCGAGCCACGGCGCATCCGCATAGGCGAGATTGGTCAGCACCAAAACCGTCGCCGGATGCTCGAAGAAGCGATCGGACATCTTCTGCAGCGTCAGGCGCACGTCTTCGAGGCTGATCTCCTTGCCGACCACGTAAAACGGCATGTGCGTGAAGCGGTTGTGCATGGCGCGCATCACGCGCACCAGCACCGAGCCGTCGCCGACGCCGGCGTCGAAGACCCGCACCGCGGGCGGCCGTGGATGGATATGGCTGAGCTCTTCGGAGACGCGGCTCGCCACCTCCCACTTTTCGCTGCAGGTATTGACGAACAGCAGGTACTTTTGCCGATTGTCGAAGAAGCGGAAATTGCGCTGCGGGTCGCCCGGCTTGGCTGGGGCGGCTGGCGACCGCGGCGGAACCGCCACCCGAGGTTCGCGAGCCCGTTCGATGACGATTGGGCGCGGCCCCTGCGGCGGGTGGGCCGTCATGAAACCCTGGATGCGGTCAAGCGTGTCGGTCGTGATCCGCCCGCCATTCCGCAGCCGGGCAGTGAGCTTGCCGTCATTGACCGCGCGGCGCCCGAATGTCGATTCGGCAAGGCCGGCTTGCCGGCAATAATCGCAGATTTCTTGAAGCAATTGCTGGGCGTTCATGACACGCCGCTTCCTATGGGTTCCTCGACCACGGCGCGCGGCCGTTTTTCGGATTGTTTTGCGCGTGTTCTCGAAAGAGAGCGAACCAATCGGGGAGGCAGGGGTCAACCACAAAATTGCCCATCAATGGAGTGGGCAAGATGGTGGGACGCTTCCTGCGCTCATCCGGAACGCGTGCCTGAAGTGTCGTCTCTGGAACCGAGACGTTTTTTGACAAACGTCCCTGTTTATGTTACGAGATAAAAGTCTCGCTCATCGAGGGCGCCTTTCCGGAAGGCATGCCTGAAGGGTGGAGCGGGACGCGGTCCCCGCGGGCGGAATTGCCAATCCGCACCCGGGCGGCTCTAGGGCACCACTCGGCCGGCAAAAGGACCGGTCTGCGGGGAGCCCGCTGGACTGGACAAGCGTGAGGTCAGGCAAAACACCTGCTTCTGCCCCGTTCCAGGAAACGTGGTTCTGGAGCTGAGTCAGCCGGCTACGGCCGGATTGGCGAGTGCCGCAGCGAGGCGCTGGAAGGCGAGCGCGCCCCGAGCACTTTTCAGGTGGCGACATCTGATTGTGTGGCGCGGACCAAGAAAAATTGCGCCTTTCGGCGCTTCGCTCCCCTCTTTCTTGCGCATGATCTTGTCCGAAAACCGGACACCACTTTTCGGGATCATGCGGTGGGGAGGCAAACGAATCAAACAAACCTCAGGCGCGAATGCGCCGCGAGGACGGGATTTTTTTGTGTCGTGGGGGCGGCCCTTGTGACCGCCCGCTGGCGCGCGCCGCCGCGCAGGCGGGCACCCCACGAGGGGTGCCTCCTACGGCTCGCCTGACAAGGGCGCGGAGCGCGTCCCAAGAACGAACGAGCCCGCGAATCCGCCATAATTCCTGCGTTTCCGCTCGGGTCGGCCGGCAACGCTTCTGTCAGGCTTGCCGTTGGTGTAAAATGCCAGTTGGAGCATGATCTTTTCCGACCTTCGTTCACCCGCCGAGGTTTTTTCGGGATCGTGCTCTGGGGACGCATATGTGGGGTCGAAAGAGCAAGTCTGCGGCGCCGGCGAGCGAGGCGCAACCGCCCTCGCCGCTGAAAGAGGCGATGCATCAGGCGCGGGTCGAGGCGGCTGAGCGCACCAGCGTCGTCGTCGATTTGCGCGATGCGGAAGTCGCCCGTCTGGAACTGCTCAACGAGGCGCTCGATCCGCTGTTTGCCGAGATTGCGCCGGAGGTCGAGCTGTTCGACCGCGGCTTGAGCCGTGGCGACACGCCGCGGCTGTGGATCGACGCCGTCGCTCACGTCGCCATGGCGCGCGACAAGCGCATGTACCGTTTTCTGCACGATACCCGTATCGGTCGCCACGTGCTCGCCGAGTCGCACGACATCCCCGATATCGTCCAGGCGGTCACCGGCTACGTGGCGCGCCGCCTGATCGAGCGCGAGCGGGCGCTCGACGAAGATCCCGATTTCATTACCCGCGTCGCACGGCCGGAAGCCGCCCGCGAACGCTGGCGGCGACGCCGCCGCAGACTGGGCATGTTCGTGCTCGGGTTCCTGTTGGGCGTGGTCACGCTCATTGTCGTCGCGTTCGTCATCGCCAGCCGATTTTAGATCGCGGCGGTAGCGTGAGCGATGCAGACAGCAGGTGGTGTTTGATAGCTCACGCAGCCGCCGCTTAAGCGGGGGCGGCCGGATGCAGGGTTTGGCGTTTGGCTTCGCCGAAGCTGCCGTCGGCGCGGCGCTCCCGCGCGATCATCTCGCAGTGCCAGCCGCCGGGCTTGCTGTCGATGTAAAAGAGATTATAGCCGGCACCGTCCTCGTGGCCGTGCGGCGCGCGCGCCGAGGCCGACGGAGCGCCGACGACGGGAATCGCCTGGCGCGGGCCGTCGAGCCAGATGAGCGAGCGGCAGTGGTTGTGGCCGTGGAGCACGAGTTCGGCGCCCTTGGCGGCCAGCACGCGGCAAAACTCGGCGCCGTCGGTGAGGCGCCGCAAATAGCGGCGGGGTGGGCTTTTTGGCGGGTGATGGATGAGCACGACCCGGAACAGATTTCGGGTTTCCTCAAGCGCCGCGGCGAAGCGGTTCAGCTGCTGTTCGCCGAGCCAGCCCGTGGCCATGAAAGGCCCAGTCGGCAGTGCCGAAGAGAGCGCGATCAGCGCGATGCCGCCGCGCCGGCGCAGGAACGGAAACGTGCCCTCCACGCCATCGTCGCCGCGCATGTATTCGCCCCAGTATTTGGCCGGCCAGCCCACCGCTTCCGGGACATAAATGTCATGATTGCCGGGGATGACGGTGACGTCGGAAGGCGCGCCGAGCTCGTTCAGCCAGGCCCGCGCCCGCAGATATTCGGCCGGCACCGAGAAATTGGTGAGGTCGCCGGTCACGGCGATATGGTCGGGGGCGGAAGCCTTCAGGTCGCCCGTCAGCGCGTCGACAACCTCGCCACGGTGAATGAATTTGCGCCGGCGGTGCCAATTGATGAAGCCGAGCCCGCGCTTGCCGGCGAGCTCCTTGAGCCGCGGCCGCGCCGCAAGATGCAGATCGGAGAGATGGCCGAGCACGAACATCGCGGCATGATGATACGCGAATCATGCCGGTCACAATGGCGATGACAATGCGCCGCGTGCCTCAGGAACTGCCGATAAGGATGCCGACGACAAAGACCAGTACGCCGCCGACGACGACCTGGAAGGCGGCCTGCAGGAATGGGGTGTCCATATAGCGGGTGCGGATCCAGGATATCGTCGCCAATTCCACCGCGACAACGGCGAACGCGACCGCGGTCGCCACATAGAAATGGGGAAGGAGATAGGGCAGCGCGTGACCGAGCCCGCCGAGTGCGGTCATGACACCGCATACGGCGCCGCGCACCAGCGGCGCGCCGCGGCCGGTGAGCGAGCCGTCGTCGGATAGGGCCTCGGCAAAGCCCATCGAGATGCCGGCGCCGAGCGCGGCCGCAAGCCCGACCAGGAACGTCGACCAGGTATTGTGGGTGGCAAACGCCGCCGCGAACAGCGGCGCGAGCGTCGAAACCGAACCGTCCATGAGGCCGGCGAGTCCCGGCTGCACGTATTGCAGCACGAACATGCGCCGCGCCGTCTGGTCCTCGGCGACGCGCGCGCTCGGCGGAATTGCCTGGCCGAGCTCGCGGGCGAGTTTTTCGTGGGTGTCCTCGGCCGCAGCGAGGTGGTTGAGCAGTTTGCGCACGGTGTCGTCGCGCGCCGACTGCGCCGCGCGCCGGTAGAAGCGTGCGGTCTCGTATTCCATTTCCTCGGCAGCTTTGCGCACGGCATCGAGCCCAAGTGGACGGTTGAGCCAGATCGGACGGCGCTTGACGAAGCCCTTGACGTCCTGCCGCCGGATCAGCGGCAGAAATTCGCCGAATTTCTTGCGGTAGAGGCTGAGCAGCATGTCGTGATGGCCGATTTCCTCGGTCGCCATCTTGTCGTACATCGCCGCCGTATCGGGATACGAACCGCGCAGGCCATCCGCAAACGAGCGATAGATGCGGTTGTCCTCGTCCTCGTTGGAAATGGCGAGCGCCAGAATTTCTCGCTCACTCAAATCGGCAAAACGCTTCACGGTGTCGCCTCGATGGATCGACCATTTATAAGGCTTATATTAGAGCGCTTCTAAACTCCAACGCCAGAGCTTGGGCGCGTTTCGTTGGTTTCGCGCAGAATTTCGAGGGTTAGAAGGAATGGAGACCACAAGCTCGGCGCGCCTTGCGATTGCTTTCGGTTGCGGTTTGTCGATCGCGGATGGCGTATCGTCGCTTCGCCATGCAGCTTAAATCGATCCGCCGCCCTTTCGAGCCGATCATCCGGCGCGTCCTGCATTTTTATTGGCGCTTTGCGCGCGGGCTGACCATCGGCGTGCGTGGCGTCGTCTTCGATGCCGAGGGCCGGGTGTTCCTGGTCAAGCATAGCTACGTTTCCGGCTGGCACTTGCCGGGCGGCGGCGTCGAGGCCGGTGAAACACTGACCGTGGCGTTGGCGCGCGAACTGCGCGAGGAGGGCAACCTCGAACTGACCGGTCCGCCGGCTTTGTTTGCGATCTATTTCAATCGCCGCGCCTCGCCGCGCGACCATGTTGCGCTCTACGTCGTGCGTTCGTTCCGGCAAAGCGGCCCGCCGCGTCCCAACCGTGAAATTGTGGCGCACGGCTTTTTCGCGCCGGCTTCGCTGCCGCCGGAAACTACAGCTTCGACCCGCCAGCGCATCGCCGAAGTGCTGGCCGAACGTCCCGTCGCCGCGCTGTGGTGATTGTTGCTCGTGCACGCGGCGTCGCGCCGGTTCCCTTGCCGCGTCAATTGGTCATACCCCGGCGCGGGTGCAACCAACGCAGTGCCGCGGCGTTGGGGTTTATGGGCGAATTGAATTAGCAAGAGGAGAGACTTCGATGCGGAGGAAAATCCTTGCGCTCGCTGCGGCCGTCGCGCTCGGCACAGCCACCATGACCACCGGCGCCATGGCGTTCGGGCATGGTGGGGGAGGCGGAATTGGCGGCGGCGGCCACATGGGTGGCGGCATGTCTATGGGCCACGGTGCGATAGGTGGCGGTGGCATGTCTGTGGCCCGCGGTCCAATGGCTGGTGGCGGCATTGGTCTTGGCCACGCCTTTACCGGCGGCCACGGCTTTACCGGGGGTCATTTTGCACGCGGCCGCTTCGGCCACGGCCGCTTCGCGAGAGGCTACGGTTATGGCGGCGGTTGGTATGGAGATTACGATGGCCTCTACGCATACGGAGGCTGGCCATACTGCTATAACAACTGGCCTTACTACTACGGCGACAACAGCTGTTACTACGACTACGGCTGGTGAGCCTAGAGAATGACGCGCCGCGCCCATTCTCGGGCGCGGCTTTTTTCGCCTTCAGCCAAACCGGCCACGGTCATGCGGCTGCATGAAGTCGAGCAGCGGCCCGATCGGCACGATGCCGGTCGGGTTGATGTTGCGGTGGCTGGCGTAATAGTGCCGCTTGATGTGATCGAGGCTGACGGTGTCGGCGATGCCCGGCACCTGATACAGATCGCGCAGATAATTCCAAAGATTTGGATAGTCGCTAATGCGCCGCAGATTGCATTTGAAGTGGCTGTAATAGACGGCGTCAAAGCGAACGAGCGTGGTGAACAGTCGCCAATCGGCTTCCGTGATCTGCCGTCCAACGAGATAACGTTGCCGCGACAGCCGCTCTTCGAGCTGATCGAGCGTGGCAAAGAGCGTGCGTGCCGCTTCCTCGTAGGCGGCTTGCGTGGTGGCGAAGCCAGCGCGATAGACGCCGTTGTTCACGTTCGGATAGACGATGTCGTTGATGCGATCGATCTCGGCACGCAGTTCGACCGGATAATAGTCGGTGCGCACATCCGTAAGCGCGTCGAATGCGGAATTGAGCATCCGGATGATTTCGGAGGATTCATTGTTGACGATGGTGCGCCGCTTCTTGTCCCAGAGCACCGGCACGGTCACTCGGCCGGTATAGCGGGGATCGGTGAGAAGATAAATCTCGGCGAGCGTCGACTTACCGTTGACGCTATCGAGCGTCGCGCCCGGCCCGGTGCCGAACACCCAGCCTAAATCGCTCAGCACCGGTTCGACCACGGAAACAGAGATGATGTCCTCCAGCCTCTTGAGCTTGCGGAAGATGAGAGTGCGGTGCGCCCAGGGGCAGGCGAGCGAGACGTAGAGATGATAACGGCCTGCCTCGGCCGGGAAACCGCGTTCGCCGGTCGGACCCGGGCTGCCATCGGCAGTGACGAAATTGCGATAAGTGGTCGGCGGCCGAATAAAACGACCATCCTTATTGCGCGACGGATCGTCTTGTCGCCAATCGCCGCGTTCGAGCAGGCCCAATGCCATGTCCCCTAGCTCCGACGGTAATCTTAGCAGTAATGTAGGTACTTATCGGGTCTGCGACAGGTGTCCGCCGTCACGCAAACGCATAGGTGCCCCGCCGAACTTTCGCTTGGATATGCTAGTGTCGCCCTTTGATTCCGACCTTCGCATGAGGGGCTGCCGCAATCGTTTGGGCCTTTGCAATCGGACCTAGTAACGGCGTCGCGATGACCGAGAGTTCGTTGACCATCCTGCCCGAAACCGAGGGCGACGCGCCGGCGATCGAGCGCCTGCACGAGCGCACGTTCGGTCCGGGCCGTTATGCCAAGACCGCCTACCGGTTGCGCGAGCGCGTCGCTCCCAGCATCGATCTGTCGTTCACCGCGCGCGTCGGCACGCTGCTGGTAGGGTCGGTGCGGCTGTCGCCGGTGCGCGTCGGCGAGACCAAGGCGCTGCTGCTTGGGCCGCTCACCGTAGAGCCACCGTTTCGCGAGCGCGGCGTCGGCCAGGCCTTGATCGAGCGCGCGCTGAAGGAGGCGCGCGCCAAGGGCCACCGACTGGTGATCCTGGTCGGCGACGAGCCGTACTACGGGAAATCGGGCTTCAAGCCCATTCCGCCGGGCCGTGCCGTCATGCCCGGCCCGGTCGATCCGGCGCGGCTGCTGGTTGCCGAATTGGCCGATGGCGCCTTTGACGGCGTCGCAGGACCGGTTCGGTCGGAATGGGAGGACGTGCAGGGCTAGCGGTGAACTCATAAAAGTGCAGGCAGTTTCCGCACTTAGGGCGGAACAGACGGCAGAAATTGGCAGCCGCCTCGCCTTTTGGCCCAGCTGGAGACATGGCCTGCGCCGGCGCCAACAGCCCGGTGTGCGGTAGCGCAAATCCTATTTCCATCCTCTGAGTTGAGTGAGAAAATAAAAAAAAATTTGGCATTGGGGTTTGGCATTGGGTTTGGCATTGGGGGAGTCTGCCAGTGCTTGCTTCGACAGGGACCAAGCGTCGTTTTCAACTTGTCCTGATTAAGCCGTCGCATTACGACGACGACGGCTACATCATCCAGTGGTTGCGCTCGTCGATCCCATCGAACTCGCTCGCCAATCTTTATTCGCTGGCGGACGATGCCGCGCAGCGTGGCGTTCTTGGCCCGGACACGGAGATCGACATCGCCGTCGTTGACGAGACCAACACGCGCGTAAAGGTCAAAAAGATTATTGACCTATTCCGCGACAACGACGGTTTTGGCGTCGTCGGCCTCGTTGCCGTGCAATCGAACCAATTTCCCCGTGCGCTCGATATCGCGCGCCCGTTGCGTCAAGCCGGCATTCCCGTGGTCATCGGCGGTTTCCACGTGTCCGGCATTCTGGCGATGCTGCCGGTGATCCCGCCCTCTCTGCAGGACGCGCTCGACATGGGCTGCACGCTGTTTGCCGGCGAATGCGAGGACGGGCGGATCGACCAAATCTTGCAGGATGCCGCCATCCGCAGACTTGAACCGATCTACAATTACATGAACGATCTTCCGTCGCTCGAATCCGCGCCCACGCCCTATTTGCCGCGCCAGACGGTTCGTCGGGTGTTCGACAATCACGCGAGCTTTGACGCCGGCCGCGGCTGTCCATTCCAGTGCTCGTTCTGCACCATCATCAACGTTCAAGGCCGCAAGTCGCGGCGCCGGTCGCCGGACGATATCGAACAGCTCATCAAGCGGCACTGGGCCGACGGCATCCGGCGCTTTTTCATCACCGACGATAATTTCGCCCGCAACAAGGACTGGGAAGCAATCTTCGACCGGCTCATCCAGATTCGCGAGCGGGACAAGATCGATCTGCGGCTGGTTATCCAGGTCGACACGATGTGCCACAAGATCCCGAACTTCATAGCGAAAGCGGCGCGTGCCGGTGTCACCCGCGTCTATATCGGGCTGGAAAACATCAACCCCGAGAACTTGCTCGCGGCCAAGAAGCGGCAGAACAAGATCACCGAATATCGCCAGATGCTGCTGGCGTGGAAGAATGCGGGCGTTCTCATCTATGCCGGCTTCATCATGGGATTCCCCGGCGATACCCCGGAAACGATGCTGAGAGACGTCGAGATCATCAAGAAGGAGCTGCCGGTCGATATCCTCGAGTTCATGTATTTAACGCCGCTGCCCGGCTCCGAGGATCACAAGGTGCTATGGCAAAAAGGGGTGTGGATGGACCCCGACATGAACAAATACGACCTCGAGCACGTCACTGCGGCCCATCCCAAGATGACGCGTGAGGAATGGGACAAAGCCTATCAGGCCGCCTGGGCCGCTTACTACACGCCTGAGCACAAGATGACCATCCTGCGCCGAGCTGCCGCGAGCGGCATGGGCATGTCGCGGCTGCTGGCGGTCTTATTCGCATTTTCTGCCGCCTTCCCGGTCGAGAAGCTGCACCCGCTGCAGGCCGGCGCATTTCGCCTCAAGTATCGTCTCGACTGCAGGCCGGGCTTTGCGATCGAGCCGGTCTGGACGTTCTATCCGAAATACTTCTGGGAGATCCTGTCGAAGCATGCGCGTCTCGCCAAGCATTGGATCGAGCTTGATCGCATGCGCCGCCGCGCCGTTCGCGAACAGAAGATCAAGCCCTATACCGATCTTGCTTTGACGCCGGTCAGCGAAGAAGAAACCGAGAGATTCGAAATGTTTACGCACAACGAGGCAGCGCGCCACGAAGTCGCCCATGTGCGCAAGGTCGACGAGCTGACGCACGGCAAACGCGCGCGGGCCGTCGCCTAACACGCGTGACAGACCAACCTTCAGTTTTCGTTCGGTAAGACGCCTTCATGCAAGCGCAACCCGCCCAATGCGCAAATGAACTGCCGTCTTCCGATGCCGACTGCCATTTGTCGACATGGCGGGTACGCGTTCAAGCTTAGCGTCCCTCGCGCGCCCAGGTGCCGGCGAGACTGCCGAGCAGCAGCAGCAGGCCCAACAGGCCGGCAAAGACCGGCAGCACGCCGATGCCGCGCACAACGCTGGCGTCGCGCATTTTCAGGCCGATCCAGTCGTCGCCCTTGTAGGTATCGCCGGAGCGCACGGCGAGGATGCGCGGCAGATTCATGCCGCTGCCGTTATCGAGGCGGCGGGAATCGCCGCCGGTGGCCGCAGCGATAGGCTGTAGCACCTCGGTCGTTGACGTCACCTCGGCGAACTCGCGCGGATTAGCCGGGCCGATACTGACCAGAGCATTGAGCTTGCCGTCGGTGGCGCGCCATAAGCCAAGCTCGTTGGCGCGAACGCTGCCTTGCCACACGCCCGGCTCGACCGGCGCAAGCTTAAGCGTGCGCGTCGCTCCCGAGGGCGCGGTCAGCGTCACGTCGGAGACCTCCTCGGCCATGGTTTGCCGCCGCACCAGGAGTTCATGCCCGGTTGCGGTGAGGCGCAGTGCTTCCTCCTCGAGATCCGGTTCTTTCATCAGCCAATGCGACAGCCGGCGCAGCAGATCGAGATGCGGGCCGCCGCCTTCGAAGCCGCGCGCCCACAGCCAGAGTTGATCGGACAACAGCAGCGCCACGCGTCCCTCGCCCTCGCGCGATAGGATGAGCAGCGGCTTGTTGTCAGGCCCCTGCATCACGGCCGTGCCGGTGGCGTTCCTGGTATCGACGAGGCGGAACCATCGGCTCCAGTGCGGTGGATCGCTGTTGGAGCCTTCGAGGTCGCGCGTCACCGGGTGGCGCTTGCCGAGCTCGGTGAGGCGGACGCGAAAGCCTCGCTCGGTGACGCTGCCGCTCGGCTCTGCCGGCAGAATGGCGTCAAGCGGCGTGCGCCAAATGCTCGTCGGGCTGGCGTAATCGGGCCCGGCGTCGACCAGCACCGCGCCGCCGTCGCGTACGTAGCGGGTGATGTTGTCGAAATACATGATCGGCAGCACGCCCTGATGCGCATAACGATCGAAGATGATGAGCTGGAACTCGCCGATCTTCTGTTGGAACAGCTCGCGCGTCGGGAAGGCGATCAGCGACAATTCGTTGATTGGCGTGCCGTCCTGCTTTTCCGGCGGGCGAAGAATGGTAAAATGAATGAGATCAACGGAGGCGTCGGATTTCAACAAGTTGCGCCAGGTCCGTTCGCCGGGGTTGGGTTCGCCGGAGACCAGCAGCACCCGCAGCTTGTCGCGGACCCCGTCGATATTCACGATGGCGCGGTTGTTGACGGTCGTGAGCTCGTCTTGCAGCGGTGCGGCCTCGATCTCGACGATGTTCGCCCCGGCGTGCGGGATCGGAATGTCGGCTTGCTGCAGCGTGCCGACAGCGACCGCGCGCGTCTCGATCACGTCGCCGTCGCGACGCACCGTGACCTGGGCCGTGGTCTGGTCGGCGCCCTGATCCTCGACGCGGTAGGTGATGGTTTGCGACTGGCCAACGATGCCGAAACGCGGCGCGGCGACGAGCGCGACACGGCGGTCGCGCTCGTTCTTGCTGCCGGTGATAAGCGCGTGAACGGGCGCCGCGAAGCCGAGCGCGCCGGCGTCGGCGGGCACGTCGTGGATCCGCCCGTCGGTGATCATGATCGCGCCGGCGATGCGATCGGCGGGCACATCGGCGAGCGTCGAGCCGAGCGCGGTGAACAATCGCGTGCCGTCGGTCTCGCCGTCGGATTGGCCGGCTTCGATCACGCGCACGTCGAGTCCGGGAATGCGGCTCAGGCGCCCGACGATGGCGGCGCGCGCTTCCTCGGTCTGCCGTGCGCGGTCGCCGAAATTCTGGCTCGGGCTTTTGTCGACCACGACGACGGCAACCGAGCTGAGCGGGTCGCGGTCCTCGCGCGTCAGCGAAGGATTGGCCAGCGCCAACACCATGAGCGCCAGCGCCAGCGCGCGGACGACGGCGCCGCGGCTGCGCGATACAAAGAGCAACAACGACAGTATGAGGGCCGCAGCGATGGCGGCCCAGAGAACCTGGGCGGCGACGAGCGGGGCGAAGGCGACACCGAGATTTATGTTCGCCTCCTACTGCCCCAGCCGTTCAAGCAGTGCCGGCACGTGCACTTGGTCCGCCTTGTAGTTGCCGGTGAGCGTGTACATGACGATGTTGGCACCGGCGCGGAAAGCGAGCTCGCGCTGCCGCGGCTCGCCCTCGACGATCGGCAGCATGGGCTGGCCGTCCGGCCGCATCGCCCAGGCGCCGGCCATGTCGTTTGAAGTGATGATGATCGAGGACACGCCGTCGCCGCCGCGGGCGGGCCGGCGCGACGCCCCTTCGTCGTCGTTCACCGCCGGCAAGGCCTCGACCCAAAGCTGGCCGGAATCGAAGCGACCGGGGAAGTTGCGCAGCAGATAGAACGTCTTGGTCAGGACATGGTCGCGCGGCACCGGTTCGAGTTCGGGGATATCGAGCGAGGCCAGGATCTTGCGCAGTTCGAGCATACCCGGGCTGCGCGTCTCGCCGCCCGAGCTGGGTGGCGCCGCGATCGCATCGCGGGTATCGAACAGGACGGTGCCGCCCTGCTTCATGTAGGTATCGATGCGCTTGAGCGCCTCCTCGGACGGACGCGCGGCGCCGGGCACGATCGGCCAATAGATCAGCGGATAGAAGGCAAGCTCGTCGCGCGCGACGTCGAGACCGATCGGCTCGCCCGCCTCCAGCGCCGTGCGCTGGGCAAGAAAGAGCGTGAGGCCGCCGAGGCCGGCTTTGCTGATCGAATTGACGTCCTGGTTGCCGGTGATGACATAGGCGAGCTTGGTTTCCAGCGCCGAGCGCGGCACGGCGGCGTTCGGCGAATCTTCGGCGCCAGCACGCGGCATGGTGAGCGCAAGCGCCGCCAGGATCATCACCGCCGCGGTGGCGGCGCGCGAAAACCGCGGCATCAGCCGCGTTATGCCGCCGCCGAGGTAAAGCACGATAAGCGTGTCGAGCAACAAGAGGCCGAGCGCCGCGAGCAGAATCGGTCCGCGCAAATCCTGCGGCTCGTTCTTGCGGTAGATTTCATGGCTGGCTTGGGTGAGCGGGGAAAAATCGAGCGGCGTCAGGCGGTCGGCGGCGGACAGTGTGTTCACCGCCAGGTTGTTCTCCGGCGGGCCGTAAAAGCCGGGCGGATGGTCGGCGCTGGCGCTTCCGGAAAAATTCGTCGGTATTGGCCGCGCCGTCGAAGGCGGCGCGACGAAACTGCCAAAGCCGTCGAGAACGCGACTCGGCGCTACCGCTTCATGTACATTCTTCGCCTTCGGACTGCCGGTCTCGGCGACACGCGCGGTGCCGGCGAGCGCGACGATGCGCTTGAGCATTTCCACGAAGGCGCCCGAGAGCGGCAAATTCGACCAGCGCGTGTCGCCGGTGACGTGGAACAGCACAAGCAGACCCTTGCCGCGGCGTGCGGCGGTGACGAGCGGTGTGCCGTCGGCCAGCGTCGCCCAGGTGTTCTCCGTCAGAGCGGCATCGGGCTCGGCCAGCACCTGCCGGCTGACCGCTACGTCGTCGGGTACGGCCATGCCGTTGAACGGGCTCTCGCGCGAGAACGCGGCGAGCGGCTGCGGCTTGTCCCAGCTCAAGCTGCCGCCAAGGGTACGACCGCCACGCCGCAGCGGCACCGGCACGAGATCATCGTCGGAGGCTGCGAGCCGCGGACCGGCGAAACGCACCAGCACGCCGCCATCCTCGACCCAGCGAGCCAGGCGGTCATGCGCCTCACCGGCGACGTTGCCGACATCGGCAAGGATCAGCATCGGCACGTGCTGATCGAGGAATTGCGTCACCGCTTCCGCCGGCGACTCGGCTTGGGCGAGCCGCACGTCGGCGAATGGCCCGAGCGCCCGGACGATGTAATAGCTTGACGACAGCAGCGGTTGCGACGTGTCGGCGGTCGCGCCGGAAACGACACCGATCGTGCGGCGGCTCCAGCGTTTGTCGAGCAACTGCACGGCGCCCGCGGAACGCTCGCCGGCGATCTCGATCCGCGCAATGTCATTGCGAATTTCGACCGGCAGATCGAATTGCGCGTCGGTCTCGCGATCCGCCGGCTTGAAACCAAAGGATGTCTCGCCGAGCGGCAGGCCTTTGAGGTCAAGCGCGCGCACCGTGCCGGTTTCGGCCGTGCCGGCGGAGGCGCGCAGGACCTTCACGCCCAGGGCGCCGGCCGTATTGTCGGGTGCCGCGAGTGCTCGCGGCACCGGAATGCCGCCGGTGACGATGGTTATCGTCCGGGTGTCGAGCGTCTGCGCGAGGCCCTTCACGAACTCGTCGCCGCGGCCGAGATCGACGCCGTCTGAGAGCCAGACCAGATCGACGTCGCCAGCGTCGGCGAGGAAACGCGCGATCGCCGGCAACGCTTCGGTGCGGTCGATCGTGTGCGGCACCGGTTTGATCTGATGCAACCGCACGCGTGCCGATCCAGCGGTCGCGAAGGAAATGTCGCGCGTGCCTTCGGAGAGAGGAATGAGCGCCACCGCGCGATGATCGCTGTCCGCGCGTGCGATGATATCGTCAGCAGTGCGCAGCCGCGCATCCCAGGTGGCGGCGGCCGCCCAACCGTCGTCGATCATGATCGCGATCGGCGCACGCGCCTTCATCGTCGCCAGCGGCGGATTCCGCTGCGGACCCGCTGCGGCGATGATGACCAGCGCCGCGAGCAGGAGCCGCATCAGGGTGAGCCACCACGGCGTGCGGGCGGGAGTCTCCTCCTTGGGCGAAATCTCCAGCAGCAGCCGGGTCGGCGGGAAGTCGATCCGGCGCGGGCGCGGCGGGATCAATCGCAGCAGCCACCACAACACCGGCAGGGTGAGGAGTCCGACCAGTACCAGCGGTTCAGCAAAACCGAGCGCCAATCCGCCGATCATGCCGACACCCTCCGCCCGGCTAGTGCTGGCGAGAGCACGCCGCCGTCGGCCAGGCCGGCGCCGATGCGGGCATGCAGCGCGAGCAGCAGCTCGCTTGCCGGGCGATCGGTGCGGTGGATCGTGAAGCTCCAGGCCAGTCGGTCGGTCTCGCTGCGGATTTCAGCACGGTGCCGCGCCACGCGCGCCGCATAATCTGTTCGCCAGGTCTGGGCGCGGCCCGCAGTAATGCGGCTGCCGCCCTCCGGCTCCACGAATTCGATGCGGCCCCAATAAGGAAACGTCTCCTCCGCGGGGTCGACGATCTGCACGATATGACCGCGCGCGCCGCTGCCGGCGAGCTGGGTGATCGTGCGCCGCACGTCGCCGATGTCGCTCCACAGATCGGACAGGAGCACGACCTCGGCGAGCGGGGAGGGCAAGAAGTCCGGCGGCAGGCTGGCGCGTTCGCTGCGATCATGCAGGATCGCCTGCGCCATGCGCTCGATGACATTGCGGCTGCCGGTGGGGCGCATGAGGCCGGGAATTCCCACCCGCTCGCCGCCCTCGACCAGGACCTCGGCGAGCGCCAGGGCGACGACCAGCGCGCGGTAGAGCTTGGTGTCGCGCACGAGCGGGGAGGCGAACACCATCGAGGGCGAGCGATCGGGCCAGATCCAAACCGTGTGAGCAGCTTCCCACTCCTGTTCGCGCACGTAGAGATGATCGTCGCGCGCCGAGCGCCGCCAATCGACGCGGGCAGCCGGTTCGCCGGAGACGAAGCGGCGGTATTGCCAAAAATTCTCGCCGGGTCCGGCGCGCCGGCGGCCGTGGAGGCCATGCATGACCGTGGCGGCCACACGTCGTGCTTCCAGGATCAAGCGCGGCATTGCGGCGGCAAGGGTCGCGCCTTCGCCAACCGCGCGCTGCACCACCGGGCGGTCATGATCGGAGGTGCGTCGCGGCTCGACCGCCATCCGCTTATCCGATCCGTGCTTTCAGCCGCGCAATCACCGCCTCGATGCTTTCGCCCTCCGCGCGCGCGGTGAAAGTCAGTGCCATGCGGTGCTTGAGCACCGGCTCCGCGAGATCGAGCACATCGTCGATCGAGGGCGCCAGCCGCCGCTCGAGCAGCGCGCGCGCCCGCACCGCCAGCATCAGCGCTTGGCTCGCGCGCGGGGAAGGTCCCCAGGCGATCAGCTTGGCGGGTTCGCCGCCTTCGGGTCCGGGCCGCGCCGAGCGGACCAGGGCAAGAATGGCCTCGACCACGGACTCGCCGACCGGCAGCCGCCGCACCAACCGCTGCGCGGCCATCAGTTCCTCGGCGCTCATCGCCGGCTTTGCCCGCGTTTCCTCGGCGCCCGTTGTTTCGAACAGGATTTTTCGCTCGGCGGCGCGGTCGGGATAGCTGACATTGATTTCCATGAGGAAGCGGTCGAGCTGGGCTTCCGGCAGCGGATAAGTGCCTTCCTGTTCGAGCGGGTTCTGGGTGGCGAGCACATGGAACGGTTTGGGCAAATCGTGGCGCGTGCCGGCGACGGTGACATGTTGCTCTTGCATGGCCTGCAGCAACGCCGACTGCGTGCGCGGGCTGGCGCGGTTGATTTCGTCGGCCATCAGCAGCTGGGCGAAGACCGGGCCCGGCAGAAAGCGGAAGCTGCGCTTGCCCGTCGGACTCTCCTCCAGTACCTCGGTGCCGAGAATGTCGGAAGGCATGAGGTCGGGCGTGAACTGAATGCGTCGTGCATCGAGCCCGAGCACGGTGCCCATGGTGTCCACCAGCTTGGTCTTGGCAAGACCGGGCACGCCAAGGAGCAGCGCATGGCCGCCCGACAAGATGGTCACCAGCGCCTGCTCGATCACCTTGTCCTGGCCGAAGATGACGGTTCCGATTGCCGCCTTGGCCGCGCGCACGTGATCGGCGCTTGATTTGGCCGCGCGCACGATCATGTCTTCGAGCTTTTCGAGCCCGTCACCTCCGACAGCGGCCATGGCTTAACTCCTTGTCTTGCGCCGCCTTCATCGAATCAGATTCGCGGCATCGGCACGAATCACAGAACCTCGGCTTTGCACCGCTATTGCGATGCAATATACGCGCCAGCTTCAGGTAGGCTGACTTGCGACAACTCTTTCATCCACGGGGAACACAACTTAGGTTCGGCGCGGACGTGATGCCTCCCGGCGATCACGATCCCGCGAGCGACGTTGCCCGGGAGCGACTGTCCAAGGTGTAGGTTCAAGGCAAACCATGGCGAAGGAAGGGCAAGGCGGGCTGGAGACGATTACAGGGGCGCTAAGTCGCGCCGGCAAGGGCAAGGGGCCGCCGCCGGTCGAGCGCTGGAATCCGCCGTTCTGCGGCGATCTCGACATGCGCATCGCCGCCGACGGTACGTGGTTCTACCTGAAGACGCCGATCGGCCGGCCGGCGCTGGTCAAGCTGTTCGCCTCGGTGCTCAAACGCGAGGGCGACAAATATTTTCTGGTCACGCCGATGGAGAAGTGCGGTATCCAGGTGGACGACGCGCCGTTCCTGGCCGTCGAACTCGAGACCGAAGAGTCCGTCGCAGGCCGGGTGCTCAACTTCCGCACCAATGTCGACGACTGGGTGCAATGCGGACCGCTGCATGCGTTGCGCTTCGAGCCCGAAGCGGGCAGCGGCGGCCTGAAGCCTTATGTTCACGTTCGCCGCAATCTGTGGGCAAAAGTCAAGCGCGCGCTGTTCTTCGACCTTGTCGAGCTCGGCGAGGAGCGTGAGTTTGAGGGAAAAAACATGTTCGGCGTGGCGTCGATGGGCGTGTTCTTTCCGATGGCGCCCGCCGACCAGGTGAGGGATTGGCGTGAGTGATCAACGTGCACCGTTGCGGCCGCCGGCGGTGATGGAGAGTTTTTTTGATCGCGCGCGGGCGCGGCTTCGGCTCGAAGTGCCGCCGGCGCTGACCGATCCGCTGGCGCAGGGCGCGCGCGGCGATCTCGATCTCAATCCGGCGCTATGGGAGCGCGCTGGGGTGAGCGCGACCAGACCGGCGGCGGTGCTCGTTCCCATCATCAATCGCCACGAACCGATGGTGCTGTTGACGCTCCGTACCCAAGATCTCGCCAGCCACGCCGGACAGGTCGCCTTTCCCGGAGGTAAGATCGATCCCGGCGATGAGACTCCGGTCGCCGCGGCGCTGCGCGAGGCCAAGGAGGAAATCGGGCTGGCGCCCAGCCTGGTCGAACCGCTCGGGTATCTCGATCTCTATCTGACCTTTTCCGGTTTCCGCATCTTGCCGACGGTGGCGCGCGTCAAGCCTGACTTTACGCTCGTCGTCAATCCGCGCGAGGTCACCGAGACATTCGAAGTGCCGCTCGCTTTTCTAATGGATCCGGCCAATCACCAGCGCGGCAGCCGCGACTGGAAAGGCATCATGCGCGATTATTATGCGATCCCTTTCGGAGATCGCTACATTTGGGGCATCACCGCGGGTATTGTCCGGAACCTCTACGAACGGGTCTACGGCGCATGATCCGGCCATTCTTAACCGAGATTGGGCTGTTTCTCATCCCCTTCGTCGTCTATGCGGCGTTTCTCTTGGCGACGCGGGCCGGCGTTCAGCAGCCCAAAGCTTGGACGTTGCCGCGCGTCGCCGGCCTCGTCGTCGCCTCGCTGGTGCTGATGGCGGGAAGCTTTCTGTTGCTGGCGCAATTCTCCGGCGCGCCGCCGGGCTCGACCTATGTGCCGGCGCACATCGAGGACGGCAAGCTCGTGCCCGGGACGACGCGGTGACGCCGAGACCGCATCTTGGCGATGCCGCCTGGCTCAAACATGGCGAGGTGGCGCGGCTCTTGGCGCTGCTCGATCGCGACGGCGAAGAAGCGCGCGTGGTCGGCGGCGCCGCGCGCAATGCCTTGTTGCGGCTCCCGGTCGACGAAATCGACGTGGCGACGACGGCGGTGCCCGAGGAGGTGATGCGGCGTGTCGCAGCGGCCGGCTGCAAGGCCGTTCCGACCGGCATCGAGCATGGCACCGTCACCGTCGTCATGGATCACCGGCCGGTCGAAGTCACCACGCTGCGCCAGGACGTCGAGACGTTCGGGCGCAAGGCGCGTGTCGCGTTTGGCCGCGACTGGAAGGTCGACGCCGAGCGGCGCGACTTCACCATCAATGCGCTCTCCGCTTCGGCTGACGGCACGGTTTACGATTATGTCGGCGGCGCCGACGACCTTGCGGCTCGCCGCGTGCGCTTCATCGGCGAGCCGCAGCGGCGGATCGAAGAAGACTTTCTGCGTATCTTGCGGTTCTTCCGCTTTCACGCGCATTTCGGCGAAGGCCCACCGGACCCGGCCGGTCTGCAAGCCTGCATCAGGGCGCGGGCCGGGCTCGAGACGCTGTCGCGCGAACGCGTGCGCATCGAATTGCTGAAGCTGTTCGTGGCGGCGCGCGCGACGCCGACGCTGGCGGTGATGGCCGAGAGTGGCCTCCTCGGCACCGTGCTCGGCAGCGTCGCGTTCATCGCCAGTTTCGAGAACATGGTGAAGGTCGAGGCAGCGCTGGGCGTCAAGCCAGATCCGGCCCGCCGCCTTGGCGCGCTCGGCGTGTGGGTGGCGGAGGATGCGGAGCGGCTTACCCAGCGGCTTCGCCTCTCCAACGCCGAATCCGAGCGCCTCTTGGCGCTGGAACATTGGTGGCGCGTTGCGCCGCAAGCCGGAGAGCAAGCCGCACGCGCTCTGCTTTACCAGCTCGGACCGCAATCGTTCGCCGACCGCGTGTTTGTTGCCTGGGCGCGGTCCGAGGCGGGGGCCGCCGACCGCGCTTGGCACGCGCTGGCGAGCCTGCCGCAACGCTGGACGGCGCCGGCTTTCCCGCTCAAGGCGGCGGACTTCACCCGCCGCGGCATTGCGGCAGGCCCGGCTCTCGGCGCCGCCTTGCGCGCCGCTGAGGAAGCCTGGATCGCGGCGGATTTTCCCTCCGGCCGCGCGGCGCTGGAGGCAATTGCCGACCAGGTTATGCAATCACGACATCCGGGCGCGCCGTGAGCGCAGTCGTCGGAGTGCCACCGGCGCAAGCTTAAGCCCGGGTCGCACCAGCGCCATCATGCCGCGCGGCCGCATGCGTTCGACCTGCATTTCATTGCCACGCCAGACGAAGTCGTCGCCGCGCATCGCCTTGACGAAGAGGACGGGCAAAAGGAGGTCGCGCGCCAAGCAGCAAAGCGGGTAGCGCGGCGAAAGGTGCCAGCCGGCGGCCGCAGCAAGCAGCGTTTCGCTGCCGTACCAGAGTGCGCCCAGCGCGGCGACGCTGAGGGTGGGCGGCAGATCGAGCGCCACGGCGACGCCGGCGAGCGTTACCATCGGCAGCACACCGCCGGAGATCGCCTCGGGGAGGAAATAGGCCAGGAAGCTGGCGCGCCGCAGCCGCGCCCAGCGCAATTGCCGACGCCAGACTTCGGCGGCGCTGCGATAGCCGAGGGGCTGCGCGAATGGCTGGTCGACGAGCCGCACTTTGAGACCGGCGTCGCGTACGATCTTGGTCGACGCGGCGTCTTCGGCGACTTCCTTGGCAAGCGACTCGATTCCGCCGGCGCGCTCGAGATCGGCACGCCGCCACAGCATGGTCTTGCCCTGGGCGAAGCCGAAGCCGAGGGCGTCGGCGACATACTGCCAGCGGGCCTGATAGGTGTTGAGGAACGCGCATTCCAGCTCCGCCCAAAGTCCGCGCGGCTGGCAGCCGACCGGCGGCGAGGCGACAAGGCCGGTATCCGGCCGCCAGCTCGCGAACAACAACTGGATATAGTCGCGCGGCATCAGCACGTTTGAGTTGGCCAGCACGATCCAATCATGTTCGGCGGCGCGCCAGCCCTTCAGCACATTGTTGAGCTTCGGATTTGAGCTCACTCTCTCGTCGCCGATCAGCAGCCGCGCGCCGGCGCCGGCGTGTTCCGCGATCAACGCCTCGATGAGCGGCACGACGGGATCCTTTGCGGAAGCGACGCAGAACAGGATTTCGCAGCGCGGATAATCGAGCGCGAATGTCGAACGGAGCGTATCGGCGGCATAGTTGTCTATTCCGCATAGCGGGCGCACCAGGCTGACGGGGGGAAATTCTGGACGGGACAGCGGCATGCTTGGCGTGCGCCTGCGCAGCCGCACGGCGGCGATCACGATGCTGGCGACATGAATAAAGGTGGTGGTGAAGCAGAACGTCGCTGCGGCGAGAATTGGCGCTGTCATCGCCGAATCACTTAACGCTGCCCCATGACAGCGCTGTGACTCCGGCGCGCAGCAACTCGTTAACTTTTGCTGTCATCCACCTGCAATGAAATCACTTTATACGCTTGGCCATGTCGAATGGACGAAAGATCAAACATCGTGACTCTTGAGCACGGCGCCCGTCTGTTCCGTACTCTCTTTATTTCTGATGTTCATCTCGGCGCGCGCGGCTGCCAGGCCGAGCGCCTGCTCGACTTCCTGCGTTACCACGACGCCGAAACGATCTATCTGGTCGGCGACATCGTCGATGGTTGGCAGTTGCGCTCGGGCTGGTATTGGCCGCAGCCGCATAACGACGTGGTGCAGAAGCTGCTGCGCAAGGCGCGCAAGGGCGCCCGCCTCATTTATCTGCCGGGCAATCACGACGAGTTCCTGCGCGACTATTACGGCACGCATTTCGGCGGCATCGAAGTCGTGGAGACGGCGACGCACCAGGGCGCCGACGGCCGCCGTTACCTGGTGGTGCACGGCGACGTGTTCGACCTCGTGGTCAAACATGCGCGCTGGCTGGCGCTGCTCGGCGACACCGCCTACGACTTCGCCATCTTGGTGAACCGCTACTTCAATGCGCTGCGGCGCCGGCTCGGCTTTTCCTATTGGTCGCTGTCGCAATGGGCAAAGCACAAGGTCAAGAATGCGGTGAACTATATCGGTGCGTTCGAGCAGACGCTGGCCGCGGAGGCCGAGCGCCGCCATGTCGACGGCGTCATCTGCGGCCACATCCACCACGCCGTCATCCACGACGATTTCGGCATCCGCTACATCAATTGCGGCGACTGGGTGGAGAGCTGCACCGCGGTCGCCGAACACCAGGACGGCCGGTTCGAGATCATCACCTGGTTCGAAACCGGCAGCGAGCAGCCGCTTGCCAGCGAGCCGTCCGTTGCGTTTCAGGAAAAGAAGAACATCGCCGCGTAAGCGCGCGGCGGCTACGCCGTTGATAAGCTTAACGCCGCCCGCCCTAGAGCGGGATGACTTATCTTTGAATTGTCATCCCGTTCTAAGTTCTTGTTTCATCGCGCGTCCGGACGGAAAACCGGTTTCCACTTTTCCTGGACGCGCTCTAGCGGCCGAAGATCAGCCGGCTGGGGTGCTGGTCGATGTTCTTGATCGTCTTTTGCAGTTCGGCGAGCGTCTTGCGGCCATCGACGGCGAAGGCCTCGAATTGCTTGAGGCCTGAATTCGAGAACTGCGAGAGTCCGGTCGATATCTCCGCGGTACGCTTGTCGAGATTGTCGGCGAGCTTGCGGATCGCCTCGGCGGCTTGCGCGATCTCGCCGTGATTGTCGCCGCTGCCGGTGAGGTTTTCGAGCCCGGCCATGACTTTGTTGAGGCGGTCCGAGTTCTGCGCCAACGTTGCCGTCACCGTCTCGATATTGCGCAGCGAGGCCCGCATCGCCGTCTCGTTGTCGGCGACGAGGCTGTCGATGCGGGACAGCACGTTGCGCGCCGCCTGCGTCACGTCGGCGCCGGCGTTCGGCTCGGCATAAATGGTCGGCGGCCCGTCGTTGTTGGCGACGATCGCTGCCGCATCCGCCGCGCCGCCGGCGAGCGAGACCTCGGCCAGCCCAGTCAGTCCCTGGAAATCCAGCGTCACCTTGGTATCGGCGCGTACCGGCACCGCGCGATCGACCGCGATCGACGCCTCGACCTTGCGCGGATCGTGGGCGTCGAGCGCAAGTGCGGTCACCTCGCCGACGCGGACGCCGTCGAACAGCACCGGGGCGCCGGTGCGCAGGCCCGACACCGAGCCGGCGAACACCACGCGGTAGACGGTCCGCTCGCCGCCGCCGCTGTTCTGGAACCAGTAGATGAAGCCGAACGCTCCGACGATAGCCGCGAGCGTGAACAAGCCGGTGACGATATAGTTGGCCCTGGTTTCCATGAATGGCCTTTCTGCGCGATCGTTTAGTGGCGGACGAGGCGCTGACTTTGGCGCCCGCGTTTGCCCCGGAAATAGGATTTGAGCCACGGATGCTCGGACGCGAGCATGGTCTCGATCGGACCGGCCGCGATCACGCGGCCTTCGGACAGCACCGCGATACGGTCGCAGACGGCGTGGAGGCTGTCGAGATCGTGGGTGACCATGAACACGCTCAGTCCCAGCGTACGCTGCAAGGTGCGGATCAACTCGTCGAATTCGGCGGCGCCGATCGGATCGAGGCCGGATGTCGGCTCGTCGAGGAAGACAATATCGGGATCGAGCGCCAGCGCGCGCGCCAGCGCCACCCGCTTGATCATGCCGCCGGAGAGCTCGGCGGGATATTTGCCGCGCACGTCCGCGCTAAGGCCGACCATTTCCAGCTTGGCCAGCGCGATCTCCTCGATCAGGCGTGGCGACAGATCGAGGTATTCGCGGATCGGGAACTGAACGTTTTGCAACGCGGTGAGCGAGGAGAACAGCGCCCCTTGCTGGAACAGCACGCCCCAGCGCTGCTCGATCGCGCGCCGTTCGCGCTCGCCGAGCGCCGCTAGGTCGGTGCCGAACACCTCGATCGTGCCGTGGCGCTTCGGCAACAACCCGATGATCGTGCGCAGCAGGACCGACTTGCCGGCGCCGGAACCGCCGACAAAGCCGAGAATCTCGCCTTCGAAGACGTCGAGCGCCGCATGGTCGAGCACGGTCACGTCGCCGAAGCCGACGACCAGGTCGCGCACGCTGATCACGGTTTCGTTCTTGGTCATCGGCTACATCCCGACCGCGGCGAAGAACATGGCGAAGAAGCCGTCGAGCACGATGACGAGAAAGATCGATTTGACCACGGAAGACGTGGTCTTCAGCCCGAGCGAGGCGGCGCTACCCTGTACTTCAAATCCCTCGACACAAGCGACCAGCCCGATCACCAGCGCCATGAACGGCGCCTTGATCATGCCGACGGCGAAGGTCGGCAGCGAGATCGCCTCGCGCAAGCGCGCCAGCAAAATGTCGGGCGTCATGCCGCCGTAGAGCCAGCACACCAGCCCTGCGCCATAGAGCGCCGCCATCGCGCCAAGAAAAGTCAGCAGCGGCACGGCAATGACCAGCGCCACGATGCGCGGCAGCACCAACACCTCGACCGGATCGAAGCCCATGGTGCGCAGCGCGTCGATCTCCTCGCGCATCTTCATCGAGCCGATCTCGGCGGTGTAAGCGCTGCCCGAGCGTCCGGCTACCATGACGCAGACGATGAGCACGCCGACTTCGCGCAGTACCAGGATGCCGACCATGTCGACGACATAGATTTCGGCGCCGAACGTGCGGAAATGGAATATGCCCTGTTGCGCGATGATGGCGCCGATGAGGAACGTGCTTAAAAGGATGATCGGCACCGCGCGCCAGCCGACGCGCTCCAAATGATGCACGACCGACGTCAGACGCAGCCGCGTCGGGTGGGCGATTGTCGCCGCGACCACCATCGTCAGCGCGCCAAGCAGATGCGTGAGCAGGACCAGCGACCAGCCGATCCCGGCCACGGCGCGGCCGACCGAGTCGAGCGCCAACATGATGCGGTTTGCCGCGGCGCCGGTTTCGGCCGGCGTGCGGTTGACCAGCTGCAACTCCTCCATCAGGCCGCGGTCGGCGTCCGACAGGCCGATGATACGCGCCGTCGAGCCGCGCGCGGTGAAGGCGCGCTTGAGTCGCTCGATGAGCCAGGCGCCGAAGCTGTCCAGCCGTTCCAGCTGGGCGAGATCGATGTCGACGTTGCGCGCGTCCCGGTAGCGCTGCGCGGTCTGGTCGACGATTCTTTCCAGCTCGGCCGCGCGCTCGGCGGTCCAGGTCCCCGTCGCGGCGAGCGCCACGCGTTCGCCGTCGGCCGTGCCGGTGAGCGAGGCTGAGTTCAAGTTTTTCTACTCCGCGCCGGGCGGGGCGCGCTTTGCGACCCTTGAGCCCGCGAGATTTCCCCGGTCATAGTGCCCCCTGCATGGAACTCTCCGTCCGGATCGAGCGGTGGCCGCTGGCCGGCGTCTTCGCCATCAGCCGCGGCAGCAAGACCGAAGCCGTCGTGGTGGTGGCCGAACTGAGTGATGGCACCCACCGCGGCCGCGGCGAGTCCGTCCCCTACGCACGCTACGGCGAAACTCCGGACGGCATTGTGGCAGCGATCGAAGCCGTACGCCCGGTGCTGCGGCGGGGTCTCGACCGCGGCGCCCTGCAGCGCGCCATGCCCGCCGGTGCTGCCCGTAATGCACTCGATTGTGCTTACTGGGACGTTAACGCCAAGCAAACCGGCCGTCGGGTCCACGAATTGGCCGGCCTGGGCGAGCCGGCGTCGCTGACCACCGCCTACACCATTTCGCTCGGCTCCGCGGCGGCGATGGCGGCTGCGGCCGAGCAGGCCGCATGGCGGCCCTTGCTGAAGGTGAAGCTCGGCGGCGACGACGATGGCAAGCGAATCGCGGCGGTGCGCCGTGCCGCTCCGCGGGCGGAAATCATCGTCGACGCCAACGAGGGCTGGAATCCGGACAATTTCGAGGCAAACCTCGCCGCCTGCGCCGACGCCGGCGTCACGCTCATTGAACAGCCTTTACCAGAGGGCGGCGACGAGGCGGCGCTCGCGCGCATCAAGCGCCCAATTCCGGTCTGCGCCGACGAAAGCGTGCACGACCGCGCTTCGCTCGATGCGCTCAGGGGCAAGTACGATGCCGTCAATATCAAGCTCGACAAGGCCGGCGGCCTCACCGAGGCGCTGGCGCTTGCCGCCGAGGCGGAGCGGCGCGGCTTTGCCATCATGGTCGGCTGTATGGTCGCAACCTCGCTGGCGATGGCGCCGGCGATGCTGCTGGCGCAGCGGGCGCGCTGGGTCGATCTCGACGGCCCATTGCTGCTCGCCGGCGATCGCGCCGACGGCTTGCGCTATGAGGGCAGCCTTGTTTATCCGCCCGACCCGGTGCTGTGGGGCTGAGCCTGTGCTATGCCGTCGGCTAGTGGCGCTGTGGATATCCCCGGATCATGATACCTCAATCCGATTGCGGTCGCGGCCCTTGTGCTTCTTGAATTCGGCGTCAGGAGCGGCGATGCCCAACGATGTGCCACGACAGGATCTCGCGGCGTTCAAACGCGATTTGACTGAGTTGGCGGCGGCGATTGCGCGGATCAAGGCCAAGGTCGGAGCGAGCGGCATGCCGCCGCCCGATGGTCTTCCCGCCGCAGAACGCATCAAAGAGATAATCTTGGCGCTGCGTGACTTGGCCGGTCGCGTCGACGCGATGATTGCGCTGGCAACTGCGCTCGAGGCGGAAGCCATACCAGCGACCGATGCCACACCCCACGTCCCTGCGGCGCCGCTGCCGCGGGCCATGCCGCGCGCCACGCTCAACGATTCGCTTGCGGCCTTGCGTGCGCTGAGCGAGGAAGAGCTCATCGCGCTCTTCAGGTAGCACTCCGCCGTTACCAGCGCGCCGGGTCGGGAATGCCCAAATGCGCGCCGGCCCGGCCAACCGCCGCGCCGCGATTTTTGCACGCACTCATTCTCTGTTAGTGAATGATGCTCTCCCATTGACGTGATTCGGTAAACGGCACGGAAGTTGCTTTCCATGAGTTGATGCGGATCAACAACAACGCGCAGGCGAAAGGGTTGCGTTCTCCAGGTCTGCCGGACCTTGTCGTTGTCGGTCCGCATGAAACGATCATCTGGAGGCCACAATGCACAGACTCACAGGTCATACCTTGGCGGTTGTGGCGTTGTGCATGAGTGCTTTTGTTCCGAGCGGCGTGTCCGCGCGCGATGACGGACGCTACGCCAACTCACCGCTGCATGCATGGTTCGATCAGCTCGCCAGCGGAAGAGGCTTGTGCTGTTCCTTCGCCGACGGCGTGAGTATCCAGGACGTCGACTGGGACACGCAAGATGGCCGCTATCGGGTGCGGCTCCACGGCGAATGGATTTATGTTCCTGAATCGGCGGTCGTGACCGAACCGAATCGTTTCGGCCCGGCCGTGGTTTGGCCCTATATGGATGCGGACGGGGCGACACAAATCCGCTGCTTCTTGCCGGGCGCCGGCGCCTAGGGCGCAATTGCTTCGGACGGATCGATTGGCGCTCTTCCGCCGATTCCGCGCCGGCGGAACTCGCGGCGTCGCGTTTTGCGAAGGAACTTCTTTCACCGGCGCGGCGGTGCGCGGACAGCAGCAACGATCTGCGAGCCGCTCGCTAGGCAACCAGCCGGGAGAATAGTTCCGGATCGATGTTGCCGCCGGACAGCACGGCCACTGCGATCTTGCCGGCGACGTCGACCTTGCCGGTCATCAGCGCGGCGAGCGCCACGGCGCCGCCCGGCTCGACCACCAGCTTCAAGTCTGAAAATGCAAAGGCAACGGCGGCGGCGACTTCCTCATCGCTGGCGACGACGCCGGCGTCGACCAGCGATCGGTTGATGGCGAAGGTGAGCTTGCCCGGCGTGCGCGCCATCAGCGCGTCGCAGATTGTTCCGCTCAGCGCCGCGTTTTGTTCGCGCCGGCCGCTGCGAAACGAGCGCGCGTGGTCGTCGAAATCCTGCGGCTCCGCGGTATAGATCGCCGCATTCGGTACGCGCGCCCGCACTGCCAGCGCGATGCCGGCGGTAAGCCCGCCGCCCGAAGCGGTGACCACGACCACATCGGGTACCAAGCCAAGCGCGCGCAAATCCTCGACGATCTCGCGGCCGGCGGTGCCCTGGCCGGCGATGATCAGCGCGTCGTCGTAGGGCGGCACCAGAACGGCGCCGCGACGCTTGGCGATCTCGCCAGCGATTGCCTCGCGGTCCTCGCGCGCGCGGTCGTAGAGCACGAGCTCGGCGCCGAGCGCCGCGGTGCGCTCGCGTTTGGCGCGCGGCGCATCCTGCGGCATGACGATCACGCAACGCATGCCGAGGAGGCGCGCCGCCGCGGCGACGCCCTGCGCGTGATTGCCGGACGAGAACGCCACGACACCGCCCGCCCGCTGCTCGGGCGGAATCGCGGCGAGCTTGTTGTAGGCTCCGCGGAACTTGAACGAGCCGGTGTGCTGTAAAGTCTCGGCTTTGAGAAAGACGCGCCCGCCGGTCATGGCGTCGAGCGTGGCCGAGCTGAGAAGCGGCGTGTGCAAAGCAATGCCGGCGAGCCGACGGGCGGCCTCATCGACATCCGCGGCGGTAGGCAAGGAAACCGGAGCTTCCATAAAGCGAACGTAACGCCGTGATTGCTCGGCAAGCAAGACCGTCATCGCCGGTTTTCGGCGCTCGCTACCGGATTCCAGCGGCCGCTGCGGCACACTCGTCAGGGCCTGCGCGATGCGCTCGGCGCACCGCGGCAGACGTCATGCGCTAGGGCGTGCTACTGGTCGAACCGTCCGGCGGCATGGGCCAGCATGGTGTAGACCTTGCCGGTGTCCGACGTGAGGTAATTGCGCACCACTGCGGGGCCGCGGTCGCCGCGTGAGACATCTTCCAGGAGCCGTTCGAATTCGTGGATGTACTGTTCGACAGTCTGCCGGAATTCGGGATCGGCGCGGTATTTGCGGCGAATTTCATCGAACGCCTTTTGGCCCGGGGCCGTATAGAGGCGCCGGGTGAACACGCCGCGTTCGCCGCGGTTATAGCGCTCCCACAATTCGGCGGCCGCTTCGTTGTCGATCATGCGGGCGACGTCGACCGCGAGCGAATCGAGCGAGTTCGATGCCCTCGCGCTGCGGGCGCTCTTCGCCGCGGGCGCTTTCGCGCGGGGAGGGCGGGGCAATGGGCGGGCTCTCCTCGCGCGAGGCGCGCGACAAGAGATCGCTGAGCCAGCCGCCGCTGCGGCCGTTGCCAGGGTTCTGAGCGGGGTTGAGCGGGGGTTGCTCGGGTCGCCGCGGCGGCGCACCGGTGATGTCGCCGCGCATCGCCGTCTGTGGCGTCGCGGTGATATCGCCACGCATCGGCCGCGCCGGCGCCCGTCCGCCGCCGCCGGCATATGCCGCTTCCGGCTCGCGTCGCACCGGCTCGGCGGTATCGAGGGTGCGGCCGTGGCGGGCGACAATGCGATTGAGCTCGGCCAAGGCCTCGATCTGGTCGACGATGACGCGCCGCATTTGCGCCGCGCTCTCGGCGGTCTCCTGCGGCAGTTCGAAGATGCCGCGGCGCAACTCGGCGCGCGTCGTCTCCAGCTCCTGCTGCATTTCCGCCGCCATTTGCTTCATGCCCTGCATGATCTCGGTGAAACGCGCGGCGGATTGATTGAACATCGTGTGCACCTGCGTCGCCGCATCGTCGTAGACCGCGTTCAAGGTCTCGCTGGTGCGCCGGCGCTCCTCCTCCGACGTGGCGCGCACCAACGCGAAACTCTGCTCGATGGAGTTCACGCTTTCGTTGCTCGTCTCGGCGACGACACTGGCGATTTCCCTTGCCCGCGTCGTCGCCGCATCGAGTGATTTATCGAGCAGACTGGAGAAGCGCTGCAGACGCTGCCCGAAATCCTCGGTGCGGGCATCGAGCGTCGAGACCAGCGTCTCCATGCTGGCACGCCGGCTCGCCATCGAGTCCTCGGAGCGGCGGTTGCTCTTGTCCAGCAACGCTACCGCATCGGCGAGCGTGCGCCCGTGCGTGGTGAACTGGGTCGCCAGTTCGCTGAGCTCACGCAAAGCGTTGCCGGCCACGGTGGTGAAATTGCCGAGGTGCTGCTCTACCGCGGTGGTGGAGGCGTCACTCTTGCTGTTGAGGTCATTCATGGCGGCGACAAATTCGGAAACGCGCGTCACCATCGTGCGTTCCAGCGAACTCATGTTGTCGTGGGCGCCGCTGAGCACCTCTTGCAACAGGATATTGGCTTCGCGCAGGCGTTCGAACAGCGCCGTGGTATCGGAGCGCAACATACCGTGCGTCTCGAGCATCTCGGCGACGGTCGCTGCGGCGGCCTGCTTCGACTCCTCGACGGCGAGCCTGGTTGCGCCGTGCAAGTCGTCGAGCGTCCGGGTGACGGTTGACTTCGCTGCTTCGGCGACACCCTGCGCGCCTTCCTGCAATTGGCCGAGCGTTCGCGTCATCGCGATGGTAGCGGTCTGGCTCGCTTCATTGATGAGCCGCGCGATCTCCTCGCTGTTGTCCATCATGCTCTGGGTGAAGACGAAGCTCTTCGCCTCGATCGATTTGACGGCCTGGTCGGTGATGCGGTCAATCTCGCCGGCGAATTCCTGACCCTTGCCGGAAAGGGCCGCGAGCAGCCCGTTCGATTTCTCGTCGAGCAGGCGCGTCATGTCGCCGACGCGCTGCGACACGGCGGCAGTCATTTCACCAGCCTTTTCGGTGACGCTGCGGGCAACCTCGGCGCTGACGCTGCTGAGCGTGCGTTCGGCCTCGCTGGCGCTGCGGCCGATCGCCTCGGTCGTGGCGGCGGCGCTGCGCGCCACCTCGCTGTTGATTCCGCTGAGCGTGCGTTCGGCCTCGCTGACGGCGCGACCGATCGCCTCAGTGGTCGCGGCGGCGCTGCGTGCCACCTCGCCGCTGATTCCGCCGAGCGTCCGTTCCGCCTCGCTGGCGGTGCGACCGATTGCGCCGCTCGTGGCGGCGGCGCTGCGCGCGACGAGGTCGGTGGCGGTGGCAGTTGCCTTGCCGATGACCTCACTGGCGGCGGCCGCGCTCTTACCGAGGGTTTCGCCGGCGGTCGCGACGCTCTTGCCGATGACTTCGTTGGCCGCTGCGGCGCTCTTGCCGATGACTTCCTCGGCGGCTGTGGCGCTCTTGCCGATTGTGCTGCTCAGCGTGCCGGCGCTGCGATTAAGCGACACGGTCGCTTCGACCGCACTGCGGTTTAACGCTTCGGTCGCCGCCGCGCCTGCCGCCGCGCTCTTGCCGAGCGCTTCGACCGTTCTGGCGGCCAGCTGACCGAGCGCCTGCTCAGCATTGCCGGAATTGATCTTTATCGATTCTGAAAGCTCCTCAAGCCGGGCGTTGAGCAGGTCCGCCGCGGCGCGGCTGCGCACCTCGATCTGTTGGGTGACGGCTTCGGCCCGTCCCACCAGGAGCTGTTCGAGATGGCTGATGCGGCTGTCGAGCGTGTTGGCGACCCGCAGCGCCTGGCTGCCCAGGGTCTTGTCGATTTCGGAGGCGCGCTCGCCGATGGCCTCGGCGACTTTGGTGCCGCGGGCATCGATGACTGCGGTCACTTCGGCAATGCGCTTGTCGACCGCGGTAACGACTTCCCGGCCGCCCTCGGTGAGGGTCTTGGCGATATCCATCACGCGATTGGACAACGCCTCGGTGAGCGTCTGCGAGCGGCTGTCGAGCGCTTCCTGGAAGTGCGACAGACGCTGGTCGAGCGCCGTGGTGACTTCGGTAGCTTTGGCGGTGACGCGATTGTCGAAACTGTCGACGTAGCTGCGCAATGATTCCGAGACGTCCTGCGTGCGGGCGCCGAGGCGTTCGACGAGCTCGGAGCCGTAGGTCTTCACCGTTCGGTCGAATTCGGCGAGATGCCGGGTAATGAGATTACCGAGGGTCGAAGAATTGCGCGAAATCCTTTCGCCGAGTTCGGCGCCCGAATGGTTGAACATTTCCTCGAACGCGGCTAGCCGCGTGGCCAGCATTTGCTTCATCTCGTCGCCGCGCGCGGCGACGGCCTCGGCGACCTGTTCGGCGCTCTGGCGAAGCGTATCGGTCACCGTGGTGCCGCGCGAGATCAGGGCTTCGGTGACATGTGCCCCGGCTTCTTCGAGCTTCTTCGCCACGTCGCCGCCCCGCAAATTGAGGTCGAGGATGATCGACTCGCCCGAAGCCTTGATCGTGCTGTTGACCTCGTCGGCGCGCATAGCAATGGTCTCGGCAATCTGACTAGACGTGTTGACGATCGCGTCGGTGAGCTCTTGCGAGCGTCCGACCATGGTGTCGACGATCGCCAGCGATTTTTCGGAAAATTCGTCGGTGACCCGATCGAGCCGCGACGACACCATGTCTTCGAGCCCGCGGGCGATTTCGGCAAATTCCTCGCCGACGTGGTCGGTCTTGAAGTTCAAGCCCGCGGTCAGCTGGTCGCTTGCCAACGCGATCGCGCGCGAGGTCTCGTCGCTCGCGGCTTCCAGCCGCGTCAGCAGATCTTCGCCGCGCTCGCTGAGCTGTTGAATCATGTTGTCGCTGATCTGACCGAGCGTCAGCGTGATGTGCTCGCCCCTCTCGGCCAGCGAATGGGTGATGCGTTCCGCGGCTTCGTTAACCTGCTGCCCCACGAGATCGCTGATCGTCGACAGGTCCTGCGACAGATCGACGTGGACGTTGCTGATGGCGGAACGGACCTGCTCGGCCTGGCCGACCAGAGTGTCGCGCTGGGTGGCGAGTTCCTGCAGCAGCCCGCGGATGCGGACCTCGTTGTCGCTGTAAGTGCGCTCAAGCGCTGCGACCTCATTGCGTACCAGCGCTTCGAGCTCGCTGGCGCGTGCGATTGCGCGCTCGACGCCGTCGCCCATGGCGGCCACCTCGCGGCGAATGGCCTGTCCGACGGTCACCATGGAATCCTGCGCCATGCCCTCCGGGTCGGCGAGCCGCATGGCAACTTTCGCCATCGATTGCGCGACGAGCCGCAATTCCTGGGCGCGCCCAGCCATATGCGCCAAGCCGAAGAAAAAGATGATCGGCAACAGCGCCGCGGCTCCGAGGCCGATCACGAGAGCGGCCGTCGAGCGGCCGGGGCCAAGCGCGCTGTGGAGGTCGCCCAGATAGGCCCAGGAAAGGGCGATGCAGCCAACGACCCAGACGCCGGAGAACAAGGCGGCGACGACATAGGAGGCGCGCGCGGGCCGGCGCTGCAGAGCGTGCAAGACCTGCCCAATCGATTGCTGGTCGTCATTGGCGGCGCGAAGGGCTTGCGCGTCACCGCTGCGGACGGCGGTCTCGCCGGAGTTGAACTGCACGTCGGAGGTCGCCGTCGCCGGGACTTCCTGCCAGCGGTCGGCGGCGGCACTGCCGAGCGTACGGGGGCTGGCTTCGGGCTCGCTATTCGGCCGGTCGTCGTCGCGGATTTTGAGCGCTTCCTGGATCGCCGACAGCGCTGCTTCGGTCGGATCCACGATCTTCTTAGGGTTATTGGCCATATCGGTCGTCGCCTCGCCTGTTACGCCGGACTAGGACGGCCCGAGGAAACTCAAGCCGCGCCACGAGCGCGTGATCGTTGCAATTACTAATCACCACACAGGGCTCCCCCCGCCCTCACGTCACATTTCCGTAGCCCATCCTATCGGTCTGGCGGATCGAAGGAAACCGGGATCGGTAACGATGTTTTAATCATCGTTAACGGTTTAGTCACCATGACCGCGCCGTCCCGGCCGCGATCAATGGACGCGTCATTCTGTGGCCAACAATGCGGCCGGTCTGGGGCCATCAACGGGTCAACAACGGACGATGGCCCGTTCTGGCCGCGAGGCGGACGCGTTCCGCCGTGCTGCCGCTCGTCGGCCCAAACAGGCGGATTGAAGAGATTTGGGTAAGAAGTTTCTTACCTATCGAGATGAAAGAAGCCGCCTGAATCTCTTTGCGAAAGCGAGATTTACCGGCTTTTTGACGCTCCGCGCGCATCGTGGCGCTGTTCGACGGAAACCCCCGGTGAGGAGGTCATGACTGCAGCGCGCCTGTCGACCTTGCCCGGCAAAGAGCAGAAGCTGGCCACCCTTGACGAAGATCACCTAGGGCGCATGACGCTTGGCGACCGTCGGCTCGAACACGAGGTCCTGGAGATTTTCGCGCGCCAAAACAGCCTCATCCTAAACCGTATCGCGGGCGCGGCACCCGGTCCCGTAGCCGCTGCGGCTCACACCCTCAAAGGCTCCGCCCGCGGCGTCGGCGCGTGGTGTGTGGCGCAAGCGGCCGAACGATTGGAGCAGGCCGCTACGCAAGCCGATGAAGACGCGATGAAGGCGGCGATCACGGAACTTGAGGCCGCCAGCCTCGAAGTGTGCGCGACTATTGCGGTGCGCTTGGCCGATTTCCGGGATGGGTTTCGGTCCGAGACGTTTCGCCGCCCATCGCCCGCCTGTTGAGGTAATCTCCGACCACTGGCGTCACGCGATGTGAGCCGATAGAACAGGCCGGCCGGCGGCCGGCTCGTTGAATTTTGCCCCTCCATCGTCGCCGCAACCCCTCGATTCTATTCCGCTCGATTCCGCCATGGTCAAAATCACCTTTATCGACGCCGCGGGGACGGCTCGCACGGTCGAGGGCGAGGTCGGTTCGACCGTCATGGAGACGGCGATCAAGCACGGCGTACCCGGGATCGAGGCGGAATGCGGCGGCGCGTGCGCCTGCTCGACCTGCCACGTCTATATCGAGCAGGCCTGGCGGGAGAAGGTCGGCGAGCCATCGCCGATGGAAGAGGATATGCTCGATTTCGCCTATGCCGTACAGCCCAACTCGCGGCTGTCATGCCAGATCAAAGTGAGTGATAAGCTCGACGGCCTCACGCTGCGAACGCCGGAGCGCCAAGCATAGCCGGAACAAATCGGGCGCGTATGCCTTTGCGGCAGGCGCCTGCCTTCACTCTTCCCCTGCCGCGGCGGGCACGCTAGACACTCGCGGCTTCACACCCCCCGCCATCAATTAGGCACGAGTACGGATACGACATGGACGAACCTATCAAGACCGACGTTGTCATAATCGGTGCGGGCCCGATCGGCCTGTTTGCGGTGTTCGAGCTGGGTCTGCTCGACATGAAGGCGCACCTCATCGACATTCTCGACAAGATCGGCGGACAGTGCGCGGAGCTTTATCCGGAGAAGCCGATCTATGACATTCCCGGCATTCCCCATACCAGCGCACAAGGTCTGGTCGACGCGCTGCTGCAGCAGATCAAGCCGTTCAACGCCCAATACCATCTCAACGAAATGGTGGAGAAGGTGGAGAAGATCGGCGATCCGTTGTTCCGCGTGACAACGGACCAGGGCAAGCAATTCGAGAGCAAGGTGGTCGTCATCGCCGCCGGCGGCGGTTCGTTCCAACCCAAGCGCCCGCCGATCCCGGGCATCGAGCCGTACGAAGGCAAGTCGGTGTTTTACGCGGTGCGCAAGATGGAGGCATATCGCGGCAAGCGCGTTCTCATCGTCGGCGGCGGCGACAGCGCGCTCGATTGGACGCTCAATCTCGCGCCCATCGCCAAGCACCTGACGCTGCTGCACCGGCGCCGCGAATTCCGCGCCGCGCCCGACAGCGTCAACAAGATGATGACCTTGGTCGGCGAAGGCAAGATCGACTTCGTGCAAGGCCAAGTGACCGCGCTGCAAGGCGACCAAAGTCAGATCAGCAAGGCCATGGTCAAGACCGGCGACGGCTCCACTATGGAGCTCGCCTGCGACGTGTTGCTGCCGTTCTTCGGCCTGACCATGAAGCTCGGCCCGGTCGCCAATTGGGGTTTCGAGCTGAAGAACAACGAGCTCATTCCGGTCGACACCGCGGCCTTCGAGACCAGCACGTCCGGCATCTTCGCCATCGGCGACATCAACTGGTATCCCGGCAAGCTCAAGCTCATCCTCTCCGGCTTCCACGAGGCAGCACTGATGGCGCAGAAGGCCTACCACTACGTCTATCCGGAGAAGCGGCTGGTGTTCCAGTACACGACGTCTTCCACCAGCCTGCAAAAGAAGCTCGGCGTATCGCCGCAGACGCCGCAGCCAGCTTGAACGTCTCCCGCGTCTCGCGGACCGCGAGCGCGTAGTAGCGGCCGCGGGAAATGGTGATGCCGAATTTGCCGATCACCACGCAGTGCTGCATCGCCGGCGGCGGGCTGGCCGGGATGATGCTCGGCTTCCTCTTGGCGCGCGCCGGCGTCGATGTGGTGGTGCTGGAGAAGCATGCCGATTTCTTTCGCGATTTTCGCGGCGACACCATTCATCCTTCCACGCTTGAGCTGATGTACGAGCTTGGTCTGCTCGAGGAGTTCCTCAAGCTGCCGCACCAAAAGGTCGAACGGCTGAGCGCCCAGGTCGGCGACGTGCGGGTGAGGTTGATCGATCTGACGCATCTGCCGACCCACTGCAAATACGTCGCGTTGATGCCGCAGTGGGATTTTCTCAATTTTCTCGCCGCGCACGGCAAGCGCTACCGGACTTTTCATCTGCACATGCGGGCGGAGGCGACGGATCTGATCGAGCAAGGCGGCCGCGTCGTCGGGCTGCGCGCCAAGACGCCGGACGGCGAGGTCGCGATCCGCGCCGACCTGGTCATCGGCGCCGACGGCCGGCATTCGACGGTGCGCGACAGAGCCGGGTTCAAGGGCGACGATTACGGCGCGCCGATGGATGTGCTGTGGTTTCGGCTGCCGCGCCGACCAAGCGACGAGACCGAGACGTTCGGCCACGTCGAGGCCGGCGCGATGATGATTATGCTCGACCGCGGCGACTACTGGCAGTGCGCCTTTGTCATTCCGAAAGGCGGCATCGACCGCGTGCAAGCGGCGGGTCTCGATGCCTTCCGCAAGCGGGTGGTGATGATGTCGCCGTTTCTTGCCGACCGCGTCGGCGAACTGAGAAGCTGGGACGACGTCAAGCTTTTAAGCGTCACCGTCGACCGGCTGCGGCAATGGTGGCGGCCGGGGCTTCTTTGCATCGGCGACGCGGCGCATGCGATGTCGCCGATCGGCGGTGTCGGCGTCAACCTTGCCGTCCAGGATGCAGTCGCCGCCGCCAATCGGCTCGCCGCGCCGCTCAAGGCCAGCACGGTCAGTGACGGCGACCTCAGCGCGATCCAGGCGCGCCGCATTTTCCCGGTGCGCTTTACCCAGGCGCTGCAGCTGACTATGCAAAATCAACTGATCAGCCGGGTGCTCGCCGGCAGAGAGCGGCCGAAGCCGCCGCTAATCTTGAAGTTGTTCGATTGGATTGCGCTGCTTCGCCGCATACCCGCCCGGCTGCTGGGAGTCGGCATTCGGCCCGAGCACATCCACACCCCGGACGTGCTGTCGGCGCCCTAGCGATTTCCGCGGCGCTGCAGGCCGGGGGCCGGCAGTCGCAAGGTCTTGACCTGGCCAGGCCCTCTCTCCATTTCGGAGCCAACAATCGTCGCAAGAACCGTAGCTGAGAATCCCTCGGGGATGCCATCATGACCATGACAGAGGAAAACCAATCGGAAAGCCGCCCGTTCGAAGCGGATGTCGCCAAGCTGCTGCACCTGATGGTGCACTCGGTCTATTCCGACAAGTCGGTGTTTCTGCGCGAGCTGATCGCCAACGCCGCCGACGCCTGCGAGCGGCTGCGCTACGAATCTATCGCCGAACCGGCGCTGCTCGGCGACGACCCAAAACCGCGCGTCACGCTGACCATCGATGCCGACCGACGGCAACTGACTGTCGAGGACAACGGCATCGGCATGAGCCGCGATGAGCTGGTCGAAGCGCTCGGCACCATCGCGCGCTCCGGCACCAAGGCGTTTCTCGATCGCCTGGAAGCCGGGCAGGGCGCCGGCGAGGACACCGCGCTCATCGGCCGCTTCGGGGTCGGCTTCTATTCGGCGTTCATGGTGGCGGAACGCGTCGACGTGATCTCGCGCCGCGCCGGAACGGAGACGGCTTGGCTCTGGTCGTCGGACGGCAAGGGCGCCTTCGCGGTATCACCCGTCGAGCCCGCTGCTGCGCCGCGCCGGGGCACCCGCGTCGTGCTGTATCTGATGGAAGACGCCAAATCCTACACCGAGCGCTTCACTATCGAGCGGCTGGTCAAGGCCCAATCGGGTCACGTGCCGGTGCCGATCGCCGTCGTGGAAAAGGTCGGCGCCGAGCCTGCCGAGATCAGCGACGGGGCGGCGTTGTGGGCGAAGCCAAAGTCCGAGATCGCGGCGGCGGATTACACCGATTTCTATCGCAGCATCGCCGGCCAGTTCGACGAGCCGGCGCTGACCATCCATTTCCATGCCGAAGGACGGCAGGATTACACGACGCTGCTGTTTGTTCCTTCTGCGCGGCCCTTCGATTTGTTCGATCCCGACCGCAAGGGCCGCATCAAGCTCTACGTCAAGCGCGTCTTCATCACCGACGATGCGGAGATCCTGCCGCGCTATCTGCGTTTTGTTCGCGGGTTGGTCGACAGCGCCGACCTGCCGCTCAATGTCTCCCGCGAGAAGATTCAGGAAAGCCCGCTGCTTGCCGCGATCAGGAAAAGCGCGACCAGCCGCGTGCTCGGGGAATTGGAACGGCTCGCCGAGAAGGAGCCGCAGCTTTATGAGAAAATCTGGCAGATCTTCGGCGCGGTGCTGAAGGAAGGCATTTATGAGGACTTCGAGCGCCGTGACGCGCTGCTCGCGCTCGCGCGCTTCAAGACCACGGCGGCGGCCGACGGCTGGCGCAGCCTCAAGGATTACGTCGCCGCGCTCAAGCCCAATCAAACGGCGATCTACTATCTCGCCGGCGACGATATCGCACGGCTGCAGTCATCGCCGCATCTTGAAGGTTTTGGCGCCCGCGGCATCGAGGTGTTGCTGCTGCCTGACCCGGTCGACAGCTTTTGGGTCATGTCGGGACTCGGTTTCGATGGCAAACCTTTCAAATCGGTGACGCAAGGCGCGGCCGATCTGGCACTCATTCCCTTGCTCGACGCGCAACAGCCGGCGGCGCCGCAATTGCATGATGCGGTCAAGGACTTTCTGGCTTTTATGAAGGGCACACTCGGCGACACGGTCGCCGAAGTGCGAGCCTCGGACCGGCTCACCGACAGCGCGGTCTGCCTGGTTGCTGCGGATGCGGGTCCCGACCGGGCGCTGGAAAAACTTTTGGCGGGCGCCGGCCGGCTGAACGCGGCGACGAAGCCGATCCTGGAGGTCAATCCGCGGCACCAGCTTGTGGTCGCGCTGGCGGCGCTCGGCGAGGATCAGTGGACGCTGAAGGAGGACGCGGCGCATCTGTTGCTCGACGAGGCCCGGGTGCTGGAGGGCGACCGGCCGGCGGATGCGAAATTGTTTTCCGAGCGCCTCGCGCGCGTGCTGGGAAAGTACGTGGGCAAGGGGGCCGAGTGAGGCACCTTACGGTTGGCGCGTCGACTCGGAAAATCCGGAGCTGATGTCCGCTTTCCAGCCTCACTCATCGGGTCGTTCTTTTTCGCTGCGAGGTTGCGCTCGATGTCAAGCTTTCCGTCGTCGCCGCGATGCCGCAGCTGAACGCCGGACTTCTTCGATTTTGGACCTCAAGCGCCGAGGGGTTGCCTCTGGCTAGACAGTCGGCGCGCGCATATCGGTCGCGATGCTCGTGGAATGCATCTGTCGCGGCCGTCCTTTTACTGCTGACCGCCGTCGGCGGTAAAGTCCTGGTCCGCGAAAGTGCCATTCGAAAGTGGTTCAATAATTTTAATCTGGGGCTGACCAATGCTTACATGGCACGCATTGCAAGCGGCAGTGAGCGCACGGTAATTAATATCAAATCTGCTCGCATCCTTCGCCTTGACGGCTTGATCCAGAGATTTCAGATTGGAATCCACGCTCCTGAGCATCTCGTTGATGGACACGTGTCGCCATTGAGGCGACTTCGTTTGGATGGTCACAATGTCTTCCTTAACCTCGTCAATGGTCTCTTTTATCTTTCTCAGTTCATAGCTTGCCAAAGCCCAATTGTTGGCGTGACCCGCAAACCAAAGCTTGGTGTGGTGTGTCTGCATTGCATTGTTCATCAGATCGCCAAGATGCGGAGGATTTCCTTTTGCCTCCTGGGCGCGCACTAGGTTCGAATCCAGATTGACAAGCAGGCTAGCGATGCCGACGAATCCGAAGAGGGACATGACCGCGAGTGCTTTTTTCCAGATGCCTTGCATGATGAAGCCTCCCCATTCTTGGCGCGGAGTCTCACTCAAGACTTTGCGGCCTTTTTGAAATTGCGACTAGTGGCCGTCTTATTTGAGCTGCGGGTAGATTTTGGCGTGGTCCCGCCAACCGGCAAAGTCCGCAACCTTGCATTATTTCCACTCAAAGAAGCTCGACTTTGATCTACATCAACGCGAGGTCGTCATCCGTCGATATTTTGTTCAGAAGGGGATTTCCGCGGCCTTTTCGAAAAGAGCGCGGCCAATGACCGATGCGCCCCATCTTCGATCGAGAACGCTTCGTCGCCGATGCGTCGGCGGGTTCCGATTCTTACTCAAGAGACCCTCGATATCGAGCGAATCAAGAGGAAAATCGGGCTAGCCATGCCGCGACACATTTTTCGTCTCATCGTCCTGCTTGTGGCCTGCGCCGTGATCGGGTACGCGGCGAAAAGAGGGTTCACGGTCAAATCGTTTTACGAATACGGCCACTATAGGGGCGATTCTGTCGCGCAAATCGCTTCGGAAAAACCCAAGTACAGAGGTGTTGGATATTGCGCGCCGTGTCACGCCGAGCAAGTGGCGGCGTGGTCGAAAGGCATCCACAACAGCGCCGATGTTGGAAAGATCGTCAAGTGCGAAGTCTGCCACGGCGCCGCCAGCGAGCGAGAGCCGCACGGCATGTTCGTGGTCTCGACAAGCGGCCCCGATCATCCCACCAGCCTCAAGATGTTTGTCCCGACCGACACGAGAAGGCTCTGCACCCTTTGCCATGAGCGGATGACCGGGAGACCTCAGGAGCAACCGCAGATCGTGGTCGCCGATCACGCTGGGACGCAACAGTGCATCGTTTGTCACAATCCGCATTCTCCAACGCTCAATTTGGTGCTTGCTGAAGCGTCGGCGCCAGCCGGGGATGCACTCGCTGGCAAGACCAAGGCTGATGCTTGCGCGGTCTGTCACGGCGCCGGCGGCGTGAGCAAGAATCTCCCCGGCCCCAGCCTTGCAGGCCAGAATGCGACCTATTTCACCAACGCCGTGAAAGCATACAGGACCGGCGCACGCGACAATCCCATGATGAGCGCCGTGGCTCAGGGGATAAAGGATGAAGATGCCGGCGATCTTGCGGCCTATTTCGCCGGCTTGAAATGCGAAAGCGCCCCGACGGCGGATCGCGGGATGGCATCGAGAGGTCAATCAATCGTATCGAAGTGCGCCGCCTGTCACGGCGCTGACGGACACGCCGGTAACCGATCCTGGCCGAGCCTGACCGGGCTGTCAAAGGATTATTTGATCAATGCTCTTCATGCCTACAAGAGCGGCGCCCGTAACAACGCCATTATGGCTGGAATCGTGAAGGACTTGAGCGACTCGGATACGGAAAGCGCGGCGGTCTATTACGCCGGCGCCGGGTGCAAATAACGCACGCGGCCTCGAGAACTTGCGGGAGGGACAGCGCCAGATGGAAGAGAAAGAAAAACTGGAGAAGCAGCAACAAGAGCGGCGCGAGTTCCTCAGCTGGCTCGGAGGCGCCCTGGCCTGTGGCGCGGCAGCCATGGCGGGGGACGCCGGGCCGTCGCAAGCGCTTGCCGCCGGCGACCAGGCCGCGGCCGCGCGAGTACCGCCGAACCCGGCAATCCCGGGATATAACTGGTCCAAACACCGGTGGGCGTTCGGCGTCGACGCCACCAAATGCATCGGCTGCCTGCGCTGCGTCGAAGCTTGCAAAACGGAAAACAACGTTGCCCCGGACGCGCATCACTTTCGCACCTGGGTCGAACGCTACGTCACTTTGGAGGGAGAGGAAACCGCCCGCATCGACAGCCAGGCCGATCCGATCAACATTGCGGCGTCAGGTTCTGAAAGAGAATATCGTTTCGCCGATCGCTACAAGGATGCAAAGGTCGCGAAGGCTTTCTTCGTGCCGAAGCTGTGCAATCACTGCACGAATCCGGCCTGCGTACAGGTCTGTCCGACCGGCGCGACCTACAAAACCGAGGATGGCGTCGTTCTCATCGACCATACCTATTGCATCGGCTGCCAATACTGCGTGCAAGCCTGTCCCTACGGTGCGCGTTTCTTCAACGCGGAGAAGAAAGTTACCGACAAATGTACGTGGTGTTATCACCGCATCACCAAGGGCCTGCAGCCCGCATGTGTCGAGGTTTGTCCGGTCGGCGCGCGCGTCTTCGGCGATCGCAATGACGAACAAAGTGTCATCAGCCGGTTCATCCACAACAATCGGGTCCAGGTGCTCAGGCCTGCAACCGGCAATGCTCCGAATGTGTTCTATATCGGCATAGATGAGGATGTGAGCTGATGGAAACGCTGTTCCACTCCTCCGCCTTCAGCGGCTACGTTTATCCCAACGAGACGGTTATCCCCTGGACCGTCCTCATAGTGGTTTACCCTTATCTTACGGGGTTGGTCGCCGGCGCCTTTACCATTTCCAGCTTATATCAGGTATTCGGTTTCCACCAATTGCGGCCGGTAGCTCATTTCGCTTTGCTTGTTTCATTGTGTTGCATGATTGTTGTTCCGCTGCCCCTGCTCTTGCACCTCGGGCATCCGGAGCGGGCCTTCAATGCCATGATCACCCCGCACATAACCTCGGCTTTCGCCGTCTTTGCTTATGCCGCGCTTTTTTACGTCATTCTGTTGATGGTGGAGACGTGGTTCGTGTTTCGGCCTTACATCGTACACGAAGCCCAACAGGCGAAGGGGGTGCTGAGCTGGATTTATCGTGCGGCGACGCTCGGATCGTACGATCTCTCCGAGAACGCGATGAGCTACGACCGCAAATGGCTGTTCGCGTTGGCCATCATTGGCATTCCCGGGGCCCATGGCTTGCACGGCTACGTCGGATTCGTGTTTGGCTCGCTCAAGTCGCGCGAATGGTGGTCATCCGATCTCATGCCGGCCATCTTTCTGTTCTCCGCGATCATCTCGGGGACCGCGCTGGTGATCGTGCTCTATGTCGCCTCGTGCAAGCTGCGCAAGGTCCCAATCGATCTGCCGTGCCTGAAGGTCATGGCTTATTCGCTGTGGGGCTTCATGATGTTCACGTTGCTGCTCGAGGGGGTGGAATTCGCCAGCCTGGTCTACCGGGGCCGGGAGGGCTACGACGTGATCATGCAGTTCGTAGCAGGTCCACTGCTTATTCCCTTCTTCGTCCTGCAATTCGGCATCGGCTCGGTGCTGCCGCTCGCCGTGATTACTTTCTTTATTTGGCGTGGCGCGAACGATCGGGCGTTGGTTATCGGAGTCACAGCGAGCGCAGTTTTGGTGCTGCTTGCGGTGTTGATGATGCGTTACAACGTGGTCATCGGCGGGCAGGAAATCTCCAAGACGGGCAAAGGATTGCTCGCTTATCACCCGCCCATTTTCGGCAGGGAGGGCCTATTGGCGGCGGCCATAGTGCTCATTCTGCCGCTCGTTATGTTATCGATATTGGTGCGATTTCTACCGCCGTGGCATGACCGGGAGCAAACGGCATAGACTTTCCCGTGATCCGGTTTCATATCGGTACAGAAGTCCCGCTGTGCTCCGCTACTTCCGAGAGCATGGGCGCCTTCCGCCGGGTAGATCAGCCGAATAACGGTTGGCAAAAAAGAGGACGCGCATGGCTGCCTCTGGCCCCTACCCGGACATTGCGGGCTCCACAGATACTGACAGGATATAAACGGGGCAACGGTGGCTCGACGCAATATCAAAAATCCGTCGCCCCGAGCTCATACGATCCTTTTCGCCCCTGCTTATACGCCTTTACTGCTGCCGCGAAGATCGCTGTACGATTTGTGTCAAATGCGAGAAGCAAGCTCGCTTCATCACGCTCCGTTTTCGGCCGCAGGCGCTTGAGCGCCTCTTCGGTTACAAAGAATGACCACTCCATTGCGCTGTCATGACCCCAGAACCGAACGGCACGTCGGGTTGGATCGAAAAATCGGCTTTGGTTTGGAAAGTTGAGCATCGGCCCGGTTATTACTTTAAGCGAAAACGCTCTTTGAGAGCGTAAGCTCGCTTTCAGGTGCGACTTGTTCGTGTTTTTCGGTGACACTCTTGATGCGGTAGCATGGATCATCGGGGTCTCGGTCCGAGGCTGGAATGAGATGACGAATCTCATAGGGACCAAGGACGGCTGATCTAAGTGAGCCTAGGTCTAGCTCGACTATTTGACCGATATTGAACTTATGCGCCATGCGGCATTCCTTTCGTCCATATTGGGCTTCGAGATGCCATCTGTGGGTATCTCTTCGCCCTTGTGGCTATGTAAGAAGCGAGCAATCTGGCCTCTCAGTGTGACCGTTTGTGGTACGTCCCCCAGCGAGCCTGCGGTATCGAAAAGCTCACGTTGCAGCTTCGTTGGGATCGTATTCCATTGCATTATGACGGCCGCGCCGAGGCACCGCAGGATATGCTCCTCGATCTCTGCGACAACCTTGCTGTCGAGCCGCTTCCCAACGGCCTCGTCCATGGAAAGCACGTCTTGCGAATGGATCATTTTGTCGAAATTATCCGCCAGCCAGTCTTCGTTTTGGGCCAACAGGCCGAAGCTTTTCATCGACCGCTCCAATTTGTGGATTTCGCTCGGGACGTCAGTGTTTTTGATTGATTCAGCGCTTTCCGCCACTTTCGTCCGAAAGTGCTCTGCCGTGAACATGGGGCATGTCCCTCCGTGACACGGGTCGAACACTATCGCGCTCAACGGTGCCGCAATGCCTGGTTATTGGATGTTACTACTGTATATGGGGACGGTCACATCGAATTACGAGGACAAGTGCGCAATCCCGGGAATTGACCAGTCATCGGCGACTTGCCTTATTTGGCCTTGATCAAATGCGGCCGAACTTCATTTTGAATTAGCTAGCACCTGCCCCTGTTGTTGTCGCAATTCATCTCTATATACGGTTGTTGTTTGAGTGATGCACATTCAGATGATACTTCATCTATATTTTGGAGATGACACTCATGAATACTGTAAATCCGAACACCGCATCGACGAACAGCGGCAGCCCCGCTGACACCAAGCAGATCCTTCTCAAGGACATCGGTGCCAAGTGGAACAAGTTTTCCGAGCAGGAGCTCGGGGCGCTTAAGAGCAAGGACCAACTCGTCACCCAGATCGTCACCAAGTACAGCATCGACAAGGCGCAGGCGCAGCGCGATGTCGACGCCGTGATGAAGGGTCGCCAGATTTGATCTGGATGAAAATTGCGAGGCCGCCTCTTTGGCGGTCTCGTCGTTTGGCGCACTTCATCTTTCTTGAGAGGGCAGCACGGCCCGCTGGTTCGCGCCGCCGATCGTCGTGCACGCCGGGATGGCGCTGCTTCTCGTGGCGGTCACACTCCATCTGCAGTTCATTGGCGTCTAAAATTAAGCGTTCCAACCGGCTATCGGTTGCGAACCAGTTCGAGCGCCGGATTTAGACCGTACTTTGGCGCAAAATAGGAGTGCGGAGCGTGGATACTATCCGTTTAGAGGCAGACGGCCGCGGGTCTTTCACATTCACTTTTTCCTCGGCGCGCGGCGAGATGTCTGGCCGCGTCAACGTCGGAACCGAAGGTCCTCCGGACGGGCGGTCGACCGCAGACAAAGAGCAGGCGGCTAAAAACCAAATTCTGGCTCTAGCGCGAGAACTAGCTCTGGTCTGCGAATAGACGACGATCGAGGGCCCGCCGATGACTGTTCTCAATGTGCGGCACACTACGGTTTACCGCTATAGCTGTTCGGTAGTGCTCGGTGATCACAGACTGATGCTACGCCCGCGCGACAGTCATGATCTTCGGCTGATCAAAACCAATTTGACCTTCTCGCCGCCGGCGTCTGTCCGCTGGATGCACGATGTTTTCGGCAATTCCGTCGCCATCGCGTCGTTCTCTGATCCGTCGGCCGAATTGCGGATCGAGAGCAGCCTCGTGCTTGAAACATTTGCTGCCGAGCGACCACCGTTTCAGATTACGCGGGACGCGTTACGCTATCCGTTCATCTATTCCGCGGACGATCGCATCGACCTCGGCCGGATGTTGGAACGCCAGCACCCCGATCCACAGGGTCGGCTCGGATCGTGGGCGCGAGGTTTTGTCAGGAGCAACCCGACCGACACGTCGGCGCTGTTGGCCGACTTGAATAGCGGCGTGGCGGCCCAGATCTCCTACCAAAGTCGGGAAGCCGAAGGCACGCAGTCTCCCATAGAGACGCTTAACCGCGGCTCGGGCTCGTGCCGCGATCTCGCGCTGCTGCTGATCGAAGCAGCTCGCAGTCTCGGCTTCGGAGCGCGCGTGGTAACGGGATATCTTTATCGGGCTTCCGCCGATGGTGTTTTGCCGGCCGCGATCGGCGCCGGGACGACGCATGCTTGGGCCGACATTTACGTTCCCGGCTCCGGGTGGATTGCGTACGATCCAACAAACGGCACGATCGGCGGCATGGATTTGATTCGGGTTGCCGTTACACGCGACATCAGTCAGGCGGTTCCTATCAGCGGCAGTTTTGTCGGCACAGCCGGCAGCTATCTCGGCATGACAGTAGATGTCGCTGTAGTGTCAGATTCCGCAGCTCCGCGAGAACGGCGCTCCGCGTGATCGGTTCGGCGAAAGCCGGTCGCGTGTTCTCGCAACCAACTATGGCCGTTATCTGCCAAGGCATTTCGGCTCATGGCCCGTTTCGACGTTCGCCGTGACGCAGCAATTCGTCTGCAATTGGGGGGCAAACCGGCCTCATCCTCGACCGCCTCAATCCGGTGCTAGTGACTCCAAGCGGCCATTCAGCCCCCGGAGCCGCAGTAACCCCCGGGGTTGGACAACATCTCGACCAGTGGCGCTAGACCTCGTTTTAGCCTCGGCCGGCTAGCTGCCAAATGTGCCAAATAGCGAGTCCGCACTTCGGTTCCGGAGGCTCTGGCCGCCTCTTCTGACAAGAAAATAGGCGCGGAAAACTTCACGGGCTGAGAACGGCAGGCGCGGTGAAGCTCCCACGTGTACTTATCTCCTCGCCGCCCGATTCGAATCCTTAGCTCTGTGTTGGCGATCATTCGCAAAGTGTCTGCTTGGGCTGCCAAAAACTTAAATATCATCCGGCGCTGAGGCCCGTCGGCGGATATATCGAGCAGCCTTCGATAAAGCTCAACGCTTTGCCGACTGAAGAAGCGTTCCATGGCGTAGCCTCACGTGGTTTGCATTTAGACCGACATCCGCAAGCAACACGTGCGCGAACGCAACTTTGATATATCAGATCAACAAGATCGTATACGTTTTAAGAAAAGGCCGCCCCAGCCTATTCGGGGGGCTTGGGGCTGGGGCGGTTATCTTAGGGGGCGGCTACGCAACAAAACACTCACGCTACGCACCGTCCCGGTCACTACCTGTTTGAGCTACGAGTTACGCCGCGGCCGCGAAGCGAATGCTGGGTGAGCCCACTACGCCGCTCTTTTCCATCACCGTCTTCATCTCATTTGAACCCAACCAGGTGCGGGCCTTCGAGACGTCGGCGGCATCGGCAAGGATTATGACTTCATTCGGATCGTCGGAGCTGCGAAACACTCTCCCGTTCGTGATGCCGGCAGACGTCCGATCCTTTTCATGTCCGTTGTAACTTGTCCGCCATGCGTTGTAATCCTTGACCTTGAAATGGACGGTCAGGTTTTCGTTATTCATCGGGTACACTCCTTTGTGAAAGAATCTCTTTAGTACGCACGCAACCGAAGCCGCGCGCGTGGTTGGTACGCGGGTGCCGACGAGCATCCGTAACGCAGCCTATATCTCTACTTTTAAGTTAGAACTGTGCCGGCCGATGGCACCAGCGCTGCCGGTGGGTGAGCGGAGACTTCGGTGGGTCGCCGTTTTTTTGGGCAGCTCTCAGGCACGCAGTCCGCCTGCCAGTACTCATGTATCTGTGGTACGGAGACCAAAGCCACAAGGGTGCGTCAATAATTTAGTTTCAGTGCTTCGAATGTTCTTTTGCTGGGGGAAGGCTTTTTGCAGTGCATGAGGTCTGCAGATGGGCCCTAAGCAGACTTGCCAATCGTGCCTGCAATGGCGGCTTTGGAAGCAAGGAGCCGACATAAAAGCAGATGCAGCTAGGTAAGCTGTTTTATGATTGGACCGCTTAATGAAAGTCGCGGCTCTTGAGCGAAAGTGAAGCCGGCTCTGGATGCAGCCCACCGGAAAATTTGGGCGAGAAAAGCTCTCCGTCGCGCAGCGATGACAGTTCGGCGCTGAGATCGATAAAACTTTCCGCGACGACATGGATCACGAGGCCGGCGCGTTGCAGCCGGCCGCGCACCGCGAGGAACCGCGCCGTCATCACCACCCGGCGATTTTTTTCGAAAGCTTTCGGCCAGACGATGATGTTGGCGATGTCGGTCTCGTCTTCGAGCGTCATGAAGATCACGCCTTTTGCCGTGCCCGGCCGCTGCCGTACCAGGACGAGGCCGGCGACGGTGACCATCGAATCTTGCCGCAAGCCGGCGCCGCGCAGCTCCGTGTTGAGCATGACGCCGAGCGCGGTGAGCCGATCGCGGAAGAAGCGCACCGGGTGGTCCTTCAGCGATAAGCCGGTCGCCACATAGTCTTCCACGACATGCTCGGAGAGTGCCATGGCGGGAAGCGTGACGGACGGCTCGGAAAACAATTCATCGCTCAGATACGGGGTCAGCAGCGGCAATACGTCTTCCGCTGTAGCGGAATCCGGTTTGCGCTGCGGTCGAGCGCCGATGACATCGAGCCGCCGTGCCGCCCACAAGGCGGAACGCCGATCATGCGGTATCGAGCGGAAGGCATCGGCTTCTGCCAGCCGTTCGATGGTGAAGCGGGAAATGCCGGCGATCGCCGCCAGCCGCTCGATCGAGGAAAAGCCGTTACCGCGCGCGGCGATGAGTTTTTTCAGTTCGTCCTGGTTAAGTCCGTGAACGAGGCGGAAGCCGAGGCGTACCGCATGCCGGCCGTCCGCGCCCGGTTCCAGCGTGCAGTCCCAATCGCTGAAGTTGACGTCCACGGCGCGGATCTCGACGCCGTGCGCCCGCGCATCGCGCACGAGCTGCGCCGGCTGGTAAAAACCCATCGGCTGGCTGTTGAGGATGGCGGCGCAGAACACGTCCGGGTAACGGCATTTGATGAAAGCCGAGGCATAGACCAAGAGCGCAAAGCTCGCCGCGTGGCTTTCCGGAAAGCCGTATTCGCCGAAACCTTCGATCTGGCCGAAGCAATTTTCCGCGAAATCGCGGTCGTAGCCGCGGTCGGTCATGCCGTTGATGAACTTGTCGCGGAACAGATGGACGTTGCCGGTGTGGCGAAAGGTGGCCATGGCGCGACGCAGCCCATCCGCCTCGTCGGGCGTGAATTTTGCCGCGATGATGGCGATCTGCATCGCCTGCTCCTGGAACAGCGGCACGCCGAGCGTTCTTTTGAGAACCTCCTCCAATTCGTTCTTCGGTCCGTGCGCCGGATGCGGGGAGGGGTAATGTTCCCGGTCGATGCCGTCGCGCCGGCGCAGATAGGGATGCACCATGTCGCCCTGAATCGGCCCCGGCCGCACGATCGCCACTTCGATGACGAGATCGTAGAAGCATCGCGGCTTTAATCGCGGCAGCATCGACATCTGGGCGCGGCTCTCGACCTGGAACACGCCGACGGAATCGGCGCGCGACAGCATCTCGTAGACCGCGCCGTCGTCCTGCGGCAGCGTGGCGAGCGAATACGCCTTGCCGTAATGCTGCTGGATGAGATCGAGCCCGCGCCGCAGGCAGCTCAGCATGCCGAGCGCGAGCACATCGACCTTCATCAGGCCGAGCGTGTCGATGTCGTCCTTGTCCCATTCGATGAAGGTGCGCTCGTCCATGGCGGCATTACCGATGGGCACCGTCTCGTCGAGCGGCGCGCGGGTAAGCACGAAGCCGCCGACGTGTTGCGAGAGGTGACGCGGGAAGCCGATCAGCTCGTCGGCAAGTTCGACGGCCTGCCGGATCGCCGGGTTGGCGGGATCGAGACCGGCCTGGCGAATGTGTTCATTCGGCAATCCGTCACCATAGCCCCATACCGTCTTGGCGAGCGCGGCGGTCACGTCCTCCGTCAAGCCAAGAGCCTTGCCGACTTCGCGGATGGCGCGGCGCGAGCGGTAGTGCACGACGGTTGAGCAGATCGCCGCGCGGTCGCGCCCGTAGCGCTGGTAGATGTACTGGATCACCTCTTCGCGCCGCTCGTGCTCGAAATCGACGTCGATGTCGGGCGGCTCGCCGCGATTCTCGGAAATGAAGCGGGCGAACAGGAGATTGCTCTTGTCCGGATCGACCGACGTGATGCCGAGGCAATAGCAAACGGCGCTGTTCGCCGCCGAGCCGCGGCCCTGGCAGAGGATTTCCTTTTGCTGCCGGCGCGCGAAGGCGACGACATCGTGGACGGTGAGGAAATAGCGCGCATAGTCGAGCTTGGCGATGAGCGCCAGCTCCTCCTGAAGCCGCTTGGCGACATCGGCGGGAATGCCGTCCGGGTATTTATCGCGCGGATAGCGCTCCTGCGCTCCCGCCCAGGTGAGGTCCGCGAGATGCTGCTGGGGGGTTTTTCCTTCCGGCACCGGCTCGTCGGGATATTCGTATGTGAGTTCGCCAAGCGAGAAGCGGCAGGCCTCGGCAATCTTGACGGTGCGGGCGACGGCATCGGGAAAGTTTTGAAACAGCCGCGCCATTTCCGCCGCCGGTTTCAGATGGCGTTCGGCATTGACGGCAAGTTTCAGGCCCGCTTCGGCAATGGTGCATTTCTCGCGGATGCAGGTGAGTACATCGGCGAGCGGCCGGCGTTCCGGCGCGTGATAGGAGACGTCATTGACGGCGACCAGCGGCGCGTTCAGGCGCTCGCCGAGCTTGGCCAAAAGTCCGAGCCGGCGCGGCTCGTCGCCGCGATGATAATGAACGCCGGCGAGGAACGTGCGGCCCGGTGCCGCGCGCGCCAAGGCGGAGAGCCGCTCGGTGAACGCGTCCGAAAGTGTTTGCGGTGGCAACGCGATGAGCATCTGCCCTTCGCTCGCCGCGAGAATTTCCTCGAAAGTTAGATGGCATTCGCCTTTCTTGGCCTTAAGATTGCCTTTCGTCAGAAGCCGGCAGAGACGTCCATAAGCTTGGCGGCCCGTCGGATAGGCGAGAACTTCGAAACCATCGACGGTGACGAGGCGCGTGCCGACCAGAAGCTTGATGCTTTTTCTTTTTTTCCATTCGTCATAGGCGCGCACCACGCCGGCAAACGAGTTGCGATCGGCGATGCCGATGGCGGCAAGCTTAAGGTCCTCGGCGGTGACGACCATCTCCTGCGGGTGTGAGGCGCCGCGCAGGAATGAAAAGTTAGTTGTTACAGCCAGTTCGGCATAGGCGTTCATGAGTTTCCTCACGCAAAACTTTAAGCAAACAGCCCATGCACGAACCAGCGCGCCGATGTCGTCTCGCGCTCGTAGAGTCCCTCGCGATAGAGCCAGAAGCGATGGCCGTCGGCGTCCTCGACAAGGTAATAATCGCGCGTCGGCGCCCCCTTCTTTTTCTCTCCCGCAAGCGGGGGAGAGAAAGGAAGGGGGTCGCGCCACCATTCGCTGGCGATGCGTTCCGGGCCTTCGGAGCCTGCGACCTCATAGGTCATGCCGCGCCAGCGGAAACGCCGCGGCGGACCATCGGGAACGAGCGCGGTGACCTCGGTCGGCTCCGCACGGGGCAACAAAAGTAGCGGGCGCGTTGTTTGCTCCGGCGCCGGCCATGCGGAAGGCCCTCCGTTGACCGGAGAGAGAACCTCGGCGCGCTCCGGAAGGTGACTGGCGATCGCCGCGAACTGCCGCACGCTCTGCGGACCGAGACGCTGGCGCAGCGTATCGATCAAGCTCGCGCAACGCTCGGTTCTGTCGGCTTCCCCAAGATCCCCGGTGACCGCCGTAAACTCGGTCTGCCGCGCCGGGATGGGTTCGGCGAGCGTGACGGCAAGCCCGATCGCCTCGAAGCCGAAGCCCGCCTCTTGCGTCGCCGCAACCGCATCGAGCTTGAGATCGATGAGGCGCGCGACGTGCGCGACATTGCGCGTCGGTAACGTCAGCCCGATATCGACCGCCGCTACCGCGCCATCGACGCGGTAAAGGCAAAGCCGCAGCACGCGGGCGCCGACATCGTCGCGCTCGAGCACGTGCACCAGGGTCTGCATGAGGCGTTTGGCGTAAGCAACGACCGCCTCTTGCGTCAGGATCGGTTCGAGCAAATAACGCAGGCTGTGATAGACCGGCGGCGCAACAACAGGAACGAGCGGCTCGTCGATACGACCGAGCGCCTGGTCGAGACGCCGCAGCAGCTCGGCCGGGAAACGTGCGGCAAACGGCGCGCGCGGCTGGTCGAGCAGCGCGCCGACGGATTTGAAGCCGAGCCGGCGCAGCGTCGTGCAGGTTGCCGGCGCAAGCCGCAACGCCTCGATGGGCAGCGGCGCCAGCGCCTCGGCTTCCCGCCCCGAGAGCAGGATAGGTGAGAGGGCGGCGTGAAAGCGCGACAGCGCCCAGGCCGTGCCGGGCGTATCGGCGACGGCAAGCCGCGCCGGCAGGCCAAAATTTTCCAGCCTGGAAGAAAGATCGGCGAGCAACTTTTCCTCACCGCCGAACAGATGCGCGGCGCCTTCGATGTCGAGGAAAAAGCCGTCGGCGCCGTTCTCCGCATTCCAGTGCGAAGCGGTCGGCGTATAGCGCGTCGCCCACAACGCCAGGCGTCGCAAGGCGGCGTCATCGGCGGCGGCTTCGACGGCGCGCACCTGCAAGTCCCCCGCTTTGGCCCGCGCGTCGGCCAACGGCTCGCCAAGCGCGAGCCCTGCGGTCTCTGCCGCCTCGTTCAAGGCGGCGATGCGCGGCCCTCTGGACGCGGTGACGACGAGGACGAACGGCCGATCAGGCGCGATGGGTTTTTGCGACGGGTGTTTCGCCTGCGCGATGAGAAAACGCAGGATCGGCCAGCGCGGCAGCCAGACTGAAACAATGCGCGACATGATCGTACTCCACCATCCACTCGCCCGCTCGTCCGTTGCGGCAGCGCTCCAGCAGGAGATGCCAGCGTGCGCGCGCGAACAGGCCAAAGCGGTCGCGCGCGGCCGCCGCCGTGCCGACGCGCCAGCGCGTCGCTGCCGCGCTCGATTCCAGAAGCTGCGCTGGCCGCAGCAGAAAGAGCGGCAGGCCTGCATCCGCCGCGGCGAGCTGCAGCCTTTGGCTCAATTTCAGATCGAGCTTGTCGATGACGCCGGCGACCGCGGCAGGCGCGCCCGAACGCAGCGCCTCCTCCAGCGCCCACAGGGTATCCCGCCGGTGCGCCGTCTCGACCAGGATCAGCCAGGCCGGATCGAGACCCAGCGTGCTCAAGCCATGTCCATAAAGCCGACCGTATTGACCGGGCCCGTAGCCGGGTATGACGAAGAAGAGGGGGCGAGCCCGCGGTACGCGGGCCAGCAGCGCCACCATGAAGCCGAAGGCGGCGGCGGTGCCGCCGTTTTCGGGCACGACCTCGTGCAGGGCGCCGCAGGCAAGGCCGCCCTGGGGCAGATGGCGATCAACGGCGGAAAGCCCGAAGGGGAGGGTTTTGGGAGACGCGAACCCCTCTATTCTGGGCAACAAACGACGCAATTCCGCCGCGACGGCGGCGCGGGTTTTTGGCATCACGGCGAGGACGGCAGGCTGTCTCATGGCCAGGTTTCTGAGCGAATGGGCATATTAGAACAAAACAGGAACATTGCCAAGGGTTCCCTCCTGGGTTCTTGCCGGTCACCCGGAAGGAGGCGCGCTTGCTGGCCTGGAAGTGATGGCGCATACGTTCATTCCCCGACCGCGGCACAACGGCCGGAAAGTGCGGGCAAAGAGGAGCGCCATGCCGGAAGTCGACAAGGAAGGGGAACGGTATTCGGCCGATCAGCCGCAGCAGACGCCGGGCTTTTATCTCAAGGGCTCCCACCAGCTCGATTGGGGGATGAAGAACCGCCTTGCGCGGGTTTTTGTCCCGGCAACCGGCCGCACCGTGATGCTGGCGATCGACCACGGCTACTTCCAGGGCCCGACCACCGGACTTGAGCGCATTGACCTCTCCATCGTGCCGCTATTGCCGTTCTGCGATGCGTTGTTCTGCACGCGCGGCATTTTGCGCTCGCTCATTCCGGCGGACTCGACGAAGCCGATGGTGCTGCGGGCGAGCGGTGGTCCGAGCATCCTGCGCGAGGAATTGTCGGACGAGCAGATCGCCATGGACATGGACGATGCGGTGCGATTGAACGCCGCCGGTGTCGGCATCCAGGTTTTTATCGGCGGCGAATTCGAGACGCGGTCCGTTCACAACATGACCAAGCTGGTCGATGCCGGCCTGCGTGTCGGCATTCCAGTCATGGGCATCACCGCGGTCGGTAAGAACATGGTCCGTGACGCCAAATATTTTCGCCTCGCTTGCCGGATCATCGCCGAGCTCGGCGCGCAATACGTCAAGACCTATTACGTGGACGACGGCTTCGAGACTGTCACCGCGTCATGCCCGGTGCCGATCGTGATGGCCGGCGGAAAGAAGCTCGCCGAACTCGACGCCCTCACCATGGCCTACAACGCCGTGCAGCAAGGCGCCGCCGGCGTCGACATGGGGCGCAACATCTTCCAATCGGACGCGCCGAAGGCGATGATCGCCGCCGTCAACGCCGTCGTGCACAATAAGGCGAAGCCGAAAGAGGCATACGAACTGTTCAGCTCGCTCAAGGCGAAGGGGTAAGTCAGTCATTCCGGGGCGCCGCAAAGCGGCGCACCCCGGAATAGTGTGCGTTACCCGTAAGTGCGCTGCGGCGCCGATCCCATCAAAAGCCAGGCGGCAGAGCCGGCCGCGACCGCGCCACCGAGCGCCGCCAACACCTGTGCGATCCAGGACGCGCTGCCGACGTGGTTCGTCTCATCGTGCGCCCGGGCCACGGTCGCAGTATCCGGCGGCGGTTTTACCGCGGCAACGGCACTCTGCGTTGCCGCAGCCGACGGAGCAGGCTGCGCATCGGCGGCGCGGTCAATCTCATTGACGTTGTCCGGAGAGACCACATGCACGGTTTGTCCTCCGACCACGAGCTCGTTCGGCGTTGGCTCGGCGGCGAGGGCCGGCGTGGCCGGTGGTTCCGGTGCGGCCGACGCGACGGAAGCAGGCGCGGCAACGGGAGTTGCGTTCGCCCACACATCCGCAGGCGCCACCGCAGGGGCTGCCGGTGCTACGGTTTTGGCGGCGTCAGCCACGTGGATCGGCCTTCGTCTCGCGGCGACGTGGTGCCGTTTGCCGGTTCGTTCGGCCGCTGTCCTGATCTTGATGATCCTCTTGGTGTGGGACTTCATCTTGGTTTTGCCCGGCTGGGTGACCACCTGCAGGAGCTGAATAGGCTTGCCGGCCCCGCTCGCGGTCTGGGCCATGGCGCCGCCGACCGTCATGACCGAAACCAACACGCCCGCCGCGACGATGCGAATACTCAGCATTGCGTCCTCCACTGCTGGACTTGCCGGTGCATTCCGGACAGGTCGGCGTGACCTCACAGTGACGCAATTGGGGATTTTTTGGCACAAAACGCGGACGAAAAGCGGCCGCGCTTAACCAAGCTTGTGAGGCCGGCTGCTCCCTGGCACCATCAACCCATCGTGGGACGTTTGGGGCTGAGCCGATCATGATCGATCTGAAAATCGACAGCGGCGTTGCCGTCGTGACGATGATGCACGGCAAGGCTAATGCGCTCGATATCGAGCTGTGCGAGGTGCTGGCGAAGTGCTTCGACGAGCTTCGGCGGCTGGACGCGCGCGCCGTGGTGGTGACCGGGCAGGGCCGGATGTTTTCGGCCGGCGTCGACCTTTTGCGGGTCGGTTCGGGCGGTGCGGCCTACGTGCGCGAATTTCTTCCAGTCCTGCATCGGCTTTATGACGCGGCGTTCTTCCATCCCAAGCCGGTAGTGGCGGCCATCAACGGTCATGCCGTCGCCGGCGGCTGTGTGCTCGCCTGTTGCGCCGACCGGCGGATCATGGCGCGTGGAAGCGGGCGCATCGGCGTCACCGAGCTGCTGGTGGGCGTGCCGTTTCCCGCGCTCGCCTTCGAGATCGTGCGTTTCGCCGTGCCGCCGCGCCATCTGCCGGAATTCACCTTTGGCGGCGCGACCTATGACGCCGAGGCCGCCTTGCAGCGCGGTTGGGTCGACGAAGTGGTCGATGCGGACGCACTACTGGGGCAGGCGATGGAGGTCGCGCAAAAACTTGCACAGCTCTCGCCGCCGGCCTTCGCTCAGGCCAAGAAGCAGGTCCGCCTGCCGGTTGCCGAGCGGGTGGAGCGCAGCGGGCCGGCAATCGACAAGACCGTCACCGAAATCTGGGCCGCCCCGGAAACGCTGGGCTATATCCGCGATTATGTCGCACGCACGCTGAAGAAGGCGCAGCTGGCGCGAACATGAGGGCCGCCAGGCCATCGCGCAGGCCTGGAAGCTCGGTTAGACTGCGGCGGATGGGTCGTTCAACGCGCTGGCCAGGAGTGCACAATGTCTTCTCTCGATTTGTCGACTGTAAATTGGGTCTTCGTCGCTTTGATGGCGGTATTCGCATTTGTCGCCGCTTTGCTTGGAAGTCTTATTGCGCTTAGAAGCCGCTTCCTGGGAGCCATCATTGCCGGCATTTTGTTCGCCATATTCTTCGTCTTATGGAACACCTACCCGCACCCCACGATCCCGCTGCCGATCGTCACGACCTACACCACTCCGAACGGTTGACCTTTCCGCACGCCCCGTTATGCGTAGGTGATGACAGCCTACCGAAAGAAATGGAGCGGACATGAACAAGGTCTATGCGGACGCGCGCGCCGCGTTGGCCGGGGCGCTCAAGGATGGCATGACCATCATGGCCGGCGGCTTCGGCCTATGCGGCATTCCCGAGGTCTTGATCCTTGCGATCCGTGACTCCGGGATCAAGAACCTGACCGTCGTCTCCAATAATTGCGGGGTTGACGGCAAGGGTCTCGGCATCCTGCTCGACACGCGGCAGATCAAGAAAATGGTGGCCTCCTACGTCGGTGAGAACAAGACCTTCGCCCAGCAATATCTCGCCGGCGAGCTCGAGATCGAATTCAACCCGCAAGGCACGCTTGCCGAGCGCATCCGCGCCGGCGGCGCCGGCGTCCCGGCCTTTTTCACCAGGACCGGGGTCGGTACGCTGATCGCCAAAGGCAAGGACGAGCGCGAGTTCGACGGTGCGCGCTACGTGATGGAGCGCGGCCTGGTCGCCGATCTTTCGATCGTCCATGCTTTCATGGGCGACACCGAGGGCAACCTGCTCTACCGCAAGACCGCGCGCAATTTTAATCCGATCATGGCGACCGCGGGCAAGCTCACGGTGGCCGAAGTCGAGCACATGGTGCAGCCCGGCGATATCGATCCTGACCACATCGTCACGCCCGGGATTTACGTGCAGCGGATGATCCATGTGCCCAACGCGACCAAACACATCGAGCAACGCACCGTGCGCAAGCGCACACCGGCGGACGCGCCGGCCGGAACCGGGGAGGAAGTCTGATGCCTTGGACCCGCGATCAGATGGCGGCGCGCGCCGCCAAGGAATTGCGTGACGGTTTTTATGTCAATCTCGGCATCGGCATTCCGACGCTGGTGTCGAATTTCATCCCGGACGGGATGAGCGTGCAACTGCAATCCGAGAACGGCATGCTCGGCACCGGCCCATTCCCGTTCGAGGGCGAGGAAGACGCCGATTTGATCAACGCCGGCAAGCAGACCGTCACCGAGCTGCCGACCACGAGCTATTTCAGTTCCGCGAACTTGTTCGCCATGATCCGCGGCGGTCACATCGATATCGCGATTCTCGGCGCCATGCAGGTGGCGGAAAACGGCGATCTCGCCAACTGGATGATTCCGGGAAAAATGGTCAAGGGCATGGGCGGCGCCATGGATCTGGTCGGCGGCGTCAAGAAGGTGGTCGTGGTCATGGAGCATTCCGCCAAGAACGAGCCGAAGCTGTTACGCCAATGTACGCTGCCGCTCACCGGCGCCGGCGTGGTCGACATGGTGATCACCGATCTGGGTGTGTTCACCATCGACAAGAACGGCGGCGGCATGACTCTGGTCGAGCTTGCGCCCGACGTGACGCTCGACGAGATCAAGGCCCAGACCGAGGCAAGCTTCAAGGTCGCCAACGCGCTCAAGCACTAGCGACGCTCGATGCCGGCTACGGAACCCAGCTCCGCGCACGCATTGATTGTTGGCTCTTTACCCGCGCAACGAAGCCGTCGAGAATGGCCCCTTGGGGGAAGTCGTGCGTGAAAATCCGATCCTCGAGACGGAAGACCTGACCAAGGAATTTGCCGGGTTCATCGCAGTGCGTGGCGTGAACCTGCGCGTTAAGCGCGGCAGCATTCACGCCCTGATCGGGCCGAACGGCGCTGGCAAGACGACGTGTTTCAATCTCCTCACAAAGTTTCAATCGCCGACGCGCGGGCGCATCGTGTTCGATGGACGCGACATCACCGCGCTCAAGCCGGCCGATGTCGCGCGCCTCGGCGTCGGCCGCTCGTTTCAAATCTCGGCAGTCTTTCCGCACCTGACCGTGCTCGAGAACGTACGCATCGCGCTGCAACGCCGGCGCGGCCATTCCTTCGATTTCTGGCGCTCCAAGCGCGTGCTGAGCGCACTCGACGACCGCGCCATGGCGCTTATTACCGATGTCGGGCTTGCGCCTTACGCGGATGTGCTCGCGGTCGAACTGCCCTATGGGCGCAAGCGGGCGCTCGAGATTGCGACCACGCTGGCGCTCGAGCCCGAATTGCTGCTGCTCGACGAACCGATGGCGGGCATGGGGCGCGAGGACATCGTTCGCATCAGCGCGCTGATCAAGGCCGTCGCCGTCGACCGCACGGTGCTCATGGTCGAGCATAACCTCAGCGTTGTCGCGGATCTGTGCGATCGCATCACGGTGCTCACCCGCGGCCAGGTCTTGGCGGAGGGAGATTATAAGACGGTATCGGCCAATCCGGCGGTGCGTGAGGCCTATCTCGGGACCGGTCATGTCTGACGCGCACGCGCTACTGTCCGTGAAGGATCTCGAGGCTTGGTACGGCGAATTGCACGTGCTGCACGGCGTCACCTTCGACGTGCGGTCTGGCGAGGTGGTCACCCTGCTCGGACGCAACGGCGTCGGCAAGACGACAACGCTCAAGGCCATCATGGGCATTATCGAGCAGCGCACCGGCTCGGTGCGCTTCGACGGCAAAGAGTTGATCGGCCTTCCCTCCGACGCGATCGCGCGCTGCGGGATCGCTTTCTGTCCGGAAGAACGCGGCATCTTCGCCAGCCTCGACGTCAAGGAGAACCTGCTGCTGCCGCCGCAGGTGCGCCCCGGCGGGCTGGATCTGGACCGCATTTTCGAGCTGTTTCCCAATCTGCGCGAACGGCTGGGCAGCCAGGGCACCAAGCTCTCCGGCGGCGAGCAGCAGATGCTGGCGATCGGCCGCATTCTGCGCACCGGGGCGCCGCTGTTGCTGCTCGACGAGCCGACGGAAGGGCTGGCCCCCGTCATCATCGAGCAGATCGGCCGCACCATCGGCACGCTCAAGGCGCAGGGCTTCACGATTCTGCTGGTCGAGCAGAACTTTCATTTCGCCGCCACCCTTGCCGACCGCTACTACGTTATGGAACATGGTCGCATCGTCGACCACTTCGCGGCCGCCGAACTCGAGGCCAACACGGAAAAGCTGCACGACTATCTCGGAGTTTGACGGCGAACAGCCGCACGCCGCGTTTCGACCCTCCGCATTCGGCGGAGGGCAGGGGGAAACAAACCGTATGTTCGAAATTTTCGGCATCCCTTCGCAGGCGCTGTTCGGGCAGTTGCTGCTCGGCCTGATCAACGGCTCGTTCTACGCGCTGTTGAGCCTGGGGCTTGCCGTCATCTTCGGCATGCTCAACATCATCAATTTCGCTCACGGCGCGCAGTACATGATGGGCGCGTTCGCCGCCTATCTGTTGCTGCAACATGCCGGCATCGGTTATTGGGAAGCGCTGGTGATCGCGCCGATCGTAGTCGGCGCCACCGGAGTTCTCGTCGAGCGGCTGTTCCTTAAGCATTTGCGCAAGCTTGATCCGCTTTACGGGCTTTTGCTCACGTTCGGGCTGGCGATCGTCATCGAGGGCCTGTTCCGCAACGCTTACGGCTCGTCCGGTTTGCCCTATCAGGTGCCGGAATTGCTGCAGGGCGGCCGTAACCTCGGTTTCATGTTCCTGCCGAACTATCGCGCGTGGGTCATCGTGCTGTCGCTCGCGGTGTGTCTGGCGACCTGGTTTGCGATCGAGCGCACGCGGCTGGGCTCTTACCTGCGCGCCGCCACGGAAAATCCGGTGCTCGTGCGCGCCTTCGGCATCAATGTGCCGCGGATGGTGACGCTGACTTATGGTTTCGGTGTCGCGCTGGCGGCGCTCGCCGGAGTCATGGCCGCGCCGATCTACAACGTCTCGCCGCAGATGGGCTCCGATCTGATCATTGTCGTGTTCGCGGTGGTGGTGATCGGCGGCATGGGCTCGATCATGGGCGCCATCCTCACCGGCTTTACGCTGGGCATCGTCGAGGGTCTGACCAAGGTGTTTTTTCCCGAAGCTTCCAACACGGTGATCTTCGTCATCATGGCGATCGTGCTGCTGCTTCGACCCGCGGGCTTGTTCGGACGGACCGCATGACGGAACGCGTCCTCGATCCGCCACTGCTGGCCCGCCGTCGGGAGACGACCTGGAGCCTGGGTGTAGCGTTTGCGGTGACGGTGGCGCTGCTCATCGTGGCGCCGTTCGTGATCTACCCGATCTTTGTCATGAAGGCGCTGTGCTTTGCCCTGTTCGCCTGCGCCTTCAACCTGCTGATAGGTTACGTTGGCCTGGTGTCGTTTGGCCACGCCATGTTCTTCGGTTGGGCGAGCTATCTCACCGCACACGCCGCCAAGGTCTGGGGCTTGCCGCCGGAACTTGCGATCCTCATCGGCACGGCGACGGCCGCGGTCCTTGGCCTTGTCGCCGGCGGCCTCGCCATTCGCCGGCAAGGCATCTATTTCGCGATGATCACGCTGGCACTCGCGCAGATGATGTTCTTCTTCGCCTTGCAAGCGAAATTCACCGGCGGCGAGGACGGCATCCAGGGAGTCCCGCGCGGCCGCCTGTTCGGGCTTTTCGATCTCAACGGCGAAATGACGATGTACCTGTTCATTCTCGTCGTCGTGCTTGCCGGCCTGCTGCTGATCTACCGCATCATCAATTCGCCGTTCGGCGAGGTGCTCACGGCGATCCGCGAGAACGAGCAGCGTGCCGTCTCGCTCGGTTACAACGTCGAGCGCTACAAGCTGGTCGCCTTCGTGCTCTCCGCGACGCTGGCGGGACTGGCCGGTTCGCTCAAAGCGCTGGTCTTTCAGCTCGCCTCGCTCACCGACGTGCACTGGACCATGTCGGGCGACGTCCTGTTGATGACGCTGCTTGGCGGCCTCGGCACGGTGTTCGGGCCCGTCGTCGGCGCATTCCTGGTCGTCGCGATGCAGAGCTATCTCGCCCCGTTCGGTCAGTGGGTGCTGGTGATCCAGGGCGCGATTTTCGTGGTCTGCGTGCTGGCCTTCCGCCGCGGCATCGTCGGCGAGCTCGCCCACGTTTTGCGCGTGCGGCTGTGAGTTTCATCGGTTGGATTGAACTGCATCGCCCTTCCGCTTACATCCTGATCTCCTCGGATAAATGTGACATTCCATGATGAGCGCCCTGTTTTCACCCTTGCGGCTCGCCGATCTCAACCTCGCCAACCGCATCGTCGTCTCTCCCATGTGCCAGTACAGCGCCAATGACGGCGTCGCCGCTGACTGGCATAGGACCCATCTCGGCATGCTGGCGAATTCCGGTGCGGGATTGCTGGTAGTCGAGGCGACGCATGTCGAGCGCTCTGGCCGTATCACCCACGGCTGCCTCGGGCTTTATTCGGACGCCTGCGAGGCGGCGCTGGAGCGGGTCGTTGCCCATTGCCGACGTATCGGCGGTGCCAAGCTCGGCATCCAGCTCGCCCATGCCGGTCGCAAGGCGTCCTCGCAACGCCCTTGGGAAGGCGGCAAGGCGTTGCCGGAAGGTGAAGATCCGTGGCCGACGATCGCGCCGGCGGCGCTTCCCTTCGGTCCAGGCTGGCATGTGCCGCGTGCCATGACCGAGCACGACATGGCGCACGTGCGCGCGGCCTTTACGGACGCCGCAAGTCGTGCGGTGCGCGTCGGCTTCGATGCCATCGAACTGCACATGGCTCATGGTTACTTGCTGCACAGCTTCCTGTCGCCCATTTCCAACTTGCGCAATGACGCGTGGGGCGGCTCGCTCGAAGGCCGCATGCGCTTTCCACTCGATGTGGCCCGCGCGGTCCGCGCCGTCGTTCCGCGCGGCACGCCGCTCGGCGCGCGCATCACCGGCAGCGATTGGATGGACGGCGGCCTCACCGCGGCGGATGCAGTGGTCGTTGCCAAAGCGCTCAACGAGGCCGGACTTGCTTACGTCGATATCTCCTCCGGCGGTGTGGGCGCCGGAGGAGGGTCCTTACCGACAGATCCCGGTTACAACGTTCCGATTGCTGAACAGGTTCGTCGCGAGACCGGCATTCCGACGCGCGTCGTCGGTCGGATTATCAGCCCCAAGCAGGCCGAAGCCATTATCGCCGAGGGCTGTGCCGATATGGTGGCGCTGGCCCGCGCCTTTCTCGACGATCCGCATTGGGCGTGGCACGCCGCGCAGGTCCTCGGCGGGGAAGTTATCCGCCCGCCGCAATACCAACGCGTCAGCCCCACGCTATGGCAGGGGGCGGCCTTGCGCGCGTGAACGGCCGCGATTTTGCTCGCGCGAGCGCAGGACCGCGGAGGATGCAAATGCCACGGCTCGATCTCGAGTAGCCGTACGAAAAATGAGTGATCCGGTTCTTGTCGAAGTGACCCGCGGAGGCTTGGTGGAGAGCCGCCATCGCGGCGCGCTTGCCATTGCCGATACTGATGGCGCGACGGTGCTTGCCGTTGGCGATGTGGGGCGGCCGGTGTTCCCACGTTCGGCGGTGAAAGCGCTGCAGGCGTTAGCGCTCGTCGAGTCAGGGGCGGCCGACCATTATGCGCTTGATGATGAGGAGCTTGCGCTCGCTTGTGCCTCGCATAGCGGCGAGCCGGCGCATGTTGAAGGCGTCGCGCGCATGTTGGCGAAAGCTGGGCTCGACGTCACTGCGCTCTGCTGCGGGACGCATTGGCCGGTCTCGCAACCGGCGGCCTTCGCGCTGGCGCGAACGGGCGCACCCTCGGCGCTGCACAACAACTGCTCCGGTAAGCACGCCGGCTTTCTTTGCTTGGCCTGTGCGATGGGAGTGGATCACGTCCGCTACTGGCGGCCGGAGCACGTCGTGCAGCGCAAGGTGCACGCCGTGCTCGAGGGCGTCACCGGCGCCGTGCTGTCGCAGGATCGCCGTGCGGTCGATGGCTGCTCGGTGCCGACCTGGGCGGTGCCGCTGCACAATCTCGCATGTGCTTTCGCCAAATTCGGTACCGGGCAAGGCTTGGCGCCCGAACGTGCCCGCGCCGCTGCGCGGCTGCGGGCGGCCTGCGCGCAAAAGCCTTGGTATGTCGCCGGCACCGGGCGATTCTGCACCGAGATCATGCGGATATTGGCGGCGCGGGCTTACGTGAAGACCGGCGCCGAAGGCGTTTTTTGCGGCGCGCTGCCCGAGCTGGGGTTCGGCATCGCGATCAAGTGCGACGACGGCGCCGGTCGCGCTGCGGAGGCGATCATGGCGGCGGTCATCGCCCGCTTTCTCCCGCTCGCGACAGAAGAACGCGCGGCGCTCGCGCCTTTCCTGCAGCCGGTGCTGCGCAACTGGAACGGCATCGAGGTCGGCGCGCTGCGCGTGACCGAGGCGCTTATGTAACTTGCGCGTCCACGTGTTGCTCAGCGCACGCGATTGCCGCCGATCGACAATTGCGCATAACGGGAAGCGCCGTCCTTGGCAAGGTCGCCGGTGACCGGGTCCTTCCCGTCCATGCCGACGATGGCGCCACGACGGACTTCGGCGATGAGATTGTCGGAAATGACCGCGGCGCCGGCGCCCGGCGCGACGGAAACCGTGATGCCGAAATCGGCACGGCGGATCACGTTCGAGGTGATGGCGACATCGCGCAGATAGGCTCCCCAGCCGGCGGCGATTCCGGCATTCGGCGCGTTTTCCACGACATTGCCGGTCACCACCGTGTCGGCTTCGACGCCGATGCCGATGCCGGCGCTGTCGTTCGGGTCGGTGCCGGGCGGGCGCCGACCCACGAGATTGCGGATCAAATTGCCCTGCACGACGGCGAGCCGGCCGCCCTGCTTGAAGTTGGTGACCGACACGCCGATCGCCGCGCCGTCGACGATGTTGTTGGCGATCAAGGCGCCTTCGAAAGCGAATTCGGCATAGAGCGCGACTTCGCCGAGCCCGCTGCAGGCGTTGCCGACGATCTGCAGGTTTGAAGCCGCGTTGCCGCGCACGGCCGAGAAGGCCGCGTTGCGGATGCGGTTGCCGCGCACAATGACATTGTCGGCGCGGAAAACGTTGATGGCGTTGCCGTACTGGCCGGAGCCGCCGGCCTTGTTCATGACGGCTTCGATGCGGTTGTCGACGACGAGCGTGCCGTCATCGCCGGGCTCGCTGCGCCAGATCAAGATGCCGTTATTGCCGGCGCCGCGCACGGTATTGCCGGCGATGCGCAGCCCGCGCGCATCGAGCGAGAAAATAGCGGCGTCGGCCGCGCCGATCGTATTCCCCGTTACTTCACCCCCGATGGCCTCGAGCGCGATGCCATTGCGGCCGGCATTGATGATTTCGCAATCGGCGATGCGCATGGCGCGGCCTTGCGCAAAATGCAACAGCCCGCGCCGTTGCGGCAGCGGGATACCGGCCCCGTCGAGCACGATACCGCTGATGCCGATGTGGTCGCTGCCGCTGGCCGACATCATCGACGGACCTCCCGCCATGACGATGCGTGTTGCTCCCGCGACGCCGGCGATGGCGGCGTAGGACGGCAGCTGCAACGATCCGGCGCGATAGAAGCCCGGCGGCAGCCGCAGCACCGCGCGGGCGGCGGCGGCTTGGTCGATGGCGCGCTGAAACGCCGGTGTCTGGTCCTCGGAGCCATTCAGCCGAAGGCCGAGCGATACCGCGTCGATTTCGGCGCGCGATCCGCCATCGCGGGCCGGCATGGATTGCGCCTCGGTGGCGGCCCCGGCGGCGCCGGCACCGGCCATGGCCGCGAACAGGCGGCGGCGATCGATGCTCATCACGGCGACTCCCTGTGAAGCACATAAAAAAAGCGCCTCACGCCGCGTGCATAAGACCGCGCGGTCCGGCAGAGGTGACTATTCCACCCGGACGGTTAACGGCGGCTTGCAGCCATCAGAGCGATGAGGACCGCTTCGCCGGCAGCAACAAGCGCCGCCAACGACGGACCGCGAACTCCATTTTGCCGCCGCCGCGGCTTTAAGCTGATGGGCGGAATATGAATGAACTGAATCAGTGGCCGGCCGCCGCGAGCGCGCTCCAATGCGCGCCAGTAGGCGTAGTTGCACAAGTATCGCCCGGCATCCCACGACAAGCGGGCCGGGATTCGGCGCCCGCGCAGCGCCCCGAGCAAGTCGGCAGACGGCGCGGCGCCGCGGAGCGCCGCTTCCGCACCAGGCACAATGACGCCGCGCTGCGGACGGTGACCGCTGGCATCCGGGAATAGGACTGAGACCGCATTACGTGCCCGCGTCTCGATACAGAGATGACGCCTGCGTCCCGCAAGGCCAAACATGAGGACGATGTTCGGCTTCAGCGCAAGCAGCTTCGGCAGATGTCGATCGACGGCCGCATAGGTCGTTGCAAAGACGTGCGTCGTGCGCTCGATCTTGGCGAGAGCTGGCCGCCGCCTGCGGGCGAGAGCATTGACCAAAGCCGCGCTGGGATTGAACGGCGCGCCGGGGAAGGGGCCGAAGCCGATCAAGAGGACCCGCATCGCATCACCGCCCGAGCATGTCGGCGATTTCCTCGACGGCCGCATTGGCCGCCAGGCGTCCTGCCGCAACGTCGGCCTCAATCCGCGGCAGCGCGGCCTTGAGCGCCCAGTCGGAACGCAACGGCGCGAACAGACGCTCTTCGAGCATCGCCCACATCCATTTCACCTGCTGCTCGCCGCGGCGCGACGCAAGCTCGCCGGATGCGGCGAGCCGTTTGCGGTGGTCGACGATCCGCGTCCATAACTCTGCGATGCCGTCGCCGGTCAGCGCCGAATAAGTGACGACTGGCGGCGACCAGTTGGGCGAGCGCGGCGACAGAATGTGGAGCGCGGCGCGATATTCGGCCGCCGCGGCCTTGGCGCGGACGATATTGTCGCCGTCGGTTTTGTTGACGGCGATCATGTCGGCAAGTTCGACCACGCCTTTTTTCAATCCCTGCAGCTCGTCGCCGGCGCCCGGCAGCATGAGCACCAGAAAAAAGTCGGTCATGTCGGCGACCGCGATTTCCGACTGGCCGACCCCGACCGTCTCGACCAGCACCACGTCGTAGCCCGCGGCCTCGCAGAGCAGCATGGTTTCGCGGGTTTTCGCCGCCACGCCGCCGAGGGTACCGGACGCAGGCGAAGGGCGGATGAAGGCGTTGGCGTCGTTGGCGAGGTGCGCCATGCGGGTCTTGTCGGCGAGGATCGATCCGCCGGTGCGCCGCGACGAAGGATCGACCGCGAGCACCGCAACCTTGCGGCCCTGTTTGGTCAGCATGCTGCCGAGCGCATCGATCGTGGTCGATTTGCCGACGCCGGGCGCGCCGGTGATGCCGACCCGCACCGCGTTGCCGGTCGCCGGCAGTAGCGCCTGGGTCAGCGCGGCAGCGCTGCGGCGGTGATCGGCACGTTTGCTTTCGATCAGCGTGATCGCCCGCGAAAGGAGCGCACGATCGCCGGCACGGATATCGCGCGCCAGGCGATCCACATCGGAAAGCGGAATGGAAGGCGCCATGATTTGTCTTCAGCGAGCATGTGCCTGCCGTCAAGCAGGGCGCACGCGCATGTATTTACATTTTTTTCATTCTCGCGCATCCGCCCGGGCCGGATTTTTTCGCCGAATGACCGCGATTTTGTCGAATTGAAGCCGCATCGGCGGGCTGTCATCCGCGGGTTGCCCGAATGGGCGCCGCGGCGCTTCCGTTCTCAACAAGGAGACATCGATGAACTGCGATCAGATTCAGGTCGATTGGGTGCAATTCAAGGGTAAGGTTCGCGGCAACTGGATCAATCTCACCGACGAAGATCTCACCCGCATCGGTGGTCGCCGGGACGAGCTGATTCGGCGCTTGCAAGCGCGTTACGGCTTCGCCAAGGCCGAAGCCGAGCGCGAGATCGAAGCGTGGATGAGGGCGCAACGGCACGCCGCGTGAGGCCAAGCGCCGCCGATTTATCGCGGCGGCGCTCTTACCCGTCAGCGCCAAAGCTCGCGGCTCGCCAAGGCCGCGCCCTGCGCCAGCGCCTCGAGCTTGGCCCAGGCGATCATCGGATGAACGCGGCCGCCGAGGCCGCAATCGGTCGAGGCAATGACGCGTTCGCGGCCGACGCCTTCGGTGAAGCGGAGAATGCGCTGGGCGACGAGTTCGGGGTGCTCGACGACGTTGGTGGCGTGGCTGACGACGCCGGGCAGAATGAGCTTGCCGTCGGGCAGCTTGACGTCCTGCCAGACATTCCACTCGTGTTCGTGGCGGACGTTGCCGGCTTCGAACGAATAGGCTTGGCAATTGACCGCCAGCATGACGTCGACGATATCGCGCATCGGGATATCGGTGGTGTGCGGCCCGTGCCAGCTGCCCCAGCATAAGTGGAAGCGGATGCGGTCTTGCGGCAGACCCCTGATGGCGTGGTTGAGCGCCTCGATCCGGACCATCGTGAACTTCCGATAACCTTCCACCGAAGGCTCGGGATTGATCATGTCCCAATTCTCGGCGATGGCCGGATCGTCGAGCTGGAGGATCAAGCCGGCGTCGACGATGGCCTTATATTCCTCGCGCATGGCTTCGCCGACGGCGAACATGAACTCTTCGTCGGTGTTGTAGTGGACATTCTTGAACCGCGCGGCGCTGGCCGGCGCGACCGACGTCATGAAACCCTCTTCGACCCCGCCGGCTTTGAGCGCCGCTTTGAAATGGGCGATGTCGGCCTCGATCGCTTCCCGGCCTTTGTAGAAGACCGGGCCGGTACACACCGGCCAATGGGCCATCGGCGGCCCGGTTGTCACTTCGTCCTTATAGACCTGCAAGAACTTGGTTCGGTCGCGGCGGTCGGCGAAGCTGGTCAGCACAACCTCGCCGGGGCGAGCGCGCTTCGGCGAACCTTCGTAAAGGTTGGGTCCCGCCAGATCGAGGCCGCCGAGGCGATTGAAGCAGTAGCTCCACCAGGCCCGGTAGTTCACCTTGTGGCCCATCACCTTGCCGTATTCGCCGTCGCCCGGCACATCGATGCCGGCCTCCCGTTGCCGGCGGACGACGTCAACGACGGCCGCCTGGAGCGTCTCTTGGTAGGCGCGTTCGTCGGTCGTCTCCCCGGCCTCGCGTGCGCGGTTGGCTTCAATCAGATCGTCCGGACGCGGCAGGCTCCCGGCGTGACTCGTTAGAATATGATCGCGGCTCATTCTCATGGATTGATCAGACAACGGAAGATGGACGAGAGAGGACGAACGAGAAATCCGTCCTCTTCATCTCCATCGTCTGTCCTCTTTATCTTAGATTGAAAGGAACTTTCTTCGGATAAGCGGGCGAGTCGATCTTGTCGGCGACGCATCTGCGGGCGTCTGAACCCGCTTCGCTATTTTTTTTGCGACTTGACGTAGGCAATATAGCCGCGCACGTCGGCCGCAGGTTCAGAATAGGCCTTGCCCAAGGAATTCTCCATGGCAGCCGTGTAGTTTTTTGCCCAAGACGGCAGCGGATAATCGACAGCAGCAAGAAATTCCAGGGTAGCTGCAAGCCTTATGTCGGCGATCGAGGGCGTGGCGCCGCCGATGAAGGGCTTCCCATCCATGTAGAACTTGTGGAACACGTCGAGCGGCTCGGCGATGGCCGCAATCGCGGCCTTCTGCGCCGCCGCCTTTGCCGAGGCGTCGGCATCGCTGGCGCCTACCTCGCCTGGATATTGCGGGAAGCCGAGCGCCGGGTAAGTGGCACGCGCGACCAGAGGATACAGCGTACCAATGATATAAAACATGGCGCTGTCGATTGTGGCGCGCTGCTCGGCATTCTTCGGATAGAATTTGCTGATGTCATGTTTGTTGCACAGGTACTGCATGATGGCGCAGCTCTCCCACAGGCCACCCTTCGGCAATTCCGTTGTTTCCAGCATCGGCGTCAGGTGCGCCGGATTTTTCGCCAGGAAATCTGCTGTGCGCGTCTTGCCATAGACATCGTCTTCCGTGAAATCCAGATTGGCCGCACGCATAAAGACCCGCACAGCCATGTTGTTCACGCTTGGCTTCAGCACATTCAGTTTCATAGTGTCCTCCCAATTATGGTCTTCATGCCATCAGCTGCGCTCGATGGCGGTTGTTCGGCGACCTATCGGTGGAGAGCATCGCAATTCCCCCCATAGGCGCCGTCCGTCGCTGTACTCTAGAGCATCTTTGCGGCTCGTGAAATGCGGAGTCCTGCCCACTCTGAGTGGAAGACCGGCGCGATGGGCAAGAGCTGGCCGATCACACCTGTTCTGCACCGCGGCCAGGTGCCATCGCGCCTGAGGATCGTTCATCGCTGCGGTTTTGCCTTTGCCACCGCGTCGGCGATGAAGCGCGGCAACGCAAACGCGGCGGCATGGACCTCCGGCGTCCAATATTTTGTCGGAAAGTTCCCCGCCTTGCGGTAACGCGAGGTAAGCGTCTGGACCGCGGTTTGGCGCAGCCGCTGGTTGTCGGTCGCCCAGCCCATCGCCATGTGACCGCCGACATAGGTCGGAATGGCGGCGATGCAGCAGGAGGCGTCCGCGAATAGCCGCCGGAATTTCCTGATGCTCGCTGTGAGTTCGCGCGACTGGAAGAACGGCACGCCGTTCTGCGTGACCAGGACGCCGCCCTTGTTCAGGCAGCGTTTGCACCCGGCATAGAACTTTTGGCTGAACAGAACCTTTCCCGGCCCCTGCGGATCGGTGGAGTTGACGATGATGACGTCGAACCGCCGCTCGGTGCGGGCGACGTATTTCATGCCGTCGGCGACCACACTCTCGAAGCGTTTGTCGGCGAACACCGGCTTGGTGAATTCCGGGAAATGCTCCTTGGCGAATTCGATGACCGCGGGGTCGATCTCGACCTGGGTGAGGCGCTTGACGCTTCTGTGCTTGAGCACCTCCTCGGCGATGCCGCAATCGCCGCCGCCGACGATCAGCACTTGGCGCGCGTTGCCGTGGGCAAAAAGCGGCACGTGCGACATCATCTCCTGATAGATAAATTCGTCGCGTTTGGTGATCTGGGTTGCGCCGTCGAGCATCAGCATCTTGCCGAAGAACGGCTGCTCGAACAGCACCAGGTGCTGGTGCTCGGTCTGCATTTCGTAGAGCACCTTGTCGACCCAGTAGCTCATGCGAAAGCCGAGGTCGTCGAACAGCGTCTCGGCAATCCAGCGCTCTTCGGCCATGGCATCCCCCGGTGGGCAATTGCAGAAAGAAAAACGGCCGGGACCTGGCCCGGCCGCTCAAGCCCGGCAGGCGTCAGCCTCGCTCAGGCACCCTGTCCGCGCAAGATTTCATTGACGCCGACGCGCTTTGCGGAAAACGCTTCGCGCAACACCGGGATGCACTGGTCGGGATCGGCTGCGCCGCACATGAACACGTCGAGCGCGGCATAGCCCGCGTCCGGCCAAGTATGGATGGAGATGTGGCTCTCCGCCAGCACCGCCACGCCGGATACGCCGTTCGGCTGGAAATGATGCACGTGGATGTGCAGGAGCGTCGCGCGTGCGGCCTCGACGCAGCGTCTCAGCGTCGCTTCGATATGCTCGATGTCATCGAGCCGTTCCGCACCGTGCAGATCGACGATCAGATGCACGCCGGCGCAGCGCACCCCGTTGCGAACCGCGAAATGATCTTGACGGTCCTCCGCCGGCGCCGGAGCGGCCACTTTGAGTTTGGTCTTCCTGTCTTCCTTTCGGGCGGTACCTGGGATCCCCAAGCCCTTCACCGATCGCAAGAGGGCGTTCTGGCTCATGCCGTCCTCCCCAACCAGAGATAAGAACCCGAGATGCCGGCAAGCCGGCGCCGCGGAAAGCGAATGCCGCCCGATCCTGTCCACATGGACTGATCAATAGCGGCAAAGTCCCCAGATAAATGCAAACAGCGGGGAGTCAAGCGGATTCTGCAAGGAAGCATTTAAAGCTTCGTCTCGTTCCGCGTCGACGGCGCGATGAAGAGACGGCAACGTCGTCGCGCGCTGCCGATCGTGCTACGCACGATGCAGGCGGCGCTAGAGGTTGACGGCCACGGCCGGCGAGATCATCGGCTGCGCCGGTTTTTTCAGCCTGGTGCGGAAGAAATCGAGCACGCGGCGGGCGGTCGCGGGCTGCAAACGCTCGAAGCTCGACAGCGCTTGGTCGACGTCTGTCGCCGACATGCCGCGGTCGGCGGTCCGCAGCAGCAGCATGGCCTTGGTCGTCGCTGACGACAGGGCGGCCACTTTGGCGAGGATGAGAATGATCTCGGCGGTCGGATCGAGCAGCGCCCGCTCGACGAGGTCGATCGGCGTGTCGCACAGCGTCGACAGCGCCAGCGCGGTTTCCTCGAATTTGCGGTCGCGCGCATATCGATAGAGTTCGGCTTCGCCGATGCGATCGATGCGATCGATGCGATCGTGGCTCTGTATGTCGGCCGGGGCGGCGGCAAAAGGCGGCGCTGCGGTGCGGGCGGTGCCTTCGGCTCCGAAATCCTCTTTGGCCGACCTGATGTTCTCGGCGGCAAGGTGGCGCAGGCCGGCTTCGGAAAGGCGGCTGCCGGCGTTGTTGAAAACCGCACGAAGCACCTCGCGGTCGCCACGCTCGATCAGCGCGTCGGTCACCGCTTCGCTCAGCGATCGGCGCCGGGCGATGGCCAGCAGGTGCCGCCGGCTTTTGGTGGCGGCGTTGGCGCGAAGGGCGGAGTCGTCCAGCCGTTCCGACTGGCTGAGAATAGGTCTTGCCACGTCGATGTCGTCGTCGAATGCGAGCGTGTGAATCAGGCTCGACGGCGCGTTTGCGATCGGCGCCAGACGGAGCGCCAGCTTGGCGCGCGCGTCAGCCTCGACGGTGCTGGCAAGCCGCACCATGACGTCATCGAATACGCCAATCTGCTCTTCGGAATAGCGCGCTGCCCCACCCACGAACAGCTCGGTGATGCGCGCGAGCATCTCGGTACGGCGCATATCGGCCCCGGACGCTAGGGCGGCTTCGAGCTCGGCGATGAGGGGGAGGGCTTGCATGATGCTGCTGGCGCCACCACGCCATTAAGACGCCGCAACAATGCCGCGGGAACGGTGAACAAAGCCTTGCGGTGCGCCTTAAAGGGCGAGCAGCCGCGCTACTTACGTCGGGAGTTCCGAGGCATTCCGGCCTCAAAAACACCCATCCGGTTTTGCACCTCGGAGGGAACGCCGTATTCGCGCACGATCAGCCGCCAGTCGCGGAGCCCACAGGCCTCGCGCTGAACGATAAAGCCCCACAGCGCTTCGCTCGCATCCTGCACCAGCCTTGTCCGCGCGGCGGCTCCGGAAGGGGCGGCGTCATCGCGGTGTTCGGCCTGGGCGCGATCGTAATTTGACAGCGCGGCCAGCGCCGCTTCGAGCGCGCGGCCAAGCCGGCCGAGCGCCGCCGCCTGTTCCTGCACAATTTCGTAATCGAGGGCACCCTCGCGCGACTTGCGTGAATGGGAGAACCGAGGCGGCAACGGCGTCATGGCGGGGAGATAAGAGACCGTTGGTTTACGCGCCAAGTTTCCATGCAAGTTTCCATGCTCGCTATCGCTGCCAGGTGGTCAGCGTGATGCCGGCGGTGGCGTCGATATCGCGTCGCGGGGTGGGTTTCAGTCCGTAGCGGGCGAGCACGTCCTCCGGCGTCGCATGCGGGCCGACTTGCGGAAACACCGGCCGTCCGCCGGGAATTTTTGCATGGGCGGCGCGCGTAAGATGAAAAGCGTCGTAGTGCGGCAAAAACAAGCCGAATACATCGGTGCCGCCGATCACCGCAATGGTGCCCGCGCCGGCACCGAGCATGGCGACGGCCTCTTCGGGCGTGGCGCCTGCTGGATTCCAAAGGAGCGTGTTGGGATGCGACGGATCGGGCGCAACGGTCGCAATCGCGTGGGTCAGGATCAGGCGCTTGCGGCCCGCGGCACGCTGGCCGCCTTCGGACGAACGGCGACCGTGCACGACGACGGCGGCCCGATCGAGCTCGGATTGCAAGAACCTCTGGTCGGCGTCGTTGCGGATAGCCTGCGGCATCACGCCGTTGCCGTCAGCGATCATGCCGTCGGCGGAGACGATGGCGTAACCTTCAACGCGATGCGGCCCGATCATGGGCGAACACGATAGCTGGGCCGGCGCGGCAAGTCATTTGCTGCCGGCAGGGCCGCATTGGGCAAGCGTTGCGCCCCACCACACCGCGAAAAGTCCGCCGCAAGGATTTGCATTGCCCGCGCCAAACGCTTATTCGGATTTCGAACGAGAGTTTGAAAATAGGCCGATCATGACGCGACCGTCTGAAATCACCCGCGAGCGCATCCTCAAGGCGGCCGAGCGGCTGTTCGCCGATCGCGGCTACGAGGCCACCAGCATCCGCGCCATTGTCGGCAAGGCGCGCGTCAACCAGGCCGCCATCAATTACCACTTCGCCGGCAAGGATGGACTGTACCGCGAAGTGCTGCGCGCCGCGTTCCGCGCGCTGACCGAGCACCAGCTCGCCCACGCTGAAGAGATGCAGGCCATGTCGCGTGAGCAGGCGCTGGCCGAATTCGTCCGCAATCAACTGCAGCCGCTGATCGGGCGCGACGAGCTCAGCCGGCATCTCCGCATCTTCAACTGGGAGGCGGTGCGTCCGACGGCCGTCTTTCGCAAGCTCCTTAGCGAGGAAGCGGCGCCGTTCATGGGCGTGGCGGTCGACTTGGTGCATCGCTTCCTGCCCGGTGCGGATCAGCGCACCCTCCTCGTTGCTGCCATCTGGCTGATCGGCCAGTGCAACGTCTTCATGCGCAACCGCGAGCAGCTCGCCGGCCCGCCGATCAGTCTCGCGTTCGACGAATCCGCGATTGAATCCATCGGCAATATGATCAGCCGCTGGGCGATCGGTGGTCTCGGCGGCAGCGGTTGAGGCGTTGTGGCTCGGGAAAACCCGGGTAATGCCGCGAAAATTCCTTAATCCGGGCCCTTGACTGCCTCGAACACATGTTTGAAATTCAATCAGACGTTTGAAAAATGAATCGGACCGAGGAGTTCAGTCCATGCGGCAGATCGCGGTCATCGGGCAGGGTGGCGTCAGGCGCTATACTGCGCCGCTGTTCGGGCGCTTCTTCGGCAAGTTCGTCGACATCCTGCCGACGGCGCTGGCGAGCCTGATCGGCGGGTTTCTGTTCACCCAGTATCAGTCCGGTTACAGGCCCGCTGCGCAGCCGGTGGCCGAGCAGGCCGCCCCGGCTTCGGCCGAAATGCTGCGGCTTGTTCGCGACGAGCACGCTGTGATCCTCGACTATGTCAAGGCGCAGACTGCGGCGGAGAAGAGCCGCAACGCCGCCGAGGACAGAGCGGACGCCCGCGCGGTGGCAGAGGCCGTGCCCGGCGCCGCAACGAGCCCGCGGCGCCTCCACGCGGTGGCGCCGGCGCCCGCGGTGTCGCGGATCAAGGCCCCGGTCATCGCCGTGACGCCGGTGACCCCGGTGACCCCGGTGCCGCCGTTGCACGCGCCGCGCGTCATTACCCAGGCCGAGCAAATTGACGGCGCTGCGCCCGCCGTGGCCGCCCCACGACAATCCGACTCGCTGCTCGCCAAAACGCTCACCATCAAGGACCACGTCCTCCACGCGACGCTGCATGCGGTTTCCGTGATCGGCGGGATTCCAAACTGGATCGCCTCGCTCGGCGATCGTCTCGGCGGTGCAAGCACACCTCCTGCCAGCCGACTGGTCAGCACTTCTTAACGACGCTTCGTGGTCGTGCCTTTTGTCCGCGTCGTCGGCACCTATGTCGTGGAGAGCCGCGGCGGAAGACTGCAAACCCGTTGTCAGTTGACGGCGGGATTTGGTGTCGCGCCGCGCTGCGAGCGTCGCGGATTTGCTGCCGCTCACTTCTTGCCGGAACAGGAACCGGCGCTGCGGTCGAAGCGTTTCCCAGTGCGGCGGTGGCCGTCAATAACATGCGGGCGTTCCTTGCCTGCCTCGGAGGTGGTGATGCGTTTCGCCGGCAACTTCAATCCGGAATGGGGCTATCTCGCCCCAGCCCCGAGTTTCATTCGCACGGTGCGCATGGTCGTGGTCGCGGCGGCAATAGGCGCGACCGCGAGCGCCGCCGTCGTCTTTTCCTTGGTCGATCGGCCGGCCGCGGAAGTGTCGGTCGCGGCGCGCACTCTGGTGCGGCCCACGAATTCTGCCCTTGCTCGCACAGCTTCGCAGGCAGTTCAGCTGCGAACTCCCTCCGCGCCGGCGCAGGCGACACCGGAAGCCGCGATGCAAGGCCAGCCCGCCATGCGGTCACCGGCGAACGCCGCAGCCCAAAGCCCCGTCGCAAGCGAGTCAGCTGCGCGCTCGGCAATCCAGCGCCCGGCCAGCATTGCGGCGCTTGCCGAAGCTCCGGCCGCGACCGATGCCGCACCACCGCGCGCGGTTGAGCCGACGCCCGTTGCAGCGCCGCTGCAAAGGAAGAGGGCCAAGAGGCACCACAGTGCCCCGCGCCACGAGGAGGTCTCTGGCGACGTAGGGGGGCCGCTCGCGCTTCTGCGTTCATTCAGCGCCCGCGTCATGAGCGGCGGCTCATGGCCATACGAGTGAATTCCAAGCCCCGACTTTCCAGGTGACTCCGACGGCGCGGGAGTTTCGCTATCGGTTGGCTAGCGGCAGACCCCTTGGACGCGTGCGTTGGCTAGGGCGGCCTGCGCTGTCAGGTAATCCGGTAGGCCGAGCGCGATCTTGGTCCAGCCGGCGCCCCATGGATTGTCGGCGCTGTCCCACCAGATCTTGCAAAAGCCGTCGCCAAATTGAACCACGGCGAAATCGGCACGCGCCGGCGTGGCGACGGCAAGGCCGGCAACCAGCAAGCCGGCCGCAAATACCCATGTTTTCATGGCGAACTCCCTTGCCTGGCAAACGCGGGAGCGTCGCGGCGGTTCCGGACGAATCTATGGCGCGCCAAACGCCGGCCCATCGTCGAACATGACAAGCCGCCGCGCGCCAACAGCGTCCATTGAAAACGAACCGCCCGCCAAGCGGTGGCGGGCGGCAAACGAGAAATAGAGGAAGTCTACTTGTACCAGGCTTTGCACCAATGGTGCTTCATGGCGTAGGCGCCCTTCGTCTGGGCGACCTCCCAAGACGGCGTCCGCACCCAGAGAACCTGAGTGTGGCCCCATGGCTTGGAGGCGTCGTTGTACCAGGCCCGGCAAGCGCCGGTATCCTTGAATTTGATGACGGCAAAATCAGCGCGAGCCGCGGTGGAGGCGGTGAAACCCAGCGCCAATACGCCGATGGCAAAAGCCAATTTCTTCATTGTTCAGCTCCCTTAAATTCCAACCCACATGGTTCGATAGTACGGAACTCGATGCTGAAGCAAGCCCGCATGGGGCCAAACCATGGGATGTGTCTCAACTCCAGCGGGATTTTTCATGGAAAATTATCTATGGGCGGACATCGCTGCCGGCCTCTTGGAAGGTCACACGCTCCGCCCGAAGTGGGGGCTTGTATAAGAAGATCACTGCCGCTGTTTGTGAATAATCTGAGCCTGCCCGCAGAATCGGTTACTGTCTCGCTGGCGAGGACGCCGAGCTGCGAAGAGGGCGAAAAGTAAGGGCGGCGCGCTGTTCCGTAACATAATACCGCGGTAGCGAAGCGGTTCGCGCTCGATTTGCGCTGACGTCTGTCGAAAACCCGCGGGAATCGCGTGGCGGACTGCGTATTTGCCGTAGGTGCATTGCACAAATTTCCTTGCTGCAGCGCGGTAGAAAGCGGATAATGCTCGCCAAAGAAAAAAAATGAACGCAGGTGCGGATATGAGCGAGGTCTGGGAAACGAAGGACGGCCGCCGGCGGGTCAGACGCGATCCGCCAACCCTTGAGGAGGCTGTGGTCGCTGCGCAGGGGCTAACCGACGATCTCAAAGGCCAGGCGGAGATCGTGGCTTCGCTGATGGCAGTCCCCTTCGAAGAAGCGCGAGGGGCCGTATTGCGGATGGGCCAGCGCAAGGGCGTGAACCAAGTAACCGTCACAAACCGCGTCGGCGCGCCGCGCGCCGTCGTGGTCGAGCGGCGCACGCCGCGCTATGCCGTCGTCCAGCGGCGATCGGCCGGCCACTAAGTCCCAAAAACGCGCGGCGACCTTAGAGCCAACGGCGGCCGGGGTCGGGGATCGCGCGATACGTGACCAGCCGGTGCCAGACAAACAGGACAATCAGCGCGCCGACCACGGCGCCAAGCAGGCCGGCGCCTTCGTTCCGGCCGTACCAGCCCACTTCTTGCCCGATCCAGGTCGCCACGAACGCTCCGGCAATGCCGAGCAGCGTGGTGAGAATGAAACCCGCCGGGTTATTCCGGCCCGGCGCTAGCATGCGGGCAATGATACCGGCGACGAAGCCGATGATGATGACCCAGAGAATGTGCATGGTGATCTCCGTGCGAGGCGGCCATTAACGCCACATATTCGGCTCGGTTCCAAGATGAAACGCTGTTCGGGTGACCGGACCTGTCCGGGCGCGCTGGCGCCTGCGTTGCCGTCCGCTGGGCCGGCGCCGCCGCGCGGATTATACTTGCGCGTCCGGCAGCGGGCGCGGAGCGCTTGCCATGAGCAAAACCCCGGCATTAGGTAGCAAACTCACCTGGCGGCGCTTATCTATCCTTTGGGCTGTGAGGCGTTCAAAGTTAGGAGTTTTCATTATGGGAATACTCACTGAATTAGTCGATGATCGAATGCAAAAACCAGAGCAGACGCCGAATTATCGGCGCGGCTATGTTCGCGGCGCGCTTGCTATGCTTGAAGCCGCTGAACCGTACCTTCCTAAAGCTCATGCGCTGATTTTGCGAGCGTGGGCAGGTGGGGCACTGATGGAATGGAGCGCGAGCGAAGACGATTCCTTGCCGCCTCCACCACCGAGCATCAGGGTCGCATAACCAGATATACGTTGAAACGAAGCCCCGGCCTCACTGCCGGGGCTTTTTTCTTCTCATCCTCCCCCATCATCTGATAGGACCGCGAGCGCCTGAGCAATACCCCGCGATGGTCGATCTTTAAGGCGTTCAGGCAGTGGTCCAAGTTCCTCGAATAGGTCCTTCTGCTCAGGCATGTGCGGGCGAAAATTCCTATTGAAATTTCGCATGAATGTTTCCCAATCTGGCGAAACACGCATTAGTGCCGTCACCACTGCAACCTGTTTTTCCAAATGCGGGTGACCTATCTCCCCGCTTAGAAAACGATGGTGATGATATTTTCGTCGCCCTTTTTCTGTCTTGGGATTCAATCGCTCTAGTGCCTGCCGAACGCCGGGAGGCAATTGATCATAGACAAGTGCTGTAGTGAGCTTGGCCGCATATCGCGGTCCCTGTGGGCCTTTCTGGTCATACTCCAACGGACTAAACGGCCAATTTCGAAGGCGAAACATCTCTTGATAAAAATCTTCTGGAAAGCGTTCCGTCCACGGCAGCAATTCTTTGCTAATGTAAGCCTCAAGGATCAGTCGTAGCTCATCCTTCGGGCGATCACGCTGATAACCAGTCGCCTCATCGACCAGCGCCGTAATGCCAACGCGCTGGAGACCGCGCAACAGAATGTCGGCCCGAATGGCTATCGGAACCTGATTGGGCCTCAATGCCCCCGCTTGGTGCGCCCGGACCCAAACCTCGCACACGGCGGGTAAGACATTAGCGTCAATTCCATGCGCGAGAGGAATACCGCCGGGAGCGGCGTCATAAAGAATGGGTTGACTGGCCACCAGTCTCAATTCATCGGAAATAAAGGGTTTGATGGACCTTCCTGTCAAAAAAATCGGCAGATGGCCACCAGCCTCAGACTGAGATTGAGCCATTCGAAAGATTGCGCCGCCGTGCTTGCGACCGAGAGCTTTATTCACGCCCCGCTGTGAAAGCACCCTACGGCCATCATCCAAGACAGCGCAGTCAATTTCTAAGTCGGCAATTTTCAATATTCCGGTGTGTGTTGCGTGGGGAATGCCCTTCTGCCACCTCGCCACGGCGGCACGACTTGCAATAGCCCGGCGTTCATCTCTTGAAAGAGCCGCAGCCCTAGCAACCCCGCCTTTCGCTCGCCCTGTGATTTCGTCGTCCATGAGTTATCCCCATGCTTGCATCGCACAATGCAAGAATATGCTTGCAATCGAATAATGCAAGCATATTATGGCGACCGTGCACAGGGAATTGCAGAGCAAGAGCGCCCCACCCGCTTGCCGGCGGATGGGGCGTTTTGCGTTTTTACGGGCCGGGGCTAGTGCCGTTCGCCGGATTTCCACCTGCGCGGGCTTGGGTCCAATCCCCAACCGGTCCACCTTTTACCAGAGGCGCCAGATTCCTTCTATCGTGCTCACCGACGCTTCCGCTTCGAATAGGTAATCCCCGATGCCGCCCCGTCAACGAAGGCGATCCCGGCCGCCTCTAGGGCAACTCGCATTGCCGTTAGATTATTCGCAATCGGAACGCGCCGCCCCTTCTCGAAATCGCGCACCGTCGAGAGCGAAACGGAAGCCTTGGCCGCAAGTTCTTCCTGCGACCAATCCAGCCATGCGCGGGCAGCGCGGCTCTGTTCCGGCGACATGCCCGACGAATACACCCGTAAATTCTTTTCGTCAACCCCAACGATTTACGTTGACATACTATATTTTAACGCTTATCACTAACGTCAACGGAAAACGTTGGCGTTATGGCTCAGCACTTCCTCCTTTCCACAGCCGCCCGGTCGCTCTCGTTAGCGACCGTCGCGCGCATGTCGGAGGAGGAGGCGTGGCAGGCGTTCAAGCTGATCCGCTGGTCCGACACGCAAGGTGAGCCGGTCTGTCCGCGCTGCGGTTGCCTCGATAGCTATGCCTACAGAACCCGTAAGCTGTTTCGATGCAAAGGCTGCTCGCACCAATTCACGGTCACGTCCGGGACGATCTTCGCCAGCCGCAAGATGCCCGTTCGGGACTATCTGTTGGCAATCGCGATCTTTGTGAACGGCGCGAAGGGTCACAGCGCCCTGCAATTGAGCCGTGACCTCGATTGCCAATACAAATCGGCCTATGTGCTGGCCCACAAACTCCGCGAAGCCGTTGCCGCTGGCACGGACGATGAGAAGGCGTCCGGCAGCGTCGAAATCGACGGCGGTTATTTTGGTGGCTACGTCAAACCAGCGAACCTCAAAGAAAACCGCATTGACCGTCGCCGGGCCGAACATCAAACCGGGAAGCGCCGCGTGGTCATTGTCATGCGCGAGCGCAACGGCAAGACGCTTCCTTTCGTCACCCTTTCAGAGGACGCGGCGGTTCCGACGATCAAGGCCCGCGTGGCGAACGGCAGTACGATCTATGCCGACGAAGCCGCCCATTGGGATGACTTGCACGCCCGTTATCTGACGAAGCGGATCAATCATTCACTGGCCTATTCGGACGGCGACGCCTGCACCAATCAAGCCGAGAGTTTCTTTAGCCGCCTCCGCCGCGCCGAGATCGGCACTCACCACCATATCGCCGGCCCGTACCTCAATGCCTACGCGAACGAAATGGCGTGGCGAGAGGATAACAGGCGAGTGAGCAACGGCGTGCTTTACCTCATGGCTGCGGACGCCGCTCTAAAGCATCCCGTTTCTAACCAATGGAAGGGCTATTGGCAAAGGAGTTGGAAGGAATGAGAACGAGCACCGAAACATACGAACATACAATCAACGGGCTTTTGCAAAAGCGTGGCGAGTTAATCGAGGAAATGGCGGTCACGCGCGAACGCCTTGCCGTACTCACAAACGACGTTGAAGCAATCGACCGCGTGCTGGAGCGACTTGGCTATGATGGTGACATTAAGCTGACGCAGCCCACGACGCGCCTTGTGCTGTTCTATCGCGGCGAACTTCGGCAGTTTCTAACAAGACAGTTGCGCGAGCATGGCCCCGCGACAGCGCGGGCGATGGCGATAAAACTTCTACAGCTTGAGGGCAAAGACATTCATGATCGGCGCATGGTCACAGACGTTGTGCGACGTGTCGGAAGGGCGTTCAGTCAAATGCGTGGCGCTGGAATAGCTGTCGGAACGAAAACGAAAAACATGGGCGAGTATCTGTGGCAGTTAGTGGATTAGCCGGCGGCTTCGGTAATCATGCTGCGGTTCAAATGGCGCACGATAGTTTTGCCGGATTTCCCTCCGATAAAACTCAATGGAAGTTCCGGCTGCGACGCATCGGCTGGCTTCTTTGCTTTCGGCCGATGGCGACCAGAGAAAGCGGCGGATGGCAAATGTTCCAGCGGCGGCAATAGCGGCATTTTGCCCTCAAACCATTCCTCAATCGCTACGATTTGCAGAGCAGGAACGTCGCCATGAACAATATCGGCATATCCGACGGAGGATGCCTCTTTCTTCATTTCCTTTGTCGGCGTGTAGAGACATATGAAAAGCCCCATTTGTGCTTTTTCACGATCAAGTACGCGGGCAAAGTCGCGGACCATAGACGGGCCAACCTGATCGCCTCCTTTTACGGAAGTGAGAAGCCGACCCCATGGGCGTCCCGGACCGTTCGGGAAGAAAATCTCGCCATCAATCCCGCGATCTGCTCCCTTTTTCTGCTCGCGAAGCGCGTGCGGGTTGAAAAGATAGTTTGCCCACCACTGAAATTGATATTTGTCTTTTTGCGCGAGCTGCACTGCCGATGCAAAATCACGCGGCATTCCTTCGGTTTCGTATTTCACCTTGCCGACGCGCGACGCCAAGCGCGCTTCGATCACCTTGATTGCATGGACGGCAATGTCAATTCCGATCCACTGCCTACCAAGGCGCTCCGCAGCCTCGATCGTTGTTCCGCAGCCGCAGAATGGATCAAGCACCACGTCGCCCTTTTCGGACGAGGTCGCCACTATGCGATCAAGCAATGCCAGCGGTTTTTGCGTCGGATAGCCGAGTTGTTCGGCATGCGCGCCAGAGAGCGATTTTATGTCGGTCCAGACGGATTGGACTGGAACGCCACGCAACTCGTCGAGGTAAAGTTTTTGCCGCGCGTAGCCGGTTCTGGAATAGTAAAGCCGTCCTTCATCATGCAATTTTTGAATCGTTGCTTTAGAATAACGCCATGCTCGCGTATGTCCGTTCCATTCAAAAACTGGATTTCCTTTGTCGGCACCTCCCGGTCCAGTCATCGGAGTCGTTGTGAACTGGCGACCAGTTTCCGGCTCAACATGCTTGTATGTTTCAGTGATGTATTCTGGATCGAGCGGGATAAATTGTTGCGTCCACTTTCGATTGTCAGATTTTGAATAAAACAGGATCGTATCGTGAACGCGCCCATAATGGGTGGAACCTTGGCCAACGTCATTGTGAGCGCCGTATCGTTTCCAAATGACTTCATTTACAAAATTTCGTGGATCAAAAATCGCGTCGCAAACGACTTTTAGATAGTGGCTCGCTGTAGGGTCGCAGTGAAGATAGAGGGAGCCGTCTGGATTCAGTTTGGAATGAAGTTCTATTAGCCTACTGGCCATCATAACCAAATAGGCCATCATGTCGCTTTCGCGCAGGGCCGAGCGAAGCGCGTCAATAAACCGGGCGGCTCCGCCGCCGGCCTTCATAATATCCTTGAAGGCCCATTCCGCCTCGTCACCCCAAGCCCAAGTATCCTTGAATGCTTCGACTTGTGCAGAAGCAATATCCTCTTTTGGGCTTTGAAATAGAACGTTGAACTTGGCTTGGCTGTTGAAGGGCGGATCAAGATAAATCAGATCCACACTTTCATCAGGCACGTACTCTCGCAGCACGTCGAGATTGTCGCCGAAATAGAGTTTGTTCACAGAACAATCCTCCCGCGCGGCGACTCGCGCATGGTTGAGTTGTGGAAGGAAAGGGAACGAATAGGGGGCGGCGTTAGGGAATTAATAAGGAAGGTTAACGCCGACGCGAGCGCCGCTTTCGGCGGTCCCTTTTCAGCAAAACCTTTAGGGCTTTGATGCCAGTGCGACAGTCCCGGATCAAACCGGGAAGGCTCGCGAGAGCGGCAATGCCCGCAAAGATGACGGCTAGGACCTCCATAGTAATAAATACGGAGGAAGCCGACTGTTCCCTGCCAGACCGAATTTTCCAATAATTGCAGAGACATAGAATGGTCCCCGGCTAGGTGAGTTTGCTACCTAATGCCGCAAAACCCTCGTCAAACCCCGCACCAAGGTGCGGACGAAAACCCAGCGGCCGCCACTCTACAAGGTGATCCTGCTCAACGACGACTACACGCCGCGCGAATTCGTCGTCCTCGTGCTCAAGGCGGTGTTCCGCATGAACGCCGACCAAGCCTATCGCGTGATGATGACGGCACATCAGAAGGGCGCCTGCGTGATCGCGGTCTATGTCAGGGACGTCGCCGAGACCAAGGCCAAGGAAGGGACTGAACTGGGCAAGAGTAACGGCTATCCGCTGTTCTTCACGACCGAGCCGGAGGAATAAGGCGGCGGATGGCGGGCCGGTCGGTTCATGCGTTGCGGTGAGCGCCGGGCGGAACCAGCAAATCCTCCGACGCCAGCAATTCGCGCATGTCACCGATTGCCTCGATGGCCTCGTCCTCGGTGGTCACCGATTTGAGGCGGTGCCACAACTCGCGCCACGGCGCCGGCCGCCCAAGCCGCATCGCCTCGTCGACATAGGCGCGCGCCTGCGCCAGCGTCGTCAGCCGTTGCGGCTTGGGAGTGTCCTTCACCACAAGCGGCGGTTCGATCGGAAAATCGTCCATGGCGGAGCCTGCTTGGCGGAGCGGCCTGGTTGAGTGTTCAGCGCATCCGGCCCGCACTACACTATAGCACTGGCACCACAAGCTGCACTGGTTCAACGTCCGGCGCGCAGCGAATTGTTTTGCGCTGCCAGATCAGAAACTTGTGAAGTGTGTGCGACCGCGATCGTTGTTACATCGTGCGCCGGGGTGGGTAAACGAGGGTGCAAATGGATCACGGCACGGCTTTGCCGCCGCAGTCCTCTACGCCATTAACAACGTCGCTGGATCGCTTGGCGCCTCATGTTCTGAGCATCCTGCGCATCATGATGGCGCTGTTGTTTCTGCAGCACGGGCTATCGAAACTGTTCGGATTCCCGCAGGCGATGGCGCCGCGGCCGATGTTCACGATGATATGGTTTGCCGGAGCGATCGAGCTGGCCGGCGGCGCGCTGCTGACGCTCGGCCTGTTCACGCGGGTGGCAGCATTCATCATGTCGGGGGAAATGGCGATCGCCTATTTTCTCGTCCACGCGCCGCGCGCGTTCTTTCCCATCCTCAATGGCGGGGACCCGGCGATCCTGTATTGCTTCGTGTTTCTGTATTTGGTCTTCGCCGGCCCCGGGCCATGGAGCCTCGACGCGCTATGGCAGCGGAAACGACGAAGTTTGTAGAATTTGATAGGCTGAATTGAGGCGCCTGTCCGCCGAAGATTGCGATGGAGGTTCATCGTGGGCGAGCCCGACAAGCAGCGAACGCTCCTTGGTATGCCGGTCAATTGGGACTGGAAAAACTATAACAAAGGCGTCTGGAATCCGGACGACGAGCGGCTGTTCCCGCCGAAGCGCGTCGGCATCGGCTGGACCATCAACTTTCATGCGCTACTCAAGAAGATCGGGATGATCAAATAGTCTCAGTAGCCCGGATGGAGCCGGCTGGTCGCGCGAAAGGCCCGCCCGACGGTCAACTCTGCGACATCGGGCCTGGCGCGTGGCTGTCGTTCGTCAGATGTTTTATGCGCGCCGCCGCGCCGGGGGCCGATAGGCCATGCGGGCGTGGCCCGCGCAGTAGGAGAAGCCCGCGGCCGCCTCATTTCCGCAAAACGCGAAATCCGCGGCGCCGGGATCGCTGATTGGCCAGCGGCATTTCCCCTGCGCAAGCTCGAGCAGCGAACAACGTTGCGCACTGTCGATGGGAATGGGCTCGGCGGTGACCGCGTTGGCGGCGCCTGCCGCGTCGGCGTGCAGCAAGCGCAGGAACTGGCGTTGAGGCGAAAAAGGCGAGCGCCGGACGCGTGGAGGGCAAGCCACCTCTGGCGCTCGCTCAGGACGCCCCGACCCCAGGCCAAGGCGGTGAATTTTGCCGATGACGGCGTTACGGCTGACGCCGATTTCGGCGGCAATCTGACTGCACGTCAGGCCCGCAACGACAAAGTTTCGAAGCTGCTCGACGCGCTCTGGATTCCAGGTTGCGATCGTCATGACACGGCCTCGTAAGCGCCGCGGCTGGGTTCTGGGCCGCGGAAAGGGCGGAGGCCACGCGCAACGAGCGTCCCGAGAGGCTAGAGCAACCCCAGAGCGCGAATTCGGTGCGCGACGGCGCCCATAGCGCCACGATCACCGAGCCGCATCCGCGCTTAAGCGATTGCCAGCCCGACGTTTTTACGCCCGGGGCCCCTTGCCGGGGCCGCTTTAAGCTTGTTGAGCGAAAACCGCCGCTACGAGCGAAACCTGCCATGATTTAAGTCGCCCTGCAAGCGTTTTAACTATATTATAACCAAGTTATAACCTGGGGCACCCGATCCATGGCGCGACCCGAAAACCGCTCGGAGGCGCGGGCCTTGAGCCTGACGCTCCCGGTCGAGACCTTCAATTACCTGGCTCTGCTGGCGACGCTGGGAAAGCTCGGCCGCACCGAGAATGAGGTCGCGACCCACATCCTGGTGCGCGAGGTCTACGAGATGCTCGCTGACGGCTTCCACGAAACGCGCATCCCGCCGCCGTCCGACGAGAGCGCGTGAGCCCACCCGACGCTATCGCCTGAGTTCTCGCAGGCGGCTCTTGACAGTACCTAGATATAGGTACTAAATATAATTCCTACATACGGAGATAGGTATGTCGAAATACACCGCCCTCGGCGAATACCTGAAACGCCAACGCGGCGATCTCGTGCCTATGACGTTTGCCGAAATTGAAAAGGTCACTGGGGTTAAGCTTCCGGCTTCGGCGCACAAGCATCGTCCGTGGTGGAGCAACAATCCAAATAACAGCGTGATGACCAAGGTCTGGCTCGACGCCGGCTTTGAAAGCGAGCAGGTCGATATGCCGGCGCGCAAGCTGATGTTCCGGCGTGTCCGCAAGCCGCAGGCGGCAGCCGCCGCACAATCCGCCGGCGAGAAACCGTTTCATCCGGCGTATGGCGCCATGAAGGGTCTCATCCGCATCATGCCAGGCACAGATCTCACGCAACCGGCCGACCCGGAATGGGCGGACCGGCTCGACGCACAGTACGGTCCCGAGAAGCGGGAGGATTAATTGCAGCCGCTGTTGTGGGACACCTGCACGGCAATCTGGATTTACGAAAGGGCGCAGCTTTCACAAGCCGCGCTCGACGCCATGAGCGCAGCTTACCGCGAGGGCGTACCATCCTATATTTCGCCGATCACTGCCTGGGAGATCGGGATGCTGACCTCGCGTGGTCGCTTGCAATTGCTGATCAAACCGGAGCGCTGGTTCGCCAACTTATTTCAGGTCCCGGGCGTGCAGCTGGCCGACATGCCGCCCGATCTGCTGATCGCCTCGTCTTATTTGCCCGGAACGCCGCCGAAGGATCCAACCGATCGCATCATCGCGGCCACCGCGCGTGACCTCGGCGCGACGCTGATCACGCGCGACCGCGCGCTGTTGGATTACGGCGCGCAGGGGCATATCGCCGTGCTGGAGTGCTGAAGGGACGGCGGGCCTAACCTTTGATGCCGATGAGCTCGACGTCGAACATCAGCGTCGCGTTCGGCGGAATGACCATGCCGGCGCCGCGGGCGCCGTAGCCGAGCTCGGGCGGGATAATGAGCGTGCGTTTGCCGCCGACTTTCATGGTGGCGACGCCTTCATCCCAGCCGGCGATGACCTTGTGCTGACCGATCGGAAACTCGAACGGCTGGCCGCGATCGACCGAACTATCGAATTTCTGGAGCTTGGCGCCGTGCTCGTAAAGCCAGCCGGTGTAGTGCACGACGCAAATCTGGCCGGGTTTGGGCGAAGGACCGGTGCCGATTTTGGTGTCGATGATTTGCAGTCCTGACGGTGTGGTCACGGGTTTTCCGGCTGTTTGTGCGGCGGCCGGCGCGAAGCTCGCCGCTGTCAAGGTGAGGGCGGCGCCAGCGATGGCGGCGGTGATGGCGACAGCGGCGGCAATACCACCAGCAGCCTGGACGCCGGCGCGCGGAAAAGCTCGCATTCTCTTTTTCTCCTGGATGATCGGTGGGGCAGGTGGTGAGGGGAAATTGCGTCGCCAATGTGGTTCACGCTAGCGCAGACTGAGCGCCGGCGAAATCCCGGCAAGCATGGGGCTTGCGACATTGCCTGCCCGCTCATGAGTATAGTATTTTTTCAGATGGCCTGCGATGGGCTTCTGTCGATGCGGCAATTTAGGGGCGCCCGGAAAATGGCTCTGATGCACGATCCCGAGGCTTGGCAAAGCAAGCTTGCCGCGCTTCCGCTCGAAAGCTTCGACGCCGGCGAGACCGTGTTCGCCGAGGGCACGAAAACCGGGCGGCTTTTGATTCTCAAAAGCGGCGCGGTCAGCATTTTCAAGGGGGATATCGAGTTCGCCCAGGTGGCCGAGCCCGGCGCGGTGTTCGGCGAGCTCTCGGCGCTGCTCGATGAGCCGCATAGTGCGGATGTACGCACGCTGGAAAAGTCGGAGTTTCATGTCGCCGACGCCGCCACATTGCTGCAAGACCCGACGGCGCTTCTTTATGTGACGACGGTACTGGCGCGGCGGATCAACGCCGCCAACCAAGGGCTTCTGCAACTGAAGATCTTGCTTGAGGCCGGCGAACCGCGCAGCCTGATCGACAAGACGCTCGATGGGATCGAAGGATTGTTGAGCGCCATCGGCACCGGCTACATCCGCGCCGGCGCCGGCTATGGCGGCTATCCCTTTGCGTAAGCAGCCCTCATTGCCGAATCATCATTGCCGGGCTTGACCCGGCAATCCACGCTGAACTGACGCTTGCATGATTGGTTGCGCACGCGCTCAACCATCCTACGCGCTGGGCTCCATCCGGGCTACGCTGCTACCGCCCGCAATTCCAGATTGGTCCGATCGGGGTCTGCGTATAGCAGGGGCCGAAGCCGCCGCCGTTCCAGCGGTTGTTATAGAAGCCCGGCCAGGCAGGGCCGTAATACAGCGGCCCATTCATCTCGTAATAGTGCTCGGCGCGCTCGCGCTCGATCACCTCAGGTGGGCGGTAGCCGGGCAGAAAGCCGTAGCCGTGCCAGTGGCGCGAGATGTGGTGTTTCTTGTGCGCCGGCGGCTGGTGCGCGGGCGCGGCCGAAGCCGACGAGATCAGCGAGAGGGAAAGAGCAAGCGTGATGAGTCCGAGCGAAACCCGCAGCATCGCAGACCTTCCTCATCGCGCCCCCGCGCATGCAGCCACTGGAGCATGATCCCGAAAAGTGGATGCCGGTTTTCGGAAAAGATCATGCTCCATCAATAAGCTATAGCAAGATGACGATTCGAAGAAAAGTCATCGCGCTGTAGCGCGGATCGCGCGCAAGCGAAATCCCGGGTCACCCGAGCCGCGAAGTGGTGGATGGGCAAAGCCAACGTGCCCACGACAACACCCGCCGAGCTTCGGATCAAATGCGTGGGCTCGGCGCGTTCCGCGCCTTGCCCACCTCACGCTTGCTTACAAATGGCCGAACAGGCAGGCCATATTGATCATGCAGGCGGCGACGAGCGCCACCGTCAGCATCGCGTTCATCGCCAGCCTCCGAGAATCGCCCACGAAGCATGAACGAGACTCAGGCCGGGAGTCCCAAAGTTTGTTTTCTTCGGGATTCATATCTCGTTTACAAAACGCGGCGCGATTCTCGAACCGGCGTGTTCGTCATTGCGAGGAGCCAACGGGTCCGGCCCGAAGTGGCCGGCCCGATGACAGGCTCCGCGACGAAGCAATCCAGAACCGCGCCGCCGCCTGGATTGCTTCGCTGGCGCTCGCAATGACGAAGTTTGTAGGATGGGTTGCACGAGCACGGCGGCAGGTCAGGTGGGGAGAAAGCTGCGACTTTTGAAGTGCTCGGTCAGCTGTCGCTCGAGGTCATCGGTGAGGCGCCCGCCGTGCTTGGCGATGAAGCGCGCGGCCTGTTGCTCAATGCGGCGCTGATGCGAGCGCTCGATGGCCGCAAGAATGCGCGGAAGAATGCGCCGAAGAATGCCGCGGTGGGTGCGTGCCGGCGCGCTCTCCGGCACAGGCCTGGGAGAGCGGCGCAGGTCAAGGTCTCGGTATAGCGCAACGCTGCTCATGTTCTAGCCTTTCTTCTAGCCTTTCCATAGGTGAGGGACTCTCATTCGTTCGTCCTTTGCTTGTCGTCAATATGTTGCTTGAGTTTTGCGGAGACAAACGATATGTTTTCACCATGTAGATGAGAATTTCTCATGTATGCGATGCCGCCGCTTAATGCCTTGCGGGCCTTCGAGGCAGCGGCCCGCCACCTCAGCCTGACCAAGGCAGCCGCCGAGCTGAACGTCAGTCCCGGCGCCGTCAGTCACCAGATCAGTGGTCTTGAAGCGCTGCTCGGCGTCGCGCTGTTCGAACGTCGGGTGCGTGCGATCGTCCTCACCGCTTCGGGCAAGCTGCTCTATCCCGGCCTGCAAACCGGCTTTCTCCACATCCGCGAGGCGGTGTCCGGTCTGCGGCAATCGGACAATGAGCGCGTGCTGGTGGTCTCAACGCCGCCGGGCCTGACCGCGAAATGGCTGGCCGCGCGGCTTTATCGTTTTGCCGGCGCCCATCCCGCGATCGACACCCGCATTTCGTCCTCGCTCGACAATGCCAATTTTGCCACCGACGGCGTCGACCTGGCGATCCGCAACATGCCGGACGAACCGCCGCCCGATCCGGCGCTGGACATGGAGACGCTGGTATCGCTGTCGCTCGTGCCGGTGTGCAGCCCGAAGCTGATCGAGATGAGCGGACCGCTCAATACGGCTGCGCTGCTCGCCCGTGCCCCGCTCATTCACGACGACACGCTCGTGCCGCGCGCGCGGGTGCCGACCTGGACCGATTGGTTTGCCGCCGCCGGCCTCGACCACGTCGAGATCGCCCGCGGCTTGAGCTTCAACAGCGCCGACCATGCGCTCGACGCCGCCAGCGAGGGCGCCGGCGTTCTGCTGGTGACAGATATTCTCGCCTACGACCTCTTGCGCAGCGGCCGCCTGGTCATTCCGCTGGCGCTGGCGCTGCGCTCAGGCCGCGCTTACTACCTGGTGCGTCCCAAGCGGGCGCGCGAACGTGCGCAGGTGCGCGCGTTCATCGACTGGCTGAAGCAGGAATTTGCCGCGCTTGACTGGACGATCATCGATCCGACCAAACGCTCACCCTGAGGTGCGAGCCGACTTTAGGCGGCGAGCCTCGAAGGGCGCCGGGCAAAATCATCCTTCGAGGCGCGCCACACAAGTCGGCTGTTGCCGACTTGTGCACTGTTAGTTGCCGATCTCGGAAACATCCGAGATCGGTGGCGCGCATCTCAGGATGACGGCGATAGTTGAACGCGTGGGCTCGGCGCGTTCCACGCCTTAGCCTGCCCACGCTTGCTGGTTACTGTCATTATCGCATGCTCACGAATGACAAAAGCTGCGGGGCAGCATAACTAATCACGGCGATGATCGCGACAACGGCGACTATTCCAAACGCACCACGGCCAGAGATGCGGCATTTGTCGCCGGTGATCTCGACGGTCACTGCACATTTTTCAAGAAGAGTTTGGAGCGCCTTCATGGGGGTGCCGACGGTTCGAAAAAGACACACCTGTCCCGTGAACGGTCCAGGTATTATTACGCTTGTCTTTTCCGTCCGTAGACGGCGCCCCGTAGGGCTAGGGACCCGTAGGCCCGGCACTCTCGCGGCCCGTAGGCGCCCGGATCGTAACCCGCACGAGAGATATTAGACTAGTGATTGCCGGGGTGGTTGTAAAGCCCTCGATTAGCGCCGCCCCGGCGAGGCCTATTGAATGCAGTGATGTAGGATGGGTTGAGCGCAGCGAAACCCATCACGCCTACAAGGTCTCAGATATTTTCCAGTCCAGCTTAGATAGCAGCCAAAAAAGCGGAAAATCACTCTCACTTTGACATGACGTACAGAACAGTTTCTGAGCAATGAAAAATTGCGCCGCGTAGGTCTTTCGGATGCGGACTTGCGAGCGACAATATGGGCAAATCAAGAAATCTCTAAGTGAGCGGTTGAGAGAATCTATGATTGGGGAATGTCCTTTCACGAACAGAGCATGGTAGGTGCCGAGAGCAACAAGGGATGCCCATGTTTTGTAGTGTGGATTTAGACCGCCCATTCGCGAGTAAAGGGCTATTTGAATAAGCAATGCGAATATCAGCAGATACGCTATACGAAAGTAAACGTAGTCGTAAACGTCCGTGTCAAGTGGGCTCTTGAATATGAAATTCAAGTTCATCTTTTCGGTTCGCAAATGGACGCCGCGGCTAGTGACGAGATGCGTCGCCTTGTCGAATAGATTTGCAAAACCGCGGTCGGTTTTTTTCTCGTATATGAGATCATAGATAACGTCAGCGTCTGAGAATGTCTTGAGATCGAGTTTCTTAGTTGCATCAGCCAAAACTTGACGACGCTTTGATGCGGGCAAACGCTCGCTTTCCATCTCGCCGGGCGGAGATTCGGTAAACTTTCGGAAGAACTCGTCCTCGTCCGCGCACATCCACGCCGCAAAAAACAAATTCTCTTTTAGCGGCTTCCGGAGCAGAGCGAACGCAACCGTAGTTTTTCGCTTTTCAAGAGCTTTCAGTGCTTCGTGCACAAAATGCATCATGTCAGCGAACAATGCCAACGATAATTGGTTGATGCAGATACGTTTTACCTCACTGTGGTATCCGTGCTTTTCCAGGTAGGCGATTGGATCTTGGCCAAACTCCTTGGTGATGCTCGCTAGCTGCTCTTCTTCGGAGAATTTAATTGACACGTGCGCCGCCTTGCTTAGCTCGGCATCGCGCGACATATGCACGATTAGGTCGTGAAGATGAAAGCAGAACTCGTGCTCAGCGTGACGTTGGGGCGGAATTAGCCGAAGTCTGTCAGCATCGATAATTCCGATTCCAGTCATATGGGGCAGACTTAAATCCGCTAACGGCCCCACGGGCCAACGATGAACTCCGGGGCGCGATACCCTACGAACACCCCGTCGTACTGCCGCACGTGTCGCATTTCATGCAGGTGCCGTTGCGCACCAAAGTGAAGTTACCGCACTCGCCGCAGGCTTCGCCTTCGTAACCCTTGGCGCGCGCTTCGGCGCGTTTTTCCGCCGCGGCTTGTTTGGCGTGGGTGCGGGCGTCGGTCCAGTTCATCTGCTCGAGCGCTTGCGCCGGCGAGAGTTTCTGCTCGGGTTCGCTCTTGAGCGCGGCGCTGCCGGCGACCTCTCCGCGTGCACCGGAGGAGGTCAGCGCGGTGACGTTGGAGGCCACCCCACCCCGGCCGGTTTCACCGGCCGACCCTCCCCCTGCAGGGGAGGGTGGTGAAGTGACGCCGCGGTCGACACCGCCTTGCATCACCTTGAGGCGGTCGGTGCGCGAGCGGGTCAGGCCCTTCGATACGTAGCGCGCGTCGGGGGCGGGCCGCCCTTCGGCGACGCCCTTGCCGAGCGCGTCAAAACCTTCGCCCGACGGGTCGACATGGGCGAGGTCGAAGCGCTCCAGATAGCTCACCGCCAGTTCGCGGAACACGTAGTCGAGGATCGAGGTGGCGTATTTGATCGAGTCGTTGCCCTGCACCGGGCCGGACGGCTCGAAGCGGGTGAAGGTGAAGGCGTCGACATATTCGTCGAGCGGCACGCCATATTGCAGGCCGAGCGACACCGCGATGGCGAAGTTGTTGAGGAGCGAGCGCAGCGCCGCGCCCTCCTTGTGCATGTCGATGAAAATCTCGCCGAGGCGGCCGTCGTCGTATTCGCCGGTGCGCAGATAGACCTTGTGGCCGCCGACCACGGCTTTTTGCGTGTAGCCCTTGCGCCGGTCGGGCATGCGCTCGCGCTCGCGCATCACGACGATGCGCTCGACGACTTTCTCGACTACTTTTTCCGCCAGACCGGCGGCGCGGGCGGCGGCCGGCTTCTCGAGGAAGGCCTCGATAACATCCTCCTCCTCCTCCTCGTCGGCGATGAGCTGGCTTTGCAGCGGCTGCGACAGTTTCGAGCCGTCGCGGTAGAGCGCGTTCGCCTTCAGGCCGAGCTTCCAGGAGAGAATATACGCGGCCTTGCAGTCGGCGACCGTCGCCTCGTTCGGCATGTTGATGGTTTTGGAGATGGCGCCGGAAATGAACGGCTGCGCCGCCGCCAGCATGCGGATGTGGCTCTCCACCGAGAGGTAGCGCTTGCCGGTGCGGCCGCACGGATTGGCGCAGTCGAACACGGCATAATGCTCGGGCTTCAGGTGCGGCGCGCCCTCGACCGTCATGGCGCCGCAGACATGGATATTGGCCGCCTCGATCTCGCGCTTGGTGAAGCCGAGATGCCCAAGCAGGTCGAAGCTCGGCGCGGCGAGATCGGCCGCGGCGACATTGAGCGCGTCGCGCAGGAAATCGGCGCCCAGCGTCCACTTGTTGAAGGCGAATTTGATGTCGAAGGCGGTGGGCAGCGCCTTTTCCACCTTCTCGATCGCCTCCGGCGTAAAGCCTTTGGCCTTCAAGGTCGCGGGATTGATTGCCGGCGCGTTGCCGAGCGTGCCGTGGCCGACGGCATAGGCCACGATCTCGGCGATCTCGTTCTCGGCATAGCCGAGCACGCGCAGCGCCTCCGGCACCGCGCGGTTGATGATCTTGAAGTAGCCGCCGCCGGCGAGCTTCTTGAACTTCACCAGCGCGAAGTCGGGCTCGATGCCGGTGGTGTCGCAATCCATCACCAGCCCGATGGTGCCGGTCGGCGCCACCACGCTCGTCTGCGCATTGCGGTAGCCGTGCGCCTCGCCGAGTTCGAGCGCGCGGTCCCAGGCGCGCTTGGCGTGCTCCGACAGCCGCGCATCCGGACAGGCTTTATGATCGAGCGGCACCGGCGGAGTGGCGACCTTCTCGTAACCGCTGCGCTCGCCGTAGGCGGCACGGCGATGGTTGCGCATCGCCCGCAGCATGGCCTCGCGGTTTTCGGCAAAGCGCGGGAACGGCCCGAGCTCGGCCGCCATTTCCGCCGAGGTGGCGTAGGAGACGCCGGTCATGATCGCCGACAGCGCGGCGCAGATCGCGCGTCCGGCTTCGGAATCGTAGGGAATGCCCGACGACATCAGGAGCCCGCCGACATTGGCATAGCCTAAGCCCAGCGTGCGGAAGTCGTAGGAGCGCTGCGCGATTTCCTTCGAGGGGAACTGCGCCATCAGCACGGAGATTTCCAGCACGATGGTCCACAGCCGCACCGCGTGCTCGTAGCCTTCCACGTCATAGAGCTGCCGCTCGAGCCTGGCGCCGGTCGCAGCGGAGGGCGGGGCAGGGGTGTGGAACGACAACAGATTGAGCGAAGCGAGATTGCACGCCGTGTCGTCGAGGAACATGTATTCCGAGCATGGATTGGAGGCGATGATCGGCCCCGACTCCGGACAGGTGTGCCAGTCGTTGATGGTGGTGTGGAATTGCAGGCCGGGATCGGCGCTGGCCCAGGCGGCGTAGCCGATCTTCTCCCACAGCTCGCGCGCCTTCACGGTCTTGGCGATCTTTCCCGGCTTGGTGCGCCAGAACAGATCCCAGTCGCGATCGGCCTCGACGGCTTTGAGGAACTCGTCGGTCACGCGCACGGTGTTGTTGGAATTCTGCCCCGATACCGTGAGATAGGCTTCCGAATCCCAATCGGTGTCGTAGACCGGAAATTCGATGTCCTTGTAGCCTTGCTTGGCGAACTGGATGACGCGGCGGATGTAGTTGTCCGGCACGTGGTTCCTGCGCGCCGCCTTGATCTCGCGGCGCAGCACCGGGTTTTTCTCCGGATCGAAACAATCGTCGCCGGACCCTTCGCAGTTCACGCAGGCCTTGAAGATGGCGCGCAGGTGCCGCTGGTTGATCTTCGAGCCGGTGACGAGATTGGCGACTTTCTGCTCCTCGATCACCTTCCAGTCGACGAACTGCCCGATATCGGGATGATCGGCGTCGAGAATGACCATCTTGGCGGCGCGGCGCGTGGTGCCGCCCGACTTGATGGCGCCCGCGGCACGGTCGCCGATCTTCAAAAAGCTCATCAGGCCGGACGACTTGCCGCCGCCCGACAGCCTTTCGCCCTCGCCGCGCAGTTTTGAGAAATTCGAGCCGGTGCCGGAGCCGTATTTGAACAGACGCGCCTCGCGCACCCACAAATCCATGATGCCGCCCTCGTTGACGAGGTCGTCGGAGATCGACTGGATGAAGCAGGCGTGCGGCTGCGGGTGCTCGTAAGCCGTGGCGGACTGCACCAGCTTGCCGGTCTTGAAGTCGACGTAGAAGTGGCCCTGGCTCGGGCCGTCGATGCCGTAGGCCCAATGCAGGCCGGTGTTGAACCATTGCGGCGAATTCGGCGCCACCATCTGCATCGCCAGCATGTAGCGGTGCTCGTCGAAGAACGCTTGCGCGTCGCTTTCGGAGCTGAAGTAGCCGCCCTTCCAGCCCCAATAGGTCCAGGTGCCGGCGAGCCGGTCAAAAACCTGCTTGCAGGAGGTTTCGCCGACGAATCGCTCCTTCTCGGCAAGCTCCTCAAGCGCGGCTTCGTCGGCCACGCTGCGCCACAGCCAGGAGGGAACGCTCTCCTCCTCGACCTTTTTCAGGCGCGCCGGTACGCCGGCCTTGCGGAAATACTTCTGCGCCAGCACGTCGGAGGCGACTTGCGACCAAAGCTCCGGCACTTCGACGTCGTCGGCATGGAAGACGACGGAGCCGTCCGGGTTGCGGATCTCGCTCGTGGTGAGCCGGAACACGATTTCCGCGTATGGCGATTGTCCCTCTTTGGTGTAGCGCCGCTCGATCCGCATTTTCTGCCCCTTTCAGTCTCGTTTCTCTGGTCGGCGGTCCTGCGGAAGACCCGCTTCGAATATAGATCACCGACAGCTTCCCCGCGACGCGGTGAAGCGAACTCGCCCGCGTACGGCCTCAGCCCTGCTCTGTCTCTGCCTCCGGGCCGGCGCATCAGCCGGACCTTATTCGACGCGTCCGGGCATCCCGTTGGGACAAGGAGACCCAATGCCTCGCGCCGTGGGCGGCACGGGGCAGTCCCGCAAACCCCTTTTTGGAGAGCCCGGCGGACTTCTTTACCCGCGCGCCGAACTTGATCAGGCTAGGCCAAGGCCGCCGCGCCCGTCAAGACTTAGTACAAAATTCTGAATCAACCACTAAATGTGGGGATTGCGGGGACGACTTAAGAGGGGAACGCGCAAGTATCGGAGATTCGTAAGGAATCCGAAAGAGTGCGCTGCACGCTCGCGGTCTTTTCCGTTGGATTGCGGACGTGCCAAGGGAATTTTCCGGCGGGCGGCGTGCGGTTTCCGGCCCAGGTCGTCAGCCGCCAGAGCCGTTCGCGCGGCCGCCGCTTCACAGTTCTGTCACGCAATGACGCGGCTTTCGTGCTGATTCTGAGTGAAAGAGCGCGAAAAATCTGCCGTTTCGTCGGACCGCCGCCGGGACGCTCGCCCTAGCGCGTTGAATCGGCGAAAGAATCTATCGCCGCCCGGGCATCATCGGCAACTCCATGCGAGTCGCGTCTGCCCGCGTCCGCAATGGGCTAATTCCACGGTTCACGGGCGCGGGGACGAAAGGTCGCATTCGAAGCAAGCCATTAACCTCGAAGGAAGACCCCGGTCTCCCGGGGCTTACCCTTGCTTGACTGGGCGGGAGCGAAGCGTCGATAACCTTGGTTAATGGTGCGGGGTCTGGTGCAGCGTTTAGTCCGCGCAGGGCGCATCGTTGCGTGTTCGGCCCTATTGGTCGCCTGCGCCCAGGTCATCCACAACGAGCCGATCAATCAGCCGCTCGTCGGCAGCGCCAGGCAGGTTGGCGCCGAACTCGGCCGCGACGTCGAGACCTATTACGACGACACCGTCATCGCGCTGTCATTCTCGGGCGGCGGCACACGCGCGGCGGCTTTCGCCTACGGCGTGCTGACCGGCTTCGACGAAACGCGGGTGCCGAACCGCTCGGCGTCGCTGCTCGACCGCATCGACTTCGTCACCGGCGTCTCCGGCGGATCGGTGCTTGCCGCCTATTACGGGCTGAAGAAGCGCAAGGCGTTGGCCGATTTCAAGCAGCGCTTCCTGCTGCGTAACGCCGAGGAAGGGCTGCAGACGACGATCAGCCTCGGCAACATCGCGCGCGGGCTGCAGGGCGGCATCAACGATTCGACGCAATTCCCGCGCTGGCTTGACGACAACCTTTTCGATCACGCGACTTTCAAAAGCCTGCTGTTTGAACGCCGGCCGCTGGTCTGGATCAACGCCTCCGACATCTACGACCGCACGCCGTTCGTGTTCGGCCGCACGACATTCGGGGCCTTGTGTAGCGACCTTGCCAGCTACCCCGTGTCGCTTGCCGTGGCGGCGTCGGCGGCGGTGCCGGTGCTGTTCGCGCCCGTTGTCATTCAGGGCTATCCCGGAGCCTGTTCGGTGCCGTTGCCGGACTGGGTCGAACGCGCGCGCGCCAGCGAGACCGCGCCGCCGCTGCTCAAAATCTATGCGGACGCGCTGGCGCGTTATCACAGCGGCGAAGTCCGCTACGTGAAACTGCTCGATGGCGGGGTCGTCGACAATTACGGGCTGGCCGGCTTCACCACGGCGCGCCTTGCCGCCACCACGCCCTATGGGCCGCTGGAGCCGGAGGAAGGCGTCAAGTTGCGACGACTGCTGTTTCTGGTGGTCGATTCCGGACGCGGGCCCTCGGGATCGTGGGCGCAAACCGTAGCAGGCCCGACCGGCATCACGCTGGTTACGGCGGCGTCCGATACGGCGACCGAGTCCGGCGCGGTCGGCAGTTATTCGGCTTTCCAGGATACCATGCGCGAATGGCAGGACACGCTCATCAAGTGGCGCTGCGGGCTGTCGGCGGCCGATCGCCGGCGCTTCGGCGCCCCTTCCGGATGGAACTGCCGGGACGTGAAGTTCTTCATCGGCCGCGTCTCATTCGATCAGTTCGATCCGCAGCGCAAGGCCGCACTCAACGCTGTGGAAACGCGCTTCGTGCTGCCGCCGCAGCAGGTCGACCTGCTGATCGACGCCGGGCGCGACGCGCTCAAAAGCAATATCGCGTTCCGCTCGTTCCTCGGCTCGTTGGGACGTGCGCCCGGCCGCGGCACGCCGGTTGCTAGTCCTGCCGGCGGCCCGCAAGAGGCGCTGGCGCGGTGAAGCGGAGGTCATAAGACCGCCGCGCGTGCTTTAGAGCGCAATCGCTTCAGATTAAATCGATTGGCGCTCTAACATCTTAGTGAGCATGATCTTTTCGGAAAACCGGCTTCCACTTTTCCGGATCATGCTTTACGCGAACAGGTGCTTCTCGATGTCCCCCACGGGGTGCTTGGTGAGATCTTTGCCGACTTCGGCAACGATCCGTTTCTTGACATCGGCGTGGAAGGCGTTGCGCAAATCGGCGAGCGTGCGCGGCGGCGCAACGACGACGAGCGCAGGCACGCCGCGCTTGCGCACCGCGTCTTCGAGCGCGGCCGCCACACGTTCGGTAAAGCGGTGTTCTTCTAGATGATGCCAGTCGGTCTGTTCTACGCTGCTGCGGCGATGCGTTCCCGCGCTCTCAACGCCGCGTCCGGGCCGGTCGGTGCCCTGTTCGTGGGTCGGCGGGTTCTCCTCGGCGAAGACCCGCTCGACCTTCAGATCCGGAAATTTCTCATCGCCGGCGTTGCGTAGGAACAGAGCCTTGCGGCCGTCGCCGATGAACACCATCGCGTCATGGGCAATTGCGAGCTTGCTCATGTTGCTTACTCCGCTGCCGCCCGGGTGTGGCCGAGGCGCCGGTTGAGCGTATCGAGCAGCGACTCTGCGGCTTCTGCGATCACCGTGCCGGGCGGAAAGATCGCCTCTGCGCCGGCGGCCTTGAGCGCCTCGTAATCCTGCGCGGGGACCACGCCGCCGACCACGATCATGATGTCGGAGCGGCCGTTGCGGCCGAGCTCGGCTTTCAGCTCCGGCACCAGCGTCAGATGCGCGCCGGCGAGCGACGAGATGCCGAGGATGTGCACGTCGTTCTCGACCGCCTGGCGCGCTGCTTCCGCCGGCGTCGCGAACAAAGGCCCGATATCGACGTCGAAGCCGAGGTCGGCGAAGGCCGAGGCGATCACCTTTTGGCCGCGGTCGTGGCCGTCCTGGCCGATCTTGGCGACCAGGATGCGCGGGCGGCGGCCTTCCTTGTCCTCGAATTCGGCGACGCGCTTCTTCATCCGCTCGACGGCGTCCGCCATGCCGACCTCCCGCCTATAGACGCCGGAGATCGTCTTGATCTCCGCCTGATGGCGTCCGAAAACCTGCTCCAGCGCCAATGATATCTCGCCGACCGTCGCCTTGGCGCGCGCCGCGTCGACTGTCAGGGCGAGCAGATTGCCGTTACCGCCCGAGGCGTTGCGCGTCAGCGCGGCGAGCGCTTCGGCGACGGCTATTGGATCGCGTTCGCGCTTGAGCCGCGTGAGTTTGTCGATCTGCAACTGCCGCACCGCGCCGTTCTCGACCTTGAGGATGTCGATCGGCGCCTCGTCCTGCGGCCGGTATTTGTTGACGCCGATCACCGCTTGGGCGCCGGTATCGATGCGCGCCTGGGTGCGCGCGGCGGCCTCCTCGATGCGCAGCTTTGGCAGCGAGGCTTCGATCGCGCGGGTCATGCCGCCGAGCTCCTCGACCTCGCGGATATGCGCCCAGGCCTTGGTCGCGAGGTCGTGGGTGAGCCGCTCGACGTAGAATGAGCCGCCCCATGGGTCGATCATGCGCGTGGTGCCGCTTTCGCGCTGCAGCACGATCTGCGTGTTGCGGGCAATGCGGGCGGAAAAATCGGTCGGCAGCGCCAGCGCCTCGTCGAGCGCGTTGGTGTGCAGCGACTGGGTGTGGCCCTGGGTTGCCGCCATCGCCTCGATGCAGGTACGCACCACGTTGTTGAAAACGTCCTGCGCGGCGAGCGACCAGCCGGAAGTTTGGCAATGGGTGCGCAGCGACAGCGAGCGCGCATCGTGCGGTGCGAACGGCTGCATCAGCTTCGCCCAAAGCACCCGCGCGGCGCGCAGCTTCGCCACTTCCATGAAAAAGTTCATGCCGATGCCGAAGAAGAACGACAGCCGCGGCGCGAAGCGATCGACGTCGAGGTTGGCGGCAAGGCCGGCGCGCACATACTCGACGCCGTCGGCCAGCGTATAGGCGAGCTCAAGGTCGGCGGTCGCTCCGGCCTCCTGCATGTGGTAGCCGGAGATCGAGATCGAATTGAACTTCGGCATATGCGCCGAGGTGTAGGCGAATATATCGGAGATGATGCGCAGCGAAGGTTTGGGCGGATAGATGTAGGTGTTGCGTACCATGAACTCTTTAAGAATGTCGTTCTGGATGGTGCCGGCGAGTTTTTCCGGCGGCACGCCTTGCTCCTCGGCCGCCACGATATAGAGCGCCAGCACCGGTAGCACGGCGCCGTTCATGGTCATCGACACCGACATCTGCTCGAGCGGAATGCCGGCGAACAGCGTGCGCATGTCGTAGATCGAGTCGATCGCGACGCCCGCCATGCCGACGTCGCCGGCGACGCGCGGGTGATCGCTGTCGTAGCCGCGATGGGTGGCGAGATCGAAGGCGATCGAAAGCCCCTTCTGCCCGGAGGCAAGATTGCGCCGGTAGAAGGCGTTGGAATCCTCAGCGGTAGAGAAACCGGCATATTGCCGGATGGTCCACGGCTGGGTCAGGTACATGGTCGGGTAGGGTCCGCGCAGATAGGGCGCGATGCCGGGAAAAGTGTCGAGACCATCAAGGCCGTCGAGATCGTCGGCGCCGTAGGCGCTCTTGACCGCAACGCCTTTAGGCGTGAGCCAAGGCATGGCAACGGCGGCCGGCGGCGCGGCCGCAAGCGGCGCCTCGGCGAAATCGATCCCGGCGAAATTCGGAATTCGGCTCATCGGTTCATCCGATCTCGATACCAAGGATATCGTACGCGCTTTTGAGTGTCGCCAGGGCGTCGCAGCCGTCATAAATGAACGATTGGACCCCGGCCGCTCGGAAGGCGGCCTCCCGTTCGCCCGGGCGGCCGGCGAGATAGATGTGCCGCGCCCCGGCTGCTTTGAGCGTCGCGGCTGCCGCGGGCGCTTCTTTCTCGTAGACCTTGTCGGCGGAACACAGGCAGGCCAGTGCCGTACCGGCTGCTTTGAAGGCGGCCGCCAGAGCCGCGGCGTCATGGCTTTCGGTCCCGACCGGCTCGATGCCGCCGGCCTCGAAAAAATTCTTAGCAAAGGTCGCGCGTGCGCTGAAATCGGCAGGCGTGCCGAGATTGGCGAAAAAGATTTTCGGCCGCGCACCGGTGGCTGCACGCCAACGATCGGACGCATCGCGCAACGCTTCGAACGGCTGCGCCAGACGGATCGCCGGCAGCGGGGCGAACGTTCGCGCTTTGCCAGCTTGCGGGGGCGGCGAATGGCTCTGCTTCGCCACGGCCATGACCGCCACCTCGGCCTCGTGCAGGTTCGGGAACGCGCTGACGCCGGTCAGCGCATCGCGGCGTTGCGCCACTGCGGTGGCGCGCTTGGCGCGCACGGCGGCGACTTGATTTTGGATCAGCCCGCTTTCCAGCGCGGCGGCGACCCCGCCTGCCGCCTCGATCGCACGGATCAGCACCCACGCCGTTTGGCAAAGCTGATCCGTCAAATCCTCGACCGCGCCGGAACCGGCTGCCGGATCGGCGACGCTGGCGAGGTGCGCTTCCTCAATGAGAATGAGTTGGGTGTTGCGCGCGATGCGCCGCGCCAAACGCTCCGGCAGACCGCGCGCGGCCGTGAACGGCAGGACCGTGATCGCATCGGCGCCGCCCAGTGCCGCGGCGGATACCGCGATGGCCGCGCGCAAAATGTTCACGTGCGGATCGCGTTGCGCCATCATGCGCCAGGCGGTTTCGGCCGAAACGAATGCCGGTTCCGGCGCCAGCCCGCAAGAGGCCTCCACGCGACTCCATAATTTCCGTAGTGCGCGGAATTTGGCGATGGTGAGAAATTGATCGGCATCGGCGCAGAGGCGGAAGAAAATCATGCGCCGCGCCGTTTCGAGCGCTACACCCGCCGCCTCTAGCGCGCGTAGATACGCCAGCGCAACGCCGAGTGCGAAGGCCAATTCCTGCGCCTCGGAGCCGCCGGCATTATGGATGACCCGTCCGTCGGCCGCAGCGAGCCTGCCTTGGAAGCCTTCGCGGGCCAACGCCGCGACGCGGCGAGCAAAATGCGGCGCTTCCTCGTTCCACTTCCGCGCTGCGCTTCCAGCAAGCGCCATGGCGCCGAGGGGATCGCGTCCGAGGCGTAGACGCGTGGCCCGCGGCGATAAAGCGAGCCCCTTTGCCAGCGCCGCGTCGACGGCGGCCTCCGCATGGGGCGACAGATCGAGCTCGATCGCAACGTCTGCGGCGACGTCAACGCCCTCGAGCACGCGGGCAAGTGCATCCTCACGCGCCGGCAGCCCAAAGCCGTGGTCGCCGAGCGAGTTGGCAAACACCAGCGAGAGGCCGCTGGCGCCGTTCTCGAGTTCACGGAGTGCGATTTCATTGGCAAGCGCCGGATCGGGGTGATCGATCCGCGCCAGCACCTCCCAGGCCGTGGCGCCCGTGCGCCCGGCGATGGGCCGCGCGTCCTTGCGGCGTGCCGCGAGCGGTTCAATGCGCAGGCCATCGTAGGTGGTGCTGACGAGCCGCTCGAACGGCGCACCCTTGAGCACGGCGTCGACAAGCTTGCGCCAATCCTCCCGCGTCGCCGAGGCGAAATCGGCGGTAAAGGGCAGGATTTCAGGATCAGTCATGATCGCAAAATGCCATGCCGGGCGATGGAGGCCAACCGACCTTTCCGGCAAAGTGCAATCCGAGGCCGGCAACCCAGGCATATCTGCATTGCGTCGCCGGACATCAGCCGTATGGCGGCAGCTTTTCGATGCCGGTTCTGTCCAGGCACTCCAGCGCGGTGCGTACCCGGACGCCGGCGATCACCCGCTCGGGCGCGATCTCGGCGAGCGGGACCAGCACAAAGGCGCGGTCGAACAGATGCGGGTGGGGCAAAATCAGGTCCGGATCGTTGAGAAGGAGGTCGTCATAGGCAAGAAGGTCGATGTCGATCGTGCGCGGTCCCCGGCGGCGTTCGCGGGGGCGGTCGCGCCCGAGCGCGCGTTCGCATTGCTCCGCGCGCGCGAGCAGTTCATGCGGCGTGAGCGAGGTCGTAACGCCAATGACGGCGTTGACGAATGGCGGCTGGTCGGTCAGGCCCCAGGGCGGGGTGCGGTAATCGGACGAGCGCGCTGTCAGGCGCACTGCGCTCTCGTCGCAGAACAACGCAATGGCCCGGCTAAAAGTCGAGCGCACGCCACCGACATTGCCGCCGAGCGCGACGAATGCCTCCGCCAAGGTCATGGCCGTGGGCGTTGCCGCGTACGCGTGACGATCACCCCGACATCGTCGAAGGTCGCTGCGATCGGAGCGTGCGGCTTACGCACAGTGACGCGAATACCGCCAACCTGGGGAAACCGGGCAAGCACCGCGTCTGCGACCGCCCCGGCAGCGGCCTCGACGAGGCGATAGCGTCGCGCACAGAACGCCTCGCTCGCGGTTTTTATCACTGCTTCATAGGAGACCGTACCTTTCAGCGTGTCGGTGCGCGAGGCCTCGGCGAGATCGATGTCGATCATGAGGTCAAGCCGGAAGGGCTGCCCGACTTTGGCTTCGTGCGGCATGACGCCGTGATAGGCGTGGAGGACGAGACCATTGACAAAAATCGCGTCGCTCATCGCACGCGCCTGATCGCCGAAGCGACGGCCAGCGCCTGCGCCATCGCCGCCACATCGTGGACCCGAACGATTGTCGCGCCGTTCTCGACGGCCAGAAGATGCGCGGCCAGCGATCCGCCGAGGCGGTTCATGGGCTCGGACGGCGCGATTGAATGGATGAAGCGCTTGCGCGAAGCGCCGACCAGGAGCGGCACGCCGAAATCGCGCCAGGCGTCGAGCCGGGCGATGCAAATCAAACTCTGCTCTGCCGTCTTGCCGAAGCCGATGCCGGGATCGAGGACGATCCGTTGGCGCGGAATGCCGGCGCGCGCCGCGATTTCGAGCGAGCGCCGGAAGAAGTCCGTCACCTCGGCGACGATGTCGATCGCCGGATCGGCGGTCTCGCGATTGTGCATGATGACTACGGGCGCTTGGTGTTCGGCTACGACGCGGGCCATGTCGGCATCGCCCTGCAGGCCCCACACGTCATTGACGATCGCCGCGCCCAGATCGAGCGCCCAGGCGGCGGTGGCGGCTTTCAGCGTATCGATCGACACCGGAACGCCAAGCGCGATGACATCGGACAGCACCGAAGCCAGCCGCGCGCGTTCCTCCTCGAGCGATATGCGAACGGCACCGCCATAGGGCCGCGTCGATTCCGCGCCGACATCGAGAATATCGGCACCTTCCGCGGCGAGACGACGGGCATGCACGATGGCGGCTTGCGGATCGAGATAGCGGCCGCCGTCGGAAAATGAATCCGGCGTGACGTTGAGCACGCCCATGACCAGCGGCCGCGCCTTGGCGAGCAGCCGCTCAAGCATGGTGCCGCCGGAGGCGGAGCCCGGCGTGGAAAAAGTCCGATGGGTGAGGGTCTTGGCCATCACTGGCCATCTCCTCGGCCGTTGTTTGCGGTCGCTTTGCGCGGTCGGTCGCGATGAGTCAAGCCGCCGGCCGGTGCTGCGGCGCGCAGAAGGCGCCTAGGCTTCGGGCAATCAATAGCGAATGACGGGTGGCAGCTTCTTGGCGCTGTCGATCCAGCGTGTGACGGTATTCTCCGAGGGCAGCAGCCGCACCAGTTTGCGCTTGGTGTTGGCCGCCGCCATGGCTTGGACCAGCTTGCGCGGGTTGCGGAACTTGAGTTCTTTGACCGTCTTGACGCCGGCCGCGCGCAACAGCTCCGAATATTCCCATCCGACGCCTTTCACGCGCATGCGGTCGGCGGCCGTCACCCAGTCGAGAACGCGTTTCTCGTCGGTGCCGATCATCGCGGCGATCTTAAGCCGTTGCTTCGGGGTCTTGCCCGACCGCAATAAACTCACGGTTGTACGAATGCCGTCCGATTTGAGGATCACGGCGGTATCCGGCCCGATGGCTCGAATATCGGTGATGGGATACGCCATCGATGACTCTCCTCAGTCGCGCAATAGCGCGGCAACCACGTTGGTACTCAAACAAATTGTGCGAGACCGGGTATGGCGCCGACGATCTCACCGAGTTCGTCCCCGCCGACTTTCTCGCGCGGAAAAGCGATGAATTGCCGCGTGATGATCTGCACGTGACCCATGCTCAGTCCGGCGGCCATCATGCACCTGCCCGCGCCCATCACGTCGCCCATGCCGCTGCCGCTCTCCCTCGCGGCTTTTTGCATCAGCGGTTCAGCTCCGGGCAGCTTGGCCAAGAGCAATCGCATTTTGTCGGCAAGTCCTTCGTTGACCAGGAAGTCGAGAATAATGCCAACGGCCGTTTCGGCGGCGAGCCGATCGACGTCGGCGACGAGACGCCCAACCAGCTCGTCCATTATCCCCTCACCAGCCCCAGTTCCAGCACCTTCTTGCCATAATGTACATTAGGGGCGCTGCATGACAAGTCTGTCGCGGACCAATTGGGCGCTCAGCCGCAGTTGTAATTGCCGCACCTCGGCATGATAGAAACGCAAGATATGGAACTTGACCGCCGTCGGTCACAACACGTGTTGAACGGTGATGTGATGATGCCATCAGAAGCTCTGCCTGCCGTCCTCGACCGCATCGACCGCGATCTCGATGGAAGCCTCGATCGGTTGTTCGCGCTGCTGCGCATTCAGTCGATCTCGACCGATCCGGCCTATGCACCGCATTGCCGCACGGCGGCCGAACACGTCGCGGCCGACTTCCGGGGCCTCGGGTTTGAGACCAGCGTACGTCCGACCGACGGCCACCCGGTCGTGATTGGCAAGAGTCCTTTGGGCAAGAGCGGTAGCGGCCCGGTCAACGGGAAAGCACCGCGCGTGCTGTTCTATGGCCATTACGACGTGCAGCCGGTCGATCCGCTGGATCTTTGGAAGACGCCGCCGTTCGAGCCGCGCATCGAAACGCGCGACGGCGGCCGCAAAATCATCGCTGCGCGCGGCGCCTGCGACGACAAAGGGCAGGCCATGACCTTCATCGAAGCCTGCCGTGCCTTCAAGTCCGTGACGGGGAAGCTGCCGCTCGACATCACCATGATGATCGAAGGCGAAGAGGAGTGCGGCTCAAAACACCTGTTCGGCTTCGTGCGCGCCAATGCCGGCGAGCTCAAGCGCGATCTGGCGCTCGTCTGCGATACCGGCATGTGGGACGCACAGACGCCTGCGATAACGACCTCGCTGCGGGGGTTGGTCTACGAAGAGATCAGGCTCACCTGCGCCGATCGCGACCTGCATTCCGGCGTGTTCGGCAGTGCGGCGCGCAATCCGATCCATGTCCTGGCCGATGTCCTTGCGGCGATGCACAGGCCCGACGGCTCGGTCGCCATTCCCGGCTTCTACGACGGCGTCCACGAACTGCCGGCCGACACCAAGGCCGATCTCGCCGGATTGAACCTGACGGTGGAAAAATTCCTAGGCCCTATCGGTTTGAAAATTCCGGCCGGCGAGAAGGACCGCCTGCTGATCGAGCAGATTTCCACGCGGCCGACCGCCGAGGTCAACGGCATTCTCGGCGGCTACACCGGCGAGGGGGCGAAGACCGTCATTCCCGGCAAGGCGATGGCCAAGGTCTCGTTCCGTCTCGTCGGCGCCCAGGATCCGGAAAAAATCCGCAGTTCCTTCCGCGATTTTGTGCGCGCCCGCGTTCCGGCCGACTGCTCGGTGGAGTTCGGCAGCTTCAGCAGCGCGCCGGCTTTCGAAGTGGCGTTCGATAATCCGGCGCTCGGCAAGGTGCGGGCGGCGCTTGCGAAAGAGTGGGGCAAGAAGGCGATCACCATCGGCGCCGGCGGCTCGATCCCCATCGTCGGCGATTTCAAGACCGTGCTCGGCATGGACACTCTGATGGTCGGCTTCGCGCTGGACGACGACCGCGTGCATTCGCCCAACGAGAAATACGACCTGCGAAGCTTCCACAAAGGCATTCGCAGCTGGGCGCGCATCTTGGCGGCGCTGGCGGGGTAGGGCGCCATTGCGGCGCCTCAGGAGGGCTCAGTCACTAGCGGCGCCGATCAGCCGCGGTGTGACGAAACGCTCCAGCCTTCCGGCATTGGCGTGCAGCCGCGACCAGTCGTCGAAGCTGAGATCGATGACGACGAGCCCGGACGTCGGCAGCTTTTCGTTGACGCGCTCGCGCGCTTCGACGTCGCCCGAGGCGATCAAACGCACCGCCAGATCGTGCAGGCCCGGATTATGACCGACGACAAGGAGTATGTGCGCGTCGCGAGTCTGGCGGATAAGGCCGATCAGCGTTTCGGGGCTGGCGTTGTAGATACGCTCGTCGTTGACCACACGCGGCGCCTTGGCAAAGGCCGGCGCGACCAGCGCCCAGGTTTCTTCGGCGCGCGTCACCGGTGAAACCAGGACAAGGTCCGGAACAAGGCCGTGGCGGGCGAGGTAGGCGCCGATCACGGGCGCATCGGCGCGGCCGCGCGCCGTCAGCTTGCGATCGCGATCGCGCTCGCCCGGCTCGGCGCGCTCGGTCTTGGCATGGCGTAACAGCAGCAAACGACGCATCCCGGCAATGTCGCTTTCTCGGCGGCGCCAGTCTAGTGTCTCGTGATGGAGCCCGCCGATATCACGGCCTATGGCGAAAGTTGGTACGCTGCGACAACGGTGACGGCACCGCGTCGGTCGCAGCTTCATGTCGATCTCGACGTCGACGTTTGTGTGATCGGCGGTGGGCTTGCCGGCCTGACGACGGCGCGCGAGGTGGCGCGCGCCGGGTGGTCCGTCGTGCTCATCGAAGCCGGCCGCATCGCCGCAAGCGCCTCCGGCCGCAATACCGGCTTTGTGCTGCCGGGCTTTGCCGCCGCGCCCGACAGCATTATCGCCCGGGTCGGCTTTGCGGCGGCCAAGGATTTGTGGGCGCTGTCGCAAAGTGGTCTCGACTACGTCCGCAACGCCATCCGCGACGACGCGATGCCCGGGATTGCGGCGCAGGACGGCTGGCTTCACGTCTCCAAGACCGACGATGGCGACGAGCTCATACGCCTCGTCGGATTTCTGGGCGAGTTCGGTGCCGAGATCGAAGGCTGGCCGACCGATCGCGTGCGGGCAGTGCTGCGCAGCGAGCGTTACTTTCACGCCATTCACTATCCGCGGGCGATCCATATCCACCCGCTAAATTATGCGCTGGGGCTGGCTGTCGCGGCCGAGCGCGCGGGTGCCCGCATCTTCGAGCACACGCCGGCTTTGTCCATCGATCCTGCAGGCGTGCGCAAGCGCATCGTCACGCCGACCGCGCGGTTGCGGGCCGATCATGTGGTGCTGTGCGGCAACGTACAGATCGCGTCGCTGATGCCGCGGGTTGCGTCCGCGCTCATTCCGGTCACCACCTATGTGATTACCACCGCACCGCTCGGTCCGCGTCTTGCCGAAGCGATCGATTATCGCGGTGCCGTCAGTGACGCGGACCTTGCCGACAATCATTATCGCATCGTCGGCGGCGATCGGCTGATGTGGTCGGGCCGGGCGACGACGTGGGCGCGAAATCCGCGCCGTTACGTGCACGCCCTGACCGCAGATATCAAACAAACATATCCCCAGTTCGGCGATCTTGCCGTCGACTACACTTGGTCCGGCACCCTGGGGAATTCGATTCATCGCATGCCGCAGATTGGCGAGCTCGGCCCTGGCATGTGGCTGGCGAGCGGTTTCGGCGGCCACGGCCTCAACACCACGGCGATGGCTGGCAACCTGATCGCCCGCGCAATTGTCGACGGCGATCAAACGTGGCGGCAATTCACGCCGTTCGAACTGGTCTGGGCAGGTGGACTATTCGGCCGCGCCACCGCGCAGATGTACTATTGGATGAAGCGGCTCGGCAATGCCGCAGCCGAACGCCGCGCCCGCGCCGCCGAAATGGCGCGTCGCCGCGCCCGCGAAGCCGCAATCGCCATGGCCGGACGCGCGCAGCAAGCCGGGTCAGAAGAGGACGATTGGGAACAGGGTGCCCCCGACTCCCTTGTGCCGCCACCCGCGGGCACGGAACCGACGGCTGACAGCGGAATTCCGCCATCGACGCTAGCGGCACGGTCACCAAATCGCAGCACACGGCGCGAAGGTGCCAAAGCGTGAAAGGGGCGTAAGATTTGGAAAGGATTTGTTCGGTAATGATATAGGTCCGCGCCGTGCGGGCGGATGGGGACATCGTCGCATGATATGGACCGGCTGGCGTGCTGCTGTTGCGGCGGTCTTTGTCGCCGCGCCCGGTATTGCCGCTGCGGCCGATCTTTCTCCCCCACCGTCGCCACCGCCTCCGGCCGCAGCAACGACCTACGCGTCGCCCACTCCCGACTGGATCGTTACGGTGGGCGCCGAAGTCCGGGCGATTCCGGCTTGGCCGGGCGCCCCGACCACCGAGTATGGGTTGACCGGCTTCCCGCTTCTTGCTCTGCAAAAACCGGGCGATCCGCCATTCTTTTTCGGAGCGCGCGACGGCTTCGGCCTGCCCATTTTCGATTTCGGTCAGTTACAGCTTGGCGCGGTCGGCAAACTCGTATGGCCGCGCTACGCCTCGTCCTATAGCCAGCTCAATGGTCTCGGCGATGTGCCCTGGGCGATGCAGTTCGGCGGCTACGCCGTCTATTGGCCGGTGCCGTGGCTGCGCCTGCGCGGCGAAGTTCGCCAAGGAATCGGCGGCGAAACCGGCGTCAGCAGCGATCTTTTCGCCGACGCGGTGGTGCCGCTGGGCCAGTGGCGGCTGTCCGGCGGCCCGCGCCTGTCGCTGCAATCGACCGCTGCGATTTCACCGTATTTCAGCATTAGCGCGGCGCAGTCCGCCGCCTCCGGGCTGCCCGTCTACAACGCGACCGGCGGGTTTTATTCTTATGGCGCGGGCGGCCAGGTCGAGTATTTCTTTAACCGGCAGTGGCAGGCCCACGCCTTGGTGGAATACGAGCGCATCAGCGATTCCCCCGCCAATTCTCCGCTTGTGACCCTGCGCGGTTCGCCAAACCAACTGACCTTCGGGTTGGGCGCCACCTACACCTTCAGCATGCACCCATTGTGGTAAGCGCCGGCGTGGCTCAGCGGCCCTCTCTTCTGGTCATGAACGCCAGCCGCTCGAACAGGTACACATCCTGCTCGTTCTTGATCAGCGCGCCATGCAGCGGCGGGATCAATTTCTTCGGATCGCGCTCGCGCAGCGTCTCCAACGAAATATCTTCGACCATCAAGAGCTTCAGCCAATCGAGTAATTCGGAGGTTGAAGGTTTCTTCTTCATGCCGGGCACGTCGCGGATCTCGTAAAACAGCCGCAGCGCCTCCGCCACCAGACGGTGCTTGATGCCGGGGAAGTGCACCTCGACGATCGCGCGCATCGTGTCGGGGTCGGGAAAGCGGATGTAATGAAAGAAACAGCGGCGCAGGAACGCGTCCGGCAATTCCTTCTCATTGTTCGAGGTGATGACGACGATCGGCCGGCGCCGGGCATGGATCGTCTCGCCGGTCTCGTAGACAAAGAACTCCATGCGATCAAGCTCCTGCAACAGATCGTTGGGGAACTCGATATCGGCCTTGTCGATCTCGTCGATCAGCAGCACCGGTCGCTCGTCGGCGACGAAAGCCTCCCACAACTTGCCGCGCTTGATGTAGTTGCGGATATCCTTGACGCGGGCGTCGCCCAACTGGCTGTCGCGCAGGCGAGTCACCGCGTCGTACTCGTAGAGCCCTTGCAGCGCTTTGGTGGTCGACTTGATATGCCACTCGATCAGCGGCGCGCCGAGCGCCTTGGCGATCTCGATCGCCAGCACGGTCTTGCCGGTGCCCGGCTCGCCCTTGACCAGCAACGGCCGCTCCAGTGCGATGGCGGCGTTGACCGCAACCTTGAGGTCCTCGGTAGCGACGTAGGCGCTGGTTCCTTCGAAACGCATGAGAATCCGCTCGCTTGGCCGCGGCCACGGGTGTAGCCGCCGACGCGGCAACTATGCAGCACCGATGCGATTTTGCAATAATCGGCGGCATGGCTGCCGGGCCGAAATCGGCCCGTCAGCGGCCCACAGCGGCGAGTTCTGCGGGGCGCGACTGGAGTTCTTGGAAAAGCCGGGCGACTTGCCGGGGGTCAATGACCAACGCCGCCGGCAAACGCTGCTCCCCGGTCTTCTTCTCTGTCTTGCGGGAGTACATGTCCTTGTCGGCACGCGCTATGACTTCGGTTGGGCTGTCGAAGCGCTGCAGCATGGTGAAGCCGGCGGAAGCACCGACCGAGCTGACCTCGCCCGCGAAGCGCATTTTCGTGGCTCCAATCGCTCTTTCCAAGCATCGCGCCTTGGCCCGAGCGTCGTCCTCCCGCAGATTCCAGAGAAGTACGGCGAATTCGTCGCCGCCGAAACGCGCAACCGTATCCGAGGCGCGGCAAGTATTGATAATAGTTTCCGCCACAGCCTTCAAAGTGGCGTCGCCGGCAAGATGGCCAAATCGATCGTTGATGGACTTGAAGTCGTCCAGATCGATGAAAATTACCGCCGCGCTCCTTTGGTAGCGGTTCACGTGCAAGACCGCACGCGCCAACTCCCGTTCGAATCCTCTGCGGTTGAAGATGTCGAGAAGGGCGTCCGTTTCGATCCTGGATTCAAGTTGTTTGATCTTAGAGCGAGCTTCCGCGAGCTCAGCCTCCAGCCCTTGGGTCCGGCCTAGGACCTCATCTTCAGCCAAGGCAAACATGATCCCCGATCCCCGCCCTGCGTTGGCAATCGCGCCCCAGCAAGGCTGATAGCACGAGGCGATTGCGCCGCGTTTATCCGGAGGCCTCGAATGCAAGCAATGTTTCTAGGAATTTGTTAATCGAGCCGGGGCGGCGGGTCGCTCGCTCGATCGCCTTCTACGAACCCTGCCGTTGCTCGGCGGGCGGTATGCTTAGCCCGTCCGACGCGAATTCCTTAAGCCGGTTTCTCATCGTACGAATCGAGACGCCGAGCATTTTGGCGGCGCGTGTCCGGTTTCCCAGACAAAACCTCAAAGTGTCCAAGATCAAGTCGCGTTCGACGTCAGCGAGGCGACGCCCGACCAACGCTCGTGTGGCCTCGTGTTGCGGAAATAATGGATGAAGATGGAAGCCGGCATCAGGGCCCGGTTGCAGCCTGGAACGAGCGGTCTCAACCGTCGTCACGGACGCCGCGTCGACTGGGCACGTCGAATATAAGTTGGTGAGCGAATTGCGGTGGACCGGCTGCATGATGCCAAGCTTGCCTGATGCAGAGAACTAGGCGCGACAGGGTAAAGAAAACTTTAATGTTTTTGCTGCGGCGGCGGGCGCCGCGGGTCTCGGAAATCCGCTACGCGGCACGGCGCGTGCGGCGAAGCATCGAGCTATGGTTGGTGGGTTTGCCAGGTTACGCTTTGTGGCTGAAATCGGTGGCTGCCGGTCTGAAGGTGAATTTCCGGTTGCGAAAGTGCGATCGAGTTACCAGAGCGAGACCGCCCGGGAAAGGTTGGGGGCGGATGGCTGCGCGTCGGCAGGACTAGAATCTCTTGACTTACCAGAAGGTTACCAGGTACGGCCGCTGCTCTACAATAAGGTCAGCCCGGGAGGTATCCGGCGCCATCATCGTTATTGTCACCGTCATAGTCCCTCGATATATAGGCCAGCCTCGCTGGGAGGATCTGCCGCAGTCGCGTGCGCGGAGCAGAGGGACAATGCAGTCGGTCAAGAGCAAAAATGGTCGATACGACGACACGTTGAGCAAGAACGGTAAGGGCATCCGGCCGTTCGAAAAACTCTACCGTCCTACGGACAAGGAACCGTTCATGAACGAGCGCCAGCGGGAGTATTTCCGCCTGAAGCTGCTCGATTGGCGGGAGGCCATCCTCAAGGAGGCGAAAGAGACGCTTCAGCATCTGCAGGACGACAACCAAAACCATCCAGACCTCGCCGACCGTGCCTCCTCGGAGACCGACCGGGCGATCGAATTGCGCGCCCGCGACCGTCAGCGCAAGTTGATTGCCAAGATTGATGCCGCGCTGCAGCGCATCGAGGACGGCACCTACGGCTATTGCGAGGAGACCGGCGAGCCGATTTCGCTCAAGCGGCTGGAAGCGCGCCCCATCGCCACGCTTTCGATCGAAGCGCAGGAACGCCACGAGCGCCGCGAGCGGGTCTACCGCGAGGAATAAGCGTCCGCTTGGGCTCTCGGCCTCATCGGCCACTTGCTCTGCCATTGCGCCTGCAAAGCACCCGACGGCTCGCTTGAGCGAAGCGGGATCAGGCTGCTGCAGGTGCTATCGCTCGCGCTGCTCGATATCCGAGCGTGGGCAAAGCCGTCCATCGTGAAAATGATTTCGCCCTGCCAAGCAGCCGGAAGCTTTGACTGCGAAGCGGATAGCTTCGTAAAGTGGCCGGCAGCTCAGCTCAGGGAAGCGGAATCATGGATACGCGCCTCAAGGACAAAGTTGCGATCGTGACCGGTGGCGCGCGGGGCATCGGCGCAGCTTTCTGCGAGGGCTTGGCCGCCGCCGGCGCCAAGGTGGTCGTTTCCGATGTGCTGGACGGGAGCCCGGTCGCCGAGCGCATTTGCGAGACGCAGCAGCGCGCGATCTATGTACGCGCGGATGTCACATCGAAGCAGTCGGTCGAGAACCTCGTGGCCGATACGGTGCGGGAATTCGGCACCGTCGACATCCTTGTCAATAATGCCGCCCTGTTCGCCGATCTCGCCTTGAAACCGTTTCAACAGATCAGCGAAGAGGAATGGGACCGGGTGATGCTGGTGAACGTGCGCGGCACGTTTCAATGCGCGAAGGCCGTCGCCCCGGTCATGATCGAGAACAAGAAGGGTCGCATCGTCAACATGGCGTCCGGCACCGCGTTCAAGGGCACCGGGAACCTGTTGCACTACGTCGCTTCCAAGGGTGCCGTGGTGTCGATGACGCGCTCGCTCGCCCGCGAACTTGGGCCGCACAATATCTGCGTCAATGCCATCGCGCCCGGGCTCACCATGAGCGAGGCGGTCGTGGTCAATCCGGATTGGACCGGCAAAGCGAGCGCCGCCGGCATCGCCGCCCGCGCCATTCAGCGCGAGCAATTGCCCGCCGATTTGATCTCGACGCTGATCTACCTCTGCTCGGACGACAGCAATTTTGTCACCGGACAGACCATCAGCGTCGACGGCGGCGCGTTGATGCGCTAGCCGCGCGCCTTCGAAGCTTACGGTGCTGTGGCAACCCGTCCGGCCGATCAGATCCAATCCTTCCACTTGAACCAGATCAGCGGCAGCAGCGCGGTGACGACGACCAAGGCCAAGGCGTAGGGATAACCCCAGGTCCAAGCAAGCTCCGGCATGTTCTTGAAATTCATGCCGTAGACACCGACGACCAATACCGGGGGAATCCCCACGACCGAGGCGATGGTCAAGACCTTCATCACATCGTTCTGGTCGACGTTGATAATGCCGGTCGCGGCGTCCTGGAGCAGCTGAACGCGGCTGATCAGGCCCTCGGTGAACCGGACCAGGGAAGCGATGTCCGACGATACGGTTTGCAGCCGGCTGGCCAGATCCGGCGCGATCCATTCCTTGCCTTGCTCCACCGCGAACTTCGCCATGCGGTCGAGGCAGACCAAGCTATATTGAATTCGCGCCATCCGTTCACTGGTGCGGCCGGTCCGCATCATCAGCCGGCGCAACATTGCGGTCTCGTGCGACAACTTCGTCCGGCTCGGGGTTTCTTGCCGGAAGATGAGACGAGAGGCGTCGTCGAGGTCACGCCCGCTCGCTTCGAGCAGGTCGGCCATCCGATCAATCAGCTCCTCGAGCAGGCGGACAAAGGCGAGCGCCGGCTCGAATTTTTCGGCCTCACCCAACTCCTTGATCACCGTATCGAAGGCTGCGGATTTGGCAAAGCGCACCGTCATCAACACCCGTTTGGACAGCACAAAGCCGGTTGGTGCCGGAATCCACGGCTCGTTTGCCGCGGCAAAGATCAGCGGTGCAGTCAAATAGAGCGCCTCGCGCTCGACGCGAAGCCGGCTGGTCGTCTCGATTTCGGAAAGCTTGTCCTGCGTCGGCACGCGGAGCCCAAAAGCCTGTTCGAACGCCGATATTTCCGCGTCGGCCGGGTTGAAGAGGTCGACCCAAGCGGCGGTGGCCAGCGAGGTGCCGCCATTGCTTTGGATCGGATAGGCGTCGAGCATGGGATCCCCGCCGGGTGCGCGCGAAATGCATGTACATGGTCCCGCGCCGCTGCGGTACCGTGTTTTAGACCGGAGTTGGCTGACCGTTAACGAGCTGAGCAATGTGGATGAACCGGCCGGCCCAGTCGGCCAACGCTGAAACGATCGCGTCGCCGAAATCCTCGGCCGCTTCCCTGGCATTCGCCGAAGTCCGCGTGCCGATTCTTTCCAGGTTTTGCTCGAGCTGGCGCAAACGGCGCCGGACCTACTGAGAAGGTTCCGTGCTGATGCCGTCAGGTTTTGCTGGGTGGGCGTCCCAACAAGCTCGCCATCTCCTGCTCGAGACTGTCGTACAGCGCCTTGCCTTCCTTCGCCGGGGCGTCAGGTCGCGCCGGGCTCGCGTCGGCCGCGCGCGCGGCACGCGGCGGTGGCGGAGGCGACATTGCCGGCGGCGGCGTTGGAGCTTCAACCTCAGCATTGGACTCAGATGATGGTGCTGCGCGTGGTGCTACCGACGGAGCAGCCGCCTCGCGGGCATCGGGCGTCTTCGGCTTGCGCAACGCCGCTTCAAGTCGGTGCGCCATTTCCGCGAGGCTTTGATCCACCGCGGACGGAGATTCCGCGGTGGCAGGCTGCGCCGGTATGCGCGGTTCGGGACGTGGCTCCGCGCGCGGTTCGACGATAGGCGTGCGCGCGGCCGCTGCGGGCCGGGTGCGTGACGGCGGGACCGGGTGAACCGCCAGATTGGCGGCGAGCGCGGTCAGTGCGTCACGCTGCGCGCGCGACGGGGCTTCAGTGGGCGGTTTGACCGGCGAAATTGTCTGCTCGTCCGGTATCGGCTCGATCCGCGGCGCCCGCCGCAGCGGCGGTGCCGTCGGTTCGGGTTGCAGCGGCCAAGAATCGTTTGCTTCGCTGTCGGGCAGGGGAATGGCGCGTGGCAATAGCTCCGCCGTGGCAGGCCCGCGCGCCGCCGGTATCTCGCGCGAGGCTGGCACCGCGCGCACGATATTGGGCTCGACCACCACGTCGGTCGGGCCGCCGATCAGCAACAGGTGCTCGACATTGTCGCGCCGGATGAGAATAAGGCGGCGGCGTGCGTCGACGGTGGCGTGATCGATCACTGCGAGCCGCGGCTGCCGGCCGCGCTGTCCGGCACCGCCATACCGGCCGCTGCCAAACCTGCGGACCGCCCAGGCGGCCGCGCCGATCAAGCCAAGCACGATAAGAAATGCCAAGAAGAAGCGTACGGCGAGTGGCATTTCCGCGCCGAACAAAGTCTCGAACATCCGCCCTCTCCCCGTGTCATCGCGGCGGCCATCGGATATTCAATGGTTAATCGCCGGTAAGTTGCGCCGCCGCGAATACTAACAAGAAATTGGGCCCAGAGCGAAATTCACACTCAATGGCTGCGCCTCAACCATTCTCATGGTAAACGGCGGTTTGATGGCAAATCGGCGCCAAACAGGGATTAAGCCGCCATTAACCATGTGCTCGGTTAAATCTGCCCCGGTGCGCCGCGCAGGTGCAAGCGCAATATGGGTGGCGGTAGCGCAGGCCTCCGCGGTCCGTCCGATCAGCTCTGTCCTCGCCCTCACGGTGGAATCGATCGTATCGCCGAGATTCCCGGCAAGGTCCTGCGTCCGTGCTGGCGGAGGGGCGGGTCGCGGTCGCTGTGCAGTGTTGCGGGAACACTCTTGCGCGCTGGTCACGCAAGGCACCACAGTCGGCCGGCAGCGATCTACTTCAGGGCAGGGATGACGACGCACGGCACGACCGAGAGTTCCGCCGGCGCCGGGCGCAGGGCGGTCGATCGCAGCGCCGATGCAGCGCGGACCGGCAGTGTCGTTCTGGTGCTGCTGGTGGCCGCCGTGCTGGTAGCCGCCGCAGCCGGCATCGTGGTGCTCGGCCCGAGCGCTGCCGAACCATACATCCTGGGCTTTCTGGCGGTGCTGGCCACGGTTGGGGTGTTCTCGCTGTTCGCGCTTGCCAGCGGCATCCTGCGGCTGCCAGCGGCGGAAGCAGGCAGCCCGCTGATCAAGGCGGTCGTCGACGATGCCGGCGACGGCGTGGTCGTCACCGACGGCGACGGGCGGGTGATTTACGCCAATGCCGCCTATCTCGATCTCATCGATGCGGCGGATGCGAACGACATGCGTCCGGTGGAACGCGTGTTCATCGACGATGCGGATGCTTCCGAAGCGATCTACCGGCTGCTCAAAGCGGCGAACGAAGGCAGGCGCCTACAGGAGGAGGTGCGCATCGCCGGCACAAAGGGCCGGCCGGCGCGCTGGCTGCGCCTGCGGGTACGGCCGCTCGGCGATGGCAAGCGCATGCGACGCGTCACCGTGTGGACGCTCAGCGACGTCACGCGCGAGCGCGACCGACAGGAAAACGTCTTTCAGGAATTGCAGCACGCCATCGACTATCTCGATCACGCGCCGGCCGGCTTTTTTTCCGTCGATGCCAAAGGCGATGTGGTCTACCTCAACGCGACGCTGGCCAATTGGCTGGATCAGGATCTCGCCCAAGTCGGGTCCGGCGGACTTAAGCTTGCCGACCTGGTCGCCGGCGACGGCGCGGCACTGCTGACGACGCTGCGCGGCGCTCCGGGCGAGGTCACGACCGAGGTGCTCGACCTCGATCTCAAGACCCGCAGCGGCCGCACGCTCCCGGTTCGCCTGTTCCACAAGCTCGCCTTTGGCGCCGACGGCGCGCCCGGCGCTTCGCGCACCCTGGTGCTCAATCGCGCGCGCGACGACGGCACCGACCCGCAGCGCGCGGCGGAAATCCGCTTCATGCGCTTCTTCCACCATACGCCGATGGCGATCGCGACCGTCGATCGAGGCGGCGGCATCGTGCGTACCAATCCGCTGTTCGTGCGGCTGTTCCACGATGTGCTGAGCGGTCAAATCGGCGAGGGTCGCGACCGTTCGATTTCTGCCGTCGTCACCGAGCGCGATCAGCCGGCGCTCGAAGCCGCCATCGCCGAGGCGGCAAGCGGCAAGAGCGACATCGCGCCGGTCGACGCTACGCTGGCGGGGCCGGGCGAGCGCTTCGGCCGTTTCTACGTCACCGCGGTCGAGGAGGAGGAGCGCGACCAGGAGGCGGCCATCGTCTACACCTTGGAGACGACCGCGCAGCGCGACCTTGAGAATAAGGTGACCCAGCAGCAAAAGATGGAGCTCGTCGGTCAGCTCGCCGGCGGCATTGCGCACGATTTCAACAACGTGCTGTCCGCCATCATCATGGCGACCGACTTTCTGCTCAACGCGCACAAGCCGACCGATCCCTCGTTCCAGGACATCATGCAGATCAAGCAGAACGCCAACCGGGCGGCCAGCTTGGTGCGGCATCTCTTGGCGTTCTCGCGCAAACAGACATTGCGGCCGCAGGTCCTCGATGTCGGCGAGGTTTTGAGCGATCTGACGATGCTGCTGCGCCGCCTGATCGGCGAGAACGTCACGCTCGACGTGGTGCACGGCCGTGATCTCTGGCCGGTCAAGGTGGATATCTCGCAATTCGAGCAGGTGATCGTCAATCTCGCCGTCAACGCGCGCGACGCGATGCCCGACGGCGGCCGGCTCAGGCTGAGTACCGCCAATGTGACCGCAAAGGACAGTGAGCGTTTCCGCGCCAAAGGCATGCCGCCGGCCGACTACGTGCTGGTCGAAGTCAGCGACACCGGCAGCGGCATTCCCGACGCCATCCTCGACAAGATCTTCGATCCGTTCTTCTCGACCAAGGAGGTGGGCAAAGGCACCGGCCTTGGCCTTTCCACGGTCTACGGGATCATCAAGCAGACCGGTGGCTTTATTTACGTCGATTCCGTGCTGGGCGAGGGCACCACCTTCCGCATCTTCCTGCCGCGGCACGTTGCCAGCGCCGAGGAGGCCGCGGCAGAGCGCGCCGCCGCGACGGAAGTCCCGGCAATCACCGACGCGCTGGCCGCGGCCGATCAGGTCAAGCGCGCGGCAAGCGCCGATCTTACCGGCCGCGGCACGATCCTGTTGGTGGAAGACGAGGAGGGATTGCGCGCGCTCAATGCACGGGGGCTCGCCTCGCGCGGCTATACCGTGCTCGAGGCCGGCAACGGCCTCGAGGCGATCGACCTGCTGGAGAAATTCGATGGGCAGGTCGATCTCGTGGTCTCTGACGTGGTCATGCCGGAGATGGACGGCCCGGCTTTGGCGCGGGAGTTGCGCCGCCGCAATCCGAACCTGAAAATCATCTTCGTCTCCGGCTACGCCGAGGACGCGTTCCAAAAGCATCTACCCGACCACGGCCAGTACGCGTTCCTGCCCAAGCCGTTCACGCTCAAGCAGCTCGTCGCCGCGGTGAAGGAAACGCTGGCGGCTTGATCGCGGACGAAGCGCGTTACTGCAACGGCGGATCGCCGTGGCAGGAGAGCGGAGGTCCCGGCGCCCGGTTCGGCTGCCAGGTCGGCACGTCGCATTTGGAGCAGGCGCCGAGCGCCATAGCGAAGCCGACGACAACGGCAAGCCGCCACAGGCGGTTTCCGGCAATACGCGCCATACCCGTCATGATCCCCTCGGCCCGCCGTCTCGCCCAGCCTGCCGCATCATAGTCCATTAGCGGGCGCCCTACGACCGTCCTGCGGCGGCAGACGGTTGTCAGCGTATTGGACGCCGATTTCCATTATCTTACCAAGCTGAAAGCGCCCGCGCGCGGCGTCGCGGCTTTAGCGGGAGTCAGGGCAACGGATTTGAACCACCGGGTCAAGGTGATTTCAGCGACCCTGGGTCTGGACATGCCGCTGCGTGTCGTGGGAGAGTACGCGCTGTTGCTGCAGGTGAATTTCGAGGGTCAATTTTCCACGCCGTAAGGCGCCCGCCGGACGCGTTGGCGCCGGAAGACTTGCCGGGGCTCATCATGATCCGCCATAGCGCCGCGACAATTCTATTTGTTGCAACGGTTGCCGCGGCTGCACTAACCCAGGCCACTTACGTCCGCGCAGCCACCAAATACGACGGCGCGTGGAGCATCGTCATCGTCACCAGGACCGGACCGTGCAATGCCGCCTACCGTTTCAGTGGGCAAATCTGGAATGGAATTATCTATTATACCGGCGGTCCGATCAGTTTCAACGGACGCGTCAGGCCCAACGGCGCTGCCTGGGTCAGGGGGTTTCGGGCGGCTCGAACTATGCCGTGGCGCACGGACGACTGAGGGTTAGCAGCGGTAGCGGGACCTGGCGGGGTCAAACCGCCGATGGGTATTGCACCGGCACCTGGACTGCCACGCGAACGTAAACGGCCGCGGACAACCTCCCGAGACGAGAGGTGACCCCTGCGCTACGAACTCTATTACTGGCCGACGATCCAGGGCCGCGGCGAATTCATCCGCTTGGCGCTCGAAGAAGCCGCCGCCGACTATGTTGATGTCGCCCGCCGGCCGGGCAAGAGCGGCGCGCCGGCGATGATGCAGCTCCTCGACGGCAAGCGCATCGCGCGTCCGCCCTTTGCGCCGCCGTTCCTCAAGGCCGGCAAGCTCATCATCGCGCAGACCGCGAATATTTTGCTCTATCTCGGGCCGCGGCTGAAACTGGCGCCGCGCGAGGAGGCGGGACGGCTGTGGGCGCACCAGTTGCAGCTCACGATCGCCGATCTCGTGGTCGAGATTCACGACACCCATCATCCGGTATCCGGATGGCTTTACTTCGAGGAGCAGCGCCCGTCGGCGCGGCGGCGCACCAGGGATTTCTGGCGCTATCGTGCGCCGAAATTCTTGGGTTATTTCGAGCGCGTGCTGCACGAGAACGGCGGTCAATATCTGGTCGGCCGGCGGCTCAGCTATGTCGACCTTTCGCTGTTCCAAATCGTCGAGGGGCTGCGCTACGCCTTCCCCAAGCGCATGACGCGTTTCGAGAAGAAAGTGCCGGGCGTGATTGCGCTGCGCGACCAGGTAGCCGAGCGCCCGCGCGTCAAAGCCTATCTTGCCTCGAAGCGGCGGATCGCGTTCAGCCAGTGGGGCATCTACCGCTACTTCAAGGAGCTGGACGGCTGAGAACGACTGGGTTGGCGCGCGAAGTTTCGAAAAAGCGGCGTCACTTTTCCGCATCGTGCTCTTACGGCATCGCCGCGGCGCCTTAGCCGAGCGCGCTCGCCCCAGCTATAGCGATCTGCTCGTCTTCGTGCGATTGGACGCCCGACACGCCAATCGCGCCGACGCATTCGTTTTCATGCGTGATCGGCACGCCGCCCTGAATTAAAATGCCGGCGGGAAAAGTGACGAAGGCCGGGCGTTCCTTCACGCGGTCCTCAAAGGCTTTGCTCGGCCGTCTGGTCAGCGCCGAGGTGCGGGCCTTGCCCAACGAAACTTCAGCGGTAACGGGGGAGGCTCCGTCCATGCGCGCGGAGCCGATGAGGAAACCGCCGTCGTCAACAATGGAAATCGCCACCGCCCACTTGTTTTTGGCGGCTTCGGCTTCGCAGGCGGCCAGCATCTTCTTGACGTCGGCCAATGTCAGACATGGCTTGTGGCGCATGGTCGCTCCTTATTATGTAACTTGGGATTGACGCCGGGTGTGCTACCCCCGTAGCCTACACTTGCTTCGCGGGGGCGAAGGTGGGGTCATCATGACGATGAGATCGACGCAGCTTTGCTTCGCGGCGGCAGTCGCGATTGTGGCCGTGGCGTGGACGAGTCCCTCGGCGCGCGCATTCACCATGGAAAACCTGAGCGCCAATCCGGACGGTAACTCGAGGTTTGCCGATCCGGACGACCAGGTCAAGAACTTCGGCCAAAGCGCGCAACCGTTCGGCGACAATGGTCCGTCGGTGCAGTTCGGCGCGGGGCAGGGGGTTGTTGGCGGCCTTCGCGGCCTGCCCTTCGGCTTCCAGGGTGGCGATAACGCGATACCGCCGGATCCTTACGGACCGCGCTCCTTGGGCAACAACGACTGACGTGAAATTTTGATTGATGCTCGTCCGCTCGCGGAGGCGGAAGAGCAAATTGCGATCCCTCGCGTCACCGTAACGAAAAACGGATCGGCACAGTCAGGTCGAGCTGCGGCTGCGGCATGCTCGCCGGGAAGGCGGGCAGCGGCTCGGCCCGAATGATCATCGCCATCACCTCGTTGTCGAGATCGGCAAAGCCGGAGCTGCGGACGATGCGGTGCGCGAGCACATGGCCGTTGCGGTCGAGGCTGAAGCTCAACAGCACGATGCCCTCCTCGCTGCGCGATTGCGCTTGGCTCGGATAGCGCTTGTAATGCTGCAACCGCCGTACCAGGCTCGATTCCCATGACGGCTCGATGTGCGGCGCTCCACCCTTGACGCGTTGTGCGGTGACCGGGGCGGGCGGCCGCGCCTCTTCGACTTTCTCCGGCGGCTTCACCACCGGCTGGGGAACGATTGCCGGCGTCTCATCCGGCGGCGGCTGCTCGACCTTGACCTCTTCGGTCGGCTTCTCCTTCTGCGGTTCGGGAACTGCTCTCGATTCGATCATGGTCTCGGGCGCCGGCGCGACATCGCGCTGCTCTGCGTCCGGCGTCGAGTTCGATCGGAGCAAGCTCCACGGTCACGACCACGGCGTTGTCGCCGATGTCTTCCTCCGGCTGATGCCAGGAGAGGTAGAAGGCGATGGCACCGGCGTGAATGCCGAGCACGATGGCCGCCGCTGCCGTCCAGCGAAACAGGTCGCGCGGGCTTTCGTCCTCGAACCATGACGGCGCCAGCGCGGTCATTTCGCTTCCCGCATTTCCAGGCCGACCAGGGCAACCTTCAGATAACGCGCCGCGCGCAGATCATTCATCACCTGCATGACATCGCCGAATGGCACGGTGCGGTCGGCCCGCAGAAAGATGCGTTGGTCCTTGTTGCCGCCGGTCGCGGCGTCGAGCGCGCCGCCCAGCTCGCCGCGCGCGATCGCCTGGTCGCCGATGGCGAGGCTGAGGTCGGCCTTGAGCGTGAGGTAGACAGGTTTGTCCGGCTGCTGCGGTTGCGCGTTCGACGACGGCAGGTCGACGGGCACATCGACGGTGGCGAGCGGCGCCGCCACCATGAAGATGATGAGCAGCACCAGCATCACGTCGATGAACGGCGTGACATTGATGTCGTGCACTTCAGTGAGTTCGTCCTCACCGTGATCGAGACGGATGGCCATTGCGTTTGTTTCTAAAATCTACTCCGCGCGACTCTATTCCGCAGCTTGGGCGAGCGGCAGCCTGGCGCGATCGAGGTCGCGGCTAACCAAGCGGATGATCTGGGCGGAGGCGTCGCCAAGGAGCGCCCGGTAATGCGCCGTCTGCCGCGTCAGCACATTGTAGACCACGACCGCCGGAATCGCGGCAACGAGCCCCATCGCCGTCGCCAGCAGCGCCTGCGCGATGCCGGGCGCCACCACCGCGAGATTGGTCGTGTGCGCGTTGGAGATGCCGATGAAGCTGTTCATGATGCCCCAAACAGTGCCGAACAGCCCGACGAAGACCGCGGTCGAACCGATGGTGGCGAGCACGCCGGTGCCGCGCGAGATTTTGCGGCTGGCCGCCATTTCCAGCCGTTCGAGCTGCAAAGCGATGCGCTCCTTCAATCCATCGCCGTGTGCGTTGGCGGACAAACGGATTTCGTGCCCGGCCGCCTGCATCAACTGCGCGACCGGGCTTGAGTCTTTGCGCAATTGATCGTGCGCCTGCGCCACAGTGGCCGCATTGAGGAGCACACGCAGGCCCCGCCGCACTTTGCTGCGCGCTTTGCGCAATTCAAGCATCTTGGCGAGGAAGATCGTCCAGGTCACGAAGGATGCCAAGGCGAGCCCGATCATCACTGCCTTCACCACGCGATCCGCGTCGAGATACATGCCCTCCAACGAAAGCTTTTGCGGCAAGAGCTCGCCGCCGACCGACGGCTCGCTCAGTGGCGGCGGGGCCTCGCTCGCGCCGGGAGCCGTCGCGCCAGCCGCATTGGGCGCGGCGGCGGCAGCGGGGACCGGCGCAGCGGCACTCGGTGCCGAGGAGCGTCCAGCGGCCGGGACGGCGGGGGTGCCGGGGCTGGTGCTGCCCTGAGCGAGGGCGGCATTGGCGCATGCCGCAAACAAGAGCAGCGCGGCAGCAAGTGCCGCAAGCGCGCGAAAGCGGCGCTGTCGCATGAAAGTCCAAATTGAAGGGGCTCGCCCGAGGCGAGGTCTGCTCTGCATGCGCAATGTAGTCACCCTCTCTGCCCGCTCGCGGCGCCCCAAACCGTTCCTAGCATGCCGGCAAACTGCGCGGCAAAAATGACGTTATAATGTAACATTACGCCCGGCCGTTGCTGCGTCATGACCGTATAGTGTCGACACCGATGTGAAGCGGGCGAGCTGGCCTGCGGTTGCTCTTTTGAATTAGAATAAGCCGAAAGTGAAGCATTTTCAGTATCTTGCGCTACCATGCGCTGCGCAGTCAAGTGATCCGCGCATGAAGACGCGCTGGAAAAGCCGCTACCCCCCGCCGCGCATGCGCGCGAGCAATTCGGCGGTCGGATAGGAATCCGAGGGCAGGCCATATTTCATTTGCATTGCTTTGACCGCCTGGCGTGTTTTCAGGCCCAGAAATCCATCGATCGTTCCCACGTCATAGCCGGCGCGCGCCAGCAGGCTCTGCATCGCCTTCACGTCGTTGAAAGCAAGCGCGGGCGGCGGATTGCCGCGGTGCAACGGCGGCGCGCCGGCGATACGAGTCGCCAGATAGGCCGCCGTCGTCGAATAGACCAGCGAATTGTTCCACTGCAGATAGACCTGGAAATTCTGATAGGCGAGGAAGGCGGGGCCAAAGCGCCCCATCGGCAACAGCAGTGAGGCCGCAAGATTGTCGGCGGGGAGCGGCCGGCCGTCGGCAAGCGCAACGCCCCAGCCCGCCCATTTGGCGCACGGCAGCGCGATCGAAAGGTCGGCCTGATCCCATGGCAGATTTGCCGGCACACGCACTTCGGTGAGCCACGGCTCGCCACGCTTCCAGCCGAGCCCGTGAAGATAATTCGCCGTCGAAGCCAGCACATCGGGCACGCTGCGGATGAGATTACGCTTGCCGTCGCCGTCGTAGTCGACGCCGTATTGGTAATACTCCGACGGCATCATCTGCGTCTGACCGAGCTCGCCCGCCCAGGAGCCGATCATCTCCTCCGGCCCTAAATCGCCGCGTTCGATGAGGCGGAGCGCATCGAAGAGCTGGGCGCGAAATTTGTCGCTGCGCCGGCAATCGTAGGCCAGCGAAGCGATGGCGCTGAGCGAGCGGTAATTGCCCATATTGGCGCCGAAATCGCTTTCCAGCGCCCAGAACGAGACGATGACCGGCGCCGGCACGCCGTATTGCCGCTCGATGCGCGCAAAGGTCGCGGCATTGGCCTTGATCAGCGCCGCCCCGCGCTGAATGCGGTAAGCGGCAGCCATGCGGCCGGAGAACTCCAAAAACGTCTGGGTAAAAACGCGCTGGCCACGATCGATATTGACGATGTGCTGGTCGTAGGTGAGGCTCGGCGCCGCGGCGGCGATGGTGGCTTGTGAAATCCCTTGCGCCATGGCTTCGCGCTCGAAGGCGGCGAGCCACGCATCATAACTTCCGGTGGTGCGGCACGGCGCGGCCTGCGCGGCACTTGCTGCCAAGACGCTTGCGAGCAGCAATGTCGCAGCTGCCATTCCGCATTTCCTCATGATGCGTTTCCTCCGCTTTCCATCGTGTTGCTTGTCGTGCCCGCGCTCATCCCGGGCAGCCAGGTCTTCGCTATGCTTTCGGGCTAAAGAATGTGAAGGGCCGAGGCAAGCCCGCCATCGCGACGCCGACTATAGGCGAGATTTGTCCGATCACATCCCCGTTAGCACAGCCGCCGCGGCATTGCCCTTACTGCGGCTGAGTGGGTATGGAACCATCCAACTATGCGCTGATTTGCTTCCTAGCCATTGACCTTAGCTATTCGCCCCTCCGGTTTTCCGGACCGAACAATGCCACGCCCCGCCGCTTCCCCGTTGGTTCGATTGCACGATTCGACCGGTGCCGATGCCGTGCTCGTCGAGCAGCCCGGCGATTCGCGCCGGCGTTGGCTCGACGCCTTTCGTGCCGTGCGCGCCGAAACCGAGCGAAGGGCGTCGCCGCTTGGTCCCGAGGACCAGGTCGTTCAATCGATGCCCGATGCCAGTCCGACGAAATGGCACCGCGCCCATGTCACGTGGTTCTTCGAGCAATTTCTGTTGCGGCCGTTTGACCCGGCCTATCGACCATTCGATGAACGCTTCGGGTATCTGTTCAACTCCTACTACGTGGCGGCAGGCCCCCGGCAAGCGCGGCCACAGCGTGGTCTGATCACGCGCCCCGGTGTCGCGGAGACGACAGCCTATCGCGCTCATGTCGATGACGCCGTGGCGGCGTTGATCGTTTCCACGCCGGATATCGAAGCGGTGATCCCGATCGTGGAGATCGGGCTCCATCACGAGCAGCAGCATCAGGAACTGATGCTGACCGACATCCTGCACGCGTTTGCGCAAAACGCGACCAATCCGGTGTACGATGCCGATTGGCGTTGGCCGCAAAGCAAGAGCGCGGGAACCGCAGCCGGCGCCGCGCCCGGCGGCAACGATCTGGTCGCCGGCATTCATGTGATCGGCCACAATGGTCAAGGTTTCTCGTTCGACAACGAACGGCCGGCGCACCAGGTCTTGCTGCAGCCGGTTTGCGCGGCGCGGTCGCTCGTGAGCAATGGCGAGTGGCTCGAATTCATGGCCGACGGCGGTTATACGACCCCGGGTCTTTGGTTGTCGGATGGATGGACGGAAGCGCAAGCGCAAGGCTGGAGCGCGCCGGGCTATTGGCGCCTTATCGATGGCGCTTGGTTCGCGATAACGCTCGGCGGGTTGCGCCCGGTCGATCCGGCATTGCCAGTTTGCCACGTCAGCTATTACGAAGCCGATGCGTTTGCGCGCTGGGCCGGCAAGCACCTGCCGAGCGAGGCTGAATGGGAGGTCGCGGCCAAAAGCGGCGCGCTCGACGATGCCTTCGGCGTGGTCTGGCAATGGACCCGCAGCGCTTACGCGCCTTATCCCGGCTATCGGGCCGAGCCCGGTGCGCTCGGCGAGTACAACGGCAAGTTCATGGTCAACCAGATGGTGCTGCGCGGTTCGTCACTGGCGACGCCGGCGGGCCATTCGCGGCAGACCTATCGCAATTTCTTTTACCCGTCGGCGCGCTGGCAGTTCAGCGGATTGCGCCTGGCGGAGTTCGAACGCTGAGCGTTCCAATGAATATACAGACCGCATTTCGCGCCCCGCTGCCGATCGAGACGGAGAATTCGTTCGCCGCCGACGTCATCGCCGGTCTCACCGCAAAGCCCAAACGGCTGCCGCCCAAATACTTTTACGATCTGGCCGGCTCCGACCTGTTCGACCGCATTACCCGCCTGCCGGAATATTACCCGACTCGCAGCGAGCTTGATCTTCTGACCAGGCATGCGCCGGCCATGGCCTCGCTGTTTCCGGCCGGTTGCGCTTTGATCGAGTTCGGCAGCGGGTCGAGCCGGAAGGCGCGCATTGTCTTACGCGCCGCGGCGAGTGTCGAAGCCTACGTGCCGGTCGATATTTCCGGCGATTTCCTGCAGCAGGATGCCGCGCAAGTACGCCGCGATTTCCCGCATCTTGCGATTTATCCGGTGGTGGCGGATTTCACCACGATGACCGAGCCTCCGGCCGAGGTCGCGTCGATGCCGCGCGCCGGATTTTTTCCCGGATCGACTATCGGCAATTTCGAGCCGCATGAGGCGGCAGCATTCTTGCGCCGCGCCGGGCGGATTCTGGGCGCCGGCTCAGTCTTCGTGGTCGGCGTCGATCTCGTCAAGGCGCCAGACATTCTCTATCGCGCCTATAACGATGCGGAGGGCGTCACCGCGAAGTTCAATCTCAATCTGCTCGCCCGCATCAATCGCGAGCTCGGCGCCGATTTCAATCTCGCCGCGTTCGAACACCACGCCTTCTACAACGCCGAACGCAACCGCATCGAAATGCATCTCGCCAGCAGGAAACGGCAGAAGGTGAGACTATACGGCACCACGATCGAGTTTCGCGCCGGCGAAACGATTCACACCGAGAACAGTTACAAATATTCGGTCAACTCGTTGCAGGCTCTGGCGCGTGGCAGCGGCTGGTCGCCGCTTGCGGCGTGGACGGACGGGCTGTTCAGCGTCCACGCGCTACGTAGCCAGACTACGGAAGACAGATGACGGACGACGGATTAGTGTTTCCTTCCTCCGCCCTCGATCATCCGCCGTCCGTGGTCTGATTCATGCCGATCCGGGAAGCCGATCCCTGGCGCCTGCAGTATTTTGCGCATGTCGAAACCGCCGCGCACATTACGACCGAGGACGCCGACGCCTGGCAATGGTATCCGGCGCATCGCTGGGTCTATAACAAGCTTGCCGTGGCGCTGAGCCAGGGGCTCGATGCCGGCCCCCACGGCACGGCGCCGCCACGCTTCCCGGTCTTCTCCAAGCCGATTGTCAATCTCAAGGGCATGGGCGTCGGCAGCCGGGTGCTGAACTCGCAAACCGACTACGATCGGCATCACGCTCCGGGTCATTTCTGGATGACCTTGCTCGACGGCCGCCACGTCTCCTCCGACATCGCCGTCGTCGACGGCGCGCCGCGCTGGTGGCGGCATGCCACCGGCAAACCGGCGGGGGAGGGCACGTTCGATTACTGGACGGTCCATGCCGAGCCCGATGCCGACATCGAGACGCGCTGCGGCGCCTGGGTGCATCGCCACTTCTTCGGCTATACCGGCATGCTCAATCTCGAGACCATCGGTGGCACGATCATTGAGGCGCACCTGCGTTTCGCCGATCAGTGGCCGGATCTCTACGGCGCCGGCTGGGTCGAGGCGATTGTCCGGCTATACGAGAGCGGTGCCTGGGATTTCGCCGATGTCCATCGGCGCGAAGGTTACAGCGTGGTGCTGTTCGGCCCGAAGGGCGTGCGCTACCGCCATCCCCCGACGGCGCTTCTCGAGGCGATCAAACGCATGCCCGGCGTCACCAGCGTGCAGGTCACGTTCCATGAGGATTGGGCGCCGGAGCGCCATTCCATGCCCCCGGGCGGCTTTCGCCTTGCCGTCGTCAACGGTTTCGATCTTGCGGGTGCGATGGCCGCGCGCGAGCGGCTCAAGGAGCATTTCCTTGTAGCAGCAGCGTGAAGATCACGCCGGTAGATGGCCCCGGCACGGCCCGTTATAGTCACCGCCCGGCGGAGCGACCGAGATCGGCCAAGGAAGGAAAAACATGAAAATCGTTGCATTCGAAGGGCAGGGGGGGCCGCGGTTCGGCGTCGTCGAAGGCGATACCGTGGTCGATCTCAATGCGGTAGATAGCGCGGTTCCTACCGATCTCGGCGAATGGCTCAAGCGCAATAACGGCGACACCACGCCGCTTGCCGACATCGCCAAGCGGGCCGCAGCCGGCGCGCGCCGGCCGCTTGCGGGCTTGACCTACCGGTTGCCCATTGGCCGTCCGGGTAAGGTCATCTGCCTCGGGTTGAATTATCTCGAGCACGTCAAGGAAGGCGCGCAGCGCGATAACATTCCAAAGTTCCCGACCATTTTTATGCGCAGCCTGACCTCGCTGGTGCCGCACGGCCAGCCGATCATCCGCCCGCAAGCGACCGAGACCCTCGATTACGAAGCCGAAATGATCTTGGTCGTCGGCCGTCGCGCCAAGCATTTGACCGCGGCCGATGCGCTGTCGTGCGTCGCGGGTTATTCCTGCGGCAACGAGGGCTCGGTCAGGGAATTCCAGCGCAAAACCACGCAATGGGACATGGGCAAGAATTTCGACCACACCGGCGGCTTCGGGCCCTGGTTCGTCAGCGCCGACGAGCTGCCGCCCGGCGGCAAGGGATTGAAGATCGAGAGTCGGTTGAACGGGAAGGTGATGCAATCGGACAATACCGACAACATGATGTTCCCGATTGCGGAGATGCTGGTTTACATCACGCAGGGTATGACGCTCGAGCCCGGCGACATCATCTTCACCGGCACGCCGTCCGGTGTCGGCTTTGCGCGCCAACCGCCGGTCTGGATGAAGAACGGCGACATTTGCGAGGTTGAAATCCAGGGCATCGGCGTGCTGCGCAATCCGATCGCCGACGAGAAAGGCGGCTGACGAGCCCATCATTCCGGGGCGCGCGGAGCCGTTTGGCGGATCATGCGTTGATGCTGGTACTGGGTCGAAATCCAGATTTTTGTCGCAGTTACGATTGAGCGGAAGAGGACGCCCATGGCCGACAAGATATTCGACGTCATTAGTATTTGCGGCAGCCTGCGCAAAGGCTCCTACAACCGCATGGTCATGAACGCGCTCCCCGGACTGGCGCCGCCCGGCATGAGCATCAAGGAAGCGCCGCCGTTTTCCGAATTTCCGCTCTACAATGCCGACATCGAGACATCGACCGGCTTCCCCGCGGCGGTGCAAAAGCTCGCCGATGCGGTCCGCACGGCCGATGCCGTGATCTTAGTGACGCCGGAATACAATTTCTCGATTCCCGGCGGCTTGAAGAATGCGATCGACTGGCTATCGCGCGTGCCCAATCAGCCCTTCGCCGGCAAACCGGTCGCCATCCAGTCCGCCACGGGCGGGCCGCTCGGCGGTGGCCGCATGCAATACGATTTGCGCCGGGCCATGCTTTTTCTCGACGCCTTGACCTTCGGCAGGCCGGAAATCTTTATCGGCAATTGCTCGCAGCGGATCGACGCCAAGACCGGCCAGATCACCGATCAGCAGACGGTCGGATTCATTCGGCAGCAGCTCGCCGCCTTCGCCGGCTTTATCGAGCGGCACGGCGGCAAGCGCTGAGCGGGGAGAGGGTTGACTGGACGGCCGGTTCGAACCGCAGCGCTTGCCGCCGGTCGAGGAAGCGCGTACCGGAACCGCAACGGACGCACCGCGAAACCACAATGGACGCACCGGTACCGAAATCGAAGCTGATCAAGGGCGCCACCGGCGACTGGGAAGTGGTCATCGGCATGGAAGTGCATGCCCAGGTGACCTCGCAAGCCAAGTTGTTTTCCGGCGCTTCGACCGCGTTCGGCGGCGAGCCGAATTCGCATGTGTCGCTCATTGATGCCGCCATGCCCGGCATGCTGCCGGTGATCAATGCGGAATGCGTGCGCCAGGCGGTGCGCACCGGGCTCGGGCTCAAGGCCAAGATCAATCTTCAATCGGTATTCGACCGCAAGAACTACTTCTATCCGGACCTGCCGCAGGGCTACCAGATCAGCCAATACAAATCGCCGATCATTGGCGAGGGCGAGGTGACCATCGACACGCAAGGTGGGGGGACCGCAACGATTGGCATCGAGCGAATTCACCTCGAACAGGATGCCGGCAAGTTACTGCATGACCAGCATGCTTCGATGTCGCTCGTCGATCTCAATCGATCCGGCGTCGCGCTAATGGAGATCGTCTCAAAGCCCGACATTCGTTCGTTCGACGAGGCGATGAACTTCATCGCGAAGCTGCGTATAATCCTACGCTATCTGGGCACCTGTGACGGCGACATGGAAAAGGGCCACTTACGCGCCGATGTCAACGTATCGGTGCGCCGACCAGGCGAACCACTCGGCACCCGCTGCGAGATCAAAAATCTAAATTCGATCAACTTCATCGGCGACGCTATTGAGTGGGAGAGGCGCCGCCAGATTGAAATTCTGGAGGACGGCGGCCAGATCGAGCAGGAAACGCGGCTGTACGATCCAGAGAGGGGCGAGACGCGTTCCATGCGCAGTAAGGAGGAGGCGCATGACTACCGCTACTTCCCGGATCCAGATCTGCTCCCGCTCAAATTGACGGCGGACCTAGTCGAAGAGCTCAGGGCGCAACTGCCAGAGCTACCGGACGAGAAGAGGGCGCGGTTCCTGCGCGATTATGGGCTGTCGGTCTTAGACGCCACTCGGCTCGTTGCCGTCCGCGAAACCGCGGACTATTTCGAGGCGGTGGCGAACGGACGCGACGCCAAGGCCGCCGCCAATTGGGTGATCAACGAGCTCGCCGGACGGCTCAACAAGGAAGGCAGGAGCATCGGCGCGTCGCCGGTCTCCGCAGCGCAACTCGGCGCCATCCTCGACCTGCTCGCCGCGAACACGATCTCCGGCAAGATCGCCAAGGACGTGTTCGAGATCGTCTGGACCGAGGGCGGCGACCCGCGCGCGATCGTCGAGGCTCGCGGACTGAAGCAGCTGACCGACCTCTCGGCGATCGAGAAGCTCGTCGACGACATCATCGCCAGGAACCCCGACAAGGTCGCCGACGCCAAGACGAACCCGAAGGCGGTCGGCTGGTTCGTCGGTCAGGTGATGAAGGCTTCGGGCGGCAAGGCCAATCCGCAGGCCGTCAACGATCTCCTGAAGAAGCGGATCGGGGTCTGAGCGCAACGTTGCGCCGTGCATCGCCCGCGCCGCACGGACGCCGCGCTCGCTCCTTGCAAGCAGAAACGGAAGCGCGAATCTCGCTCGTGGCGACGCCGCGCCGCACCGCAACGCGGCCGGGAAACGCGCCGCGAGCGCGAATCGGTTGGCACTGATTCGCGCGTTTTGCGCCGCGGTGAGGCCGTCAACAGGCCCGCGGAGGCGTTCGGTGCATAATTTTTTTGCCGTGGTGAATCCGCCAACGGCATCACCGTCGAGCCGGCGGAACCGCGCACCGACGGCAAGCAGTGCGCGCGCATGCAACGCGATGTCTGCAAATGCGATGTGGCAGAAACCCGCGTTTCATGGGCACTTCTGCAGCGCACTGAATTTTTCATCGGCGCTCATGCCGGTGAAGAATTTTTCGGCGGTGCGTTCCGCAGACCACCGCGGCGCCGACGCGTCAGCGAACGGGGCGCGGCACTTACACACAATATTAAGCGGAGTCACTGTTATTTTTTTCCTGCTGTAGTAATCGGAAGGTAGTGCAGCTCGATTCGCGACTGCACTGCACCGATGTCGCCATCCACTCAGGCTAGGAGGGCAGCAATGGCGAAGAAGCGAAAGACGAAGGCAGCGGCAAAGAAGACGGCGAAGAAGACGACCAAGCGCCGGAAGAAGAAGTAGTCAATGCCGCGATCGGTCTTCGGCATCACATGAGTCGAAGATCGCGTCACACGGGCCGGCTTTCGTCGAGGGAAGATCGACGATCGCCCGAGACGGGCCGGCTCAGGTGGACGACGGGGGGCGTCGGCGGGACGGAGGCTAGAGCTTCACAATCGTTCATAGAGCGCGGTGGTGAAGAGGAGGGACGGGCGATCCGGACCTTGCCGCGGCAAACTGCCCGCGGATTCTAGTTTCCGGTATCTCGCCGACGCCCTCGGTGTGTCGGCGTTTCCTCCCGACAATTTAGCGGCGCGGCGGCATGCAGCCGTAGCGCCGTTTTTTTTGACAGTAGTCTGTTCCTGGTCATTGCCGGACCGGGCCGCCAATCCGCCGATCCTGCGCAAATTCGAAAGGCGAATTCCGGCTAAGATGGATCGCCCGGGTCTCGGCCGCCGCATCTGTTGGTGGGCCGATCCGCGGGCGCTGGACCGGGAAACGCCGAGAGGTTTGTCATGACGCGCGCGCCGACAAAATCGAAGGCAAAGCCTGCTCGGGCGGCAACGCGACGGAGGCCGCGCCGCATCGAGCCGATCGAGCTGTATTATTGGCCGACGCCGAACGGCTGGAAGGTCTCGATCATGCTCGAAGAGTGCGGGCTGCCCTATGTGGTGCGTCCCATCGACATTTCCAAAGGCGAGCAATTCACGCCGCACTTTCTGGCGATCTCGCCCAACAACCGCATCCCGGCGATTGTCGATCCTGCCGGCCCGGGCGGACGACCGATCGCGGCCTTCGAGTCCGGCGCCATCCTGCAATACCTCGGCCGCAAGACCGGCAAATTCTATCCGCCCGAGGAGCGCGCGCGCGTCGCCGTCGAGGAGTGGCTGTTCTGGCAGGTCGGCGGGCTCGGCCCGATGGCCGGCCAGGCCAATCACTTCCGCCGTTACGCGCCGGAGGCGGTCGGCTACGCGATCACCCGTTACACCGACGAGGTCAACCGGCTGTTCGGCGTCATGAACACGCGGCTTGCCGGGCGGCGGTTTTTGGCCGGCCACTATTCCATCGCCGACATGGCCTGCGTCGGTTGGGTCAGACTCGCCGAGCGGATGGGTCAGGATCTCGCACTTTTTCCGAACCTCCAGCGCTGGTTCGAAACGATCCGGGCGCGGCCGGCGGTCAAGCGCGCTTTTGCGATCCGGGTCGAGGCGGCCTCCGCCGTCGACATGCGCGACCCTAAGGTGCGCGCGGTTTTGTTCGGTCAGCGCGCGAGATAACTGCGGTCGAGTGGAAGGCGCTGTGTCGGCGTCATTTTGTCCGCGTCCAGGTCTGCGCCTTGCAAATCAGCCCAGCGAGCACGCAGCCCTTGAGTTCGGCGCTATTGGCGCCGGTCATGGTGAACGAGCCGGTATAGGTATTGCCGTCCTCGGCGTTGTAGACCTGTCCGTCCCATTTTTCCGGCGTGCCGCTCGGCTTCATGCTGAGCACGATGGGGACGCCGAGCAACGGTCGGCTCCGGTTGCCCGCATCGACATTGTGCTTGTCGGTCTTCGGTTTGTTGGTGTCGGGATCGATCGGCTCCTTAAGCCAGACCAGGTTGCCGCAGAGCGCGCCACCGCAATTGACGATGTGGACCTTGCCTTTTTTGTCTCCCGTCAACCACGTGCCGAACGGATCCGCGGCGAGCGCAGGCGCAGTTGCCATCAGCGCCAGCCCAAGCGCCGCGGTGACGACAGCTGCCGCGATGCGAAAAAGTTTCATGACTGCCCTCCAGCACCCTGCACGATCGCAAGGTTCAAAGGATAGCCTACGAAAGCCGCTTTGCAAGCCCGTTTCCGCCGCCAATGCCGTTCGCCGGCGGCGGCAGCACCGGCATCGGCAAAAGCGCGTTGCTTAACGCCGCGTTGCCGGCCTCGCGCAACCGCTTGGTCTGCCGTTCAGCTTTGATTTATTGCTTTGATTAAACCACCGTTCAAATGTTCTGAGGATTATCGCGATGTCGGCCTCGGGAAAGAAGGGTCGGCGACAATGCACGAAAGCGAACAGGGACAACTCGTAGACAGGGGAGTGGATGATGGCTCGTTTTGAAATGCTCGACAGCAATATGGCGCCGCTCGGTGAAGCGCCCGCCGCCGGCGATATGCTGTTCGAACTCGGCATGATGTATTCGGTCGGCCGCGACGTGCCGGTCGATCTCGTCTCGGCACACAAATGGTTCAATCTCGCGGCAGTGAAAGGCAACAGCGAAGCGATCCGGCTGCGGCGCGAGGTTGCCGATCAGATGTCGGAAGGTGAGATCGCAGCCGCCCAGCGCGCCGCGCGCGATTGGCTCCGCGGAACTCATGTAGCGGCAGCGCCGGCCATGGCGGCCTGAAGCCGGGTGCCGCCGATGGTTCTAATATAGACGGCCGCTTCCCACCGCTGCGGACGATGGAGCGGCTTCCGCTTGGCGGTGAATATTGCCATGCTGGCCGACCTGCTGCGCAGAGGAGAGGCACAAGCAGGTTGTGCATTGCACACCTTACTGCTGTCTGGGCAGGTCGGGTTAGTCCTGCGGCAACCAACGAATATTCAATCTAGCGCGTCTCTTCATTGCTTTGTTTTTGCCTGCAGGGTATCTGCGTTAGTTCTGCTACCCAGGAGGAAATCGATGAGCAAGTTTGCTGTTGCCTTGGCGACCTTCATTTCGCTCGGCCTGTCCGTTCCTGCCTTTGCGATGATGGTCACCCATCCCAACCAAGTTAGCCACCACCACCATCATCATCACCATCACAAGATGGTCAAACCGGCACCGAAATCGTAGCGATCATTACGCAAAAACTTGAAGACGCGAGTTCGGAAGGTATTTAGCCTGCTGCGCCACCAGGAGGCTCGCTGCGCCTTGGGCGTTTCTTGCGTGTTCGCCATTGACGGAAATCCCTGTATTTCATAGGGGTTTTCACACCGGAGAGGTGGCCGAGTGGCTGAAGGCGGCGGTTTGCTAAACCGTTATACGGTCTAAAGCCGTATCAAGGGTTCGAATCCCTTCCTCTCCGCCACGCTCCGCCCTGACGGGCTACGGGTGGCAGGCCGGTTGCTTTCCAGGAACTGAGAACGGGCGACGTCTTCGTTATTGGCAGGCGCGCAGCGCGGCTCGCAATCCCAGGCTCGGTCCTACCTCGCGACCGGCTCGCGCTCGGTGATCACTGCGCGGTATTTGTTGGCGAACCAGGGGATGCGGCGGGCTGACTAGGCGCCGCAGTGTAAGGTGGCGCCGAGGCCGTATAGGTACTCGGCGGGTGCGGTATATTTGCCGGCGCTGCGGATGGCGTGGAATTGGATCTGAAAAGATCGACGAGGACGCCGCTAGGCCCTGACTCATCCGAGGGCGAAGCTGAAACTGGGATGCTGGCGCTCATACCACCTAGAGCAGAAGGGGGACCCGCACCCGCAAGCGGCGCCGACGACGCAGAGGTACTCGGTGCGGGCGGCATGGCTACCGTCTGTGTGGAGGGCGCGGAATTGGCTCTGAAAAGATCGGCGAGGACGCCGCTAGGCCCTGACTCATCCGAGGGCGAAGCCGAAACTGGGATGCTGGCGCTCATGCCACCTAGAGCAGAAGGGGGACCCGCACCCCCAGGCGGCGCCGACGACGCCGAGGTACTCGGTGCGGGCGGCATGGCCGCGGAATTGGCCGGCGAAGAGGACGAGGAGAATACGGAGCACCCCGCCAGCGCCGGCAGCGCAATCAAAACAACGTAAAGAGCACGAAACCGATGCCCGCGTCGGCCGGTAGCCCGCTTGCCGACCCTCACGCGAGCACGTAACCCGAGCGTCCCCATAGCGTCCTTATAGCAACCAGACAATGTCGATCTCAAGGCCACTTCCCGGTCACGTAATGGGACAGCACAAGACGACAAATAATGGGTCTTATCGCCACAGGAGTGCAATTGTCCGGCCAATGCATAGGCCCAATGGTCTTGCGCGGATTTGGCTATTCCGTTGCTTGATGTCGGATTTCCCGTACATACATTCGCTCGGAATCGCGTACCGCGCAGAAGCAGGAAAAAGCGCTAGGGTCCAAAACTCGAAGACTGTTGGGAGTGGTTGGAAAAGTTCGATGCCATCTCGCCGGCCCGAAGAGCTACAAAAAAGTCTGAGGAGAGAGAAAACATGTTACCTAGAATTGTAATCACGAGTTTGGCCGCTGCCGCCCTTATTGTCGGAACCGCGCTTATGCCGAACGGCGGGTTGGCTTACGCAGCACATGGAGGAGCAGCAGGCGGCTGGCCGCCAGGCTGGTCGCCTGGTCAGACTTGGCCGTATCCAGTACCTGAGTGCAGCCGGGTGCAGGTTAAGTACTGCGTTCACAAGCGGACCTATTGGCGATGGGTTGAGCGCTGTCAATAGCGCGGCCAGAGGCAGCGTGTGGAACGGGGTTGCGTGGCGACTCGTCCGCCAACTCGTCGGGTACGCGCGTTTCCTTGCCTCCGACAGCTTGTGAATACCGCGGCTCCCGGACGTTGACAACGCGATTATCGTTTGGGGTTCCGATGCTGAACGGCCCCGGATTCGAGGGCATGCAGGGCCGACGCTCTGCGCAAACGACCAAGCCCTCGCCGCGCGTTGCGCCGCCGCCATTCTGATCAAGCGCGGGTCGAAGGATCGATGCAAGCGCGATTGTCGGGACGACCGAAGTGAAGAGATCGTTTATCGCGATGTATTCGATTGCGGCTTCTCGCGCACAGTGGCCCAGGGATCGTGAGTTTTCTTGGCCTGTATGGCGTCCAGTGCGGATTTGTACGCCTTCTCATCGGCCTTCACAGGGGGATGCTCCTCCTCCTTAGGGGGCTTCCCCATGCCGGGAAGGGTCGAGCCGGGCGGCGCCATCATAGTAGGTGACTGCGCGTGAGCCGGCGTCATCAGCCAGGCAATGGCCACCACAGTCATCGCGACGATCCTCATCGGCGCCCTCCCTCGCGCTAGCGATGTTACAAGCCGAAACTGTGCGGCTCGGTGCGATCCGCAAAGAAATAGCGCGGGTCCTGGTGGACCCGCGCTCAACTCTTTAGCAACTCGGCAGCGTCGTGCCAAGGCGCGACGACGTTACCCGATCAGAACGCTACGCCGATGCCGGCGAACCCGACGACGATGCTGGTGGCACCGTTGCCAGTGATCGCATTGTCAACCTGCAGCTGCGTGTTGATGATATCGTACCACTGGAAGCCGCCCTTCACCCACCAGTGGCCGTACTGCGCCGGCATGAATTTCAGCGGAATGGTAGCGGTAAGTCCGCTCGTGAACATGCCAACAGCGCCGGAGCTGACCGGGCCCCAGTAGCTTGTCTGTGCGACGTCGAACCACGTCGGTGCCGTCAAAGTCACCGGAATTCCCCAGTACTTCGAGAGATCAAGCGTCGGGGTCATGCCGATGAGCCACGAGGCGGCGTTGACTGCGCAGGTAAAGCATTGGACCGACTCGCCGTTGCCATTAAGCCCGGCAGGTCCGCTGGGAAACTCGTAGGCCATCGTCACATAGGGATGGAAGGTGATGGGCCATCCCGTGAACGAGTTATTCAGCGCCAGTTTGGTCTCGTTCCAGTACACGGTCGCAGCCGAACCGCATCCGATTCCGACGCCGCAAATAGCAAACGGTGGTTGGCCTGCAACCGGCCCGAAAACGAGGGCGTTAAAGGCGGTGCTCAAGGTCCAGTATTGTGCGAACGTGGTCGACGCGTTCACACCGCCGATGGCATACAAAAGGCCTTCATTCATGCTGGGCGCATAGATGGCCCAGTAATTGTTGAGCGGGGCGGTGGCAAAATCGCCTAGCGCAAGACCGCCGACGCTGATATTGTTGATAAAGCCTTTCGGGTCCTTGTACAGAGCCAAGTTCAGGCCCGATACCACCACCAGGTCACCGCCCTTGTAAACATACTGGCCGAACGGATTCACCTGTGGATTTTCGTAGGTTATCTCCACAAAGCCGCTCCACCAGGACGGCGGCGGAGGCGGCGGAGGCGGCGCTTTCACCGGGAGACTCATATCGGCCGCAAGTGCCGCTGTTCCCCCTAGGCCGAGCGCCCATACGCAACTAACAAGAAGAGCGAGAGTAGATCGAGTTCTAGACATCTGGGTTCCCCCTGGATTTCAACCCGGCCCAAGTCCCTGTTCCGGGCGCTCCGAACGCTTCCAACCCGACTCGCTGAAGTGCAAGCCTTGCCGCAGCAGTCGGAAGCTAGCACCGGATTCCGCGGCTGCAACGGATTTGACACGTTATTGCCCCGTATTAGGGGCGATTTTGGCGGGGAGTTGCAATTTTGTCACAAGGATTGATGAGGCGGGTCACCGCTGACCGCTTTCGGCAGGAAAATCGCGACCTCTTTGGAAAAAAGATCAAAATCACCGCCAACGGCGATATTAACGGGGCAGTTACCAACAGCGCGGCAGCAGGGAATCGCCCCGCCGATCGCCCCGCTGAGCCGGCCGCGGATGGCCCCGGAATGCCGCTCAGTCGCTGAGCTGCAATCGGCCCGCTTCGTCCTGCAGCCAGGCGCGAAAATCCGGATGCGCAATCGAGATGAGCCGTTTCACACGTTGACGCACCGGCGCTCCTTTGAGTCTAACCGCGCCGAATTCCGTCACCACGTAATCGACATTGGCGCGGTGTAGCGTAACCGCGGCGCCAAGCGTCAGAGTGGGAGTGATCTTCGAAATCATTTTGCGGGTGCCGTCCGGCTGTTTCACCGTCGCCGTGGCGCTGAGCGCGATGAAGGATTTGCCGCCCTCCGACATCTGCGCGCCGATCGCGGTGTCCGCCTGGCCGCCGGTGCCGCTGAACTGTCTGGGCCCGATCGTTTCCGAACAGACTTGTCCGGTGAGATCGACTTCCAGCGCGGTATTGATCGATATCTGCTTCTTGTTGCGGGCGATGACGTAGGGATTGTTGACCCATGAGCCCCGCATCAGTGCCACCGCCGGGTTGCGGTGGAGGAAATCGTACAGCCGCTTCGAGCCGAGAGCGAAAGCCCCGACCATCTTACCGGTCAGCACCTGGTTGCCGAAGCTGTGCGGCGTCTTGCCGATGCATCCGGCTTCATAAAGGTCGATCATGCCGTCAGTGAACATTTCGGTATGGATGCCGAGGTCGCGCTTGTTCAGCAGCATCGACGTCACCGCGTTGGGGATACCGCCGATGCCGATCTGCAGCGTGGAGCCGTCCTCGATCAGCTCGGCAATATGGCCGCCGATCAGCAGATCCTTTTCTTCGCTGGGTACGTTGGGCAATTCGGGGACCGCACAAGTGTTGTCGATGACGAAATCCACATCGTCCATGTGGACGATGGTGTCGCCATACGTGAACGGCAGGTTTTCGTTGATTTCCAGCATCACCAGATCGGCCGCTTCCATCAACTCTCGCTCGTAGGTGACGGAGAGCGACAGCGAGACATAACCAAAGCGGTCCGGCGGCGAACAAGTGCCGACGAAAACCGTAGGCTTCTGATACACCAAGCGGTCGAGACCGGCACGGTGCAGATGGTTGGGTACGTAGGACGTCGTGCCGGCTTGTTCGTGGGCCTTGCGCACCACCGGCGTGAAGAACCAGGCATCGTGCACAAAATGGCCGCGCATCGCCGGATCAGAGAAATATGCGTAGGGCTTCATCGGTAGGCAGGTGGCGACCGTGACGTTCTCGACCCGTGCGGCGATGGTATGAAGCTGGGTGAGTAGCGCGCTGGGCTCGGCGGCGGCAAGCGCGGATATGATGCTATCGTTGGATTTGATCTTTGCCAGCGCCTGCTCGACGCTGATTTGCTTGCTCTGGATGAAATTGCGCCCGTCCGGCATGACGTGATCCTCCAGGGTTTGCGCGGGCTTCGGGCAGCGGCATCAAACCGTCATGCGCATCGCCGTCGCCGCCATGTTATAGCCGACTCCCGAACCGATCATGACGACGAGATCGCCGCGTTTGATCTTGCCGAGCTCGATGGCGTCGTCCAACGCCATCGCGATGCAAGCCGAACCGGTGTAGCCGTACTTCTCCATGATGGTGTGGCATTTCTCCAAAGGCACGCCGCAGCGCTCGGCGACAATCGCGATCGAAGGCTTGCGCACTTGGGTGAGGATCAATTGATCCACGTCGGCGGCGGTGAAGCCGTTTTCGGCGGCGAGGCGCTTGAATAGCCGCGGCCAGCCTTGCTCGTTGACATCGGCCGGATAGGGGCGAACCAGACGCACCTGCGTGCGCCCCGCCTTCACGGCCTCGACGTTCGCCGGCTCGAAGGTGCCGCCGGCGAATATGCCCCAATTCGGCGCATAGGAGCCGTCGGCCTGGAACGCGGCGCCGACGAAGCCCTGCATGTTGCCGCCTTCCAACACGGCGGCACCGGCGCCGTCGCCGTAGAAGAAACAGATCGGATCGTTCGGATCGCTGAGCCGGTGCATCAGATAGACGCCGATCACCAGAACCGTCTTCAGCGCCGGATTGGCGGCGATCAATCCGGAACCGATGGCGAGACACGCGGGAAACGACGCGCAGGCGCAGCCGACGTCGAAGGTGCCGGCATTCTTCGCCCCGATCTTATATTGGAGCACCACCGAGGTGTCGGGCGTCATGTAGTCGGGCGAATCCGTGCCGACGATGATCAGGTCGACGTCCTCGGGTTTTCGCCCGGCGCGTTTGAGCGCCTCTTTAGCCGCCGGTAGGCAAAGATCCGAGGTCACCCAGTCGTCCGGGACGTAGAAGCGCTGGGTGATACCCGTGCTGGCTTCGAACTTGCCGATGACGGTCGGGAAACCTAGTGCCGTGAACCGCGCCGTCAGCTCGGCATTGGTGACGGCATGCTCGGGCAAATAGCGAGCGGTCGAGACGATCTGGGCGATGCGGGCCATGCAACGGCTCCACAATTGGCTGCGTTGCCGCAATCTTACTGCGTGTTTGATACGGCGGGCGAGGCGCGTTTGTATTGCGGTAGATCAACGCCCCGCGAGCCTGGGCAAACGCTGCCGCGGCGCGCGCCGCCTATCGGCGCTGCCGCAGCCATCCGAAAATTCCTTGCGGGAAGAACGTTACGATCAGCACGAACATGGTTCCAAGCCACAACAACCAGCGGTCCGGATGAAACAAGGCCGACAGCAACGGCGTTCCGGCAACCGCGCCGCTGATCGCGCCGAGGATATTCTGCAGGTAGTACTGGGCCAAGACCACCAAGATGGAGCCGATGACCGCGCCATACATCGTGCCCATCCCGCCGATCACGATCATCATCAGGACGTCCACCATCAGCGAGAATGACAGCGTGGCGTCGGGTCCGTTATAGCCTGACACCAAAGCCATCAAGGCGCCGGCCAGCGCCGCCATGACGGCGGACAGGGCGCAAACCATGGTGCGATAGGCAACGACCTGGTAGCCCATTGCCTCGACGCGAAACTCGTTTTCGCGAATCGCCTGCAGCACCCGGCCGAACGGCGAGTTGACGATCCGCAGCATGAGAAGAAACAGCACCAGCGCCGCGATGAATGTGAGGTAGTAGGCGATCACCGGACCGCTGACGGTTACTCCCAGTAGCGGGTGAGACAACGGCCGGAAACTCGGCAGCAAGATAGCCGGCACTGAGAAGGTCAGCCCGTCTTCGCCGCCGGTTAGACTGCGCCATTGCTCCGCCAGAATCTGGGCGAAGCTGGCGACCGCAAGCGTGATCATCGAGAAGAAGATGGCGCGCAAGCGCAGACTCAGGAGCCCGATCACCGCGGCTACGACCAAAGACACTCCGGCTCCGGCCGCAGTGCCGAGGATCACCGCTCCCCAGCCGACCCAGCCTTGGGTCAGCATGATCGCCACGCCATAGGCGCCGATCCCGAAGAACATAATATGAGCGAACGACACGATCCCGGTATAGCCGAGCATGAGGTCGTAGCTCGCCACCAGGATCACGAAAATGCATATGCGCGAGGCGACGCTCAACGCTTTGGTGTCGGGAAACAGGAACGGCGCGAAGGCCAGCGCCACCAAGACCAAAAGCATGATCGCGTTCAGCAGGATTCCGCGGGGCGGATCATCGGAGACGATCCAGCTCAACCACGATGGGCTTCGCAGCTTGCCGCCTCGAGCAGGCTTTGATGAGGACGGCACCGGCACCGACCCGGCGAGTGCCGCGGAGGGTTGTTCCGGAATTTTGTGGAGCTGCCCGGCCATTGCCGCCTCACTGCTCGGCTATCGGGAACAAACCGCGCGGCCGCCACAGGAGCACCAGCGCCATCAGCAAAATATTCGATCCCAGCGCCAGCGTCGGCGCCAGGAACTCGACATAATTGCTCGTCAGTCCGACCAGGATGGCGGCGATGAAACAGCCGCCCACGGAACCAAGTCCGCCGATGATCAGGATGATGAATACTAGAATGATCATGCTGTCGCCAATCTGACTGGTGACTAATGTCTGGTATTGCCCCCACACCATCCCGCCCATTCCGGCCAGCGCGGTTCCGGCGATGAAGACACCGACGAACACGCGGCGGATGCGGTAGCCGAGTGACTGCACCATCTCGCGATCCTCAACCCCGGCGCGGACCACCAGCCCGATGCGGGTGCGCGTCAGGATGAGTTGCATCATTCCGGCGACCGCCAGACCGACGCAGAGCGCGGCCAAGCGATAGGTCTCGATGGGCGAAGAGCCAAGAAACACGCTGCCGCGGAGGGCGGCGGGCTTCGGCAATGCGATGGCTTCGGGCCCCCAAATCACGATCACCAGCTGCTCCATGACGGTGAGGGCACCGATGGTTATCAGAATCTGGCGCAGCGGCGCGCCGTAGACCTGACGAATGATGATTCGTTCAAAGACAAAACCGAGCGCGCCGCTGGCGGCGGCGGCCGCTAACAGCGCCAGCAGCAGGGCGAGCAGATTGAGCGTCAGCGAGGGTGCGGTGGTCCACCCGACCAGCGGCCCAAGCACCGAGACCGTCACGTAGGCCCCGACCGTGACGAAAGCCGCGTGCGCGAAGTTGAGCACCTCCATCAGGCCGAAGATCAGAGTAAGCCCCGAAGCCACCAGGAAAAGCATCATTCCCATGGTGAGCCCGGCTATCGTCAACGTCACCCAAGCGGTCAGTCCCATCGCCGGCAAGGCCGCCAAGACAATGAGCGGCGTCACCGCATAGGGCGCCCAGCGCTGCAACCGTTCGAACCATTCCCTGCTCATACGCCCGCCATGCTCAGCCCGAGCAAATGCTGTTGCAGTTCCTCGTCGGCGCCGAGCGCCGCCATGTCGCCGCTATGGACAATGCGCCCCTGGTCCATCACCGCGACATCGTCGCCGATGGCCAGCGCGACGCGAAAATTCTGTTCGACCAGCAGAATGGTGGTCTGCTCGTTTTTCAGTCCCAGCAGCGCTTCGACGAGCTGATCGACAACGACCGGCGATAAACCCTTGGTCGGTTCGTCGACCAGCAAGAGCCGGCGTTGTTCGACGATGGCCCGGCCAATCGCCAGCATTTGCTTCTGTCCGCCGGACAACGAACCCGCCGCCGAGTTCCATTTTAATTTGAGCGCCGGAAACCAGGCGAGCACGCGGTCCAAATGTTCCTTTGCGAAGCCTTGGGCGCCGGTGGCCAGCAGCATGTTCTCGCGCACCGTCAATTTGCCGAATATGCCCATGTATTCCGGCACATAGGCGATGCCCAACTGGGCGATATCGGGAGTATCCATGGCGCCGATCGATTGGCCGTCGAAAATGATTTGGCCTTGGCGTGCCTTCCACAAGCCCATGATGGTCCGCAGCGTCGTCGTCTTGCCGGCGCCGTTGCGTCCCAGCAGCATGGTCACCCGTCCGCGGCGCGCCGCGAGACTGACACCATGGAGAATCTTGTAACGGCCGATGTCGGTGTAAACACCGTCAAGACGCAACAGCACCTCGTCGGCGTCAGCCATGGCTCGCCTCGCGCCGCAGCTCGGCGCCGCCGTGCACGCCGAGGTAGGCCTGCTGCACCGTCGGCAATGCCACGACTTCGGCCGGCAAGCCGTCCGCGATCATCGCTCCGTCCTGCAGCACAATGATGCGATCGGCGAGGCGCTTAACCACGTCCATCCTGTGTTCGACCAGGAGCACGGTCTTGTCGGGCTCCGCCTTTATCTCCTCGATGAGGTCGAGGATAGTCGGTATCTCATCGAGGCTCATTCCGGCAGTGGGTTCGTCGAACATGAACACGCGAGGTTTGAGCGCGAGCAGAATCGCCACCTCAAGCTTGCGCTGATCGCCGTGCGCCAACGCCGCCGCCGGCAGTGCCGCCCGCGATCCGAGCTTGACGCGGTCCAGACAATGGCGTGCTTCCTGGCGCAGCCGCGCGTTCCGCGCGGCGATGCTGAGGACGTCGAAGCGGATTTGCGCCACGGACTGCACGGCAAGACGCACATTCTCGAAAGCCGTGAGGCTAGGGTAAAGATTCGTAAGCTGGAACGAGCGGCCGAGCCCCAGGCGCGCGCGGTGCGGCGCGCCGAGGCGGGTGATGTCCCTGCCGAACAGGCTGACGCTGCCTTTGGTCGGCCGCAGCTGTCCCGAGATCAGATTGAAATAGGTGGTCTTGCCGGCCCCGTTGGGGCCGACAATCGCCGTCAAGGTGCCCTGACGAAAGGCGCAGGTCACGGAATTCACCGCGACCTGGCCCCCGAAACTGATCGTGAGATCGCGAGTCGACAGGGCAGGAACGTCGCCGGTCATTCCGCCACCCCGTCCACCTAACGAAACTCCCGTCCGGCGCTATGCTCGACCTATTGGCGGCCGTTGGTGATGGGTACTTTCATCTCGTCGATGGTGATGACCCGTGTCAGCTCCGGGATCGCCCAGGCCACTTTCGGATCGACCTTGATCTTGAAGGCATACATCGGCTGCATCAGCTGATGGTCCTGCTTGCGAAAGAACACCCTGCCTTTCGGCGATTCCCAGGCCATGCCTTCCATGGTGCTGATCAATTTCTCCGCATCGGTCGAACCGCCGGTCTTTGTCAACGCATCGACCACGGCCTGAGCGGCGATGAAGCCGCCGCAGGTGAAGAAATCCGGCGGCGCCCCGTTGAACCGCTTCTCGTTCTCCTTCACCAGCCAGTCGTTGACCGGATTTTTCGGGATTTGGTAATAGTAGTATGCGGAGCCTTCCAATCCGGGAAAATCCTTGTAGGCGACCAGCGCCGGCAGGATATTGCCTCCGGTCGCCACCGAGATTCCCAGCCGGCTGGGATCCAAAGCCTTGAGCGCCGACATCGGATTGCCGCCGCCGGCCCAGTTCAGGAAGATGATCTTGCGGCCCTGGTATTTGGCCAGCGCATCGAAGATGCGCTGGTAGGGCGCCGTGAAGTCGGTCGTCGCGATCGGCGCATACTCTTCGTAGACCAGCTTGGCACCGGTCGGGGCGAGCGCTTTCTTGAAGGCGGCGACGAAGTCGCGGCCGAACGCGTAATCCTGGGCCAGCGTCGCGACCACGGTGCCGGGTTTGCCGATGGCCAGCGCATTCGATATCGCGTCCTGGCTGGAGTTGCGGGCGGTACGGAAAATGTAGCGATTCCATTTTTCGCCCGTGATCGAGTTCGGCCACTGCCGGCTCGACGATCAGAATCTTTTTGTTCTGCTCGGCAACCGGCAACATGGCCAGCGCCACGGCCGAACTGGTGCCGCCGACCGCGAGGTCGGCGCCGTCGTCGTTATAGGCCTGGTTCAGCAATGTGCGGCCGACCTCCGGTTTGGTCTGGGTATCCTTCTCGATCACCACCAGCTTACGGCCGGCAACCATCATTGTGCCGTGCGTGGCGTAGTCCAACCCCATGGCGAAACCGGCCGAGGTTTGCTTGGCGTACGCCTGCAGCGGGCCGGTCTTGGCGGCGAGCAGAGCGATCTTGATCGGGCTGCTGTCCGCATGCGGTTGGGTAGCCCACACCGCCGCCAGGACGGCGCCGATGCCAATCAATACCGGGGCCTGCCATTTGCCGCCGAGGAAATGGGTAAACCGCGTCGGCGGACGGCTGTCGATCTTGGACTGCTGAAGCTTGTCATTCATCTCCCGCTCCCTTGGCCAAATACTTCACTTGATGGTGGGTTTTGGCGTGCTGTTGTGAAACGGCGCGAGGATGTCGGCCCCACCCCACTCAACCTTGATCCAATTCGAGCCGCTCCACAAGCATCGTCGACGAGGTCAGACTGTCACGTTGCCTTTAGTAGCGCAAAGCGGAATTCCGATTCAACCGGCCGATCAAACCTAGCGCGGCTGCCAGGGTCACGCACCGGTCCCGACGGTTAGTCACCGATCGCGCATTTTCGGATAAATTCAAAGCCGGCGCTATCTCAATCGGCGTCGAGCAACGCGTGGTAAGGTTGTTCAGTGGGAAGAACCGCCGATGCCTCACCAAGCACGCGATCCGACACTTGCGATGAGCCGACGCTGGCTCGCCGCCGTTGGAATATTGTGCCTGTCCGCTGTCGGCGCCGACGCGCAGGCCGATCGGCTTGAGCGCGAGATCAAGGCAGCGGCGGGCCGCGAGGTGCGCGTCGGCATCTACACCAACATTCGGCCGGACTGTACCGCGGGTCCGCTGCCCGCGATCCGGCTTATTGCCGCGCCGGCGCACGGCGCGGTGCGCGTCAAACGCGGTACGCTCAAGGCAACCAACCTCAAACAATGCCTGGGCATCGAAGTGCCGGCCTTCGTCGCCTTCTATCGCGCCGCGGAGGGCTTCGACGGCGCCGATGAATTCGAGCTGGAAATCGGCTTTGCGGGCGGCCGCAAGCGGCTGCAGCACTTCCGGGTCGACGTCTCCGCCAAGCCAGGTGCCGCACAGGGTATCTGACTGCACCCGTTCGCCGAGGTGCTGCTTCAGTGCGACATGAAGATTGGTAATCTCATGCGCGCCAGGAGGTCGTAAGTCACGCCGCCCAACAGCTTTTCCCAGAGTCTGGGATGGCCGAAGGCGCCGGCGACGATCAGATCCGCGCCGCGTGCGTGTGCTTCGGCTTGCAGCCTGTCGGCAACCGAGTCCGGCGGAACGTCGTCGATCCGGACCACGTCGGTCGCGGCGCCATGCTGTCTGAAATGCTCGGCGATCTGCTCGCCTGGAAGACCGTTGTGCGCCCGGGCAATATCCGATGAATTGATCATGAGAACCGTCGTCCGCTCTGCCCGCTCGATCAGCGGCAGGGCGTCGTTGGCCGATCGCGCCGCGGGCCGGCTCGCGTTCCAGGCGACGACAATATGGCGGCCAAGCGTCTCGAGCGATTGCAGAGGTGGCACGAACAACACCGGCCGTCCGGTCACGAACAGCAAATGCTCGCCGAAGGTGTAGTCGACGGAAGCCGGGCCTTCCGGCTGGTCGTGGCCCAGGATGCAGAGATCGGCATAGCGCGCGTGCTGGGGAATTACGACGGACGCCACGCCGTCGACGCAGCGTAACTCGGCCACCAAGCCATGGTTTTTCGTCAGCGCTTGCAGCGTCGATCGCAATCGTTCGGCCACGGCATCGATGGAGGTTTTGATCCGCTGGTCGAGGCTGTCGAGCGCTGCGGCCGAGACAAGTCCGAGCTCCGCCGCCTTGCGCAAATCCAATTGGTCGCGATTCCATTCTCTGACGAAGATCGCCGTCAAACGGCTGTCATTACGGATGGCGAGATCGACGGCCAGGCGCAAGCGCACCAGCGAGTTCTTCCGTTTGATCGACATAGACGAGCAAGTCTTTCAGCGCCATCGCATGCCTCGCTGGCAGTCTATTCGCCTGCGTCTCCTTGGGGCTCGCCTGTCAATGCGGTTTCGATTGCGGCGCCGTTGCCACATCTTCGCCGCCCGGATTAACCGCCTGCCCAAGGTCGCCGCGGCCGGCGTCTGACTGCTGGCCGGCGATGCGCACGGTATCGCCGGCTGCGAGCGAGTCCGGAGGACTGTTCACCACCCGGTCGGCAAGCGTCAGTCCTTTGACAACTTCGACCTCGGTGCCGAGATTGCGCCCGAGCGTGACCGGCTTGAGCTCGATCCTGTCGCCCGGGCCGACGACGGCGACTTCCATTCCACGCTCGCGGAATATCAGCGCGCTGGTGGGGATGCGCACCTGGTCGGGATTGCTCGGCAACTCGAAATCGACCCGGGCGTAGGCGCCCGGCTGCAGCAGGCCATCCGGATTGTCGGCATGCAGCTCCACTAGCAAGGTGCGTGCGCTCGTGCTGATGGCGCTCGACGTGGTGGCGACGGTCGCCTTGAAGGTCTTGGCCGGATATTGCGGCAGATGCAGATCGGCGGTCAGCCCCTGTTGGATGTCGGCAGACAGTTGTTGCGGCACCTGCACGTAAACCCGCATTTTGTGAATGTCGGCGACGCGAAACAGCTTTGGACCGGTTCCGCTGCCGGCGTTGATCAGAGCGCCGATATCGGTTTCCCGCGCGGTGACGACGCCATCGAAGGGCGCAACGATCCGTTTGAATTCTTCCAGCGCCTTGAGCCGGTCGACCTCACCCTGGTCGGCAGCGACTTCCGCCGTCGCAGAGTTGAGACGCGCGACCGCGCTGTCGTAGTCGGCTTGCTTGGCCTCCTGTTCTTGTACCGAGACGACGCCCTTGGGCGAGTCCCGCCAGCGCTGATAGGTCGACTCGGCGAACTGGCTCTCGGCTTCTCTGACTTTGACCACCGCGCGCGCCGAATTCAGCTTGGCCTGCGCCGCTGCCAGTTGCGCATCGAGGTCGGGAGCGTCGATCTCGGCAAGCAGGTCGCCCTTTTTCACGTGGGCGCCGTAATCGAAGTACCACATCTTCAGGTAGCCGCTGACGCGCGCGTAAATGGGCGCCTCGTACCAGGCCTGGACGGTGCCGGGCAGCACCAGGCGCTGCACCGAGGGGCCCTGGTGCGGCGTGATAACGGCGACAGTCGGGATCGCCCGCTGTTGCGTCCACTGCGCAACTTCCGCCTCATGGCCCCGCCGTTGCAGAATCCCGAACGCCGCGATGACGATCGCTGCGACGACGGCGACGAGCCCGGCGCGCCGCAGGTTTCGCGGCGGCGGCATCGGCGGCGTGTCGTGCTCGGGCTGTTGATCCTCCGCGGCCATTCGTTCTCCCGTCAGGCGGTTGTTTCAGGCGGCACGGCTTCCGGCGCCGCGTGCGTCCGGCCGCGTCGGGAATGCAGGACGCTGAACACGGTCGGCACGAAGAACAGCGTCGCCACGGTCGCGACCAGGAGGCCGCCGATGACCGCGCGGCCGAGCGGAGCATTCTGCTCGCCGCCTTCGCCGAGCGCAAACGCCATCGGCAACATGCCGATGACCATGGCAAGGGCGGTCATCAGCACCGGGCGAAACCGGGTGAAGCCGGCTTGTAACGCAGCGGCACGCGCGTCCAGTCCCTGCTCCAACCCTTCGCGGGCGAAGCTGACGAGCAAGATCGAGTTCGCCGTCGCAATGCCCATGCACATGATGGCGCCGGTCAGCGCCGGGACCGACAGCGTCGTTCCGGTCATGAACAGCATCCAGACGATGCCGGCCAGCGCCGCCGGCAACGCCGTAATGATGATGAAGGGGTCGAGCCAGGACTGGAAATTCACCACGATCACCAGATAAATCAGCACGATGGCGCCGGCGAGCCCGAAATACAGCTGGCTGTAGGCGCCGGTCATGGTGTGGACTTGCCCGCTGAGTGCGACATAGGAGCCGCGCGGCACGTCCTTGCGGGTCTCGTTCACGATGCGATCGATATCGCCGGCGACGGCGCCGAGATCGCGCTCCTGGACGGCGGCGTAAATGTCGATGACCGGCTGCACGTTGTAATGGGAGACGACGCCAGGGCTCGGACCGGGCGTGATCCGCGCCAGCCCGCCGAGATATTGCGGCACCTTGGTCTCTGCCGAGTTGATCGGCACGTTGGCGAGGTCCGACATCGTGTCGATCCGGTACTGCGGCATCTGCGCGACGATCGGGTAGGAGACGCCGTTCTCGGTGTTCAACCAGAAATTCGGATGAACCTGGGCGCTGCCCGACAGCGTGACCAAGAGGCTGTTGGCGACGTCGCGCTGGGTCAGCCCGACTTCGCCGGCCAGCGTCCGGTCGACGTCGACGTTGAGCTGCGGATAATTCAAGACCTGCTGGATGCGCGCGTCGGCGATGCCGGGCACCCTGCGGATGCGCTTGAGCAGGCGCGTGGCATAGGCGTAGTTGGCCTTCTGGTTGTTGCCGATGACCTGCAGGTCGATCGGCGCCGGCAGGCCGAAATTGAGGATTTGCGAAACGATGTCGGCCGGCAGGAACGAGAACGTCGCGCCGGGGAACTTTTGCGGCAATATGGTGCGCAGCTCTTTGATATATTTGTCGGTGGGAGCGTGATCCGGCTTGAGGCTGATCAAAGCATCGCCATCCTCCGGGCCGATCGTGCCGGTGTTCTGATAAGCCATGTTGATGCCGGAAAACGGCAGCCCGATATTGTCGACGATATTGTCGAGCTGGTCGTGCGGGATGGTGCGGCGGACGGTCTGTTCGATGAGGTCGAACAGCCGCGCCGTTTCCTCGATGCGGGTGCCGGGCTGGGCGCGCACGTGCATCAAAATCTGCCCGGAATCGACCGCAGGGAAGAAGTTCTCGCCGAGGAACGGCCAGAGGCCGAAAGAGACGACGACGCAGGCGAGGAACCCGGCGATGAAGATCTTCGGCGAGGCAAGCGCGAGCGACAGCAGCGAGCGATAGTGAGCGCGCACTTGCGCGAAGCGATCGTCGAACATCTCCTGAAAGCGCTTGAGCGGGTTGCGCGATCGCCGCGGCGGCGCGGCGGGATCGTGTCCGGCGTGATGGCCGCGCATGAGATAGTTGGCCATGGTCGGAACCAGCGTGCGCGACAGCAGGAACGAGCCGACCAGAGCAAAGACAACGGCTTCGGCCAGCGGCCGAAACAGGTAGCCGGCGACGCCGCCGAGCTGGAACATCGGTACGAAGACGATGCACAGGCAAAGCAGCGTCACGAAGGCCGGGATGACGATCTGCTGGGCGCCGTCCATGATCGCCGGCTCGATCGGTTTGCCCATTTCCAGATGGTAGTTGATGTTCTCGATGGTGACGGTTCCGTCGTCGACCAGAATGCCGACGGCGAGCGCCAGTCCGCCCAGCGTCATGACGTTGACGGTCTCGCCCAGCCACGACAACAGCGTCAGCGAGAACAATATGGCGAGCGGAATCTCGATGAGGATGATGACCGTCGAACGCCAGCTGCCGAGGAATATGAGGATCATCAGGCCGACCAAAGCGGCGGCGAGCGCCGCCTCGCGGATGACGCCGAAAACGGCGGCCTTGACGAAGATCGACTGGTCGCCCACCGCGTGCAGATTGAGGCTCGACGGCAGGCTCTCCTCGACCCGCGGCAGCAACGATTTGATGCCGTCGATGACGTTGAGCGTCGAGGCGGCGCCGGCCTTGAGGATCGTCATCAGCACCGCGCGCGAGCCGTTGACGCGGACCAGGTTGGTCTGCGGCGGCGAGCCGGAATGCACATAGGCGACGTCGTGCATGTAGATGATCGTGCCGTTGACCTTCTTGACCGGCAGATCATTGATCTTGTCCAACAGGGTGGGACTGGCGTTCAACGCCACGTTCCAGTCGAACTTGCCCAACTTCTGGTCGCCGGCCGGCAATACCAGGTTCTGCGCCGTGATGGTGTTGACGACATCGTCGGCGGAAACGTTGTGGGCCTGCATCGCCTCCTGATCGAGATCGACCTGGACCTGCAAAATCTTGCCGCCGTAAGGCGAGGGGACCGCGGCGCCGGCCACCGTCGAGAGCTGCGGCCGGATGAAATTCTGACCGAGATCGAACAGCTGCATCTGCGGCAGCTTTTTGCTCGACAAGGCGAGCTGCAGGATCGGTACGCTTGAGGCGCTGTAGCTCAGCACATAGGGCGGCGTGATGCCGGGCGGCAAAAGCTTGAGCACGGTCTGCGACGCCGCCGTCACCTGCGCCAGCGCCGCGGCGATATTGACGTTCTTCTGAAAGAAGATCTTGACCACCCCGTAACCATTCAAGGACTGCGATTCGAGGTGCTCGATGTCCGCGACCTGCGCGGTCATATAGCGTTCGTAGTAGTAGATGACGCGGCCGGACATGTCGTTCGGCAACAGCCCGTTGTACTGCCAAACCACGGCTGACCACGGGAATGTTGATGTTGGGAAAAATGTCGGTCGGCGTGCGTAGTCCGGCCAGCGTTCCGAAGATCGCGATGAGGAAGGCGAACACCACGAAGGTGTAGGGCCGCCGCAGGGCGATTTGAACGATCCACACGTCGGATATCTCCTGCCGAACTGTCCGGCGCCAGGGAATCGGGGCGGCGGCATGCCGTCGACGCCAATCTATAGGAACCGGCCGGGCCGCGTAACCGGCGACGCTGACGCAGCCGCGGGCGAGCTTAACCAAGTTGGATTGAACCGAACGATCTGGCGGACCATATATTGCGCCTGTCGCTTGGACCATGAAGGGGGGCGATCAAGCACGAAAGGCGCCGCCGATGGGCTATCCGCGCAGCTTGCCACCGATGGCCTTCCTGGCGCTGCTGCTGGCCGGATCACCGGTACGCGCCGAGGAACAGCAGCCGCTGCTGCCGACGCGGGATGTGGATATCAGCTATGAAATCACCCGGCCGGATCAGCCAAAGATCATCCAGCGCCGGCGATGGATGGCGAGCGAACGTCTGGTGCGCTCCGATGGGCCGGACAAATCAACCACGCTCTACGACCGGGATGCGCACGAGATAACGGTCCTCAATCCGAAGACCCGCAGCTACCTGAAGCTGGAAGGCTCGCTGCGCCAGCCTATGGACCCGGAAAAAGGCAAGCCGCTGAAGCGCGGCGGCGAGTCCGTGGTCGCGGGGTTGCCCTGCACCGACTGGTCATGGACGGAGGATGTGGAAACGCACACCGTATGCTTGACGCCGGATGGCGTGCTGCTGCGTCTGGTCGTTGACGGCAAGACCGTGATGCAAGCGCTCTCGGTGAAATACGGCCCGCAGCCGGCGGCGCTTTTCCAGGTGCCGCCGGGCTACAAGCCGGCGCTGGCGCCGGGAGGCGGTCCGGGGCCTTAGCCTGTGCCGCCCGTCGCGGCTCCCAATAGGAACTCGGCGGCCGATGGTTTTGTTGCCGTAATGTCACACACGCCGCCGCTGATGCATCAATCCCCGACGCGTTGTTGACAGGGAGGAGGTAACGCTTGATGGTACGTTATATATAGCTGTATACAGCGAGCTGGATACGACGAGGGGGCAGGGGGGGTGTGACGTGATCAAAGCAGAAGCCGGTCGGCGCAATCTCAATCCGATCCAGCCGCGCGCGCGCGTTTTGCAATTCATGATCGCTTGCGGGGCGGGATGTGTCGTCGCCGCTGTGACATTGGCGTTGGCGCCACCTACCGCGCACGCTCAAAGCGCGAACCCGCCCATGGTGGTTAAGGCTCTGCCTTCCGACGGATACGCTTCTGGCGATCCGATTCTGGCGTGGCTCAATATGGTGAGCGCCACCCAGGCGGCGCAGCCGAGTTGGATGACGCCGCTAGTGACGGTGACGCCGCGCCTCGAGCAAGAATTTCGCTGGGACTTCTACGATCAGCAAAACGGCACCGGCAGCCAAGGCAACGGCCAGCACCTCGTTAATTACGGGGGACCCGGCGGCGCCAGGGTAGAGTTCATCCCCGCATATAACTGGGAAGTCATTGTGGCGGCTCCGTCGTACGTGACCGCCTCCGGCCCCAAGGGCAGTGCGGAAGGCTGGGGCGATTGGCCGGCATTCCTGGTCAAATATCGGCTGCTTTCGGCAAACCAGCAAAACGGCGATTATATCGTGACAGCGTTCCTCCAGGAGGGAACGGCCCTCGGTACGGCCGGTAAAATCTCAACCAATGTGGATGTCCTCCAGCCGACCTTGGCGTTCGGCAAGGGGTGGGGCGATTTCGATATTCAGTCTACGTTCAGCGAGCAATTTCCGGTCGGCGGGCTCGCTTCGCCCGGCAACACTGTCAGCATGAATATGACGAATTTCGGCGATCCCTTTCTGTGGAATACCGCCTTCCAATATCATTTCATGCAATATTTTTGGCCGGAACTCGAGGTCAACTACGAGTACTGGCCGAATGGCGAGCATCAGGGTCTCAGCCAGGTGATGCTCACGCCGGGGATCATACTCGGCCGTTTCAAGATCGGCATGGACAGCCCGACCCGGCCGATCAACCTGATCGTCGGCGCCGGCTATCAGTTCGCGGTGACACCGAACCCGGTTATCCAGAACAATGTGGTCGCCACCGTTCGCGTGACGTTCTGACCGTGATTTATTAAATTCCGATTCTATTGCAATGATCGAGGTTTGGATTCCCGCGTGCGCGGCACGCGGAATTATCCCTTTGCCTTGAAACGAGGAGAGCACGATGAAAATCAGCGCCCGCAATCAGCTCAAAGGCAAAATCCTGGAAGTCAAGAAAGGCACGACGACGGCCCATGTCCGGGTCGAAATCGCGCCGGGAAAGGTGATTACGTCGTCGATTACCAACGAGGCCGTCGACGATCTTGGGCTAAAGGTCGGCGGCACCGCAATCGTCGTCATCAAGGCGTCCAGCGTCTTAATTGCCACTGAATAGAAGAGCACCATGAGTCGGAGCCATCTTGCGCTCGTCGCGCTCTTGTTGGCGGCGCCGGCATTCGCACAAGAGCCGGTCGGCTGCGACAAGTTCAAATGGCCGCTTGAGCGCGAGCGCAGCATGCTCGCGAACCCCACGGTGGTGGCCTCGGGCAGCGATGTGTTGCAACCGCTCGCGGCAGCGCTGATGGTGACGCTCGTTCCCTTCGCCGCCGCGCACTTGCCGATGGCGCCGGAGCGCGCACCGAAATCGCCGGACTTTATGCCGGGTTTGTGCGCGTTGCCGGTCTGCCGAAGCCCGGCATCTATCGGATCACGTTGTCGCAGGCTGCGTGGGCCGATGTTATTCAGGATGGAATTGCAGTGAAGTCCGCCGCGTTCAGCGGCGCCACCGGTTGTGAGGGCGTCCGCAAGAGCGTGAAGTTCGCGCTTGCCCGCGGGCCGCTGATCATCGAACTCAGCGGCACGACGGCGCACGCCATCGCGCTGGTCGTGACGCCCGACTGAACGATACTGCAATCGCCTGGTGGAGCGCGATCGTGCCGCCTTGCGCGCCCGGGCGAAATCGCCCATTCTCGGCCTCGGGGGAGATACCATCTGTAGCCGGAATTATTAAGTTCCGCGTCGGCGCCGCCGATGGTCAACGTCGCGACAATCCAGCAGTCACCCCGTCTCGCAGTTGGAGTGTAAGCGTTCCGTGCCGGCGCCAGCCAAGCTCCCGCGTAGACGCGGCGTCCGCCAAGGAGGGGACTCGCCCGAACTCTGCGCCGGCGTGCTCGGCGCCGTGGCCTGCATCGGTTTGGCGGCTTGTGCGGTCGGCCCCGATTATCATCCTCCGGAACCGGCGATGCCGGCGAACTTCGTTGCGGCGCCGGCAGCCAAAGGTGAGCGGGCGGCCACCGACAATCGCGTCGTTGACACCGCTAGATGGTGGCGTGCGCTTCACGATCGTGAGCTCGAACTCGCTGATCGACCGCGCCATCGCGGCGAGCCCGACGCTCGAAATAGCCTTGAACCGTCTGCAGCAAGCCCGCGCGCAGGAGGCCGTCGTCATCGGTGTAGCCTTACCGGCAGCCGAGGGGAGCGCCGGGGGCGGCTGGGGTACGGGAAGCGATTTGGCGCGCGGCCGCGCCTCGCAAACCCTCGTTTCCGCCGACAACGGCACAGGCTTGACGCAAGTGGCAAATCTCGTCGGTTTCGACGCGGCGTGGGAGATCGACATTTTCGGCAAATTCCGGCGCGCGATCGAGGCGGCCCAATACGACGTCGATGCCGCCATCGCCGCTCGCAATACGGTGCTGATTTCGCTGATTGCCGATGTGACGCGCGCCTATCTTGAGCTGCGGGGTTTGCAAATGCAGCTCGCGGTCTTGCGCAAGAATATCGTGGTGGCGCAGAAATACGTCGATTTCGTCCAGGAGCGTTTCAGCCGCGGCATCACCAACGAGCTGGATGTGACTCTCGCCCAGCGCGAACTGGCGCAATTGCAGGCGCAACTCGCGCCCTTGGTTGCCCAGATCGACGCCGCCCGCTACGTCATCGCCGTGCTGACCGGGGAATTTCCCGAAAATCTCGGCAAGGAGCTGACAAAGCCGGGGACTCTTCCGGCATTGCCGAGCCGGATCCGCCCCGGCTTGCCGATCGAGCTGTTGCGGCGCCGTCCCGACATTGCCGAAGCCGAACGCGAATTGGCGAGCGCCACCGCCTATATCGGCGTCGTCACCGCCGACCTGTTCCCTCAGGTGGCGGCGACCGCTTCCGGCGGATGGCAGACCGGCGTCGCGCCCCTTGCCATCAGCCCGATCTGGTCGGTCGGGCCGGCGATCGCCGCGCCGTTATTGGATTTCGGCAGACTCGATGCGGTTGTGGAGAAGGCCGACTTTCGCACCCGCGAACTCTTGTTCAACTACAAGCAGACGGTGCTCAACGCGGTTCGCGAGGTGGATACCGCCGTCGATGCTTATACAGCGCAAGAGGTCCGCTTGCGCCACCTCGCCGACGCTTTGACGGCGGCGAGGCGCGCGGTGAAGCTGGCGACCGAGCGGTTCGATCGCGGATTGACGGATTCTCTCAACGTCATCGACGCGCAGCGACAGGAATACGAAATCGAGCTGCAATACGTGTCCGCGCAGGAAGCCGCCGCGGCGCAATTCGTCACGCTCTATAAATCGCTTGGCGGCGGCTGGGAGGATTATCAATTCTTCCCGCCGATCCCGCGGCCACTGCCAGCCGCTGCAGCGGCGGTTAAGCGGCTGTTGACGCCGGGCGTCACGCCTTAGCGGCGTGTCTGGCAATTTGCGGTGCGGCATTGTTTTCAACTTTTGCCGCGATGCAACCATTGCAAAAATTTAATCCCGCTGACGTGGAACCGGTTCGTTGTCGGCGCCTTGGTGGGGCGCAATAATCCCGAAGCGGGGCGAATCCCGAACAATCAAAGATAAGGGGAGACTGCCCATGTCGCGCAAACTCAGCCGCTCTCTCGCCGCAGGTTTGGTGGCTGCGGCGCTCGCCGTCTCCTTCGGGACGCCTGGCGCCGCGGCGGCAAGCCGCCACAGGCATCACCGGACCGGCGCTGCGCCGCGCGCTCACCATGGTTACGTGGTCAATCGCGGATATCGGTTCGATCCGCAAAACCCCGAGGGTTACGGCTACGTCAACATCCCACCGAACGCGATCGTCGGACCCGGTTATGTTTTCGTCCCCGGCGTTGGCATTCTCGGTGAATCCTGCGACATGCCGACCAGCGCCTGTCCGAACGCGTACCGCGACATCCAGTAAAGATCGCCGCCGCGCCGAGCGCTTTTGCGCGTGCTGGCGCTGCGCGCGAGACTTTTGTGGCAGCGGGGTTTTATTGACTGCGGACGCCCGGCGCTAGGCGATTTATTCATACGCGAGCAATCTAGCAGCCTTTCAACTTTAGCCCTTCATCGCGGTCCTTGCCGATGTGGCAATTATGCCACGAGCGCGGCGGATTCGCTGCCGATTGGCGTCCAAATGGGGGCGACGGAACCAAATGTCACGTCACTGTCATACGCCAAACTTAGACGGGAGGAGTTAGCTTTTCATTAACCTTGCAGGGGGGTGTGGTGTGATGGTCGTCAAACGAAGAGTAGGCGTTCTACTTGCCGGCACGATGCTCGGCGCATCGTTTCTGATCGCCGCTCCCGCCTTGGCGCAGGATGCAATGCCGCAAACTCAAAAAATGCAAAACGAAATCAACGCCTTGCAGCAGCAACTGCAGGCGTTGAAAGACCAGATGCACAGCGTTCCGGCTGGGCTTTACAACCGGGCGCCTCCGGGCGCATCGCCCATGTTCACCAAGGCGCGACCGGCCTGGGTGGATAGCGTGCATATCTCGCTGGCCGGTTCGTTCATCGCGATGGAAGGCGCGTGGCGCGAGCGCAACGAGATTTCCTCGGGAGCCAGCGATCCGGCTTTCAGCTCGCTGCCATTCGCGAATACAGCGCTATACAACGAGAACGAGTTGCGCTTCAGCGCTCAGCAGAGCCGCATCACACTGACGGCGAAGGGCGATATCGATCCTGCCCAGCACCTGTTGGCGCACTATGAAATGGACTGGCTCGGCGCCGGCGTCACGGCGAATTCCCGCGAGAGCAACAGCTATAATCTGCGCGTCCGGCAATTGTTCGCCGAGTACGACAACGATAATGCCCACTTCCATATCAAATTTGGCCAGCAATGGAGTCTTGTGACCCAAGAGCGCGTAGGAATGATGGAAGCGGAAAACACGCCGCTGACGATCGACGCGCAGTACGTCGTCGGCTTCAACTGGGCGCGGCAACCCTCGGTCCGGTTTGTCGAGGATTGGAACAAGATTGCTTGGTTCGGCGTCTCAGTCGAAGCGCCGCAAGCCGCGATTGGCGGAAGTTTGCCGGCCTCTGCTGTGCCGGCTTACCCGTATGCCGTCAATGCAGCCAACAACTGCAACAACTCCGGGCTGCTGGATAGTGCGACTTACTGCTCCAACGACGTTGCTCCCGATATCGTGGAAAAGGTCGCGCTTGATCCGGGCTGGGGCCATTACGAAGCATTCGCAATGGAGCGTTGGTTCGCTGATGAAGTGTCGCCCTACGTCAGTGCTGTCACTCCGGCTTCCTGGTCGACAAAGACAACGTTCGGCTGGGATGTCGGTGGCTCCGTTCTGCTCCCTGCGATCCCGAAATTTTTGGACCTTCAGGGTAGCGTCATGTACGGGAACGGCGGGGGCCGCTACGGGTCGAGCCAATTGGCCGACGTCACTTACGGCTCCACTGGCGCGCTGCAGCCGCTCAACTATCTTGGAGCCATGGTGGGCTTCGTCGCTCATCCCTTCAGCGGTCTTGACGTCTATGGGTACGCCGGCGAGGAGCAGTTGAACGCCAACTACTTCAGCGCCAGCAGCACCGCTGGCTACGGCAATCCGGCTGCCAATAACGGCGGCTGCCTTGACGCAAATCCGGCCTATGCCAACAACCCCGGCGGTATCGGCACTGCATCCTTCAATTCCCCGATCGCCGGTGCAACGTGCACAGCCAACGTGAAGCAAACGCAGGAACTCACCATTGGCTTTTGGCAAGACGCCTACAAAGGCGACATGGGCAGGGTGCGGGTCGGCCTGCAGTACGAGTACGTGCGGCTGGAAGCCTTCGCCGGATCTCCGACAGCTACTTCCACCGGCGGCGCGCCATCAACTCCTAACCAGGGCTTGAACCCGAACAATAACATCATGTTCTTCTCCCTGCGCTACTACCCGTTCAACTAAGCGAAGCTCAGTCGAGAGTATCCTTAAGCGCCGCCGGTCTTGCCGGCGGCGCTTTCGCTCGCTTTATCGGACTGACACAGCCCATCTGCCATGAGCCATATTTGCAACACTTTTCAGGAAAGCGCATCCGGCCGGAAAAACTCAGCGAAAATAGTCACTTGGAGTACTAAGGCAACGTAGCTGTAGAATCGACCGTGATGCCGGACGCGTATATGATTGTGTTCGGGGCAAGCTGGGGGAGAGTCGGGGGCAAAGCCGCCAGAAGGCGGCGGCCTTCAATTCGAACTTTTAGCTCTGGCCCTTTTGTAACTCGTCGGTGACCGTCAAGGACGCAAACGAGGCGAATGCCAGTGCCAGTTAAAAGAGCTTGCACGCTTCTGATCGTTGCCTGCTTGGGCGTTTGCATCGCGCAAGCCGCCGGCGCGACGGATTTGAATTATTTTCCGGTCACGCCGGCACAGCCGAATCGCCCGGATTGGGCAGGCTTCTATTTGAGAACCAATCCCGGTTCCGACAGCATTCCGTGGACGAGCCTGGGAACCGCGAATGGCTTTACCTCGTCCGGCGCAGCGACCCATCCGGTCAACGAGAATTTCGGATATAACTTCCAATCGGGAAATTTTGTGTTCGGTCTTGAGGGCTCGTTGGCGGCGGCAAACTTCGACGGCAGGTTCACGGCCCCGTATTTGCCCGCGGCCGGCGCTTGGACGCCTAACATGAATTGGCTTGGCACGGTGACGGGCAAGGTCGGATATTCGTTTGGTCAATGGCTTCCCTATGTCAAAGGCGGGTTCGCCGCAGCCGACATCGGATCGCCAGGCGGCCCGATCGGCGGATTTTCACAGGGCTCCGAGCTGAGCGGTTGGACCGCCGGCGTCGGCGTCGAATATCAGTTCTCGTCCAAATGGTCGCTGGGCCTCGAATATCTCTATACCGACTTCAGTAACCCTTCGAGCGGTGCACCGAACTCGATCGGCGGCGTGCCGCTTGTGGGATCGCCTGAGATGTACTCAACCGCGCTGAAGACCCAGAGCCTATTGGGCCGGCTGAATTACAAGACCGGTTGGTAAGCCGGCCGTCATGGCGAGGCACGAAGCGCCCGCAGGCACCGACTGCGAAACAATCTAAAACTTGCCGATATTGCCGGATTGCCGAGTCACCACGCGGCCGGCGATTGGCGATGTCGGTTCACTGCGCTGTTGTCGTCGGCATTCTGCGGCTCGCGAGTTCGCAGTCCTCGGCGAAGCGGACGACGCCGCGCAGCAGGTCTTCGCCTTCGAGCAGCGGCGCGTGCCCCTGATCGGCGACCTCGATCACTTCCATTTTCGTGCGCCGCGCCCGCATCGCCGCCACCGTCTCCGACGAAAGGATGTCGGAATTGCCGCCGCGGATGACCAGCATCGGCACGCCCGCAAGCGTGTCGAACTCGTTCCATAGCGGGGGGATTGGCTGCTCGAGGTCGATGTCGGCGAGCGTGTGGGCCAGGCGGACGTCGTAGGTCGGCACCAGCGCGTTGTGCTGCATCTGCCAGGCCCGCCGCGCGGCGGCGAGCCACTGATCCGCGGTCAGATTGGGAAACTGCGTGCTCATGACGCGGCGCAGGATGTCGGCGCCTTCCTCGAAGCTGCGCGGCTGCGGCAACTTACCGACATAGGCTTTGATGCGCGCCAGGCCCTTGGGCTCAATGACCGGACCGATGTCGTGCAGCACGGCGCCGGCAATCACGGTCGGATGGGCGGCGCCGAGCAGCATGGTCAGAATGCCGCCCCGCGAGCTGCCGACAAAAAGGGCGGGGCCGATGGCGAGCGCCGTCAGCACGCTGACGATGTCGCCGAGTTCGACCACGAAATTGTAGTTCTCAGGATTGCTGTCGTACTCGGAGAGACCACGCCCGCGCGAATCGATGGCGATCACGCGCCGCCGCGCACCGGCCGCCAGCGCCGGCGCCAGCGCGTCGAAATCGGCCGCCGTGCGCGTGATGCCGGGCAGGCAAACGACCGCCAAGCCGGGCGCGCCGCGCGGACCGTATTCGCGCACATGCAGCCGCAAACCGTCCTGCGCGCTCACGAAGACGCTGGTGGCCGCGTCGCCCGCGCCGTGACTGGCCTCCGGCAGCAGATGAGGGGAGGGCTTGTTCATCGCCTGTCCACTGGTTCGCCTTCAGCTCTCCCCGCGAGGGAGCAGGCAGGGCAACCTTAGTCGCTGCCAGGGCGGGCGGGCAATCGCGAAATACTGTTCGAGCAAACTATCCGCCGCGGCGCAGGTCGGCTTCTATCAGGAGCCGCGGATCGTCGCCGAGGCGGGCGCGGTAGATCTGCATGTTCTCGATGATGCGTTGGACGTAATTGCGCGTCTCCGAAATCGGGATGCGCTCGATCCAGTCGACGGGGTCGACTTTCGGATCGCGCGGATCGCCGTATTGCTGGATCCATTCCCGCGCCCGGCGCGGCCCGGCATTGTAGGCGACGAAGGCAAGGATGTAGGAACCGCGCCAAGTCGCGATGTCGTTGCCGAGTTCGGCGGTTCCCAGTTGGGCATTATAAGCGACGTCGGCCATCAGCCGCCGCTGATCGAACGAGACATTAAACCGTTTGGCGGTGTCGCGGCCGGCGGCCGGCGTGACTTGCATCAGGCCGATGGCGTTGGCGCTGGAGACGACCCGGGTGTTGAAGGCGCTTTCCTGGCGCACGATCGAGTAGACGACGCAGCGCTCGACCGCGGGTCCGATCTGCTGGTAGTTCGGCACGCCGAAATCCGGATAGGCGTACTGCTCCAAGGGCAGACCGCGGCGCAACGCGGTCTTGCCGATGAGCAGCGTCGCCCGCGCGTCGTTGTGGCGCGTCGCGATCTCCGCCAGCGTCGCCAGCGCGGCGGCGTCGGTCGCCTTGTCGGCGAGGTCGGCAGCCATGACGGCGACGAGATCACGCTCGTCGAGCGCGTAAAGAATCTCGAAGGCGCGCGCGACCTCGAGCCGCCGCTGCTCGGCGGGCGGCTCCGGCAGATTGCGCAACGTCACCGCGTCGAGCCCGAGCCGCGCGCGCGACAGTTGGCCGTAATAGGCGGTGGGATAGCGTGCGGCCGCCTCGTAATAGGCGCGCGCATCCGCGCCGCGTCCGAGCGCTTCGGCGGCGCGGCCTTGCCAATAATAGGCGCGTGCCAAGGTGATCGGATTGGTGACGCCCTCGGCGATGCGGGCGAAATGCGCGAGCGCCGTCGCCGGCTCGTGGCGGAATCGCAGCGCGATCCAGCCGGCGGTGAATTGCTGCTCGGCACGATAGTGTTCGTTGGTCGGCACGGCGGCGCCGTTGGCGACCTCGTAGGCGGCCTTGAAATCGCCGAGGTCGAGCAGTTTGCGCGCGATGAGCCGCCGCTCGACCCACCATTGATCGACATCGCCGAGCCTCTCCGCCTCGTGCGGTGCCGCCAGCATCCAGCGCGCGGCCTCGGCGATCTTGTCGGCGCGGCGCAGCCATTGGATGCGGCTGAGCACATAGCCGGGATCATGCCGGGCCGCGGCTGGCACCGCATCGAGCAGCGCTTTGGCCTTGCCGGATTTGTTGATGACGGCGGCGCGCGCCTTGGCGATGGCGAGCTGCACCGAGTTCGAGGTGATGCGCCGCCCGCATGCCGGCGTCGTCGTCCTCGACATCGAAGCGCGCGTCCATGCGGGCCTTGTCGTCGGCGGCGGCAATAAGGTCGGCGAACGTCGCGCGCGCCTGTGCCTCGAGTTCGGCGGAAAAACCGTCCTTGCGCCAGGCTTCGCGCACGGCCACCTGCGCGCCGGCGCGGTCGCCTTTGGCAAGCAGCGCCCGCGCCAGCGCAAATCGCCCTTTGGCGCTACGCGGCGGCTCGCGGTTGAAGAAGGCGATGACCACCTGCCGGTCGGCTTGACGCTGCCACAGTGCCGCTTCGGCGCGCCGGCGCAAGGTCATCACACTTGGCCAGCTCGGATTGGCGGTGATGAAGGCCGCATAACGCGGAAAATCGAGATCGGCGTCGTCACTGCGCAGGATCACCCATTCGGCGAGCTTGCGTGCCAGCGGATCGGATATCGTGCCGGCGACACCGGTCGCCTCGTCGGGCCGGCCTTTATGCGCGAGATCGATCACCTGTTTGACGGCGGCAAGATCGAGGGGCGATGTGTTCGAGGTTGCCGCCATCGCCAGAGGTGGAGCGTGTCGCCCCGCGGGAGCCACGCTCAGGGCGCGAAGCGGCATCACCGTCGACGGCCCAAGCGCCACGGAGCTTCTCGGCCGTTCCGGCGCCTCGTAACTGCGGGCGCCCGAGGACGGAATCGACACCGTCACGGTGCGCGACCGCGTGGCAACAGTGTGCGGCATCCGCGCCGAGTGGGCCGCAGACTTCGCCGACTTGTCGGACTTAAGGGCCGGTCTGGCGCGCGGCAGCGGCAATTCGGCCGACCGCGGCGAGGCGCACGCTTCGGCTGTCAACAGACCGAGGGCGGCGAATACGAGTATGATCCGAGTAGCCGTCACCGGCATCGACCTTTCTGCCCCAGCGTGCTTCCGCCGGCGACTTCGGGATTCCCTCTTCGGCTGCCAAGATTGAAGAATTCCTAATGCGTGCCGGCTAACACGGCAATCGGCGAATTTCGCGGCAAAAACGCGGCACGCTCCGGGGCGCGTGGCCGGTACGAAGTTCCCCAACCTGCCCACTTGGATAACGCTTCCCACGCCTGGAATCGGAAGGACAGGCCGCGTCAAGGGGCTTTCAAGGCTTGCTGCGACCCGATATCTATCCCGATGGCAGCACGGGATCGCCGCCGGCGACGTGCGCACCGGCCGGGGCCGTGTCCAAGGATTGTGTCATGACTGCCAAGACGAGCTTCCGAGGCTCATTCACTGCGCTCGTCACGCCGTTCAAGAACGGTGTCGTCGACGAGAAGGCATTCCGTGACCTGGTCGATTGGCAGATCGCCGAGGGAACCAATGGGCTGGTTCCGGTAGGGACCACCGGCGAGAGCCCGACGCTGTCGCACGAGGAACACAAGGCGGTGGTCGAATGGTGCGTCGACCAGGCGCGGCGCCGCGTGCCGGTGGTGGCGGGCGCCGGTTCCAATTCCACCAGCGAGGCGATCGATCTCGCCCGCTATGCCGAGCAAGCCGGCGCCGATGCGGTGCTGGTCGTCACCCCCTATTACAACAAGCCGACCCAGGAAGGTCTCTATCGGCACTTCAAGGCGATTAACGACGCCATCGGCATTCCGATCCTGATCTACAACATCCCGGGGCGCTCGGTGATCGATATGTCGGTCGACACCATGAAACGTCTGTACGAGCTCAAGAACATTACCGGCGTCAAGGACGCCACCGCCAGCATGACGCGGGTGACGCAGCAACGCGCGGCCATGGGCGAAGACTTCAACCAGCTGTCGGGCGAGGATATCACCGCGCTCGGCTTCATGGCGCATGGCGGGCACGGCTGCATCTCGGTGACATCGAATGTGGCGCCGCGACTGTGCGCCGAATTCCAGGCCGCGTGCTTGAAGGGCGATTACACCGCCGCCCTGAAGCTGCAGGACAAGCTCGCGCCGCTGCACATCGATCTGTTCATCGAAACCAGTCCGGCGCCGATCAAGTATGCGCTTTCGCTCATCGGCAAGTGCGCCAATACGCTGCGGCTGCCGCTGGTGCCGGCGAGCGAGCGGGCGCAGACCGCCGTCCGCCAGGCGATGGTGCATGCCGGGCTGATCAACTGAGGCGGCCGTCGCAGGCGGCGGGCGAATTTGTTCACGGCGCTTGCTGTGACCAACTAATCTTCGAATCGGCTGGGAGAGGGGTTGATGCTCGAGGAATTCAAGAAATTTGCGATGCGCGGCAATGTCGTCGACCTTGCCGTCGCCGTCATCATCGGCGCCGCTTTCGGCGCGATCGTCAATTCGCTGGTCGGCGACATTATTATGCCGATCATCGGTGCCGTCACGGGCGGGCTCGATTTCTCCAACTATTTCCTGCCGCTGTCGTCGAAAGTGACGGCGGCGACGTTGGCCGAAGCCAAAAAGCAGGGCGCGGTACTGGCTTGGGGTAATTTTCTCACCATCTTTCTCAACTTCCTCATCATCGCCTTTGCGTTGTTTCTGGCGGTCAAGGGAATCAGTCGATTGAGAACTGAAGCGCCACCCCCAGCTGCGGCGGCGCCATCCAAGGAAGTGCAACTGCTGACCGAGATTCGCGACGCGCTGAAGAGTCGCTGAGCGGGACGGCGGCATGGCGGCGAAGCCCGAGAGAAAGCTCCGTGTCATCGCCGACAATCGCAAGGCGCGGTTCAATTACTTTATCGACGAGACCATGGAGGTGGGCGTCGCGCTCACCGGCACGGAGGTGAAGTCGTTGCGTCAGGGCAAGGCGACGATCGCGGAATCTTACGCCGACGCCCGCGGCGGCGAGATTTGGCTCATCAACTCCAACATTCCGGAATATCTGCAAGCCAACCGCTTCAACCACGCGCCGAAGCGGCCGCGCAAGCTTTTGCTGCATCGCCGGCAGATCAACAAGCTGATCGGCGCGGTCGAGCGCGAGGGCATGACGCTGGTGCCGCTCAAGCTCTATTTCAACGAGAAGGGCCGCGCCAAGATCGAGCTGGCGCTGGCGCGCGGCAAGAAGCTCTACGACAAGCGCGAGACCGAGAAGAAGCGCTCGTGGGAACGCGAGCGCGGGCGCCTATTGCGGCAAAAGGGCTGAAAATGCTTGCCGTGACGTTCGACCATTGCGTCATTCACGTCACCGACTGGGAACGCTCGAATGCCTTCTATATGACGGTTTTGGGCGCCGAGCTGATTGCGCGGCCGGTCGGCTATGCCTACCGCTTCGGCGACCGGCAGCTCAATGTCCATGGTCCCGGCGTTCAACCCGCCGAGGTGGCGCGCCTTCCGGTGGCTCCCGGCAATAGCGATCTTTGTTTCGAGTGGCGCGGTCCGATCGCGGACGCTATGAGCCATCTCGAACGCTGCGGGGTCGCCATCGAGGGCGGGCCGCTGCGGCGGTTCGGCGCCAAAGGGACCGGGACCAGCGTCTACTTTCGCGATCCCGACGGTTCGCTGATGGAATTTATTTCGTATGCATGATCCCGAAAAGTGGGCACCGGTTTTCGGATAAGATCATCCGCAAGCAATACACGCATGATCCCGAAAGTGGGCACCGGTTTTCGGATAAGATCATGCGCAAGAAATAAGGAGCGCAGGCATGGCCGAGGCACCTGGCAAGCACGATCCGACTTTTCTTCCTCCCGGCATCCCGGTCCCGCAGGACGATGGCGCGGCGCGGCATCTCGCCGGCATGAAACTGCCAGATCTGGCGCTGGCGGCGACGCGCGGCGGCGCCATCAATCTGGCGCTGCTTGCCGGCCGTACCGTGCTCTACATTTATCCACGCACCGGCGTGCCGGGCGTCGATCTGCCGCCGGGCTGGGACGACATCCCCGGCGCGCGCGGCTGCACGCCACAATCCTGCGGCTTTCGCGACCATTCTGCCGAACTCAAAGCGCTGGGAGTTGCCCACCTGTTCGGCCTGTCGACCCAGGACACCGATTATCAGCGCGAGGCCGCCGAGCGGCTGCATTTGCCGTTCGCGATCCTGTCCGATTCCCAGCTGGCGTTTACCCGCGCGCTGAACCTGCCGACATTCTCAGTCGCCGGGATGACGCTATTGAAGCGCATGGCGTTGGTCATCGACGACGGCATCATCGACAAGGTGTTTTATCCGGTCTTTCCTCCCGACCAGAGCGCCGCGGAGGTGATTGCTTGGCTGCGCGGCGGCCGGGTTCCTAAGCCAACAACCCAGTAGTCCGATAGCCTAGTCGTCCAATAGCCGAACCGCCGTTAAGCGAGGCACAAACCGAGTGGCGCTGGCGAATAGCCGCCTTGGCGGGGCTGCGCGGGGTTACGCGGCGCTGATTTTTGCGCCGCGAGTGGGGGACGGCGGGGTCGTGCCGAGGAACGTGCGGAGTTTCCCGATGACGTCGCGGAACATCTCCGCGGTGAGCACGCCGGTGTTGGTGTTGTAACGCGAGCAATGATAGCTGTCGAATAGCGTAACGTGGGCGAGCGGGCGCACCGAACCGTGCGCGAAGGCCAAGCTTGAACGCCGGGCGCCAAGTGCGGCGACAGCTGTGTCATGCGCGACACGGCCGAGCGCGAGCACCGCGGCCAGGTGTGGCATTTCCGCGATCGTCGCGGCAAGAAAAGCCCGGCAGGTCGCGATTTCTTGCGGGGTCGGTTTGTTTTCCGGCGGCACGCAACGCACGGCATTGGTGATGCGGCAATCGACCAGAGTGAAGCCGTCGTCGGCACGAGCCTCGTAGCGGCCCTGTGCAAATCCGAATTCCGCAAGCGTTGCGTAGAGCAGATCGCCGGCGTAATCGCCGGTGAACGGCCGCCCGGTGCGGTTGGCGCCGCGCAGCCCCGGGGCCAAGCCGATAATCAGCAGGCGCGCGTCGATCGCGCCGAATGAGGGGACCGGCGCGTTAAACCAGTCCGGCTCGCGCTCGCGCCAAGCCTCGCGAAAGGCGACCAGACGCGGACAGCGCGGACAATCGCGGCCGGGCTTGCCGCTTGGGCGCGACATCGCCCCCACGGATAGGCCTAATCTTCCTCAAACTCGTCTTCGACCTCGACCTCCGCGCGCGGGACTCCGGTGCTGCGCTGCAGGAATTGCGGCGTGTGGCGCGGCTCGCGCGCCTCCCGGGCATCCCGCGGCTCGCGTGCCGGCCGCTCCGACGGGTCGCGGCCGATCTTGTTCTGCAGCTCGACGATGTCGACGAACTGGTCGGCCTGGCGGCGCAGTTCGTCGGCGACCATCGGCGGCTGGGTCGAGATGGTCGACACCACGACGACGCGCACGCCGCGCCGCTGCACGGCCTCGACCAGCGAGCGGAAGTCGCCGTCGCCGGAGAACAGCACCATCTGGTCGATATGCGGCGCGATCTCCATGGCATCGACCGCAAGTTCGATGTCCATGTTACCCTTGACCTTGCGACGGCCGGTCTGATCGACAAATTCCTTGGTCGCTTTGGTGACGACGGTATAGCCGTTGTAGTCGAGCCAATCGATCAACGGCCGGATCGATGAATATTCCTGATCCTCGATCACGGCGGTGTAGTAGAAGGCGCGCACCAGATAGCCGCGGGACTGGAATTCGCGCAGCAGCCGCTTGTAGTCGATGTCGAAGCCGAGCGACTTCGCCGTGGCGTAGAGGTTGGCGCCGTCAATGAAAAGCGCGATTTTCTCGATCTGTGCCGACATGGTGTCTCTCGATGCGTTTCTCGTGATGAAACCGGAGCAGCCGCAATGGATTCGACATTTCCGGCGTTCTGCAAAACAGTTTGTCGCCGTCGGGAACGTTCTACTGACGAAGTACCCAGGCACAGTGGCAAAACCACGTCGCCCATGGCGTGAGCATAGTGCAAAAGCACGGCGCACGAGCCATATCGCGCGGGCCCTCCGGCGCGAGCACTGCGGCACGCCGTCGCGGCGGCTGGGAAATCATAAAAATCGGGACGCCGCGACCAGATTCCGGAAGTTTGGGTAACAGAGCGGCCCGTTGACGCCAAGTTAAAAGATTTCACAAGTTCAAGACGGGCAAACGAGAACACCCTTGCACTTGCCCGCCGGGGACGATACCTAACGCCCGGTCCCGGCAACGTGCCGTTGCAGGAATCTCCCAGGAGTTGCGACCATGGCCCGTGTTACCGTCGAAGATTGCATCGACAAGGTCGAAAATCGCTTCGATCTCGTTTTGCTGGCGAGCCATCGCGCGCGCATGATTTCCTCAGGCGGGCAGATCACTGTCGAACGCGACAACGACAAGAACCCGGTCGTGGCGCTGCGCGAGATCGCGGAGAAGGCGGTATCGCCCGAGGACCTCAAGGAGGAACTCGTTCATTCCCTGCAGAAATACGTCGAGGTCGACGAGCCGGAGCCCGAGGGGGTTCCGCTGATCGGGGCGCCCGGCACCGGGGTGGATGCCGACGATACCGAAGTCACCACCGAGCGGATGAGCGAGGAAGAGCTGCTCAAGGGCCTCGAGGGTCTGACGCCTCCGGAGAGCCAGCCCGAGCCCGACGCCGGCGACGAGGAAGAGTAAGGCTTTCCACGAACCGCGGCGCGGTTAACGATAAAGTCAGCGAACCGCCGCGAGACTTCGATCGCTCCTGCGCGTGCGGGGCTCCGGTCGCCTTGTGGCGCCGGCCAAACGCCATGATATCCTTGTGATTAGCTGTCGCCGGCTTTGCCGGCGGCGCCGAGGAGGCCATGGCGCGCTCGCCGATCGATTTACCGCGGATGCAGAACCAGCCCCGGCTGCGGGTCGCGGCCGCGCGCGCGCCAAACCTGGTGCCGCAGCAGGCTGAAGAAACGGCACCCAAGCCGCGCAAGCCGCGGCTGATGCGGCAGTTCGAGCTGATCGACCGGGTCAAACAGTACAACCCCGCCACCAACGAGGATCTGCTCAACCGCGCCTATGTCTATGCCATGCGGGCGCATGGCGAGCAGAAGCGCGCCTCCGGCGACCCTTATTTCTCGCACCCGTTGCAGGTGGCTGCGATCCTCACCGATCTCAAGCTCGATGATGCCACCATCGCGGCGGCACTGCTGCACGACACGATCGAGGATACCGACGCTACCCGCGCCGAGATCGACCGCCTGTTCGGTCACGACATCGGCGTCCTGGTCGAGGGCCTGACTAAGCTGAAAAAGCTCGACCTCGTCTCCAAGGAGGCGAAGCAGGCCGAGAACCTGCGTAAGCTGCTTCTGGCCATCGCCGACGACGTGCGGGTGCTGCTGATCAAGCTCGCCGACCGGCTGCACAACATGCGCACGCTGGCGCATCGGCCGCCGGAAGCGCGCCGAGTGACGGCGGAGGAGACCCTCGACATCTATGCGCCGCTGGCCGGCCGCATGGGCATGCATGAAATGCGCGAGGAGCTCGAGGATTTATCCTTCCGCGAACTCAATCCCGACGCCCACAAGGTCATCACCGAGCGGCTCGAGGCACTGGCCGCGCGATCGAGCGGCTGGATCACCGAGATCGAGCAGCAACTCGCCAAGAAACTCGCCGACAGTGGCATCGCCGCCGAAGTCACCGGCCGGCGCAAGCGCGCCTATTCGATCTGGCGCAAGATGGAAAGGAAGGCCGTCGGCTTCGAGCAGCTGTCGGACATTTTCGGCTTCCGCGTCGTCGTCGGCAGTCTCGTCGAGTGTTACCAGGCGCTCGGCATCGTGCACACCACTTGGCCGGTGGTGCCGGGCCGCTTCAAGGATTACATCTCGACGCCCAAGCAGAACGATTACCGCTCGATCCACACCACCGTGATCGGGCCGGGCAAGCAGCGGGTCGAGCTGCAAATCCGCACCCGCGAGATGCAGCAGATCGCCGAATACGGTATTGCCGCGCATGCTCTTTACAAGGACGGCGTCGGCTCGCCGACGGAAATGCTGTCGCGCGAATCGAACGCCTACGCCTGGCTGCGCCGTACCATCGAGCTGTTGGCCGAAGGCTCCAATCCGGAAGAGTTTTTGGAGCACACCAAGCTCGAACTGTTCCATGACCAGGTGTTTTGCTTTACGCCGAAAGGCAAGCTGATCGCGCTGCCGCGCGGCGCCACGCCGATCGATTTCGCCTATGCGGTGCACACCGACGTCGGCAACATGGCGGTCGGCGCAAAGATCAACGGCAAGATCGGCCCGCTCAGCTCGCCGCTGCAGAACGGCGACGAAGTCCAAATTCTGACGTCCAAGGCGCAGACCGCGCCGCCCGCCGCCTGGGAATCAATCGTCGTGACCGGCAAGGCGCGTGCGGCGATCCGGCGCGCGACGCGGGCGGCGGTGCGCGACCAATATTCGGGGCTCGGCCGGCGTATCCTCGAGCGGCTCTGCCAGCGCGCCAAGATCGATTATGCGGACGACAAGCTGCAAGGCGCCTTGCCGCGGCTGGCGCGCGCTTCGATCGAGGACGTGATGTCGGCGGTCGGCCGCGGCGAGATGAAGGCCGCCGACGTGGTGCGCGCCATGTATCCCGATTACAAGGACGAGCGCGTCACGCCGGTGGCGCCGAAGTCGGAAAGCGGCTGGTTCGGGCTGAAACGGGCCAAGGCGGTGAAGTTCAAGCTTCCGGACAACGCGGAGAATGGCGCCGCGATCCCGATCCGCGGCATCAACACCGACCTGCCGGTGCGCTTCGCGCCCAATGGCGGCGCGGTTCCCGGCGACCGCATTGTCGGCATCATGACGCCGGGCGAAGGCATCACCATCTACCCGATCCATTCACCGGCGCTGAGCGAGTTCGAGGACGAGCCCGAACGCTGGCTCGACGTGCGCTGGGACGTCGATGAGAAGACGCCGCAGCGGTTTCCGGCGCAGCTCGCGGTGCAATCGGTGAACGAGCCGGGGACGCTGGCGCAAATCGCGCAAGTGATCGCCGAGCACGACGGCAATATCGACAATATCCGCATGATCCGGCAATCGCCGGATTTCACCGAGCTGACCATCGACCTCGCGGTCTACAACCTCAAGCACCTGACTTCGATCATCTCGCAATTGCGGGCGAAGAAAGTGGTCGCCAACGCCGAGCGGGTGAACGGCTAGCCATTCGCTTTGCGCATCTTGAGTTATAGTCAGGCCACTATTTTGGATCTGGCGAATTGCCCGATATGGCCGCTCCTCCCATCCGCCTCGGCGTCAACATCGACCACGTCGCAACCGTGCGTAACGCGCGGGGCAGGCGGCATCCCGACCCGGTGAAAGCCGCGCAGGCCGCGATTGCGGCCGGCGCCGACGGCATCACCGCGCATCTGCGCGAGGATCGCCGCCACATCGTCGACGATGACATCGCGCGGCTCAAGGCCAGCATCGCAAAACCGCTTAACCTCGAAATGGCGGCGACGCCGGAGATGGTGGCGATCGCCCGCAAGGTCCGCCCGCACGCCGCTTGCCTCGTTCCGGAGCGGCGGCAGGAGCGCACGACCGAGGGCGGCCTCGATGCCGCCGGGCAGCGGGAGGCGTTGCGGTTCGCGGTCGGCGAACTGGCCGCGGCCGAGATTCGCGTATCGCTCTTCATTGCCGCCGAGCCGGCGCAGATCGAGGCCGCGGTCGCGATCGGTGCTCCGGTGATCGAGCTTCACACCGGCGCCTGGTGCGAGGCGGTGGCGGCGGGTCAAGCCGCAGCCGGCGCGGCCGAATTCGAGCGCATCGTCCGCGGCGCCGCGCTGGCGGCGCGCACCGGCCTGGAAGTCCACGCCGGCCATGGGCTCGATTTCGCCACTGCGGAACAGATCGCGGCCCTGAGCCAGATCGTCGAGCTCAACATCGGCCATTTCCTCATCGGCGAAGCGATTTTCGACGGTCTGCCTGCCGCTGTGCGCAAGATGCGTGCGGCGATGGATCGCGGCCGCGCCAAAGCCAGGCCGGCGCCATGATCCTCGGCATCGGCTCCGACATCACCGATGTGCGCCGCATCGCCAAGGTGATCGAACGCCACGGCGATCGTTTCATTGACCGTATTTTCACCGCCGCCGAGCGCGCGAAGGCGGAAAAGCGCCGAAACCGTGCCGAGACCTACGCCAAGCGCTTCGCCGCCAAGGAAGCCTGCGCCAAGGCGCTGGGCACAGGGCTCCGCGCCGGGGTGTGGTGGCGCGATATTGGCGTGGTCAACCTGCCGTCGGGGCGCCCCACGCTCGCGCTCACGGGCGGCGCCAAACGGCGGCTCGAAGCCATGACGCCTCCAGGCTACGAGGCGCGGATCGACCTCACCATGACCGACGACGGGCCGATCGCCCAAGCTTTCGTGGTCCTCTCGGCAGTCCCGCTTGCCCGCCCCTGACGCGACGCCGGCGGGCCGCACGGCGCCCCGATCCGCGGAGGGGGGTGCGCGGATGACAAATTCGTCATGTTCGCCGCGTTCTGGCGTTAAGCTCATGGCATTCCTAGGTAAAGCTGAACGGCCGGCTCCCGCGGCGAAATCCCGCGCGCAATTGCGCGCGTATGGCTCACGGGCTACAAGGTCGCGGGGCGCGGAAGTTGCTGAACGGAAACAATGGGCCGATGAGCGTGCAGACCGGAACTAAGCGCAAAGAGGGTGGATTCGCCGAGACCGTACGCGTGGTATTCCATGCCCTCATCATTGCCCTCGTCATCCGTACCTTTCTATTTCAGCCTTTCAATATCCCTTCTGGATCGATGATCCCGACGCTCCTGGTCGGCGATTACTTGTTCGTTTCCAAGTATTCGTACGGCTACACTCATTACTCGTTGCCGTTTTCGCCGCCGATCTTCAAAGACCGCGTTTTCGGTCAGCCGGTTGATCGCGGCGATGTCGTGGTGTTTCGGCTGCCGAGGGACGACACCACCGACTACATCAAGCGGGTCATCGGACTTCCCGGCGACCGCATCCAGATGATCGACGGCGTGCTCAACATTAACGGCGAGCCGGTCAAGCGGCAGCGCATTGCGGACTTCGTCAGCGACGACGACGGCGCGGTGCAGCGCGTCAAACGCTACCGCGAGACGTTGCCAAACGGGGTGACCTACACCACGCTCGATCTCACCGACAACGGCTTCTATGACAACACCCCGGTCTACGTGGTGCCGCCCGGTCATTATTTCATGATGGGCGACAACCGCGATAACTCGACCGACAGCCGGGTGCTCAGTCAGGTCGGTTACGTGCCCTACGAGAACATCATCGGTAAGGCGCAGATCATCTTCTTCTCGATCAGGGACGGCGCGCATGCCTGGGAGGTATGGCGCTGGCCGTGGACGGTGCGCTGGGGCCGGCTGTTCACTCTGGTGCGATGAGCGGCCGCGGCAAAGCCAGACCGATCGCCACGCCGCAACAGCCGTCTGCCGTTGAGGTTACCCCGGCGCCAGCCGCGCCGCGCGCGGCGGTCGATCCGGCAAAAGATTTCCGCCGTCGCCGTCGCCGCGGCGACGGATCGCTCGAGGAGCGTATCGGCTACCGGTTCAAAGACATTGCGCTTCTGGACAGCGCGCTCTCGCACATTTCCGCGCTCAAGGGCGCGCGCAACCGCGCCGGCAGTTACCAGCGGCTGGAGTTTCTCGGCGACCACGTGCTCGGCCTGGTGATTTCCGACATGCTGTTCCGTGCCTTTCCGAAGGCCGATGAAGGCGAGCTGTCGCGCCGACTGGCCGATCTCGTGCGCAAGGAGACCTGCGCCGAAATCGCGCGCACCATCGATCTCGGCTCGGCGATCCGGCTCGGCTCATCGGAAGCCAATGCCGGCGGTCGTACCCGGCCGGCGATCCTTGCCGATGTCTGCGAGGCGCTGATCGGTGCGGTTTATCTGGACGGCGGCTTTGCCGGCGCCGAAGCGCTCGTCGGCCGGCTATGGGAAGCGCGCATGCGGACAAAGGCGCAGCCGTTGCGCGACCCGAAGACGGTCCTGCAGGAGTGGGCCCAGGCGCGCGGCTTGCCGACCCCAGCCTATCGCGAGATCGCACGCTCCGGCCCCGACCACGACCCGGAGTTTCGCGTCGCCGTGCAGTTGCCCCAGCTTGCCCCGGCCGAAGGTTTCGGACGCTCGAAGCGCGCCGCCGAGCAGGCCGCCGCCGCCGCCATGATGGCGCGCGAGGGCGTCAAGCCCGACCGGTTCGATGGCTGAGCCGGCGGAGCTCGCCACCCGCTGCGGCTTCGTCGCGCTGATCGGCGCGCCCAACGCCGGCAAGTCGACGCTGCTGAATGCGCTGGTCGGTTCCAAGATTTCGATTGTCACGCCGAAGGTGCAGACCACGCGGGCGCTGATCCGCGGCATTACCATCGAAGGCGTGGCGCAGCTCATTTTCGTCGACACGCCCGGCATTTTCACGCCGCGGCGCCGGCTCGACCGCGCCATGGTTGGCAGCGCCTGGGGTAGCACGCGCGACGCCGACGTCGTCGCGCTCTTGATTGACGCGCAAAAAGGCGTGCAGGACGACGAGGACGCGATCCTGCGCGGCCTTGCCGACATCCGTGCCGCCAAGGTGCTGGTGCTCAACAAGATCGATTTGGTCGAAAAGCTGAAGCTGCTCGCATTGACGCAAGCGCTCAACGAGCGCGCGGCCTTTGCCGCGACCTTCATGGTATCCGCGCGCTCAGGCGACGGCGTCACCGACCTCAAAAGCTGGTTCGCCGCCCATGTGCCGGCGGGACCGTGGCTTTATCCGGAGGATCAGATTTCCGATGCGCCGCTGCGGCAGCTCGCCGCCGAGATCACACGGGAAAAACTTTATCTGCGGCTGCATCAGGAACTGCCCTACCAGTCGACGGTCGAGACCGAGGTCTGGAAGGAGCTCAAGGACGGTTCCGTGCGCATCGAGCAGACGATCTATGTCGAGCGTGAAAGCCAGCGCAAGATCGTGCTGGGAAAGGGCGGCCAGACCATCAAGGCAATCGGGGCGGCGGCGCGGACTGACATCGCCGCGGCGATCGATCAGCCCGCGCACCTCTTTCTGTTCGTCAAGGTGCGCGAGGGCTGGGGCGACGATCCCGAGCGTTACCGTGAGATGGGCTTGGAGTTTCCCAGGGAGTAACATCGCGCCCGAGTCGGGTTCTTATTCCGCGGCCGAGCGGGCCGTCCCGGAATGACGACAAGGCATTACATACATCCCATGCAATGGACCGATGAAGGCATCGTTCTCGGCGTGCGGCGCCTTGGCGAGTCGGGCGTCATTCTCGAATTGCTGACGCAAGAGCGCGGCCGCCATCTCGGGCTGGTGCGCGGCGGCACCGGCGCCCGGCTGCGCGGGGTGCTGCAGCCCGGCAATTCGTTGCGCGCGACCTGGCGGGCGCGGCTCGACGACCATCTTGGCCATTATCTGGTCGAGGGCATTAATCTGCGCGCCGCCGGTATTCTCGATGCGGCGCATGCCGTCCATGGCGTAACGCATCTGGCGGCTTTGTGCCGTCTGCTCGCTGAACGCGAGCCGCATGCGGGCATTCATGCCACGCTCGAACTGATCCTGAATTCTCTCGACGATCGTTCGGCTGTCGGTCCCATGGTGGCGCGCTTCGAGCTCGCTTTTCTGGCCGAGCTCGGCTTCGGGCTCGATCTTTCCTCCTGCGCCGCGACCGGGGCGACGGCCGATCTGATCTACGTCTCGCCGCGCTCGGGCCGTGCCGTATCGGGCGCGGCCGGGGAAGCCTATCGCGATAAGCTGCTTCGGCTCCCCGCTTTCCTGCGCACCGACGCCGCGCCGGTATCCGCCGCCGATCTCGCCGATGCGTTTGCGCTGACCGGTTTCTTTCTCGATCGTCACGCCTTCGCGCCGCGCGGTCTGGGCTTGCCGGACGCGCGCGGGCGCTTCGTCGCCGCCGTTCTTGTTCGCAACGCCTAACCGCGCTACCGCTCCGCCATGAACAAAAAGCTGATTCCCCCGGAAAAAACCGGCGACGTGCAGGAGATCGCGCTGCGCGAGGCGCTGGAGGAGCGCTATCTCGCCTATGCGCTGTCGACCATCATGCATCGCGCGTTGCCCGATGCGCGCGACGGGCTCAAGCCGGTGCATCGCCGCATCCTCTACGGCATGCGGCTCCTGCGCCTCGATCCCGGCGCGGCGTTCAAAAAATCGGCAAAGATTGTCGGCGACGTGATGGGTAATTTTCATCCGCATGGGGACCAGGCGATTTACGACGCGCTGGTGCGCCTGGCGCAGGATTTTTCCTCGCGTTATCCGCTGGTCGACGGGCAGGGCAATTTCGGCAATATCGACGGCGATAACGCCGCCGCCTACCGCTATACCGAAGCGCGGCTGACGGAAGCCGCGCGGCTTCTGCTCGACGGCATCGACGAAGACGCCGTGGACTTCCGTCCCAGCTACGACAGCGTGTCGCAGGAGCCGGTTGTGCTGCCGGCGGCGTTCCCCAATCTGCTGGCCAACGGCTCGCAGGGCATTGCGGTGGGCATGGCGACCGCGATCCCGCCGCACAACCTCGCCGAACTCTGCGACGCGGCGCTGCACCTGATCGAGCAACCCAACGCGCGCAGCCGCACGCTCTTGAAATTTGCGCCCGGTCCCGATTTTCCGACCGGCGGCCTGATCGTCGATCCGCCGGACGCGATCGCGGAAGCCTACGCCTCCGGCCGCGGCTCGTTTCGGCTACGCGCGCGCTGGAAGACCGAGGATACCGGGCGCGGCACCTATCAGGTGGTGGTCACTGAAATCCCCTGGCAGGTGCAGAAGATGCGGCTGGTCGAGCGCATCGCCGAACTGATCAACGACAAGAAACTGCCGCTCCTTGCCGACATGCGCGACGAGTCCGCCGAGGACGTGCGGCTGGTGCTCGAGCCGCGCTCGCGCGGCGTCGATCCGGCGCTGCTGATGGAGAGCCTGTTCAAGCTGACCGAGCTGGAAAGCCGGGTGCCGCTGAACATGAACGTGCTGGTGCGCGGCCGCATTCCCAAGGTCGTCGGGCTTGCCGAAGCGCTGACGGAATGGCTCACGCATCGCCGCGAGGTGTTACTGCGCCGCTCGCGCCATCGGCTCGGTGAGATCGAGCATCGCCTCGAAGTGTTGGGCGGCTATCTGGTCGCCTATCTCAACATCGACATGGTCATCAAGATCATCCGCAAGGAGGACGAGCCGAAGCCGGTACTGATGCGGACGTTCAAGCTCTCGGACGTCCAGGCCGACGCCGTCCTCAACATGCGGCTGCGCAATTTGCGCCGGCTCGAAGAGACCGAGATCCGCGAGGAGGACAAGAAGCTGCGCGCGGAAAAGAAATCGATCGAGGATTTGTTGCGCTCGGAAAAGGCGCAGTGGAAGACGATTGCCGGCCAAATCCGTGAGGTGCGGGAAAAATTCGGCGCCAAGACGCCGCTCGGCAAGCGCCGCACCGGCTTTGCCGAGGCGCCGGCGCACGACGAGGCCGCGATCGAGGAGGCCCTGGTCGAGCGCGAGCCGATCACGGTCGTGGTCTCCGAGAAGGGTTGGATTCGGGCGCTGCGCGGCCAGGTCGCCGACCTTTCCGGCCTGGCGTTCAAGGCTGACGACGCCCTGAAAGTCGCCTTCTTCGCCGAGACCACGTCAAAGCTTCTGATCTTCGCCAGCAACGGCCGCTGCTACACCATCGAGGCGGCAAAACTGCCGGGCGGCCGCGGGCATGGCGAGCCGATCCGGCTGTTCATCGATCTGGAGCAAGAGGCCGACGTGATCGCGGTGTTCCGCCATGAAGGCGCGCGCAAGCTCATCGTCGCGAGCAAACAGGGCAGGGGATTTATCGTTCCCGAGGACGAGTGCCTCGGCAATACGCGGAAGGGTAAGCACGTGCTCAACGTGACGCCGCCCGATGAAGCGCGCGCCATCGCGCCGGCCGAGGGCGAGCTGGTGGCGGCGATCGGCGACAACCGCAAGATGCTGGTGTTCCCGATCGATCAGGTGCCGGAGATGACGCGCGGCCGCGGCGTGCGGCTGCAGCGCCACAAGGACGGCGGCCTCTCCGACATCAAGACCTTCGAGGCGGAAAAGGGCCTGACCTGGACCGATTCCGCCGGCCGCGTTTTCACCCTGTCGCTCAAAGAGCTGGTGGATTGGCGCAGCAACCGCGCCGACGCCGGGCGCCTGGCGCCGAAGGGCTTTCCCAAGAGCAACAAGTTTGATGACACCTCCGGCCGCCCGGGCAATGGGCGAAATGGCGAGTAGCGAGCAGCCGACGGTCAGGCAAAAAACTCTTCAATCGCCTTCGCCACGACTGCGGGCCGGGTCAGGGTCGGTACGTGTCCGGCGTCTTCAATGACCACAAGTTTGCTGTTGGGGATTTTCGCCGCCAGGTTTTCGGCATTCGCCATTGCCGTGATGACGTCCCGCCTGCCGTGGAGAATGAGGGTCGGCAGCGATATGTCCGAAAGCCGTTGCTCCACGTCCACGACCTCGAGACATTCCATCAGTTGGATGGCGTCGGGACCGTTTGAGCGGTTGACGATTTGTTTGCCCCAACGGCGTTCGGCAGCGCATTCCTCCTCCGGGACGCAGGCGTTGACAAACAAGTCCATGGTCTTGGGGAAATCGCTCCTGCAACCCTCGATAAAGCGCGCCGCGCCAGCCGATCTGCCGCCCTGGTAGCGGCCGTCGACAATAACCAGACCTTTGAACCGCGGCGGTTCGCGCAATACGGCCTCGAGCGCGATACAGGCGCCGGACGACTCCGCGGCCAAAACGCACGGTTCGACTGACAGCGCATCGAGAACCTTGAAAAGATCCTGGACGAGAATTTCGAAGGTGATCGCCGGTGCATGATTGACCGTGGCGCCAGTGCCGCGGTGGTCGTAGGTGATCGTGCGCCACGAGCGGCTGAGGATTTCGAACGGCAGCGACCAGAGTTCGCCGCTGCCGACCCAGCCGCCATGGGCGATAAGCGTCGGCGGCCCTTTGCCGAAGGAACTCACGAACAACTCGGCGTCCTCGAGCTTGAGGAACATATTCTCTCTCCAACAACTGTAGTTAAACGCAGGAGGGCGCGTTATTCCACTCTTGCCCAGCCGTCCGGCGTCAGCCGCTCCTGCGGCCGGAAGCGGCTCTTGTAATCCATCTTGCGCGAGCCGCGCACCCAATAGCCGAGATAGACGTAAGCGAGCCCCATGCGTTGCGCGCGCGCGATATGATCGAGCACCATGAAGGTGCCGAGTGAACGCGCCGCTTCATCCGGCTCGAAGAACGAATAGACCATGGAGAGACCGTCGTTGAGCACGTCGGTCAAGGCGACGGCAAGGAGGTCGTCGACGCGGCGTCCCGGCAGCGAAGAGCCCGGCTCCCGGCGACGATACTCGATGAGCCGCGTCTCGATGTGGCTGTCCTCGACCATCATGGCGTAGTCGAGCACCGTCATGTCGGCCATGCCGCCGTCGCGATGCCGCGAATTGAGATAGCCGCGGAAGATCGAATATTGCTCGGAGGTTGGAACGGCGATCTTCATTTCGCTGACGAGGTCGGCATTGCGGCTGACGATCCGGCGCATGCTGCGGGTGGGGCGGAACTCCTTGGCGATCACCCGCACCGAAACGCAGCAGCGGCAGCCCTCGCAGGCCGGCCGATAGGCGATCGATTGGCTGCGGCGAAATCCGCCCTGGGTGAGGATGTTATTGAGCTCACCGGCACGCTCGCCGACCAGATGGGTAAAGACCTTCCGCTCCTCCTTGCCGGCGAGATAGGGGCAGGGCGAGGGCGCGGTGAGATAGAATTGCGGCGTATCGCGCGAGTGCTGGGTCACGTGGCGCTCCGGCCCCTTACTGGACTTTTGCCCTCTGGCGGCCGAGGCTGGCCCGGCCGCCGCCTAGATTGCCCGAGAACGCCGGCGCGGCAAAGACTAATACGCGGCATTAGCCGGTCATAGCCATCCGCAACGCCGCCGCCCGGGCCGCGTTGTTGATGATGATGGCGCCGACCAGCATGTCGTGCAGAAGCCGCCGGCGCGTATTGAAGAAGCCGACCAGCAGGACCAGCGGCGTGAGCACGCTGACGCTGACCCAGTAGACGATCGCGTGCACGGCGCCGAGCACGAAATAAGCCGGCGCGCCATACCAGGTGCGCATTTCGATCTCCATGGCGCGCATGCCGAGCGTGGCCGAAGCCGGGCCGCCCAGCGTGGTCCCGTAATAGAACAGCGCCCAGATCACCGAAGCCGGAGAGAGCAGCCAGAACAGGGCCCAGCCGAGGCCGAAGGTGACGAGGCCGAAGACGAAAATAAACATCGCCGCCGCGACCAGAGGCACCGCGATGATGATCAAGTCGATGATGAAGGCGACAACGCGCCGGGTCAGCAGGCCCTCGAACAGCTCGGGATTGGCCAGCGGATCGTAGGCCTGGGGCCTGATGTCGGCCGCGATGCCGATCCGGCTTGATCTTGATCCGGAGTCCGGTTCTGCATTTAGCCTGGAATTGCTCATGAGCTGCCCTGCCTGCGACTCTGACATTGTAACGCCGCCGGAAATAGGGAAAAAGGCCGCTGTAGCTTTGCCGCCGCCGAGGCGGCGGTGGCGTGACGAGACGACAGCATGGTGACATTGGCCGATATCGAGGCCGCCAGGCGCGCGATCGCCGGTCACGTGCTGCACACGCCTATATTGGCGGCGCCGCCGCTCTCGGCGCTGACCGGCGCCGAGGTCTACGTCAAATACGAGAATTTGCAGGTCACCAATTCGTTCAAGGAACGCGGCGCCTGCGTCAAGCTAGGCGCGCTCAACGCCGACGAGCGCCGCCGCGGCGTGATCGCGATGTCGGCCGGCAATCACGCCCAGGCGGTAGCCTACCACGCCCGCCGCCTCGGCATCCCGGCAACCATCGTCATGCCGGTGACGACGCCGTTCGTGAAGGTCAAGGCGACCGAGGCGCGCGGCGGCACCGTCATCCTCGAGGGCGAAACTCTCGCGGAAGCGCAGGCACGCGCCGAGGTAATTGCGGTGGAGCGCAACCTGGTCTGGGTCCACCCCTATGACGATCCGCATATCATCGCCGGCCAAGGGACCATCGTGCTGGAAATGCTCGAGGAGGTGGCGGACCTCGATGTTCTGATTATTCCGATCGGCGGCGGCGGGCTCATCGCCGGCTGCGCCATCGCTGCGCGGGCCAAGAATCCATCGATCGAGATCGTCGGCGTCGAAGGTGTGCTCTACCCGTCGATGTGGAACGCGCTTTATCAGGGGAACAGACCGTGCGGCGGCGCGACGCTGGCCGAGGGCATCGCGGTGAAAAATGTCGGCGCGCTGACGCTGCCGGTGGTGCGCGAATTGGTCCGCGATATCATCCTGGTCGACGAGCCGCAGATCGAGCGCGCCGTGAACGCCTTCCTCACCCTGCAGAAGACCATGGCGGAAGGCGCGGGCGCCGCCGGGCTGGCCGCCATGCTCGCCGAGCCGGAGCGATTTCGCGGCCGCAAGGTCGGCCTGATCCTGTGCGGCGGCAATATCGACCCGCGTATCCTCGCCTCCATCATGGTGCGCGAACTGGAGCGTGCCGACCGCATCGTCTCGTTCCGCCTCACCATTCCGGATCGCCCGGGAATTTTGGGGCACATCGCAAGCAGGCTCGGCCAATTCAACGCCAACATCCTCGGCGTCGATCATCACCGGCTGTTCCTCGACGTTCCCGCCAAGGGCGCCAAGCTCGACGTCACCATGGAGACGCGCGATGCCGCCCACGCCGAAGACATTTTTCGCGCGCTCGCGGCTGACGGCTATCAGCCGGTACGCCTGCCGAGCGGCACAGCGCTAGAGTAACCCGAACGCCGGCATCGCGGCGGCGCCGTTGGCACGCTGCACAACCAACGGCTCTTCGCTTCGGCGTCAAGCGCGATGGCACGCTGCCGCGGCAGATGGTGTTGCTGCTGGCATTCTTGCAAAAACCAAGACTGTCCTCGCAAGTACGAGGAGATTCAAAGCTTCTGGAGAAACAACGAGGCCGCCCGGTGGAGCGGCCTCGACGCGGGTTACCAGACGTAGAACCACGCAAGTGCAATGACGACGACTACCGCAACGCCCAATAGGGTCATTTGCGCAGCCATATTGCTGGCCAGCCCATGGCCATGATGTTCGCTCTGCATTGTCATCGGACTTTCGCCCGCAGGCGTCCCTTTACCCGCGCGGAAAGCCGAGACCGCATCTGAGGGGCCGGATTACCCCTCATTCAGGGTTCCGGCATCCGCGGATTATTAGACTTTGGTCTAATAAGATATGGCCACATTGATCCAGATCAAAAAGGGCCAGTGCTAAATTCAAAATGAGCTGCGGCTACGCTAAAAGCTGCCGCTCATCGGCCGATTGAGCTGGCGATCAGCGAAGTAACGAGCGCCGGATAGGTCAGCTGTCGCTGCGTCTTATTGGCTGTTCTTGTGAAAGATGTTTTGCAGCCAGTCGAACGGCCCCGGTGGCGTGCTGCCGGACGCGGCCGCCGGCTCGGCGGCATCCGGCCGCGGCCGCGGCATCGGCACCGTCGCCGGCGTCATCTGCGCCATGGCGACGCGGTGCGGACGCCGCGGCGGCAACGGAATCGGGCCGGACAGCGGCTCGGCAGCGGGTTCGGCATCGGCCGGCTGGTTGGCTGCGGCAACCGGCTGCTGTGCGGCGAGCGCGCCGGTATTTGCGGTCGCTGGCTCGGGCGGCGCAGCGGCGGCAGGCATCTCCGTGGCTTTCGGTTCGGCAGGCACGATGGGCGACGTATCGGCTGTCCGCAACACGCCGGTCAGCGTGTTGGCTCCGCCGCTCGGTGAACGATCGGTGAGCAACGGCCCCTTCGGTGCGGCGGACTCGTTAGGAGCCTCAGTCGGCGTTGCCGCCGCCGCGACCGTCGCGGACGAAGCGCCGGACGGCCCGGATTGGTGAGACGCCGGCAATCGCTGACCGGCGGTGTCGATGCTGGCGCTTGCGTTTCGCGGAAGTGGAACTGTCGCGCTGGCCGCGAGCTGGCGGAACGTCGGCAGTTTCGGCGGCGCGACATAGGTGCGCATGAACACGGTGATGGTCCACAAGATCACCGGGATCGCGGCCAGCACCGCGACCACGATGACGATTCGGCGCAACAGCGGCCCGTAGTGCCGCAAATGGTCGTTATCCTCACGCATGACATCCGCCTCGTTGTTTGCTCCCCGGCGAGGACGGCTACATTCCGCCCTTCTTTAGTTTTTCCGCAATCCTCGCCGCGAAATAGGTGAGCACGCCGTCGGCGCCCGCGCGCTTGAAGGCGATCAGGCTCTCGGTCATGGCCTTGTCCCCGTCAAGCCAGCCATTCGCGGCAGCGGCCATGATCATCGCATATTCGCCGGACACTTGGTAGGCGAAGGTGGGCATGCCGAAGGCTTCTTTGACGCGATGCAAAATGTCGAGATAGGGCAGGCCGGGCTTGACCATGATCATGTCGGCGCCTTCGGCGATGTCGAGTTCCACTTCGCGCAGCGCCTCGTCGGCATTCGCCGGGTCCATCTGATACGTGCGTTTGTCGCCGATGAGCGTGGTGCTCGAGCCGACCGCGTCGCGGAACGGTCCGTAGAAGGCGGAGGCGTATTTGGCCGCATAGGCCATGATCTGGACGTCGGCGAAGCCAGCGGCATCGAGCCCGGCGCGGATGGCGCCGACACGGCCGTCCATCATGTCGGAGGGAGCGATAATGTCGCAGCCGGCCTCGGCCTGGACCAGCGCCTGGCGGACCAGCACCGCGACGGTCTCGTCGTTGAGGATGACGCCGTCGCGGATCAGGCCGTCATGGCCGTGGCTGGTATAGGGATCGAGCGCGACATCGCAGAGTAGCCCGATGTCCGGCACCTCCGTCTTGATGGCGCGGATGGCGCGGCAGACGAGGTTCTCGGCGTTGAGCGCTTCGGATCCCGTAGCGTCGCGCTTGCCCGGATCGGTGTAGGGGAACAGCGCCAGGCAAGGGATGGTGAGCTTCGCCGCCCGCTCGGCGGCGCGCACCGCCTCATCGACCGACAGACGCTCGACGCCGGGCATCGAGCCGACCGGCGCGCGGACCTTCGTGCCGTCAACCAGGAACAGCGGCCAGATCAAGTCGTCGGTGCTGAGAACATGCTCGCGCACCATGCGCCGCGCCCATTCGGCGCGCCGGTTGCGGCGCAGGCGGATCGCAAGGTCGAGACTGTGGCCGGCCGGTGCTTCGGACTTTGCCTCGACCGGCGCGAGGCGGCTCGCCGCGAGCGGCCGGCCGAATTTGATCGCCATGAACGTACTCCTGCTGGCGGGAGCTTTCTTTTACCCGTTCCAGCCGCGGCCCGCCACTAGTGTCCCGATTCCGAAGTTCGCATCATTATGCGGCAGCCTCGTTTGCGAACTTCGGAATCGAAGGACACTAGCAACGCATTGATCTAGTGTGGCTTTGGTTCAGAAGTCCGCATGACGAGTTCGCGGGAAAAATGATGCGGACTTCTGAACCGCCACACTAGCCGCAAGGAACCGGGCACCGGTCCATGGCGCGGCCCGCGGCGGATTGACTTCCGCCCATCCCGAATGTCAAAGGCCGCGCGGATGAGCGATCACTCGCACAGGCGACCGACCCGGCCGAGCGACATGCTCGAGCCCGTACATGCCGGCAAACCGGCAAACGCGGCGGGATCCTGGGCCACCTATCTGGTTTTCTTTCTGCGCGCCATGGCGGGGGTGTCGCTGGCCAAAGGTCTTTATCATTGGGCCGCGGTGTGCGGCATCGCGGCGCCCGCCGGCGGAGGCTTCGAAACGCATACGGTGGCGTGGCAAACGGCGACGGTGTTCTTCGCCGTCATCGATCTTGTCGCCGCGGTGGGGCTGTGGCTGGCAGCGCCCTGGGGCGCGGTGGTGTGGCTCACCTCGGTCGTGTCGATGGCGGTGGTGGAGGTATTCTTTCCGCGCGTCTATGGCGGCAGCCTTTACATCGTGCTGGCCGAAGCTACGCTGCTCGGCATCTATCTGTGGCTGGCGATATACGCCGCGCGCGAGCGGCCGGCGTGAGACCGATCAGCGGTTCGGCGAGATCATGTGCAGCACGCGCTTGAACGACGCCGAAACCTGGTGCCGCAGCATCGCGATCTGCCGGTTGCCCTGCGAGGTCAGCCAGTTGAATTGAATGACGCGGCGCTCGCCGGCGAAAGATTCGTGGCCGTGCCAGGAATTGTGGCTGCGTTTGAACGCCAAGAGCGTGCCCGCAATCGGCGGCACTTCGGCGACGATATCGTTGAGGTCGGTGGCGGAGCGCAGCAGGCGCAGGCGGCCGCCGGGCTGCTCCCACGTCTCGTTCATATAGATCAGCACGGTGATGATCTTGCTCGTGGAATCGGTGTGGATCTTGCCGTCGCTCAAGTCGCAGCGGCCGCGGACCGTGGTCACGGTCGGCCGATCCGTGAGGTCGATGCCGAATTTCTCCTCGAAGGCGTCACGGAACCGATCGCTCTCCAGTTCGTCGAGCAGCCGCTGGAATGCCGGACCGAAGCTGACTTGATCGACCGGAAAACTGCCGGACGAGGAAATTTTGGGGTAATCGGCATTGATCGCGGCCAATGCCGCCGGATCGATGAAGCCGGACACGATGAGGTGTTCGAACGGCTCCTGCACCAGCGGTGTCGCGCGGAATGCGTCAAGCCGCAGATAATCCGGCATTGTTGTGGCCTTGCCTGCAACTCGAGATGGAAATTAGCACCTCGGCGCGGCGGGGTAAATCGGCAGGAGCGGGCGGTCCGGGGGCTTGCGGTCTGCGCTGCGGCTGCCATCCGCCCGCGGTTCGGCTACTGCGATTGCGGGCGCAGAATGGCCCAGCCGACTTGGACGGTGCCGTCGCCGCGGTGCAACGGCAGTTCGAATGGCGTGCCGACCTGGGCGCCGGGGGCGATGGCGGCAAAGTTCGCCGGCAGCGCATGCAAGTCGCCATCGGTCCAGACCAGGACCGCGCCGCGTTTGCGCAGATCGGCGAGATCGATCCAAGGCGCCCGGCGCGGCAGGCCGTCGATCAGCAGCCGCGGCTGCGGGCGCGCATTGGAATAGTGCGCGACATTGCCGCCGTCCCACATCGAGCCGATGATGTAAGCGGGCTTATGCCCGGTCGCGGCCTCGAACCGCTGCGTGATCGCGGATGACAACTCGACGCCGGGAAACAACGCCGCGCGCCAGCGATGATCGAGCGGCGGCAGCACCAGATAGTCGGCGAGAAACGCGGCGACAAAGATCGTGAACACGATGGCCCACACGACGCCAATCCGGAGAAGCCGCAGCCGATCGAGCGCGGCAGGCGCGAACATGACGATCCACAGGCCGAGGAACAGCCAGAGCGGAAAGCCCCACATGGCGCTGGTGGCGCGGCCGGTGAGCAGCGAAAATGCGAACAACGTCGCCGCCGGGCCGAATGCCAACAGGCTGACGATGCGGCGGTCGAAAGCGTCGGTATTCGGCCGCGGCGGCGTCTTCGCCGCGGGCCACAGCAGCGGCGCCGCGATCAACAGCGTCGGAATGAGAAAGTAGGCCTGGCCGACGACGTAAAGCGCCGGGTTGAGCAGGTGATCGAGCAGCCCGCGCGGCGGCGCCGCCCGCGCCTCGGCATAACTCAAGGGAAGGAAATGGTGCTGCGCCAGCCAGATCAGGTGCGGCGCCACGACGAGAAGCGCCACCGCGGCGGCGATCCAGGGGCCGGGTCCGGCCAAGTGGCGGCGGGCATCGCGGTCGAAGAGCACAAAGGCCGCCAGCGGCGCCGCCAGGATCACCATGAAATATTTCGTCCACCAGGCCAGACCGAGCGCGAGCCCGAGCAAGATCCGATGGCGCAGCCGGCCGTGCCGCAGCCCGGCATAGAAGGCGAATCCGGCGAGCGCCCAGAACGGCAGCTCGCTGACATTGTGATTGAATTTGGCGGCGCTGATGTTGAAATAATGCATGCCGTCGAGGATCAAGACCGCAGCCAGCGCGCCGGTGGCGCCGATGAGCGGTCGCGCCGTCAGCCATATCGCGACGAAAGCAACGATCACGGCGATCTGGCCGAGCGCGTAGATGGCGGCGTCGGTGCCGCAGAGCCGGTAGGCGGCCTCGATCAGCCACCACGGCAGCGGCGGCAGCTTGTCGTAACCGAGCTGCCATTCGCGGCCAAAGGTCAGCGCCTCGATCACGTCGACCGGCAGGTTGAAGTAGAGGAGCGAGGGCAGCGCCGTCCAGATCAGCCCGTGGACGACCAGGAAGCCGGCGAAAACCGCTTGCGGTCGGCGTTCCACCGCGTCGATCAATCGGGCCATTGCCATTGCGTCATTGGTCGGCTTTTTGGGTCCGGCGCTCCAGCGCACAGCCTTAGCACGCCAACCGCGGCGAGGAACCGCCGGCCGGCGGGCAGGGGTATCGCAGCCGTGACGACGCGCGCAAGCCTTGCTATGGAGCCTCGCAGTTGAGTCCGTGCCAAGGCAATGTGCAAAGGCGGTCCGGCCGCAGGGGCCGTCGGGGCCGCCGGGCCGGCCGGAGCGGATAAGGGCCCAAGGGGCCAACAAGGGGGCCAGCAGCGGGCGATGAAGGACATTCTCGACAAGCTCGAAGAGCGCCGCGCCAGCGCGCGCGGCGGCGGCGGGGAGCGGCGCATCGAGGCGCAGCACAAGCGCGGCAAGCTCACCGCGCGCGAACGCATCGAGCTCCTGATGGATAAGAACTCGTTCGAGGAGTTCGACATGTTCGTCGAGCACCGCTCCTACGAATTCGGCATGGAGAAGACGAAGATCGCCGGCGACGGCGTGGTCACCGGCTGGGGCACCGTCAACGGCCGCTCGATCTTCGTCTTCGCCAAGGATTTTACCGTCTTCGGCGGCGCGCTGTCGGAGACGCACGCGCAGAAGATCACCAAGATTCAGGATATGGCGATGCGCGCCCGCGCGCCGATCGTCGGCCTGTTCGACGCCGGCGGCGCCCGCATCCAGGAAGGCGTCGCCGCGCTCGGCGGTTACGGCGAGGTGTTCAAGCGGAACGTCATCGCCTCCGGCGTCATTCCGCAGATTTCGGTGATCATGGGGCCGTGCGCCGGCGGCGACGTCTATTCGCCGGCGATGACCGATTTCATCTTCATGGTGCGCGACACGAGCTACATGTTCGTCACCGGGCCCGACGTGGTCAAGACGGTGACCAACGAGATCGTCACCGCGGAAGAGCTCGGCGGCGCCTCCGTGCACGCCACCCGCTCGTCGATCGCCGACGGCGCCTATGACAACGACGTCGAATGCCTGTTGCAGATGCGCCGGCTGATCGATTTCCTGCCGGAGAGCTTTTCCGCAGGCGTGCCGGAATGGCCGTCGTTCGACGACATCGACCGCGTCGAGCCGTCGCTCGACACCTTGGTGCCCAGCAACCCGAACCAGCCCTATGACATCAAGGAGCTGATCCTCAAGACCGTGGACGAGGGCGACTTCTTCGAACTGTCGGAAACCTTCGCCCGCAATATCGTCATCGGCTTCGGCAGGATCGCCGGCCGCACCGTCGGCTTTGTCGCCAACCAGCCGATGGTGCTCGCCGGCGTGCTCGATTCTGACGCCAGCCGCAAGGCGGCGCGCTTTGTTCGTTTTTGCGATGCCTTCAACATTCCGATCGTGACCTTCGTCGACGTGCCCGGCTTTTTGCCCGGCACCGCGCAGGAATACGGCGGCCTGATCAAGCACGGCGCCAAGCTTCTCTTCGCCTATTCGCAGGCCTCGGTGCCGCTGGTCACCGTGATCACCCGCAAGGCCTTCGGCGGCGCCTATGACGTGATGGCGTCAAAGCACATCGGCGGCGACGTCAACTACGCCTGGCCGACGGCGCAGATCGCGGTGATGGGCGCCAAGGGTGCGGTCGAGATCATCTTCCGCGCCGACATCGGCGATCCGGAAAAGATCGCCGCCCGCACCCGCGAATACGAGCAGCGCTTTTTGTCGCCGTTCGTCGCCGCCGAGCGCGGCTATATCGACGACGTGATCATGCCGCAGACGACGCGCCCGCGCATCGCCCGCGCGCTGGCCATGCTGCGCGGCAAGACGGTGGAGATGCCGACGAGGAAGCACGACAATTTGCCGGTGTGAGGGGATGCCGACGAAGCACCGGTGGGGGAGCTACCGAGCCTTTTTCTATTCAAATGAAGGCTCAGAGCCCCCACATGTTCATGTGGCTTCGTCGGGCCGAGAGCTGAAAATTTTGCTAGAAAGCCTAACAGTCGTGAAAAACCATGGGTTTTCTGCACAGGAGGAAGGAGATATCCTGGAAGAGATCGCGAGCCAACGGTCCAGATTGCTGAAGGAATGGCATGACTACTTTGGACATTGAGCCAAACAACAACACAGTGGCAAACGTGGAGTTTGATGCAGGCGAGATCATCGTAACTCTGAGCGATGGCAGGCGGATTGCGACGCCGCTTCGTTGGTATCCCAAGCTTGCTGCCGCAACAGATTCCGAACGTACAAAATACGAAGTGATGCCCTTCGGGGTTCACTGGCCAACGCTTGACGAGGATTTGAGCGTCGCTGGAATGTTTCGAGGAGAAGGGTCTCCCGGAGGGACGGATTCGAAATCTGAATCAATATATTCGAAGCCTTTGCCTGAAGAGCTAACAAGTCTACTTAAGCCATTCTCACAGCATCAACCGATCCAAACCAATCAAGTTCGGCTTCAGCGAATAGACGTGCTGGTCGATATCGCGAGTCGTGCTCGTGCTACTCTTGACCGTGAGGGTTTGTATGGGGGATCCGTACCAAACAAATTTCTTGTTCCATTTCTCGAGAAAGCTTCCTTGGAAGATTGGGCCTCCGAACTTCGGGATGCCTGGGCTAACCTCCTTTTTAGAGCAGCTACAAAGTATGACACAAAGCTGAATGTGTATGTTGATATACTTTCGAAAATAAGCGCGCGAGAAGCGCAGTTTCTTCAACGAGTATACTACCAACGAAGAAGTACCGGTGGATTTCCGTGGCCAGAAGGGCCATTCCAATCGAATGCCGCTGCCGTACAACACAGCATCGGAATGTTGGTACATGATCATCCAGAGCCCAACCCCGCTTCGGTAGAAGAACTGCACTTTTTGCAACGGAAGTGGCGTGACTATATTACCAAAACGAAATTGGATTATGGTTTAGTTCTTCATGGGACAATCGTAACGCCCTACGGTACTCGCTATTTTTACAATACAGATGATTTTGCAGAGGGAGCCGGTGTAATCATCGATATCTTAGAGAGAGAGCGGCTTTTGAAGAGAACGCTTTTTGCTTTTGGCGCCCGACTCCGAACAAAATCGGAAATCCACAACCCATCAGGTAGCGTTGGCTATGTAGAGCTTACGTTTATGGGTTTTGATTTCGTACGAGTTTGCACAGGGGAGGATAGAAAAATAGGTAAGAGCGCTTAAAGCCGATGAGGAAGTGCACAACTACCTGTGCCGGAAACTATATCCATATTGGACAAGACGTTTGCGCGCCCGCTCAATTTCTTCGGTTGTAAAGAGGGGGGTGCCACTTCGATTTTTCAACAACTTCCGCTTCCACTGTTAGATCTAGCCGTCCACGTTCATAAAGATGTGTGTAGCCGTCGGAAGGCTTACTCGCATTAATTAGGTATTTTGCCGTTGCGATCCCGCCTTTGTCCGTGATCATCCGAAGAAAGATATTTGCCGGATAATCGGCTTCTAATTTTGCCCTTCGGTAGATTTCGAACATCGCGGCATCAAATTGTTTCGATAAGTCTTGCATTGGAATGCCCTCCCGCAACACACTTATAGCCCGTAGGCCCGAAAACCGGACCCCTTCCGAACATGAAATTTTCCCGATCACGCCCTGTCGGCATCACCATCGGCGGATTGTTGATGATCCTTTTTGGGTTGGCGGAAGTGGCCACGGCCTTCACGCATGATTTCTTCGGCATCAAAACCTCGGCGCTCAATGTGGCGACGCGGCTGTCGGCGCTGATCGGGGTCTTCTATGCCGCGGCCGGTGTCCTGGTCCTGACCATGAAGAGACGCGCAGCGGCGGTCGCGCTTTTGCTACTCGCCGCTGTTATTGTAGGGCGTGTCGCTCTGGTGGTGAGCGGTCTTTATCCGACCGACTCGCCAGAAAATACTCTGGCTATCATCGCCGGCACGACGATCGTTGCCCTCTTTGCCGTGTACATTGCTCTGAAGTGGCGATCGTTCAGCGCTTAGGAAGTAGCCCGGATAGAGCCAACGGGTCCGTCCCGAAGTGGCCGCCCCGATGACAGGCTCCGCGATATCCGGGGTGGCCGCGCGATCGTCCCTGGATTTCGCTTCGCTCAATCCAGGCTACAAACCCAGCTTTTCCCGCCCGCCAATAGCTGACCAGAAACAGCGCGCTGAGCGCGGCTTGCAGCGCCCAGATCGGCGCGACCGCCGAGAGCGTCAGGAAGCCATTGGCGACGGCGTGCGCTTCGTTGGCGGCGAGCCCAACGATCACGGGGAAAACAGTGAGGAGGAGCACGCCCTTGCGCGCCAGCGGCTTGCGGTCCGCCCAGAGGAGGAGCGCGGTCCAGCCAAGCATCAGCGAAGCGCCCATGCCCATGGCGTAGCGATAGTCGGCGCCCGGCTGAAACTCCGCCAGCCCCATGCCGAAGCCGAACAGCGGCGGATAGAGCATCTGCGCCGCGGCGACGGCGTCGGTCACGGCGCCCACCCAATAGGAAATCCGCAGCCACCGGATCGCATCCATTGCGCGCCCCCCGATCGAGGCTAGGATTGCTCCACGGAGGCAACAGCATGTCCAGGGCTTATTTTGTCGTCCGCGCCGTGGTCGCCGCGTCGAAAAATTCGATCATTGGTATGCGACCGACCACATGCCGAGCGCGCACGCCGCTTTCAAATCGGAGAAATGCTGGCGGCTGTGGAGCGCGCGCGAGCCGGGCGTGCATTACGCGGTCTATCGCTTCGCCGACCTGGCGGCCGCCGACGCGGCGCTGAACGCGGATAGCTTTAAGGCGCTGGTCGCCGATTTCGACCGCGCGTGGCCGTCCGGCGTCACCCGCACGCGCGATGTGTTGAGCCAGGTCGAGGAGCGGGGCGCTTCGTAGAGCCGCGGCGGTCATCACGACTTTGCGCTTGTCACATTTCTATTGACAACGGTCCCTAGATCGGATACAAACCGTCAATCTCGCTCATCGAGGGCGTCACCGGTGACGTACCGACGGCGGAGCGAGAGCGGTTCCCGCGGACGGGGCTCGTAACCCCGCACCCGGGCGACTCTGGGCATCGTCCCGGCCGGCACCATGACCGGTCCGCGAGGTGCTCGCTGCACTGGCGGCGGGGAGGGTCCTCCCGTTCGCACCCGGTAATTCCAGGAAGCGCGGCCCGGAGATGAGCCGAGCAATCGGCGAAGTGCCGCAGTGGAGCGCCGGAAGGCGAGCGGGCTTCCGTCAATAGCCCGCTTCCGCGCCCCGCGCATTGGCAGGCGGTGACGCTTTCCGATGTGGCGCGGACATTGGTTGGATGCGCCTCTCGGCGCTCCGCTCCCTCTTTCTTGCGCATGATCTTGTCCGAAAGCCGGACACCACTTTTCGGGATCGTGCGTGGCGAGGGAAGCGAATCAAAAGGGCTTTGTTGTTGTGGTGGTAGGCAAACCTCGGGCGCCGAGCGCGTCGCGAGAACGGGATTTTTTTATCCGCCCCCGCGGAGCGGGGGAGGGGGACCATGCGGAGCATGGTGGAGGGGGCGTCTGAGGCGCGACTTCGTTGTCGTGGCAGGAGAATCAAACAAGCGAGAAAGTCATCGCTTGACTCGAAATCATGCGACCTGCGTTGCAGCTGCCGCCCCTTCCACCGCCCTTCGGGCGGTCCCCCTCCCCCACTTGCGTGGGGGAGGATAAGCGGAAGCGCGCCGAGCGGTATCCTACGGAATGTAATAAAACGGATTCGGCACTTTGAATGTGCGTTCGGCGTGGCCGCCCCTGAGATCGCTGTCCTGATCGCCGATATTGGCGATGATGACGTAGCCGAGACGGCTTTCGATATCGCCGCGCGCGGCCGTCTTATAAGTGGCGACCGGCTGGCCGAGCGTGTTCGGGTCGCGCAGATAGAGGCCGTCCCTATCGTGATAGCCGGCTTGGTCCAAATCTTGTTCGGTCGCCTCTTTGATCTTGGCGATTTGGAGCCGTCCGGTGATGAAAAATACCGCGATGCTCGTGCAGTTGGGGTGGGGCGGCTGATCTTTGCACTTGGCGAAATTGAACAGATCGAGCGTGGGTTTCAGCGCCGGCGCTTGCGCGCTTTCTTCCCAGGCCTGATCGCCGCAGGCGGCGAGCTTGTCGGCGAGATCGCAGGGGCCGTCCCAAAAAAACGCGAAATGGTTCTTGTAGATCCGGGTCCAGTTCGACAACGAGGTTTCATCGATGTCGAGGACGATAGCCGGCTTGCTCACCTGCGGCGCGCGCGTGGCTACCCAATCGCGCGCTTCGGCGAGCGCTTTGGCGATGTCGGCGTCGTATTGCGTGCAGCGGTAATAGACCAGCCGGTTCTTGATGAGATCGAGGTTGAGCGGCTGCGAGAAGTCGATCGCCTGCGGCGCCGGGGCGGGGCAGCCCTGCGGAACCTGCGCCCAAGCCGGGTTGCCGGCCAAGAGGCCGAAAAAAACGACCGCGGACGCCAGGCTCGAGAATGTTCGCATAGCACCGTCCTTTGTCCGGATGTCGAGTTCTGAACTGACAGGAGACATGACACGCCCTGCCGCTTTGATGACACACGTCATGGTAGTGTTTTCGCTGAGGCTCCGGCAAGGGCCCGGCTCGGCCGCACCCTCACCGCCAGCCGCCGCCGCCGTTCACATAGACCGTATCCGCCGTCATGAACGGGCAGGCGTCGGAGCAAAGAAACAGCACCAGTTCGCCGATCTCTTCCGGTTCGCCGAAGCGCTTCATCGGCACGTCCTCGAGGAATTGCTTCACCAATTCGGGCGACGATTGCGCCGCGCTCTGGAACGGCGTTTTGATCGGCCCCGGCGAGATCGAGAGCGCGCGGATGCCTTGGCTGGCGAACTCGCGGGCCACGCCCATGGTCATGCTCACCACCGCGCCCTTGGCGGCGGCGTAGTGGATCGAGGAGCCGGGGCCGCCGCGGCGATGCGCCATGCTCGCCATGTTGACGATGACGCCGTGCTTGTTGGCCAGGAAATGCGGCAGCACGGCCTGCATGGCGTAGAACGTGCCGTTGACGTTGAGCGCGAAGGTTTTCTCCAGCAGCGCATCGTCGATCTCGAGGAATTTGGCGCGGCGGATGGCGGCGCCGGCCGAGTTGAACAAAAACTGCACGCCGCCGAACGCGGCGATGGCGCGCTCGATCATCTTGCTCACTTCGCCGCGCGAGGTGACGTCGACCTTGATCGCCAGCGCCTGGCTGCCCTTGGCGTTGACCGCTTCGGCGGTCTGGCGTGCGCCGGCCTCGTTGATGTCGGCGCAGACGACGTTGGCGCCTTCGCGGGCGAAGATCAGGGCAGTGGCGCGGCCGATGCCGCTGGCGGCGCCGGTGATGACGATGGTTTTGCCGGCGAAATAGTCCGCTGTCTTTGGCATGATCGTTGTTATCCCGTCCGGGGCGCGGCGATTGTGCCCGCTTCGCGGGGCGGTCACAATCGGGCGCCAGGACTCCTACAAGGCGCTCGCCGGCGTTACAGTGCAGCCCGCAAAGCGAGGGACAGCCCGCCATGCCGCACTACACCGCATTCGTCACGGTGCTCGCCATACTGTTTTATTTTTACACGGCAGTACGGGTGCCGCGCGCCAGGCAGAAATTCGGCTTGAAAGCCCCGGTGATGATGAGCGGCCAGCCCGAATTCGATCGCATTTTCCGCGTGCAGCTGAATACGCTGGAGTGGATGCCGATTTTCCTGCCGCTGCTGTGGCTCTTCGCCTATTACGTCAGCGATATCGGCGCGGCGGTGCTTGGTCTTATTTGGATCGCCGCGCGCATCGTCTACATGGTCGGCTATACCAAGGCCGCCGATCAGCGCGGCCCGGGTTTTGCCATCCAAGGGCTCGTCTGCGGGGTTCTGCTCGTCGGCGCGCTCGTCGGTATCGTCACCAGCCTCGTCCATGGCGGCTGATGGCGGGCGGCCGAGGCCAGCCGAAGTCCTGTCGTTCTCCATCTTTCGCTTCCCGCGTCTTCTCCATAACGGGCCAGACCGATGCCGCGTACGCTTGAGAAATTCGCTGTCTTCGCGGCGCCGGGTGTTTTTGTCCTGCTCTGGGCGTCCGGCTTCATCGGCGCGAAGTTCGGCCTGGCCTATGCCGAACCGCTGACGTTCCTGGCGTTGCGCATGATCGCGGTGGTCGGGCTGCTCGTCGTCATCATCCTGCTCACGCGGCCGAGATGGCCTGGCGGCGCCGGCATGGTGCACAGCGGTTTGACCGGCCTCATGGTGCATGGCTGCTATCTCGGCGGCGTGTTCGTGGCGATGGAAAACGGCCTTCCCGCCGGCTTGGCTGCGCTGGTCGTGAGCTTGCAGCCGGTGCTGACCTCGACGCTCGCCAATCGTTGGCTCGGCGAGCGCGTGCTGCCGCGACAATGGCTTGGCTTGCTGCTCGGCCTGGTCGGCGTCTTTCTCGTGGTGCGGGAAAACACCGCTGGCGCGACCGCGCCGTTGGCGTGGACGGCGATCGTGGTGGCCCTTCTCGGCATCACCGTCGGCACGCTTTACCAGAAACGATACGGCGGCGGCATCGATTGGCGTCCGGCTTTGTGCATCCAGTACGCGGCGGCCGGACTTCTTTTCGCGCTCGGCGCGCTGGCGTTCGAAAGCCGCATCGTGCATTGGACCGCCGAATTCGTGTTCGCGATCGCCTGGCTGGTTTTCGTGCTTTCATTCGGCGCCATATGGCTGTTCTATTTCCTCATCCGCCGTACGGCGGCCACGCGCGTGGCGAGCCTGTTCTATTTGACGCCGCCGCTCACGGCGCTGATGGCGTGGGCGTTGTTCGACGAGCGGCTGGCGCCGCTCGCGCTCGCCGGCATGGCGATCTGCGTCGCCGGGGTTTTCCTGGTCAATTGGCGTCCCGGTGGTGTGGCGGCGTGAGCCGCGTTACCGTCGCTCGCCGGACCGCATGCGTTTTCAGGAGCAGATGTCATGAGCGCCCACGCACCGATCGAATACCGCGACGCCGCAGCGGAAGTCCGTGCGGTATTCGACGACATCAAGCGCACGCGGCAGGTCGAGGACGTGAACAATTTCTGGAAATACCTGGCGCACGACCCGGCGACGCTCAAACGCACCTGGGAGAGCGTCAAGCAGATCATGGCGCCGGGCGCGCTCGACGCGGTGACCAAGGAGATGATCTACCTGGCGGTGAGCGTGACCAACGGCTGCGGCTATTGCATCGCCAGCCACGGCGCCGCCGCGCGCAAGGCCGGCATGAACGAGGCGATGTTCGGCGAGCTCATGGCCGTGGTCGGCATGGCGAACGAGACCAACCGTCTGGCCAACGGCTATCGCGTGCCGATCGATCCGGCATTTGACAAGTGAGGTTGCTGTTGAACGGGACCGCCAAGCGGTTATGGTGCGCCGATTTTCCGCTTCAGCGCTCGTAGCTCAGCTGGATAGAGCATCAGACTTCGAATCTGAGGGTCGGGGGTTCGAATCCCTCCGAGCGCGCCAACCTGCGAAGACGACGAAGGCACTTTACTTCAGGTGATCGAAGACGCCGCAGGCGGCCGCCAGCCGTAAATCCAGTCGTAGTGCCGCAGCAGCCGCTTGCCGCCGATCGTGCGCATCGCGGCATCGCGCAGCCAAGCCCGCGCGCCGGCGAGGTGATAGCGGGCGCCATTGCGGGCCGCCAAGCGTTGCACGCGCCGCGTGCGGGCGCGGCGCAGCGCGCAATAGGTGGCAAGCGCGCCAACCGCATCGTCGGGCTGCCGCGCAAGGCATTGTGCCGCAATCGCGGCATCTTCGATCGCCATGGCGGCGCCTTGCGCCAGAAACGGCAGCATCGGATGCGCGGCATCGCCGAGCAGCGCCACCGCGCCCTGCGACCACCGCTTGAGCGGCCGGCGGTCGTAAAGGGCCCATTTCAGCCAAGCCTCCGGCAGGCCGACGAGCGATAGCGCCGGCGGCACCCAGCCCTCGCCGGTCAGGCGCGGGATGAGGTCGGCAGGACTAGCCGGCTTGCTCCAGCCTGGAGCGTTCCAGCTATCCGTGGTGATGGCGACGATGTTGATGACGCGGCCGGCTTTCACCGGATAATGGACCAAGTGGGCATCGCGCCCGAGCCAGAGATGGACCAGCGGTTCGCGGAATTCGGGCGGCGCCTCGTCCGCTGGAATCAAGCCTCGCCAAGCCGTTCGCCCGGCAAAGCGCGGCGGCCCGCCGTCGCCGACGCGTTCGCGCAGGACCGACCACAGGCCGTCGGCCGCCAAAAGGGCGAGGCCGCGCTCCTCAGTCAGGCCGGCATGGCTGTGCGCCCGAACGGTGACCCCGTTCGCATCCGCGGCGAAACCTTCCGCGCGCAAGCCGAGCTTGACCGCGATCTCGGGATGCCCGGATACCGCGGCGGCAAGCGCCGCTTGCAAATCGCCCCGATGAATTACCCAATACGGCGCGCCGTAGCGCTGTTCGGCGGCCTCGCCGAGCGGCATGCGTACGATCTCGCGTCCGGTGGCGGCGCTGAGAACGCGCAGAGCCGTCGGTGCGACGGCCTGTGGGCGTAGCCGACTCTCCAGGCCAAGATCGATCAGCGTTCGCGCGGCGTTGGGCGACAGCTGGATACCAGCGCCGGTTTCCTCGAGCCGCTCGGCTTGCTCCAGCACGGTGACGCGAAAGCCATGGCGCGCGAGCGCAAGCGCGGCGGTCAGGCCGCCGATGCCGGCGCCCGCAACGATGACGGTGCGCGGGGACGTCAGGACGCGCGCTCTTGCCCGCGGCTCAGGCGGGAACGTCGTGCAAGGCGCATTCTGCCGGCCGGGCGGCGCCCGGCGCCAGCGTCGGGTCGTAGCGGTAGAGCGTCGAGCAATAGGGGCAGACGTACTCGCTATCCTCGCCCATGTCGCAGAACACGTGCGGGTGATCGAACGGCGGCTTGGCGCCAACGCACATGAATTCCTTGGCGCCGATGTCGATGACCGGAACGCCGAGGTCGTTGTGGAAGTGGGGTACGATCGTGTCCGTCATGGTCCCATCGGATGTGAAGCGCGTTCGGGGCGCCGGGCACCATAGCGGCCTGCGGCCGTAATTTCTAGCAGTCCATTTCCGGTGAGAATGCGTAGTCAAGAGCCGCAAAGCGCCGCGGAGTCGCCGGCAACGTCGGCCGCCGCGAGATGCAAAGCACAAACTTGCGCGTTATGGTCCAGGCATGCCGCGCTTCACGCATGACGACGCGGAAATCGCCTTTCTCGACCAAGGCGAAGGTGAGCCGATCGTGCTCGTCCACGGCTTTGCGTCCACCAAAGAGGTGAATTGGGTTTTTCCCGGCTGGGTGACTACGCTCACGCGCGCCGGGCGCCGTGTCATCGCGCTCGACAATCGCGGCCATGGCGAATCGACCAAACTTTACGATCCGGCCGCCTACCACACCTCGATTATGGCGGAGGATGTGCGCGCGCTCCTCGATCATCTTGGGCTCGGCCGCGCCGATGTCATGGGTTACTCGATGGGAGCGCGGATCACGGCGTTTCTGGCGCTGGCGCATCCCGAGCGGGTGCGCTCGGCCGTGCTCGGCGGCCTCGGCATCCGCTTGGTCGACGGCGTTGGGCTGTCGGAGACAATCGCAGAGGCGCTCGAAGCCCCGACGCTGGCCGATGTTTCCGATTCCACCGGCTATATGTTCCGCGCCTTCGCCGAGCAGACGCGTTCGGACCTTCGCGCGCTGGCCGCGTGCATGCGCGGCTCGCGGCAGACGCTGAGCCGCAGCGAGGTCGGCCGCTTTGCGGTCCCCGTTCTGGTCGCGGTCGGCAGCGACGACCCCGTTGCGGGCTCGCCGGAGCAGCTCGCGGCGCTCATCCCCGGCGCGCAAGTCCTCATCATTCCCGGCCGCGATCACATGCTCGCGGTTGGCGACCGGGCATTCAAGGCCGGCGTGCTGGAATTCCTGGCGCAGCGGCCGTAAATGGAGAAGCAATCGGCCAGTGGCCCAGTTTCTTCCGCCAATGGCAGACTTGGCACGCCCGCTTGCCGCCGGTGACCAAGCCCCTGGTTTCTGCGGCGCGCCGCCCCAATTATGGTAGGATCGTTTCCCGGGAGGCACACTGCCATGGCGCAGTATCAGGTGAAACCGGCGCTCGATACCGTGGACCCGGTCTGGATGCGCATCCGCCGCGAGGCGGAGGAGGTGGTGCGGCGCGAGCCGGAATTGGCCACCTTCATCTATTCGAGCATTCTGCATCACGATGCCCTTGAAGCGGCCGTCATCTACCGGCTGGCCGACCGGCTCGACCACCCCGCGCTGTCGGGCGAGTTGATCCGGCAAGCCTACGCGGATGCGCTCAAGGATACGCCGTCGCTCGGCGACGCCTTCCGCGCCGACATCGTGGCGACGGTCGACCGCGATCCCGCGACCCACCGCGTGCTGGAGCCCGTTCTCTACTACAAGGGCTTTCATGCCGTCCAGACACATCGGCTCTCGCACTGGCTGTGGACCAAGGGCCGCCGCGATTTCGCGCTTTACCTGCAGAGCCGGGCGTCGGCGGTGTTCCAGTGCGACATTCACCCGGCTGCGCGCATCGGACGCGGTATTTTCCTCGATCACGCCACGGGTCTTGTGGTCGGCGAAACCGCGGTGATCGAAGACGACGTATCGATGCTGCACGGCGTGACGCTCGGCGGTACCGGCAAGGAACACGAAGATCGCCATCCGAAAATCCGCTACGGGGTGATGATCGGCGCCGGCGCCAAGATTCTCGGCAACATCGAGATCGGGCATTGCGCGCGCATCGCGGCTGGCTCGGTAGTGATCAAGCCGGTGCCGAACAACGTCACGGTCGCAGGGGTTCCCGCTAAGGTGATTGGCGTTGCCGGCTGCCCCGAGCCGGCGCGCACTATGGATCAAATGTTTCAGGACGAAGCTTGACGGCCAAGGAACTGTTCGGCTGGTGATTGTCGTGGCCGCCGGCGAATGCTAGGCGGCAGCAGGGGAGATGCGCGGTGGACGTGCACGAAGTCAAGAAGCTCGACGCTTACCTCAAGAAGCTGTTCGGCAATCCACGTCTGCGCGTGGTGCCGCGGCCGAAAAAGGACGATTCGGCCGAGGTCTATGTTGGCGACGAGAAATTGGGCGATCTTAACCTGGACGACGAAGATGAGGACCTCTCCTATAATTTTCGAATGGAAATAGATCTGGGAGAGGTGAGCGACGCCGATCAGATCAAGCGCTTGGACGCGTATCTGAAGCGAAAATTCGATAACGAGACCGTACGTGTTGTGCCCCGCATGAAGAAAAGAGATTTGCTCGAAGCCTACTTAGGCGATGAATTCATCGGCGTATTATTCGTCGATGATGAGAAGGGGCGCCGATCCTACATTCTTGAAATACCGATTCTGGAAATGGACTTGACCTGAGCCGCCTGCGCTCGCAGGTAATTGGAATACCGCCACCGCTGAGCCGTCAGTTTCCCTGCGGACGCAGCTGCGCCATCAGCCGATCGAAGCCGGCGGCTACGCTGCGCCAATCCCGCAGCCATTCCCGCGGAAACCGCAGCGTGATCTCGGCCGCGCCGAGCGAGCGCTCATTGATGCAGGTGCCGGGCAAAATCCGAGCCGGCCGGGTGCAGCGCGCGAAGAATTGCTCGGGCCGCTCCGCGAGGTAGACGAGGTCTTCGCTCTCGTAGGGCGTCCCGGCGCGAAACGGGACGATTGCTAGCCCCTCCGGACCGGCGGTCGCCTGCGTTTCGATGTAACGCGGATAGATGATGCGAAGGCGGTCGGCCGGGGCGAGCACGGCGCCAAGCTCGGCGATGGTGACGAAGATGCGGTCGCTGCCGCTTGAAGACGCAGGCCGGGCACCACCGTCGTTCGCGACGAGCGGCTTAGCCGCGGACGTGCCGTCTGCTGGGGCTGGCGCAAGTGAGGGCCACAGGAAGGCAAGATCGATCCGCTCATGGGCGCCGGGCTGGCGTTGCACCGCCGCGCGAATCGCCGCTGGCGGCACGTTGAACAGCACGCCCGCGATTGTGACCGGAACGGCCGGCGCATCGAGCGGGATCGCCGCGCTCGGCCAAGTCGGCCAGAGCACATACGAAACGAAGGTTCCAAGGGCGGCAAGCAGCAAAACCAGTCCCGCAAGCGGGAGCAGCAGAAAGCTGCGCGACTTGCGGCGAACCTTGCCCCGAAAAAGCGCCTGCGCCGTCATGCCGTATGGCCCACTACGAATCAGGAGTCAGTATGGCACGGCGGGGAGGGGCCAGGCCGTTAACCCTTTCTTAAGCAACTCGTGGCGGCGCGGCGCGCGCTTTGCGAGGTTTCGCGCGCATTGGAGGGGGTCGGAATGCCCGAAACCGTGTTAGCAGCGATTTCTCCCGTTACCGTCGAGGTCCTTTTCGCAATCGCCATCGGCTTTTCCGTGGCCGGACTGTGCGCGTGCGGCTATCGCCTTTTCGGAATGCATTTCCCGAGTTTCCGCTTGCTCGAAGCGGGACCCATGGCGGCGCGCTTTGCCGCGGTTCCATTGCTCATCTTCTCCGCCCCTTTCCTGATCATGCGCAACACTCTGCTTGGCCGCCGCATCGAGCGCCGTCGCGTCGAATTCGTCGTCATGGCCACGGTGATCGCCGGACTGTGGAGTCTGATGTCGGGGACGGCGGTGGTGATGGCGCTTCAAGCGCTGCTCAACGTCTGATACGGAATGACGAATTGGCAGAGTGATCATCGTTATGATCTACGAACTCGACGGGCAGAAGCCAGACTTGCCGGAGGACGGCCGCTATTGGGTCGCGCCGAGCGCGGCGGTAATCGGCAAGGTGCGGCTGAAAACTGATTGCAGCATCTGGTTCGGCGCGGTGCTGCGCGGCGACGACGAATGGATCGAGCTCGGCGAGCGCTCGCAGATACAGGACAATTCCATGTTGCACACCGATCCCGGTTTCCCGATGGCCATCGGGCCCGGTTGCGTGATCGGTCATAACGTCATCCTGCACGGCTGCACGATCGGCGCCCACACGCTGATCGGTATGGGCGCGATCGTGCTCAACGGCGCGCGCATCGGCGCCAACAGCGTGGTCGGCGCCGGCGCGCTCATCACCGAGGGCAAGTCGTTTGCGGAAAAATCGCTGATCGTGGGGGCGCCGGCGCGGGCCATCCGCACGCTCGACGAAACGGCAGCGGTGGGAATCGCGGCCGGCGCCGAGTTCTACGTCCGCAACTTCAAGCGCTATGCCAAGGGCCTGAAGCCGATCGGATGACCTGCCGGCGGGGCTTTGCTCACCTCACCTCGGCGGTTTCCGGTTCGCCGGACGTTCCCGGTTCGCCGGCAATCCGGACCTTGTCGCCGGTGGCAACTCCATCCGGCGGGTTGGCAACCACGCGGTCGTCGGCTGCGATCCCCGATCCGATTTCGACTTCATTGCCCAAATCTCGGGAAATCGTGACCTGCTTGAGAATGATGCGGCCGTCGCTGCCAACGGTGGCGACGTGCAAGCCGCTCTGATTGAAAATCAGCGCGCTTGCCGGGACGTTGATCGCGATCTCGGGATGCGGCAGATCGAAGCTGACATTGGTGAAGTCGCCGGTCATCAGCTCGCCGTGCGAGTTGTCAACGACGAGCTGCATCCGCGTCGTGCCGGAGGCAATGTCGACGGCTTGTGCCGAAGCCTCGACTGTCGCCGGAAACGTCTTGCCCGGATATTCGGGCACCGAGATCTGCGCTTTGGTGCCGATCGGGATGTTGGGCACGTAGCTTTGCGGCACATTGACGTAGACGCGCAGTCTGCTGGTTTCCGAAACCACGAACAGGGGCGGGCCGCCGCCGGCGCCGGCGTTGATCAGCGCTCCGACGTCGGTGGTACGCGCGGTGACCAGGCCGTCGAACGGCGCGACCAGGCGCTTGTAATGTTCAAGCACGCGCAGCCGGTCGAGATTGGCCTGCGCCGCCCGCACCAGCCCCTGCTTGTTGGAGGCGTCGGCCGCCCGCTGGTCGAGGTCCTGTTGCGAGATGGCATAGGTCTTGATCAATGACTGGCCGCGCGTGAGCGTCATATCCGCCAGAACGGAGTTGGCCTTGGCACTGGCCAGATTGGCCTCGGCCTGCATGATCTGCTGATCGAGATCGGGCGCGTCGAGTTCGGCCAGTAGCTGGCCGGCTTTGACCGGCGTGCCGATGTCGGCCTTCCACTCCTTCACGTAACCGGTGACGCGCGCGTAAATCCGCGCCTGCGTGTAGGCCTCCAGCCTTCCGGGAAGCGAGAATGTCGTCGCTTTGCCGCGCGTGTTCGGCAGCGTGACGGCGACCACCGGCACCGCCTGGGCCTCGGTCCATTCCTGCAACTTCGCGTCGGCGATCTTGCGCGTGGTGATGCCCACGACGACGATAATCACGCCGATAATCGCCACCGAAATGCTGGCGATGTAAAGCCCGCGGCGCGATAGCGTCGGGGTCGGCGGGGTGGAGTCAGGCGGCATGCGGATCTCCGATCGCGGCGCCCACCGAGCCGCGACGTTGGTGGATGATGCTGAAGACCACCGGCACAAATATCAGAGTTGCAACAGTTGCAAAACAAAGGCCGCCGACCACCGCGCGGCCGAGCGGCGCGTTTTGTTCGCCGCCTTCGCCGAGGCCAAGCGCCATCGGCAGCATGCCGATGATCATGGCCAGCGCCGTCATCAGCACCGGGCGCAGGCGGACAAAACCCGCTTCGATCGCGGCGGCAACGGCATCGCCGTGCTGCTGCAGCCGTTCGGTGGCGAAGCTGACGACCAGAACGCTGTTTGCCGTGGCGACGCCCATGCACATGATGGCGCCGGTCAGCGCCGGGACCGACAGCGTGGTCCCGGTGGCGAACAGCATCCACACGATGCCGGCCAGCGCCGCCGGCAGCGCCGTGATGATCACGAACGGATCGGCCCAGGACTGGAAGTTGACCACGATCAGCAGGTAGATGAGCACGACCGCGGCGAGCAGTCCGAAGATCAGCCCGGAGAAGGAGTCGTTCATCGTCTTGACCTGTCCGAGCATGACGACCTGGGCGGTCTTCGGCACGTCCGTTGCCGTTTCATCCAGGACTTTCTGAACGTCGGCGGCGACCGCGCCGAGATCGCGGCCCTGGGTGGTGCCGTAAACCTGGATCACCGGCTGGACGTTATATTGGGAATAGACCGCGGGCATCGCCACCCGCTTGATATCGGCAATGGCGCCGAGCGTCTGCGGCGGCGCACCCGGTGCGGTGATCGGCAGATTGCGCAGCGCGTTCAGCGAATCGACCTGATATTGCGGCGTCTGCATCACGATCGAGTAATTCACGCCGTTCTCCGGATTGAGCCAGAATGTCGGCTGCACCTGGCTCGAGCCGGCGAGATTAACGACCATGCTGTTGGTGACGTCGCGTTCGGTGATGCCGACATATTGCGCCCGCGTGCGATCGACATCGACGTCGAACGACGGGGCGCTGAGCGATTGCTGAATGCGCGCGTCGACCAACCCGCGAACGTGGCGCAGCCGGCGCAGCAATTCCTGGGCGTAGGCGTAATTCTCCTCGAGATGCGGTCCGCGAATTTGCACTTCGATCGGCGCCGGCGCGCCGAAATTCAGAATTTGGCTGATGATGTCGGCGGGCAGGAACGAGAACGTCGTGCCGGGGAATCGGGCCGGCAATTCCTCGCGCAATCTGCGGACGTAATCGGCTGTCGGCCGGTGGTTCTCGCTCAAGCCGATCTGAATTTCCCCGTCCTGCGAGCCGATGGTGCCGGTGTTGTTGTAGGTCATGTTGATGCCGCTGACCGGAAAACCGATGTTGTCGACCAGCGTCTTCAGCTCTTCGGGCGGAATGATCCGGCGGACCGCCTTCTCGATTTCGGCGAATAGGCCGGCGTTTTCCTCGACCCGCGTGCCGACATGCGAGCGCACGTGCATCAAAATCCGGCCGCCATCGACCGACGGGAAGAAGTCGCGCCCGAGATAAGGCGCCAGCGCGAAGGTGCCGGCCACGAAGACCAGGAAGCAGCTCACAAAAATCGCCCGATGGCGCAGCGCCATCATCAAAAGCTCCCGATAGGCGAGGCGGGCACGCTCGAAGCGTGTTTCAAAGGCGCGCTGCAAGCGCACCAAGGGATTTCGCGACCGCGGCAGCGGACCGTCGAGGCCGTGCATATCGGTGTGCGGTGCATGCTGGCGCAGCATGTATTTCGCCATCGTCGGCACAAGCGTGCGCGACAGGATGAACGACCACGCCATCGCCGACATCACCGCTTCGGCCAGCGGCACGAAGAGGAAATGCGGCACGCCGGTCAAGAAGAACATCGGCACGAACACGATGCAAATGCACAACAGCGAAACGAAAGCCGGTGTCACGATCTGCTCCGCGCCGTCCAAGATTGCGGTCTCGACCTCCTTGCCCTGTTCGAGATGCCAATTGATGTTCTCGATCGTCACCGTGGCCTCGTCGACGAGAATGCCGACGGCCAGCGCCAGCCCGCCCAAGGTCATGATGTTGAGCGTTTCACCGAGCGCCCACAGCGTGGCGATCGAGCCGAGCACCGACAGCGGAATGGATACCGCAATGATCAGCGTCGAGCGAATGCTGCCGAGAAACAGTAGGATCATCACGCTGGTCAGCGCCGCGGCGATGACGCCCTCGCGAACGACGCCGCCGATCGCAGCCTTGACGAAGATCGACTGATCCCCAATCGGCGTGAGCACCAGATTGCTGGGCAGGGTTCTTTTGATCTCCTGCACTTTTTTCTTGACGCTGTCGATGATGGAGAGCGTCGACACCGCGCCGTTCTTCAAAACGACCATCAGCACGGAACGGTTGCCGTCGACATGAACGATATTGGTTTGCGGCGGGCTGCCGTCGCGCACATGGGCGACGTCGTGGATGTAGACCATCGCGCCATTGACGGTTTTGATCGGCAGGTCGCCCAATGCGCTGATCACGGAAGGCGCGTTGTTGAGCTGAATCGCGTATTCAAAGGTGCCTATTTTCTCCGTGCCGACCGGGGTAATCAGGTTCTGCGCGGCGAGCGCGTTGGCGACGTCCTGGCCGGAGAGGTCGCGCGCCCGCATCGCCGTCGGATCGACATCGATTTGAACCTCGCGGAACTTGCCGCCGAACGGCCAGGGCATGGCGGCGCCGGGCACGGTGACGATCGGCACGCGCACGAAGTTGAGGCCGAGATCGAACAGGGTTTGCTCGGGCAGTCCTTTGCCCGAAAGAGCGAGCTGGATGATCGGAACGGTCGAGGCGTTATAGTTGACGATGAGCGGCGGCACCGCGCCGGGCGGCATGTTCCTGAGCAAGGTCTGCGCGATTGCGGTGACCTGGGAGTTGGCGGTGCGGATATCGGCGTCTTGCTGGAAGAACACCTTGACGATGCCGACGCCGGTGTAGGAATTCGCCTCGATATGCTCGATGTCGTTGACCGTCGTGGTCAGCGCGCGCTCGAACTGGGTCACCATGCGCCCGGCCATCTGTTCCGGCGGCAATCCGGCATAGCCCCAGATCACCGCGATCACCGGGATTCTGATTTCCGGAAAGATGTCGACCGGCGTGCGCCAGGCCGCGAGCGGCCCGATGATGAGGAGAAGCAAAGCGAGGACGACGAACGTGTAAGGGCGCCGCAGTGCGATGCGGACAAGCGCAGTCATTCGGCACGGGCTCCCCAATTCACACGCGTGGCCTGCGTCCACGCGAGACACAGACCTTAACCCGGCGGCAAGAAAAGTTCCGCTGTGCGGCGCAACATAGCGGCACTGGCCGTGTGTACAACTCACAAACACGTTTCCCGCCGCCTGCTGAAGCGGGGGGTTACGGCGAAGTCTGCCGCCAAATCGCAAAACATAGGCTGAAATCTAACGGTGGAACTGCTGGGATCCGGCCGTTGCCGTCCCAAAAAAAGTGCGGCCGGCTCCTGGGGAAGAGCCGGCCGCGCGAACCCGGTCTGGGGACGGGGAGGGGTGGGGACGTGACCGGGGTCGCAACTCCTTAAAGATCAGCGCGAGGTCGCCGTCGCCGGCGCATTGCGCGGCTCGCCCAGCGCGATCCACACATTCGGATCGGCCTGCGACTGCCGTTTGACGAAGCGGTAGCCGGTGTCCGACCAGAGCAGGATCTGGTCGTTCTGGTTGTCGAGGATGTACTCGCCTTTGTCGGTCTTGACGGTGAGCACGGCGTGGCCGTCGCCGCGTTTGTCGCGCACCACCGTGATGAGCAACGCCTCGCGCGGCCAGCCGGCTTGCATGAGCATGCGGCGCTTGAGCAGCACGTAATCTTCGCAGTCGCCGTAGCCGTCGTCGGGGTAATTCCAGCGCTCGACTACGCCCCAATGGTCCATATCGGTCACCGGCTTGACGTGCGTGTTGACCCAAAGGTTGACGCGTTCGAGGGTTTTCCAGGCCGGCGCGGAGAGCAGCACGTCGCGCGGTTGCGACGGTTTGGTCTTGCATTCCGGATCGTATTCGACGCAGAACTCGACCCAACCGATGGGCGCTCGGGTCGTTTGTCCCAGCGAGATGAACAGGGGACGTTCGTCTGCCGTGCTTGCCGTCGGCATCGCCTGCACGGCAAGGACGATGAGGCTGGCAGCTCCGGCGCGCCTGAGCAATGCCTTGACAACCGAACTCATGACCCCTCTCCCGTCTTGTTGGGGCCACGTTTCTCACAAAGCTTTTGCGCTGCCGCTAAGTTGAGTGCTTCAATTTGAAGTAAAGACCGATAAACAGTCGAGAAAATCCGACGATGTTCTTGGGGAAACTCAAGTAAAGTTTTAGTTGTTCAATTTAGATGCAAATTGCGTGCATCGTGGCGGCGATGGTGGCGGCAAGAGGGTTTGCACCGGCCCGTATCACTTTGCGCGCCACAGGCGGCGCGCCGCGGCGCGGACGGCTCCGGCAGCACCTCGGCGGTTACGTCCTCCCGTTGGAACCGGAGGCCGTCGCTTCGGCGTTTACCCGGCGGTGACGTTCTTTGCGAATCGCGACGCCACAGCGGGCGAGCTTCCGACGATCGCAGGGCAGGTTTCGCTCGGGGCGATCATACCGTCGGCCCACTCGGATGTCGGGAATGTTTCCCAGACCGGATTCCCGCTGCGATCGCAAATCGAGAAATTTTAATTTGGCGGCCGAGCGCTGGTCGCAGCCTTGCCAAGTTCGCCATTCCATTCGGTCGGGGCTGAACGGAGCAAAGATCTGCGGACAAACCTACGCGCTCGCCCCGAGCGGTTGAAGGCGTTAGTCGCCGCCGCCGCCGCTGACGTTCTCTTCGAGCGAGTCTGGATGCTGCAGCCGGGTGAACTCGATGGCGAAACCGTCATCGATGTGCCGCACCACGCGACCCTGCACTTTGCCGAGCGTGACCAGCGAGCCGATCGGCGGCCGCTGATCGCTCATGATACCCGCGCCGGATTGCGAGACGTCGATGATCCGGCAACTCAGGTTGAGGCCGTTTGGCAGAATCAGACGCCCGATGGGATTGCGCGGCACGAAACGGCCGTGCCGACGATCTTCCGGCGAATCGAGAATGTGGCGATTGGCGAGCCAGGTCAGCTGCGCGGCGAGCTTGTCGCGCTTGCGCGTCGTCGCCGAGATCGTCATGGCGAAGCCGTTTTGAAAAACCCGCGCCACCTGGCCTTCGAGGCGGCCCAAATGATCGACATAAGCGATGACGCGATCGCCCGGCTGGCCGCCGACCGGCGCAATCAGCGCCATCCCTCCCGGCGACATGTTCACGACCTGGCAGGGGAACTCGCGGCGATCCGGCAGCATATAGCGGCCGAGCAGGTCGACGCGCACACGCTGAAAGCGGCGGCGCTCTTCGCTCAGCGCCCGCACTCTCGGTTTTGCTTCAGCTAGCGCTATGCCCATTTGCCTGCCGCCGTGCGCGCGACGAGCCTAGGCCGGCGATGCTAATGGCCCGTTAACCGCTGTTAACGCGGAGCTTGGTCGGTCCGCTCCCACGCGGCGTCGGGCCCGTTCTCCGTATTTGTCGATGCCGACCGCCCGCCTTCATAAACGAGCAGGCCGCGGGGGCTGCGCGGCGCCATGAAACGCGGCAGCAGACGCTTCTCGAGCGCAGCCCCGACGTGCCGGCGGCTGCCGAGATCGAGGACGCCGATCGGGCTTAGGCCCAGCCATTGCGGGACTTTGAGCGGCGCCAGCACGCCGATGGCGCGCGCGAACTTTGGGCGCCGTGTGCCGACCGGCAGCAGCAAAAGCTCGAGGTCGATCGATTCACCGGTCCTGTTCTGCGCCATCACGCCGGCAACCGTGCCGATGCATTCGTCTGCCAGGATCGCAAGCAGGTCGCCGATGGTGGGCCGACTTGCCGTCGTCCAGAGGCCGAGGAAAGATTCCCCCTTGAGCTCCCGGCCGAACAGCGCGCAGACCCGCGTGCCGGCGAGACGAACCGGATGACCGGCACTGCGGTCGAGCGCGAGGATGAAGGCGTCGCTGAGCGCGCCGCGAATGGCGCCGGGCTCGATGTCGGCGCGCTCCGGCGCCGGGCGTGTCCCACGCTTTTCCTGCCAATAGGCATAAAGCTCCCGGCTCGCGGCGTGTTTCATGAAGAAGCTGCTCCCGTGCTCGCGCCCGTCAGCCTGTCCCCGATTGGGACAGGGATCACGGGTTTGGCCGTGTGGTGAGGCTCGGAGCAGGGCCTGTGCCGAACGCACCGTTGCCGGCGACGGGTTAGCGGCAACGCTCGATTAATCCTAACAAAACGTTGATATTGGCACTGCGGGTGCGGCTGCATAGGGTGGCGTTCAGCAACGTCGCGCGCTGCCGACTCTCGTCGGCGCATTTACACAACGGGAGGCGAGGGGATGTGACCGGCGCCGGGCCCCGCTGAAGCGGGTGCCCCAAGCGATCGCGAGATCGCCGGCGCCGGGTGCGGAACCACGCTGCAGAAGGGAGGGCTATAGCCCTCCCTTCTGTTTTTCCCTCGCGCGCGCGCTCGGCAATGACGGCTTGCCGTGGCCGCCATCGCAGCCTATCTCGGCGGGACGCAAGGTGCATCCCGGTGATTCAGCGTTCAGAGCCGATGTTCAATATACCGCCGGCCGTTGTCGGAACGGTGGTGGTCTTGGTGCTCGTCCATGCGCTGCGCACGCTGGTGCTGAGCGACGCCGAGGATCTGCAATTGTTGCTGACCTTCGCGTTTATTCCGGCGCGCTACGACACCAATCTGGTGCTCGGCGGCTCTTTTGCCGGCGGCTTCGGCGCCGATCTCTGGACCTTCTTCACTTACGCTTTTCTCCACGCCGATCTCCTGCATATCGGCCTCAATCTGGCTTGGCTGCTGCCCTTTGGTACCGCGCTGGCCCGCCGTTTCGGGACGTGGCGCTATGTCGCCTTCATGCTGGTAATGGCGGCTGCCGGAGCGTTTGCGCATCTCATCAGCCATCCGGGAGCGATGGTTCCGATGATCGGCGCCTCGGCGGCGATTTCCGGCGCTATGGCGGCGGCGTTGCGTTTTGTCTTTCAGCGCGGCGGCCCGCTTGGGCTGTGGCGGCTGGATAGCCCCGGCGATAGCTACCATGTCCCGGCCGCTCCACTGCGGGCGACGCTCCGCGATCCGCGCTTTCTGATTTTTCTCGGCGTCTGGATGGGGTTGAATGCACTCTTTAGCCTGGGCTCGGTTTCGATGGTCGCGGAAGGGCAGCAAATTGCCTGGCAGGCCCATATCGGCGGGTTTCTCGCCGGCCTATTGCTCTTCACGGTTTTTGACCCGGTCGTTCAGCGGCGCGAAGTCGACGCCGAGCCGAGCGGGTGATGCTGCGCGGGGATAGGGTTACATCGTACCACGCGCCCGCCGCATTCTCGTGGTATAAGCAAGTTAGAGTCTGCGCCGGTTTTTTGGGCGACTAAGCGAAGACTCGATGCTGCGCCGCAATATGGAGCAGGCAGACGAGGACGGTTCCCGCGCTTGAGCGGCCCGCCGATTAAAGTTCGCGTTCCTTGGAACTTGGCGCCGACTGAAACATAACCTTCACATCGTTGCGACCTGCGCATGCGGGCCGTTTTGTGGTGAAGCGAGGGAGGCTACCGATGACCGTCAGCATCATTCTCGCGAGCAAGGGCCGCGAGGTTGTCACCGTCGAACCGAACGCCAGTCTAGCCGAAGCGGTGCGGATTCTCGCCGAGAAACGTATTGGAGCCGCGCTCATCCTTGGCGCCGACCGCCGCATCGCCGGCATCATCTCCGAACGCGACATCGTTCGCGCGCTTGCCGAGCGCGGCGCTGCCGTGCTCGAGGAGCCGGTGAGCCGGACGATGACGCGCAAAGTCGAGAGCTGCAACGAGAGCGAGACGGTTTCCCACATCATGGAGCGCATGACAGCAGGCAAGTTCCGTCACATGCCGGTTGTCGACCAAGGTCAGCCTGTTGGCGTCGTCTCGATCGGCGACATCGTCAAGTACCGGCTCCATGAGATGGAACGCGAGTCGACGGCGATGCGCGATTACATCATGACGGCGTAGCCAATTCGCGGCCGCATGGCGCGCGACGCCACCGCTTGGATTCCGCGGGCCGGAAGATCGCGGTGTCATGGCCGCTGACGCGTGCGACGCCGAGGCGGTCATGCGAGGCTTTGCAGTTCTTCTCACCGTGGCGGCCATCGGCGCTGCCGGACCCGGCGCGTTCGCCGACGCAAGAATCCGGCTCGCGCAAACGTCGGCGGCGACGACCTGCATGATGACTTGCAATGCCCAAGCGGCGAGCTGTCAAACCGCCTGTGTCGTTCCGGGCACGCCGCCCTCGCCCGCCGCAATCACCACCAGCAACGCCACGGCGAGCACGACGTGCATATTGACTTGCAGCACCGTCCAACTCGCGTGTCAGACAACCTGTGCGCGGCAATCGCCTTCTCATTAACGATTTTCGCCGGCGCGGTTGCGCCAGAAGCGTTCAGCTTAGTGCGGCGATCGTGTCGGCGATCGGCTCCAGGGCCTTTTCCGCCGCGGCCTTGCCCGCCGCGATCGCGTCAGCGGCGCGATGGAAATCGAGCCAGCCGATATGGCCGATTTGCGGTGTGATGTGCACGTCGGGCGGGTCGCCGGCAAGCCGCATGCGGGTGAGGCGATCCTGCATGATGTTGAACGCTTCGATCATCACCGTGGAAAAGCCCGGCCGCGCATGGCTGGCGAGCATTTGGCGCTTGAGCGTCCGCTCTGAGCCGAACATGCCGCGCAAGCCCAGCAATCCGTTGCGCGGCGCCCCAGGCGGCGGCTCGGGCGTTTCATCGTCCACATCCGAGCCGTGGCTTGCGATTGTGGCGCCGCGGGCAAAACGATCGGCGTCGAGATTGACCGCGATGACGACGCGCGCGCCGAAGGCGCGCGCTGCACTGACCGGCACCGGATTCACCAGCGCGCCATCGACCAGCCAGCGCCCGCCAAGGCGTACCGGCGGAAAGATCCCAGGCAAGGCATAAGACGCCCGCATCGCCGGCGACAACGCGCCCCGCGTGAGCCAGATTTCGTGGCCGGTGCCAACCTCGGTCGCAATCGCCGCGAACCGTACCGGCAGCTCCTCGATCGAAGTCGTGCCGACGGCTTGCGCCAGCTGCCTTGCCAGCCGTCCGCCGCCGATGAGGCCTGAGCCGCCAATTCTCACGTCGAGATAACCGATGATGCGGCGAACCGTCAGCGAGCGCGCCCAGGTCTCAAGTTCATCGAGTTGGTTATTGGCGTAGCAGCCGCCGACCAGAGCCCCGATCGAGGTGCCAACGACGATGTCAGGCCTAATTCCATGTTCCATGAGCGCGTGAATGACGCCGATATGGGCAAACCCGCGCGCTGCGCCGCTGCCGAGAACAAGCCCGACCGAGGGCCGGGCCGCTTTTCCACGAATGAGCTTGGGTCCAACGTCGACGATGGTCACTGCATCCTCGTTTCCCGCGGCGCGCAAGTTTTATGATCGAGCATGATCCACCGCGAAGGGTAACAAATCGTTAGCTCTATTATGGTTAGGCGACGCTTCCATCGCATCAGCCCGATGCAGCCGGGCGGCGTCGCGACGGCATGAAATTGCCGTGATTGAGCCCGAAAAACCCGCCATGCCAGGGCGGGGTTTAAGCAGGGTCGGGCGCTCTGCCGTGTTGGCGGCAGTGGGGCTATTCATTGCCTCCGCGCCGATCCAGGCCTTCGCCCAGGCGAGCAATCTGGTGTCGCCGCAACTGACGGTTCCCGTCCCGCTGACGCCTGGCACAGGCTCGCCGGGCGCCACGCTCGTGCCGATGGGGATGCTGCCGCCTGCATCCGCCTCGCTGCTCGCGCAAGCGGTGCCCATGGTGCCGGCCGGACAGGTGGCGCTTGCGGTCTCGGCCCGGTACGGCCGCGACGCACCGCTGATCAGCGGCGGCCTGATCTGGCGCGTCTATGCGGCGAAGCCTGACGCCACCGGGGTTTTCCGCCTGATCAAGGAGGACCGGGCGGCGGCGCCCACCTTCATGCTGCCGCCGGGCAGCTACGTCGTGCACGCGAGTCTTGGCCTCGCCAGCGCGGCGAAGGCGGTGCAATTGCGCGCAGAGACGGTCCGCGCGGTTTTCGAGATTCCCGCAGGCGGAATTCGAATCGAAGGCCGCGTCGGCGATGCCCGCATCCCCGCCGGGCAAATATCGTTCGACATTTTCGCCGGCAGCCAGTTCGACACCACGGAGCGCCGGCCGATCGCGCACAACGTCATGACCGGTGACGTCGTGCTGCTTCCCGAGGGGACCTACTATATCGTGTCGAATTACGGCGACGGCAATTCGGTGGTGCGTTCGGACGTCCACGTCCAAGCGGCCAAGCTCACCGATATCGTCGTCACCCATCGCGCCGCGGTCATCACGCTCAAGCTGGTGAACGAGCCCGGCGGCGAGGCGCTCGCCAACACGCAATGGACGGTGCTGACGCCCGGCGGCGACGTCATCAAGGAATCGATCGGCGCCTTCCCGCGCGTGGTGCTCGCCGAGGGCGACTATCACGTCATCGCGCGCAACGAAGCCAAGACCTATCAGCGCGATTTCAAGGTCATCACCGGCGTCGACGGCGAGGTCGAGGTGCTGGCCCGCTGAGCCTGGCTTCGCGTCACGCCGCCTTTTGCATCCGCATCACGTCGGGCGGTACCGACTCCTGGGCGAGTGCGGCGAGCGCGCCGGCGAGCGGCATGACCTGCTGGCCGTCCCGGCCGAGACGGCGGATCGAGACCGTGCGCTCGGCGGCCTCTTTCTTGCCGACCACGAGCAGGGCAGGGACCTTCGCCAGCGAATGCTCGCGGACCTTGTAGTTGATCTTTTCGTTGCGCAGGTCGCCTTCGACGCGCAGGCCTGAGCGCCGTGCCGCCGCGATAACCTCGCGCGCATAATCGTCGGCGTCCGAGGTGATGGTGGCGACCACCGCCTGCAGCGGCGACAGCCAGAGCGGCAGATGCCCGGCATAATGCTCGATCATGATCCCGGTGAAGCGTTCAAGCGAGCCGAACATCGCCCGGTGGAGCATCACCGGCGTCACCTTGTTCGAGTGCTCGTCGATGTAAAAGGCGCCGAGCCGGCCCGGCATGTTGAGATCGACCTGCACGGTGCCGCACTGCCAGTCGCGGCCGATGGCGTCGCGCAACACGTATTCGAGCTTGGGGCCGTAGAAGGCGCCTTCGCCCTTGTTGAGCGTCCACGGCCGGCCGGAGGCTTCGAGCGCCTGCATCAGGGCGGCTTCGGCTTTGTCCCAGACCGCATCTTCGCCGATGCGTTTGTCGGGCCGGTCGGAGAATTTGATGCGAACGTCGTCGAAGCCGAAATCGGCGTAGATCGACAGGATCAGATCGTTGACCGCGAGCACCTCCTGGGCGATCTGCTGCTCGGTGACGAAGATGTGCGCGTCGTCCTGGGTGAAGGCGCGCACGCGCATCAGCCCGTGCAGCGCGCCGGACGGCTCGTAACGGTGCACCTTGCCGAATTCGGCGATCTTGAACGGCAGATCGCGATACGACTTCAGCCCGTTCTTGAATATCTGAATGTGGCCGGGGCAGTTCATCGGCTTGATGACGTAGGTGCGATCGTCTTCCTCGCGCGGCTCGACGAGAAACATGACGTCGCGGAACGTCGCCATGTGGCCGGACGCCACCCACAGCGATGAGTCGATGAGCTGCGGCGCGTTGACCTCGGCATAACCGGTCGCCGCCTGCCGCCGCCGGATGTAATTCTCCAGCGTCTGGAACAGCGTCCAGCCTTTGGGGTGCCAGAACACCGAGCCGGGCGCCTCTTCCTGGAAATGAAACAGATCCATCTCGCGGCCGAGTTTCCGATGGTCGCGCTTTTCCGCCTCCTCGATTTGTTTTAGGTAGGCGTCGAGCTCCTCCTGTTTGGCAAAGGCGGTGCCGTAGATGCGCGACAGCATCTCGCGGCGCGAATCGCCGCGCCAATAGGCGCCGGCGACCTTCATCAGCTTGAACGCATTGCCGACCTTGCCGGTCGAAGTCATGTGCGGCCCGCGGCACAGATCGAACCAGTCGCCCTGTTTGTAGATCTTGATCTCTTGATCTTCCGGGATGGCGTCGATCAATTCGACCTTGAACAGCTCGCCCTTGTCGCGAAAGACTTTCTTCGCCTCTTCGCGCGACCACACCTCCTTGGTGAAGGGTTTGTCGCGGGCGATGATCTCGCGCATCTTTTTCTCGATCGCGTCGAAGTCTTCCGGCGTGAACGGCTGGTTGCGGAAAAAATCGTAATAGAAGCCGTTCTCGATCACCGGGCCGATGGTGACCTGCGTGCCCGGCCACAAAGTCTGCACGGCTTCCGCGAGCACGTGCGCGGCGTCATGGCGAATGAGTTCCAGCGCGCGCGGGTCGTCGCGGGTCAAAAACTCGATTTTTGCGTCGTGATCGATCGGATCGGTGAGATCGGCAAGCTTGCCGCCGAGCGCCATGGCGACCGTGCGCTTGGCGAGCGACGGCGAAATGCCCTTGGCGATGTCGAGGCCGGTGGTGTTTTGCGGGTAATCCCGACTTGCGCCGTCGGGAAAGATCACAGCGACCATGTCTTGCTCCTTCTGCTCACTCCTGCGAACGAGCGCAGGTAAGCGGTGTCAATGGCTCCAGTTTCTCTGTCACTCGCCTGCCGTGTTCGGCCCTACAAGCGTGTGCATCGGCGGCGCGACCGAATTCGTCCCGCGCCAGCGCGCGAACCGCCACGGCATATACCACCGCGAATTTTGCGGCAACGCATCGGGCACGAAATCGAGCCCATGCGTCCCAAAGGGCTGGCAGCGCAAAAGCCGCGCGAGCGTCATCCAGCCGCCCGCCCACAAGCCGAAACGCTCGATCGCCTGGTCGGCATAGTCCGAGCAGGTCGGCAAGTGCCGGCAATTGAACCCGATCAGCGGCGAGAGCGTGTAGCGATAGACCTTGATCAATCCCCGGCCGGCGAGGCGAGGGGCGCGGCGTGAAGCGTCGAACAGGGCGTCGAGCTGGACCATACTCTCGTCATGCCATGCAGCCTCTCCGTCCCATGGATTGCCGGGTCAAGCCCGGCAATGACGAACAGAGAGGAATCACTCCGCCGCGGTCTTCGCGGCGTTGTTGGCGCCGCGCTTGGCCTCGATCTGGCCAATGGCGTCGACCACGGCGTCGAAGGTCAGCATCGTCGAGGCATGGCGCGCCTTATAGTCGCGCACCGGCTCGAGCACCGCGATATCGGCCCATTTGCCCTGCGCCGGAGGCGCGCCGTTCTCCTTGAGCATTTTGCGCACGGTTTCGCGCAAGGCGCGCAGCTCGTCGGCGCTGGAGCCGACGACGTTGCGCGCCATGATCGAGGACGACGCCTGGCCGAGCGCACAGGCTTTCACCTCGTGGGCGAAGTCGGTGACTTTGTCGCCGTCCATCTTCAGATCGACAGTGACGGTCGAGCCGCACAGCCGCGAAACCGCCTTGGCGGTGGCGTCCGCGTCGGCCAGCCGTCCGATCCGCGGAATGGTTCCCGCCAGTTCGATGATGCGGCGATTGTAGACCTCGTTGATCATGGCAGAGGCGCGGTTCTCGATTGGCTGTGTTGACTGGCCGATAAACTATATAGGTATGGCCCGGTTGCGGCGAGAGTCCCGTAGCCCAGCGAGTCATGCAGCAATCTGAAGCGTCGCTATGCCAGAGAAAACGCCATTTGCCCCGCCGGGCGCGGCCACCGAACTCGAGGAAGGCGCCGCGCTGACGCCAAAATTCGACGCCGACGGCCTTGTCACCTGCGTGGCGACGGACGCCGTCTCCGGCGAGGTGCTGATGGTGGCGCATATGAATGCCGAGGCGCTGGCCAAGACCATCGCCACCGGGCAGGCCTGGTACTACAGCCGCTCGCGCCGCGCGCTGTGGCAAAAGGGTGAGACCTCCGGCCACACCCAGCAGGTGGTCGAGATGCGCATCGACTGCGACCAGGATGCGGTCTGGATCAAGGTCGAGCAGCCGGGTGGCGCCTGCCATACCGGCCGCCGCTCCTGCTTTTATCGAGCGGTGCCGCTTGGCAAGGCCGGCGCGGTCACGCTCGAGTTCCGCGAGGAGCGCGTGTTCGATCCGCAGGCGGTGTATCCGAAAACTTCCACGCGTTAGCCGAGAAACTCTCCCCGCCCTCAGTGTTCCGCGCTGGCCCGCAGCTTTGCCAGGAAATTTCCCCCCGTCCGGGCTTGCGCCTAATGCGCGAGAGATTTACTGTTCACAACCATTCAGTGTATTTATGCTCATGCGGTTATGGAGGCCAGGACGATGGTTGTGGGTAGGGGGGAAGCATGCCGCGCTACGTGCTTGTAAATCGACGTGCCGGAAAATTCACGGCAGAACAGAAAATGGCTTCCCGAGCGGCCGTCGCGACGGTCCTCACGCAGTTTGAGGGAAACTCTCGAGTCATTGCCGACAAGGATCCTTCTGACGATTTGGCGCGGCGGGTCGTCGTGTTCGACGCGGACGCGGCGCAAGTGGCAAAAATCCAAGCGTCTCTGCCGGCGGACGCTATTCTGGAGTCGCTGGTCCGGCGCACGCTGCACTACACGATCCGATCGAATTGAAGCGGTCTTTGCCGCTGGCCGCGATTGCGGTCAGCAACAACGTGGCGTCCGCCTATCGCGTAACCGTAACGGGCGGCGGAAGTCCGCTCCCCGGAATTGAAGTGCTGTTCTACGTTCGGGATCCGAGTGGGCAGGTTCGCACCACGCAAACGACGACCGATGAACAAGGTGGTGCCGAGCTCGCGGTCAGTCCCGGCTACGTTGTTTCGTTTGTCGAACCGATCCCCTATTCGAACTTTTGGATTATGCTTTCCGAGGCGCCGCCGTCGGGTAGTACGATAGATTGTCTGCCCATTAGCAAAGCCGCTGCCGGCGGCGGTGGTTGGTGGCACACAGCAATGGGCATCGATGTTGCGGCGGCCGCACGAGGAGCGGGTATCAAGGTAGGTGTCATCGATACAGGCTGCGGTCCGCACCCAAATCTATCGCGCGTCAATCTTGTAGGGACGTATGTTGACGGGCAAGTCCTTCCGGGTAGCCAAGCCACCGACGTGGCGGAGCACGGTACGCACACGACGGGAATTATCGGCGCTCGACCGAGCAAAGCCGGCGACTATGCGGGGATGGCGACGACCTCCGATGTATTCCACGCCCGCGTGTTCAAGAGCGAAGACGAAGGGCCGAGCCAAGCCGACATCATCAACGCCATCGACGCGCTATCCCGCGACCATGCCTGCGATCTCATCAACATGAGTCTCGGCGGCGGCCCCGCGTCCGCGGCGGAGGAAGACGCCATTCGCGACGCCGCCGAGCGCGGCACTTTGTGTGTTTGCTCGGCGGGCAACGAGGCAAGCGCGATCGACTTTCCGGGCGCCTATCCGGAATGCGTTGCCGTGTCCGCGATTGGCCTGGTCGGTTGGGCACCGCCGGGCACTTTCTCGGCAGGTAATCGCCCCCGAGATTCCTCGATGCTGGGCCAACGGAATCTGTTCTTGGCCACCTTCAGCTGCTTCGGCTCCACATTGGCCTGTGCCGGTCCTGGAGTCGGCATCGTTTCAACCGTGCCGGACAGGAACGGCGTTTCGGGGGCGTACATGGAAATGGACGGGACATCCATGGCTAGCCCTGCGGCTTGCGGCGCGCTCGCCGTGATTCTCTCGCAAGACGAACACTACAAATCGCTTCCTCGAGATCTGGCGCGTACCAGTGCCGCCCAGACTTTGCTGGCCCAACACTGCGAGCCGTTTGGCCTCGCCGTGAAATTCGAAGGGCGTGGATTGCCGCGCCTTTAGAGGAGCATGGCGATGCCGCGCTATCTGGTCGCCAACAAACGCGGCATCAGCGATATCCGCGGCGACGTGCCAACGGCGTTAGAGGCCGTGTCCTCTGAGCCGAACGTAACCGTAGTCGGATTTTCGGATCCGCACATGGTCACGATCGACACCAGCGCCGAGCTGGCGGACCGGCTGCGGCAGAAATTGGCTGCAACGCACATCGTGGAACCGGAGATTAGACGTGAGCTGGAATGACTGGAGCGATCGCCGCCGGTGCCTGGCTCATGATGATTTGATGTCGCCGTAGCAACCGACATAGGAGTTAAGGAATGACATTGCGCCTTCAGCCCGGCGAACAACGGTCGCGCCGGCGTGTACCGCCGGCTCGGGTTGCGATCGTCAACATGCCCTTTGCCCTGGCGGATCGTCCGTCTATTCAATGTGGCCTGCTGAAGTCGACGCTCGCAAAGCGCGGACATGAGGTCGAGGTGCTCTACCTAAATCTGGAATTGGCGGCAGAGCTCGGGGCGGAAGTCTACAGAACGGTGAGCCAGCTGCGCGCCGATCAATTCCTCGGCGAATGGTTGTTTTCGGCGGCCGCGTTCGGTTACCGCGCTAACGAAGAGACTTACTTCGAGGCCTGCCCCTCGTTGCCGATGACTTGTCAGGCACTCCACCTCACCTTTCTGCAGCTTTCCGACCTAAGAAGGGATCAACTGCCGAGCTGGGTGACCCGCTGGGCCGAACACGTTAATTGGAGCCAATATAAGATTGTCGGATTTTCATCGACGTTCGAGCAGAACTGCGCAGCGTTCGCGTTGGCGCGACTGATCAAGCAGGCCCATCCTAGGGTGACAATTGTCTTTGGCGGCGCCAATTTCGATGACGAGATGGGCAAGGAATATCTGCGAACGCTCGAGTTTATCGACTACATCGTAACCGGCGAGGGAGATTATGCGTTTCCCGAACTTGTGGATTGTATCGTCGGCGGAAAGTCGGGCGTTGATGTCGAAGGCGTTTCGGGAAGAGAAGGAGGACACGTCTTCATAGGCGGGGTTGCCTCGGGTCCGGCTGATCTCGAGCAACAACCGGATCCGGATTACGATGAGTATTTTGAAACCCTGTTTCGGTTGGGCACGGCGAGGGTGCTCGGAGACTCGGCGCCGCTGCTACTCTTCGAAAGTTCTAGAGGCTGTTGGTGGGGCGAAAAACATCACTGCACCTTCTGCGGGCTCAATGCCGCCGGCATGGCGTTTCGCTCGAAATCAGCCGCAGCAGTCCTGGCGGAGCTTCGTCGGCTGTCGGCACGTTATAAGATCGTGAATTTTGAAGCGGTCGATAACATCATGAATATGGCATACGTTGAAGAGCTTTGCGGTGCGCTGGCCAATGAGCATCACGACTACCGGATTTTTTATGAAGTCAAAGCGAATTTAAGGCCGGCCCAATTACGGCTCATGGCCCGCGCAGGTGTTAACTCCATACAGCCAGGCATCGAGAGTCTTAACACCCGCATCCTGGGTCTTATGCGCAAAGGGATCACGATGCAGAAGAATTTGCGCCTCCTCAAATGGGCCTACTATTACGGAATGCGGGTCAATTGGAATCTCCTGACCGGATTTCCCGGTGAAACCAGAAGCGACTACGAGCAACAAAAACGGACGGTCGCTATACTGCACCATCTACCGCCACCGATTGGGTGCGGTCCAATATGGCTCGAGCGTTTCAGCCCGTACTTTTTCGATAAGTCGTTCCCTGTGAGGAATGTGAGGCCAAAGAAGGGGTATCACTTCATTTATCCAGAGCCCGATCTGAATCTGACCAAGATTGCCTATTTTTTCGATTATGAAATGGACTCGACGATGCCTTTCGACGAACATCGCGAATTGATTGCGTCGGTCGAATCTTGGAAGACACGGTGGGCGCAGCCATCTCCGCCCACGTTGGTTTATCAACGCGCTCCCGATTGGATGCAGGTCGTTGACACGCGGGGACCACATCCGCTCGTTCACGCATTCGATCAGGAGGAGACCGCGATCTACGAGTTCTGTGGGGAGACAGATCGCAGTCTGGAAAGCATTTACAGCCATCTGCAAGAGGCGGGCGGCGGCGAATCAATGCAGCAAGACAGAGTCCGGTCGGCATTGGAGACTTTTTGCGACAAGGGGCTCATGGTCCAGGATGAAGGCCGGTTCTTTAGCTTGGCCTTGCCGGCAACTCCCCACTGGTAGCAAAGCCGTTTGGCTGCGCAGGAGCAGTTCCGCCGCCCCGGACAAATCATTGCCAATACGGTTCAAACCAACGGAACCCGTTTGAGCTGCGAATGGCTGTCTTTTCTGCGGCTATACGAATTCAAAATTGGGGTGAGTTTGGACGGACCGCCGGAACTACACGATCGGCGCCGCATCGATATTGCCGGAAGGCCGACATCGCAACGCGTGCGAAAGGCCCTCGCAGACATTCGCGCTGAGGGGCTCGATTATGGCGTCCTCCTGGTGGTGGACGACGATGTCGTGAATATTGGGCCGCAGCGAATGTTGGAATATTTCATAGAGATCGGGGTGGAACGCGTTTGTCTCATCAACGTGATCCCCATCAACGATCCGGCAAAGGCGTCCAGGGAAAACGACTTCATTAGCTGGGACCGTTTTGTCGAATTTCTTCGAGGCCTCTTTGGCGTGTGGTGGCCGACCTACGCAGATCGCATCACATTTCGGGAAATTTCGGATCTCATGGGGAAGATTCAAGGCCGCGAGGCGGCGACCTGTTTGTTTGCTGGCAAGTGCATGGGGCAATATTTGACGGTTGAGCCAGCCGGCGAGGTCGCGGCATGCGACAAATATATCGGCGATGAGAGGTTTCGCTTCGGCAATATATTTGACCAGGATCTTTCGATGATGTCGTTCTCGCCGTCGGTGGCCAAAGCACGAGCCGATACAGCCGACGCGGTGTCGCTAGCGCATGGCTGTCAATGGTTCGCAGTCTGCCAAGGCGGATGTCCACACGATCGTTATTTGCGCCAGCGCTACGCCCGCCCGCAGAACGAGAGTTGTTGCGGATTAGCCCCGTTACTCTCCGATATTGCGACCGCGATCAGCACCGGCGTGGATGCATTTAAGGACTTGCATAATTAATAGACTATACTTATGCGGGCAAGAAAGGTTGCCTCTAATTCCGCAAGGCCGAGGCACCGAGCAGGTGCATGAAGCCTTTGGCGGTTTAGCGGAACCTGGGAGCACTCGTTTACTTAGTCCATTAGCCACTGGGTGGCTTTACAAGGAAGGGAGATGGGACATGGCACAGAAAACACTTACCGGTCAGGATGTCGTTTCGGTCGCCAGCAAGCTCGAGAATTTTTTGGATCAGCTTCCCGAACAGGAAAAGAATGTTCTGAACTGGATTCTTCAGCGGGCGCAAACGGCGCTTCCGATATCGCAGGCACAATCTGCAACAGCGCAGCCGCAGAAGCTGAAGACACCGCTGGCGACCCAAATTGCCCGATCCGCCGGGTTAGTTACGGCTCAAGGCGATAGCGTCAACGCGGGCTGGAGTCATTCCTTCTAAATAAGCTTCTAAAAAATCTGCCGACGTTGCTTACGACCCTCTCCTCGTAGGCGGGGAGAGGGAGCGTGCCAGCAGACCCTTGGCGCGCGTCAGATGCGGCCGGTCGACCATGACTCCGCCGATGCCGACGACCCCGGCATCCGGGTTCGCGGCAAACGCGTCGACGATCGCCTGCGCCTGAGCGAGGGCTTGCGGCGTCGGCGTGAACAGCTCGTTGATGATCGGCACCTGCGCCGGGTGAATGGCTAATTTCCCCGCAAATCCGTCGCGGCGCGCCTCTTCGCATTCCCGGCGAAAACCGTCGTGATCGCGGAAGTCGATGTAAACGGTGTCGAGCGCCGGCACCTCGGCGGCCGCCGCGCCGGCGAGACAGAGCACGCGCGCCAATCGATAGGGATCGAGAAAGCGGCCCTGCGCGTCGCGGTTTCGCTCGGCGCCGATGTCGGCGGAAAGGTCTTCGGCGCCCCAGGTCAGAGCGCTGAGCCGGGCGCTGGCGCCGCGATAGGTGCCGGCAAGGAACAAGGCGGCCGCGGTTTCGGTGGCAAGCGCGATGATCTTGACATGGCCGTCGGGTAGCCCGCTCAGCGCCTCGCGCACGGCGAGCTTGGCGTCGGCGTGAACGACCGCGGCGCCGCCTGCGGCCTTCGGCAGCATGATGGCGTCGGGTTTTGCCGGCACCACGGCATCGAGATCGGCGTCGGTGAGGCCGGTCTGCAGCCCGTTCACACGCACCACCAGATGCGGGCGCGCGGCCGTCGCCATGGCCTCCTTGAGGAAGGCCGCCGCGCTTTGCCGCGCCCGCGCCTTGCCGTCGAGCGTGATCGAATCTTCGAGGTCGATGATCAAAGCGTCGGCGCCGCTCGCCATCGCCTTGTCGAGCTTTTTCGCGCTGTCGGCGGGGACGAAGAGGAGCGAGCGCATCAGGAAGGGGAGAATCACTTCGGCCGCATACGCATGAAAGCCTGCCGCCGGCATTCGGCGACCAGCTTGTTGTCCTGATTGTAGGCGCGATGGTGAAACTCGACGATGCCGGCGCCGGGCCGCGATTTCGATTCGCGCTTGCCGATGACCTCGGTCGTAGCGTGCACGGTATCGCCCTCGAACAGCGGATGCGGAAATTTCACTTCGCTCATGCCGAGATTGGCGATCGTGGTGCCGACGGTGAGATCGCTGACCGACATGCCGATCATCAGCCCGAGCGTGAACAGCGAGTTCAGCAACGGCTGGCCCCATTCGGTCTCCTGCTCGCAGAAATGCCGGTCGATATGGAGCGGTTGCGGGTTGAGCGTCATGTTGGAAAACAGCATGTTGTCCATCTGCGTGACGGTGCGCGTATAGCGGTGCTCGACGACTTCGCCGGGGACGAAATCCTCGAAATAAAGCCCGCCGCGCTTGTGCCGTATGGCCGTGCTCTGTGTCATTGCCACCTCCTGCCGTTAAGGCCCCGTTTACCACAACTGTTAATCATTCCTAGCGCCCGGAACGGCCCGGCGCAGCGGAAGCCAAGTTTGTGGTGACACGCATGAAATTCCGACGGCCTGGTAGCGCCGGCATCCGGCGCAAGACCGCCACGGTTACCAACATTTATGGTGAACGCTTTGTTAAGTCCGCGGCTTTACCATCGCAATCGGCTTTTCTCTCTCCCGGCGTGAGCGAACCATGATCGTCCGCCATTTTCTCGACTACGTGCGCACCGCGCCGGCCGGTCAGCGCGCCGAGGCGACGGGAGCGCTGGCCCGCGGCTACCTCTATTCGGATCTCGCGCCCGACGATCTCGCCGCGGCAGAAGGCGCGATGTTGATGCTGCTCGACGACCCGTCGCCGCTGGTGCGCCGGGCGCTGGCCGATGTGCTGGCGGCAAGCCCGAGTGCCCCACCGGCGATCGTGCTGGCGCTGGCCGCGGACCAGCCGCAGATCGCCGCGCCGGTGTTGGCGCTGTCGCCGCTTTTCGTCGATGCCGATCTGGTCGATGCGGTGGCGGCCGGCGGCGGCGCCGTGCAAGCAGCGATCGCCAGCCGCGCCGGTTTGCCGTGTTCGGTCGCTGCCGCCATCGCCGAAGTCGGCAGCGCCGAGGCTTGTCTGGTGCTGGCGGAGAACCGCGATGCCGACATGGCGACTTTGTCGGCCGATCGGTTGGTGGAGCGCTATGGCCATCTGGCGGCGATCCGCGAAGCCTTGCTGGCCCGCGACGACATCGCGGCGTCAACGCGACTGACGCTGGTCGCCAAGCTGTCGGAGACGCTGGCCGGCTTCGTCACCGAACGCCGATGGCTCGACGCGGATCGCGCTCGCCGCATTGCACGCGAGGCTTGCGAGAAGGCGACGGTGGTCGTCGCGGCGGATACGCCGACGACGCAGATGAGTGCGCTCATCCGTCACCTGCGGGTCAGCGGGCAACTCACCGCCGGCCTTATTTTGCGGGCCTTGTTGTCCGGCAATGTCGCGCTGTTCGAGGAGGCCTTGGCGGAGCTGACCAACATGCCGATAGCGCGCATCTCCGGCCTGATCCACGACCGTGGCAATGCGGCTCTGCGGGCGCTGTTCGACCGCGCTGGGCTGCCGCCATCGAGCTATCCGGCCTTCAAGGAGGCGATCGAGGCGATGCGCGAGGGCGGCTTCATCAGCGAACCGGGCGGTGCCGCGCGGCTCAAGCGGCGTATGATCGAGCGCGTCCTGACTCGCTGCGAGAACGAGGCGCTCGGCGAGCTGGCGCCGCTGCTCACACTGTTGCGCCGCTTCGCCACCGAGGCCGCCCGCGACGAAGCGCGGCTGTTCTGCGACGAACTCATGGCGGCAAGTTACCAAGACGAGCGGCGCTCCGCCGCCTAGTCCATCCGCACAGTCCCGCAGCGCTCTCAATACCCGAATTGCTCGCGCAGGATGCGTTCGTCGAGGCTGTGGCCGGGATCGAACAGCATGTGCATGGTGGCGCTGTGGTCCATGCTGATCTCGACGGAACGGACCGAGCGCACCTCGTCGTGATCGGCGACGGCGGCGACCGGACGCTTCACCGCTTCGCGCACCTCGATGGTCACATGGGCGCGGTCGGGCAATAGCGCGCCGCGCCAGCGTCGCGGCCGGAACGGACTGATCGGCGTCAGCGCCAGGAGCGGCGCGCCGATCGGAATGATCGGCCCCTGCAGCGAAAGATTATAAGCCGTCGAGCCCGCCGGCGTCGACAACAGGATGCCGTCGGCGATGAGTTCGGCGAGGCGTTCCTTGCCGTCGACCAGGATGCGCAGCCGCGCCGCCTGATAGATCTCGCGGAACAGCGAGACCTCGTTGATGGCGCGGTGCTGGTGCACGCGTCCCTCGGCGTCGCGCGCGCGCATCAGCAACGGGTGGATCACGGTAACTTGCGCCGCGGCGAGCCGTTCGGGCAAGTTCCGTTCGGAAAACTGGTTCATGAGAAAGCCGACCGTGCCGCGATGCATGCCGTAGATCGGCTTGCCGGAATTCATGAAGCGATGCAGGGTCGTGAGCATCAGGCCATCGCCGCCGAGCGCGACGATGACGTCGGCTTTCTCCGGGGCCGCGTCGCCGTAGCGTCGAATGAGCTGACGCCGTGCCTTCTGCGCCGCCTGGGTGTCGCTGGCGACGAAGGCGATGCGCTTGAAGCGGGTTTTGGTGCGGCGCTGAGGCATGACGGGGTAGGGGGCTCTCGGCCTCGCCGGATCGGCGGCGCAGGGGACGGGCGGCGCGGCGCCGCGGGAGATGAAAATGGAACGCGCGGTTTTCGTCTATACGACTTATCCATCCATTGTCGAGGCGGAGCAGGCGGGACGCGCACTGGTCGAGCGCCGGCTATGCGCCTGCGTCAATATCCTGCCGGGAATGGTTTCTTACTATTGGTGGCAGGGCACGATCGAGCGCGGCGACGAAGCGGTGATGATCGTCAAGACCCGCGCCAGCCTCGCCGAGGCGGTGCGCGCCGCGGTGAAGGAGATGCACTCCTATACCACGCCGGCCATTCTGGTGATTCCGATCGAGAGCGTCGACCCGGACTACCATGCCTGGATCGTCGGCGAGACGCAGGGCGCAAGATAACGCCGCCGGTCTCTTGGTGGAGCATGATCTTTTCGGAAAACCGGCCTCCACCCCCCGGATCGCGTCCGGGGGCAGGCTTTTTGCGGATGATGCTCTAATACGTCACCGTCCCGTCGATCGCGGCCTTGAGCATTTTGTAGGCGTGGCAGTCGGTGCCGCAGATCAAGCGCACCTGTTCGAGATCGTCCTCGGCCTTGAGCAGATTGCCCTGTTCGGCCTGCCACATGCCGTAATAGGACCAGGTCACCGCATGGTTCGGGTCGGCGGCCAGCGCCCGCTCATACCAGACCTTGGCATCGTCATAACGGCCGAGCTTGCGGCTGGCATAGCCGATCAGCGTGGCGACGTCGGCATTGTCGTCATAGCCGAGCGCCCGCAGCGCCGCGATGCCGGCGACGTAATCGCCCTTATCGTAAATGAGCGCATAGGCGGCGTGGTAGCCGGCCAGAAAATCCTCGGCCGAGCTGCTCTTGTCCTTCTTCGGCTTCTTGGTCTGGGTTTTGTTCTTTGGCGGCGTTTGCTGATTGGTTTGTGGCGGCGGCGTCGGACTGGGCTCGTCAGCTGCGGCAGCGATGTCCGGTGCAATGAGGACGGCCGAAAACAACAACGCGACTGCGAGCGCACGGGATGACGTCATGGCGGGGCTCCAGAGGGTCAGCGTCGCGATGCTACAACATATTACGTCTGGTTTGGCGCGGCGCTTCGGCGTCATCGAGAAAATGTGATCCTATAAGTCCGGCTGCCACTCGACCGGCACGTGCTCGTAGCCGCTCGCGGTTTTGATGAGGTGGCCGCAGGCCGGGAACGGGAAGTGATAGCCGGTCACCAGCATGCGGTCGGCGGCGGCGCGATCGAACAATTTCTTGCGCGTCGCGACCGCCGCGTCGCCGTCGATATCGAAGGCCGCCTGCCAGTCGGGGTGGCGCGCGAACACGGCGGGATGCTGCGCGGTGTCGCCGAGCACCATGAGCGACTGATCGCCGGAGTGGATCGAACAGACGGTGTGGCCCGGCGTGTGGCCGGGCGCTGCCAACGTCAAAATGCCGGGCGCGACCTCGGCTCCTGGCTCAAAGCGCCTGATGTGTGGTGCGATATCGGAAAATATCCGCCGCTGATTGCGAAAGGTAAGTTTTTGTGCCTCGGGCGCGGCGTTCATGTTGGCGTCGTCCATCCAAAACTCCCATTCCGCCGCCGGCACCATGATCTCGGCATTGGGGAAGACAAGGTTGTTGTTCTTGTCCTTGATGCCGTTGATGTGGTCGGGGTGGAAATGCGAGATGACGATAAGGTCGACGGCCTTCGGATCGATGCCGGCGGCGACGAGATTGTCGCGCAAGGCGCCGGCCGAGGGGACGATCTGGCCGCCGGTGCCGGTGTCGATTAGCACCAATCTCTTGCCGGTATTGACGACGAGCGTAGTGAACGGCGTCGCCAGCTTGTCTTTCGGCATGAAGGCGTCGGCGAGCGCGTGCTCCACGTCGGCGAACGGGGCGTTGCGGATAAATTTGTCGGTGATCGGCCGATACCAGATGCCGTCATAAAGCGCGGTCAGTTCGAACGTCCCGATCTTGTAACGGTAGATACCGGGCGTTTGTTTGTCGCTGGGCGGCGCCGCCGCGGCGGCCGGATCGGCCCCCATGGCGAGCGCTGCCGCGGCCGAGCCGGCAAGGAGCGTGCGGCGCGTGACGATCGTCATGGCTTTTTCTCTCGGTAGAATGCGGGCGCGCCGATAAGCGACGTGCAACTGTGGTCAAAATTTAGCGCCGCGGGAACTCGTGGACCACTCACGAATTCGTGGCTGGTGTCCGGCGGATGAGCCATGCGACCGGACCGCCGCTTACGCCGGTTATGACGGCGCAATCATTATCCGCTATAGCGGACCGGCCACGTCAGAACGTGCAGTGCGTACTGGACCCGCCAATGCTCGTGAACGTCGTTGCGGCGGCGCTGTTGGCCGGCCAGTTCACGTCGATGTCGAAGACGCAGCCGCAGCTGCTCTGTCCCGCACTTCCCTTGACGTAAGAGAAGAACCGGTATTTCCAGGTTGCCGCTTCCGAGGCCTTGTCCTTTTCTTGGTCGGTATTGTCCCACCACTTGAGTTGCGTCGCCGTTTGCTGCATCAGCAAATCGGCCGCCGCGGGATTGGTATAGCTATCAGCACCGTAGAACGGATTCGACCCGGAAGTGTCGCCCACGTCCGGATATTTGCGCCGCCGATCGTTGGTGATTGTCGCAGTGTAAGTGCCGACCGTGACGTCGCCGCCCGGGGTGGCCAGCACCTTCGGTTTGGATACCGATTCGTTGCTGGTGATGGTGAGTTGTAAGGCCTGTCCGCTCTCGCATTGGCTGGCGGTACCGGTCAGCGTCGCGTCGGCTTCAAAGCCGGTTTTTTTGTTTCAAGGCAGCCGTGGAATTCACGCCGACCGGACAGGTGTAGGCATAGCTACTCCCTGCACAGCCGTTGGCGGCGGAGCCGGCGGCGCGCGCGCATTCGGGGAAGTTCAGATCATTGTCGGAGCATAGTTTCACCGTCGCAGCGTTGGCGTGGCTGACTTTCAGGTCGGTGCAGCTACAGGCGGCGAGGGCTTCCCCGGCAAAGCAGCCCGCCGCGGCCAGCGTTACGACTAAAGCGGCGCCCCAACGGGCGGGTAGCCGGACGTGGCGAAACACGGTGCATGGCATGATGACGGCTCCTCTTTTTAAGCATGGTCAAGCGTTCGGCTGTCGCCGCGGCAATTTCCGGCGGTGACAGCACGTTATAGTTGTGTATGAGGAAAAATGCTACTTATTTTTGTGACTTGGCGAGGCTCAAATGCAAGGCGTCAATACGGATGCAGACTGTCGCAACGTCCCCAGCGGCGGCATGGCGGCACGATCCGCGGTTAAGATGATGCCGCAGTTCGGACGTGCAGCGCGATCACCCACCAACTGAGCGCCCTCGCCGAGCGGACTCCCGATGCCTCGGCGGCAGGATGGTTGGATCCTTCGCGTTTGCCAGTGCTTGGCCCGATTGGTGCCGGGTGAGAGGATTGAACTCCCGACCAACGGTTTACAAAACCGCTGCTCTACCGCTGAGCTAACCCGGCTTGCGCGTCATAATAATGCAAATTCATCCGCTTGTGGACCCGTGCGTTCGCTGCACGTTTCGTTCGGTCTTTGCGGCAAACCTCGCGCGTTAGCTTTGTCTCCCGTCCGGTGCATGATTGCGCTGCTCCGGCGCATCCGTCTCCGCTTCGGCGCGCTCGGCCTTGCGCAATGCGGTCTTCTCGTCCTTCTTGCGCTGTTTCTCTTCGCTCTTGGCGCGCGCCGCCCGCGCGCGCTCGGCCCGATCGCGTCCGTAATTCGGCTTGAATGCCATCCGATCCTCGCTGGTTGATTTCGCGCCTCGCGGCATCATATAAGCGCGCGCCGCGATGCCAGCGCAGCGCTACGTGCCGGCAGCGCCTTCCTCACGGCTCGGATCATTGCATGGCAACACGGCAGGCGCGAATCGATGCCTTTATTCACGACGGCGTACCGCCGGCGGAGCAGCCGTTTGAGCTCCTTTGCGAGGATCACGCCGGCACTTATGTCATCCCGTTCCTGTGTCGATGGAGCGGCGGCGGTTGGCGAAGCGTCGATACCGGCAACCCCATCGAAGCGACAGTGGTCGGCTGGCGCATGCGTTAACGGGATTTGCGTTCACCGTAATCGAGCCGCTGCGCGGCACTTCAGGCAGGATCAAGATCGATGAGCGGCTTTAAGCAACCGGATATCCTCGAGCGGCAACAGGCTGCGGCCAAGGCCAGGAAGGCGGCGCTGGAAAAGTTTCAGGCCAAGGCCGCCGACCCGGCGCTCGCGGAGCGGCTGACGGCGCGAGCCGCGCATGCGGCCGACCGCCAAGCGATCAAGAAGACTCGCGACGCCGAAAAGGCCGCCAAGAAGGCCCGCGAGGCTGAACGGGCGCGGCAGACGGAGCGTGAAGCCGCTCTGGAGGCTGAGCGCGCCGCGGCCGCAAAGGCGGAGCGCGAACGCGAGCTGGAAGCCGATCGCAAGGCCGCCAGGGATGCCCGCTATGCCGCCCGCAAATCGCGATCGAAGCGCCGATAGTCGACGTGACGCGCTTTGCCCGTGCTATTGCGGCGTCGCTCGAATTCACCGCGCCGCAAAATCCAACGCATTGAAGCGGACGCGCTGATCGTCGGTTAGTCCGTTTTCAAGATTTGCCAGGGCGACCTCAACGGTGAGCACCGCTCGCCATTCGGCGTCGAGACGAGCCTGGATCGATACCAATCGCGCGAATGGACTGGGTGGCAATGACGCCGGACATTGGGTATCGAGATTGCTCGCCGCCCTGGCGAAGGCCGCTTTGGTCTCGGTCAGCGCGTCGCGTTGGCTATCGCTCGGCTGCAGCGATTGGCTCAGTTGGTCGATCGACCAATCGATCGTTTTCGGCGCCGTCCCGCAACCCAGCGCGCTCACGTCCTGCCGGTTGTCGTCGCCGGCGGCCGCCGGCGCCGCAAGCGCAGCCGCAACTCGCGCTTGTTGGCCGCGGCTTAAGGATTGTTCGAATTGCTGGAGCGGCTGACGGATGATATCGAGCGCCATACTCAGCTCATCGATCTGCGTCTCCATGAGCTGCAAGCGCGCAATCGGCTGTGACGGAAGCACTTTCGGGCACGACCTTGCGAGGAAGCCTGGTGCCATGCCGAGCGCGCTGCCCAGCTTTTGCAGCAGAACCCGCTGGGCAGCGGTCGGCCTGATGTCGCGGCCAAGCCGCTCGACGATCACCGTTCCGCGAGCGATGTACCGGCAGGGGACCTGAGCCTGGTGCTGATCCGCGGGCTCTTTCGCAAACGCCGCCCGAAAAATCGCTGCATAACCGAATGGCCAGCGCGACGAAGACGCGGACGAGAACATCTCGTTATAAATGGCCGGCAGGGCGAGGCCGGGATAGAGCAGGGGTGACGCGGGACTCGCCGACGTTGGCGCTGCTGCTTCGGTACTGTCATAAATAGCGGCCCCCGCCGGCATGTCGGGATGAGGCACAGGCCGATGCCGGTGCCGGAAGGAATGCCCGAGCAAAGGCGAGCCGAAATGCAGCGGTCCAAAGCCCAGATCAAAAGCTGCACTGGGCGAGGCGGAGCAAATAACGCCAGCAAGCACGGCGATCGCGACGAAAGCGCCGATCTTTCGCATGATCAGGCACTCCCAATGGCAGGTGCATATCAACGCGCCGGTGGGCGCAGGGTTCCATCCGGCCTCGCCGGGTTTTGCAGTCGCTCTGCCTGATGCGGCGTTGTCGGGTTGTCAGAGTGACCAAAGATGTAAAAGAATATCCCGCGATTCAGGTCGCGGCGGCCGAATAGAAGCGCGCTCGTACAACTGCGAGCGCAAGAGGCCGGAAGAAACCGCGGGAGACTCTTAGACGATGCCGTTTCCCTTGTTTTTCGTTTCCGGAGATGGCAAACGGGCGTGGAGCGTGAGGCGCGCGGCAGCGTGCGGCGCCGGCGTCGGCGCGCTGGCGGCATTATTCAAGACTTTCGGGCCGTTGCACGAGACCGGTTCGGTTCCGGCGCATTTTTTAGAAATCGCCGCCGCCGCGCTCGCCTTTGCGCTTTTGTGCACCGCCGCCGCCGCCTTGCGCAATTTCATTGCGCGGGGGCTTATTTAGCGCGACTGCTGATCGAATGCTGCGCCGCGGGAGCGGGCGGTATCCTGTGGGTCGGCGAGAACTCGGCGGCCGGCTCCCCATTCTCCTAAAGTTGTATAGGGGTTAGCTAAAGTCGTATAACGGCTGGAAAGCGCGGGGTGTACACTTCAAGACGCGCGGTAGATCCTGGGGAGGTTGCCATGGTAGCTCACGTTCCTGCTAACTTCCGGCGCGTCATTACCGCCGCGGCCGGGGGAAACGTCATCGAGTGGTATGACTTCTATATTTTCGGAAGCTTGGCCGCGATCTTGTCGGTCAAATTCTTTGAAAAGACCCATCCCGTCGCGGCGCTGCTCAGCACGATCGCCCTGTTCACCGCCGGCTTCCTTGTCCGGCCCTTGGGGGCATTCGTGTTCGGCTGGCTGGGAGACGTAGTCGGCCGCAAATATACGTTCATCCTGACGCTCGTCGGCATGGCTCTCGGCACCGGAGCGATCGGATTGATCCCGACCTTCGACCAGATCGGCCTGGCCGCGGCGATCATCCTGTTCTGCTTGCGGATGATCCAGGGCCTTTGTCTCGGTGGTCAATACGGCGGCGCCATCACCTATGTCGCCGAGCACGTGTCGGACGAACGCCGCGGCTACTATACCGGCTGGCTGCAGACCTCGCCGACGCTTGGCATCGTGCTGTCGCTCGTCGTGATCATCGCCACACGCGGCTATTTCGGTGCTGAGGCGTTCAACGCTTGGGCGTGGCGCATCCCGTTCTTGTTCTCCTTCCTGCTGGTCTTCATCGCCTTCTATATGCGGGTCCAGTTTCAGGAGTCGCCGGTCTACGCCGAGATCAAGGCCAAAGGCGAGACCAGCAAGAACCCGTGGCGGGAGGCGTTCGGCAACCCTGCCAATCTGAAGTACGTGGTGATCGCCAGCATCATTGTAATCGGTGAGGGCGTGGTCTGGTACAGCGGCCAGTTCTGGGCGCTGTACTTCCTGCAGCAGGTTTCCAAGCTGGACCCGCTGACCACCGCCTACATCGTGGGAGGCGGCCTGATTATCGGCACCCCGACGCTCATCCTCTTCGGCTGGCTGTCCGACGTCATCGGCCGCAAGCCGGTGATCTTGGCCGGCTTCTTGCTTGCGGCGGTGACCTATTATCCGCTGTATTCATGGCTCGGAACGGTCACGCATCCGGGCGCGGTCAACTATCCGGTTGCGATCATCATCGTCGCCATTATGGTCGCCTATGTCGGGATGGTGTACGGGCCGATCGGCGCCTTCCTCGCTGAATTTTTTCCCGCCAGGATCCGCTACACGTCGGTGTCAGTGCCCTATCACATCGGCAACGGCTGGGGCGGCGGATTGGTGCCGTTGATTACGGTCGCGACCCTGAAGGCGACTGGTAGCCTCGGCTATGCGCTGATCTACCCGATCGCTGTTCCCGCCATTTGCTTCGTGCTCGGGCTGTTCCTGATGCCGGAGACGAACAAGATGAAAATTTGGGGGCCGGAGGCGGCGAAGGCGTAATCGGCGGCCCACCAAGACAAGCTATATGCGGGGCCGTTCGGCCCCGCAACTCTTTTCGGCATCATCACCCATAGCCGACAATTAATGTTACCGCGCAATTCAACGGGCGCAAACGGTCGCATTTAAACGCATTCGCGCGGCGATGCCCTTACATTGACGCTGCCTGAGAAAGCTTTTTGTAAGGGAGTGTCATGTCCTTCCATCGCGCTATGATCGCGGCCTTGGCCGCATTGTTTGTCACCGGCACCGCGTCGGTCGCAATGGCCGGCTGCGGCGGTTGTGCTTGGGGTGGGCTCGCGCCGTTCGCTTATGCGCCAGCGCCGCTCTACGTCTACGGCGGCTGCGGCGGTTGCGGCTCGTTTGCGGTAACGTATGCGCCGCCCGTCTATGCGCCTCCGGCGTTTGCGCCGGCGCCGCCGCCGCTCGCTGCCGCACCGATCGCCGTCGATCATTGGGATACCGGCGGTTGGGCGAGCTGCGGTTGCGGTGGTTGCGGCGGCTGTCGGGGTTTGGCCTTGTATGCTCTACCGGTCGCCCCGGCTCCGGTCTATGTGGTGAACCAGGGACCGGAATATAGCGGTCCGGCAGTTATGATCCCTTACCGCACCTATTCGCCGCAAGCCGGCTTGGTGGCTCCCTACGACTATCCTTACATTTCGGGCCCCGGTTACGGCTATGGGTACGGCCATCGCTATGGCTACGGCCACCGTTATGGCTACGGCGTGCGCCGAGGCTACATGCATCCGTATTATCGCGCAGCCGGTCCGCGCTTCGCCTATGGCGAGCGCGGTTATGTTCATCCGCACCATTATGGCTACGGCCCGACAGGGTACGGCCACCGCTATGGGTATCCGCATCGCCCGGTCGGCATGCGGAACTACTGAGATAACCACCAGTGAGTTTGCGAAGGCCCGCGCCGGCGCGGGCCTTCGTCTTTTTCAGTTCGCCAATCTAGGCGACGCCGCGGCTCGCGACGTAAAGCGCCAGCGCCGCGGCGTTCGATACGTTCAGGCTCTTGATCTTACCGGGAAGATCGAGCCGCGCCAGCCGGTCGCAATGAGCGCGCGTTCCTTGTCGCAAGCCCTTGCCTTCGGCACCGAGCACCAGCGCGAGCGGGAAAGGGAGCGCGGTCGCGGCGAGGTCGTCCGGCGCTGCACTATCGAGCCCGACGACGAAAAATCCTCGCTCCTTGAGGGCGGCGAGCGCGCGCGCAAGGTTTTGCACTGTGACGATCGGCACCCACTCGAGCGCGCCCGACGCAGACTTGGCGAGCACGCCGGTCGCCTCGGGGCTGTGGCGCGCGGTGGTGACGATGGCGGCGACGGAAAACGCTGCGGCGGTGCGTAAAATTGCCCCGACATTGTGCGGATCGGTGATCTGGTCGAGCACCAGCACGATGCCGGGGGCGGCCAAATCCTCGATGCCGGGTGAGGGCAGGGGATCGGCCTCGGCGAGCAAGCCCTGGTGCACGGCATCGGGCGAAAGCCGGGCAGCGATGGCGTCGGGCCGCACCAGTTCCGGCGCCACCGGCAGCTTGACGCCGTCCTCGGCGAGGCGTCGCGCGGCATTCTCGGTCGCCATCAACCTGCGAATACGTCGCGCCGGATTGGCGAGCGCCGCAGTGACCGGGTGCCAGCCATAGAGGATGACGGGACCGTCGCGGTTCGAGCGCGAGCGATGAACCCCGACATTCCCGAAGCGGCGCGGGCCGCGCCCGCCACGGCCGAACGAGTGCTTCGCGCTCATGGAAGGCACCCATAGCGCGGCGAGCTTTCCAGGCCAAGGCGATGGACAAGGCTCGCTCGCCGGCCGCCAGGGCCAAGCGGCGTTCGCACGTCGGTCGGCCTCATGCCCGCTGCGGCGGGATCGCAGTGAGGAAATCAAATTTTGGCTGGTGGGGGAGGTAGGACTCGAACCTACGAAGGCGTAAGCCAGCGGATTTACAGTCCGCCCCCTTTGCCGCTCGGGACACTCCCCCGCACGTCTCACTCATTCGGGTGACGTGTGGAAACGGCGATACCCGCCAAAAGACGAGAATTCCGTGGGCGGTGTTTAGCACGCGTTGCTAACGCGGTGTCAACCGTATGCGCCGCCCCCCGGGCCAACATGATGGGCGACACGCGCGGCATGTGGAAGGTGAAGAAATCGTGGCGAAAACCTCTGCAAATCAACGCTTAACCGATGCGTCTACTCACGCGAATAAACCGTATTTTTAGCCTGTTATTTAAACTGATCTTAGACCCTTACGCTTAAGGTGGCGCCACGACGGGAAAACAGGGCCCGTCGACGACAACAAAATAGAACTTGGAAAGGCGTCACTATGAAAGCCGTCGTCAAGACGGTCGAGCCCGCCGAGCGCGAGGCGCGTTTCGACCATATCCGGCCTCATTATCTTGAGGCGCTGACTTTGGTCGAGCGTCTGCACCGGCGTCTACTCGACGTCATCAAGGACGAATTCGACCGCCGCGGCCGCGCCGACATCAACTCGGTGCAGGCGCTCCTGTTGTACAATATCGGCGACAAGGAGCTGACCGCCGGCGAGCTGCGCACGCGCGGCTATTATCTCGGCTCCAACGTCTCCTACAATCTCAAGAAGCTAGTGGAGACGGGCTTCCTCGATCACCAACGCTCGCGCGTCGACCGGCGTTCGGTGCGCATCAAGCTCACCGACAAGGGCCGCGAAGTGCGCGACATCGTCGATTCGCTCTATCAGAAGCACGTGCGCACGGTGGAGCAGGTCGGCGGCATCAACGCCGACGAGTTCGGCGTCCTCAACAAGGCGCTGCACCGGCTCGAGCGCTTCTGGACCGATCAAATTCTCTACCGGCTGTAATCGGCCGGTAAAGGCTCAGCCGTTCTCGGTCGTACCGGCGTAACTAAAGCCCTGGCGTTGCCGCCGGGGTTTTTTGTTTCGGACCCCTCAGGACGGACGGCAGACGACGGATGCCGGCGTGGTGCCTTTCGTCCGTCCGGCGTCCTCTATCGTCCGTCGTCCGGCTTTCGCCCCCCTTTGGTTCATGCCCCCCGCGTGCTAATCGGTTTGGCCCATTTCGGCCTTCATGCTGTGTTGGATAGCGCTCCATGAACAAACCGCATGACCGCGACGGCGCGCGGCAAAGGATGCAATTTTGCCGGCGTGCCTTCCTGAGGCGAGCCGCCGGTGTCGCCGCGCTCGCGGCCACCGGACTGGCGGCGCGGGCCGCCTTTGCCGAGGACGCCACCCTCGACGCTCTGATCGGCGATACCCAGCGCCGCGAGTTCGGCCAGACCTTCGACGATGCCTCCCGCACCATCCATATGCCGAAGGCCTCGGAGCCGACCGTTTCGACAGCGACCGCGCAAACGACCGAGAAGGCGATCGACCGCTACGTCGATATCGTCGCCCGCGGCGGCTGGCCGCAAGTTCCTTCCGTCGGCGTGCTGCGGGTTGGCGATCGCCACCCGAGCGTCCCAGTCCTGCGCGCCCGCCTGGTCGCCTCCAGCGACATCGATCCGAACGCCGTCGGCAACGACATTTACGATTTCTACGTCGAGGCCGCGGTGCGGTGCTTTCAGGCGCGCCACGGCGTCACCGTCGACGGTATTATTCGCGCCGAGACGCTCGCCGCGCTGAACGTGCCGGCGCCGGTGCGGCTTGCCCAACTGAAGATCAACGTGACGCGGCTGCGGGCATTGAGCGCCAACCTGAGTCCGCGCTATGTGGTCGCTAATATTCCCGCCGCCCGCGTTGAGGCGATCGAGAACGGCCTCGCGGTGTCGCGGCACGCCGCCGTGGCTGGTAAGCCGGATCGGCCGTCCCCTGAACTCAACAGCAAAATTGTCCAGATCAACTTCAATCCATATTGGACAGTCCCGCCTTCCATTGTGCAGAGGGACCTGATTCCGAAAATGCAGGATCAGCCTGACTATCTCACCAGCAATCACATCCGCATTTTCGATGCGCGCCACAAGGAGCTCGAGCCGTCACAGATCAATTGGTACTCGCAAGATGCGACACATTACTCGTTCAAGCAGGATCCGGGCAGTTACAACTCGCTCGGTTCGATCCGCATCAATTTTCCCAGTCCCTACGGCGTGTACATGCACGATACGCCGCTGAAGAATCTGTTCGGCGAGGACTTCCGCTTCCATTCGTCGGGCTGCATGCGCGTGCAGAATGTGCGGCAGCTGGTGGCCTGGCTGCTGCAAGGAATGCACGGCTGGTCGCTGGAGGATATCGATCGCGTCATCAAATCCGGCGAGCAAAAAAACGTCGAGCTCAAGAAACCGGTGCCGCTGCATTGGGTCTACATCACCGGCTGGGCGACGCCCGACGGGGTCGTACAATTCCGCGAGGATATCTACGGCAAGGACGGCCTGCCCGGCGTTCAGGCGGCGACGAGCAATTTGTGACGACCTGCGGCCGGGCGGCGCCGCCGGCAATAAGTTCACACCCGGCGCCCTCTCGTGTATGGTGCCAGGGTAGTTTCAGCGTGGGAGGGGTGGCGTGAGTAATCAAGTCAAGTACGTTCTCGACGAAACGCAAATTCCGAAAACTTGGTACAACCTTGCGGCCGATCTGCCGAAGCCGCTGCCGCCGGTTCTGCATCCCGGCACCAAGCAGCCGGTCGGCCCCAGCGATCTCGAGCCGCTGTTCCCCATGGCGCTGATCCTGCAAGAGGTGTCGGCGGAGCGCACCATCGACATCCCGGAGCCGATCCGCGACGTCTATCGCATGTGGCGGCCGACGCCGCTCATCCGCGCGCGCCGGCTAGAGCAGGCGCTGCAAACACCGGCCAAGATCTATTTCAAGTACGAAGGCGTCTCGCCGGCAGGCTCGCACAAGCCCAACACGGCGGTGCCGCAGGCCTGGTACAACAAGGAGCAAGGCGTCAAGCGGCTCTCCACCGAGACCGGCGCGGGCCAGTGGGGCTCGGCGCTCGCTTTCGCGGGCGGACTGTTTGGCATCGACGTGACCGTTTTCCAGGTTCGGGTGTCCTACGATCAAAAGCCCTATCGCCGCGCGCTGATTGAGACCTATGGCGCGCGCTGCATCGCCTCGCCCTCGAACGAGACGGAGTCCGGCCGGGCGATCCTCGCCAAAGACCCGAAGAGTCCGGGCTCGCTTGGCATCGCCATCTCCGAAGCCGTGGAGATGGCCGCCAAGGATCCGGCGGTGAAATATTCGCTCGGCTCGGTGCTCAATCACGTGCTGCTGCACCAGACCGTCAACGGCCAGGAAGCCATCAAGCAGTTCGAGATGGCGGGCGACGACCCCGACGTGGTGATCGGCTGCACCGGCGGCGGCTCCAACTTCGCCGGGTTGGCGTTCCCGTTCCTTGGGCTGCAACTGCGCGGCGGGCGCAAGCGCCGCTTCATCGCGGTCGAGCCGGCGGCATGCCCGTCGCTCACGCGCGGACAATACGCTTATGACTTCGGCGACACCGCGCACCTGACGCCGCTGGTCAAGATGCACACGCTTGGCTCGACCTTCATCCCGCCCGGTTTTCATGCCGGCGGACTGCGCTATCACGGCATGGCGCCGATGGTGTCACACGTCCACGCGCTCGGCTTGATCGAGGCGCGCGCCTATCATCAAAAGACCTGCTTCGATGCCGGCGTGCAATTCGCGCGCTGTGAGGGCATCGTGCCGGCGCCAGAGGCGACGCATGCGGTGCGTTGCGCCATCGACGAGGCGTTGCGCTGCAAGCGGGAGGGCAAGGCCGAGACCATCTTGTTCAACATGTCGGGCCACGGCCACTTCGATATGGCGGCCTATATCGCCTATTTCGACGGTAAGCTGGTCGATCAGGACTATGACGAAGGCGAGCTCGCGATGGCACTCGCCGGCCTGCCTAGCGTCGCCGCCTGACCGTGATCAAGTAGCCCGGATTTCACCGCGGCTCATTCCGGGCTGTACCTTATGAGCGCCGCGCGGCGCCGTTGGAGAAAGCGACGTACGGCCGGATCGGCTTCGAGGCCGATGGCGCGATCATAGGCTTGCTCAGCCGCGGCGCCCTGACCGGCTTGCGCGAGCAGGCCGGCGCGTGCCGCCCAGTAAGGCTGGTATTCGGTAAGGCGATCGTCGGTTGAAAGTGCGTCGAGCAACTCCAAGCCCGCGACGGGACCGCACGTCTCGGCGACGGCGATAGCGCGATTGATCGTTACAACGGGCGAGTTGGTAATGGCGGCGAGAGCCCCGTAGAGCCGCTCAATCGCCGCCCAATCGGACTTGCCGGTCCGCCTGCGAACAACATGCGCCGATTGGATTGCGGCCTCAAGCTGATAACGGCCGATCGCGTCCATTTGGCCTGCACGCGACAGCAATGCTTCAGCTTCTTCGATCATATTGTGGTCCCATGAGGCGGGGTTCTGGTCGGCAAGCGGTACATACTCGCCTTGTGCATCGCGCCGCGCCGCGCGGCGGGCCTCCGCATGTAGAATGAGCGCCAACAGGCCGAGCGCTTCGGGCTCGTCGGGCAGTAGTGTAGTTACGAGCCGGCACAGCCAGATGCCCTCTTCGGCGAGGTTGCGGCGGCGCGTTTCGGTGCCGGCGGGATCAGACCATCCCTCGGCAAAAACCGCGTAAATGGCTTCGAGCACGGCAGCGAGGCGACCGCCGAGTTCGTCCCGCTCGGGCAGCCGGAACGGAATGCCGGCCTGTTTGATCTTGGCCTTCGCGCGCACCAGGCGCTGGCTCATCGTGGTCGGCGAAACCAGGAACGCCGACGCAATCGTCGCCGCATCGAAACCAAGAACGGTCTGCAGGATAAGGGGGGCGCGGAGGCCGGCATCGATGGCGGGATGGGCGCACGCAAACATCAGCGACTAGCGCTGGTCGGGAATGGGCGTCTCGCCGACCGCGTTGGCCGCAAGGTCCTGCAATTCCTGCGCCATCAGACGCAGGTGACCAGTCGAGTGTTCGGCGCTGCGCCGTCTTCGGGCTACATCGATTGTTTTGCGTCGCGCTACCGCGATCAGCCAGGCCTCAGGACTGCCGGGGATCCCCCTTCTAGGCCAGTCTATCAACGCGGCCGCGAAGGCGTCGGACAAGGCATCCTCGGCCCCCGCGACATCGCGTGTGCGCGCGGCGAGAAACGCGACCAGCTTGCCGTAGCTACGGCGCGCCACCATTTCAGCGGTTTCATGGGTCCGTGCGATCACGTCCTGCATAGAGCCTACATGGCCCAGATCGGTCGGACCTCGACGGCACCATGGCTCGCCCCGGGACAGCGCGCGGCCCATGACAAGGCGGCGTCGAGATCGGGGACATCGATCATGTAATAACCGCCGAGCTGTTCCTTGGTTTCGGCGTACGGTCCATCGAGCACATTCGTCTTCCCGCCGTTGGTACGAACGGTGGTCGCCGACGCGGATCGCTGCAACCGGTTGCCGTCGACCATGACGCCGGCCTTGTTGAGCGCCGCGGTATAGGCGCCGTAGGCAGCCATCATCTGTTCGATATCAGCCTTGCTGGCCTCTTGAACGCCCGCTTCGTTGGAGTAGATCAGCAACAGGTATTTCATAACATTCTCCTGTGTTTGGGGCACTGTATGCCGCCGGTTTAATGACGGATGAGCCGCCGCCGATTCGACAATTCGGCAAGGAATTGAAGCGGTCCAATGACCACCCGTCTTCTTGGTGGGGCCGAACACGGTTGGGTATGGAAGTCACCCGATGCCGTTTGCCCTGAATTTCTATCGCGACCAAACTGGCGCGGCCGGTTCGACGGCGGCGGCATCTGCTCTCCCGACGGCGCGCGCCGATCCCTAAATATAGCGGCGATATTCACTGAGGTATCCCAATCCCTTGCGGCGGCGGCTGGTATGCCGCGTCCGAGCGGTGTATCAGCAGGGGACGGCGGAAAAGCCAGCCAGAAGCAAGGCGAGAACTAGACATGTCGGTCAGCCAAGAAGCGAAAGCATTGGACGAGGGTTTCTTCACCGCAGCGCTGACGGAAAGCGATCCCGAGATCGCCGAGGCGATTGGCCTTGAGCTTGGCCGCCAGCGCGATGAGATCGAACTGATCGCCTCGGAAAACATCGTCAGCCGCGCCGTTCTGGAGGCGCAGGGCTCGGTGCTCACCAACAAATACGCCGAGGGCTTGCCCGGGAAGCGTTATTACGGCGGTTGCCAGTTCGTCGACATCGCCGAACGGCTGGCGATCGAGCGGGTGACGCGGCTGTTCGGTTGCAGCTTCGCCAACGTCCAGCCGCATTCGGGCGCCTCGGCCAATGCCGAAGTATTCATGGCACTAATGCAGCCCGGCGATACCTTTATGGGGCTCAACCTTGCTGCCGGCGGCCATCTCAGCCACGGCTCGCCGGTCAATCTGTCGGGCCGCTGGTTCAAGCCTGTGCCCTACGGCGTGCGGCGCGATGATCACCTCATCGACATGGACGAAGTGGAAAGACTGGCAAAAGAGCACCGGCCCAAGGTGATCATCACGGGCGGCTCGGCTTATCCGCGCATCATCGATTTCCGCAGGTTCCGCGAGATCGCCGACGAGGTCAGCGCTTATCTCATGGTCGATATGGCGCATTTCGCTGGCCTCGTGGCCGGCGGCGTGCATCCGAGCCCATTCCCGCATGCCCATGTCGTGACGACGACGACGCATAAAACGCTGCGCGGTCCCCGCGGCGGCGCGATCCTCTCCGACGATGAGGAGCTGGCGAAAAAGCTCAACTCCGCGGTGTTCCCGGGCATGCAGGGCGGACCGCTCATGCATGTCATCGCGGCGAAGGCGGTGGCCTTTGGCGAGGCTTTGCGCCCCGCCTTCAGACTTTACGCGAAGAACGTGGTGGAGAATGCCAAAGCGCTTGCGGAAACTCTCAAATCTCGCGGGCTCGATATCGTCTCGGGCGGTACCGACACCCATCTCATGCTGGTCGATCTGCGGCCGAAGCGCCTGACCGGAAAGGTCGCCGAGGCGGCGCTCGAGCGCGCTCGCATCACCTGCAACAAGAACGGCATTCCGTTCGATCCGGAAAAGCCCACGGTGACGTCCGGGGTGCGGCTTGGCACGCCGGCCGGCACCACGCGCGGGTTCGGGATCGCAGAATTCCGACAGATCGGGGACATGATCGTCGAGGTTTTTGATGCTCTTTCGCAAAGGGGCACGGAGGCGGACGACCAAGCCGAGTCGAAGGTCCGGGAGAAAGTCAAACGTCTGGTCAGCCGGTTCCCGATCTACGAGGGGTAAGGGATGCGCTGTCCGAGTTGTGCAAGCCTCGACACCCAGGTGAAGGATTCGCGGCCGACCGAGGATTCGTCCGTCATCCGCCGCCGCCGTGTTTGTCTGTCCTGCAATTTCCGCTTCACGACTTTCGAGCGGGTGCAATTGCGCGAGCTCATCGTGATCAAGCGCAACGGCCGGCGCGTGCCGTTCGACCGTGACAAGCTATTGCGCTCGGTTCAGATCGCGCTGCGCAAGCGGCCGGTCGAGCCCGAGCGCATCGACCAGATGGTCTCGAAGATCGTGCGCGAGCTTGAGAGCCAAGGGGAAAGCGAAGTTTCGTCGGAAACCATCGGCGAGACCGTGATGGCGTACCTTCGCGACCTCGACGACGTCGCCTATGTGCGTTTCGCGTCGGTCTATCGCAATTTCCGCGAGGCCAAGGATTTCGAGACCGCGCTCGCGGAATTATCGGGAGAAGAGGCCGCGGAGATTGCGCGCAAGTGAGCGCGCTGACGAACGGCTCGCAGCAAGATGCCCGCTTCATGGCGCTGGCGCTCGCGCTTGGCCGGCGCGGGCTCGGTTGCACTTGGCCCAACCCGGCGGTCGGTGCGGTGATCGTCAAGGACGGCATCATCCTCGGCCGCGGCTGGACGCAAGTGGGCGGCCGGCCGCATGCGGAGATCGAGGCGTTGCGCCGTGCCGGTGAGGCGGCACACGGCGCGACGCTTTACGTCACGCTGGAGCCTTGCTCGCACTATGGAAAATCACCGCCCTGCGCTGACGCCATCGTCGCCGCGGGTCTTTCCCGCGTCGTCTCTGCGCTGGAAGATCCAAACCCCGAAGTTGCGGGTCAGGGGCATGCGCGGCTACGGGCGGCCGGCATTGCGGTTGACGTCGACGTCGGTGCTGACGAGGCGCGCCGCGACCATGCGGGGCACATCAGGCGCATGCGTGACGGGCGGCCGCATGTGATCCTCAAACTTGCGGTTTCGGCCGACGGCAAAGCGGGATCGCCCGGCCGGAAGCCGCTGGCGATCACCGGCGCGGCGGCGCGCGACCGCGTGCATCTCCTGCGGGCGCAGAGCGATGCGATCATGGTCGGTATCGGCACCGCGCTTGCCGACGATCCGATGCTGACCTGTCGGCTGCCCGGTATGGAGAAAAATTCGCCGGTGCGCGTCGTGCTCGACCGCGCGCTGCGCCTGCCGCCAGCCTCGCGCGTGGCGCATAGTGCGCGGCAGGTGCCGGTGTGGGCGATTGCCGGGCGAGAGGCACCGCGCGCCGCGGAGGACGCCTTGCTGAGAGCTGGTGTTGTCGTCTTGCGGAGCGCAGAGAGCAACGAACGTCTCGATCTTGGCGCCGTCCTCAAGCTCATTGCCGACCGTGGCGTGACCCGGTTGATGGTGGAGGGCGGGCCGACGCTCGCCGCCGCATTGCTTACTGCAAATCTCATTGACGAGGCCGTGCTATTCCAGTCACCGAAGGTCGTGGGAACCGACGGCGTCGACGCGCTGGATGGGTTGCCGCTGACGGCGCTGACGCAATCGCCGCGCCTGAAATGCGTGATGAGCGAGCCTGTCGGGGCGGACACGCGGCTGGTTTACGAGCGAAGGTGACGGTCGTGTTCACTGGCATTATCAATGATGTAGGGGAGGTTCTGGAAGTCAACGAGCTGGCCAGCGGCCTGCGCCGCCTGCGTATCGGCTGCAGCTATGATCCTGAAACAATTGAGATTGGCGCCTCCATCGCCTGCTCCGGCATATGCCTCACGGCGGTAGTCCGCGGCCGGGGCGGCGATCGGGCCTGGTTTGCCGTTGACGCCGCTGCGGAGACCTTACGGGTGACCACTGCCGGCACCTGGCAACGCGGCACAAGGCTCAACCTCGAGCGGGCGCTACGTCTCGGCGACGAACTCGGTGGGCATATGGTCAGCGGCCATGTCGACGGCCTTGCCGAGCTTGTTACGCGGGACGACCTGCCGGATATGGCGCGGCTGTGGCTGTGTGTCCCGGCCGAGCTGGCGCGTTTCGTCGCACCCAAGGGTTCGGTCGCCCTCGACGGTGTCTCGCTCACCGTCAATGAGGTCGACGGGGACACATTCTCGGTTCTGATCATTCCGCACACGCTGAAGGTCACGACGTTTGGCGGACTGCGGGCCGGCGCGCGGCTCAATCTCGAAGTCGACCAGATGGCGCGCTATGCCGCGCGGCTGCTGGAGGCTTCAAAGTGAGCGCATGGTAAAGTATCCACATTCACGTTGGGGGGAAACATGCGGGAACTCGCCGGTAAGACAGCGTTCGTCACTGGCGGCGCAAGCGGCATCGGGCTGGCGCTCGGACGCGCCTTTGCGGAGGCGGGCATGAATGTGATGCTCGCCGATATCGAGACGGACGCGCTGTCGGGCGCCGTCAAGAGTTTGCACAACATCGGACCCGATGTGCGCGGCGTTGCGTGCGACGTCACCGATCCCGCCAGCATCGACCGTGCCGCCAACGCGTCCTACGAGGCCTTCGGCCGGGTTCATGTGGTCTGCAACAATGCCGGGGTCGGCGGCGGCAGCGGCATCGACAACATCTCGCTCGACGATTGGCGCTGGGTGCTTGACGTCAACCTGATGGGCGTCGTGAACGGCATCCGCACGTTCCTGCCGCACATCCGTGCCCATGGCGAAGGCGGCCACATCGTCAACACCGCCTCTATGGCCGGCATGGTCAGCGGGCTCGGTTTCTCACCGTATTCGGCGAGCAAGTTCGCGGTGGTCGCCATGTCGGAGGGGCTGGCCATGCATTTGAAGCCGCTCGACATCGGCGTGAGCGTGCTATGTCCCGGCTGGGTTCGCACCCGCATCACCGAGAGTGCGCGTAATCGGCTGGAGCGCTACGGGCCGACGCCGACACTTGATCCGGCGAGTTGCGCGATTGCGGCGCACATCGCCGGACTGGTGCAGTCGGGGCTCGACCCGTCGAAGGTTGCAGCCCGTGTGCTCGCCGCAATCCGCGAGGACGAGCTGTATGTATTCACGCACCCGCAGATGCGCGGCGAAGTCGAGCGGCGGTTCGGTGAAATCCTGGCGGCGATGGATAAGGCAGCCGCCCGTTAGGCGAGTGGAGGACATGCGCTTGTTCGCGTGCGGGCCGCTTGCTACCACCGCCCCGAAATCGGAGTGAGCGATGGCTGGGCCGCAGCGAGGCAAGCGTGAGAAAAGCAACGCGAAGGGCGCGCGCATCCTCGTCGTCGAGGCGCGCTTCTACGACGACATTGCCGACGCGCTCCTGGCCGGTGCGATGAGGGCGCTCAAGGCGGCGCGGGCCGAGGTGGACCCCATCAGCGTACCGGGCTCGCTCGAAATCCCCGCCGCGATCGCCATCGCGCTTGACGCCGCGCAGAAGAAGCGCCGTCCCTACGACGGCGTCGTCGCGCTCGGTTGCGTCATCCGCGGCGACACCATTCACTTCGATATCGTCTCACATCAATCGGCGCGCGGATTGATGGAGTTGTCGATCGCGCGCAGTCTGCCGATCGGCAACGGGATCATCACGGTGAATACCGAGGCGCAGGCCTTCGAACGCGCCCGCATGGAGGAGCTGGACAAGGGCGGCGATGCCGCGCGGGCGGCGCTGGCGCTAGTCGGCCTCAAGCGGCGCCTTGCGAGGCGCTGACATGGTTCGCGCCGGACCGAAATCTGCAGCGAAGGAGCCGCGCAAGGCCAACAAGCGGGGCGCGGCGCGGCTAGCCGCGGTGCAGGCGCTTTACCAGATGGATCTCGCCGGCACCGGTCTGAACGAGATTTTGGCCGAATTCGAAAGCCATTGGCTCGGCGGCGAGGTCGAGGGCGAGCAATACCGGCCGGCGGAGGCCGCCTTCTTCCGCGACATCGTCGGCGGTGTGGTGCGCGAGCAAAGCCGGCTCGATCCGTGGATCGACGATGCGCTATCGCGCGGCTGGCCGCTCAAACGCATCGAGATGGTCCTGCGCGCGGTGCTTCGCGCCGGCGCCTACGAGCTTGCCTGCCGGTCCGACGTGCCGGCGCGGGCCGTCGTGTCGGAATATGTCGATGTCGCCTCAGCCTTCGTCGATGCGGAGGAGACCGGCATGGTCAATGCCGTACTCGACCAGCTCGCGCATCAGCTGCGCGCCGGGGAATTCGATCGCGGACGCGACTGAGCGTTGCACTTCTTGGGTGGAGCGTGATCGCGACGCTGAAAGAGAATTAATACGATGTACCGGTGCAGACGATGAACGCGGAATTGGCAGAAGAGCGACTGATCGCGCGCTATTTCCGTCCGCTCGCCAGTCACCCCGGCGCGTTCAATCTCGGCGACGACGCTGCGGCAGTGGCGCCGCCGGCGGGGTGCGATGTCGTGCTCACAACCGACGGCGTCATCGCCGGCGTCCACTTCTTCCCCGACGACCCGCCGGAAACAATAGGCCGCAAGGCGCTACGCATGAACCTTTCCGATCTCGCCGGCAAAGGCGCCAAGCCGATCGGTTTCCTGCTCTCGGTCGCGTTGCCGTCGGGGACCGATGAGGCTTGGCTTGCCGCGTTTGCCGAAGGGCTCGGCGAGGACGCCGCGCGCTATGGTTGTCCGCTGCTCGGCGGCGACACCGACCGCACGCCCGGCCCGACGTCAGTCTCGATCGCGGCCTTCGGCGCGGTGCCGCATGGCAAGATGGTGCGGCGTTCGACCGCCAGCGTCGGCGACTGCGTGGTTATCAGCGGCACGATCGGCGACGCGGCGCTCGGCGTAAAACTGCGGCGCGAGCGGGGCCTCGCCAAACGGTGGCGGCTCACGGAAGCCATGGCCGGGCACCTTGAGCAACGCTATCTGCTGCCGCAGCCGCGCAACGCGCTGGCCGAGGCAGTCCTGCATCATGCGGCGGCGGCCATGGATGTCTCCGATGGGCTTGCCGGCGATCTCGCCAAGCTGTGCCGTGCCTCCGCGGTCTCAGGCGAAATCGATGTTTCGCGGGTGCCGCTCTCGGACGCGGCGCGCACTGCGGTCACTGCCGACCCGGCGCTGATCGAGACGGTGCTTACCGGCGGCGACGATTACGAAATCGTCTTGACGCTGGCGCCAGAAAAACTTCCCGCCTTGCGTGCGGCGGCGAAGTCCGTCGGTGTTGCGGTGAGCGAAATAGGGCATCTGCAACCCGGGCAGGGCACCCGCTTCGTGCAGGACGGCCGGGCGATGACGTTCGCGCGGCCGTCGTACAGCCATTTCTAGCGATAGTTGTTCGGTCACCCTGCGGTGCGAGCGAACCGAGCCTCGAAGGATGACGGTCAACGATTGACGGCTAGCTACTTCCTTCTCGAGATCGGCTGATAATCGCGGCGCGGCGAGCCGGTATAGAGCTGGCGCGGCCGGCCGAGTTTTTGGTGCGGGTCCTCGATCATTTCCTTCCACTGCGCGATCCAGCCGACCGTGCGCGCGAGCGCGAACAGCACCGTGAACATGGTGGTGGGGAAGCCCATGGCGCGCAGCGTGATGCCCGAATAGAAGTCGACGTTCGGATAAAGCTTCTTCTCGATGAAATAGTCGTCGTGCAGCGCGATGCGCTCGAGCTCCATGGCGACGTCGAGCAGCGGATCGTTGACGCCGAGCTCATGCAAGACCTCGTGGCTGGTCTTCTGCATGATTTTGGCGCGCGGATCGTAGTGCTTGTAGACGCGGTGACCGAACCCCATCAGCCGGAACGAATCGTTGGGGTCTTTGGCGCGCTTGACGTATTCGGGGATGCGGTCGACGGAGCCGATCTCGCCGAGCATTTTCAGCGCCGCCTCGTTGGCGCCGCCATGAGCGGGCCCCCACAGGCAGGCGATGCCGGCGGCGATGCAGGCGAACGGATTGGCGCCGGTCGAGCCGGCGAGCCGCACCGTCGAGGTCGAGGCGTTCTGCTCGTGATCGGCGTGCAAAGTGAAAATGCGGTCCATGGCGCGGGCCACCACCGGATTGGCGACATACTCCTCGCACGGCACCGCGAAGCACATGCGCAGGAAGTTCGCCGCGTAACTCAGCTCGTTCTTCGGATACATGAACGGCTGGCCGATCGAATATTTGTAGGCCATCGCCGCCAGCGTCGGCATTTTCGCGATCATGCGGATCGAGGCGATCATGCGCTGGGTCGGATCGGTGATGTCGGTGGAGTCGTTATAGAACGCCGACAGCGCGCCGACGCAACCGACCATCACCGCCATCGGATGGGCGTCGCGGCGGAAGCCCTGAAAGAAGCGGCTCATCTGCTCGTGAACCATCGTGTGATGGACCACGCGGTCGTCAAAATTCTGCTTCTGCGCGGCGGTCGGCAGCTCGCCGTAGAGCAACAGATAGCAGGTTTCGAGGAAGTCGCCATGCTCGGCCAGGTCTTCGATCGGATAGCCGCGGTAGAGCAGCACGCCTTCGTCGCCGTCGATATAGGTGATCTTGGACTCGCAGCTGGCGGTCGAGGTGAAGCCGGGATCGTAGGTGAAGATGCCCGCCTCGCTGTAGAGCTTGCTGACGTCCAAAACTTCGGGACCGATCGTTCCCTCGTAGAGTGGAAACGACCAGTTCTTGTCGCCAAGCGTCAGCTTGCCGGTCTTGATGTCGGCGCCGGTTTTCGCGTCCATGATGGCATCCTCGCTGATGTGGGCAGCCTCAACCGTGCGGTGCACGCGGCCTAACGGCCAAAAACAGGTGCAGGCCTGTCGGTCCGGCCCTATTCGGCGTAGCGCAACCAAGTGTGCACTGCAAGAAAATAGGCTTTTATCGGGGGACGCGCCAGCGGGGGCGCGTCCGGCCCCGCGCCGGTATCGCAGACCTGCTATTCGCGCGGATCGACCGCCGCGCCGCCGTGCCTTTCAGGCGCGACCTGATCGGCGATGCGCGCCAAGCTTTCCGCCTTGCCGAGCACAGTGAGCACCTCGAAAATGCCCGGCGAGGTGGTGCGGCCGGTTAGCGCCGCCCGCAAGGGCTGCGCGACGGCGCCGAGCTTCACGCCTCTCCGTTCGGCGAACACGCGCATGGCTTGCTCGGTCGTCTCTATCGTCCATGGCTCGACCGCGGCGAGGTCGGCGGCAATGTCGCGCAGCAGGCCCCTCGCGTCGGGGCTGAGGAGGGCTTTTGCCTTGTCGTCGAGCGGCAGAGGCCGATCGGCGAGGAGAAAATGTGCGCCGTCAATAAGATCGAGGAGCGTCTTGGCGCGTTCCTTCAAGCTCGGCATGGCTGCCAGCCATTGGCTCCGTAGCCGCGGCGTCATCTTGGCGGCGATTTTGCCGCCGTCCGCCAGGTGCGGCAGCAGCTGATCGATCGCCGCCAGCAGCGCCGCATCGGCGCTTCCTCGGATGTAGTGGCCGTTGAGGCTTTCGAGCTTGGCGAAATCGAAACGCGCCGGCGAGCGGCCGATCTGCGGCAGATCGAAAGCCGCGATCATTTCCTCGGTGGAAAAGATCTCCTGGTCGCCGTGGCTCCAGCCGAGCCGCACCAGGTAATTGCGCAACGCCGTCGGCAGGTAGCCCATGGCCCGGTAAGCATCGACGCCGAGCGCGCCGTGGCGCTTGGAGAGTTTCGAGCCGTCGGGACCGTGGATCAGCGGGATGTGCGCCATCACCGGCACCGGCCAGCCGAGCGCGTCGTAGATCTGTTTCTGCCGCGCGGCGTTGGTCAAATGATCGTCGCCGCGGATGATGTGCGTCACCGCCATGTCATGATCGTCGACCACCACGGCGAGCATGTAGGTCGGCGTGCCGTCGGAGCGCAGGAGCACGAGGTCGTCGAGGTTCTCGTTCTGCCAGACGACGCGGCCCTGGACTTGATCTTCGATGACGGTCTCACCGGTCAGCGGCGCCTTGAGCCGGATCGCCGGCTTGACGCCCGGCGGCGCCTCGCTGGCGTCGCGGTCGCGCCAGCGGCCGTCATAAAGTTTCGAGCGGCCTTCGCGGCGCGCCGCCTCGCGCATCTGCGTGAGCTCCTCGGGGCTCGCGTAGCAGCGATAGGCGTGGCCCATGGCCAGGAGCTGCTCGGCCACTTCCCGGTGGCGGGCGGAGCGCGCGAATTGGTAAATCGCTTCGCCGTCCCAATCGATGCCGAGCCAGGTCAGCCCGTCGAGGATGGCGTCGATGGCAGCTTGCGTCGAGCGTTCGCGGTCGGTGTCCTCGATCCGCAGCAGCATTTTCCCGCCGCGGCCGCGGGCGTAGAGCCAGTTGAACAGCGCGGTGCGCGCCCCGCCGATATGCAGGAATCCGGTCGGCGAGGGGGCGAAGCGGAGTAACGACGGTCATGTCAGTCCGAACATCATGGCGCGCGCCCTGTAGCACAGCCGGCAGCGAATGGAAGGACGCGCCGGCGAGATTGATTATTTCCGCATCTTCGACCTGCATCTTGGCTCGCATCTTCTCACTCGTTGCTTTGTGCAGGCAGAGCGAACCGTGCTCATAGCCGTGCGCGGCGCGGGTGAAGCGGTTCGCGTTTGGCGGCGTTTCGGCCAGCATCCGATTGTGCGCGGCAATGCCGGCTTCGTAGGGAACGCTCTGCGAGCGGCTCTGCAGACAGGCGCCCTGGTCGCCGCTGCATCGCCTGGCGCTGCGGCACGGCTTATACCGGCAGTCGCGCCAGAACCCGAACAGGTCGCAATACTTCCGGGCGACGATCGCGCAGGCGGCGTCATGACGCGCCTGCCATTCTTCCGGCGACAGGTCGTCTTCGCTTTTGCTCATGGCAATAATTCTCCTTCTCGCGGCGCGAAACGCTGCTTGCATCCTCCCCCACGGAAGTGGGGGAGGGGGACCATCCGTAGCCCGCAGGGCGGAGGATGGTGGAAGGGGCGCGAGCCGCGTCGATTTTTCGGCGACGACGGTGACACTTCGAGTCAGACGCCCCTTCCACCACCCTTCGCTGACTTCGTCAGCGGTGGGTGGTCCCCCTTCCCCGCTACCGCGGGGCAGGAAGACCGCCATCGTTCTCGCGACGCTTCTCCGCGCCCGAGCTTTGCCTACGACAACGACAACACGACTCTTTTAGGTTCGCCTCCGGCTCACGCATGATCCCGAAAAGTGGCGTCCGGTTTTCGGACAAGATCATGCGCAGAAAAGAGGGAGGCGGAGCGCCAAAAGGCGCATTCATCCATTGGCCGCGTCAGGCCGGCGGGCGCGTCGCCGCCCGTCCGCCATCGCCGCGGCGCGCGTCCGGCGGGACGCGCTCGCCTTTCGGCGCTCCGCCGCGGCTCTCGCCAGAGGCTTTCGCCCGGCTGGCTCAACTCCAGGCCATGCTTCCTGGGACGTGGCGAAGCGTGTGATCCGGAAAAGTGGAAACCGGTTTTCCGAAAAGATCACACGCAGCTTAAAGCTAGCGGGCGTTACCCGCCTTCACCTGTCCCAGTCCAGGGACTGCACCTCCCGCACCGGCCGTAGTACCGGTGTGAATGATGCCCGGAGCCGCCCGGGAGCGGTTCGTAACGACCGGTCAACCCCCGACATTCGCGCCACAGCTGGTCACCTTGTAGTGAAAGCGGTAGTGATGTATGGGTTCAACGTATTGGTGTAGTGCTTCGCATCGAGGTCTGACGATGCGGCCGTTGGTACAGACGCAATTCTAAAAATCGGCAAGCACCTAAGGCGGCGCGCCTTAGGGTCGCACATCAAGCGGCTGCCAAGCATTTTTTCGCGAGCTGCCAGTCATGAGCACCGCCCTGAGAAGGACCGGCGTGAACGTCCTCGGCGACATGCCGTGGGGGGCGCATGTCTGCATGTTTTACCAGTCGAAGGACGATTTGTTCGATACCGTGGGCCCCTATTTCAAGGCCGGATTGGAAAGCAACGAATTCTGCCTGTGGTTTCCCACTGCGCCCCCGACAATCGACGAAGCCCGCCTCGGATTAAGCCTGCGCGTCCCGGATTTGCAACGCCACCTCGCGACCGGCAACATGGAAATCCTTCCCGGGGAGGCGTGGTACCTCGACGGCGACCGCTTCGATGTCGAGCGGCTTGCCCGCACCTGGGACGACAAATTGCGCGGCGCGCTGGCCAAAGGCTATGACGGCATGCGCGCAAGCGGCAACCCGTTCTCGCTTCACTCCAAATATTGGGACCACGTTTGCGACTACGAGCGACAGCTCAACGGCATTATGGCGGGAAAGCCGATGGTGGCATTGTGCGCATACCCGATAGCGGTGAGCAGCGCTGCCGCGGTGCTGGAGGTGGCGCAGGCTCATCAGCTCGCGGTGGCGCGGCAAAGAGGCGAGTGGCTTGTCGTCGAACCGGTGCCGGCGGCCGCGCATTCGCTGACATTGCGCGAGCGCGAAGTGCTGTGGTGGGCGGCTCAGGGCAAATCGGCCTGGGAGATTGGCGAAATTCTCCATATCGCCAAGCGGACGGTCGATCAGCACACGCAAAACGCCGTTCGCAAGCTCGGCGCCGTCAACCGCACGCAGGCGGTTGCCATGGCGCTGCGTGAACGGCTGATCGGCAAGAGCCCACCTCCAGGCAAATTAGAAGCCAGTGCTAATGCCAAATTGGTTTTAGACGCGCGTCGGAAAACTTGAATATGTGCGTCTTGCCGCAGTAGCGGCATTGCAGCAGCAGTTTGGCCGGTTTCGCATACTCCAGATCATCTCGCGTGTACTTGACGCCGCAATCGATTTCCTTCCCCGTCTCGATGCAGACGAGCATCAACCAACCACGAGCGGGCTTGTCTTTCATGGCGGTCATGAAACGACATTTTCAACCGAGCATTCTGATCTGGATCAAAAATTCGGTACAGCCCGCGCTACGTGCGACAGGTCTCCAATCGTCTGAAATCCCCGTAAACACTCAGCTTTGCGACGTGTGACATCGCGCCTCACTGTAACAAATACCAATGCGACAAATGCCAAATTCCGCATTGTTGATCATCGCATTACATGCAGCTGATCAGGGGGCCGACGCTCGGAGCGCGGCGAATGACAAATTCCACCATCGAAGAATTGCAGTCAGAAAATCAGGAGCTGCGAGATTTAGTGGTTTCGCTCGTCGCTAAACTGCTACGATATCTAGCGTTCGATCCTCCCAAGTACCGTCGTAACGTCAGTACTACCGATGCCGGGCGCCTTGTGGAGGAAGCGGAGCTATGCTTTCGCTGCGCGAGAATCCCGAGCCTAAAAAAAGAAGTTGCTGAAGTCCTGGAGGTCGGGGGTAATGAGTTGATGGCGAGAGCTGTCGAAATCGAGACGATCCTTCAACGTGAGAAATGGAAGAAATAGAGAAATTAATATCCACACATGGCCAGGTAAATGCCTCCAATGAGGTGGTAGTGGTACAGTTTGGTTACGGCGCGCGATAGTCGCGCCGGTCTGTTTTGCACTCTTTATCTGCACAATTTCGCGTGTCGCAGTTGGTCAATCGATTATCAGGCCGCACATTCAAATCGTTGAATGGGCCACTGAGGTCAATTATTTCGGTGCAATATTCGGTGATGTGGAAAGCATCAAAAATATCATAGTAGGTCGCACGCGCTCCTACGTACAAATGCCATCCGTCTTTGACCAGATTCAATTCGCTGGTTCTGTAATTACAAAACCCTCCCCACATAACCTGCTTCGGACCCAGCGATCGTTTTGTACTAAATGTTGGTTTTCCGTATGTCGCGATAGGATCGGCAACGGCTTTTTGTTGCGGCCGCACGCAGTACAAAGAGGTGGTCCCACTTCCTAAGACAGCCGGTTAAGGTGGATTTGCCGATACAGAGGACGAACCATCATGAGGACGCGGAGACGGTTTTCGGCTGAGTTCAAAGCCAAGGTGGCGCTCGAGGCGATCAAGGGCCACGAAACGGTCGCAGAACTGGCGAGCAAGCACGAACTGCACCCGACCCAGATTGCTGCCTGGAAGCGTGAGGCGGTGGAGAAGCTGGCCAAGGTGTTCGACGAGAAGGGCAGCGCGCGCGAACAGAACCGCGACGCCGAGCTGACGAAGCTTCATGCCAAGATTGGTCAGCTGGTGGTGGAACGGGATTTTTTGTCGAAAGCCTTCGATCGCTGAGCCTGGATCGGAGGAAGACGATGATCGACCCCGGTCATCCACGGCTCTCGATCGTACGCCAGTGCGAGCTGGCGTCGATCAGTCGCTCGACATTCTATCGTAAGCCGACGGCGGAGAACGAAGCGACGCTGGTGTTGATGCGTCTCATCGACGAGCAGTTCCTCGAGACACCGTGGTACGGCTCGCGGCAGATGGTACGGCATCTGCGCCGCAACGGCTGCTGTGTCGGGCGCCATCGTGTCCGTCGACTGATGACCAAGATGGGCTTGGCGCCGATCTACCAACGCCCGAAGACCAGCGAGCGGCATCCGCAGCACCGGACATGGCCATACCTGCTTCGCCATCTGACCATCGACCGGCCCAACCAAGTCTGGTGCGCAGACGTGACCTACATCCCGATGCGCAGAGGCTTCCTATACCTGGTCGCGGTCATGGACTGGTTCAGCCGCAAGGTTCTGGCATGGAGGTTATCGAACACGATGGATGCTGACTTCTGCGTCGCGGCGCTGGCGGAGGCGATGGTCCGCTTCGGCAGACCTGAGATCTTCAATACCGATCAGGGCTCGCAGTTCACCAGCTTTACCTTCACCAACACCTTAAAGGCTGCCGACATCCGCATCTCGATGGACGGCCGTGGCCGCTGGATGAACAACGTCTTCATCGAGCGGTTATGGCGATCGTTGAAGTACGAGTGCGTCTACCTCAATGCCTTCGAGACCGGCAGTGAGGCACGAACAGGGATCGGTCGGTGGATCGGCTACTACAATGCCGATCGACCCCACTCGGTCTTCGGCGGCAGGACGCCCGACGAGGTCTATGCTACGCAGGCAAACGAGGAGAAATTGGCGGCGTAATCGAACCCAGAATCCACCTTAGCCAAGCCGCCATTCTGTCCCGTAAGGTGGGACCACCTCTCAATTCGAGAATCAAATCCTTGGTTTGAGAGTTGCCGCTATTTTCCCATTCTATGTGCCAATGATGTTGTATCTCATCGCCGACTCTACTGGGAGTTATCCATTGTCCGGGACTTTGCTTGACGAATACAAAGGCGCGCGCGTTCGCCCGCATAGTGTTATCAGTTTCCCACAAAATGACGCTCTGCACGGCCAAAACGGCAGCGGTTACCAGCCCGACAAGGACCAGTCCGCGCGTCCAATTCGCGACTACGTGCGTCCAGTCTGCTATGTTTTGGGTGGCGTCATTTGTCTCGTTGTTGCGTGGTTTTTTATCGGATATGCCATTCCATATGGCAGCAATCACGAGTATCAGACCAGACAATATATAATCGATTCCCTTATATGTTTTGGGCTTATCGTCATTGCTTTTTTGATCGTCGCGCAAGGCGTTTATCTAATCTTTTTTAGCATTCTCTGATCAGCATTTCCGAAAATGTCGGTTTTCATCGGGTCGCTGCTTCCCAATCTTCAAGCACTTTCACCATGTCGGCCATTTCCCAAAGCTTATCCGTGACGCCAGCCGCCATTGCTGGAGTAATCTTCAAGGTTTGATGGATGCGCACGAAATTGTAGTGCATGAAATAGATCGACATCATGTGATCATGGTTCGCGGCTTTCTTTGAGAAAGCGTTGGTGAGCCGCGTCATGCGACGATTGCCCATCCTGATATTGAGATTTTGGCGTTCCGCGTAGCTGGTCGAAACGTGGTTCGGATCGGGATTTCCTTCGACGCGATGCTTGACCGCGCCGATGCACTCTGCGGGGCTGTAGCGGCGCTGGCCTTCCGGCGCGGGACCGTACACTTTGACCAGCATCGCGTAGTCGATGTCGGAGCCGAACGCGCCTTCAACCGCTTCCAAATAAGCTTTATGACCGTCGCTCGTTAATTGCACGCGGTTTGCAAGCCGCTTGGCTAGATCGTCCATGAAGATCATCGCGGCTTCGCTATCGCGCCCGCCAACGTACCACGACACGGCGAGCTTGCTTTGGGCATCGAGGCCAACCCACGTCCAGATGTCGCCGGCGCCTTCAGGAGCGGCTTTTGCGGTCGGCACGTTCTTCTGCTTCGCATAACAAAATGCCCACGCCTCATCGACCTGTAGTCGTTTGCAGGGCAGATTTATGAGTGTGCGATCTTGATACTCAGAAAATGCCTGTCCAGCATCCTCTAAGAGCTTAATTAGCGTGGTCCGGCTGATCCCGGTCAGCCGCGTAATGGCGCGCAGGGATACGCCTTCAGCCATCATCTGAAGGGCTTGGGCGCGGGCTTTATGGTCAAGCTTGTTCATATCAAGATACCTATCATATCATGCTATAGCGGTCAAGCATGAAATGACAGTTATGATGTAAAAACCTATCATTGCTTAAGCCATTGAAATGGCAAGCGTTTGACAAATTTGACAATTCGCTCAATGGGTTATATATAAACAAACGGCGAAGCCCCACCCGTGAGCGCCAACTCACAGGCAGGGCCGAACCGGGGTGCTATATCTTCATATTCCACCTCCTGCCTCGGCTTTACGAGGCCGCTTGTTCACCGGGTTGGCTAGGCCCGGTCTCGATACAGGGCGCTAAACGGGGTTCCTTGTGGGGAACCGTTTGGCGCCCTAATTCTTTGGCGGAGCCCGCCAGATGCGACCATCTTCCAGTACTGTAATTCGATCCTTTTTCTTGAGACGATCGACTGCGACATAGAAATAGCTGCCAAGTCTGCTTTCCTGGATGCCAGCAGCAGCCAACTTGGCCTTCATCTCCGTCTTTGTAATCGGTTTTGCGCTTCCATTGGCGATGCGACGGATTAGGTCCATCATGTTGGACGGATCGACACTCTCCGATTCTTCGATTTCTTCTTTTTCCTCAGGTGCTTCCGCCTTAGTATCCGCCTTGGATTCGTCTGAATAAGCCGCAGCTAGACGCAAGAACTGATTGACGAGGGCCAGCTTGCGCTGGGCTTCATCAATATCCTGTTCAAGCCGATCCTTCTCTCTCTTGGCTTGATCGAGAAGTTCGGGTGTAACTGTAAAGCTTGGCATATCAGCCTTCATGGCGGCCTCGATTCATCGTATACAGTGATGAAGAGATACCCGCGATGAATGATAAGTTCAAGAGGAAGGATTAACTATTTTTCCCAGCGCTTTGCGGCGGCCTTCTTGGCAATCTCGGAGCGCTTTTCAGGAGAGAGGCTTTTTGCACGCGCCGCGCCACCTTTGAGACCTCCCCGGCGACCCAAACTGACGGCGGCTTGGTCCTTATCCCCATCGGCGGGGACAACGGCGCGGTCTTCGACCTGGCCGGTGAGAATGTCGCCGATCAGCTTGCCGAGCTGAACGGGATCGCGGGGGCGCTTGAGGCGCTTTGCTGTCATCGTGGCAGTATGCCACTGGTCAGCGCAGGATGCGAGCGGGCGGAATTTCAAACTGTACCACTACCAATGAGGTGATCGATTGGAATTTTCGCAATACGGTAATTGGCGTCGAGAGGCGCCGCTTTGGGTCATTTTCGACCGACCGAACCGATTTTATCCGCCGGGCCATGTCCCGTTCTCTCCGATTGTGTTGCAAAACTCGGCCAATGGGCGGTCGGACCCCAAAAATGGGCAATATCAGTAACCGCGTAGGGTGGGCGAAGGCGCGGACCGCCGTGCCCGCCAAACCGTGAGGGCGAGCTCTGATGTCCCGCTGTCGCCGGCTTAAGATCGAAGGTGGCGCGTTCTTCTTCACGCTCGCGCTTGCCGATCGTGGCAGCAATCTGTTGGTCCGGCACATCGAACGTCTGTGGAGCGCCTATGCCGAGGTGGAAAAACGACATCCGTTCGAGACTGTTGCCATCTGCATCCTGCCTGATCACATCCATGCTCTGTGGCAACTGCCAGGCGGCGATGCCGATTACGCCTCGCGCTAGAGTCTGCTCAAATCCGGTTTCTCACGTGGCCTTCCTCCGGCGAAACGTTCAGTGAGCAAGATACGGAAAAGAGAAAAGGGCATCTGGCAACGCCGTTACTGGGAATATGCCATCCGTAACGACATCGATTTCGAGCGCCACGTCGATTACATCCACTACAATCCGGTGGAACACGGGATGGTGACGCGCGTCGCCGACTGGCCGTTCAGCAGTTTCCACCGCTATGTTGCCCAAGGCATCCTGCCCGGCGATTGGGCAGGGGACGCGACCGATTTATCCGGGCGGTTCGGCGAATGAACGCGTGGGCACGGCGCGGAGCTTGTCATCGGGCCGCGCTTCGCGCGGACCCGTTGGCGCCTTTGCCCAGCCTACGCTTCCGAATCGTTGCATTGCGGCAAGCAACGTTCAGGGCCATTTCCAGACTTACGATTTCGGCTGCTCGTGACCGATCGTTGCCTCATACCAGTACACGAACGCGAACAGGAACAGCATCCCGGCGCCGATCAGTATCGCGGTCAGCGCCGCGGCATAAACGCCCGCCAACAGCTTGCCAGGAACAACAATCGCATTTGCCGCCAAAGCCAGCGCGGCGATATCCATCGCCAGCGCGTATATCACCACCTCCAACGGCAAACGCGTCGGGTTTACAGCGTGCCGACGGCGCGGAAATGTCAGCGCCCAGCTCCCGAGAATGACGGCCATAACGCCGCTTGAAATACGCCAAGCGATCGGCGCCGGGGCTTCAAACAATATCAACAGCGGCGGCAGGAGCGAGCCGAACGTCGTCATGAATCCCAGTTGAATCCAAGTGCGCGTCACCCAGCTGTCCCACTTGGTCATTCGACCCCCGAGCATTTGCCGAAGGATCATGGTCAGGACAGACAGGCCCGCGAAGGTCATGCCGACGGTCGCGACCGTGTAGAGATAACCGGATGCGTCCACGTCAGCCCCCTGACCTGAGCCCCTTATTCAGGCATGACCAGACTCGCTGGTTAATTTGAGCCCATTTGGATCGGTAGAGCAACGGGATGGGCGCGGAGCCTGCGGTGTGGCGCAGCGTCCCATCCTATTAAGGTGCGTTCGACGACACATCCTCAGCCGCGGATGTCCGCACTGGGTCAATTTCGATCGACCGAACCGATTTTGTCCGCCGGGCCATGTCCGGCTTCTCTCCGACAGCGACCGAACTGCTGCGCGGCAGCGAAATGACGCGAAGGACCAATTCCGGAAGTCAGTGGCCACTTCGTCGGTCTGGATTGCCGAGAGCACCAAGCCTCGGCCGCGCGATCACGATGCGGTTCCGACCGCCATTCTTCGCTGCGTAGAGCGCTCGGTCGGCGGCGGTGACCATTTCCTGTACCGATTCATGAACGCCATTCGAAAGCGCCGCGCCAAAGCTCGCTGAAATGGTTGTAGCCTCACCGCCAAGGTCGAAGGGGGTGGCGACGATTGCCTGGCGCAAGCGCTCGGCTGTTCTCTTGAGAGATTCGCGTGTCGCCGTGCCAGCGAGAATAATAAGGAATTCTTCGCCGCCGTACCGACCAAGCTGATCGCTTTGGCGAATCGCTCCAGCTAGGCGACGCGTAAACTCTTTCAATGCTGCGTCGCCGGCGCCGTGGCCGAAGCTGTCGTTGATCCGCTTAAAGTAATCGATATCGACCATAATAAGACCGACCATCTTCTGCGTCTCTGCTGCCTCCGCCAACGCCCGTTCCGCCGCTCGCACAATAGCGCCGTGGTTCAGCGCCCCCGTCAGAGCATCCCAACTCGCTACATCGGCGAGCCTCTTGCCCTCCTCAATCAGTTGGCGGTTGCGCTCGATGATCTGCAGGTAGGCCCGGCTATTGTCGATCACAGCCGAAACCTGGTTTGCGATTACGCGGAAAATGGCATGATGCGACTCCTGATACGAATCTTTGTCCTGACTGGTGAAAAACAAAAGGCCGATCGGCCGATGATCGACGACCAGCGGGCAGGTGAGGCTCGATCGCCCACCTTCCAGCACGATGCGACGCGTCGAATCCGACTGTGGCTTGGCTACGAGGTAGCTTTCCAGATCGTTCAGGATGCGTGGCTGACCGCTTTGCAGAATCTGCTCGATGCTGCTTCCCGCCACAGGTTGCGAATATCCTACCGCGATTTGTAGCGGGCCAAGTTCGGAACGCTCCCAGTAGGTGGTCAGGTGAGTCCCGTCGCCGGAAAGAAACGCGCAACCGATGCGTTCGAAGGGGATCAGCCCGGTAAAGCCGTCGAATATCCGATTTAAGACATCTTCCACCAGTACGCCCCGCTCGACCGTCCCAACCAAGTCGAAAAGCCGTCGGAGTTCTTGCTCTCGACCGCTCAGGGTATCGGCAAGGAGTTGTAGTTCCTGGCCAAGCCGTGCCAACGGATCGGGAATGGCGGAGCGCAGTTCTAAAACCGGCTGTCCACGTCGCAATTGCGCTACCCAGGCCGCATACGCGTCCACCCGCTCCTGTACCGGTTCAGCAGCGGCAGCCATCTTGCCACGGTAATGTTTTCGCTTGGTCACCATATTCAACAAACGATGGAACCGAATTGTTAATTTCTCGCCAGATCAATTCCAGCAAAGAGCTTTGAATGCCGGCTTTAATTCTGCTCACGCTGCTCGGCTGCCCAGCGAGGAAGCGGAATAGCCGCTCGCAGCACGTAGGGGTCATTTTCAACGTTTACCGCAGTGCACGACGTTGACCCGGATTTTGCACCGCTCAATCCGGGCTACGCTCCACGCGAACGGCGGACTTGACCCCGAGGGACAACTTGTCCAATCGGGGGCCCGACACGATTTATACCAACGGCACTCATTGCTAACTCAACTCCTCACCCTGAGGCGCTCGGCGCGAAGCGCCGAGCCTCGAAGGGCGAGGCCGCGGCGCCTCGGCCTGCATCCTTCGAGGGCCGCGGAGCCTGTCATCGGGCCGGCCACTTCGGGCCGGACCCGTTGGCGGCCACCTCAGGATGAGGTCAATGTTAAGTGCCGTTAGTATTATGCCTTAGAATCGCACGCGCGGCGGGCTAGCGGCACGCCGCCAAAGGGAAAGATTGATGTCGGTTGCCGAAACGATGACCCGGGAAGCCGGGCAAGACTTCATCCGCGACATCGTGCGCGCCGACTTGGCCGCGGGCCGGCACAAGACGATCGTCACCCGCTTCCCGCCCGAGCCGAACGGCTATCTGCATATCGGCCACGCCAAGTCGATCTGCCTCAACTTCGGCATCGCCGAGGAATTTTCCGGCCGCTGTCATCTGCGCTTCGACGATACCAACCCGACCAAGGAAGAGCAGGAATATATCGACGCCATCGAGCGCGACGTGCGCTGGCTCGGCTTCGATTGGGGCGAGCATCTCTATCACGCGTCCGACTATTTCGAGCGCCTCTACGAGTGGGCGGAACACCTGATCCGCGCCGGCAAGGCCTATGTCGACGACCAGACGCAGGAGGAGACGCGGCTCACCCGCGGCACCCTGACCGAGGCCGGCACCGAGAGCCCCTATCGCGGCCGCAGCGTCGAGGAAAATCTCGACCTGTTCCGCCGCATGCGCGCCGGCGAATTTCCCAACGGCGCGCGCGTGCTGCGCGCCAAGATCGACATGGCGTCCGGCAACATCAACCTGCGCGATCCGGTGCTCTACCGCATCCTGCATGCCGAGCATCCGCGCACCGGCACCGCGTGGTGCATCTATCCGAGCTACGATTTCGCGCACGGCCAATCGGACGCCATCGAAGGCATCACCCACTCGATCTGCACGCTGGAATTCGAGGACCATCGGCCGCTCTACGACTGGTTCCTCGACAACCTGCCGGTGCCGTCGCGGCCGCACCAGTACGAGTTCGCCCGGCTCAATCTCACTTACACGGTACTGTCGAAACGGGTGCTCACGGAACTGGTGCGCGGCGGCCATGTCGGCGGCTGGGATGATCCGCGCATGCCGACGCTGGCGGGCTTGCGCCGGCGCGGCGTGCCGCCGGCCGCGATCCGCGACTTCATCAAGCGCATCGGCGTCGCCAAGGCGAACAGCGTTGTCGATGTCGGCATGCTCGAATTTTCCATCCGCGAGCATCTCAACAGGACGGCGCAGCGGCGCATGGCGGTCTTAAGGCCGCTGAAAGTCGTGATCGAAAATTATCCCGAAGGCCAAAGCGAGGAGATCGAGGCGGTCAATCACCCCGAAGATGCCGGCGCCGGCACACGGCGCCTGCGTTTCGGCCGCGAGCTGTTCATCGAGCGCGACGATTTCATGGAGGAGCCGCCGAAGAAATTCTTTCGCTTGGCGCCGGGCCGCGAGGTGCGGCTGCGCTATGCCTATTTCATCACCTGCCGCGAAGTGGTGAAGGATCAAGCCGGCGAAGTAATTGAGCTGCGGTGCACTTACGACCCGGCAACGAAAGGCGGCAACGCCCCGGATGGCCGCAAGGTGAAGGCGACGCTGCATTGGGTCTCGGCGGCCGACGCACTGCGGGCAGAAGTGCGCCTCTACAACCCGCTGTTCCTGCGCCCCGATCCGAATGCCGCAAACTTTGCCGCCGACCTCAATCCGCAGTCGCTCGAAGTGATTGCCGATGCGCGGGTCGAGCCGGCCTTGGCCGAGCAGAATTCGGCCGACACCGTGCAGTTCGAGCGGCTCGGCTATTTCTGCCGCGATGCGGACTCAACGCCCGAGCGGTTGGTATTCAACCGCACGGTCGGGCTGCGCGACAGCTGGGCCAAGGCTTCCGCCGGGAGTTGAACGGACGTTCCCCACAGGCCCGCTCGCCATCGCGCTCGCCCTTAGGTAGCATGCGCCGACTTCTTGGCGCGCAAGGGCGTTTCTTTTTGGGGAGCGCGCGGTGGCGGACGACGGCGGCGCGCGAACCCGCGCGCGAACAGGCACGCGAACGGGCACGCGGACTTGGCCGTTCGGCGGCGCACGAGGGGCGTGGGGTGCGGCGTGGCCGCAGTCCGAATTCGCCGTGCCCGCGCGCATCCGCGAGTGGGCGGTAGCGGAGGTCGGGCCGGGGCGCCTATTGCCGTGGTTTGCGGTCGCTTTCGGCGCCGGAATCGTTCTTTATTTCACCGCGGAGCGCGAACCCGCCTGGTGGGCGGCATCAGGTTTGGCGGCAGCCGGCGCCGTCGCTGCCGTGTTGTTGCGCCGGCGTCCGGTCGGCTTCGTGCTCGGGCTCGGCTTTTTCGCCATCGCCGCCGGCTTTGCCGTCGCAACGCTGAAGACCGCGCTGATCGATCATCCGGTTCTGCGTTATCCCGGTATTATGGCCCAAACGCCAGAGGAATTTTGACGGCATCCCCACTAAATTTTCGGGATGCGATTCCGAACAGCCACGATAGCGACCAAGCGCGCGACGCATACGCTGGAACAGCTTCACGCTGAACTGGCGGGCAAGCTCATTGAGCACGGGCGCGAGGGGCGTCGGCTCAGACAGGCCATGAAACACGTCGAGGCCGTTTTAAAGCTGCTACAGCCCGGCTATAACCTAGCTCCCATCGCGGTACGGCGGCGGAAGTCAAATCCATGGTTCAAACGCGGGACAGTCTTACGACACGTCTTGGAGGTGCTGCGGACCGCTGAGGGGCCATTGAAGCCGCGCGAGATAACGGAACGCATGCTGAAAGCGCGCGGCGTGGCAAGCCCCAATCCGGCCGACATTACCAAACTGGCCAAGAGTGTCCTATCGGCGCTGCAATGCCACAAGGGCAGGAGCCTTGTAGCGCATGCCCACGCCCATCCTGTCCGGTGGTCGATTGTCGCCGATGTTTAGTCGAGCAATGGCATCCGAGTATCGCTGCGGAAATACGAGGGCAAAGGGGTCGTGACCGTTGGCGAGGGGGTGCCGGCGCGCTGGATAATCACTATATGACCGGTGCCAAACGGCCATCCAGCCCCCCTAGCGCCCTCTCAAGACTCCCGATAACATCGGCATATCCGAGGGGAACCAAGGCTGGCGGCCCTCGTTAATCGGTCATAAAGCAAATGCGTGCAGGAGATAATTTGGCCCGCACTACGAAACAGGGCGGTGATGTCATGGCTGAATTGGCGACAGAGCGAAGGCTGTTCGAAAAGCTGCGCCGAGACCTTGAAGCCAAGGCAAAAGGCCAATGGGCGCTCATCCGGAACAGCGAACTTATCGGCACCTTTGGCAGCTTCGAGGACGCCGCCGCAGAGGCGGTTCGGCGTTTTGGTCGCGGCCCATACCTCATTCGAGAAATTGGCGCACCGGACGTAACGCTACCGGCATCGGTAGTGTACGCCGTGTCGCACGATGCCTAAGACCACTCAATGTGGTTTTGCTCCTGGCGGCCTCCTACCAGCACATCATATGCTGGTCGTGCAAGGGCCGACGCTAGTTGTAGACATCGGTTTTGACCCAGCATTTACGGCTACGTCTGTTGGCGTGCCAAATTTGGCCCAGCGTGGTGTGCCGGCTCTTGTAGATACTGGAGCGCACGAAAGCTTCATTGATAACGATCTGGCGATAAGCCTCAAGCTTCCGGTTGTTGACAGACAAAAGGTCAGCGGGAGCAACGGCCAGCATGAAGTGAGTGTATATCTCGCCCATATTCATGTGCCGTCGCTGGTTGTAACGCAACTTGGCCGCTTTGGCGGGGTCCATCTGGCGGCTGGCGGTCAGCGTCATAGTGCGCTCATTGGACGAACATTTCTGATGCACTTCAAGATGATTTACGATGGACGCACGGGAGTCGTCGAACTGACGTTGCCCTAAGCTTGTTTCAAGTGTCGTTGCTTATATCCGCAGAAATCGACTGAAGGCTTAAGGGCCATCGCAAGGCCAGCGACAGCCTGCACTTGGTCGCCATTGGAACGGCGACGATTGTCCTCGCGCCAAGCGGCTTCCTGTGCGAATCGCAGCAAATAAGGTCCGGCTACATGGTGATGGTGACCGGCTTCCGCGCGACGGAGCCGGGAGAAGAATAATTCCGCCCAGTTCGTACAGGCACCGTCTGCGCTGTACGCCTCTTGATGGTTGATGCGCTTCATTTCATAGCGAGCATGCAGATCATTCCAGCTTGCCGACTCGTCCGCGTGAACACGGTCGTGCCCTTGGCGATGCGCGAGCGGATGAACGAGAGCGCGGCGCTCTCGCTCGGAAACACTGCCGGGAGAGTGTTGCCGCCCCGCTCGCGGATCACGATGACAGCCTTGCGCTTGCCGGACTGATTTTCAGCGAAGCGACGGTCAACGCGATCTTCGCGCCGGTTCGCGGGCTTCACGTATCCACCGAAGTACGCCGAGTCCACTTCGGCCTCTTTGTCCTCTCCGCCGATGGTTCGCCCCTTAAATTCGGACGCCATCGCCTCGCGGAGTTTGTGGGCCAGCATGAACGTGCACTTGTAGGACGTGCCGAGATCGCGCGAGAGCGCGAGCATGCTCTTGCCCTTCACCTCATTGCAGAAGATCGCGATTGCGAGCAGGTAGCTGCGGAGCGGCAGCTTGTGCGAGGCGAACAGCGTCCCGGACGTGATCGAAAAATCCTTGCCACAAGCCCGGCAGCGGAACCGTGGCGCGCCGTTCGGGCGTCGGCAGTCATAAGCATCGGTTCCACCGCAATGGCAGCACACGGCCTCACCATTCGTGTCAGACCAGCGAACGGCACAGAACATCGTCTCGGCTTCCGCGTCGGTCATGCGGACGACCTGGGCCAGCGTCAGGCTCTTGGCAGCGCGAGAAAGTAAGAAATGCTGGGCCACGGAACAGTCAACCTTTTTAGCTGAGGTTGACCGTATTGGCTGATATGATCCATGTCAACCGAAAAGGTTGACGTTTGACGAAAAAGTTTTGGCTGGCTATATAGGGGTATGTCGCCCGAGCAGGTTCGCGCCGCCAGAGGATGGCTTGGCTGGTCCCAAAAGGATTTAGCCGACAAGGCTCACATCGGCCTAAGTACCTTAAAAGACTTCGAAAATAGCAACCGAACTCCGATTGCCAACAATCTCACGGCCATTCAGGCGGCGCTGGAAGCCGCCGGCATCGCCCTGATGTTCGACAAAGCCGGAAAGCCCATCGGAATCAGCATCGGCAAGTGGATCGCGAAGACGTGACCTTTGACTTTCGCACTTTCGTTACCTATAAGCGTTATAGGTGCGATTGGCTGAAAGCACAGGGTGATGAAATTCGAAGCTCCGCAGTCCGAGGACGGTCGTGACAAACCGCAGATACGACAGGCGACAAAGTGGCCGGAGCATCCGCCCCGGCCAGAATCGCTGTTGTCGATCATTCGACGGCTGGCGAGGGAGCGCCGCATCTCGTACTTGGATCACTCCGAGGAACGAATCGGCCAGCGTGGTTTCGACGTGTTTGATGTTCGTCGTACGCTTGAGTGCGGTCACGTAGTTGGAAAAATCGAAACAGGGAAGAAAGAAGGAGAATGGAAAGTAAAACTCGTCGACACGCCCGAAGGCACGTCCCGAAAAATGGGCGTCGTCACCATCGTGGTGAAGGAACAGCGGCTCCTCATAAAGACCGTAGAATGGGAAGACGACAAATGAGCGAGCGAATACTATTTCATGTGCGAGGTGAGCCCCTCGACGGCACTCCCTTGCATTACGCGGCATCTGGGTTGGATTACATCTATCTGGCCAACGGTTATACCGTTGAAAATGATCCAGACTACGGCACTGTTGTTTCTATCCACGAAGAAGATGACCTTCTCCGCGCCATTGGCTTTTTCATTGCCTATTTTAAGAAAGAGTTGACCGGCCCAGACTTCCGTTTTTTGCGGAAGCAAATGGGACTCACCCAAGAACGACTAACAGAAGCGTTTGGCGTTGATGTGCAGACGATAGCAAATTACGAAAAAGGCAAAAAAATTCCTGTACCTTCGCAAAACCTGATGCGGCATATTTTTGCGATCTGGATTCTGCCGCCTGATGCGCGCGTGAGTGCGCTGAAAGAACTTGCTGACGCGGTGAAGCAAGACGCAACGCAGCGCACTCAGCGCGCGCCGCAACTTGATGTTTGGCCGCCAATTGTAAACTTCTGGACTGAGGGCGGCGGTTGCCATGTCTGAGAACTCTTGCCGTTCCCCATAGACGAAAACGCCCCGATCACTCGGGGCGTGATCGTCTATGGGACGGGTGGCAGAGCGGTTATTGCAGGCGACTTAAAATCGCTCATGGGGTGCATGCCCCACGTCGGTTCAAATCCGACCCCGTCCGCCAAGTTTGGCATACTGTCGAAAGGAATGCACATGGCCAGAAAGCCAGGACCGCCGTCACAAGACCTCATCAACAAGGTTTGGGAAAAGGCCGACCCTATCCGTGGCAAGAACCCCGACGTGCGCCGACGGGATCCCTTTGGTAACGAGATTTTCAAGCCGTCCTACGGGAAAGAAGGCGAAAAAAGTTGGGAAATTGATCACATAAAGCCAGTTTCCAAAGGCGGCACCGATAGTCCGAAAAATTTGCAGCCGCTCCAGACCGACGCGAACCGGGAAAAAGGCGACAGATATCCATTTAAGCCAAAGCCTTAGAGACCACATCGTAAATAGCCGTACATAACGCATCCTGCGCTTCGCGTAGATCGAGGCCATGCACGCCCACGCGAATGCCTTCCTCGCCGCTCGTTACGATGATCGCGCCCTTGTCACCGTAATTGCGCGCGATAGCCGCCGCTGAATGGGTCAAGTCGAGCGGCCTTACCAAATACAGCTTACATGCGTCGGTCATGCGTGAAGACGCCCTTGGCTATTTTCGATTCCTCTGGCGTTTGGGCCATAATACCGCGTTATCCGGCCTACAGCGTTTCGATTGCCGGTTTCGTCGAGCTGCGCGAGGAGAGCCAGAAGACCGACCGCTTTGTGCTGCGGGTCGAACGGATCGAGGGCAATCGCATCGCCGGCAAGCTGCAGCGCGTGCGGCTCTCCGTGCGCCGCGGCTTGGCGCCGCCGGCCGGCGCCTTCGTCGAAGTCAAAGCGCAGCTCAACCCGCCGCTGCAGCCGTTGCGGCCGGGCAGCTATGACTTTGCCCGCGACCTTTATTTCCAGCGCATCGGCGCTTCCGGCTTCGTGCACGGCGCCGTCAAAATCGTCGCGCCGCCGGTGGCGGCAAGTCTGCGCATGCGCGCCAATGCCTTCATCCAAGGACTGCGCGACGCGATCGATCAACGCATCCGCTCCGTGGTGCCGGGCGACACCGGCTCGATTGCCTCGGCGTTGATCACCGGCAAGCGCGATGCGATTGCGCCCCACCTTTACGACGCGATGTTCGTTTCCGGCATCGGTCACGTTCTTTCGATCTCCGGCTATCACATGGCGGTGGTCGCCGGCGTCGTGTTTTTCTTCCTGCGCGCGGTGTTGGCGCTGATCCCGGGAGTGGCCGATCGGATGCCGATCAAAAAATGGGCGGCGTTCGCTGCGCTGCTCGTGACCGCGTTTTATCTGGTGCTCTCGGGCGCCGAGGTGGCGACGCAACGCTCCTTCATCATGATCGCGATCGTGCTTGTCGGCGTCATGCTCGATCGACCGATCTTGACCTTGCGCACGGTGACGATTGCCGCGCTGCTGGTCCTGTTCTTTGCGCCGGAAGCGGTCGTGCATCCGAGCTTCCAGATGTCGTTTGCGGCGACGCTGGCGCTGGTCGCCGCCTATAGCCGCGGCCTGCCGTGGACGCGGCCGGGGGCCGACTCTTCGCTCGGCGCCCGCGCGGCGCTGTGGGGCGTCAACGAGGTCGCCGGCCTCATTCTGGCTTCGCTGGTCGCCGGCCTCGCCACTACGCCCTACGCGGCCTACCATTTCCATCGGGTCGCGCCCTATGGCGTACTCGCCAACCTGCTCGCGATGCCCGTCGTTTCCGCGTGGGTGATGCCGATGGGCCTCATCCGCGTGGTCGCCATCCCGTTTGGGTTCGATGCCGAATTCTGGCGGCAAATGGGTTACGGCATCGACTGGATGAATGCCGTCGCGCTCTGGGTAGCGGGCCTGCCCGGCGCCTTCGGTCGGGTTAACTCGTTCGGCGCCGGCCCGCTGTTGCTGGCGACAGCGGGCTTGCTCGCGATCGGTCTTCTCAAGACGCCGTTGCGTTGGAGCGGCGCCGTGCTCGCGGTGCTCGCCATCATCTGGGCGGCCCGCGCCCCGGTCCCGGACATTCTGGTTGCCGCCGACGGCCGCACCTTCGCGGTGCGCGGCGCGGACGGCCGGCTTGCCTTCCACCACGCTGGCGGCGATGCCTTTGCCATCCACGAATGGCTCGCCGCCGATTCCGATGGGCGCGACCCTCGCGACCCCGCGCTCGGCCACGGCATCAGCTGCGATCCGTCCGGGTGCATCGGCAAGCTCGCCGACGGCCGGCTGGTCGCCTACGCGCTGGCGCCGGACGCCTTCGAGGAGGATTGCCGGCGCGCAACAATCATCGTGGCAACGCGCGACGCGCCGCCCGACTGTGCCGCGACTGTAATCGGGCGCCGCCTCTGGCGCGCGCGCGGCGCGCTGGCGCTGCGCCGCGACGGCGCGGGTTTTGTGATCGAATTCGGCGCGGCCGCCGAATTTCGATCGGCCGTGGGCGCCGAATATGGCGCCGAATGCGCAGCAACCCGCGCGCACAGCCGCGGCCAATGCAGACACTGCCGCAGGTCGGCCGGCGGCATCACGGTCGCCGCCGCGCGACGCGACGCCGCGGCCGGAGGATCTCGGTCCAAACGATTGAGTGAATCAGTACCGCCGGAACAGCCCGACCAGCTTGCCCTGAATGCGCACGCGGTTGGGCGGCAGGATGCGCACCTCGTAGGCGGTATTGGCGGGTTCGAGCGCGATCGAAGCGCCGCGCCGCCGGAAACGCTTCAGCGTCGCTTCTTCGTCGTCGATCAAGGCGACGACGATGTCGCCGGTGTCGGCGGCATCGCTGCGCTTGAGCAGCGCGATGTCGCCGTCGAGAATTCCCGCCTCGATCATCGAATCGCCGCGCACTTCGAGCGCGAAATGCTCGCCCGTGGTCAACAGGTCGGACGGCATGTTGATGGTGTGACTGCGGGTTTGGATCGCTTCAATCGGCGTACCGGCGGCGATGCGGCCCATCACCGGCACGGCAACCGGCCGGCCGCCTTCGTCTTCCGAAGCGGTGCGCACGCGGCCGAGATTTCCTTCGATGACGCTCGGCGTAAACCCCCGCGCGCGGCTTGAACCGAAACCGTGGGCTACTGACTCAGGCAGCTTGATGACTTCGATCGCGCGCGCCCGATTGGGCAGGCGGCGAATGAAGCCGCGTTCCTCGAGCGCGGTGATCAGCCGATGAATGCCAGACTTGGAGCGCAGGTCGAGCGCGTCCTTCATTTCGTCGAACGAAGGTGGAACTCCAGCCTCCTTGAGGCGCTCGTGGATGAAACGCAACAGTTCAGCTTGCTTGCGCGTGAGCATTGGCGCTTCCCCTGGCTGCCCGGCCGCGGCCGAAACAAATCATGAACGGACACTATCCGTTCCATATGTGTTCCGCAACCATTTAATTTGAAGTGAAGAAAACGGGGATCGCGTCGAACGTCCGCTTAACGCTCGAACTTAACGATCTTGCGGCGGCTGCCGGCTGTCGCCGCCGGCGCGTAAGGCTTTCGGATCAAGAGACAATTGGCGTTCGCCACGGCCCATCATGGAAACTGTCCTGGACCAGAAAGGGAGCGCAATCCCACCGCCAGGAAGCCTTGCCCTGTTCCCCCGGCGCGCCTGCGGTCGCACGTTCATTCGGCAAAGCCGCCGCGAAGCGCGGCCAATTCGGTTTGCGCGGGAATCGCCGCTTCGGAGTGGCCGGCCGGCCCGGTGCGCGAATGGACTTTTCGGCGCCTTGTGGCCCGCGGGCAACGGTTTCGGCGGGCGAATAATGTTATCGTAGCGTTCGCTCTGATTTGCCGCTCCAGCGAATTTCCATAGGGGGACGACATGAATCGAGTTCTTGTCACTTCCGTCGCTTTGCTTTCTTTGCTGTCGGGCTCCGCGGTTGCGGCAGACATGGGGATTCCGCTCAAGGCTCCGCTCCCGCCCGCTCCGACTTGGACCGGCTGCTACGTCGATGCCGGCGGCGGCTACGGCATGTACAACCAGGACAGCCACTCAGAAACGTCTCCAGGCCTTGTGCCGATCGGAACCACGGTCACGAATGGCGGCCGAGGTTGGCTCGGCAGGCTGGGCGGGGGCTGCGATTACCAGTTCGGTGTAGCCGCCTTGGGAAATTTCGTGATCGGTGCCTTCGGCGACTACGACTTCATGGACCTGCAGGGTACGTTCGGCGATCCGTCCGGACCGGTTACCGGCAGCGAAAAAGAGACCGGAGCCTGGTACGTGGGTGGCCGCGTTGGATACCTGGTCACGCCCTCGCTCTTGACCTACGTCGATGGCGGCTACACCGCAACGCGTTTTGATCAGGTGAATTTCTTGTCCGCATTTGCACCGCCTGTAGCTACCGGCCTCAGTCTTTCGGCCAATACCTATTCCGGCTGGTTCCTGGGCGGCGGCACCGAATATGCGCTGAACATGTCCTGGGTTCCCGTCCGCGGACTGTTCTGGCGTACTGAATATCGGTACGCGAGCTATACGGCTGCGGACGTTCCTATCATTGATACAGCGACGGGCGCGCCATTTGGTGTCGCCGAGCACATGCTCAAAACGAACCAGACGATTACCTCGGGATTGGTCTGGCGCTTCAATTGGTTGGGCCGATAGCGTCACGCGATCTTTGAACTATCTCAGCCCGGGGTTGCGCCCCGGGCTTTTTGCATCGCTGCCGGAACGACAATGTTCGGCGCTAATGCTGCAATCGTACGATCGCACAGCGGCTGCCGGCTGTCGCCGCCGGCGCATGAGGCTCGCGGATCAAAAGACAATCCGCCTTCGCCAGCGGCGCCATCATGGAACTGTCCTGAACCGGGAAAGGGGTGACCACCAAGCCCTCCGGCGTCTCCGAGAGCGTCGCGCGCAGATAGTCCGCGCGCTCGTCATTTTGCGGAAGGTCGCAGCCGAGCAGCGCCGCTTCGGTCGGCAGCGCCAGATCGCGGCGTCCAGCCAGGCGGCGGATCAGCGGTACGAGGAACAGAAACACGCAGACAAAGGCCGAGACCGGGTTGCCGGGAACCCCAAGCACCTGCATCGCGCCCAACCGGCCATGCATCAGCGGACGGCCGGGCCGCAGCGCCAATTTCCAGAACGACAGTTCCATGCCCTCGGCGGTGAAAGCCTTTTGCACCAGATCGTACTCGCCGACCGAAGCCCCGCCGGAGGCGACGAGAATGTCGGCGCCGCATTCGCACGCGCGCCGGATCGCCGCAATCGTATCGTCGAGCCGGTCGGCGACGATACCGAAGTCCACGGCTTCGGCGCCTTCCGCGCGCGCCAGCGCCGCGAACGCAAACGTGTTGGAGCTGACGATCTGGCCGGGGCCCGGCTGAACGCCGGGCGGAACCAGCTCGTCGCCGGTCGCGAACATGGCGACTTTCGGCCGGCGGTGCACGGGAACGAGGGGATGGTTCATGGCGGCGGCGAGCGCAAGATCACGCGCCGTGAGCCGATGGCCGGCGGGGAGCAACACATCGCCCGCTGTGAAGTCGAGGCCTTGGGCGCGAATGTGGCGGCCCTTGGCGGTTGGCCGCTGCACCTCGACGCAATCGCCGTCGCGCTTGGTGAATTCCTGAATCACCACCGTGTCGGCGCCTTGTGGCACCACGCCGCCGGTGAAAATGCGCGCCGCCTCACCGTTGCCTACGGCGCGAGCAAACGGCCGGCCGGCGGCGACCTCGCCGATGATTTTGAGGCGGGCCGGCACGTTTGCAATATCGTCGGCGCGCACGGCATAACCGTCCATCGCCGATACATCGGCCGGCGGTTGGGTGCGCCGGGCCTTGAGCGCGAGAACCAGGACGCGGCCGTCGGCCTCGGCGAGCGGCGCCTCTTCGGCGGGCAGTGGTGCGGCATGCGCGAGCACGCGTTCCAGCGCTTCTGCGACCGACAACAGCGCCACCGCTTTACTCCTTTGCGAGATAATGACCGCTGCGGCCGCCGCGTTTCTCGATCAGCCGGATGCCCTCGATGCGCATGCCGCGTTCGACCGCCTTCACCATGTCATAGATGGTGAGGCAGGCCACCGCGACGGCGGTCAGCGCCTCCATCTCGACACCGGTTTGTCCCGCGACCTTGACGCGCGCCTTAACCGCGACGCCGGGGAGCTTCGGGTCGGGCGTCACGTCAACTTCGACCTTCGAGAGCAACAGCGGATGGCAGAGCGGGATCAATTCGTGCGTCCGTTTGGCGGCCATGATCCCGGCGATGCGCGCGGCGCCGAGCACGTCGCCCTTCTTGGCGTCGCCGCGTTGCACGATAGCGAGCGTCGCGGGCGACATGACCACCCGGCCCTCGGCGAGCGCTTCGCGTTCCGTCGCGGGCTTTGCCGAAACGTCGACCATGCGGGCCTCGCCGCGCGCCCCGAGATGCGTGAGATTTTTCCGTCGCGCCACGGTCTTCACCGTGCCGGAGCGAGTGCGGCACTGCGCGCGAGCAGCGCGCGCGTCGCCGCCGCGACATCGCTCTGGCGCATCAAACCCTCGCCGACCAGGAACGTCGAAATGCCGACTTTGGCAAGCCTGGCAAGATCGCCCGGCGCGAAGATGCCACTTTCGGCGATGACGACGTGGCTGGCCGGGACCAAGGCCGCCAAGCGTTCGCTGGTTGCGAGCGTCGTTGTGAAGGTTTTCAGGTCGCGGTTGTTGATTCCGATCAGCGGCGATTTCAGGCGCAGCGCGCGGGCGAGTTCCTGCTCGTCGTGGACCTCGACGAGCACGTCCATGCCGAGCGCAAACGCCGCCGCTTCGAGCTCCGCCGCGCAGGCATCATCGACCGCGGCCATGATGATGAGGATGCAATCGGCGCCGGCGGCGCGCGCCTCCGTCACCTGGTAAGGGTCGTACATGAAATCCTTGCGCAGCACCGGCAGCGCGCAGGCGGCGCGCGCCGCGCGCAGATGATCGAGCGAGCCCTGGAACGAGGGCGCGTCGGTCAGCACCGACAGACAGGTCGCGCCGCCGGCCTGATACGCCGCCGCCAGCGCCGGCGGATCAAATTTTTCCCGGATCAATCCCTTCGACGGGCTCGCCTTCTTGATTTCGGCGATCAGCGCGTAGTCGCCGGCCGCGAGCCGCCGCTCGATCGCCGCCAAAAACCCGCGCGGCGCGCTCGCCGCCTTGGCTTCCCGTTCAAGCGCCGCGAGCGGGCGCCGGCGCTTCGCCGCGGCGATCTCGTCGCGCTTATAGGCGGCGATCTGGGCGAGAATGTCAGCCATCGTTGGAGACCGCGATCAGCCGCTCGAGCCGTCCTGCGGCTTCGCCGGAGTCCACCGCGTGGGCGGCAAGCTCGACGCCGTCCTTCAGGGTCTTGGCTTTACCCGCGACCAAGAGCCCGGCGGCCGCATTGATGAGCGCCACGTGGCGAAACGCGGAATCCTTGCCGGCGAGAACCCCGCGCAAGGCGCTGGCATTCGCCGCCGCATCGCCGCCGCGCAAGGCTTCCGGCTTGACCCTGGGCAGGCCGACGTCCTCGGGCGAAATCTCGAAGCTCTTGAGGGTGCCGTCTTCGAGCGAGGTAACGCTGGTTGGCCCGGCCGTGGTGATCTCGTCGAGCCCGTCGGAGCCGTGCACCACCCAGACCCGCTCGGAGCCAAGATTTTTCAAGACCTGCGCCAGCGGCTGGGTCCATTGCCGCGAAAACACGCCGACCATCTGCCGGCGCACGCCCGCGGGATTGGAGAGCGGCCCGAGCAGGTTGAAAATCGTGCGCGTGCCGAGCTCGACCCGGGTCGGTCCGACGTTCTTCATCGCCGGATGATGCGCCGGCGCAAACATGAAGCCGATGCCGGCCTCGCGGATGCAGCGCCCGATCGCCTCCGGCGTCAGATCGATATTGACGCCGAGCGCGGCGAGCACGTCGGCCGCGCCCGAGCGCGACGACAGTGCGCGGTTGCCGTGCTTGGCGACCGGAACGCCGGCGCCGGCGACGATCAGCGCGGCGCAGGTGGAGATATTGAACGAGCCCGAGGCATCGCCGCCGGTGCCGACGACGTCGACGGCATCGGGCGGCGCCGTCACCCGCAGCATTTTGGCGCGCATGGCAGAGACCGCGCCGGTGATTTCTTCGACGGTCTCGCCGCGCACCCGCAGCGCCATCAATAGTCCGCCCATCTGCGAGGGCGTCGCTTCGCCCGACATCATCTGCTCGAAGGCGCTCGCCGCTTCCTCGCGCGTCAGCGCGGCGCCGGTCGCGACTTTGCCGATGAGCGCCCTGAATGCGTCGGTCACGATGGAACTCTCAATTGACCCGCGCCGGCGATTTTCGCGGCGCGGTCTGCGGCGCACTTTGCGCTTTTTGCCGCCGGCCGCTCGCTGCATTCCAGGAGGCGGCGATGTCGAGAAAGTTTTGCAGCATGCGGTGGCCGTGCTCCGAGGCGATGCTCTCGGGATGGAATTGCACGCCGTGCACCGGCAGGCTGTTATGCGCGACCCCCATGATGAGGCCGTCCGCGGTATCCGCGGTCACCGTCAGCTCGCCGGGCAGGCTGCCGCGGTCGATCACCAGCGAATGATAGCGGGTCGCCCGGAACGGCGCGTTGATGCCGCGAAAAATTCCGGTGCTGCCGTGACGGATCTCCGACAGCTTGCCGTGAACCGGCACCGGCGCCCGCACCACCTTGCCGCCGAAGGCGTCCCCGATCGCCTGGTGGCCGAGACAGACGCCGAGGATCGGGATTTTGGCGGAAACTGCCGCGATCAAATCGAGGCAGATGCCGGCCTCTTTCGGCGTGCAGGGGCCGGGCGAGAGCACGATGGCGTCCGGATCGGCGTCGACGACGGCGGCGGTCGTGATCTTGTCGTTGCGATAGACGCGGACCTCCGCCCCCAGTTCACCGAGATAGTGCACCAGATTGAAGGCGAAGCTGTCGTAATTGTCGATCAGGACGATCATGAGATACCGACCCAAACGCTCGGCCGGGTCTTAGCGCAATTCTCGCGCGGATGAAACGGCGCCCGCTCGGCGGGCTGAACACGCCAGACCGGGCACCCAAGCGGGCGCCCGGGCGGTGGCATGGCTGGGGGGCGAGGACAGGAGTTAGCGCACGGGATCTCGCCCCGCCGGCAGGCGGTCCGCCGAAACCAGGCGCACGTCGCGGGCCTGACCATAAGGATTGCGCGTATCGCGCAAACAGCCGGCTTCGAAATAGGGCCAAGCCTGCTTCGAGCAGTCCTTCGCCAGTGGACGCGTATCGGCGCGATCGGCTTTGGCGCCGGGCACCGATCCTCGGGCTTCGACCTGGGGCGACAGACTGAGGGTGCCCACGAACGAGGCCGCTACGATCGCAGCGGCGGCGATGGCGTAAACGGATTTGAGCATGACACCGGTCCCTGTTTCGCGCCCTTTTCTGTGTCGGGTCGCGGCTTGACTGGGTGGCATTCTGGTCAGCACAAGCCATGTTCTCGTTGATGGCCGTCACAATTTTGCCGTTTCCAACAGCGCCCTGAAAACCAATGTGAATGGCCCAAGTTCCGGCGCGCCGCCAATTTTTCCCTCCTCCCCCGATGACAAGTTCACACCCCGCCTTGCGGCGCGGTCGGGCGCGGGCTAGACCGCCGCCATGCCGCGCATTGCCCTGTTCGCCGGGTCGTTCGATCCCATGACCAACGGCCATCTCGACGTGGTGCGGAGCGCCGTGCGCCTCGCCGACCGCTTGGTGCTGGCCGTCGGTATCCATCCCGGTAAAGCGCCGTTGTTCTCGGCCGAGGAACGGCTCGCCATGCTGGAGGAGATTTGCGGGCCGTTGGCCCGCGCTGCAGGCTGCGAAATCGCCTGCACCACCTTCGCCGACCTTGTCGTCACGGCGGCGCGGCGGGCTGGCGCGACAATACTGGTCCGCGGCGTGCGCGATGCGACCGACTTCGACTATGAGATGCAGATGGCCGGCATGAATGCCGCGATGGCGCCCGAAGTGCAGACCGTCTTCGTGCCCGCTTCGCCTCCGGTACGCCCGATCACCGCCACGTTGGTACGCCAGATTGCCGGCATGGGCGGCGACGTCTCGGCCTTCGTGCCCGCCGCGGTTGCGGCGCGGCTGAAAAAGAAATTCGCCAGGGCCTAAAAAATCTCACCCGGGAGATGACATGACCCGCGTCCTTGCCCTACTGTTCGCCATCATGTGTGCAGCACCAGTCCTTGCCGAAACTCTTCCGCCCGGTCTCGACCCGCAAAACACGCTCTACCTCGACACCAAATACGGCCGGGTGATCATCAAGTTGTACAACGACATCGCGCCGCTCCACGCCGAGCGGCTGAAGCTGCTGACCCGCGAGCATTTTTACGACCACGTGCCGTTCCACCGCGTCATCGACGGCTTCATGGCGCAGACCGGCGACGGCAAATACGGCAACGGCACCGGCGGTTCGAAATATCCCGACCTCAAGGCCGAGTTCTCCAAGGTGCCGTTCAAGCGCGGCACCGTCGGCATGGCCCGCGCCAGCAATCCCAATTCCGCCAACAGCCAGTTTTTCATCATGTTCGCCGACGGCTCGTTCCTCAACGGCCAGTACACGGTGGTCGGCGAGGTCGTCCGCGGCATGGACGCCGTCGACAAGCTCAAGCGCGGCGAGCCACCGGCCGATCCCGACCGCATCATCCATATGCGGGTGGCGGCCGACGCCAAGCCGTAAGGATCGATGCGGGGGTCGAGGCACGCAACGTCTATCGCAATGCCGTGAACGCGGCGCTTGCGCGCTGCACGCCGCTGCACCATGCGCACTGATTTGTTCGATTTCGCCTTGCCCGAGGACCGCATCGCGCTGCGGCCAGCCTCACCGCGTGACGCCGCGCGGCTCCTGGTGGTGCGGCGAAGCGCGGCGACCGAGCTCGAGGACCGCACGATGCGCGACCTGCCGAGTTTGTTGCGGGCCGGCGATGCGTTGGTCGTCAACGACACTAAAGTGATCCCGGCGAGCCTTACCGGCCGCCGCATCGGCCGCGGCGATCGGGAGCCTGCGATCGCCGCAACGCTGATCAAGCGGCTCGACGGTTCGCGCTGGAACGCCTTGGTCAAACCGGGCAAGCGCCTCGCCGTCGGCGACGTCGTGCGTTTCGGCAGCGAAGGCCGAGTGTGCTTCCTCGACCAGCTCGACGCCACGGTCGAGGCCAAGGGGGACGGCGGCGAGGTGACGCTCGCCTTCGCCTTCCATGGCGCGGTGCTCGATCAGGCCTTGGCGGAGCGCGGCGACATGCCGTTGCCGCCCTATATCGCCGGCCGCCGCCCGGTCGACGAGCGCGATCGCACCGACTATCAAACGATGTTCGCGCGCGAGGAAGGTTCGGTGGCGGCGCCGACCGCGGGCCTGCACTTCACCGACGCGCTGGTGCAGGACTTACGCACGCGCGGGATCGCGTTGCATCGCCTGACGCTGCATGTCGGCCCCGGCACCTTCCTGCCGGTCAAGGCCGAAGATACCTCCGGTCACCGGATGCAGCCGGAATGGGGTGTCGTCAGCGCCGAGACCGCGGCGGCGCTCAATGCCACGCGGCGCGCCGGCGGACGCATCGTCGCGGTCGGCTCGACCGCGCTGCGGCTACTGGAAAGCGCGGCGGCAGAGGACGGCACGCTCGCGGCATTTTCCGGCGAAACCGCGCTATTTATTACGCCGGGCTACCGCTTCCGCGCGGTCGACGCGATGCTGACCAATTTCCATCTGCCGCGCTCGACCTTGTTCATGCTGGTGAGCGCTTTCTGCGGCCTGGACACGATGCGGCGCGCCTACGCACATGCCACCGCGGCCGGCTACCGGTTCTATTCCTACGGCGACGCTTGTTTGTTGTTCCGTTACGTTCGCTAGCCGCGGGTGCCGGAGAACGAAGAGCTGCCGAACGCGCCCAGTTTCACGCTGCCGCTGATCACATCGCCATTGACCGTGCCGGTGAATTCGAGCGTCATCGGCATAGGGTTGGTAATCGATACCTTCCAAGTCACGTCGTTGCCATTGACCGTACCGTCGAAAATATCGGTCGAATTTCCCTCGGCCCCTTGGCTGCCCTTGAGTACGCTGCCGTCGGCCGTCACCGAAAGGGTGGCCGGACGGTCGCCCATTGGCGTAACCAACACGAGATTCCAGTTACCATCCACGCTCATGTCACAATCCTCTAAAACCGTGGGGAACCTATAAGCTCGGGGCATAATGTTCAAGCTGCGTGAACCACGAACCCGGTGAATCTTCGCTTCGAGCGCGTCCGGGAAAAGTGGAAACCGGTTTTCCGTCCGGACGCGCGATAAAACAAGAACTTAGAGCGGGATGACGATTCGAAGATAAGTCATCCTGCTCTAGACGACGGAAGCGGTATGCGCCAGTCGTTGCGACTTCATCCGGATTTGCTCTGCCTCGCCGCGACCCGCATCGACGCGGACGTTGCGCGTTCGCCCGCCGGCAGTTTGGCGCTCTCGTATGTCGTGACCGGCAACATCGGCGATCTGCGCCTGCCGCCGCTCTCGATGGCCGCACGGACCGACGAGCTTTGGCGGCACACCTGTTTCGAGGCCTTCGTCCGTCCTTTGCCAGGCGAAGCCTATTACGAATTCAACTTTGCGCCCTCGACGCAATGGGCGGCCTATCGCTTCGATCGCTATCGAAGCGGGATGCGTGTGGCGACCGAGATCGATGTGCCCCGCATCGACGTGCAAGCGGCGCCCGAGCGCTACACCTTGCAAGCCGGGCTCGATCTATCGCACTTGCCGCGCGACGCCGCATGGCGTCTCGGTCTCGCCGCGGTGATCGAAGAAACCGGCGGCCGAAAATCCTATTGGGCGCTGGCGCACCCGCCCGGCCAGCCGGACTTCCATCATTCCGATTGCTTTGCGTGTGAGTTTTCCTAACGCATGTTCACTCGCAGCGAATCGGGATTCCTCTCTTCGTCACCACCGGGCTTGACCCGGTGGTCTATGCTGAAGCACAGCGATCCGCAGCGGTGTGGCGAGCGGCAGCTCAGCATGGATTGCCGGGTCGAGCCCGGCAATGACGCGTGAAGGGGCGGTGGCAACGATGAAATTTGGCATCGATCGACTGATCGCCGAAGCTGATTTGCGCGCGCCGCTGCGCGGCCGGCGCGTCGCTTTGCTCGCGCATCCCGCTTCGGTCACCGCCGACCTGACGCATTCGCTCGATGCGCTCGCCGCCTGCGGCGGCATCAAGCTCGCCGCCGCGTTGGGCCCGCAGCATGGGCTGCGTGGCGATAAGCAGGACAACATGATCGAGTCGCCGGATTTTTACGATCCGGTGCACGGCATTCCGGTGTTCAGTTTGTACGGCGCCGTGCGCAAGCCGACCGCTGCGATGCTGGAGACGTTCGATGTCATCCTGGTCGATCTGCAGGACCTGGGCTGCCGGATTTATACGTTCATCACCACGCTGCGCTTGATCCTCGAAGCGGCGGCGCAACGCGGCAAGGCGGTGTGGGTGCTGGACCGGCCCAATCCGGTCGGCCGGCCGGTCGAAGGGTTGAGGCTGCGCGCCGGCGGGCAAAGCTTTGTCGGCGCCGGGCCGCTGCCGATGCGGCACGGGCTCACGCTCGGCGAGCTCGGTTCGTGGTTTGTCAAAACGCTCAAGCTCGATGTCGACTATCGCGTCGTCGACATGCAAGGCTGGCAGCCCGACGCCGCGCCCGGCTTCGGCTGGCCGCTCGGTGAGCGCGCCTGGATCAATCCCAGCCCCAACGCGCCGAATCTTTGGATGGCGCGCGCCTATGCCGGCACGGTGATGGTCGAGGGCACGACGCTTTCGGAAGGCCGCGGCACCACGCGGCCGCTGGAACTGTTCGGCGCCCCCGATATCGATGCGCGGGCGGTGATCAAAAAGATGCACGCGCTGGCGCCGCATTGGCTCCAGGGTTGCCGCCTGCGCGATTGCTGGTTCGAGCCGACGTTCCACAAGCATGCCGGCAAGCTGTGCAGCGGCGTGCAGATCCACAGCGAAGGCCCCGGTTACGATCACGCGGCGTTCAAGCCCTGGCGCATCCAGGCCCTCGCTTTCAAGGCGATCCGCCGCCTATATCCCGATCATCAGCTGTGGCGCGATTTTCCTTACGAGTACGAGCGGGAAAAACTCGCCATCGACGTCATCAACGGCGGTCCGTTGTTGCGCGAATGGGTGGACGATGCAGCCGCGACGCCGCAGGATTTGGATGCGCTGGCGGTGCCGGATGAGCAGGGTTGGGTGAAGGAGCGGCAGGGGCAGCTACGCTATTGAACACCAGGCGCCGCAGAAAGCCCGCCGATGATCTCAATGGCTCCTGGTGCCGGCTCGTCAAACGGCCTGGAGGATCTGTTTGGCCTTTTCGAGTGACGTTTTGGCCATCGCAGCGTAGCGATCTTTAATCATTAGTTGCTCGCCCGAATATTCGGCACGCCCGTGGGCACGCTTCGCTTTGCCCACCTACGGCGGCCTCAATACCTTACATCCGGCGTCCGCCGGAAAACGCGGTCGCCTCGCCCTCATTGGCTCTCCCGGTGGCGTAGGCTAATGATCCGCGCCGCACAGGACGCGATTGATGCCCTTCTCCTTCCGCCTCACGGCCAGCGACGGCGCCGCGCGCGCCGGCGAAATAACGACGGCGCACGGGGTCGTGCATACGCCGGCGTTCATGCCGGTCGGCACGCAGGCGGCGGTCAAGGGCGTGCATCACGACGACGTGCGCGCGTCCGGCGCCGAGATTTTGCTCGGCAATACCTATCATCTGATGCTGCGGCCTTCCGCCGAGCGGGTCGCCGCGCTCGGCGGGCTGCACGTCTTCATGCGCTGGCCGTATCCGATCCTCACCGATTCCGGCGGCTTCCAGGTGATGTCGCTGGCGCCGCTGCGCAAGATCACGGAGGAGGGCGTCACCTTCCGCTCGCACCTCGACGGCACGATGGTGGAGCTGACGCCGGAGCGCGCCATCGAGGTGCAGATGCTGCTCGGCGCCGATATCGCCATGCAGCTCGACGAATGCGTCAAGCTTCCGGCGGAGCGGCGCGACATCGAGCGCGCCGTGACGCTGTCGCTGCGCTGGGCCGAGCGCTGCAAACGCGCCTTCGCAGGCGCGGCCGCCGGCCGCGCCCTGTTCGGCATCGTGCAGGGCGGCGACGATCAAATATTGCGCGAGCAAAGCGCGCGCGCGCTCACCGATATCGGCTTTCATGGCTATGCCATCGGCGGGCTCGCCGTCGGCGAAACGCAGGACGTGATGCTGAAGATCGTCGCCGAGACCGCGCTGGCGCTGCCGGCGGATCGGCCGCGCTATCTGATGGGCGTCGGCACGCCGGCCGATCTCCTCGAAGCGGTGGCGCGCGGCATCGACATGTTCGATTGCGTGCTGCCGACGCGCAACGGCCGCCACGGCCTTGCCTTCACGCGGTTCGGCCCGATCAACATCAAGAATGCGCACCACGCCGACGACCCGCGGCCGCTCGACGCGGAAAGCCGCTGTCCGGCGGCGCGCGATTTTTCCCGCGCCTATCTGCATCACCTGTTCCGCAGCGGCGAGACGCTCGGCGGCACGCTGCTTTCGCTGATCAATCTCTACTATTACCAGGACCTGATGGCAGGCGCTCGCGCCGCCATCAATGCCGGCAGCTTTGCCGACTATGTCGCTGACACCAAGGAGCAATGGACCGCGAAGCGCGATTTTCCCGCGGATGGCACCTAACGACGGCACCTAGAGCGCAATCGCTTCAGATTGAATTGATTGGCGCTCTAGATTCCTTGGCGGAGCATGATCTTTTCGGAAAACCGGCCTCCACTTTTCCGGATCATGCTCTAACAAAAGAAACCCGCCGGCCGCGGAATACGCGGGGCCGGCGGGTCACTTGACGCGCTTGGTACTGACGCAAACAACAAGCGCAACGCTACTCACGCAACGAACATCACACTCCTGAACGCCCAGTCGCCATCCTGGTTCCGTTCCACGTCAGGGACGTTTGCGATCGCTGGACCGGGCCCCAACGGGATCAATCGGTTACCGGGGTGCACCCGGAATGACGCAACACAACTAAAAAGACCGCCCTAACGGAAGTCGCAAAACTCACGCGGCCACAACATGATCGAGGTGACGAATTCGTGCGCGCAATCGTCGCATGACCAGGCGTGGCGAATCCGGCCTTTGACGTTGAACTCGGACTCCTCAGCGATCAGCAAGACGCTCCCGCAGCGCGGGCAATTGGGTCGGCCTAAATCGTGGATCACAACCTCGCGGGCGTGGCAGGCGAATTGAATGTTCATCGTCGAACCTCCTCGACGCTTCCCCACCGCACCCCGATCTGGCCCTATAGTGTGGGATGGTGCGCGGAGTTTGTGGCGCCGGTACGACGCCTTTATGAAACTGCCATGGCCTTCCGGCTTGAAAATTCGATTCAAGACGTCCGCCTAGATCGCCGCGCGCATTGCCGAAAAGCAGGCGCCCGGCCATAATTTCGATCAAGCCGCGGCGATCAGCCAAATCTGTCGAACAGCCAACGCCGGCCAGGTGCCATCGGCCTCGTCGCCGATCGGCGCGAGATCAGGATGGAGACCGCGATGAGCGAGGTCAGGCATCGTACGATCGAGACCAACGGGATTGCTATGCACATCGCCGAGCAGGGCGAAGGCCCGCTGGTCGTGCTCTGTCACGGCTTTCCGGAGTCCTGGTATTCCTGGCGCCACCAGCTTCGCGCCTTGGCCGAAGCGGGCTTCAAGGCGGTCGCCCCGGATATGCGCGGCTATGGCCGCACCGATGCTCCCGCGGAAATCGGAAAATATACGCTGCTGCATCTGGTCGGCGACATGGTCGGCCTGTTGGATGCTTCGGGCGAAAAGACCGCGGTGATTGCCGGTCACGATTGGGGGGCGCCGGTCGCCTGGCACGCGGCGCTGCTGCGGCCGGACCGCTTTCGCGGCGTCATCGGCCTGAGCGTGCCATTCCTGCCGCGCGGGTCGAACCGGCCGACCACCATGATGCCGCAGGACGACGACGCGCTGTTCTATCAGCTTTATTTCCAGGAGCCCGGCGTGGCCGAGGCGGAGCTTGAACGCGATCCGCAGTTGACCATCCGCGCAGTGCTCTATGGCGGGTCGGGCGAGGCGTCGCGCCGCCGCGAACCCGGCGAGCCGGTCGGCATGGTAGTACGCAAGCGCGGATTCCTCAGGGGCCTGACCAGTCCGCCGCCGTTGCCGTCCTGGCTGTCGGACGAGGACGCGACGTATTACGCCGAAGAGTTCAAGCGCACCGGCTTTCGCGGCGGCTTGAACTGGTACCGGAACATCGATCGCAACTGGGAGCTGCTGGCCCCATTCGCAGGCCTGAAGGTGACGGTGCCCGCGCTTTACGTCGCCGGCGACCGCGACCTCGTTGTCGCCTTCCGCGGTGTCGACAAGCTCCTTCCCGGTCTCCCGAAATTCGTGCCCGACCTGCGCGGCGCGATCATGCTGCCCGGCTGCGGCCACTGGACCCAGCAGGAACGGGCCGGCGAGGTCAATGCGGCCATGATCTACTTTCTCCGCGGCCTGCCCTGAGACGGTCTGCTGCGGAAGCCGGCTGGGGAAATCACAAAAATTCCTTGTTTTCGGCCCGCCCGCGTCTCAAACGTGCGTTTGAATTTCATTCGTTCGTTTGAAATGCACCGCGACGAGATACCATGTTGGCGTTACAGGAAGTAAAGCGGCCGGTCGGCGACCACCCCATCGTCCGGCCGCCGTGCCCGAACTGCGGACGGTCGATGCACCTCACGCGCATCACACCGCGAACCGGCGGTCTTCCTGACCTGCGGACCTTCAGCTGCGGCGAGTGCGGCGTTTGGTCGACGGAAGCTGCCCGCGAACGAGTTGATCGCGGCGCGGCCTGAACGATCGCTGCGGAATACTGAATGCGGCGGTGGATTGACATCGCCGGCCTGAGCCCCAAGCGCGCATTTCGTCCCCCGGCGCGCTTGGGGTTTCTCTTTTCCGTTCCTCGGTGGCGTTGCGGTGGTATTTGCGGCTGGGCCGCCCGTTGTGCTGGCCGGCCGCGATCCTGGTCCTTTGGATTGGTGAGCCGGCTGGGACACGAACCCAGGACCCCGTGATTAAAAGTGATCTTCATTAAGCCGACACGGCCCGACCATCCAATAGCGATAACAGAAGGATTTTGGAAGGGCCGCTGCACCGCCTGGCGCTCATCTGATGGCGCGCAAAAACTCACGGCCAAAAGGTGAAATCGCTGCATTCGGTGGATTAGAACGTACGAGCAGCTCAAGCTTCAGCAGATTCTCGATGGAAACATCAACTTCGTCACGTGTTACATGGAGCGCGGCGCAAATTACGTTTCGTGTTTCCCCCGTGACGGCTCCACCATGTGTGGTTGCCGAGTGCAAAAGCACTGGAGCGTCCAAAGGGTCCATCCTTTTGGCTGCGTCAATAAAGCCGCCACGGAAAAATCCAACTCGGGTCGGATCGAGGGCCGCGGCAAGCAGCTTCGCCCAGAGCTCTTTCAGGCCGTCCCTATCTTCGTTGATTGCGGCAGCGATCAACGGGATAGCAACAGATGGGCTCGCATCACTACGATTTTTCACGCCGCGCTCGTGGAGAATCTTTTCGGTTTCAGCTGATAGCTCCGCCCATCGCCGCGCACGTTGCTGTTTCACCCAGTCGCCCATAATCCCCACGAGGTCGTGGGGGAGGTCACCGAGAACCTCTCCAACATATTTGCCGGACTGGACGGCAGCGTCGATCGCCTTTCCAGCTGCCTTAGCCGTCTCTTCGATGGCGCGGGCACTGTCTGGATCGATCGGTCGGATCAGCTCATTAGCCATACGTGCGCTTCCCGTGCCCAACCGCAACGCTTGCTTTGCCGCCTCCGGGCCTCGGCCATGCGCTCAGGCGGCATCTGGCGGATCAACGAGCTTAAAGTAGCTGAAGCCGTGATCTGCGATGTCTTCAGCCACGTCCTCCAAAAGAGCCAGCTCTGGCGATCTCACCGACAAAATCATCAAATCCCAATCACGGGGATCAACGTGACCCGGTAGGCCGGCCCCCGACAAAGTCGCCATGCGCTCGTCCGGCTCTGTCCTTGCTGCGATAGAAGTCATACATTGCTATCCTCGTCTTGCCGCGTGCGGGGCCGCCTTTGCATCCCGAAGGAGACATTAGGGTTCTAACAGGATGCACTGCCCGGTATCAGCGTCAGGCCCCAGATCGTAAGGCTTTCCCATAACAGTCATCAGGGCAGTATCAAACGTCAGTAAGGATCCACTCTTCTTTTCAATGATGATGAAGGATAGGGGATTGAGTTCATCCTTCCCTAGCTTAGCGAATGCCATGAGAAAACGATCGTCGTTGAGTGCGACCCTGAGTGAGATGGGCGCAAAAGTTGTCCGCCCATTATGAATCGAGGAAGAGGTCATCCGACCGTTAGAAACCGTATATCGTACCCTAACTGTTTTTGCTCCGCCTTGTGAATCGACACCCTTTAATTCACATGACCACGTTTCTGCATTGGCAATGGTGCTCAGTGAACACAATGCAAAAGCCAACGCCGCTCCCCAAATGTTTGGCATGACTACGGTTCGTCGACCTATCTGATCCACGCTTTGAGGACAGGCCATGCTGCGATCATGGCGGCAATCGCCGCAACGACCGCCGCAACGCCGCCGATGATGGCCCATCGCCGAATTGTCTGAAACCGTTGGCGATCGATGGTCGCGGCTTCGGCGGCCTTTTCAAACAGCCAAATTTCAGCCTCCCGACCGTAATCCCCTGTGTATTCGTTTCGGCGATACTCAAGTCGAAGTCTCAACTGCTCCGGTCCGAGCAGTTCGAATGCCTTACGCCAGTTTTCCCGTTCGTTGGCCATTGGGTTCTCTGCCGCGGCCGTAAGACAAGCCGGCGCGTGTTCAATGGCGCCTGCATGGCATTCGATGGTGAGCCGGCAGGGATTTGAACCCTGGACCCCGTGATTAAAAGTCACGTGCTCTACCGACTGAGCTACCGGCTCGTCCGCGCCCTGCATACTGAAAAGCGGCTGCCGTGACCAGCCTCCCGCACGGCGGATGGTTCAGGGCTTCATCCGGCGCCGAGCGCCACGGCAACATGATAGGTGAGCAGCGAGGCGAGGTAGGCGAGCGCCAGCATGTAGCCGAAAGTGATCGCCATCCAGCGCCAACTGCCGGTTTCGCGGCGGATCACGGCCAGCGTCGACGCGCATTGCGGCGCGAAGATGTACCAGACCAGAACGGACAGCGCGGTCGCCAGCGGCCATTGATGCGCCAGTACCTGGCCGATCTGCGCCGCGGCTTCCTTGCCGCCCTCGACCGCATAGACCGTGCCGAGCGCCGCCACCGCGACCTCGCGCGCCGCCATGCCCGGGATCAGAGCGACGTTGATCTGCCAGTTGAAGCCCACCGGCGCCAATACCGGTTCGAGGGCATGGCCGATGGCTGCGGCAAGGCTGTAATCGATCGCCGGCCCGCTGGCGCCCGCCGGCGGGCGCGGAAACGAGGCGAGAAACCAGATCAACACCATCATCGAGAAGATCGTGGTGCCGGCGCGCTGCAGGAACATCTTGGCGCGCATCGCCAGACCGATGGCGACGCTGCGCAGCCGCGGCAGTTTGTAGTCCGGCAATTCCAGCATGAACGGCGGCGTCGGGTTGTCGCGCCAGAAGAAATATTTGGCGAGGAACGACACGCCGAGCGCGCTGGCGATGCCGGCGCCGTAGAGTCCGAACATCACCAGTCCCTGCAGGTTGGCGAAGCCCCATACCTGCTTGGCCGGAATGAAGGCGGCAATGATCAGCGTGTAGACCGGAATGCGCGCCGAGCAGGTCATCAGCGGCGCCACCACGATGGTGGTCAGCCGGTCCCGCGGATTGTCGATCACCCGCGTCGCCATGATGCCGGGGATGGCGCAGGCAAAGCTCGACAACAGTGGAATAAAGGCGCGGCCGTGCAGGCCGGCGCCGCCCATGATGCGGTCCATCAGGAACGCCGCGCGCGCCATATAGCCGAGGTCCTCCAACAGCAGGATGAACAGAAACAGGATCAGAATCTGCGGCAGGAAGACGATGACGCTGCCGACGCCGGAGATGACGCCGTCCTGCAGGAAGCTCTGCAGCAGGCCCTCGGGCAGGGCGTCGTGCACGAGCGCGCCGAGTGCGCCGAAGCCGGCCGATATCAGCTCCATCAGCGGCTGCGCCCAAGTGAATACCGCCTGAAACATCACGAACAGCAGGCCCAACAGGATGACCAGACCGAAGACCGGGTGCAGCAGCACGGCATCGAGCCGCGTGGTCAGCGTGTCCGGCTTTGCCGGCATGCGGACGGCGACTTTGATGACGCGGTCGGCCTCGCGCTGGGCGGCGCGCAGTTCGCCGATGCTCGGCGCCCGCCAGCCGGTGTCGTTGGTCGCCTTCAGCTCGTCCGCGGCCAGTGCGTCGAGGCGGAGCATCAGTTCATCGATGCCGCCGCGGCGCACCGCCGCCGCGGTGATAATCGGCACGCCGAGCTCGGCCGACATGCGCTCCAGATCGATATCGACGCCGCGCCGCGTCGCGATGTCGATCATGTTGAGCACGAGCAGCAGCGGCCGCCCGACGCGTTTGAGCTCGAGCACCAGACGCAAGGCCAGGCGGAGATTGGTGGCGTCGGCGACGCAGACCAGCAAGTCGGGCGGCGTCTCCGTGGCGAAACGTCCGAGCACGACGTCGCGCGTCACTTCTTCGTCGGGACTGCGCGCGCGCAGCGAATAGGTGCCCGGCAGATCGACCAGACTGACGCTGCGGCCGGACGGGGTCCGCAGCACGCCGGTTTTGCGCTCGACGGTCACGCCCGGGTAGTTCGCGACCTTCTGCCGGCTGCCGGTCAGCGCATTGAATAACGCAGTCTTGCCGCTGTTCGGCGTTCCGATCAGAGCGAAGCGCCGCGTGCGGGCCTGGACGGCCACATTCATTGAAAAATCCGATCAGACCACGAGGATTGCCATCGCCTCGCGCCGGCGAATGGCGATGGTGGCATCGTTGACGCGCACGGCGATGGGATCGCGGCTGACGGCACCCTCGTGCAGGATTTCGATGGTCGCCCCTTCGATGAAGCCGAGCTCGATCAAGCGCCGCTCGAGTTCATCCGGGGGCAGATTGGATGTGCCGTCAACGACCACGATGGCATCGATCCGGCCGCGGAAGCCGCGCCGGGCGTGCCCCAGCGGCAATCGCGCCGGTGGCGTGGCTATCTGACCGTTGGTGGCCATGACTCTTCTTTCGCGCATGAATGCACTTGTCTTTGCGGCAAGCGAAACCGGCGGTCAAGTTAAAATACAAATAGTTTCAATGCCTTAGAATTATTATAAGGAAGCACCGCGGCGTCAAAGAAAATATTGGTCTAGACTATGCATTCGGGGAGCGGACGAGCACTGCAACGAGGACCTATACAATGCCGATCGTCAACCGCGTCGCTGACCTGCACGCCGAGATCACCACTTGGCGGCGGGATATCCACGCCCACCCGGAGCTCCTTTACGACGTCCACCGCACGGCGGCGTCCGTTGCCGACAAGCTCAAAACCTTCGGCTGCGACGAAGTGGTCACCGGCCTCGGCAAAACGGGGGTGGTTGGCGTCATCCGCGGCCGCAAGGCCGGCGCCAAGGTGGTCGGGCTGCGCGCGGACATGGACGCGCTGCCGATCGCGGAGGCTAGCAATCTCCCTTACAAATCGACCGTGCCGGGCAAGATGCACGCCTGCGGCCACGACGGCCATACCGCCATGCTGCTCGGCGCCGCCAAATATCTTGCGGACACGCGCAATTTTGCCGGCACCGCGATTGTCATCTTCCAGCCGGCCGAGGAGGGCGGCGCCGGCGCGCGGGCGATGATGCGCGACGGCCTGTTCGATCGGTTCGGCATCCAGGAAGTTTTCGGCATGCACAACGCCCCCGGCCTGCCGGTCGGCGAATTCGCCATCCGTCCGGGCCCGATGATGGCGTCGACCGACACGATTCAGATCGAGCTCGAAGGCGTCGGCGGGCATGCCGCTTGGCCGCACCGCGGCGTCGACACCGTCCTGGTCGGCGCGCAAATCGTCAATCAGCTGCAATCGATCGTGGCCCGCAATGTCGATCCGCTGCAGGCCGCAGTCGTCTCGATCTGCGTGTTCCGGGCCGGGCACACCGAAAACGTCATCCCGCAACACGCGCAGCTGCGCGGTACGGCGCGCAGCTTGTCTCCCGAAGTCCGCGATCTGTTGCAGAAACGGGTGCGGGAGATTGTGGAAGGAACCGCGCGCCTCTACGGCGCCAGAGCCGAAGTCACCTACACGAGCGGATATCCGGTGCTGGTAAACGAACCAAACAGAACCGCATTCGCCGTCGATGTCGCTGGCGAAATCGCCGGCAAGGACAAGATCCATAACGAGGCTCCGCCGATCATGGGTGCGGAGGATTTTGCCTATATGCTGGAGGAGCGGCCGGGCGCATTTATTTGGCTTGGCAACGGCGATAGTGCCGGGCTGCATCACCCGGCATACGATTTCAACGACGAGGCGATACCGGTCGGGACATCGTATTGGGTGCGGCTCGCCGAAACCGCGCTGGCGGGCTAGCGCATGATCCCGAAAAGCCTGCCCTCGGACTTGATCCGGGGGTGGCTACCGGTTTTCGGAAAAGATCATGCGCAAATAAAATCCACGATTACTGCGCCGCTTCGATACCGTTTTCGGCCGGCAGCTTCGACGGTTTGGCGATGACCTTGGATCGCGGCAGCAGCTCGAGGACGCGCGCTTCGATTCCGCGCCAGTAGGCGAACGAATTGAGGCGGCTATCTTCGATCAGCCCGATGGCGACGGCCGACAGGAACGGCAAGCTCTGCACCACGAGTACGATCGCGAAAATGTTGATCTCGCGAACCTGCTTGTAATTGGTGACGACGAGGGTGAGGGCCCCGATCAGGAGAAGCGCAGCAATCACCGCCTCCCAAAAGGCCGGGAAATCCTGTCTCTTGCCGCTATTGCCGCCCTTTGCCGTGCGCAGGAAGGGCAGCCGCTCCTTGAATACGCCGGTGCCGACAGCGCGCGCCACAGTCCATTGCACCGACATGGCCGCGCACACCGCACCCAGCATCTGCGCCGGCGTGGCGCGCACCCGCAGCCGATAGAGCGCGACAAAGTGAGCGACCGAGACCGCGAAGGCCGCCAGGATCGGAATCGTCAGAATGCGATCCGGCACGGCAATATTGGCGAACGCGACGATCGGCACCCAGAGGATGTTGAGGAGCGCGACGACCACGCCGATGCTTTCGGCGCCCAGCCAGTTCAGCCAGCCGAGGCCGTATTCGCGCTTCTGTTCGCGCGACAGGCCGTCCGACCACGGCAACAATTGCTGCCAGTGCTTGCGCAGAATTTGCAACCCGCCGAACGCCCAGCGGTGACGTTGGCGCTTGTAGGCCTCGAAGGTATCGGGCAGCAACCCATAGCCGTAGCGGCGGTTGGTGTAATGCGCGGTCCAGCCGCGTTCGAGCAACGTCAGGCCGAGATCGGCGTCCTCCACGATGGTCTCGCTCGACCAGCCGCCGATGGCGTCGATGGCAGCGCGCCTGATCAGACACATCGTGCCGTGGACGATGATGGCATTGACTTCGTTGCGCTGGACCATGCCGATATCAAAAAATCCGGCATATTCCGCGTTCATCGCATGGTGCATGACCGAGCGGTCGCCATCGCGATGATCCTGCGGCGATTGCACCAGCCCGACGCGCGGGTCGGCGAACAGCGGCACCAGATCCTTGAGCCAATCCGGCTGCACGACATAGTCGGCGTCGATCACGCCGACGATTTCCGCGTCGCTCGCCGTGTGCTCGAGCGCTAGCCGCAACGCTCCGGCTTTGTAGCCGGCGAGGTTCTCGACGTTGATGAATTTGAAGCGCTCGCCGAGCTCGCGACAATGCTCTTCGACCGGCCGCCAGAGCGCCGGATCGGGCGTGTTGTTGATCACCACCACGCATTCGAGGTTGGGATAATCGAGCCGGGCCACGGCGTCGAGCGTGGCCTTGAGCATGTCCGGCGGCTCGCAATAGGCCGGAATGTGGATCGATACTTTGGGCGCGAAGGTGTCCGGCACCAGCGGCGGAGAGACAGCAAGCCGGCGCGGCGGCCGGCCGAACGCGATGGCCGCAATCTCTTCGATGCGCCCGAGCGCGATGGCGACCAGCGGTACCAAGAGGATCACGCCCAATGCGAGCGCGAAGGCGGCGCCGGGTACGAAATAATGGCCCTTCCAAAACGCCACGATCGCGGCGGACCAGGCCCCGACTGCGTTGGCGGATGCCGCGAGCATCAACGCCTGGGTGGCGGTCACCCCGCTGATGGTCAGGATCGGCAGAGACAGCAATAGCCCGAGCAGCACGGCAAGGCCGGCGCGTTTGAGATAGTCCGGATCGGTAATGGGTCCGGTCCAGGAGAATTTCGCCTGACGAGAGGCGTCGAAGAGGCCCCAGTACGGGCCGACGCCGCCTTCGAAAGTCTTCCACGGCTGGTCGATCGCCTCGACGATGTTGTAGTCGATGCCGTAGGCCTCCGCGCGGTGGACGAAATCGCGAATCACCATCGCCTGCTCGATACGGCCGGGATTGGCGTTGTGGAAATTATATCCGGCGCTCGGCCAGCCGAACTCGGCGATCACGATGCGCTTGCCGGGATGCACGCGGCGCAGCTTGTCGTAGAATTCGATGGTGTGGTCGACCGCGCGGGACGCGTCGAAGCCTTCCCAATAGGGCAAAATGTGCGCGGCGATGAAATCCACGGCCGAGGCCAGCTCGGGATGGTCGATCCAGACTGTCCAGATTTCTCCTGTTGTTACAGGGACCGGGCTTGATCGCTTCACGCGCTGGATGAGCTTGATAAGCTCGGCGACGCTCATTTCCGCGCGCAGCGTGGTTTCATTGCCGACCACGATGGCGTTGACGTTGCTGTTATGCCGCGCGAGATCGAGCGCGGAGCGAATTTCCCGCTCGTTGCGTTCTTTATCCTTGTCGATCCAGGCGCCGACCGTGACCTTGAGGCCGAATTCAGCGGCGATCGGCGGAATAAGCTCGGCGCCGGCGGTCGCCGAGTAGGTGCGAATGGCGCGGGTGTAGGGGGCAATGGCCTTGAGGTCGGCGCGGATCTGCTCGACCGTCGGCCGGTCCCCGAAGTCCGGATGCTGTGAGGCGACGAACGGCGCGTAGGAAATGCTGGCAAGCTGACCGGTAAAATCCGGAGCCGTTTCCTTGGTTCGTAGCGAAGCCCACAAGCCGGCATGCACGCACGCTACAAGCGCGAGCACTGCAGCGACGGTGCGCATCGAAATTCAACCACGCGGGGAGAGGAAACAACGGCCGAACCTGTCCCCAAGGTTCGACAATGGGCGATATGGGGGCGACCTGCGAGCGGCAAAGCAACACGTAGTCTTCGGAGGTGGCAAATTCAAGACAGTGGAATTTGTTCCGTAACTTTTCTGTGCCGTTACCGGATTGCCGCCGCCTGTCGATGTTAGCGGCTGGTGGTGGGGCTTGGCGCGGCGGCGGCCGGCACCGGCAGGGGCGGCATCGAAGGGTTGATCCAGCAGGCTTGGACCCGCGCGTTAAGGCTGTCCGCGGCCTTCGGATCAATGTTGCTGCCGTGTAGGATGAGGCAGCGGAACGACGCCTGGATATGAGCGCTCGGACAGGCAAATCGATCGTAGAGATCGAGATGGCGGAAGGCGGTATCCAGATCGTCGCGCCAGAGCAGGCCGACCACGCGGCGGCCGAGCCAGACGCATTCGGGATTGCCCGCCGGGCCGTTAAGCGCCTTCTGCGCCTCGGCAAATTCGTCGATTTTGTGCGGTTCTTTGCCGTTCTCATGGCCTGCGGCACCTGCCGCCGGGGCGGCCTTGTCCGCCGGTTTGGCGTCGTTGCTCTGGGCCAAAGCCGAGGGCGCGAGGGGACCGATCGCAGCGGAAAGAAGCCAGAGCGCCGCGCACAGCCCGCCGGCAAGGGTGAACAAACGATGCAGCATGGTTCAACTTGTATTGTTGGGCCGATTCTCGAACCGAGAAGGGACGTTTCCCCGGCCACCGGATTGGGCCGCCATTGCGGCATCTTCCAGGCGCAGCCGAAATGACAACAGCCCAAGTGTGCCGCTTTGTCCAGCCGTGTATCGCGGCAGCGCGCGCGACCTTGGCATGAGGCCATCGCAACGCTAAGGGCAGAGCGTGTCCCGCACGCCAGACTCCTCAACGATCGGCCCGGCGCTCGCCTCGTTTGCCGTCACGGCGCTGGCCATCGGCGCGACGTGGTGGTGGCTCGGCGCGCCAATCGAGTTGCCGCCATCCTCGCTTACCGCCGGGCAAAAGCTTTATTGCGTGTCCTATACGCCATTCCGCGGTGGGCAGAGCCCGCTGGTCGAGGGGACCCGCGCCGAGCCCTGGCAGATCGAAGAGGATCTCGCGCTGTTGTCAAAATACACCGGCTGCGTGCGCACCTATTCGGTCGACGACGGCCTCGACAATGTCCTCGCCAGCGCCCGGCGACACCGGCTCAAGGTGCTGCAAGGGATCTGGATTTCCAACAATGCCGAGAAGACCCGCCGGCAGATCGCGACCGGGATCGCGCTCGCCAAACAATATCCGGACGTCATTGCCGGCGTCGTCGTCGGCAACGAAGTGCTCTTACGCGGGGAAATGTCGGTGCCCGACCTCATGGCCGCTATTCACGAGGTCAAGGCGCAGGTGCCCGAGCCGGTCACTTACGCCGACGTGTGGGAGTATTGGCTGCGTTATCCCGACGTGCGGAACGCGGTTGATTTCGTCACCATCCACATCTTGCCGTATTGGGAGGACTTTCCGATCCCGGCTTCGCTTGCGGCCGCGCATGTCGCCGCCATCCGCAGCAAAGTCGCTGCCGCCATGCCGGGAAAGGAGATCGTCATCGGCGAGTTCGGTTGGCCGAGCGCCGGCCGGATGCGCGAGAGGGCGCGGCCCTCGCGGTCGAACCAGGCGCGCGCGGTCACCGAGACGCTGGCGCTGGCGCAGCGCGAGAATTTTCGGGTCAACATCATCGAGGCGTTCGACCAGCCCTGGAAACGCGCACTCGAGGGGGCGGTGGGCGGCTATTGGGGGATTTTCGACCGCGCAACCGGCGCGCTGAAATTCAGCTTCGCAGCGCCGGTCTCCGATCACCCGTATTGGCCGGTCCAAGCGCTTGCCGGCATCCTGCTAGCGGCCCTGACGTTCGGCGGCGCGCTCATCTTCGGGCGCAAAAAGGGCCTTGCCATATCGTTGTGGCCCAAAATCGCCGCGCTGTCGTTTCTTCCCGCTGTTTTGTTCGGCTGGACGATCGAGACGGTTCCCGTCGAAAGCTTCAGCTTCGGCAGCTGGCTGCGCTCGCTTGCCTTCGCGGCAACGGCGGCGGCCGCTCCGATCGTCTGCACGGTCGCCTGCGCGGCCGGCCGTGCGCCGCCGAGCTTCGCCGCGCTCCTTGGCCGGAGTGGCGAACGCCGCGACGCCATCGCTTGGGCGCTCGGCGGCACGCTCGTCGCGCTCATGCTGGTGTCGGTCGAAGCGGCGCTCGGGCTGGTGTTCGATCCGCGCTACCGCGACATTCCGTTTGCGCCGCTGACGGCAGGCGTCTTGCCCTTCTTGGTCTTGCTCGCCTCGACGCCGCGGCCGGCGGGCCCGCGAGCGATCGCCGAGACCGTTGCCGCGGTCGTGCTCGCCTTATCGGCCGTCTACATCGTGTTCAACGAGCGGCTTTCAAACTGGCAGTCGGTCTGCTTCTGTGCCGGATTGATCGGGCTCGCTTTCATCCTGGCGCGGGCGCGGAGCGCGCCAAGCTCAGGATGAGCACGGCGGCTGCAAGCGCCGAGAGGTCGGTGTTGTGCAATACGATGCCGAAAGCCGCCGCGGCCAGCGCCAGCACCACCAGCACCAAGGACGGACGCAGCAGGTTCAGCAACGCGGCGGCGAGCGCGACGCCGCCGAATACCTGATAGGTGAACAGTATGATGGTCAGCCGGAACGTGCTGCAAAGCCAGGTATCGAGTCCGGCCTGACAGGCGAGCGAGACATTGCTGTTCTCGATCGCCAGGTAGCGCAAATAGAGTGCCTCACCCAGCGACAGGAAGCCGACCGCCAACAGCAAGTTCACTTGGCGTGCTGTCGGCAGGAACAGCGGGCGGCGTATGGTCAGAATCGGCACATCATGATTCCGGGGCGCGCCAACGGGTCAGGCCCGAAGTGGCCGACCCGATGACAGGCTCCACGCGAGCTCGCAATCCATAACCACGGAATTGGCAGATTTGTCACGCCGGATCTGCTTCAGGAACCGTGGTTATGGGTTCCGGCGCTCGCTCGCGGTTCTTGCTCGGCCGGAATGACTTTTAGTGACTTGCAGGCTCGGCTATGAGAACCGCTGCAGAGGCTCTTTAATGAAGGCTCGAAGTTCACTTGCCATCGTGCTGGCGGCCGGCGAGGGCACGCGTATGCGCACGGCGTTGCCCAAGGTCTTGCATTCGGTCGCCGGGCGCTCGCTGCTGGCTCACGTCCTTACCGCTGTCGCCGAAGCCGGCGTGACGGCGACCGCGGTCGTCATCGGGCCGGGGCAAGAGGCCGTCGCCGCGGAGGCTCGGCGCATTTTGCCGGGCGCCGAATGTTTCGTGCAAGGCGAGCGGCGGGGAACGGCGCATGCGGTACTGGCGGCAAAATCCGCGATCGAGCGGCAACCGGACGATATTCTGATCGTTTACGGCGATACGCCGTTCATTCGGCCGGCGACGCTGACGCGGCTCCGGGCGGCTTTGGCGGCGAACGCCGCCGTGGCGGTGCTGGGATTCCGGCCCGCCGATCCGGCCGGCTATGGCAGACTCATCGTCGCCGGCGGTAAGCTCGTCGCCATCCGCGAGGAGGTTGACGCCAGCGCCGGCGAACGCGCCATCGCTCTCTGTAACGGCGGCATCATGGCGCTCGCCGGGGCGCAGGCGCTTGCCATTTTGGAGCGGATCGGCGCCCACAATCGCAAGGGCGAGTTTTATTTGACCGATGCGGTCGCCATCGCGCGCGACATGAAGCTCAACGCGGTCGCGGTCGAAGTCGAGGAGGACGAAGTGCGCGGCATCAACACCAAGAGCCAGCTTGCCGAAGCGGAAGCGGTTGCGCAGCAGCGCCTGCGCCAGGCCGCGCTCGACGCCGGCGTCACCTTCGTGGCGCCGGAAACGGTCTTTTTGTCCGCCGACACCAAATTCGGCAAAGACGTCGTGGTCGAGCCCTATGTCGTATTCGGCGAGAAGGTCACGGTGGAGGACGGCGCGGTGATCCACGCGTTCTCCCACCTGGTCGGCGCCCATGTCGGCAAAGGAGTGTCGGTCGGACCGTTTGCCCGGCTGCGGCCGGGCACCCGGCTCGGCGACGGCGCGCGCGTCGGCAATTTCGTCGAGGTCAAGCAAGCGGTGATCGAGGCCGGCGCCAAGGCTAATCATCTGAGCTATATCGGCGATGCCGTTGTCGGCGCCAACGCCAATGTCGGAGCCGGCACTATCACCTGCAATTACGACGGCAGCGACAAGCACCGCACCACGATCGGCGAGGACGCGTTCATCGGTTCGAACTCGGCCCTGGTGGCGCCGGTCGAGATCGGCGCGCGCGCCTATATCGGCTCCGGCTCGGTAATCACCAAGGACGTGCCGGCGGACGCGCTCGCTTTGGGGCGCGGCAAGCAGGTCATTAAGGAAGGTTGGGCGACGCGCTTGCGCGGTCTGAAATCGCTCGGCAAAAAGAAAGCGCATTCGCGCGATTAAGCCCGCGGATTTCGGCATATTTTCCCTGCCGCCGGCTCTGTTACGGGGCGAAACGTTTTTTATTTGGTAGCTAGTAGGATTGCGCTTTACGGTGAATATCTTAACGGGCTCCGCTGCGACAGCGATTGAGGAGACTATACAGGTGTGCGGCATAATCGGGATCATCGGCCGTGAGCCGGTCGCGCCGCAGCTCATCGATGCGCTCAAGCGCCTCGAATACCGCGGCTACGATTCGGCGGGCGTGGCCACGCTCGAGCATGGCCGGATCGCGCGCCGGCGCGCGGAGGGCAAGCTCAGGAATTTGGAATTGAAGCTCGCGCGCGAGCCACTCTCCGGAACTATCGGGATCGGTCACACCCGCTGGGCGACGCACGGCCGGCCGACCGAGATCAACGCGCATCCGCATGCCACCGACCGGCTCGCGGTCGTGCACAACGGCATCATCGAGAATTTCAGCGAATTGCGGCGCGAGCTGAAGGGCAAGGGCGCCAAGTTCGCGACCGAAACCGATAGCGAAGTCGTCGCGCATCTGGTCAGCGAGGAAATCAAGCAAGGGCTGTCTCCGGTCGAAGCGGTCAAGGCGGCATTGCCGCGGCTGCGCGGCGCTTTCGCGCTCGCCTTTTTGTTTGCCGGCGAGGAGGACCTGCTGATCGGCGCCCGCAAAGGCTCGCCGCTGGCGATCGGCTTCGGTGATGGCGCGATGTTCATCGGCTCCGATGCGATTGCGCTTGCCCCCTTCACCGACATGGTCAGCTATTTGGAAGACGGCGACTGCGCCGTCATCAGCCGCACCGGCGCGGAGATTTACGACGCCAAGGGCGAGGTGGTGCATCGGGCCGTGCTCAAGTCGAAGGCTTCGGCGATGCTCATGGACAAGGGCAACCATCGCCACTTCATGGCCAAGGAGATTCACGAGCAGCCGGAGGTCGTCGGCCATACGCTAGCGAATTATCTCGATATGGTGGCCGAGCGCGTCGCGCTGCCGATGGCGCTGCCGTTCGATTTCCGCGCGCTCAAGCGCATTTCGATCGCCGCCTGCGGCACCGCCTATTACGCCGGCATGATCGCGCGGTATTGGTTCGAGCGTTTGGCGCATTTGCCCGCCGAGGTCGACATCGCCTCTGAGTTCCGCTACCGCGACGTGCCGCTGGAGGCCGGCGAGCTTGCCATCTTCATTTCGCAGTCGGGCGAAACTGCCGACACGCTGGCATCGTTGCGCTGTGCGCGCGAGCACAAGCAGCACGTTCTCTCCATCGTCAACGTGCCGACCTCGACCATCGCCCGCGAAAGCGACATCGTCATGCCGACGCTGGCCGGTCCGGAAATCGGCGTGGCTTCGACCAAGGCTTTCACCTGCCAGCTGGCGGCGCTGGCGGCGCTGGCGATCGCCGCGGGCCGCGCCCGCGGCGTGCTTAGCGAGAGCGACGAGAAGCGGCTGGTGCACGCCCTCATCGAAGTACCGCGCCACCTGACCGAGGCGTTGAGGCTGGAGCCGCAGATCGAGCAACTCGCCCGCGATCTGGCGAAATGCCGCGACGTGCTCTATCTCGGCCGCGGCACCAGCTATCCGATCGCGCTCGAAGGCGCGCTCAAGCTCAAGGAAATCTCCTACATTCACGCCGAGGGTTATGCGGCCGGCGAACTCAAGCATGGCCCGATCGCGCTGATCGACGAGAACATGCCGGTGATCGTTATCGCCCCCCACGACCGGGTGTTCGACAAGACCGTGTCCAATATGCAGGAAGTCGCCGCCCGCGGTGGCCGCTTGATCCTGATGACCGACGCCAAGGGTGCAGCCGCCGCAGCAGACCAATCGCTGGTGACGCTGACGCTTCCCACCGTGCCGGCGACGGTGGGGCCGCTGGTCTATGCGGTGCCGGTGCAACTGCTGGCCTATCACACCGCGGTCGCCTTGGGCACGGATGTCGATCAGCCGCGCAACCTGGCCAAGTCGGTGACGGTGGAATAGCAGCCGCGGCTTGCCGCCGCGCGACGCTTGGGCGCGTACGTCGCGTCGCTATATAGATGCAGTTGTGAAGCGGGCAGATGCGACGAAACCATGATCGATGACAACGATCACAGCGCGGCACTATCCAGCGGCGCGGCCAAGGCCGGGATCGTCAGCCGTCTCCGCAATTACTTTTTGACCGGGCTGATCGTTGCCGGACCGGTGGCGGTGACGTTGTGGCTGATCTGGTGGTTCGTCACCTGGGTCGACAATCTGGTGCGGCCGATTTTTCCGGTGGCGTACCGCCCCGAGACCTATCTGCCGGTCAATATTCCGGGTCTCGGCCTGATCATCGTGCTCGCGGCGCTGACGCTGCTCGGCTTTCTCACCGCCAACTTGGTCGGCAGCAAGCTCGTCGATTTCGGCGAAAGCCTGTTGAACCGCATGCCGATCGTGCGGCCGATCTACCGCACCACCAAGCAGATCTTCCAGACGCTGTTTTCCAGCTCGGACTCGAGCTTCCGGCACGTCGGCCTGGTCGAGTTTCCGGCGCCGGGCATGTGGTCGCTGGTGTTTCTGACCCAACCGCCGACCGCGGAGATTGCCAAACATCTGCCGCAGACCGAGCACGTCTCGGCGTTCCTGCCGTGCACGCCGAACCCGACCACGGGCTTCTTCTTCTACGTGCCGCGCCGCGACGTGATCGATCTCGACATCACCGTCGAGCAGGCGATGACGCTGTTGATCTCCGCCGGCATCATTCAGCCCGGCGGCGACCCGCAGAACAAGCTTGCCGCGCTTGCCGAAACCGCCCGCGCCGCACAGCTGGCGCGCCAGGCGGCGCCCAGCCCGGCGAAGTAGGCTATTGGCTGGCGGGCGAGGTCCATGGCCCCCGTACGTTGTGTTTTCAATCGACTTTCTGGTTGGGCGCTGCTGCGAGAGTAGTGGGGGCTCATGCAATTAGGATATCTTGTCGCCTTCTACTTCTGGATTGCTCTGTCCGGAGCGATCGCTGTTGCCGCAGCCGCGCGAGGACGCTCGTCGGCTGCTTGGTTCTTTATCTCCCTCATAGGCTCACCGCTGGTCGCGTGGGCATTTTTGTTCGCGATGCCCCCGCAAAGAAATGCGGCCCAACAAAAGGTTTCCGCCGACCCAGATTTTCCGCAGATCCATAAGGGCGTTTATTATCGCGTGAATCCTGACAAAACGGTGACCGTGAAGACCGCCGAAGGCCAACAAACCTACGCCGACTGGAACGAGTTTTGGCAGGCGATGGTGCGGGCGGGTAAATTCTGAAAATTGCGCCACTCGGCGCCGTCAGCATGCAGATCAGCCGGCGCCCAGCAGTCTGATCGCTTCGTCGCGCGCGAACAGATAAAGAAGGTGGCGTAGCGCGGCGCCGCGCGGCGAGCCGAGCTTCGGGTCGCGCGCCAGCACCAGCGCGGCATCGTCGCGCGCGGCGCTGAGCAGCTTGCCATGGACCTCGATGCGGGCGAGGCGAAAACCGGGCATGCCGCTCTGCCGGGTGCCGAGCACGTCGCCTTCGCCGCGCAAGCGTAAATCCTCCTCCGCGATGCGAAAGCCATCGTCGGTCTCGCGCAAGATGGCCAGCCGCGCCTTGGCCGTTTCGCCAAGCGGGGCTTTGTAGAGCAAGAGACAGGTCGAACGCGCGGCGCCGCGACCGACGCGCCCGCGCAATTGATGCAGCTGCGCCAGCCCGAAACGCTCGGCGTGCTCGATGACCATGACGCTGGCTTCGGGCACGTCGACGCCGACCTCGATCACCGTGGTCGCGACCAGGATGCGCGCTGCGCCTTCGGCAAAGCGGGCCATGGCGCGGTCCTTTTCGGGACCGCGCATGCGGCCATGAATGAGCTCGACGGTGTCGCCGAAGCGCTTTCTCAGCGCCGTGTGGCGCTCTTCGGCCGCGGCGAGATCGATGCTTTCGGATTCCTCGACCAGCGGGCACACCCAATAGACGCGCCGGCCGTCCGCGAGCGCGCGCTGCACCGCCTCGATGACTTCGCCGAGCCGCTCCAGCGGCACGGCGCGGGTGTCGATCTTCTGCCGTCCGGCCGGCTTTTCGCGCAGCTCCGAGACATCCATGTCGCCGAAATAAGTCAGCACCAATGTGCGCGGGATCGGCGTCGCCGTCAGCACCAGAAGGTCGACCGCCTCGCCCTTGCGCGCCAGCGCCAACCGCTGGTGCACGCCGAAGCGGTGCTGCTCGTCGACGATGGCCAATGCAAGATCGTGGAATGCCACGTCTTCCTGAAAGAGCGCGTGCGTGCCGACCATGAGGTCGATGTCGCCGGTGCCCAGCGCGGAGAGAATCTCCGCGCGTTCGCGGCCGCGCTCGCGGCCGGTCAGAATGGCGAGGCGGATATCGGCGGCGGCGGCGAGCGGCGCGATTGTCGCAAAATGCTGGCGCGCGAGGATTTCGGTTGGCGCCATGAACGCCGCCTGGCGGCCGGCCTCGATCACGGTCGCGGCGGCGAGTAGCGCAACGAGCGTCTTGCCGGAACCGACGTCGCCGTGGAGAAGCCGCAGCATGCGGTTGGGCTGCGCCAGATCGGCGACGATGCCGGCGACCGCGCGTTGCTGTGACGGCGTGAGCGTATAGGGCAGCGCGGCGATGATGCGCTGGCGTAGGCGTCCCTCGGCGGCGCTGCCGCGGCCGGCCCGTATGCGTTGGTGAGCGCGCAGAAGCGCCAGCGCCAGCTGACCGGCGAGCAATTCGTCATAAGCGAGCCGCGACCAGGCCGGACCTTCCGGCTTGAGGTCGTCAGGCGACGCCGGACGATGCAGGCTGCGCAAGGCGTCGGCAAAGCCCGGAAAAGCGTTGCGCTTGAGCCAGGCCGCGTCCTGCCATTCCGGCAGCGCCGGGATGCGATCGAGCGCGAGATCGAGCGCCTTGCGCAACTGGTTGGGGTGGAGCCCTTCGGTGAGCGGGTAGACCGGATCGATCAGCGGCAGGTTGGCAAAGCCGGCTTCGTCGACCACGCGGTCGGGATGCAGCATCTGCAGATGGCCGTCATACAGCGTCGCGGTGCCCGACACGTAGCGTTTCTCGCCGACCGGAAAGAGCTTTTGCAGATAGTCGCGGCGCGCATTGAAATAGGTGATGGTGAGCGTGTTGGTCTCGTCGCTAGCGTCGATGCTGTAGGGCGCGCGCGGGCGGTTCGGCGGCGGCGGCCGGTGGCGATCGATGGTGACGGCGACGGTCACCACCGTATCGGGCTCGACGGCGGAGAGCTTGGGCTGGTTGCGCCGATCGACGAAGCCGATCGGCAGATGAAACAGCAGATCGACGACGCGCGGCCGTTCGCCCTCGCGCGCCAAGAGGCGCCCGAACAGCTGTTCCAGTCGGGGCCCGATTCCGGACAGTGCCGACAGCGGAGCAAAAAGCGGGTTGAGAACCGACGGACGCATCTAAATCCCTGCGCCACCTGCTGACATCGTTTGCCTCGCCCTCTATATACGCCCTTGCCCGGCCGCGTCCGGGCTTTTGGCGTTGGGCGCGCATGATCCCGAAAAGCTTGCCCTTGGACTTGATCTGAGGGTGGCTACCGGTTTTGCGAAAGGATCATGCGCCATCGTAAAACGGGGCGAAGCCATGACCGAGCGATCGAGCGACGGACTGGACGTGCGGCGGCGCAAGCTTTTGTTCCGGGCCTGGCGGCGCGGTGTGCGCGAGATGGATCTGATTATCGGCCGCTTCGCCGACGCCCATATCGAGACGCTCGACGATACCGGGCTCGACGATTTCGAGCACCTGATCGAAGCGCCCAATGCGGCGCTCTACGCCTGGGTGGTTGGCGCCGAGACCATCCCGGCGGATTACGACACCGCCGTGCTGGCGAAGCTCAAGGCGTTCCACCGGCGTACCGGCGAAATGCGCGCCGAGGAGGGCCGGTGAGGGCGCCGCAACGATCGCCGGCGCGGCGTCTGCATCCCGGCCGGCCGTTTCTTCTCGCCGGCATCGCCGATGGCGCCGAAGGGCTGGTGCTCGCCGATCTGGCGCGCACGATTGCGGCGGGCGCGGCCGGCGCCGCCGCGCCGCCGATCAGCCTCGCCGTGATTTGCCGCGACGGCGCGCGCATGGCGATGCTCGCGCGCTCTCTCGGTTTTTTCGCGCCGGACATCGAGACGATCGAATTCCCGGCCTGGGACTGTTTGCCCTACGACCGGGTTTCGCCGCATGCGGACGTCGCGGCGCAGCGTATGGCGGCGCTGGCGCGGCTCGCCCGCGCCAAGGACCGCGAACGCCCGGCCGTCGTGCTGACGACGGTCAATGCCGTGCTGCAGCGCGTGGTGCCGCGCGAGATCGTCGCCAAGCAATCGCTGTCGGCCGCCGCCGGCACCCTGCTGCCGATGGCGCGCGTGACGCAATGGCTCGAACTCAACGGATTTACCCGCGCCGCCACCGTGCGCGAGCCGGGCGACTACGCGGTGCGCGGCGGCATCGTCGATCTGTTCGCGCCCGGCATGGACGCGCCGGTGCGGCTCGATTTTTTCGGCGACACGCTGGAATCGATCCGCCGCTTCGATCCCGAAACCCAGCGCACCACCGACGAGCTGCGCACGCTCGAACTCGTTCCCATGGCGGAGTTTCAGCTCACGCCGGAAACGATCCGGCTGTTTCGCACCGGCTACGTCGCGGCGTTCGGCGCCGCTGGCCCCGACGACATGCTCTATGAGGCGGTGAGCGACGGCCGCCGCACCGCCGGCGTCGAGCATTGGCTGCCGCTGTTTCACCCGCAGCTCGACACGCTGTTTGATTATATCGAGGCGACTCCGATCGCGATCGAGCCGCTAGCGGAAGAAGCGGCCCATGAGCGGCTGGCGCAGATCGCCGATTATTATCAGGCGCGCAAGGACGCGCTCGATCAAGCGGGCCAAGGGGGAAGTGGCGCGCCCTATAAGCCGCTGCCGCCCGACCGACTCTATCTGCCCGAAGCGGAATGGCGTGAGTGCTTGGAAAAATCCGCGCTGGCGCGGCTGTCGCCGTTCGCTGCGCCGGAGGGCAATGCAGATGCGATCGAGATCGGCGCCCGCGCCGGCCACAACTTCGCCGCCGAAAGAAGCGAGCCCGGCAGCAACGTCTTCGAGGCGGTGAGGGAGCACGTCGAAACGCTGCAAGCAGCCGGCAAGCGCGTCGTCATCGCGCTGTGGAGCGAAGGCTCGCGCGAAAGGATGGCGCACGTCCTCGCCGAGCATGGCTTGTTCAATCTTACCCCGGTCGCGTCATGGCCGCAGGCGCTGGCGCTCTCGCGCGCCGAGACCGCGCTCGCGGTGGTCGGCCTCGACGCCGGTTTCGCGACCGCCGATGTCACGCTGATCACCGAAGAAGACATTTTGGGCGAGCGGCTCGTTCGCCCGCGCCGGCAATCGAAGCGGGCGGAGAACTTCATCGCCGAGGTGACGAGCCTGTCCGCCGGCGATGTCGTCGTCCACGTCGATCACGGTATCGGCCGCTTCGTCGGCTTGCGCGCCATCGAGGCCGCCGGCGCGCCGCACGACTGTCTGGAAATCCATTACGCCGGCGGCGACAAGCTGTTCCTGCCGGTCGAGAACATCGAGCTTCTCTCGCGCTACGGCTCCGAGGAAGCCGGTGTCGAGCTCGACCGGCTCGGCTCGACGGCCTGGCAGTCGCGCAAGGCGCGGATGAAGAACCGCATCCGCGAGATGGCGGGCGAGCTGATCAAGATCGCCGCCGAGCGGCAATTGCGCGAGGCGCCGCGGCTCGCCGTCGACTCTGGCCTCTACGACGAGTTCTGCGCCGGCTTTCCCTATGAGGAGACCGATGACCAGCAGGCCACCATCGCCGCCGTGCTCGCCGATCTCGCTTCCGGCAAGCCGATGGACCGGCTCATTTGCGGCGACGTCGGTTTCGGCAAGACCGAAGTGGCGCTGCGCGCCGCCTTCATCGCCGCGATGAACGGCAAGCAGGTCGCGGTTGTGGTGCCGACGACGCTGCTGGCGCGCCAGCACTTCAAGACTTTTTCCGACCGGCTGCGCGGCTATCCGGTCAATATCGCGCAGGCATCCCGTCTGGTCTCCGCAGCCGAGCTCGCCCGGGTGAAAAAGGGCCTCGCCGACGGCCAAATCGATATCGTCATCGGCACCCACGCGCTCCTCGGCAAGACCATCAAGTTCAAGGACCTCGGCCTCATCGTCGTCGACGAGGAGCAGCATTTCGGCGTCGGCCACAAGGAGAAGCTGAAACAGCTGCGCGCCGAGGTGCACGTCTTGACGCTGACGGCGACGCCGATCCCGCGCACGCTGCAATTGGCGCTGTCCGGCGTGCGCGAAATGTCGATCATCGCCACGCCGCCGGTCGATCGGCTGGCGGTGCGCACCTTCGTCGCGCCGTTCGATCCGATCGTGGTGCGCGAGGCGCTGTTACGCGAGCGCTATCGCGGCGGCCAATCCTTCTATGTCTGTCCGCGCATCGAAGATCTGGCCGAGACCAAGGCGTTCCTTGACAAGAACGTGCCCGAGGTGAAGGTCGCCGTCGCCCACGGGCAGATGCCGTCGACCGTGCTCGAGGACGTGATGGCGGCGTTTTATGACGGCAAATTCAACGTGCTGCTTTCGACCTCGATCGTCGAATCCGGCCTCGACATCCCGACCGCCAACACGCTGATCGTGCATCACGCCGACATGTTCGGGCTTTCGCAGATCTATCAGCTGCGCGGCCGCGTCGGCCGCGCCAAGCTCCGCGCCTATGCGCTCTTGACGCTGCCGGCCAATAGACGGATCACGCCGCAGGCGGAGCGACGCCTCAAGGTGCTGCAATCGCTCGACACGCTCGGCGCCGGCTTCCAGCTCGCCTCGCACGATCTCGACATCCGCGGCGCCGGCAATTTGCTCGGCGAGGAGCAGTCCGGCCACATCAAGGAAGTCGGCTACGAGCTTTACCAGCAGATGCTGGAAGAGGCGGTTTTGAGTCTCAAAGCCGGCATCAGCGGCCCGGTCGCCGACAAATGGTCGCCGCAAATCACCATCGGCACGCCGGTGCTGATCCCGGAGGAATACGTCGCCGACCTGCCGGTGCGGCTCGCGCTCTACCGGCGGCTTGCGGAAATCGAGGACGAGCGCGACATCGAGGCCTTTGCCGCCGAGCTGGTCGACCGCTTCGGCCCGCTGCCGCAGGAGGTCGAGTATCTGCTGCAGGTGGTTTCCATCAAATCGTTGTGCCGCCGCGCCAATGTCGAGCGGATCGAGGTCGGGCCGAAGGGCGCGGTGCTCTCCTTCCGCGACAACATCTTCGCCAACCCGGAAGGCCTCATCGCCTATATCGGCAAGCACCCCGAGGGCGCCCGCGTCCGCCCCGACATGAAAGTCGTGTTCTTCGACGAATGGGAGACGCCTTCCGCCCGCCTCAAAGGCGCCGCCGGCATTTTACGCACGCTGGCGGGGATCGCGGAGAAGGCGGCCAGGGCGGCGTAGCTCTCGTCATTGCGAGGAGCGCAGCGACGAAGCAATCCAGACTGCGCAACGAAGCGAAATCGTTCACCTCCATGGCCTTCATAAGCAGGCTCCGATCGCGCATACAACCAGTCGTTGACCGATCCAACTGTTGCTCATATTCTGCATCTAAAGAGGATGGAAGGATGGCGAAGAAACCCCGGGGAGCTTTCAAAGATAAGGCCAGCAAGAAATCTAGCTCTGGCAAGCGAACCTACTATAAGCAATCTGACTTCCCTCTCACCTCACTTCAGCAGGCGCAAAAAATCGCCTCTGGCCTGCACCTGGTTCCGAAGACACCGAGTTAGGTGTTTTTATGGAACCGGAGGTAAGTCATGGAGAGACGAAGGTTTACGCGGGAGTTCAAGCTTGAGGCGGTGCGGCTGATCAGGGATCGCGGGGTGTCGTATGCGCAGGCATCCGAAGACCTGAAGGTGCATCCGACGCAGCTGCGCAACTGGGTGAAGGCATTTGCGGACGATCCGCAGCATGCCTTCCCCGGCCAGGGTCAGATGAAGCCCGAGCAGCTGGAGATCGCGCGGCTCACGCGCGAGGTGATCAAGCTGAAGGCCGAACGCGACATCCTAAAAAAAGCCGCGGCCTACTTCGCGAAGGAATCGACGTGAAGTTCGGTTTCATTGCGAAGCACCGGGGGATCTGGCCGGCGGATTGGTTGTGCGGGGCGCTCGGTGTCTCGCGGGGTGGGTTCTATGCCTGGCTGACACGACCGCGCAGTCGGCGCAGCCGTAGCGATGAAGAGCTGGGCGCCAAGGTCCGGACAAGCTTCCTTGCCAGCGATCGAACCTATGGCGCCAGGCGGGTGTGGCACGACCTGCTGGCGGAAGGCTTCTCGTGTGGTCTGCATCGGATCGAGCGATTGATGCGCTTACAGGCTCTCAAAGCCCGTCCGCGACGGCGTCGGCTGCCGCCCGATCTGGGTGAGCGGCAGGTCGCCGCCGTCGCTCCCAACGTACTCGACCGCAGCTTCGCGGCAGCTGCTGCCAACCGCAAATGGATCGCTGACTTCACCTATGTGTGGACCGCGGAAGGTTGGCTCTATGTGGCGGTCGTCATCGATCTGTTCTCACGCCGCGTGGTCGGCTGGTCGATGAGCGCACAGATGACGGCACAGCTCGTCACCGACGCCCTGGTGATGGCGATCTGGCGCCGGGGCAAGCCCGATGCGCTGCTGCATCACTCCGATCGCGGCAGCCAATACACCAGCGAGCAGTTCCAGAAGCTGATGGCCGATCATGGCATCGTCTGCTCGATGAGCCGCTCGGGCAATGTCTGGGACAACGCGGCAATGGAGAGCTTCTTCTCGTCGCTGAAGACCGAGCGTACGGCACGCAAGACCTATCGGACGCGTGATGAAGCCAAGGCTGACGTGTTCGATTACATCGAGTGCTTCTACAATGCTAAACGCCGGCACTCGACAATCGGCTACAGAAGCCCCATGGAGTTCGAGATGCAGTCGGGTTTAGCTTAGGCGGGTGTCAACCGAACCGGGTGCAGGCCACTCTGCCATAGTCGACAATTTCGCAGGCGATGGCGGGTCTCCACCTGATGTAGCTCTCGCGCTCGGTATTAGTCCTACGAGCAGCGGATGGCAGGCCTTAACCGGCGCAGCTATAGCCTACGGCCTTATCGACGGAGGGTGGAATGCTAATAGGATGACGCTTACTCCGCTCGGCCGAAAGTTGGTGGCGCCGGAAGCGGAGGGGGAAGACCTCGTGGCGCGACGCGAAGCAATATTGAAACCGAGGCTTCTGCATGACTTCTTTGAAAAATATCGGCGGGCCAAACTTCCCAACGACCTAATTGCAGGAAATGTTCTTAAAGCTATGAGTTTGCCCGCAGATCGCGTAGACGGCGCGCTCGAGATCATCAAGGAGAACGGGCGCTATGCTGGTATTATTCGCGAGACGCCTACAGGTCCGTTCATAAACTTAGACTCCCCTGGAGTTCCTGCGCCGGTGGCAACCCCGGAATTTCCAGAACAAGGTACGCTCGATGCGGCAGAGGCCGGTGGCGCGGACGAAGTAGCGAAGCCAGCGCCCGCACCCTCAGCGATAACTCCTCAGGCTATGGTGGCGCTGGCTGCGAAGGCCAATCGCGTCTTCATTTCCCATGGAAAGCAGAAGGCCATCGTCGCCCAAATCAAAGAGTTGTTGACATTCGGCAGTTTTGACCCAGTCGTTTCTGTTGAGCGCGAAGCAACGGCCATTCCGGTGCCAGAGAAGGTGTTCGAGGACATGCGTTCTTGTAGCGCGGGCGTGATCCATGTGGGCGCTGAAGGAAAATATCTCGATAAGGATGGCAATGAGCTAACCAAGCTGAATGACAATGTGCTCATCGAGATCGGAGCGGCCATGGCCTTATATGGCAAGAAGGTCATCTTGTTGGTAGAGCGCGGTGTAACGCTGCCGTCGAACCTGCAGGGGTTGTACCGATGTGACTTCGAGGGCGACAAGCTTGAGTATGACTCCACCATGAAATTGCTAAAAACATTCAGTCAATTCCGCTGATGCCAACTGTGATCCGCGATTGGTGTATGCTAATTCGCACTCACATCGTTTGAAGAGTTGCAAGCGCAGCCTGGGATAACCGGAGCGATGTTGAGGGGATATTCTTCCGAACGGAATTTTGTATGTCGCCGCCCCATGCGGACTTAGTTTAGGCATTGCCGATCGAACGATAATAAGGAACGCAGCTGTGCCCGTTACGATTAAGAAAGCTGGTGCCGGTATTCGGAGTTTAAGCGACCTCTTCGATTTGCTCGGCAAGTCGCAGCCGGGCGGTCGGCATGTCAACCTATATCGCGGACATCCCGATAGATCCCACACTTTGATGCCTTCAATCTTCCGTAAGAAGGAATATCGTCGCTTGGAAAGAAACATTCTGCGCGAGTTGATCGCAATTCAACCTAATGAGTTCCGGGAGGACAAAACGTCGTTCGAGCAGCTTGTCAGAATGCAGCACTATGGCCTACCCACACGGTTGCTTGACCTAACCTATAATCCACTCGTAGGCCTTTATTTTGCTTGTTTGAAGGATGAGGAAAAAGATGGGGAACTAATAAGATTCAAGCTGCGCAAATCAAGAATTAGGTATTTCGATAGCGATACTGTGAGTTGCGTTGCCAATTTGTCGAATTTGACAGGTGGCGAAAGAGACGAAATCCGAGGATTCGCGAACTCGGCGGCTCTCAACAACAGTGAGGTCGGAACACGGCTTCTACATTTTATAAAGGCTGAAAAACCTTACTTTCTCCCGAAGATCGAGCTATCAGACTTGAAAAGTGTGCACGCTGTGCGGCCAAAGCAAACTAATCGACGCATTCTCGCCCAACAGGGAGCATTTTTGATCTTCGGATTGCGGACGTCGCTTGAAGACTCGAACGGGTTCGAAATTGAGATCGTCCGAACAAAGGTCGCGGCCTCGGCAAAGAATAAGCTTCTGGACGAGCTAGACAGTATCAACATCAACGCGAGTACGTTGTTCCCCGAGATAGAATCGGCAGCAAAATATATCATGAGCAAAATTCCGCCAATCAGCGATGCCGACGAAAAGCCTGACTGATTGCCGCCGCGGCATCGCGCGCCGCCAGCGCGTGCAAGTAGGGTTGAGCACAGCGCGCCGGGCGGATCAGCCGAAGATTTAATCCGCCACCCCTCAGCAAGCGTACCCCGGATAGGCCGGGCGACATCCGGGACCCGCTTCACGGCTGCTTGCCGGATTTCGCTACCGCTCAATCCCGGCCACTTGCTTCGTCGCGGAGCCTGTCATCGGCCGGCCCGGGGTCTCCATCGCGCGAGCGCGATGGAGTGCCCCGACTTCGGGCCGGACCCGTTGGCTCATGCGGCTCCTTGCTCACTCATAATTCGAGTGCTTGATCGGAAGCGCATAACGTCCGCTCTGCCCCCGAAAGCGGTGCGAAAGCTGACATGCCGGACCCGCCGGCCGCTTCTTAAAACGAATACTCTAACCCGGCTGTGGCTCCTTGAAACAGCACGCTTGACCCGCAGTTGACGCCAAGCGCGCGCACATTCGCCAGAGTCAAAGTTTCCTGGATCTGTCCAGGCGCCAAGGCAACGCCGTCGAGCCATAGCACTTCGTAGCCTGCCTTGAGCGCCAGCCCGTTGAGAAGCTGATATTTCACCTGCAAGCCGGCTTCGCTGACGAAGGCGGCGTGGTTGGTCGTGGCTTGCGATGGGAATACCTGCTTCTTGAGGCTGACTCCGGTCGACTGCTCGGCATAGTTATCAAATAGCCCAGCCTTAATCAGGCCGTTGACCGATAAGCGGCCGAATTCCAGCAGTTTTACGTCCGCGCCGATTTGGACGCCAAAAAGATTGTTCGTCGTGCTTGTATTCCAGAAGGGCGGGTAATTTACTGCCGGTAAAACGGGGGCGAGCATGCCGACCTGAAAAAGATTGGAGTCAAGATAAAGAGGATTTTGCTTCCATGTAGGCTGACTGCGATCTGCGGGGGTCAACGTCCCTTCAAGATCGTCGTTCAACTGAAGCCAACGGACTCCGGCCAATAGCGTCACGCGGCTGGTGATGTCCAATCGCCCGTTGGCCTCGACGTTATAAAGATTCGTGGCGGCACGCCATGCCATTCCTTGGTACGGAAAATCTTGAGTTTGCCAAAAGAGGCCGGGAGCCTTCATCACCAGCCAGTCTGCCGGATTGTCCGGACCGATAGTTTTGCTGGCGCTTTGGTCGAAGATGTTGAAATACGACAACTCCACGCCGTAGCCGGAATTGCCGTGGTAAGTCAGGCTTATGTTCGGTCCTGCGGAAAAACCCTGGCGAAACTGGTTGCTGTTGAACGCTTCGACGCCAGGAGCGTTGAACGTATTGTAGGGTGGGTAGGGTGGTGAGGTGAAGAAGGGTACGGTGCCCGGCACGCGTTCAACGAGTGTTTGATTGACGCCGCCCAAACGGCCCAAGACAATGGCCTCGGCTGAGATAGTCCAGCGCGGAGCGCTCTCGATCAGCGGGCGTTTGGGAAGACTGAATGGTGCGGGCGATCCTTCACGATCCGCCGATTTGGCGATTGCATTCTCCAGATCGCCGGCCGAGGCCGTCAGAGGCAGGAATAGCCCAGCGAGCAGAGTACAGAGGAAACAGCCGGCGACAAACCCATATCCATTGCGAAACGATTTAAAAAGAGTTCTCATGGCCGTTGCGATTTCAGTTTGTCTTGACGCAATCGTTTGCTTCCAGGTGCAGACTCACGCGGAGGCCAGTTCGATTTCTATTTGATTCGCTCCAATGCTTTATTGACCCGCATCAATTGAGCCGCTGATGCCCGAAATGGTCACAACCGGTAATGCTCTCATCGAGCGGTCGTAGCCCTGATTGAGTGAAACGAAATCCGAGGTCAACCTCACGGCCGCCCCCGGATTTCGCTGCCGCTCCATCCGGGCTACTCGCTCATCTACTCGCTAACCTGCAGCCGTCGCGAATTTCAGCGCGCGTTGTGCGCGACGATCAGGGTTTTACCTCGTCGAGCCAGACGAACTCGAGCGGCACCGTCGACATCGCGTTGACGCGCCGAAAGACGTCCTGCATGCGTGGCGAATTCAAGAAGTCCTTTACGTCCTTGACTTCCGCCGCGCTCACTTCGCCGACGACGTGAACGCGGTTGCGATCGTCGATGCCGCGCGCCAGGCGCCAACGCCCCACCGGCGGCGGCGGGTTGGCCGTGAACAGCGTAATCCATTCATTGAAGTCTTTGAGATGATGAACAACGACGCATAACGGCATTTGGCACCTCCCATGTGGAACTTGTTCGCCCCTGGATCGGTGAGGGCGCCGAGCAAGCGTAGCCCGGATTGGGTGAAAACGAAATCCGGCGTTCAAACTCACGGCCGTTCCCCGGATTTCGCGGAGCCTGTCATCGGGCCGGACCCGTTGGCCCCTCGCAATGACGATTGCTCGGCCTGGTGCTTTGTGTCATACGATGTGTGGAGAGTCACACATGGCAACGAACCTGTCGATCGATCCGGAACTCATCGACCGTGCGCTGGAAGTGAGCGGCGAGCGCACCAAAAAGGCCGCCGTCACCAAAGCGCTGCAGGAATTTATCGCGCGCAGACGGCAGAAGCGCCTGCTTGATCTGATGGGCAAGCTCGAGTGGGACTCTGTCTTATGACTATAAGGCGGAACGGGCGCGCGATTGAGTTTGTTCATCGATACCAGTGTTTGGTCGCTGGCGCTGCGGCGTGACACCCCGCCGCAAACCGCGGCATTGCGGATGTTGATCCGCGCGATCGAATCCGGGGAGACGCTGTTGACCACGGGCCTTGTGCTCCAGGAGCTGTTGCAAGGTTTTTCAGGACCGAGAGCCCGCGCGCAAATTTTGGATCGATTTTCCGCGGTGCCGCTGCTTGTGCCGGATCGCCAGGATCACATCGGCGCGGCGGAGTTGAGGAACATTTGTCGTCGCGCCGGCCTCCAGATTGGCACGATCGATGCTCTGCTGGCGCAGCTCTGCATTCGCCATGGCCTGACGATGCTATCAACCGACAATGATTTTAAGCGCATCGCCGGCCATTGCGCTTTGAAGCTGTGGAGCGAGGCCGGCTAACGACGGCACCGGCACCATCGCCCGGCCTCACGGCGTCGGCAAACCGATGGTGGGGATGGGGTCGGGCAGATAAGCGCCGCCGCGGATCGTCTTTTGCAGCGCCTTGAAATCGATGCCGGATTTGAAGGCGTCGTAGACGCGCGCCGGATCGAAGAAGGTGCCGATCGGATCTCGGGCAAAATCCGCCGACGTCCGCATCCATTCGCTGGACAGGTTCCAATCGGAAAAACTGTCGCTCTGCAACTCGACGAAGTTGCCTTCGGGGTCTTTGTAGTAGAGCGAAATCGTCATGCCGTGGTCGAGACAAAACGCCGGCTCGACGCCCGCCTGGCGCAGCCGGTCGAACGACGCCATCAGATCGGCGAAGCTGTCGTATTCGAAGGCGCAGTGGTGCATGCCGTTATGGCGGACCTTGTCGGCGTCGTCGCTCAGCCCCGGCACGGCGAGAAAGGCGATGCGGTGATTGGCCGCGTCATTGGTGGTCCAGGCCGCCATCTTGTCCCTGAATTGGACCTTGGCGCCGATGACGAGCGCGTACCACGCGATCATCTCGTCCAGGCGTGTTGTTTTCATCGTGACATGGTGCAGCTTGGGCTTGATCATCGGCATTCCTTTGGGTTTTTGCGCGATGTCCATGCGCGGGGTTCAGCGCCGCGCCGCGGAATGTATATCACAAGAATGTGTCGCGCGATTGGCGACGGGTCCTTGACAATTAGTCACCGTATATGTTACGGTGCTTTATCTTGCCCACGCAAGGACGTCGGCCGGGTGACATCGGCCGATGGGGCAGGAGCGGTTCCCGCGGGCGGGGGCTCGTCACCTCCGCGCCCGGGCGGCTAACGGGAAAACGCCCGGCCGGCACGATGACCGGTCTGCGACTTTGTCGCTGGACTGGGATAGGTCGCTTTCAGGTAACGCCTGGAGGAGGCCGCGTCCCAGGAAGCGCGTTCTGGAGCTGAGCGGTGGCGTTGGCTCGCGGCCGCAAGTACCGCGGTGGAACGCCGTCAGGCGAGCGCGCCGCGTTAAGGTGCGCGCCGCATCCGCTGATGCGGCTCATCAAAGGAAAAATGCGCCTGCCGGCGTTCTGCTTCCTTTTATTGTGGTTGTAGCCCGGGTGGAGCGAAGCGACACCCGGGGACGATCGAAAGGCTTGAAAGGTCCATCCCGGGTTTCGCGTTGCTCAACCCGGGCTACTGACTACGGATTTGTCGCCGAGCATGATCGAGCCCAAAACCGGTCCCACCGCCGGTTCAGGCGTGACGCGATGGTGCGCAGCGACGTGGTTGACTGTCTCTTGCGCATGATCTTGCGCGAAAACCGGTAGCCACTTTTCGGGATCATGCGGTTGTACGGCATGCCTCGGGCGCGCATCGCGTTGCGAGAACAAATGGACTTTTCCTTGCGCATTCGCTTCACCCTTCCCGCTGAACTCGGGTGTTCCCGAGTTCAGCAATTCAAGAGTGACCGAAGCCGGAAACATCCGACTTCGGTTGGGGGAGGGTCGCGCCCGGAAGGGCGCGGGGTGGGGTGATCTTCTATTAGATCGTGAGTTGGCTCACCCCCTCCCGGCGCACCTTTGCTGCGCCGACCTCCCCCTCCAGAGGGAGGTGAAGACAAGCGGTCGCGCCGCGAGAACGCCGCTATTTCTGTGCGGCTTTGCCGAGTCCCTTGCGCAGATCGTCGGCGTTCATCACCGGCGTGAGCTCGGTTGCAGCATTGAGATTGAGGAAGAGCGGCTCGATCACCTCGGGAATCTGCGAGGGATCGGCCAGATCAAAAAATATCAGGCCGCCGCGTTTGCCGTCTAATGGCGCGAAATAGGCCGCTTCCGGTTTGAGCTTGGTCATGATCGATTCCAAAGTTCGCGCGATCGCGCCGTCTTCAATCGCTGCGTTTCCCTTCTCGACCGGAAGAGTGAACTTGAGCATCATGCGCATTGTCGTTTCCCTGTGCTGAAAATAATTTCTGTAGTTCTGTGCCAAGAGTTTATTTCGGCTTTCGCGCTGCCGCAATGCGGCGCTTGACGTGGCTTTCCGCGCGCCGCGCTCGCAACGACGGGGCAGTTACGCGCCCGCGCTCGCTTGCTGTCCAGCCGCCTGCTTCATGGCGGCGGCAAGATAGTCCGGCGACTGCGCGCCGGTGACGATGATGCTGCCGCCGAAGATGAAGCAGGGCACGCCGTCGATGCCGGCTTCCTTGGCGCTGTCGGCCTCGCGCTCGACGCGCTCGACGTCGGCGTCGCTGGCGAGGAGCTTGCGCACCAGGTCGCCGTCCATGCCGCAATCGACGGCCGCCTGGATGAGCGTTTCGGGATCGCTCAGATTGGCGCCCTCGGCAAAGTAGAGCTGCATCAGCCGCTGCTTCATGCGGCCGGGCTCGATGGCGCTGCGCGACCACAGGATGAGGCGATGGCTGTCGAGTGTGTTGGGCTGTCGGCTGACCTTGTCGGGCGCGTAGACGAGCCCCTCCGCGGCGGCGGCGGCAACGACGCGTTCGGCGATGGCGTGATAGCGCGCGACCGAGCCGAACTTGGTTTCGAGATAAGTCTTGCGGTCGATGCCCTCGCGCGGGATCCAGGGATTGAGAAAGAACGGCCGCCAAGTGACGTCGACGGCAATGTCGGGAACGAGCGCCATTGCCGCTTCGAGCCGGTGTTTGCCGATATAGCACCAGGGGCACACGACGTCGGAGACGACATCGATGCGCAACGGCGCTGGCGCGGAGGTGTCATCGGTCATGGCTTCAAGCTTTCGCGGCTGGCGCAATTTGCGGGCGGCAACCGGCTGCCACAGCGGCCAGCATTGACCCCGCATAAATGGGGCGGCCCTCAGCGCGCGGCAACCTCGCTCGCCACCCGCGCGATCAGGGACTCGACGTTGTCGGTCGGCTTGAGCGTCGCCAGCGTCACCGCGGTTTCGACGCCGGAGCGCTTGCGATCGGGCGCCAGCATGGTGTGCTTGAGCACGCTGGCGATGCGGCGGGCAATGACATGAGCCGCGCGCAGATCGGTCTCGGTGAACACCGCGAAGATCGAATCGTCGACCTCGCGGCAGGCGAAGTCGACCTGGCGCATCAGCCGGCCGACCAGCCGCGCGGCATCGAGGCTCACGCGGCGGTCGCCGCGATCGAAGGAGAAGCGCGCGATCGACAAGCCGACGCCGCGCTTTTCGGCATCGTCGACGGCGCGGTTGAGATCGCGCCAGAACACTTCGTGGGCGAGCAGCCCGGTGTTCGGATCGATCATGCCTTTGGCGTCGAGCGATTTGAGCATGCGCTTGAGCCGCTCGCCGAAAGCGTGCAGCCGAACATACGGCAGAAAACGCTCGACCAGGCGGCCGTGGCCTTCGCCGACGCGCTCGAGATTGGGCAAGAGCGCGTAAAACCCTTCGACCACGCTCGGCTGGCCGCCGAGCACGGCGACCGGCAAATCGCGAAAGCGCGCGTCCTCGGCGAGCACCGTCAACAGCGCTTCGACGATGCGCGGGCTGAACCCGTCGCCGATCACCATGCCGTCGATGTCGCGCGCATTGAGCGCGCGCGCCGCGCTCTCGACGCTCAATGCGCCGACCAGGCCGACCCGCTCGCCGACGGCGACCGTGAGGCCCGGATAGGAGCGGCCGCGGCCGGCGACCAGCACGGTCGCCTCGTCGAGCGGATCGCTGGTCGGCGTTGCGGGAACCGGCTCGCCGCGCGAGGCGAGCGTGTCGGTGCGGCGCAAGACCGTGGCGTGCAGCGCGCGGATGCGCAGGGCCGCGGCGAGCCGGCGCGCGATCGACGCGGCCGGCGTGCTCGCAGCAATGGCCAGCGCGTCGGGCACCAGGCTCGCACCATCGTCTCGCATGCGGGCGATGACCGGCGTGAACGGGCCGCTACCCGCTTTCAGTTTATCGGCGAGCGCCTGAGTGTGCTCACTGGCGCGTTGGCTGTCGCTGCAGGAGTCGGCGAGCACAACGCCTTCCGGTTCGACCGAGGCGACCGCCGCCGCGGCATCGCGCCAGTCGGCTTCGACAATCGGGAAACCACCCGCCGCGCGCAACGCTTCGACAACATCCGGCGCCGTGTTGTCGGCAACGACGAGAAACGGACCTTGCAGCGCCATGGCGGGATACGAATTCGAGGACGAGGCCTCGAACATGCCAGAGCGCTGTTAATGGGCCGTCAACGCGAAGCTCGGGCCGCGCTGGCGGGTGTCCCGGCAAGTTCCCACTCGCCGCGGTCGCGAAAGGCCGCGGCGACGATGGGATTGACGCCGGCGGCGTCGAGCGCCGCCCGCATCGTTTCGCGCATGGCGGCGTCCCCGACCAGACGCTGGCCGAGAAGCGGATCCGGCAGCGCCGTGAGCGTCGCGCCGCTGTCGATGAGGCGCACCATCTCCTGCAGAGCGCGAAGCGAGAAACGATAGCCGCCGACGCAGGCGATCCCGGAGGGCGCTTCGATGAGCACCATTGCCTTGCTGCCGGAATCGATACGGCAGGCGTAGTCGGTTTCGACCAGTCCCCTGCGACCGACCTTGAAATGGGGCAGGCCCGAGCGTTCGATTCCCGGCGGGAAGGAATGGTGCGGCACCATGGGACCGCGCAGCGCGAGCATGCCCGCGTCGGTCCGAAGGAGTTCGGCGACTGCGACGCCGCCCGTGCCTTCGCGTGGCGCAACGATCGGACCGAGGCGAACGGGGTTCAGTGCGCCACCGGCGCCGCGGCGTGAGGCAACAAGCGCGGCTTCCCCGAAGATCGGAACATCGACGAGCACGGCGCTCGGTTCGCGCCAGGCTGGACTCGCGGCGAGCCGTTCCGGCGAACGCCAGGCCGCGATCACGCAGGCCGGGCCGCCGCCGGCGAAAGCGCCAGCCTCGGCGAGGCGAAAGGCCACGGAGGCCGGCAGGATCAGCGCGTCGCAGCGATCGCTTTGCCGCTGAGCGGCGAAAATATCCGGATCAAACGCGTGGTGCAGGACGAGCGTGCCGCCGCTTAACAGCCACGGCAGCAGCGTCAGGCCGATGCCGGCGAAGGAAGCGGGAGGCAACGCCGAAAGAATGCTCGCATGTTGCGGCAAGCGGCTTTCCAGCAGCACGGCGAGCCCCGCCGCGAGCAGTTCGGGATGGTTGCGCGCCACCGGCACAATACCGCCGTCGCCGACCTCGAAGGTGATGGCGGCGACATGCGCGGCGGCATTGTTTTGCCGCTCGCGGTCGAGCGGCGGAACAGGCTCGAGCTTGTCGGCGGTGAACAAGTCGTCGAGCGCTACCACGCCGTCCGGCAGATTGCTGCCGAAGCCGCATACGTAGCGAATGGAAAATACTTCCGCCGCCACGTGCATGGCGAGGCCGCCGTGATCGAAGGCGCCGACACGGGCGCAGGTGATCAGCGCCTTGGCGCCGATGCGCCCGAGCGCGGCGACGGCGTCGGCGCGCCGCCACAAGAGCGGCAGCGGCGCAACGATCATTCCCGCGCGCAGCACGCCGAGCGTCGCCAGGATGTTCTCGACGACATTCGGCAATTGGATGCCGACGATGGCGTCGATCGGCAGGCCCATGCCGCGCAGCCGCCCGGCGATCGCCGAGACCATGCGGTCGGCCTCGGCGAAGCTGAGCCGACGCGGCGCGGCGTCGGTATAGCTCTGCCGGTTCGGCGCGTCGGCGAGCGCCAGCGCGTCCGGCCGCCGCTCGGCAAGGCGGCGGAACACCTCGTCGATGGTGACGCGGTTTCGCGCGTGGGGCGGCTCGACCGCGACCGCTGCCGGATCGCCGAGCATCATTGCAGCGCCCGTTTCGGTTGATACCACCAGGTTTCCGGCAGGTAGCCGGACAGCGACGTGCGCCCCGGATGCGCGAGGAAGGCCGATCGCGCCACCCATTGCGCGGGGAGATAAAACAGCGGCACGACGTAACAGCCGGACATCAGCACCCGATCGAGCGCGCGCACGGCGGCGACGAAGTTGCCGCGCTCGCGCGCACGCAACATAGCGGCGATCATGGCGTCGATCGCGGCGCTGTGCACGCCCATATAGTTGCGCGAGCCCGCTTCGTCGCCGGTGGCAGAGCCCCAGTAGAAGCTCTGCTCGTTGCCGGGCGACAGCGACTGCTCCCAGCGATACTCGATCATGTCGAAATCGAACGATACCCGCCGCTGATCGTACTGCACCGCGTCGACGAGGCGGACTTGCGCGTCGATGCCGGCGCGCGCCAGGTTGCTGGCGAAGGCGAGCGCCAGCCGCTCTTCGTCGCGGCTCGTCACCATGATCTCGATGCGCAACGGCTGTCCGCTGTTGTGTTGGCGCAACGTCGTTCCATGAAGCTCGTAGCCGGCGGCGCCGAGCAAGGCCAGCGCTCGGCGCAGGCTTTCGCGGTCGCGGCCGGAGCCGTTGACGCCCGGCAGCGACCAGGTGCCGTCGAGCACGTCGGGGCGCACCGCATCGGCAAAAGGCGCGAGCAGCGCGCGCTCGCGCGCGTCAGCTGGCCGCCGATAGGCAGACAGCTCGGAATCGGGAAAGAAGCTGGCGCTGCGCCGATACAGGTCGAAGAAGAAGTTGCGGTTGACCCATTCGGCATCGAACAACAGCGAAATCGCCTGGCGCACGCGAATGTCGGAGAAGATCGGCCGTCGCGTGTTGAAGACGAACGCGGAGGTCGGCTTGGGCAAGCCGTTGGCAAACGATTCCTTGACGATGCGTCCGTCGCGTACCGCCGGAATGTCATAGCCGGTCTGCCAGCGGCTGGGATCGCTCTCGCTGCGCACATCGTAGAGGCCGGTCTTGAAGGCTTCGAAATAGGCATTGGCGTCGCGGTAATAGTCGAAGCGCAGTTCATCGAAGTTCCACAGGCCGCGATTGACGCCCAGCGCCCGGCCCCAGTAATGGGGATCGCGTTTGAGCGTGACGCTCCTGCCCGGATCGACGTCGGCGACGACATAGGGACCGCTCCCGACCGGCTTCGCCAATGTCGTTTCCTCGAAGGTTGCGACGTCGATGGCGTGTTTCGGCAGCACCGGCATCAGCCCGAGGATCAGCGGCAATTCTCGGTCGTTGCCGCCGCCGAGATCGAAACGCACGGTGCGCGCATCGAGGCTCGATGCCTTGACCACCTTGGAATAGTAGGCGCGATGGTTGGGCCGGCCGTGATCGCGCAGCAGTTGCCAGGAGAAGATGACGTCTTCGGCGGTGACCGGCACACCGTCGGAAAAGCGCGCAGCCGGGTCGAGCCGGAAGGTGACATAGCTCCGCGCATCGTCGGTCTCGACCGAGCGCGCGAGCAGACCGTAGAGCGTGAACGGCTCGTCGTAGCCGCGCGCCATCAGGCTTTCGATCACATGACCGCGGATCGCTTGCACCGCGAGGCCCTTGACGATGAGGGGATTGAGGCTGTCGAAGGTTCCGAGCACGCCCTGCACCAGCCGACCGCCCTTCGGCGCGTCGGGATTGGCATAAGGAAGCACGCTAAAGCCGTCCGGCATGGCCGGCGCGCCGTGCATGGCGATGGCGTAAGCCGCTTCGGCCGCCGCCGCCGTTGCGCCCAACACCGCAAACGCCGTGCACAAAGCGGCGCGAGTTCCCAAGGCGACACAGGCGTTGCGGATGGCATGCATCGGTGGGAATGGAACTCGACGCGATTCGGAGCTGGGGGCGGACAAATGTAGCACGGCGGTACCGTGTGGCTTAGTCCCGGAACATCGATCAACAGCGTCTTATCACCGCGGCCGAAGCGCGAGCTTTATCCGCCGCGCCAAGTGGGCTATCTCGGGGGTCGCGGCGGAGCCGTGGTGTCACGCTGTTGCCGTAATCTGCGTCGAATGACCGTCCGGTGGGGCTACCCGCTTGGCGCGGCGCGGCGAAATCGCCGGTCGATATCAGGTCGACGTGACAACCGTTGCAAATCAGGGTGATTTGCGGGCGGCAGCATTAACGAGGGACCGGATCTCATGACCTATTGGACCGCGCCGGCAAAGCCGGCGAGCCGGACGCTCGCTTTGGCCAAGATCATCGCCCTGACTGTGCCGTTGACGGTCGCGCTGGCGATTGCGGCCGGCCCGCCTGTATCGGCGCAACAGGCCGAGACGACGCCGGCTCCGAAGGAGAAGGCGAAGGAGAAGGCGAAGCCCAGAAAGCATAAAGCCGCGGCACCCGAAGCGCAGCAGACGGCCCCCGCCCAGCAACCGGCGCCGGCGCCGGCGCCGCAGGGCCAGCAGCCGCAGGGCAACCAACAGCCGGTGCAATTGATCTTTTCGCCTTGGACCAAGTTCTGCCTCAAGGGTGCGCCGGGACAGCCGCCGGATCCCAAGGCCAAGCAGATCTGTTTCACCGGCAAGGACGCCCGCATCGAGTTGGGGATGCCGGTGGCTGCCGCCGTGCTCATCGAGCCGGAGGGCCAAGAGCGCAAGATTTTGCGGGTGACCTTGCCCCTGGGCATGCAGCTTGCCCATGGCACGCGCGTCATCATCGACCAGAACCAGCCGCTGACCGCGCCCTATGTGATCTGCTTCACCAATGGCTGCATGGCGGATTACGAGGCCAATACCGACATGATCAACAAGATGAAGAAGGGGCAGGGACTCATCATCCAGGCGATCAATTCGACCGGCCAGCCGATCAGCTTGCAGATGCCGCTCACCGATTTCGCCAAGGCCTATGAGGGGCCGCCGACCGATCCCAAGGTGTTCGAGGAGCAGCAAAAGAAGCTGCAGGAAGAGCTGCAACGGCGCGCCGATGAAGCGCGCAAGAAGCTGGAAAGCCAGCAGGGCGGACCGCCGTCGTCGGCCACGCCACCGGCACCTGGCAAGACGCAGTAGTTCATTGTTGGTCTCTACGCGTGTCCGCTCAGGCGGACACGCGCACTCGCCGCCGCTATCAGCGTCGTTGTTTGCAATTCCGCGTCGGCGCGGGAATGAGCGAAATTGATCTAATCAGTGCGTTGTCGCGTGACGCGGGCGATAACCGCCATGGCCGTCCTGCACGAACACTTTTGCGACCTGCGGATGCCGGATCGGCTCGCCGCTGTCATCCGGCAGCAGATTCTGTTCGGAGACGTAGGCGATGTATTCGGTTTCGTCGTTCTCGGCGAACAGATGATAGAATGGCTGATCCTTGTGCGGCCGGACTTCCGCGGGAATTGACTCGTACCACTCCTCGGTATTGCTGAAGATCGGATCGATATCGAACACCACGCCGCGGAACGGAAACAGCCGGTGGCGGACCACCTGGCCGATCTGGTATTTGGCGGTGCGGAGCTTGTTCATGCGAAAATCAGATTACACGATTGTGGCGGCCGGCGGGCCGGACGTTGACTGTTTGTTCATGGTACATTTCATGGCACGATTCCCGGCGCGTTTATAGCCCGTAGCGTGCCGCCATTTCCGTGTCCTTGGCGGCGACCAGGCGGGCGAGATCGACCAGTACCTTCGCCTGTTTCCAGGTGGCGTCGTCCTGCATCTTGCCGTCGATCATCACCGTGCCGCTGCCGTCGGGCATGGCGGCGATGATCTTTTTGGCAAAAGCGACCTCGGCCGGGTCGGGTGAAAACACGCGCTTGGCGATCGGTACCTGGCTCGGGTGCAACGACCAGGCGCCGACGCAACCCATCAGGAAGCTGTTGCGGAACTGCACCTCGCAGCCGGGGCTGTCGGCGATGTCGCCGAACGGACCATAGAACGGCTTGATGCCGGCGGCGGCACAGGCGTCGACCATCTTCGCCATGGTGTAATGCCACAGGTCCTGCTGATAGGCGGCGCGCGGCGCATCGGCGGCGCTGCCGGAAGCAGCATCGGCCAGCACCTTGTACTCGGGATGGCCGCCGCCGACGCGCGTCGTCTTCATGGCGCGGGAAGCCGCGAGATCGGCGGGCCCGAGGCTGATGCCATGCACGCGCGGCGAGGCGGTGGCGATGGCGGCGACATTGTTGACGCCCTCGGCGGTTTCGAGGATGGCGTGGACGAGGATCGGCTTTTTGACCGCGTGCTTGGCTTCGAGCTGGGCGAGCAGCTGGTCAAGATAATGAATGTCCCATTCGCCCTCGACCTTGGGCAACATGATGACGTCGAGCTTGTCGCCGACGGCGGCGACGATCTCGGTGATGTCGTCGAGCACCCATGGTGAATTGAGCGCATTGACGCGGGTCCACAAGCCGGTGTTGCCGAAATCAGACGCTTTGGCCATCGCGATAAATCCCGCGCGGGCCGCCGCCTTAGCGTCGGCGGGAATGGCGTCCTCGAGATTGCCCAGCACCACATCGACCTGCTCAATGAGCTCCGGCACGCGCGCGCGCAGCTTTTCGAGGTGCGGCGGTACGAAGTGAATCATGCGCTCGAGCCGCACCGGCAATTCGCGCAGCGGCGCAGGAGCTCCGATTGCAAGCGGTTTAAAAAAATTGCGCGGCAGTTTCATGCATGACCTCGAAAGCGTTCTCGAAGCAGACCGTAGGATGAACGGCTGGACCCGCCAAGCCGATTTTGCCGTCACGCGTGTCTAGTGTCCCGATTCCGAAGTTCGCAAGTGCTTGCGGCACACTCTCATGCGAACTTCGGAATCAAAGGGACACTAGCAAATTTACGATTCTAGTGCGGTTTTTGGATTTGAAGTTCCTATGCCAGTTTGCGGCTGGGCTGTAGAAACTTCAAATCCACCGCACTAGGAAGCGGTGGGCGTTCAGGGCATTATGGCGGTGCCGCACCAGCGCGTGCCAGTCCACATTTTGAAGGGCGTCCATGCAAATCCGGAGCAAATGGGATTTGAAGCAATGGTGGAACTTCATTGGGGCGGCCGGCGTGCTGCTCGCTATCGCTTCCGCTCCTGTGCAATTCGTTGCCGGTGTGTTGATGGGATTAGGGCTGCTGTTCTTCGGCGCCGGCGAATGGGGCAACCATGCCATTCATATAAAACGATCTGACGGGATCACCGCAGAAAGCTACCCGTGGTATCCTTATTTTTTTGGTCTGTTGCTAGACGCAATTGGCGTCGGGTTGTTTGGCTTTGGGCTGTATCGGCTTGTGGCGTTTGAGCCATAATACCGGTCCCTCACACCATTTCGCCGCGCATCAGGCGCGGTTGCGACGCGGCGGGGGCGACGCCTTCACGCATCAGCGCGCGGCGCAGCGGCGCGATGCGGTCGACCAGGAACAGGGAAAGCCCGCGAACGCCCTGCACAGGGATGAAATCGGACAACAAGCTGCGGTTGAGGAGGTCGATGGCGATCCTCCGGGTCGTCGCGTCGGTGCGGCGCTGGGCGTCGTAGCGGGCGAGCAGAGCCGGCGATCCGACGTCGAGCTGCCGGCGGCGCGCGTTGGCGACAAGCTCGGCCAGCGTCGCGGCGTCGCGAAGTCCGAGATTGAGGCCCTGCGCGCCGATCGGCGGCACCACGTGCGCCGCCTCGCCGACAAGGGCAATGCGGGTGCGGGCGAAGGAATGCGCGGTTTCGACCGCGAGCGGAAACATGCCGCGGCCGCGCTCGACCCGCACCGCGCCGAAAATCGAATGCGCGCGGCGCTCGATCTCGGCAGAAAGCTCGGCGTCGGTGGCGGTGGACAATTCAGCGGCGCGTGCCGGGTCGAGCACCCAGACCAGGCTCGACCGGCGGCCGGGCAGCGCCACGAGAGTGAATGGGCCGCTCTCGGTATGAAATTCCGTCGCCGTATCCTGATGCGGCCTGTCGTGCGCGAGATTGAGCGTCAACGCCGTCTGCGGATAAGCGCGGCGATCGGTGGCGATCCCGGCCGCGGCGCGGCAGATCGAGCGCTGGCCGTCGGCCCCGACGACAAGCTGCACGCGAGCGGTGCCGTCATCGAGCTTGATCGTGACGCCCGTGGCATCGCTGTCGACGGCGACGGCTGCCCCGCCGCTGCGCGTGATCTTCAACTGCGCCGCGCGCGCATAAAGCGCTGCGAGCAGATGCCGGTTCTCGATATTGTAGCCGAAGGCGTCGAGGCCGATGTCCGCGGCGGTGAAGGTGACTTCCGGCGCGCGAAAGAGCCGCTGCGTGTCGTCAATGATGCGGATGGTAACGAGCGGCGCGGCGTGCGGGCTGCAGACCTCCCATATGCCGAGCGTCGTCAACGCGGTGACCGAGCCCGCGAGTAGCGCGGTGGTGCGGTGATCGTCCTCCGGCTGACGGGCGATGAGTAGCGTATCGACGCCGGCCGCAGCGAGCGCGATCGCGCTCATGAGACCGGCCGGCCCGCCGCCGACCACCGCCACTTCGGCCGTCTTACCTTCCCTCGCGCCGTCCACGAATGCCCTCTGCGGTCCTGGTGAAGCCGCTTCCGCAAATGTATGTCGAAAGCTTAGCAATAACAGACAGATTGCGCACGATCCCTCCATTCCGGTGTAGGGTGACAGAATGGACCCGACCGAGGCACCGGCAAAGCCGGCGGCGCCCCGCATCGTCGCCGCTTTCGCGGTTCACGTCTTTACCGCCTGCGGCGCTGCCTGCGCGCTACTGGCATTGATCGCCGCGGTCCGCGCCGAATGGGCGCGCATGTTCCTTTGGCTTGGGGTGGCGCTCGTCATCGACGGAGTCGACGGCACCTTGGCACGGCGACTACGGGTGGCTGAGCTCTTGCCGCGCTGGTCGGGCGAACTTCTCGATTTCGTCGTCGATTTTGCCACCTACGTGTTCGTGCCAGCCTATGCCATCGCCGCCGGCGGGCTGTTGCCGCCGGCTGCGGCGCTGGCGCTCGGCCTCGTCGTCACGGTGACCGGAGCGCTCTATTTCGCCGACCGGCGCATGAAGATGCCGGACAGCTATTTCCGCGGCTTCCCGGCGCTGTGGAACGTCGCGGCGTTCTATCTGTTCTTGCTTAAGCCGCCGCCCTGGTTGGGCGCAGCCGCGATCGCCGTGTTGGCGGCGGCGACATTCGCGCCCATCCATTTTGTCCACCCGGTCCGCGTGCCGCGCTGGCGCATGTTCAATCTGGCGGCGCTGGTGCTGTGGGCCGTGCTGGCGCTTTTTGCGCTCGAGCAGAATCTCGATCCGCCCGCGTGGGTCGGCGCGGCGCTCGCGGCGATTGCCATCTATTTCGTGATTGTCGGTCTGTTGCGCGGCTAGGGCTCGATCACCCAATAGGTGCCTGCGGCCTTGACACGCGATTCGAGACCGCGCTTCGCCGCCGGAGTCTCCTTATTGAGAAGCTGCTTGAAGTCGTGCATCGCCTTGGGTTCGTCGAAAACGTACGAATGTCCGCTGAGCTTGGCGTCGACTGAGTCGACGCCGCCTGTGACCAGAATATTGGCGCCGCCGCTGCCGGCCCTCGGCGCGTTGTGATAGCTTTGCGAAATCAGGATAGCGCGATCGTATTCCGAGGCATAAAGCGTCCGCACCGTCGCGACCTTGCGAGCGAGCCGAATTTGCTCCTTGAAAACATCCTGCGCGACGTCGGGTGCGGCAAATATCGCCAAGCCGATGGGCAAGTTCGCACGGCTCTGACCGAACTCGCGCAGCATCTGCAAAAGGATGCGATTGCCCATGCTGTGGGCGGCAAAATCGAGCTGCAGATCTGGCGCCGCTTCCGCAACGTCGCGCACCAGTTCAGCGACATGCGGTTCGCTCCAGGTGGCGGAATCCTCGTCGTAGGCGTAGCCGAAGGCGGAACCTTCCGACGGCCAGCTCCAGGCTACGATCACTCCCGCGTAATCGAGATTGGCGGCAAGCTTCAAGCCCCGCGTGGCGACATACTCGAAGTCATTATTGAAGCCGTGAATTAAGAACAAAACCTTGGAAAAGCCGGCGGCCTTGGCCTGGTCGACGATCAGGCGCACGCAGGCGTCCTCGCCCTTGGTAAGATTTTTCGGCGCCGGCGGCAGATGCGGTTCGTCCATTGACGGGGCCGGCGTGCCGAGGAGGCCGCAGGTCAGCTCGAAAGGATCGAGGCGCTTCGAACCGAACCGTGTCGCATAGTCGAGGGTATGCTCATCGTCGCGATCGGTGACGAAAAGCACCGGCGAATTTCCATGTTTCCGCGGCGGCAGGGCGGCTTCCGGGATCGGCTTAGCGGCCGGTTGACTGTGGACCTCGGTTTCGGCCTTGACCCACAAGCCCATGCTGTTTTCCAGCTTTTTCACGCCATCGCCGGCCGCCCGCTTCGCCAGCCCCATTTGCGAGGAATGGTCCAGGCTCGTCACTTCTATGTTCGGGTTCTTGCGGATGGCGTCCTCTCTGGCCAGGATTTCGGCGTCGGACGCGGCCAGGGCCGCCTTCGCCGCCGCTTGCCAAGCTTTTTTCTCGGCCTCGCTGAGCCCCAGCCAATACTTTGGCGCCGCCGCCAGTATTCCGGTCACCGGCCAGCCGGTCGTCAAATAAAGCTTGTGCCCATATTTCGCGACAAACTCCTGCGTGGCGGCGTCGAGTTGCGTTTCAAAGCCGTTGACCGGTCCAGCCATCATGGAATGCATGCCTCCCGCAGCGGAGACCTTTGCGGAGGCTGCGACAGCGGAAATAATCTTGACGTCGTGGGCATTGGCGTCCGATGCAATCGTCAGCTTCTTAAAGTCGCCTTCGCTGCGGATCGGGTCTTTGGTGAGGAAATAGGTGACATTGTGATTCCACAATTGCAGAGGGAAAAGGCCCGACCGCCCCGCATCGGTGACGGTGGCCTGTCCCAGAAATGATTTCTGCATCAGCACGACTTCTTCGGCCGATTTGAACAAGAACGGCTGCGCCAGGAGCGCGGCCTCGGACCCCGACTTTTGCAAAGCGCGGCGGTCCGCCTCGGCAACGCTGAAGACGCTCAGAGCGGCCGTGCCGGAGTTCACCGCGGCCATGGCCTCGTGCTCGGTCGTGGTGGGCAACGCCACCGGTTGGATGCCGACCGCGGCCAGTTCCTTCGAGGCCAGCAGGGATTTCAGAAAAACGTCTTGCAGATAGAGCTTGGGGACCGCTATCCGGACCTCGGCGGCGTAAGCGCAAGGCGGAATGAGCAGGACGAACAGGATCGCGAGCGCACGGCGCAGCATGGCGGACCTCTCTCCGCGAGAAAAAATATCCGGCCTATCCTCGCGGATTAGTTCTCGGGTTGCAGCCGTTCTGGATAGCGAGAATAGGCCTCTCCTTGGCCAAGATACGCAATTACCGGCCAATTAGGTGCAAAGGACAGCGCGCGGCAGCAGCAATTCGCTTCACAAGATCGCGACTTATGCCGTGATCGTCGACCCGTTGCGCGTGGGCGACTGATGCCTTGCGCTGCCTTGGCGACTACCTATGATCGCGCACCCCGAAGCGAGCAGCAGTGACAGGAGAAGAAAATGGTTGCGGCGGTGCGCGTTCATAAGACCGGCGGTCCTGAAGTCTTGACCTACGAGGATGTGGCCGTTCCTGCTCCTGGGCCGGGTCAGATCCGGGTGAAGCAGCATGCCATCGGCGTCAATTTCATCGACATCTATTTCCGCATCGGCCAGTACCCGGCGCCGGGCGGCTTGCCGTTTATCCCCGGCAATGAAGCCGCGGGCGAGGTCGTCGAGGTCGGTCCCGGCGTCAGCGAATTCAAGGTGGGCGATCGCGTCGCCTATGTCGCCGGCCCTGGCTGTTACACGGCGGAACGCGTGGTGCCCGCCGAGCGGGTGGTGAAGCTGCCGGCGAATATCAGCTACGAGCAGGCCGCCGCCATGATGCTCAAGGGCATGACGGTGGAATATCTCCTGCGCCGAACCTTCAAGGTCGAGAAGGGCATGAACGTGCTGATTCATGCCGCGGCCGGTGGCATCGGTCTCATTTTCTGCCAATGGGCCAACTATCTCGGCGCCAACGTCATCGGCACGGCGGGCTCGCAGGAGAAGGCCGCGCTCGCCCGTGCGAACGGCTGCCATCACACCATCCTCTACCGCGAGGAGGATTTCGCCGCGCGGGTGAAAGAGATCACCGGCGGCAAGCTCTGCGATGTGGTTTATGACAGCATCGGCAAGGACACCTTTCCCGCTTCGCTCGATTGTATTCGCCCGCTCGGCATGTTTGTCAGCTTCGGCGCCTCCTCGGGACCTATCCAGGGCTTCGATATCAACTTGTTGCAGTTCAAGGGTTCGCTGTTCGCCACGCGGCCGACGCTCAACACATATGCCGCCAAGCGCGAGGATTTATTGGCCATCGCCAACGACCTGTTCGCGGTAGTGGGCAACGGCGCGGTGAAAATCCCGATCAATCAGAAATACCCGCTGCGCGATGCCGCTAAGGCGCACCGCGATCTCGAAGCGCGCGCCACCACCGGTGCCTCGATCCTGCTGCCGTGAGGACGTGCGGGAATTCATGAGGATTTGGGGCTATTGGGCCACGCTCGGCTGGGCGTTACTCGGCTTCCTCGTCGGCCAATTTATCGCGCTGGCGGTGTTGCTGTGGCTGCAGATCGGCGATTTGAACTCGCTGCTCGCAACGCCGTTCGACGGCGCCGCGGTGACGCTGTTCATCATGATCGCCAATCCGATCATGATCGCCGTGATCGGTCTTGCCGTTTGGCTCGCCGGGCGCTCCCAAGCCGATTATCTGGCACTCGGGTTACCGCGCGCGGGTTCCCTGACTGTTGGAATCCTCGGGCTGGTCGGCCTGATCGCGATCGGCGACGCGCTGCTTTATCTCAGCGGACGTGCGCTGGTCTCGCCGTTTCAGCTGCAGTCCTACACCACGGCCGCCGCCGAGGGATGGCTTCCGGCGCTGCTCGCCGGTGCCATCATCGTGGCGCCGGCCGGCGAGGAGATCATGTTCCGCGGATTCCTTTTCCGCGGCTGGGCCCGTTCCGACCGTTCGGCGTGGCCGGCCATCGTGGCGATCTCGATATTGTGGGCGGCGCTCCACGTCCAATACGACTGGGCCGGCGTGCTGCAGATCTTCGTCATCGGCCTGTTCCTCGGCTGGATGCGCTGGCGCAGCGGATCGACGCTATTGACGTTTGCGCTGCACGCGTTGTTCAATCTCGAGGGCACGCTGGAAACCGTGCTGCAGGTCCGGTTTTTCTCCTGAGCGATCGGCGCGGCGGGCGCCGTCAACCCTGGCGACGCGGCCGCGGCAATCCGATCACCGGCTCGGTGAAACGCGCGATCGTGGCAACCACGTCGCCGAGCGACACGTTGCTGCCGGCGGTCTCGCTGACGATGGTCGCGAGAACGTTCAAGTCGCGCCGGAACAGCGAGTTGAGCGCGGTCAGCGTATGGCTGATGGTACCGCGATAAGAGCCGGTAACCAGAATGAGCGGCACGCGCAGCGCCATCATGACGTCGAGGATGGTGCGGCGCTCGTCGAGCGGCACCATGATGCCGCCGACGCCTTCGATCAGCAGGAGATCGCGGCGGCGTTCGATCGCGCTTTGGCAATAGGCCACCACGGCGTCGACATCGATGCTGCGACCCTCGCGCCGCGCCGCCAGGTCCGGCGAGACGGCGGCGCGAAAGCGCCAGGGCGAAATGCGATCGACCGCCTCCGGTGACAGCGGCAGGCCGAGCGCGTCGATGAGGATGCCGGGATCGCTGGCCGCCACCAGCGTCGCATCGTATCCACTGACAATCGGCTTGATGGCGTCGACCGTACGGCCCATTTGCCGCAACAGTCGGATGAGCGAGGCGACGACGAAGGTCTTTCCAACGTCGGTCCCGGTGGCAGTGATGAAGATCGCGGTCACGGTTCGGCGCCTGGTGCCCGGCATGAAAGCGCCGAATGTTCGGCAATACCAGAGAAAACAACCGATCCGGCCGCCGCGCAAGCGCGGCCGCAGCCGCGGATCAGTAGCCGACGGCGGTGCCGTAAAGGTCGTAGGCGTCGGCGCGCTCGATTTTCACCGTCGCGATTTCGCCGACCCGGAGTGGCCGGCGGCTTTGCACGTAGACGCTGCCGTCGATCTGCGGCGCATCGCCCTTACTGCGGCCCTTGGCGGTCCTCGGGCTTGATCCCGGCGGACCAACTTCGTCGATGATGACGCGCTCGCGCGCGCCGACCTTGCGCTGCAGGCGTCTGCGCGAAATCTCCTGCTGCTGCTGCATCAAGCGCTGATAGCGCTCCTGCTTGACCGCCTCGGGTACCGGCACAGCGAGATCGTTCGCGGCGGCCCCGGCGACCGGCTCGTAGCGGAAGCAGCCGACGCGATCGAGCTCGGCCTCGCTGAGCCAATCGAGCAGCAGGGAAAAATCCGCCTCGGTCTCGCCGGGAAAGCCGACGATGAAGCTCGAGCGCAGCGTCAGGCTGGGGCAACCCGCCCGCCACCGCCGGATCCGTTCCAGCGTTTCTTCTTGCGCCGCCGGCCGGCGCATGCGTTTGAGCACGGCGGGACTGGCGTGCTGGAACGGCACGTCAAGGTAGTGCAGCACCTTGCCCTCCGCCATCAGCGGAATCACCTCGTCGACGTGCGGGTAGGGATAGACATAGTGCAGGCGGACCCAGACGCCGAACTCGCCGAGCGCGCGCACGAGGTCAATGAATTTTGCCCGCACCTCGCCGCCCTGCCATACGCTGGCGGCGTACTTCAGATCGACGCCATAGGCGGACGTGTCCTGGGAAATGACCAGCAGCTCCTTGACGCCCGCGGCGACGAGCCGCTCAGCCTCGCGCAAGACATCGGCGGCCGGCCGCGAGACCAGGTTGCCGCGCAGCCAAGGGATGATGCAGAACGTGCAGCGATTGTTACAACCCTCTGAAATCTTGAGGTAAGCATAGTGGCGGGGCGTTAGCTTGATGCCCTCTGGCGGAATCAGATCAAAATGCGGATCGTGCTGCGGCGGAACGGCACGATGGACCGCGGCCAGCACGCTCTCATATTGCTGCGGTCCGGTCACCGCCAGCACCTTCGGATGCACCGCGGTGATTTTTTGCGGTTCGGCGCCCATGCAGCCGGTGACGACGACTTTGCCGTTCTCCGCCAGCGCCGCGCCGATGGCGGCCAGCGATTCCGCCTGCGCGCTGTCAAGGAATCCGCAGGTATTGACGATGGCGACGTCGGCGTCGGCGTGGTCGCGGGACAGCTCATAACCCTCCGCGCGCAGCCGGGTGACGATGCGCTCGGAATCGACCAGCGCCTTCGGGCAGCCAAGCGATACGAAAGAGATGCGGGGAGGGCGATTTATCAAGGGTCTCGAAGGCTTCCTGGCGCGGCTTGCCGCTAAATTCAAGGCGCCGGCGGCGGGAGTCTTACCGAAGTGGCAAGCGCGGAGGCAGTATTCAAGCCGCGCCCGTGGCGATAGCTTCGTTCGAATGCAGCTTCCCGACCCGCCGCTGCTTTTGGTGACCGACCGCCGGCAGGCGCGGCAGCCGCTGACGAGAATCGTAGCGGCCGCGCTTGAGGCGGGGTGCCGCTGGGTGAGCCTGCGCGAAAAGGATTTGCCGCGAGACGAACAAGTCCTGCTGGCGCAGGCGCTCGCGCGCATGGCGCATGCGCAGGGCGCGACCCTTATGGTGCATGGCGAGGCGGCGCTGGCGAAGGCGGCCGGTGCCGATGGCGTGCATCTGCCGGCGGGTAGCGATGCCGCAGCGGCTCGCCGGCTCCTTGGTCCTGGCAAGCTCGTCGGTGTTTCCATCCATACCGTGAATGAAGCGGAGGCGATCGCTCCGGCCTTCGCCGACTATGCGCTGGCGGGTCCGGCCTTCGAGACGGCCAGTAAGCCGGGTTATGGCCCCGAGATCGGCCGCAAGGGTCTGGCCGAGATTGCGCGCGCCGCGTGCGTGCCGGTGCTGGCGATCGGGGGCGTCAATACGGTGCGGGTTGGTGACCTTGTCGCCGCGGGCGCAGCCGGGGTCGCGGTCATGGGCGGCGTGATGCGCGCAGCCGATCCGGCACAAGAGGTGAGGGCGCTCGTCGCCACCCTGCAAGGCTCGCTCGCTATCAGAGCGTGAGCGCATGATCCCGAAAAGTGGCCACCGGTTTTCGGAAAAGATCATGCGCCACTAAAACCTCTACCGTGCCCGATAGATGCCGATGCCCTGCTCGGGCACCCACACGCCGGCGGGAAGCTTGCCGGCCTGCCAGAACACGTCGATAGGCATGCCGCCGCGCGGATGAAAATAGCCGCCGATGCGCAGCCATTTCGGCTGCAGCAACGCGACCAGTTTCTTGCCGATCGCGACAGTGCATTCCTCATGGAATGCCCCGTGATTGCGAAAGCTGTTGAGATAAAGCTTGAGCGACTTTGATTCCACCAGCCAGCCCCTGGGTACGTAATCGATGACGAGAGTCGCGAAATCCGGCTGTCCGGTGACCGGGCACATGACGGTAAATTCGGGAAAGGTGAAGCGGGCAACGTAGTTCGTGTCCGGGTGCGGATTGCGCACGCGGTCGAGCACCGCCTGGCCGGGCGAGGCCGGAAGCGGCGCGAAGCGGCCGAGTTGGAGGCGTTTCTTCGGCATGGGACTGCAAGGCCGATCGATGGTCCGTTGCGCTTACGTCTTAACCCCCTGCATGCCCCGCTGGCCCGCACATGACAAGCGCCTTGCCGATCCTGTAGAAGCCCCGACAGAAAGCCAGCTGGGGGCGTGTATGACCGCGATCATCGATATCATCGGCCGGGAAATTCTCGACAGCCGCGGCAATCCGACCGTCGAGGTCGATGTCATCCTGGACGACGGCTCGTGCGGCCGCGCCGGCGTGCCATCGGGCGCCTCGACCGGGACGCACGAGGCGGTCGAGCTGCGCGATGGCGATAAAAAGCGCTATCTCGGCAAGGGCGTGCGCAAGGCGGTCGACGCCGTCAACGGTGAGATTTTCGACGCCTTGAGCGGCATGGACGCCGAGGCCCAGGTCAAAATCGACGAAACCATGATCGCGCTCGACGGCACCCCCAACAAGGGTCGGCTCGGCGCCAATGCCATTCTCGGCGTATCGGTCGCCGCCGCCAAGGCGGCGGCTGCCGCTAACAAGCTGCCTCTCTATCGCTATGTCGGCGGCACCGCGGCGCGGGTCCTGCCGGTGCCGATGATGAACATCGTCAATGGCGGCGTGCACGCCGACAACCCAATCGATTTCCAGGAATTCATGATCGTGCCGCTCGGCGCCAAATCCTTCGCCGAGGCTTTGCGCGCCGGGTCGGAGATTTTTCACACGCTGCGCGCGGCGCTGAAAGCCGGCGGCTACAATACCAACGTGGGCGACGAAGGCGGTTTCGCGCCCAATCTGCCTTCGGCCGAGGCCGCGCTCGATCAGATCGTGGCGGCAATCGAGAAGGCCGGATACCGGATCGGCGACGATGTCATGCTGGCGCTCGATCCGGCTGCGAGCGAGTTCTTCAGCGACGGCGCCTATCGCTACAAGGGCGAGGGCAAGACGCGCACGATCGAGCAGCAGGTCGAGTACCTGGCCGCGCTGGCGCAGCGTTATCCGATCGTGTCGATCGAGGACGGCATGGCCGAGGACGATTCGGTCGGCTGGAAACTCTTGACGCAGAAAATCGGCGGGCGCTGCCAGCTCGTCGGCGACGACAATTTCGTCACCAACGTCGCGCGGATCAAGGAGGGGATCGGAAACGGCATTGCCAATTCGGTCCTGATTAAAGTCAACCAGATCGGTACGCTCACCGAGACGCTGGCGGCGGTCGAGACCGCGCACAAAGCCGGCTACACCGCCGTCATGTCGCATCGTTCCGGCGAGACCGAGGATTCCACCATCGCCGACCTCGCCGTGGCTACCAATTGCGGGCAGATCAAGACCGGCTCGGTCGCCCGTTCCGACCGCACTGCGAAATACAATCAGCTGCTGCGGATCGAGGAGGAGCTGGGGCCTCAGGCGGTTTACCCGGGCCGTGCGGCCTTCAAGGCCCTGGCCTAGCGGCGACAAGTTTGGTGCCGACCGCGCCTCGGCCATTAAGGTCGCTTTAAGCGGCGTCCTCGCATGCTTGCGGCATGGTTACACGCAAGCGTTTTCGCTCGATCCTCACCGCGCTCGGCCTCTACGTCACGGCGGCCTTGCTGATCGGCTATTTTGGCGTGAATGCGTTCAGCGGCAATCACGGGCTGAAGGCGAAGCAGGACATCGACCGGCAGATTGCGTCGCTCTCTACCGAGCTCGGCCGGCTGCAAATCGAGCGCGCCCAATGGCAACGCCGTGTGGCGCTGCTCAAGTCGAGCGGGCTTGATCCCGACATGCTCGACGAACGGGCCCGGGCGCTCCTCGACTACGTGCATCCCAATGATTTGACATTGATGTTCGACACGCCCCCGGCGGCCGGCGGACGCCGGGCCTTGACCTCTCCGGGTCCCTTGCCGAAATAACTTTATTGCCAACGGTTTGGCGCCAGGAACCGGTCGCCGGACGGCGACTTTCGCCATCGCCGGATTTCGGCTATGGGAGGAAACCCGCGATGTCTCGAGGACGCTGATGGCAGTCGCCAAAACCAAAGACGCGGATCAAATCGCGGATGAACGCCGCCCAGGCGCGGCTAGCCAGGCAAGCCGGGCCGCGGAATTCACCAAGGAAGAGGAGTTCCAGGCGCTGCGCCAGATGCTGCTGATCCGGCGTTTCGAGGAGAAGGCCGGTCAGATGTATGGCATGGGGCTGATCGGGGGGTTCTGCCACCTCTATATCGGCCAGGAGGCCGTCGTCGTCGGCATGCAGATGGCCAAACGCGACCGCGACCAGATGATCACCGGCTATCGCGATCACGGTCACATGCTGGCCTGCGGCATGGATCCGAAGGGCGTGATGGCGGAGCTCACCGGGCGGCGCGGCGGCTATTCCAAGGGCAAAGGCGGCTCGATGCACATGTTCTCCCGCGAGAAGAATTTTTATGGCGGGCATGGCATCGTCGGCGCGCCGGTTCCGCTCGGCACCGGGCTCGCCTTCGCCAACAAATATCGCGGCAACGACAGCGTGTGCCTGACCTATTTCGGCGACGGCGCCGCGAACCAGGGCCAAGTCTACGAGAGCTTCAACATGGCAGAGCTGTGGAAGCTTCCCGTGGTCTACGTCATCGAGAACAACCGCTACGCCATGGGCACATCAGTGACGCGCTCGTCGGCGCAAACCGATCTCTCCAAACGCGGACTGTCCTTCAACATCCCCGGGAGAGAGGTCGACGGCATGGACGTGCGCGCGGTCAAGGCGGCCGGCGACGAGGCGATCGCCTGGTGCCGCGCCGGCAACGGCCCGACCATCGTCGAAATGATGACCTACCGTTATCGCGGGCACTCGATGTCCGATCCGGCAAAATACCGGAGCAAGGAAGAGGTCGACAAAGTCCGCACCGAACACGATCCGATCGAGCAGGTGCGCGCGCGGCTGCTGGCCAAGCAATGGGCGACCGAGGACGAACTGAAGAAGATCGACGCCGGGGTGCGCGCCGTCGTCAACGAAGCGTCCGAGTTTGCGACCAACGATCCCGAGCCCGATCCCGCGGAACTTTACACGGACGTGTACCGGTGACAGCGATCATGCCTGTGCGCCGCGCCCGCGATTTCCTCCGGCGTGACGATTCGACGAGTTAGCCCGCCATGCCGATTCAGGTCCTCATGCCCGCGCTCTCCCCCACCATGGAGAAGGGCAATCTTGCGAAGTGGCTCAAGAAGGAGGGCGACCCCGTCAAGTCCGGCGATGTCATCGCGGAAATTGAAACCGACAAGGCCACCATGGAGGTGGAAGCGGTCGACGAGGGCACGCTGGGGAAGATTCTGGTGCCGGAAGGCACCAACGATGTCGCGGTCAATACGCCGATCGCCATGATCCTCGCCGAGGGCGAGGACAAAGCCGCGCTCAAGGACGGCAAGTCGGCAACGGCAGGTACCGCCGCCACCCAACCGGCGCGAGAACAAAAGGCCGCGGAATCCGCGCTGCCCGCGGAGAAGGAGGAGCCGGCGAAGAAAGCCGAAGCCCCGGCGCCGGCGAAAACCGGAACTGTAACGCCGCCGTCGGCTCAGGCGATGCCCGAGCCTGAGGTGCCGGAAGGCACCGAGATGGTCACCATGACTATGCGCGAGGCGTTGCGCGACGCCATGGCCGAGGAAATGCGCCGCGACGGCGACGTGTTCGTGATCGGCGAGGAAGTCGCCGAATATCAAGGCGCCTACAAGGTGACGCAGGGCCTGCTGCAGGAGTTCGGCGCGCGGCGCGTCATCGATACGCCGATCACCGAGCATGCCTTTGCCGGCCTCGGCGTCGGCGCCGCATTCGCCGGATTAAAGCCCATCGTCGAGTTCATGACCTGGAATTTTGCCATGCAGGCGATGGACCACCTCATCAATTCCGCGGCGAAGACGCACTACATGACCGGCGGCCAGGCCGACGTGTCGATCGTCTTTCGTGGACCGAACGGTCCCGCCGCCCGCGTCGCCGCCCAGCACAGCCAGGATTATTCATCCTGGTATTCGCATGTTCCCGGCCTGAAAGTGATCGCGCCCTCGACCGCCGCCGATGCCAAGGGATTGCTCAAGGCCGCGATCCGCGACCCTAGTCCGGTGATCTTCCTGGAGAACGAAATCCTCTACGGCGTGTCCTCGCCGGTGCCGAAGCTCGACGATTACGTGCTGCCGATCGGCCGCGCGCGGGTGGTGCGCGCCGGTAGCGACGTGACGCTGGTCGCCTGGTCAATGGGCATGACCTACGCGCTCAAGGCCGCCGACGAATTGATGAAAGACAATATCAACGCCGAGGTGATCGATCTGCGCACGCTCAAGCCGATGGATAGCGAGACCGTTGTCGAGTCGGTGAAAAAAACCGGGCGCCTGGTCACCGTGGAAGAAGGCTGGAAGCAGTCCGGCGTCGGCGCCGAGATTTCCGCGCGCGTCATGGAAGAAGCCTTCGACTACCTCGACGCGCCGGTGATGCGGGTGACCGGCAAGGATGTGCCGATGCCTTATGCGGCTAATCTGGAAAAGCTGGCGCTGCTGTCGGTCACCGAAGTAGTCGAGGCGGCAAAAGCCGTCTGCTACCGCTGATTATGTGGTGAAACTTTCGCGCGATGCCCATCAACATCCTCATGCCGGCGCTGTCGCCCACGATGGAGAAGGGCAACCTCGCCAAATGGCTCAAGAAGGAAGGCGAAGCGGTCAAGACCGGCGACGTGATCGCCGAGATCGAGACCGATAAAGCGACGATGGAGGTCGAATCCGTCGATGACGGCGTGCTGGCGAAAATCGTGGTGCCGGAAGGTACCAACGATGTGCCGGTCAACCAGCTCATCGCCGTGCTGGTGCAAGAGGGTGAGGACCCGAAGGCAGCGGCAGCGGCAGCGGCAGCGGCAGCAGGGAAGGGGACTCCAGCTGCGAAGCCGACCAGCGCCGGACCCCCCTCACCCCAACCCTCTCCCACCAGGGGAGAGGGAGTCACGCCGAGCGTGCCGCCGGGTCCCAAACCCACCTCTCCCCCGGCGGGAGAGGTCGCCGCGTCAACGGGTCCGGCCCGAAGTGGCCGGCCCGATGACAAGATCCGCGCGGCGGGTGAGGGGGCTCAGATCAACGGCCACGCCGCCGCCCGCATTTTCTCTTCGCCGCTGGCGCGGCGGCTGGCGAAGGAAGCCGGCATCGAGATCGCCCGCATCGCCGGTTCTGGCCCGCATGGCCGCGTGATTGCCCGCGATGTGGCGGCGGCGAAAGAAGGCAAGGGCCTGCGCGCACCGGGAGCGGCGCCGAACGCAGTGCCGGCGGCTGCGGGCGCTCCCGCGATTGCGCCGTTGATGTCGGACCAGCAAATCCGCGCGCTCTACGAAGACGGCAGCTACGAGCTCATCCCGCACGATAATATGCGCCGCACCATCGCGCAGCGGCTCACCGCCTCGATCCAGACCATTCCGCATTTCTATCTCACCGTCGACTGCGACATCGGCAAGCTTGTCGCCGCCCGCGAGGAGATCAACGTCGCGGCGCCGAAGGATAAGGACGGCAAACCGGCCTATAAGCTCTCGGTCAACGACTTCGTCATCAAGGCTTTGGCGCTTGCTTTGCAGCGCGTGCCGGACGCCAATGTCAGCTGGACCGAGGCCGGTCTGCTCAAACACAAGCATTCCGACATCGGCGTCGCAGTGGCGCTGCCGGCCGGCTTGATCACGCCGATCATCCGCAACGCCGAAGTGAAATCGCTGGCAGCGATCTCCAACGAGATGAAGGATCTGGCGGCGCGGGCGCGGGCGAGAAAGCTCAAGCCGCAGGAATATCAGGGCGGCACATCGTCGGTTTCCAACCTCGGCATGTACGGCATCAAGGATTTCACCGCCGTGATCAACCCGCCGCAGTCGACGATTCTCGCCGTCGGTACCGGCGAAGAGCGTGCGGTGGTACGCAACGGCAAGATCGAGGCAGCGCCGATCATGAGCGTGACCATGTCCTGCGATCACCGCTCAGTCGACGGTGCGCTCGGCGCCCAATTGATCGGCGCGTTTAAGGCACTGATCGAGAACCCAGTGATGATGCTGGTGTAGTCGTTGCCGGCTTTGCCATTGCGTCTTGGAAGTGTAGTCCGCGATCGGATCGTCAGACGGTAGGCTTTTCTTGATGGACGACCTGATCGCAGGCTATCGCCGCTTTCGCGCCGGCACCTGGCGTGCCGAACGCGCCCGGTTCGAGGAATTGAGCCGCCTCGGCCAGCACCCGCCGGCGCTGGTCATCGCCTGCTCGGACAGCCGTACCGATCCGCAGATGGTGTTCAACGCCGCGCCCGGCGAGCTGTTCGTCATCCGCAACGTCGCCAATCTGGCGCCGCCCTACGGTCCCGACGACCGGCCGCATGGCGTGAGTTCGGCGATCGAATTCGCGGTACGGTCGCTGCGGGTGCGCGAGATCGTGATCATGGGCCACGCCATGTGCGGCGGCATCCAGGCGCTGCTCCACGGCGCGCCGCCGGAGGTTTCCGACTTTGTCGGTCCGTGGGTGCGCTTGGCGGAACGGGCGCGCCAGCGCGCAATGGCCGCGCCGCCGGAGAAGCAACAAGACGTCTGCGAGCATGAATCGGTCCGCCTGTCGCTGGAGAACTTGATGACGTTTCCCTGGATCAAAGAGGCGGTGGCGGCCAAAGCGCTGACGCTCCACGGCTGCTTTTTCGATATCCGCTCCGGCATTTTGGAGCGTCTGGGCGAGGACGGCGAATTTCATCCCATTCCGGATTAGACCCATCGTCATGGCCGTACCTGTTGCGGCCATCCACGTCTATCAAACGGCAAGACCGACGGACGTGGAACCCGCGACAAGCGCGGGCCTGACGGCTACAGTGCGCGTGTGAGGCTTAAATGGCAGACACCAGTTTCGACATCATCATCGGCTCGCACTTTGCCCTCTCCCTTGGTGGGAGAGGGTGGCTCCGAGCGCAGCGAGGAGCCGGGTGAGGGGGCGTGCGAGATGCGGCAAAGAGTGTCCCATCAAAGGCGCATGCTTGCTAAATCGCTACGTAAGCGGTCGACGCGAGCCGAACAAGCGCTATGGCGAGTCCTTCGCAACCGTCGTTTCGCGTGCGCCAAGTTCCGGCGGCAGGTTCCTGTGGGGCCGTGGGTCGTCGACTTTGTCACCTTCGAACTTCGCTTGATCGTCGAGGCGGACGGCGGACAGCATAACGAGAGTAGAGCTGATCTGCGACGCGACAGCGATCTCGCCGCGCGCGGCTTTCGCGTTCTCCGATACTGGAACAATGACATCCTGACGCGCCCGCAAAGTGTGCTCGAAGACTTGGCCGCCACGATCACAAAATCCCCCTCACCCGGCTTCGCGCCTCATGGCGCTCAGCCACCCTCTCCCACAAGGGGAGAGGGGAAACGAGTTGACGGCGATGCCTGAGACTTCCTTTGACATTATCATCATCGGCTCCGGTCCGGGCGGCTATGTCACCGCGATCCGCGCCGCGCAGCTCGGCTTCAAGACCGCCGTCGTCGAGCGCGCGTATTTGGGCGGTATTTGCCTGAACTGGGGCTGCATTCCGACCAAGGCGCTGCTGCGCTCGGCGGAGATTTTTCATTACCTGCAGCACGCCAAGGATTACGGCCTCTCGGCCGGCACCGTGACCTACGATCCGGCTGCGGTGGTGAAGCGCTCGCGCGCGGTGTCGAAGCGCCTCAACGACGGCGTCGGCTTCCTGATGAAGAAGAACAAGGTCGCCGTGATCTGGGGCGAGGCGGCGATCGAGGCGCCGGGCAAAGTCGCAGTGAAGGCGGCAAAGAGCGAAGCGCCGAAGGACGCGCTGGGGCCCGGCTCCTATGCGGCCAAGCACATCATTATCGCCACCGGCGCGCGGCCGCGGGTTCTGCCCGGGCTCGAGCCCGACAAGAAGCTGATCTGGACCTATTTCGAGGCCATGGTGCCGGATCGCATTCCGAAGTCGCTGCTCGTCGTCGGCTCCGGCGCGATCGGTATCGAGTTCGCCTCGTTCTACAGGACGCTCGGCGCCGAGGTGACGGTGGTCGAGGTGCTGCCGCAAATCCTGCCGGTGGAGGACGCCGAGATCGCCGCCTTCGCGCGGAAAAGCTTCGAGAAGCAGGGCATTAAGATTTACACCAGCGCCAAGGTGACCAAGCTCGACAAGGCGGGCGACGGCGTGACGGCGACCATCGACGACGGCAAGGGCGGCACGCAGACGCTTAACGTCGAGCGCGTTATTTCCGCGGTCGGCGTCGTCGGCAACACCGAGAATCTCGGCTTGGAGAAACTCGGCGTGAAGATCGAGCGCGGTGCTATCGTCATCGATGGCCTGGGCAAGACCAATGTGCCCGGCATCTATGCCATCGGCGACGTCGCCGGCCCACCGCTTCTGGCGCACAAGGCCGAGCACGAAGGCGTCATCTGCGTCGAGGCGATCAAGGGGCTGCACCCGCATCCGATGGACAAGCAGCTCATTCCCGGCTGCACCTATTGCTTCCCGCAGATCGCTTCTGTGGGGCTGACCGAGCAGGCGGCGAAAGAGAAGAAACTCGATATCCGCGTCGGCCGCTTTCCTTTCGTCGGCAACGGCAAGGCGATTGCGCTCGGCGAGGACCAGGGCCTGGTCAAGGTGATCTTCGACAAAAAGAGCGGGCAGCTCCTCGGCGCCCACATGGTCGGCGCGGAAGTCACCGAGCTCATTCAGGGCTACGTCATCGCCATGAATCTGGAGACCACGGAAGAAGAGCTGATGCACACCGTGTTCCCGCATCCGACGTTGTCGGAAATGATGAAAGAAGCGGTGCTCGATGCCTACGGGCGGGTGCTGAATATTTGAGGTTCGTCAGGCCCATGGGCGGCCGCCTTGCGGAGCGGCGCTCCGACTCGTAAGTAAAGACTGACGCATTGGAGCTTTCATGACGGTCCTGATCGACACGGTCGGCGCCGCAACTCGGCCCCGCCATCCGGAAAAGGCGCATCGGCCGGACCAGCCGGTGTTGCGCAAGCCGGACTGGATCAGAGTCAAGGCGCCGGTCTCGCCGGGCTATGGCGAGACGCGGCAGATCGTGCGGACGAACGGCCTGCACACGGTGTGCGAAGAGGCCAGTTGCCCCAATATCGGCGAATGCTGGGAGAAGAAGCACGCCACGTTCATGATCATGGGCGACACCTGCACGCGCGCCTGTGCCTTCTGCAACGTCAAGACCGGGATACCGGGCGCGCTCGACGCCGCCGAGCCGGCGCATGTCGCCGAGGCGACCGCCAAACTCCGCCTCGCCCACGTCGTGATCACCTCGGTCGATCGCGACGATCTCGATGACGGCGGCGCGGCGCATTTCGCCGCGGTGATCCGCGCCATCCGCGTACGCTGCCCGCAAACGACGATCGAGGTGCTGACGCCAGATTTTTTGCGCAAGGCGGGCGCGGTGGAAACGGTGGCCGCGGCGCGGCCCGATGTTTTCAACCACAACCTGGAAACCGTGCCGTCGAATTACCTGACCGTGCGGCCCGGCGCGCGCTACTTCGCCTCGATCCGGCTGTTGCAGCGCGCCAAGGAGATCGACCCGCTGATCTTCACCAAATCCGGGATCATGGTGGGGCTCGGCGAGGAGCGCAACGAAGTGCTGCAAGTGATGGACGACTTGCGCGCCGCCGATGTCGATTTTCTCACCATCGGCCAATACCTGCAGCCCTCGCGCAAGCATCACCCCGTGGTGCGCTTCGTGCCGCCGGACGAGTTCAAGGCGCTGGCGACCATCGCCTATGCCAAGGGCTTTTCCATGGTCGCGGCCAGCCCGCTGACGCGCTCCTCGCATCATGCCGGTGAAGATTTCGCACGGCTGAAGGCGCTGCGGGCGGCGCGTTGATCCATGCCGCAATTGTCCACCACCAGGCGCGTGCGGCACGCCGCTTCCGAGATGTTCGACCTGGTCGCCGATGTCGAGCGCTATCCCGAATTCGTGCCGCTGTGCCAATCGCTGAAAGTTCGTAAGCGGATGCAGGTGGACGACAAGGACGTCATCATCGCCGACATGACCGTCGCCTATAAAATGATCCGGGAATCGTTCACCAGCCGCGTCACGCTCGACCGGCCCAATCTGGAAATCCTGGTCGAATACCTCGAAGGACCGTTTCGCCGTTTGAACAACCGCTGGAAATTCCGCCTGGCCGGCGACCGCGCCTGCGATGTCGATTTTTTCATCGCCTACGAATTTCGCAGCCGCACGCTCGGCATGCTGATGGGCGCCGTGTTCGACGCTGCCTTCCGCCGCTTCTCCGCCGCCTTCGAGCGCCGCGCCGATCAGGTCTACGGCAAGCAGCCAGCGTAAAACGGCTGCAATCTCTCAAGCATAAAAAAATGTTTTTCGACCGCTCGGTCACCGATAGGATAGGCTTGCGCCTGACCCTAAACCCTTGACTTGGAGAGAAACGCCATGATCCGTGCCGCCACGACGGCCCTGTTATGCCTTTCTGCCCTCGCTTTGGTCGCACCGCTTCCCGCTTTCGCGCAGGAGGCGCCGCCGTCCTACAAGGCCGCCCCTGGTGTCTATAAGGTGGTTTTTGAGGACGAGCGCTTCCGCGTCATAGCGGCGACCTGGCTGCCCGGCCAAACCGATGCCGGTCATTCGCACTTTCTTCCGGCAGTCGTCTATCCGCTGACCAACTGCACCCTATTGCTTCGCTCGGCGGACGGCGCGAAACACATCGTCCACACCAAGGCCGGCGGCGCCGCGGCCGTCCCATACACGGCCAGTCATACCGCCACTAACCTGACCCGGCACATCTGTCGGGCGGTGTTCGTCGAACACAAGTGATCAATAGACCCTATCGGCGCGCCAGCTGCGCCAGCTGCGTGACCAGTTCGAGCGCTTCGGCAACCGAGCGCTCGCGCACGCGGCGCCGGCCGATTTTGCCGTAGCGCCGCACGCGCGCCAGCCGCCGCCCGTCGCTGCTGGCGGCGGCGAAATAGACGAGGCCAACCGGCTTGGCTTTCGAGCCGCCGCCTGGGCCGGCGATGCCGGTGATGGCTACCGTCACATCGGCCTGTGAATTTTTCAGCGCGCCCGCCGCCATGGCGGCCGCGGTCGGCGCGCTCACCGCGCCGTGCCGCTTGAGCGTTGCCGCCGGCACGCCGAGCATCGCCTGCTTCGCCTCATTCGAATAGGTGACGAAGCCGCAATCGACGACGTCGGAGGAACCGGCGATTTCCGTCAGCGTCGCAGCCACAAGGCCGCCGGTGCAGGACTCGGCCGTGGCAACCTTCAAGCCACGCGCGCGAAAAAGATCGAGCACACGCTTGGTCGCCGTACGCAGCTCGTCGTCGATCACGACGCGCTCCACGGCAGCCGCACGGTCGCCGTCGCCATCGCCACGATGCCTTCGCCGCGGCCGGTGAAACCGAGTTTTTCGCTGGTCGTCGCCTTGATCGCCACGCGGCCGACGGGAATGCCGGCGATCGCGGCGATGCGCGCCCGCATCGCATCGCGATGCGGAGTGACCCGCGGCGCCTCGCACACGACGGTGACGTCGAGATGCGCGATCATGCCGGAGCGCGCGCGCACGCGCTCGCAAGCGAAAGCGAGAAAGCGATCCGACGAGGCGCCACGCCATTGCGGATCGTTCGGCGGAAAGTGCACCCCGATGTCGCCCTCGGCAAGCGCGCCCAGAATGGCGTCGACCAAGGCGTGCAGCGCCACGTCGGCGTCGGAATGTCCAGTCAGTCCGCGCGAATGCGGGATGCGGATGCCGCCAAGCATGACGTGATCGCCGTCGGCGAAGGCGTGCACGTCGAAGCCGTTTCCGGTGCGCACGTCGGCGAGCGCCGCCAGGCGCAGCGCTTCGGCGCGGGCGAGGTCGTCGTTCGTTGTCAGTTTCACGTTGGCGGCGTCGCCGGCGAACACGGTGACACGATGGCCGGCCCATTCGGCGAGTGCGGCATCGTCGGTAAAATCCTCGCGGCCGGCCGCGGCCGCGCGCCGATGCGCATCGGCGATGAGGCCGAAGGCGAAGGCCTGCGGTGTCTGCACGATGCGCAGCCGGCCGCGATCGAGCGTTTCGGTAACCACCTCGTTCTCGTCGATCATTTTGACGGTGTCGGCGATGGCGACAGCCGGCACGGTCGCGCCATGCGCTTTGGCGGCAGTGATCGCGCGCGAGATCAGGGCGCCGGTCAAGAACGGCCGCGCCGCGTCATGGATGAGCACGATGTCGGGCGCCGTGCCGTCGAGCGCCTCGAGGCCGGCGCGCACCGAGGCCTGTCGTGTCGCGCCCCCCGCGACCGGCGGCAGCAGGTCTGTCAGGCCGGCGGTCGCGGCACGAAACAGGTCCTCGTCGTCCGGGTGAATGACCGGTTGCACGGCGCCGATCTGTGGATGCGTGAGGAAGGCACGCAGGGCAGGGCGGATGACCGCCTCCCCGGCGATGGTCCGATATTGCTTGGGCACCTCACTGCCGGCGCGATGGCCGCGCCCGGCTGCGACAATGACAGCCGCAACCCCCCCGGTCATGAATGACTCCGTTCGTTATGCCGGCACCGCTTTAGCGCATGTCCCTCAAATGTGCGAATTGCCCACCCCTGAGCCGCTAATCCGCGGGATTAGGCCGGGTTTCGATCGGTAACCGTCTGGGAATGAAATAGGCGATATTGCAGTGCAGCGCTTGCGTCAGTCGCAAATTTGGCTAAACTCTAAGCAGAACGAAACCGGCGCCTAATTCGTGTGCACAAATTCTAGAGGAACCTTCGGCTATTACCGGCTCGCTAGGCCTTTGGAAATCCCTCAAGCCTTCCCGGCAAGCCTGCCATCGCGTTCCAAGATAGCGGCGAGAAGCGTGGCATGACGACCGCCGAGCCATTGTTGACGGCAACGCCTGCGGACGCGGTGCTCAACGCGTTGCCGCATCCTGTGATCGTCGTGTCGTCCGACGGCAAGGTCGTGGACGCCAATGTGGCGGCGGAAGCCTTCTTCGAGGTTTCGGCGCTGCTGCTGCGGCGTCACCTGCTGAGCGATCTCGTTCCGTTCGGCAGTCCCTTGTTGACTCTGGTGGAGCAGGTGCGGGCAAGCGGCGCGGCGGTCAACGAGTACAAGGTGGATCTCGGCACGCCGCGCAATCCCGGCGACCGCGCGGTGGACCTGCACGTCGCCCCGCTGCCGGAGCGGCCGGATTTTGTGGTTGTGATGCTGCAGGAGCGCACCATCGCCGACAAGATGGATCGCCAGCTCACCCATCGCGGCGCCGCGCGCTCGGTGATCGCGCTCGCCGCCATGCTGGCGCATGAGATCAAGAACCCGCTATCCGGCATCCGCGGCGCGGCGCAGCTGCTCGAGCAGTCGGTCGAGGACGACGATCGCACGCTGACACGGCTGATTTGCGACGAAGCCGACCGTATCGTGAAGCTGGTCGATCGCATGGAAGTGTTCGCCGACGAGCGTCCGGTCGAGCGCGAGCCGATCAACATCCATGTCGTGCTCGACCACGTAAAGCGGCTAGCGCAATCCGGCGTCGCCCGCCATGTCAAATTCGTCGAGGACTACGATCCCTCGCTGCCGCCGGTTTGGGCGAACCGCGATCAACTCGTCCAGGTTTTCTTGAATCTGGTGAAGAACGCGGCCGAGGCGATCGGCGAGAGTAACGGCGGCGAGATCGTGCTGTCGACCGCATTTCGTCCCGGCGTGCGGCTGTCGGTGCCGGGCGCCAAGACCCGCATCTCGTTGCCGCTCGAATTCTGCGTCAAGGACAACGGGCCCGGCGTGCCCGAGGAATTGATGCCGCATCTATTCGATCCGTTCGTCACCACCAAACCGACCGGCTCGGGCCTCGGGCTGGCGTTGGTGGCCAAGATCGTCGGCGATCATGGCGGCATCATCGAATGCGAGTCGCAGCCGCGCCGAACCATCTTTCGCGTGCTGATGCCGATGTACACCGGTAACGGCGCGGTTCAGCCACGAGGGGATCATTGATGCCAGCGGGAAATATTCTCGTTGCCGATGATGATGCAGCGATCCGCACCGTGCTCAATCAAGCGTTGTCGCGCGCCGGCTATGAAGTCCGCTCGACCGGCAACGCCGCCACGCTGTGGCGCTGGGTCAGCCAGGGCGACGGCGATCTCATCATCACCGACGTGGTACTGCCGGACGAAAACGCCTTCGATCTGTTGTTGCGCATCAAGAAAGTGCGGCCGGATCTGCCGGTGGTCGTCATGAGCGCGCAGAATACATTCATGACCGCGATCCGCGCCTCCGAGCGGGGCGCCTACGAATATCTGCCGAAGCCGTTCGATCTCAAGGAGCTGATCGCGATCGTCGGCCGCGCTTTGTCGGAGCCGAAGGAGCGGCCGCGGCAGCCGGTCAAAGTGGAGGATTTCGAGGCGATCCCGCTGGTCGGCCGCTCGCCGGCAATGCAGGAAATTTACCGGGTGCTGGCGCGGCTGATGCAGACGGATTTGACCGTCATGATCTCTGGTGAATCCGGCACCGGCAAGGAGCTGGTAGCGCGGGCGCTGCACGATTACGGCAAGCGTCGCACCGGGCCGTTCGTCGCCATCAACATGGCGGCAATCCCGCGCGACCTCATCGAATCGGAGCTGTTCGGCCACGAGAAGGGCGCCTTTACCGGCGCCAACACGCGCAGCGCCGGCCGCTTCGAGCAGGCCGAAGGCGGCACGCTGTTTCTCGATGAGATCGGCGACATGCCGATGGAGGCGCAGACCCGACTTTTGCGCGTGCTGCAACAGGGCGAGTACACCACGGTCGGCGGCCGCACGCCGATCAAGGCCGACGTCCGCATCATCGCGGCGACCAACAAGGACCTGCGGCAGCTCATTCAGCAGGGCTTGTTCCGCGAGGATTTGTTTTTCCGTCTCAACGTGGTGCCGTTGCGCTTGCCGCCGCTGCGCGAGCGCACCGAGGACATTCCCGATCTGATCCGGCATTTCTTCGCCCAGGTCGAGCGCGAGGGCTTGCCGGCGAAGCAGATCGACCAAGTCGCGCTCGATCGCCTCAAGCGGCATCGTTGGCCCGGCAACGTCCGCGAATTGGAAAATCTCGCCCGCCGCCTCGCCGCCCTCTACCCGCAGGAGACGATCACGGCCGCCGTGGTCGACGCCGAATTGTCGCAGCCGGCGCTGACCGCGCCCGGCGAGAGCCAGCGCGGCGACGAGAATCTGGCGAATTCGGTCGAGCGCTATCTCGCGCGCTATTTCTCCGGCTTCGACGAGGGCTTGCCGCCGCCCGGCCTATACCACCGCATTCTCCGCGAGGTTGAAGCGCCGCTGCTTTCGGCGGCACTCGCGGCGACGCGGGGCAATCAAATCCGCGCCGCCGACCTTCTCGGAGTTAATCGCAATACGCTGCGCAAGAAAATCCGCGACTTGGAAATCCAGATCTATCGCACCGGCAGTAGCTGACGGCCTCATTCCGGGTCGGCGTTGACAGACGAAGCCTGACGCCCAGGAATTGTCGCAATCTGGCAACATTGTTGTATAAAAGCATCACCGGCCGGATGGTTTGGGGTACTATTCGGTCTGCACCACTCAAATCCCGCGCCTTTCAAGGCCTCCATGACGACTATCGATCAGGTCGCTCCGCTCGATCCGGCCGCAGCGGCGCCGAGGCCGGTCGCCTCCCGGCTGATCGGGGCGATCGCAGTCAGCGTTGCGCTCCTCTCGGCCACGGCCACCTTCCTGGTGCTTTCCGGCATGACTCCGATCGCGCCGGTGCACGAGGTTGTGGTCAAGCTCCTCCTCGGCAACGCCGCGACCGGGCTGTTCTTGCTCGCCATCATCGGTCGCGAGGTCTGGGTGGTCGTGCAGGCGCGCCGGCGCGGTTACGCGGGATCGCGGCTCCACGTGCAGATTGTCGGCCTGTTCGCGGTGATCGCCGCGGTGCCGACCATCCTTGTCGCCGTGGTGGCGTCGACGACGCTCGACCGAGCGCTCGATCGCTTCTTCTCGACCCGCACGCAGGCCATGATCGAGCAGTCGCTGGTCGTGGCCAACGCTTATGTGACCGAGCATTTCCAGGCGATCCGCGGCGAGATCATGGCCATGGCCTTCGACCTTGGCCGCGCCAAGCCGATGTTCGATTCCGATCGCGAGCGATTCCAGAAATTCTTCACCGCGCAGGCCACCGCCCGCGGGCTCTCGGCCGCCATGATGATCCACGCCGACGGCTCCACCGTGGAACGCGCCGACGTCAAGATGGATAAGGCGATCGTTCTCCCCTCCAAGGAGCTGCTGCAGCGGATCACCGAGACCGAGCCGCAGGTCGCGCTTATTCCCGAAGGCGATCACGTCGCCGCGGCCATTAAGCTGCACGGCTACGATGACACCTATCTCTACGTTGCGCGCTTGCTCGATCCGCGCGTCGTCGAACAGTTGCGCGCCACGCAAGAAAGCGTCGGTGAGTACGCCAATCTCGAAGCGCGCCGCCTCGGCATCCAGATCGCCTTTTGGCTGATGTTCGCGGTCATCGCGCTCATCGTCCTGCTGTCTTCCACCTGGATCGGGCTGGATTTTGCCAATCGGCTGGTCGCCCCGATCCGCCGATTGATCGGTGCAGCCAACATCGTCTCGACCGGCAATCTTCAGGTCCAGGTGCCGGTGCGGCGCTCGGAAGGCGATCTCGCCCAGCTCGGCGAGACTTTCAACAAGATGACGCACGAGCTGCGCACGCAACACGACGACATCGTGCGCGCGCGCGACATGATCGATAGCCGGCGACGATTCACCGAAGCGGTGCTCGCCGGCGCCAGCGCCGGAGTCATCGGCGTCAATGCCGACGGCCGCATCACCATCCTCAATCGCTCGGCCGAGCAGTTGATCGCGCGAAGCGAAAGCGAGGTGCTCGGGCTGCCCCTCGCCGAGGTCGCGCCCGAGCTCGCCGACATTTTTCAAGCGGCGCGCAGTGGCGTGCAGCGCCTGGTGCAGCGCCAGGTGACGGTCAGCCGCAACGGCCAGGAGCGTAATTTCTCGGTCCGCGTCACCAGCGAACAGGCCGCCGAATCCGAGCACGGCTACGTCATCACCATCGACGACATCACCGAGCTGGTGCTGGCGCAGCGCTCCTCGGCCTGGGCCGATATTGCAAGGCGCATCGCCCACGAGATCAAGAACCCGCTGACGCCGATCCAACTTTCGGCTGAGCGGCTGCGCCGCAAATACGGCAAGGTGATCGTCGAGGACGCCGCCGTTTTCGAGCAGTGCACCGCGACCATCGTGCGGCAGGTCGACGATATCAAACGCATGGTCGACGAATTCTCGCGCTTTGCGCGCATGCCGAAGCCGGTGATCGCCGCCGAGGACTTGGCCGATACCGTGCGCCAAGTGGTCTTCCTGATGCGCGTCGGTCATCCGGACATCGACTTCGAGGTCGAGCTGCTGGCCGAGGCGATGCCGGCGCGATTTGACCGGCGGCTGATCTCGCAGGCCCTCACCAACATCATCAAGAACGCGACCGAAGCGATCGGCGCGGTGCCGGCTGCCGACATCGGTCGCGGCCGCATCACGGTAAGCGCCCGGCGCGACGGCAAGGACGTGGTCATCGACGTGGTCGACAACGGCGTCGGCCTGCCCAAGGAGAACCGCGCGCGGCTGCTCGAACCCTACGTGACGACGCGCGACAAGGGCACCGGGCTTGGGCTCGCCATCGTCGGACGCATTCTCGAAGAGCATGGCGGGCGTCTCGAGCTGCGCGACGCGTCGGAGATGGTTCCGGGCGCGCGCGGCGCGTGGATGCAGTTGCGCTTTACCGCGGAGACGATCGCACCCGCCGCCGAACCGGCCGAGCCGCGCAGAGTAACGGTCTGATCATGGCTTCCGATATCCTGATCGTGGATGATGAGGCGGATATCCGCGAACTGGTCGCCGGCATTCTGCAGGACGAAGGCCACGGCACCCGCACCGCGGCCGACAGCGACGAAGCGCTGGCGGCGGTCGTGGCGCGCCGGCCTGGTCTGGTGTTCCTCGATATCTGGCTGCAGGGCAGCCGCCTCGACGGGCTGCAACTGCTCGACGTGCTCAAGCAGGACCACCCCGAGCTGCCGGTGGTGATGATCTCGGGGCACGGCAACATCGAGACCGCGGTTTCGGCGATCAAGCGCGGCGCCTACGACTTTATCGAGAAGCCGTTCAAAGCCGACCGGCTGCTGCTCGTCGCCGAACGCACGCTCGAGCACTCGCGGTTGCGCCGCGAGGTGAGGGAACTCAAACAGCTCGGCCCGCTGTCGGCAATGCTGGTCGGCCATTCGCCCGCCGCCAATCAGTTGCGGCAGACGATCGAGAAAGTGGGACCGACCAACAGCCGCGTCCTTATCGTCGGCCCGTCGGGCAGCGGCAAGGAGCTTGCGGCGCGTACAATTCATGCGCTGTCGGCGCGCGCCAACGGACCGTTCGTGGTGATCAACGCCGCCGCCATCATGCCGCAGCATATGGAGGTCGAGCTGTTCGGCGTCGAAGCGGGAAACGGCAGCAAAAGCCGCAAGGTCGGCGCGCTCGAAGAGGGCCATGGCGGCACGCTGTTCATCGACGAGATTGCCGAGATGCCGCGCGAGACCCAGAACAAGATCTTGCGCGTGCTCGTCGACCAGACTTTCCAGCGCGTCGGCGGCAGCACCAAAGTCACGGTCGATGTGCGCATCGTCTCTTCCACCAGCCGCAACATTGAAGCCGATATCGCCGCCGGAAAGTTCCGCGAGGACCTCTATCATCGGCTGTCGGTTGTGCCGATCCGGGTGCCGCCGCTGGCCGAGCGCCGCGAGGACGTTCCTGAGCTGGTCGATTATTTCATGGCGCAGATTTCGCAGACCACCGGCCTGCCGAAGCGCAATATCGGCAGCGACGCGCTGGCGGTGCTGCAGTCGCACGACTGGCCGGGCAACGTGCGGCAACTGCGCAACAACGTCGAGCGGCTGATGATCCTCGCGGGCGGCGAGCCGGATGCTGTGATCTCTGCGTCGATGCTGCCGCAGGACGTCGGCTCGATGATTCCCTCGATGCCGAACGGCAATGGCGGCGAGCACCTCATGAGCCTGGCGCTGCGCGAAGCGCGCGAAGTGTTCGAGCGCGAGTATCTGCTGGCGCAGATCAACCGCTTCGGCGGCAATATTTCGCGCACCGCCGAGTTTGTTGGCATGGAGCGCTCGGCGCTCCACCGCAAGCTCAAGGCGCTGGGGATTGACTGACCAGGACTCGGTCATCGGTGGTCAATCAGACGATTGAGCTGATGCTTATGCCGAATTTTTTCTTTCTGATTACCGATTACCCTTTACTGATACCCGGACACTGATGTCCCGGATCGCTTACGTCAACGGCCGCTACCTGCCGATGCGCGCCGCAAAGGTCCACATCGAGGATCGCGGCTATCAGTTCGGCGACGGCGTCTACGAAGTCTGCGAGGTGAGGGGAGGGCGGCTGATCGACGAGCGGCGCCATGTCGATCGGCTGCAGCGCTCGCTCGCCGAACTCCGCATCCGCATGCCGATGTCGCCCGCCGCGCTCGGCACCATACTGCGCGAGGTGATTGCGAAGAACCGCATCGGCTACGGTATTGTCTACCTGCAGGTCACCCGCGGCGTGGCGCGGCGCGACCATGCGTTCCCGGCGCCGGAGGTGCCGCCGAGCGTGGTGGTGACCGCGCGGCCTCTCAACAGCGCGCGTAACGAGGCGCTCGCCGCCACGGGTATCGCGGTCGTCAGCGTGCCGGACAACCGCTGGGGGCGCGTCGACATCAAGACGATCGGGCTCCTCCCCAACGTCCTGGCGCGCCAGGCCGCGATCGAGCGGGGTGCGCGCGATGCCTGGTTCGTCGACAAGGACGGCACCGTCACGGAAGGCGCTTCTGCGAACGCCTGGATCGTCACGCCGGCCGGCACGGTCGTGACCCGGCCCGCCGATCACGGCATCCTGCGCGGCATTACGCGCATGGTCCTGTTGGCAGCCATCAAGGCGCAGGGGCTTGCCGTCGAGGAGCGGCCGTTCACGCTGGAAGAGGCGTATGCCGCGCGCGAAGCCTTCGTTACCGCGGCCAGCCAAATCGTGCTGCCGGTGGTGCGCATCGACGGCCGCCCGATCGGCGACGGCAAACCCGGCCCGGTGGCGACAGCGTTGCGGCGCGAGTTTCACCGCTATGCGGAGACTGGATGAGCATGAAATAGGGGGTTTTGTACTCTCCGTGGGGCGTCGGCGAGCACAGGAGGCTCGCATTCCCTGCCAACTTGGGCTTGCATCGCCTCTCGCAGTGCCCTCTAATAATCAGCTTGGCTCCGTCGGCCGGGATGGGCGGAGCGTAAACCTGGAGGATGGGCTGAGCGAAGCGCGCCCATTGCGTCGGGTACGGCAGCTACGGTGGGTTTCGCTTCGCTCGACCCACCCCCATGTGAAGCAGCGTAAGAAAAGACCCGCGGGGCAGGGGCCCGCGGTACAAGAACGGAAACAACGGCCATGGCAGCCGACCGCGCACAAAACCTGCAAGACACCTTTCTCAATCACGTCCGCAAGAGCAAAATCCCGCTCACCATTTTTCTGGTGAATGGCGTGAAGCTGCAAGGCGTGGTAACCTGGTTCGATAATTTCTGCGTACTGTTGCGTCGCGACGGGCATTCGCAGCTCGTCTACAAGCACGCCATTTCAACCATCATGCCGGGTCATCCCGTCCAGCTGTTCGAAGGCGCCGAGGATGCACCGGCCGGGGAAAAGGTCTGATTGGAGCCGCGCCGCCGCGACACGCGCTCCGATCGGCTAAGCTCCGCGGGCTCGGCAACCGGCCGCGCGCTCGTCATCGAGCCGGCGTTGCGGCGGACGGTGGCGCGCGCCGCAGCGGCCGAGCGCACGCCCGCGGCGCGGCTCGACGAGGCGGTCGGGCTGGCCCGCGCCATCGCTCTCGATGTCGAACAATCCGGCATCGTGATGCTCAACGCGGTGCGGCCGGCAACCTACCTCGGCAAGGGCAAGGTCGAGGAGATCGCCGGACTCATCAAAACGCATGCAGCCGGCATCGTGGTCATGGACTGCGCGCTGTCGCCGGTGCAGCAGCGCAATCTGGAAAAGGCCTGGAACGCCAAGGTGCTCGACCGCACCGGCCTGATCCTGGAGATCTTCGGCCGGCGCGCGCGCACCCGCGAAGGCGCGTTACAGATCGAGCATGCGCACCTGACCTACCAGAAAGGCCGGCTGGTGCGCTCCTGGACCCATCTCGAGCGCCAGCGTGGCGGCTACGGCTTTCTCGGCGGGCCCGGCGAGACCCAACTCGAAGCCGACCGCCGCCTGATCGAGGAGCGCCTCGCCAAGATCGAGGCCGAGCTTGCCAAGGTCAAGCGCACACGGGAACTGCATCGCGAGAGCCGCCGCCGCGTGCCTTATCCGATCGTGGCGCTGGTCGGTTACACCAATGCCGGCAAGTCGACGCTGTTCAACCGCATGACGCAAGCGAGCGTGCTGTCCGCCGACATGCTGTTCTCGACGCTCGATCCGACGCTGCGCGCCGTCGACCTGCCGCACGGCGCGCGGATGATCCTGTCCGATACGGTCGGCTTTATTTCCGATCTGCCGACGATGCTGATCGCGGCGTTCCGCGCCACGCTGGAAGAAGTGATCGAGGCCGACGTCATCCTGCATGTGCGCGATGTCTCGCATGAAGACGCCGAAGCGCAGTCGCAGGACGTGGAGAACGTCCTGCGGCAGCTCGGCATCGATCCGCACAACGGGTCGCAGCACAAGCGCGTGCTGATCGAGGTGTGGAACAAGCTCGATCGGCTCGATGCCGATGAACGGGTGCGATTGCGAAACCTCGCTGAACGGCGCCCGGCGGAGGAACGGCCGGTGCTGGTTTCGGCCTTGACCGGGGAGGGGATCGCGGCGCTGTCCGCGACAATCGAGGCGCGGCTCGCCGCTGGGCGCGTCCTCATCGAGCTTGTCCTCGACGCCGCCGACGGCGCGGGCGTGAGCTGGCTGCACCGCCACACGGAGGTGATCCGCAAGGCGGCGGACGAGAAGACCGGCCGGATGACCATGACGGTGCGGGTCGGGCCGGAAAAGGCTACGGCAGTAAGGGAGAAGTTTGGCCGATAACCCGCTGCGCGGGTCATAGGCGGGGAGAAGGAGTGCTACTCCCTCGCCTTCGCTTCTTCCCACAGCGCATCCATTTCGGCGAGCGTGGCATCCTGCAGCGCTTTTCCGCGCGCGGCGAGCGCCCGCTCTATTGCCGAAAAGCGGCGTTCGAACTTATGGTTGGTCTGCCGCAACAGCGCCTCCGGGTCGGCGCGCAGATGGCGCGCGAGATTCACCGCGGCGAACAACAGGTCGCCGACCTCGGCCGCGGCATTGGCCACGTCGCCGTCGAGCGCGGCCTCGATTTCGTCGGCCTCTTCGCGGATTTTGCGCAGCACGGCGCGCGGATCGTTCCAATCGAAGCCGAACTTGCTCGCGTTGGTCTGTAGCTTAAGCGCTCGCGTCAGGGCAGGGAGCGTCACCGGCACGCCGGCAAGCGCGCCCTGCTCGGGCGAACCGCCGCGCGCCGCCTTTTCCTCTGCCTTGATCCGCTCCCACAGGCCTTCGACGGCGCGCGGATCGGCCGAGCGCTCGTCGCCAAAGACGTGCGGATGGCGGCGAATGAGCTTGTCGGTAATGGTCTCGACCACATCGCCGAAATCGAAAGCGCCTTGTTCCTCGGCCATGCGAGCGTGGAAGACGACTTGGAGCAGCAGATCGCCCAATTCCTCCTCGAGATCCCCGAGGTCGTTGCGGGCGATAGCGTCGGCGACTTCATACGCTTCTTCAAGCGTGTAGGGCGCGATGCTAGCAAAGTTTTGCGCCAAATCCCACGGACAGCCGCTCTGCGGCGTCCGCAGCGCCGCCATGATGTCGAGGAGCCGGCCGATATCGCGCGAAGCTGTCATGGCAGTTTCCCAAATGGCAGCGGGAAGCTACCAGACCCCTTATGCCGCGGCGACTGTCGTCGCGGTATTCGTCAAGGCCGTCAGTGGCCGGACTGGTCCGCTTTGCGGCTCGCCTCGAACAGGAACCAAAGGCGCCGCTCGGCCTGATCGATAAAGTTTTCGAGAAGGCTCGCGGTGGCGATGTCCTCGTGGTCGTCGCAAATCTTGTGGCACGCGCGCATGGCCGCGACGACCTTCTTGTTGTCGGCCATCAGCTCGCTGAGCATGTCGCCCGGCGCTACGTAACTCTCGTCGTTGTCCTCGATGTCCTGCAGCTTGGAGATTTGGCCGATCGACCGCAACGTAGTGCCGCCGACCTTGCGGACGCGTTCGGCGAGGTCGTCGGTCGAGGCGAAAATCTGCTCGGCCTGCTCGTCGAACAGCAGATGATAGTCGCGGAAATGCGGGCCGCTGACATGCCAATGGAAGTTCTTGGTCTTGAGGTAGAGCGCGAATGTGGTGGCCAGGATTTCGTTCAGCTTCGCGGATATCTGGCTCACGGCGTCTGCCGAAAGGTCGGTGGGCGTATCAAGTGGCGCGGCCGGCTTGCGGCGCGTGTCGAGGGCTCGGACTTTGTTGTTCACGGCATCACCTTCGGGTTATGACGGGATGACAAACCGGTGCGGCCGCTCAGCCGAAGCGGCGGGGCGGCCTTGGCAAGCAACGCCGGCATGACGACTTTGGTTCCGTGCCTCGGCAAGGTGAGGGCTCTACCAGTGCCCGCTTCCGCTTACATCCAGTCGGTCGCTTTCTTCGTTTTGGCTGCCGTGGCCCTGTTTGCCGCGGCCGGTACAGTCGCCATCGTCACCTACTGGGTTTATCTCGCGATTTTCGCCGCCGTGTTCGTCGCATCGTTCCTGTGGCTGGATCCCGATCTGGCGCGCGAGCGAATGCGTCCAGGCGGAAAGAAGCCCCCGCTGGCGCTGCGGCTGTTTTCCGGGGTCCTGTTCATGCATTGGGTGATTGCCGGTCTTGACCACGGCCGCCTCCATTGGAGCGACACTGTGCCGATCTGGCTGCAATGGACGGCGCTGATCGCACTCGCTGCCGGCTACGCCTTCTGCCTGTGGGCCATGCGCGTGAACCGCTTCTTCTCGTCGATCGTGCGCATCCAAAACGATCGCGGGCAGGTCGTCATCACCACCGGGCCTTACGCCATCATCCGCCACCCGGGCTATCTCGCCGGCATCGTCATCGTGGTGGCGAGCGGTCCGGCGCTCGACTCCTGGATCGCCGCGGCCATGCTCGTGGTCTCCACTTTGCCGTTACTCTTGTATCGCGCCGCGACGGAGGACCGTGTGTTGCTCGCCGAATTGCCGGGCTATCGCAACTACGGGGAGCGGGTGCGCTGGCGGCTGCTGCCGGGAATTTGGTGAAGGGCAGCGCGGAGCCCCGCGGCGGCAGCCTCATTCGAGCATCTCGTTCGCATAAGACATATTATGGAATATTTTGTGCGATGCAGGATACTTGGGCCGATCGTGCGTTTAAGAGCTCGCGGCAGGCCTCTGATAAGACGCCACTATTCGCCGGGCGACGATCACTCCGCGACCGAAAACGCCATCCCGTCGTAGGCCGGTTCGACATGCGGCGGCACCGCTTTGCGCACGGCTTCGTAATCGAGATCGGCGTGCAAGTTGGTCAGGATCGCGCGCCGGGGCTTCAGCCGCTCGATCCAGGCGAGGGCGTCGTCGAGCGAGAAATGGCTCGGGTGCGGCCGGTAGCGCAACGCGTCGACGATCCAGACGTCGAGGCCGGCCAAGGCCGCGACGCTCGCGGACGGCATGCCGCTGAGGTCGCAGGAATAGGCGACCTTGCCGAAGCGAAAGCCCAGCGAGGCGATGTCGCCATGCTGCTGCAGGATGGGCAGGGCCGTGACGGTGCCGCCCTGCCCTTCGATCGTGATCTCGCGCCCGGCCACCAGGCGATGCTCGCTGACCATCGGCGGATATTCGCTGCCGGGCGGCGACTTGAAGCAATAGCTGAATCGGGTGTGCATCATCGCCGCGGTCTGTTCGTCGAGGTAGACGTCGACCAATCGCCGCCGTTTCATGAACAGCGAACGCAGATCGTCGATGCCGTGGGTGTGGTCGGCGTGCTCGTGGGTGTAGAGGACGCCGTCGACCCAATCGACCTCGGCGTCGAGGAGCTGCTCGCGCAGATCGGGCGGTGTGTCGACCAGGACCCGCGTCACGCCGCCGGAATTGTGACGCTCGACCAGGAGCGACGTGCGCCGGCGACGGTTTTTCGGATTGTTGGGATCGCAGGCGCCCCAGCCCAGCGCCGGCCGCGGCACGCCGGCGGAAGAACCGCAGCCGAGAATCGTGAATTTCAGCGTCATGCCGCCGGCGCACCAAGTTTGGGCGAATGATACGCATCCGCGCTGGCCGCTGGCCGTGGCACCTTGCTGAACAGCCGAAAGAAGTTGTCCGAGGTCTGGCGCGCCATCTCGTCGAATGAGGTGCCGCGGCATTCGGCGAGCAGCTTGGCGATTTCAACCACATAAGCCGGTTCGTTGCGCTTGCCACGAAACCGGCCAGGCGCGAGGTAGGGCGCATCGGTCTCAATGAGGATGCGGTCGGCCGGCAGCTCGGCGGCAATGGCGCGCAGCGCCGCCGAATTCTTGAAGGTCAGAATGCCGGTGAAAGAGATGAAAAGCCCAAGCGCGACTGCGCGCTGCGCAAGCTCATGGCTGCCGGTAAAGCAATGCAACACGGCGGGGAAGGCGCCCTGCCCCGTCTCCTCCTCGAGAATCCGCGCGGTGTCGTCGTCGGCCTCGCGGGTGTGGATGACCAGCGGCAATCCGGTCTCGCGCGCCGCGGCGATGTGCGTGCGAAATCCGCGCTCCTGCGCCGCGCGCGGCGAGTTGTCATAATGGTAGTCGAGCCCTGCTTCGCCGAGCGCGACGACTTTGGGATGGCGGGTGCGGGCGACCAGGTCGGCCGCGGTCACATCCGCTTCCTGGTCGGCGTAATGCGGATGCGTGCCGACGGAAGCATAAACATCGGCAAAGCGTTCGGCGATCGCGAGCACCTCGGCGTGCCGGTGAACCCGCGTCGAGATTGTGACCATGCGGGCGATGCCAGCGCCACGCGCCCGCGCGACGACGGCGTCAAGCTCGGCGGCAAAATCCGGGAAATCGAGATGGCAATGGCTGTCGATCAGCATGGCTATTGCGCCGCGCGCGTTTCCGGCTCGACATAACGCGGGAACACCGGCGCCGGTGCCGGAAGTTTGGCGCCGGCGGCGATGCGATGGGCGCCCCCGAGGAATGAGAAATTGCGCTCGCCGGCGGGCACCGCAAAAAGATCGAGCAATTTCCCCGCCGACCCTGGCATGAACGGCAGCGCCAGGATCGCGACCTGCCGCAACACCTCCGCGGTCACGTAGAGGATGGTGCCCTGCCGGTGCGGATCGGTCTTGGCCAGCGCCCACGGCGCCGCGCCGGCGAAATAGCGGTTGGCATCGGCGACCACCGCCCAGACGGCGTTGAGCACCTGATGCAATTGCTGGGTCGCCATGGCGTCGCGCGCCTTGCCGATCATGGCATCGGCGGCGCCGAGGATCGCCTGGTCGGTGGGGCTGAAGTCCGCCGGCTGCGGCAACACGCCGGCGAAATTGCGCGGCACCATGGTCAGCGAGCGCTGCGCCAGATTGCCGAGATCGTTGGCGAGATCGGCATTGATGCGGTTGACGATCGCCTCGTGGCTGTAATTGCCGTCCTGGCCGAACGGCACCTCGCGCAGCAAGAAGTAGCGCAGTTGATCGACGCCATAGGCCTCGGCCAGCGCGAACGGATCGATGACGTTGCCGACCGACTTCGACATTTTCTCCCCGCGGTTGAACAAGAAACCGTGGGAAAAAATGCGCTGCGGCACGGCAATACCCGCCGACATCAAAAAGGCCGGCCAGTACACGGCGTGGAAGCGCACGATGTCCTTGCCGATGACATGCAGATCGGCGGGCCAGTATTTGCGGAATTTCTCGCTGTCCGCATCGGGAAAGCCAACCGCGGTTATGTAATTTGTCAGCGCGTCGACCCACACGTACATGATGTGGCCGTCGCGGCCGGGCACGCGGATGCCCCAGTCGAAGGTGGTGCGCGAGATCGAGAGGTCCTGCAAACCGCCGCGCACGAAACTCGCGACTTCGTTCAGGCGTTCCTTTGGCAGCACGTAGTTCGGCCGCTCGTAGAGGTCCAATAGCTTCTGCTGGTAGGCCGAGAGCTTGAAGAAATAGCTCTCCTCCTCCACCCATTCGACCGGCGTCCCGGTCTCGGTGGCAATGCGCTGCTTTTGCTCGTTGAGGTGGGTTTCGTCCGCGGCGTAATACGCCTCGTCGCGCACCGAATACCAGCCGGCATATTTGCCGAGATAGATGTCGCCGTTCCGCTCCATACGCCGCCAGATTTCTTCCGACGACCGGTGGTGGCGCTGCTCGGTGGTGTGGATGAAGTCGTCGTTCGAGCAATTGAGCCGCTTCACCATGGCCTCGAACAACGGCACATTGCGGTCGAGTAATTGCCGGGGCGTCAGGCCTTCGCGTGCCGCGGTCTGCTGAATCTTCTGGCCGTGCTCGTCAGTGCCGGTGACGAAGAACACGTCATAGCCGTCGAGCCGCATGAAGCGGGCGATGGCGTCGGTCGCGATCGCCTCATAGGCGTGGCCGATATGCGGCGGGCCGTTCGGGTAGGAGATCGCCGTGGTGATGTAGTAGGGCTTGGCAGCCATGTCATTCCGCGCCAGGGATGCCTCGAATGACCAAAGGCCGGGACAGGCCCGGCCAAGGACGGCGCATAGGTATCAACCGCGCGTAACCTCGGCAAGCAAGCCGAACACGCTGAAGACCAGCGGCTTTCGTTCCAAATTGTAGGTCTCGGCGTCGCGGACGGCGCGGTTGATGCGTTCCCAGGCTTCGGCCAGGGGCGCCACCCGGTCTATTTCACCCTGGTTGCGATGAAGCCGCTGCGACAGCCAGGCATTGACGGTATCGACGAAGGCGGCAAGCGGCTGCGGGTCGGTGCCGGCGAGCGCTTCGCCCAGCCCGTGCAACGCGTTGGCGTCGAGCGCCGGTAAGCGGTCGAGCTGATCGAGCGCGCGCTGGCGGAGCGCCAAAGCCCCCTCGTCGAGGAAGGTCAGCGCCCGTCCGACGCTGCCCTCCGCGGCGGCAGCGGCGGCCTGAATCTGTGGATCGCTTGCCGTAAGCCCGACCGCCGCGGCAAGCGCCGCCGCGACCTCGGGCTGCGCCAAAGGCCGCAACGTCACCACGCGGCAGCGTGAGCGCAGCGTCGCCGGCACGCGCGCCGCGGAATGGCACACCAGCAGCAACAACGCCCGTTGCGGCGGCTCCTCGAGGACCTTGAGCAGCGCATTGGCGCCCGACCGATTGAGCTCGTCGACCGCGTCGACGATCGCGACTCGCCAGCCTCCCTCCCCGGCCGTGGCGCCGAAAAACGACACCGTCCGGCGCACGTCGTCCACGGCGATCTGCTGTCGCAGGTTGCCCTTTTCGTTGAGCGTGCGTTCGATGACGAGAAGGTCGCCTTGCGCTTGCGCCGCTATCCGCCGGGCCACCGCGTACGCGGGATCGACGGCGAGCGAGGTCGCCGCTTGGACCGCCGGCGCGCTGGGGTCTGGATGGGCGAGCACGAAGCGGGCCATGCGGTAAGCGAGCGTCGCCTTGCCGATACCCTTGGGGCCCATGAGCAAGAAGGCGTGCGGAATGCGTCCGCCGCGATAGGCGGCAAGCAGTGCAGCCTCAGGGTCGGCGTGGCCGTGCAGCACGTCGGTCATGCGCGGGGGCGGCGCTTCATTGGGCTCACTGGCCTGCGTGTTCATGAGACCAGATCTTTGAAAGTGAAGGGTGCCATGGCCGGTTCGAGCCTGGAGTTCACGGCCTCCCACACCTGCTTGGCGACCGCCTCCTGCCTCGCGCCGGCATCGATGATCACGCACCGGTCTGGCTCCGCCGCAGCCAGCATGAGGTAGGCTTCACGCAGCTTTTCGTGAAAATCGACTGTCTCCGCCTCGAAACGATCCGGGCTCGCGCCGCCGCGCCGTCGCGCCGCTCGCTTCAGTCCTAATTCGACCGGTACATCGAGGACGAAAGTCAGATCGGGATAGACGTCACTGAGGGACACTCGCTCAAGCGCCTTGATCAAGCGCCGATCGACCTGGCCGAGGGCCCCCTGATAGACGCGCGTGGAATCAGCGAAACGGTCGCAAATGACCCAGCCGCCCGCTTCAAGCGCCGGCAGGATCGTGCAGCGGATATGGTCGTCGCGGGCAGCGGCAAACAACATGGCCTCCGCCTCCGGCCCGAACGGCTTTGCCGCGCCGGACAGCAAAACGTGCCGGATGATCTCGGCGCCGGGCGAGCCGCCCGGCTCGCGCGTGAGCAGCACGCGCAGCCCCAGGGATTCCAGCCGCAGCGCCAGCATCGCCGCTTGCGTCGACTTGCCGGTGCCCTCGCCGCCCTCGAAGGTGATGAACTTGCCTCTCATATTCGCGTCCTGGCCGACGGGGACTCCTCGCGCTGGCGGTCCTCAGGGCTTGTTCCGAACCGATCAGCCCGGTTTAAATTTGTTCATGTCCAGGTAGTTACGCCTAAGTATACTACGCGGCGCCAAGCAACGGACGCCGTGGAACGCCAAACCGGCGAGTTCGCATATAAGCGCGGCCGCCGTCGCCTGCACAGAGTGAACGCCCGGCAGCCATCATAGCCGATCCACCCCGGCACGAAGCAGGCCGATCATCAGCTCGGTCGCGCCATCGAAGGCGCGTTGCGACATGGTCCCCTTGCCCACGTCCTCGGCGGCCTTGAGCGGCACTTCGAGGGCCAGGTTGTCGCCGCGCCACACCTTGAGCGTGCCGATGCTTTGACCTTTGCTGACCGGAGCCGGCACCGGCCCCGCATAGACGATGCGCGCCACGAGCCGCTCGCCGCCGTTGCGCGGCAGCATCAGCCGGATGATGCCCGGTGCGACAAGTGGAACGTAGCTTGTGCTGCCGCCAAACACCTTGGCCTCGCCGATCGTCTGCCCTTCGGCAAACAGAACGCGGGCCGCGAAGGCGTGGAACCCCCACTCGAGCATCTTGCGTGCCTCCTCGGCGCGCTCCTTCTCCGATTTCGCGCCGGTGATCACGACGATCAGGCGAAATTGGTCCTGCACCGCCGATCCGACCAGATTAAAGCCGGCCTCGGCGGTCTCGCCGGTCTTGAGCCCGTCGGCGCCGATGCCCATGGCGAGCAAGGGATTGCGGTTCTGCTGCCGGATGTTGTTCCAGGTGAACTCGCGCTCGGCGAAGTACGGATAGAAGTCGGGATAGGTCTTCATAATGTGGCGCGCCAGCGCCGCCATCTCGCGCGCGGTGACCCGCAGGTTGGGATCGGAATAGCCGGTGGCGTTGGTGAAGGTCGACTTTTCCAGCCCGATCTCGCGCGCCCGCCTCGTCAGCATGGCGCCGAATTCAGGTTCGTTGCCGGCGAGCGCTTCGGCAACGGCGATGCAGGCGTCGTTGGCTGAATTGACGATGATGCCGTGGATGAGATCTTCCAGTCTCACCTTGCTGTGGATGGCCGCAAACATGGTGGAGCCGTGCGACGGCGCCCCACCCTTGCGCCAGGCGTTCTCGCTGATGGTGAACTCGTCGCCGAGCTTGATGCGATCGTGCTTGATTTCGTTGAAAACGTACTCGAGCGTCATCAGCTTGGCGAGACTTGCCGGAGCTACCAGCTGGTCGCCGTTCTTTTCGAACAGGACGCTGTCGCTGTCAGGATCGAGCAGAAACGCGGCGGCAACGTTGGTCTGGAAAGTTTCGTCCTTCCGGACGGTCATGTTCGAGGCGGCGTGACCGGCCGCCAAGGTTGCGACCAGCACGCCGACCGCCCCGACCCAGACAGCCCACCGCGACGGCAAGCCCAGACGATGCCCGGTCCGCAAGGAAACCTCCAACGCTCTGCTTGGCTGTCCACGGGGTGAATTCTCACGAGGACTTCTCGCGCGCAATAGGGCGTACGCAAGGCGCCTTGCGCAACCGCAACAATGCCGCATAAGAAAATTCGGAGTTAGAGCATGAATCCGGAAAAGTGGAAGCCGGATTTCCGAAAACATCATGCTCCACCAAGATATTAGAGCGCCAATTCAATCTGAAGCGATTGCGCTCTAATAGAGGCCGCGGCCGTTGAGGAACTGATCGGTGCCGTCCCTGCCGCTGGGCTGATTGGCGTACGACATGCGCTGCGACCCGGTCGTCTCAGGCAAGGCGTCGCTGGAAGCGGCGCTGGCGAAACGGGGGCTGCGCGCGGCGGGCGGCGTCCAGGCGGACGGAACGAGAGGTGTCGCGGCGAGCTTGATGCTGCCTGGAGCAGGCGCCGGCTCGTCCTGCCGCAGCGTCGCCGCCAGGATGCGGTCGTCGGAGCCTTCGATCGGCGCCCGCCCGACGTAATCGACGCGCACCCACGCGGTCCCGCGTTTGTGGAAATCCAACAGGTGCGCGGCCTTGGTAGAGACGTCGATGATGCGGTCGCCGTGATAGGGCCCGCGATCGTTGACACGCACGATGAGCGAACGGCCGTTCGAGAGGTTGGTGACGCGCGCATAGCACGGCAGCGGCAGGGTCGGGTGCGCCGCCGTGATGCCGTTGAGGTCGAACACCTCGCCGTTGGCGGTCAAGCGGCCATGAAAGTCGTCGCCGTACCAGGAGGCGAGGCCGACGGCATGATAGTGCGGATCCGCTTCCGGAACATAGACCCGACCAGCCACCATGTAGGGCGCGCCGACTCGATAAACGCCCCCACCCTTGGGCACCGGCTCGCCGTCAGCGACGACTCGCGGGCTTGCGGCGACCCCGTAGCGGGAATCGATTCGGCTGGAGTTGGAGCAATTGGCGAGCACCAGGCAAAGCGCAGCGCAGGCGCCGATTGGCGCAAATCGTCGCAATGCTGCGCTGACCCGACTCCGCATCGTCCCCCACATCCCGTCGCCAACGTATCAAACCCGAGCGTGGTCAGATTGTGGCGAAAATGGGCAAGAGGTCCCCGATAGTGAACGGAACCTTGTGAGGGGTGGCGATTATCTCCCGCTGCGGATCGAGGACCGGGTTGGGCCTATACTCCTGCGACGATCGGCACGCCGGAATAGAGCAGGATGAGCAGCACGACGAGACCGCCGATGAAAGCCCCGAATATGACGTGCGACAGCGTTTGCCAATTTGCCGCGAGTGTCTTTCCGATGGAGCCGATGAACTTCGTTGCAAGTGTCGACATTGGCACTGCTGCCTTTCTCAACTGTTACTGGCTTTTCTGGGGGTCAATGGCAGGCGCGCGGCGCCGCCGTTGCGCGCGATTAATCACGTGCCGGTCAAAATGTCCATACCCCGCTAAGGGCGTCCCGTTGCCCTGGAAGGATGCCCGCTCTTCCGCAAACGGTTACCGTCAGAAGAGAAACGCCAGGGCAGTGATCAATAGGACGCCAGCCGAAAGCATCAGAATCTCAGCGGCACCAAAGAGTTTTATTGTTTGCAAGGGCACCTCCTAAGTGCCCCCGACCTCCCACGATGCTAGTAAGCGGGACAGAATAGGCGAAATTATGAAAGTGGAAACCCGCGAAGCGGAAAAGGCGCAGTTAGTCCCAAACAGGGACCTGAGCCCCCAAGGTGCTAGAGCGTTGGTACAGGACATATCGGCAAGATCTTGATTTTGCAGGTGTGGAAGGGTGGCCGAGTGGTTTAAGGCACCGGTCTTGAAAACCGGCAGGCGGGGTAACTCGTCTCGTGGGTTCGAATCCCACCCCTTCCGCCAGCCGTGATCAGCTGGCGGCGCCTTGGCCCATCACACCACGTCCCGTATCTTAAGCTGGACGTCGCTCTCGGCGCCGCGGCCAAGCGCATATCCCGCTTCGAGCGCATCCATATTGAGATCAAGGAAGCCGCGCGGCGTCTCCGCCCGCACCGCCTTCTCAATTTGCTCGCGGTCACAGATGCCGCTTTGCGCGACCAAAGCGCCAAGCGCGACGATGTTGGTCACCCGCTCGCTTCCCAGCTCCAATGCGGTCGTGCTGAGCGGCAGATGGCGGATGCGGCATTCTCCTTCGGGCAGATCCGGACAGAGCCTCGTGTCCGCCATGACCAGCGCGCCCGGTTTGAGCAGCGGCCAGGAACGTTGGACGGCAAGCCGGTCGAGTAGCACCAGATGATCGATGGCCGTCAGCAGCGGAAAGTCGACCTCGCCGTCGGCGATCACCAAGTCAGCGTTGCAGAAGCCGCCGCGCGAAGTCGGCTCGTAGCTTTGCGACTGGGCGACGCGCTTGCCGCTCGCCGCCATGGCGTCCGCGATCATCTTGGCGCTCAAGATCAGTCCCTGGCCGCCGGTGCCGCCGATGCGGATTTCGATCCGCGATGCGCTCATCGCGGCGCTCCCTTGCCGGCTGGAGCCGCCGCGTCACGCCGATAGGTCGCGCCGTATTCCGGACGTTCGTTCTTCGCCAGGATGCCGGTCGGCAGAGTGTTCGGCCGGAACGGCGTGTCGACGGTGTCGCGATAGGCGCTCGGGCGCAGCTCGCTCTTCTGCCGCAGCATCATCTCCGGCGACGAGCCCATATCGTTCTTGCGTCCAAAAATTTCGGTGCAGTCGGACAGGACCTCGACGAAGGCGAAGCCGGGATGTTCGAGCCCCGCCTTGATCAGCTCCTTGAGCTTCGGCACGTGCCGCGTCACTTCGCGGCCGACAAAGCCGGCGCCGGCCGCCGCGGCGAGCGCGCAGGCGTCAAAATGCGGCTCGCTATTGCCGAGCGGCGTTGTGGTGGTCAACCGGGTCTCGGACGTCGTCGGCGATACCTGGCCGCCGGTCATGCCGTAGACTTCGTTGTTGAGCATGAGGCAGGTGATCTTGAGGTTGCGCCGGCAGGCATGAATCAAATGATTGCCGCCGATCGCCAGACAATCGCCGTCGCCCGTGATCACCACGACGCTGAGGTCGGGGCGCGCCAGCGCCAGCCCGGTGGCATAGGCGAGCGGCCGCCCATGCGTCACGTGAAAGGTGTTGGCGTCGATATAGGCCGACAGCCGGCCCGCGCAGCCGATGCCGGAGACGACCGCGAGCTTGTCCTTGTCGATGCCGAGCTCGTGGACCGCCCATAACAGCGCCCGCAGCGCGATGCCATGGCCACAGCCCGGGCACAGGAAGTGGGGCATCATCTCCTTGCGGAGATAATCCCGGACGTCGAACTCCGCCGCCGAGTCGATGAACATCACGTCCCCTGCGCCAGTGTTGCCGCACGCGCGGCAATTTCCGCCGGTACGATCGGTTCGCCGCTGAAGCGATGCAGGCCTTCGATCCGGGCGCCTGCAAGCACGCGCTCGACCTCGCGGCCAAGCTGACCGGCATTCATTTCCGGCACGAGGACCGCGCGCGCGGTCACGGCTGCCGCGCGCAGCGCCTGTTCGGGAAACGGCCACAGTGTGATCGGACGAAACAGGCCGGCGCGCACGCCCTGCGCGCGGCACAATTCGACGGCGCGCTCCGCGGCGCGCGCCGCGATGCCGACGGCGATGATCACGACATCGGCGTCGTCACAATGCAGTTGCGCCGACGCATCGATCGCGCCGCGGTTTTGCTCGAGCTTGGAGAACAGCCGCGACAGGTTGCGCGTGACCGCCTCGGGTTTTTGCGTCGGGAAACCGTCCTCGCCGTGCGTCAATCCGGTGGTATGTGTGCGATAGCCGTCGCCGGGGCACGACATCGGCGGAATGCCGCCGCCGTCGGCGGCGTAAGGCCGATAGTCCGAACGCGGACCGCTCGCCCATGTCCGTTCCGCGCGCGCCGCATCGCGGGCGACATCGAGCACGACGGTCTCCGAGAGCTGCGCGAGCACCTGGTCGTACAACACCACGACTGGAGACCGGAACGTCTCCGCCAGGTCGAAGGCGCGGATGGTCTCGTCAAAAATTTCGCGCACCGATGCCGGCGCCAAAACGATGATCGGATAATCGCCGTGGCTGCCCCAGCGCGCCTGCATCAAATCGGCTTGCGCCGGCCGCGTCGGCATGCCGGTCGAGGGGCCGCCGCGCATGACGTTGACGATCACGCACGGGATCTCGGCGGCGGCCGCATAGCCGATGTTTTCCTGCTTGAGCGAGAATCCCGGGCCGCTGGTCGCGGTCATCGCCTTGACGCCGCCCATCGAGGCGCCGATCACGGCCGCCATCGAGGCGATCTCGTCCTCCATCTGCACGAAAACCCCGCCGACCTCCGGCAGCCGGCGCGCCAGGCGTTCCGCAATCTCCGACGAGGGCGTGATCGGATAGCCGGCGAAGAACCGGCAGCCAGCGGAGATCGCGCCGAGCGCGCAGGCGGTGTTGCCTGAAATGAGTTTTGCGGTGCTTTTGCCGGTGAGTGCGGTATCGACGGCGTTCATCGCGCGGGACCTCGCTCGCCGACGACGCTCGTCTGATCAAGATGCACGCGGATCGCAAAGTCGGGACACAACCATTCGCAAAGACGGCAGCCCGTGCATTTATCGGGTTCAGCCAGTTCTACGATGCGCTCCGCGTTCAGCCGCAGGCAGTGTTCCGGGCACAGCTTCACACAGATGTCGCAGCTCTTGCACCAGGCGGGCGTGATCTCCAGGCGCACCCGATAGGGCTTATCCGCCGCCGGCGCTCGTGCCTCGATCGTTTCGACCGGGAGCAAGCCATCGCGCGCCTGCTCGATCCAGCGGCGACCGCGCCGAAACGCTTCGACGTTCACCGCCACCGTCTTTTTCGGCACGAACTTCGTGACCAATTGTTCCCAGTCGGCGGCCGGGAAATGCAGCGCGGCCGACAGCGCGCCGAGCAGCAAGATATTGGCGGCACGCTCGTTGCCGAGCTCTTCCGCGATGCGGGTCGCGTCGATGGCGTATCCTTCCGCAACGTGCGCGATCACCTCGGCCTGCGTCTCGCGCACGTAGCGCATGGCGGCGCCGGGGCGGCGGTCGCGGCAGGCGAACGGCGGCACGATGCGCTTGGTGTCGCAAATGAAGATGCCCTTGTCGGGCCTGAGATGGGTGAGCCAGCGCAGGCCTTCGGCCCACTCCAGCGCGATCAGGATATCGACTTCGCCCTTCGGGATGGTCGGCGACCAGACCAGCCGGCCAAAACGCACGTGGCTGAACACCGCGCCGCCGCGCTTGGCCATGCCGTGCACTTCGCTCTGCTTGACGTCGTAGCCCTGCTGCTGCGCGAGCAACGCGATCAGCTTGGCGACCATGATGACGCCTTGGCCGCCCACGCCCACAACCAAGACGTTGAGCGGTGTGCGCGATGGGTCGGCGAACGCGATCGGTATCGCTGCCGCATCGGCGAGCTGCGGATCCGACGGCCTGCGGTCGCTCATGGCTGCACCATCGCGCTGGGCTTGATGCAATCCACGGTGCAGACCTGCGCGCAAAGCGTACAGCCGATGCAGAGCGCTTGGTCGATCTCGATCTTGTGCCGGCCCTCGAACGATTGGTTGCTCCAACTCAGCGCCGGGCAGCCGAGATTCATGCAGGCTTGGCAGGCATTGCATTCCTCGGCGATGACTTGCAGCGGCGGTCCCTTGATCTTCACCGGATCGAGCACGCAAGGGCGATTGGCGATGAGAACCGCGACGCCGCGATAGGCGATGGCCTCGCGCAGCGACTGATACATGGCCGCGAGATCATAGGGATCGACCGAACGAACCCACCTGACGCCGACCGCGCGCACCAGCGCTTCGTAGTCGACTTTCGGGGCGTCCTCTCCCCGCAGCGTCTTGCCGGTGCCCGGGTGGTTTTGCCCGCCGGTCATCGCGGTGACGTGGTTGTCGAGCAGCAGGACGACGAGATTGGCTTGGTTGTAGACGGCGTCGATCAAGCCGGGAATGCCGGCGTGCAGGAACGTTGAATCACCGATCGTCGCCACGATCGGCTTCGGCTCCCCCGCCTTGGCCATGCCGATGGCATTGCCGATCGAAGAGCCCATCGACACCGTGGTATCGATACCGCGCAACGGGTCGAGGCACGCCAACGTATAGCAGCCGATATCGCCGGCGACGCGCGCACCGGACGCGCGCACGGCCATGAAGCTCGATGTGTGCGGACAACCGGCGCAGAGCACGGGCGGACGCACCAGCGGCTCCGGCGTCCAGGTGCCGCGCGCCGGACGCGGCGGCAGAATGCCGGCCTGCTCGAACCCGGCGCGCACCAGCTCCGGGTCCAACTCGCCCACGCGCGGAAAAAACCGCTTACCCTCCACGTCGAAGCCAAGGGCGCGGATCTCCTTCTCGATCGCCGGTTCCAGCTCTTCGACGACGAATACGCGCTCGACCGACTCGCAGAAGCGGCGCAGCAGTCCTTCCGGTAGTGGCCAGGATGCGCCGAGCTTCAGCACGCTCGCCTCGGGCAGCACCTCGCGCACATAGGGATAGCAGGTCCCCGCCGTGACGACGCCGAAGCTCTTGTCGCCGGCTTCCCATCGGTTGATGGACGCTTCCTCGAGGTACGCTTTCAGCCGCGCCTCGCGCTCCAGCACCGCGCCGTGGCGCGGCCGTGCGTAGGCCGGAATCATGACGTTCTTCGACGGCTGTTCGAGGAAGCCGCGCGCGGCTGGTTCGGTGCGTTCGCCGACCACGACCGGGCTGCGGGTATGCGATAGTCGCGTCGTACCGCGGACGATGACCGGCGTGTCGAAACGCTCGGAAAGCTCGAAAGCGAGCTTCGTATAATCGAGCGCCTCCTGCGCATCGCTCGGCTCAAGCACCGGCACGCCGGCGAGCGCGCCATAAAGTCGGGTGTCCTGCTCGTTCTGCGATGAGTGGATGCCCGGATCGTCGCAGACGGCGAGCACCAAGCCTGCGTTCGCGCCGATATAGGTCAGCGACATAAAGGCATCGGCGGCCACGTTGAGGCCGACGTGCTTCATGGCGGCAAGCGCCCGGCGTCCGGCAAAAGAAGCCCCCATCGCCACATCGAGGGCGACCTTCTCGTTGGTCGACCATTGGGCATGGACATCCTCGGCCGGATAGGTTGCCAAGGATTCGAGGATTTCGGTGCTCGGCGTGCCGGGATAGGCGGCGGCGACCTTCACGCCCGCTTCCCAGGCCCCCCGCGCAATCGCTTCGTTGCCGGTGAGCGGGCGAGCGCTCGCAACAGCGCCGGCCGGCAGTCCTAAAGGTTCCCCCAGCGGGCGCAATATCTCCCCCCATGCGACAGGGTCTGTCGCCTGCGGCCCATCATTGGCAAACCAGCCAAATAATGTATTTGCGCTAAGTCAAACCGCGGTGCCGCCGCACCCGAGCGGAGATGCACGCCCCGCCAGCCTGGCGGGCGGTCCTTCTGGGGCCCGTTATACGGTGCGCTGCGCCCGGTCCTTCGCGTTCTGCGCCTTGATGGCGGCGCGCGCCGCCTGCCATTGCGCGTCGGTCCAATGCCGCAGCTCGTAGAAATTCGAGCCGGTCGCGTGGCTCTGGCCGCCGTCAAGGGTGATGGTCTGTCCCGTCAACCAGTCGCAGCCGTCGGAGATGAGGAACGTGGCAAGATTTTGCAGCTCCTCGATGCGGCCGACCCGTCCCATCGGATTGGTGCGCTCGGTGCGCTCGGTCGGACCGGCGCCCGGACTGAGCCGCTTGCTCGCCCCCTCAGTCGGAATGACGCCCGGGGCGATGGCATTGAGCCGGATGCCGTAGTGGGCCCATTCGGTGGCGAGCGACATGGTCATGGCGTGGACGCCTGATTTGCTCATGACCGAAGGCACCACGTAGGGACTGCCATTGTAAACCCACGTCACCACGATCGAAACGACGTTGCCGCGGTGGCCGCCGGCGATCCAGCGGCGTCCCACCGCGTGGGTGACGTAGAAGGTGCCGTGCAACACGATGTTGGCGACGGCGTCGAAACCGCGCGGGCTGAGATCCTCGGTGCGCGAGATGAAATTTCCGGCGGCGTTGTTGATCAGGTCGGTCAGCGGGCCCGAGGCGAAGATGTCGCCGACCATGGCGTCAACCGCCGCGGCGTCGCGGATGTCGACGCCGTAGGCGCTGACCTTGCCGCCGTGCTTGGCGGTAAGTTCAGCGGCGGTCGCCTCGCACACCGATTTGCGGCGCCCGCAAATGAAAATCTCGGCTCCGAGCGCGAGAAATTTCTCGGCCATGCCCTTGCCCAGCCCGGTGCCGCCGCCGGTCACCAGGATGCGCCTGCCACGCAGCAGTCCGTCGTTGAACATCGTTCCCTCCCCGGTTCTGCCAACCTAGCATAGCGGCAGTCGGCCCGCGTTGTGCCGGGAACAATGCCGATAGACGCCTTTTAACCCATACCGGACCGGTTACGCGTTGGCAGTCTTCGCCGAAATCGGCCGATCCGATCTTTTTCTTGAGCCGCTCAATGCGCGGACGCATTCGATCAGCTTGTTGCCATCGGTTGAACTGGTAAATACAGCTGCCACGCCCGATCGGCGCATCTGCTCGCTATCTTCCGGCGTGATGACAGAGCCGCCGATGACTACAGGAATGTCGGAGCCGCGCATCCTCAGCTCCTCTATCAATTGCGGAACCAAGCGCATGTACTCCCAGGAATGACAGCTGATCCCAACGACGTCGGCGTCTTGCTTGATCGCGTTGTCGGCAACCGAAGCCGGCGTGTGGAACTTGCCGAGATACTCAACCTTCATCTGCGCCTCCCGCAGAACCCGGGCCACTGCGATCGCTCCGTTCTCGTGCTGGTCGATACCCATGATGGCGAGCGTAACAAACTCACGCGACATGTTGATCTCCAGCCTCTCGGTGGGGCAACGGGTGGTCGAAAATATCAGGCGGCATTGCGAGGGCCCACCGCATTGTCGTTACGATCTCTCCGATCGTCGCCGTAGCGTCGAGGGCTTCGATGACGGGAGGAATGAGGTTTTCGGAAGCAGTCACTGCGGCGGCCACGGCATCGAGCCGATCGCACAATCTCGCGGTATCCCGCCCGCGCTTGAAATGTTCGATGACCTTCGTATGGCCGCGCCAGGTTTCGATCTTGGCGGTGGCGACGTCGCGTAGCAGTGTATCGTCTTGCTCCGGCATCGTGTGCACGTTGACGCCAACCAGTGACATATCGCCCTTCTCTACACCAAGCTGTGCGTCTTCCATTGCCTGGTGGAATATCTCGCGAAAAAACCCGCGGGCGGAGAGCGCTTCCGGGGCGCCCATCGCTTCGATTTCATCGATACGCGCGCGAATTCGCTCTTCTAGTTGATCCGTGAGTCGCTCAATGAAATACGAGCCGCCCAGCGGATCTAGAACTTTTGCGACGCCGGCCTCGAGCTCGAGGATTTGCTGGGTGCGAAGTGCCACGATATGGGCATCCTTGCTCGGCGTGCGATAAGCCTCATCGAAGGTGGAGACTTCGAGTGCCTGCACGCCCGCCAGGACCAGCGCCAGAGCTTGAACAGTGCCGCGAACCACGTTGTTGATCGGCTGCTGCGACGTCAGCGATAGACCGGAGGTGTGGCTGGTAATCACAGCCGACAGCGAACGCGGATTCGATGCGCCAAATTCGTCGCGCATCATTTTGGCGTACAGGCGGCGCGTGGCGCGAATTTTGGCGATCTCTTCGAAGAAATCCATGCCGCAATTGACCAGAAAGGCTATCCGGGGAGCAAACGAGTCGATCGTAACGCCGCGCGCAATGAGCTTGCGAACAAGATGTCTGAGCTGGACGAAGCCCAAAGCCATCTCCTCGATAGGCGTGAGACCGGATTCGCTGAAAAAATACGTGTCCTCAATGTAGGCGTGGAACTTCAGCATGTGCCGCGAACAATATTCAATGAAATCGAGCGCTAACCTCACCCGAAATTCCACCGGAAGGTGCCAGGCATAGGAGCAATCCTCGGTGTAGAGCGGACCGTGCAGAATGGAACCGCGCAAGCGCTCCAGCGGAAAGCTTGCTTCGCGGGCCGCCAGCACCAAGCCTGACAAAGCGAAGAAGGATGGGACGGAACTTGAAATCGAAACCTGATCGAATGGCACGCCTTCAAAAAGATCGAGGAAATCCTGCTTTCTGCACAAGGAAACGCCCTGCGTGCCTACCGCTTCCCGCGCCAGAGGATGATCGGGGTCGAGAAGCGATTGCGTCGGGGCGTCGCCGATCACGTCGATCCCGGTCTGACCGTGCTCCAACAGATAGCGAATTTGCTGATTTGATCGGCGGCCATCGCCTTCGCCGGCCAGTTCCCGCTGAATCCAGGTGGTGTGGCCATGCGGGTTGGCCAGCCGGCCGCGCGTGAAAGGAAATTTTCCCGGCCCTTCTCCTTCGCCGTTCGCGGCGGTGTAAGTGGGCTGTAAGCGGACTCCCGACCTCGTGATCATCTTCATGGCGACGGCCTCCCGGCAAAAGATCGATCGTCAGGCTTGCGCCTCGTCATCAGTTAGCGAGTCCACCGCTGACCTCCAAAACCTGACCCGTGACATAATCGGATTCTGGAAGGCAGAAGAGCATAATCCCCCCGGCCGCCTCGTCAGCGGTTCCGGCGCGGCCAAGGGCAATGCGCTCTTTCACCGCCTCGATCATGGGACGCGTCAGTCCCACGCGCCGCGGCCGGCCATCAATTATCACCGCCGTTTCTCCGGATATCTCTTGTGTCAGGCGCGTTTCAATGTAGCCGAAAGCTACACAATTGACGTTGACGGCCAACGGACCCCATTCCTTGGCCAACGAGCGCGTCAGTCCGAGAAGTCCGGCCTTCGCGGCCGCATAATTGGCTTGCCCGGCGGCGCCGCCGGTCGCTGACACCGACGAGACATTCACCACCTTGCGATGAATGACCATGCCGGCTTTGCGTTCTTCCGCGACGCGCACATCTAGAAAGCCGCGCAACTCCCGGAGAATGCGGAATGGCGCCCGCAGATGCACATCCTGGATTGCGTCCCACTGCTCGTCGCTGATTTTGTGCAATGGCCCGTTCCAAATGTAACCGGCATTGTTCACCACGATGTGAATATCACCGAACTGCTGTAGAGCGGCGGCAATGAAGCCACGCGGAAAGTCCTCGTGGGTGACGCTGCCGGGATAGGCAGCCGCTGTGCCGCCAGCGTCGTGCAGGGAACGCACGGCTGCTTCTGCTTCTTCGCTATCAAGATCATTGACCAGCACGCACGCTCCTTCCGACGCAAGCCGCTGCACCAGGCTTAGACCGATGCCGCGTCCTGCGCCGGTGACCAGCGCCACTTTTCCGGCAAGCCTGCTCATATGCCCTGCCTCAACCGTCCGTCACCGCAAGGGCTTCGCCTTCCGCCCATCGACAAGGGATCGAAAAGCCGCTCAATGCCGCGGCTACCCTGCGCAAATCGCGCGGATCCAGTTTGCTGCCCGCAGTGCACAGCAGCACGACCTCACCCGCAAGGGGGTCTTCGGCAACCACGGCTGTGATCTCGGTGTTCGCGAGCGCTAGATGATCCAACTCTTGTTGGAAAACGGCGCTGATCGCCTGGCGCCGCAACAGCAGTTTTGAAACCTTGCCGGGACCGCTCAACGGGATTTCAGGAATAATGATGACCGATTTAGGCAGGGCCGCACGTTCGACAATTCGTTCGCGTAGGAACTCCTGCAACTCCTGCTCAGTAGCTCGCGCCCCCGGCTTAAGCTGTACGTACAGGATCGGAAGTTCGCCGGCATATCTGTCCGGCCTGCCGACGGCGGCCGCGAGTTGGACCGCCGGATGTTGGTAGGCGGGCTCTTCGATGATGGCGGGATCGATATTGTGGCCGCCACGAATGATCAAGTCCTTTAACCGGCCGGTGATCCAAAGGTAACCGTCCGCATCGATGCGCCCCAAGTCGCCGGTCCTGAGCCAGCCGTCAGCGGTAAACGAGCCGGGACGGTCATCGAAGTAGCTGGTGATGACGATAGTGCCGCGAACGACCACTTCTCCGATTACGTCGGTAAGGCAAACCCGGCCGCTCGCGTCGCTGCTGCCGAAATGCCTGATTTCGACCTCCACCCCCGGAAACGGCAATCCGGCCGACCCGATCTTCGCTCGACCATGCGGGTTCATCACCGAAAAGCCGCAGGTCTCGGTCATGCCCCAGCCCTCGATAACGTCGGCCCCTCCCGTGATTTCCTGAATCGTCACCAGCGTTGTCGGGGAAATCGGTGCGCCGCCGACCAGAAAACGTTTGAGGGAAGTGACCGGGCCCTCGGGCGCGATAGCGCTCACCCCAGCCAGGACCGTAGGAACGCCGGCGCCGATGCTGATGCCGTAGCGACGTACGAAATGCCAATAATTTGCAATGACCTTCGGATCGCGGAAGCCCCGCGACGAAGGGATCACGATGCGCGTGCCGTTGCACAGCGGTACGAGCCCGACCTGAAGCGCCCCGCTAGTGTGAAAAAGCGGCAGTCCGGCGATGATCGATTCGCCCGGCGCGGCACCCTCCCCTGCCCCGCAGGCCTCGATCATTGCGCGATACATTGCCTCGGTATGCGGCACGAGCTTTGGTTGGCCGCTCGTGCCGCCGGTATGAAACAGCGCCACTGCATGATCTGCAGGACGATTGCGCGCCGCGGTGTCCCAGACGGACGGAGACCGGGCCGCCGCGACGGCTTCGAGGTTTGCCGCGCCCTCGATTTCCGGGCCCGTCCCGAAGCTCAGCAGACGCAGATGAGGAAGCGCCCTGTAAATCTGTGCGAACTTGCCGACAATTTCGTCGTTGCCGTCCGCGAAACTGCGGTGGATCAGCAGGACGTCGGCGTCGGTCGCTTTGATCATGCGGATGAGCGCCGGCGCCTCGAGAAGATAGTTGAGCGGAGCGACCGTAGCAGAGACCATTGCCGCGATCATTGTCGGATAGGATGTTTCCGCTAACGGTGCCGCGAATGCAATGACGTCTCCGGGAGCGACCCCCAGAGCGAACAGCGCGCTCGAGCGGCGGCGCACCTGTCCAACAAACTCTGCAAATGTGAGCTCGAAGGGCTCCGTATCCGGTTCGCCGTTCGCGATATAGCTTTGCGCGATCTGCTGACCGAGAATCCCGGATAAGATATCGAGCCGATCGATCAGGCTGGTCTGCTTGGTCAGACGTTGCTCCAACGGTTTTCCTCCCGAGCGACGCGCGGTCGAAACGGCGATCGCCCTCTCTAGGGAAAGGCAAAATTGTATCAATTGTTCCACTTTGAGTCAATCCGGACCCTGCCCCCCGCTGTGCACCCTCCCCTCGCAGACGCGAACGCGTATTGTTCTCCGCGCGAACGATCATTACTGCTTCATGCAAGTGCAGCTTCTGCCGCAGCTGCAGGGGCGCTAAAGTGATTTTGCCAAGGGAACTGAACCCGAACAAAACTTTGGGAAAGGCCGCAAGATTGGACAATGACCAGAAAATTCTGTCGCTCAGCGTAGCGGACTCCCGATACAAGATCGGTGCCGAAATTGTCGGTCCGGTCACGCCGCCCCCGGCGCGCTACAAGAAATCGGCCAATGTGCAAAAAAAATTGCTGGATACCGCCGAATATCTGTTTGCCCGATGGGGATACGCCGCTGTCTCCATACGCGATGTGACCTCGCTGGCGAAGATGCGCGTTGCCAATGTCAGCTACTACTTCGGCAGTAAGCAAAACCTATATTACGAAGTCTTGCGCCGCCGCGCCGAGCCTTTAGCGCAGATGCGCCTGGAGCGGCTGAGAGCGGCCCGTTCACAGAAGACAAACGGCGGCTTGAAACTGCGCGCCCTGGTCTCGGCTTATGCCGATCCACCGCTCGAACTCAGCGAGAGTGGGGATGTCGGCTGGAAGAACTTTTTTTCGCTGATCGGACAAATCACGTTCACCGGCCTCGTCGCCCGTGAAATTGCCGAGTTCTTCAATGAGCCGGCCCGCGAATTAATGGCCGCGCTGAGGGAGCTTTATCCTTCGGCTCCGCGAAGCAAGATTCAAGCGGCGGCGATACTGCTGATTGGTCCGTATATCATGGTGATTTCGGAACCGGGTCGCATCGAAACTTTTTCGGAGCGAGCTTTTTCTTCAGGCGACCTCGCCCTGCTCGGCCCATTGATGAAGGATTTCATCATCGGCGGCATCCGCGAAATGCTCGGCGCCCCGACCGGCAAACGGAGACGCGCGCGAAATGGCAAACGTCAGACAAAACGCTGACAAAACGATGAGCCGGCATCACCGAGCGTGTGGCTGAGATTGACAAAAATGGAACGCGCGATACAATTCTTTTGATCCACGGACCGTTCGAGCCGCGATCAGCGGCGCGTGACCCGTGAAGCCGCCTTTGCATGCGGTGGAGTGACAAGGCCGCCGAGCGGCCGTCTTGTCGCTTGGCGCCAAGGAGAGATATAGTCGGAGTAACGGCTCGGCGAGAAGTTTAACAAAGGGAGGAAGGGAAATGATGCAAGGATATTCGTGGGCAGGGCTTGCCCTGTCGCTGGCTGCGGTGGGCCTATTCGGCCTGCAGGGCACGGCGCGAGCGCAAGACGAAACCAAGACGGCGCATGAGCTGCGTGCCGCTTACGACAAGGATCTTAAGGGCAAGACCATCGCTTTTCTGCCGATCGCCACCGGCGTGCCGCTGATGGACGAATGGGGACGCGTGATCAAGACCGAGGCGGAATGGCACGACATGAAGTTCATCATACGCGATCCCGCCCTCAATATGTCGGCGATGCAGCAGGCGCTCACGGCGCTGGTAGACCAGAAGCCCGACGTGATCGTCGTCCAGAATCCGAGCGTGACGCTGCTGATGAAGGAGCTGAAGCGCGCGGAGGCGCAAGGCATCCACGTGATTCAAATGAACATGTCGTCGAACTACAAGTCGGACGCGTTTGTCGGTGCCGATTGGTACGAGGTGGGGCGCATGCTCGCCGAGGACGTGGTCAAGGCGTGCGGAACGGGAAGCGGAACCTCCGGCGAAGTGCAGATCGTCCAGGGCGAGCTTGCCGCCGCGGCAAGTGTCGATCAGATCGCCGGCGTCATGGACACGCTCAAAAAGGACAGCGCGATCAAGGTCGTGTCCAACCAAGCGGCGAATTGGGATGCCAATAATGCGCGCAACATCACCGCTACCGTCATCCAGCAGCATCCGAACCTCTGCGCCAGCATCGGGTTCTGGGGCATCATGGAGTCGGGTGCGGCGCAAGCCATTCGCAATGCCGGCAAGATCGACAAGGTGAAGGTCTATGCCTCGGGCGAAGGCTCGCAGCTTGATTGCGACCAGGTCACGCAAGGGAACTTCTACAAGTTCCTAAGCTATACGGCGACTCTCCAGGGCCATGACGCTTTCGTCGCCGCCGAGACTTTGCTGGAAAGCGGCAGCAAGCCCGGTACCACGCACAAAGAATACTACACGCGTCCGGTCTGGCTCGATAAGAGCAACGCCAAAGGCGCGAATTGCTATGCGGTGCCCAAGCCGCCGACCTCGACGGCCACAAACTAAAAAAGAAGCGATCGTCGTCGATTGAAATCGCCGCTCCCGCCGCGGAGGCGGGAGCGGCTCCTGGTGCGGAGTCAGGCCGATGTCGACCACCGCCTTGCAGGCGCCGAACCATCGGGCGCAGCGATTGGGACATTCCTTCTCGCCGCGGTTGTTCCTTTCAGAATTACTGCTGAAGCAATGGTTCGAGCCGATCGTTCCCTTCACCGTGATGATCGCGCTGGCAGTCTACTTCTCGCTGACCATCCCGGATTACGGCACACTCGCCAATGCAGTGTCGCTGATGCGGCTTTTTGCCGAATTCGGCTTCGTCTGCCTCGGCATGGCCTTCAGCCTCATTTCCGGCGGCATCGACCTGAGCGTCGGGGCGATCTTCGCGTTCTGCAACTTCACCGCTCTGTTCTGCCTGTTCGTGCTCGGCCTGCCAGTCGGGCTCGCGGTGGTCGCCACGCTGGCGACCGGAGCGGCCATCGGCGCCTGTAACGGCTTCCTGATCGGCTATCTCAAAGCTCGGCCCTTTCTGACCACGTTGGTAACGCTGATCATCGTTCGCGCCGGGGTCAATCTTTTGAACGAGCGGTTTGCGACCGTCTTCGCCACCAATTCCGTGGAGAGCAATGCCTGGGACTTTCTCGGCGAGGGTAGCGCGCTCGGCGTGCCGATTAACGCGGCGACGCTGATCGTCGTACTCTTGATCGGTCACATCTTTCTCAGCCGCTCCCGTTACGGCTGGCATCTGACCGCGATCGGCGCCAGCCGCAAGGCGGCACGCCATGCCGGCATCCGCGTCAATCGCATGTTGTTGGCGACCTACATGCTGTCGGGCACGCTGTGCGCCGCCGCCGGCATCTTTTATGCGGCGCGCCAAGGCAGCACCGATTCGACCACCGGCGTCGGCTGGGAATTCCAGGCGCTGACCGCCGTCATCATCGGCGGCGCTTCCGTCCTCGGCGGCCGCGGCACGGTGTGGCGGGCGATGCTCGGCGCCATCATCATCTTCATGATTACCAACGGGCTCGTGCGCATCGGCATCCCCGGCTATGTCACGTCCTCGCTCACCGGCGTCATCTTGCTCGTCGCCATCGGCTTTGACGTGAAATGGGCGAAGAACCGCGGCAAAGTGATTCAGAAAATCTACGTCAATCCGGCGCTGCTATCGCTTTCGCCGGCGCCATCGATTAATCGCGGCAGCAAATCGCCCTACGCGCAAAACGACCGCCTCGTCGGCGCCGAAGCGATCGGGCTCGATCAGGTCGAGGGGCCGGAGGACGTGATCCTGGATCGGCAAGATCGGCTTTATGGCAGCACGCGAGACGGCAACATCATCCGCTTCTCCGGCGAACATTTTGAAAAGCGCGAAGTGTTCGCCCACATCGGCGGCCGCCCCTATGGCATGCAGTTCGACAAGGACGAGAACCTCATCGTCTGCATCGGCGGCATGGGCGTGTACGGGGTAAAGCCAAGCGGCGAAGTCTTCAAGGTCACCGATGAAACCAGCCGCACGTGGACCAAGCTCAACGATAATTCACGCGTGCGAATGGCGGACGACCTCGACATCGCGCCGGACGGCAAAATCTATTTCAGCGACTGCACCACCCGCTATGAGGCGACGACCTATCCGCTCGAGGTCGTGGAGGGCCGGCCGAACGGTCGCGTGCTGTGCTACGATCCGGCCACCGGAAAGACCGAGAAACTCATCAAAAGCTTTTACTTCCCAAACGGGGTGTGCGTGTCCCACGACGGCCGTTCGGTCCTTATCGCCTCGACGACCGCTTGCCGCATCTACCGCTATTGGCGGGCCGGTCCGAATAGCGGCAAGACGGAAATCCTGATCGATGAGCTGCCGGGCCATCCCGACAACATCAACCGCGCATCCGACGGTAACTATTGGCTGGCGCTGGTCGGCATCCGCACGCCGAGTTCCGACCTTTCGATGCGTAAAGCCGCGTTTCGGCGGCGAATGGTCAAGCAGGTGCCGACGGACGAGTGGCTGGGACCAAACCTGAACTATGGTTGCGTCCTGAAGTTCGACGAGGCGGGCAACGTCCTCGAATCGTATTGGGATCCGACCGGCATCTCCCATGCTTCGGTGACCTCGATCCGCGAGCACAAGGGTTACCTCTATCTTGCCGGTCTCGAGAACAACCGGATCGGCCGCATCAAGCTGGAAAACGCGGATCCCACCTGGACGGGATACGAAGCGTATTGGGGCAACAAGCGGCGGGTGTGATTCGATGGGCTTCTTCACATACCTGCGGCGTGACCTCGAACAGATCGTGTTCAAGGACCGGGATCCGCACGCGATTCCATCCATGGATGGGCCGTTCAGCCCGAATGATCGTCTTGACCGCACGACGCCGATCGGCGAGCCGCTGCCGGGTGCCGACGCGGTCGCTGAAGCTCCGGACGGCGCGATCTGTGTGTCCGCCGGTAGCAAGGTCTGGCGGCTCAGCGGCGCTCACTATCAGGATCGCGCCGTCTTGGCAGAGTTCGACAGCGACGTCGGCGCCCTCGCCGTCCATCCCGACGGCCGGTTGCTGGCTTGTACGGCGAGCGGCCTCGCCGCCGTCGACAAAGCGGGCCGCAAGATCGTTCTCGCGCAGGCGGAGGGTGAGGCGCTGAAGTGTCTCACCGCTGTGGCGGTCGCGCCTGATGGAACGATATTCGTGAGCGACGGCAGCATGCGCCACGGCGCGAGCGATTGGTGCGTCGATTTGATGGAGCGCAACGCGCTCGGGCGCATTATGAGCTGCGGGCCGGCGCTTGACGGTGCGCGCGTATTGTTGCGCGGCTTGAATTATCCGGGCGGCCTCGCCGTCGCGCCTGACGGCCACCTGTGGTTTACCGAAAGCTTCGGCCATTGCCTGAGCCGCGCGCGCATTTCCGCACCGGGTGTGATCGCCGCGCCGGAAACCGTGGTCCGCAATATGCCGGGTTATCCGTCACGCCTCGGCCGCAGCGCCAAAGGCGGCTTTTGGCTTAGTCTCTTTGCCGTGCGGACGCATCTCGTGGAGTTCGTCCTGCGCGAGGACGATTTCCGCCAGGAAATGATGCGGACAGTTCCGCAGCCCTATTGGATTGCACCGGCACTCGCCAGCGGCAGCGATTGTCTCGAACCCCTGCAATTGGGTGGCCTGCGGGCGCTCGGCATCGAGAAGCCGTGGGCGCCGCCGCGTTCGTACGGGTTACTGGCGCGGGTCGACGCCGGCGGCGAAGTGGTGGAAACACTGCACAGCCGCGTGGGTGGCCGCTATCACGGCATCACCGCCGCCATCGAAACCGCGCAAGGCGTTGTCATCGTCTCGAAAGGCAGCGGTCGGGCGCTGCTGCAACCACCGGATGCGCACCGATGAATGAAATGACCGTTCGCGATCGCCCGGTCGAAACGCCGCCGCCGCCAGCAGCGCGCGAGCCGGTGCTTGCCGTCAGCAAAGGCAGCAAGATCTACGGCGGGGTGCATGCCATCGAAGAGGTGGATTTCGACCTGTACCCCGGCGAAGTACATGCGCTGGTGGGTGAGAACGGCGCCGGCAAGTCCACGCTTTGCAAGGCGATCGCCGGCGCGATCCTGCTGACCTCCGGCACCTATTGCGTAGACGGCAAGCCGGTCGACTTCCATTCGCCGCGCGATGCGCTCGCCGCAGGCATCTGCATGGTTTACCAGGAGACGAGCCTGGTGCCGACCATGACCGCGGCGCAGAACATCGAGCTCGGCAACGAAAAGCTGTTGACGCGCTTCCGCACGCTGAACATCCAGGCGCAGCAGCTGCTGCAATCGCTGAATTTCCAGGTCGATCCGGCTTTGCCCGTGGCGCTGCTGGGCACTGCCAAGCGGCAAATGGTCGAGATCGCCCGCGCCATCTACAACAAGGCGCGCATCATCATTTTCGACGAGCCGACCGCGAGCCTGACGCCGGAAGAAATCGTGCACTTCTTCAATCTCGTGCGTGATCTGCGCGCCCGCGGCGTCGCCGTCATCTACATCTCGCACGCGCTCGAGGAATCGCTGAAGATTTCCGATCGCATCACCGTGCTGCGCGACGGCAAGCTGGTTGTCACCGCCAAGACTTCGGAAATGACGCGCGAGAAGCTGGTACGCTTCATGGTCGGCCGCGACATCACGCAGACCCATTACGCCGCCCATCACGATGGCGGGCCGCGGCACAAGACGACCGAAAAGGTGCTGATTGTCGAGAACGTCACCATGGGCGCGTTGGTCAAGAACATGTCGTTTTCGGTCTACGCCGGAGAGGTCGTAGGCATCGCCGGTCTGATCGGCTCCGGGCGCACCGAGATCGCCAAGATCATCTACGGCGCCCTGAAGCGCAATCTTATCAACGGCGGCATGATCTATCTGCGCGGCAAGCCGATCCGTTATCGCGTGCCGAAGCAGGCGATCAACGACGGCATCTGCTACATCACGGAAGACCGCAAGCTTAACGGTTACTTCGAAACGATGCGCATCGACGACAACGTCTATGTCAGCAAACTCGCGACGAAAGCCGGCTGGAGCTTCCTGCTGTCGCCGTTTAAGCGCAGCAAGCTGGCGAATTATTGGGTCGAACGGCTCAAGATCGCCGCGCTCCAGCGCAAGGCACGCATTGTCGAACTCTCCGGCGGCAATCAGCAAAAAGTCGTCATCGCCAAGTCGCTGGCGCAGGATCCTTCGATCGTCATCTTCGACGAACCGACCCGCGGCGTTGATGTCGGCACCATCCCGGAAATCCACGCGCAGATCCGCCGTCTCGCCGCCGAAGGCAAGGCGGTCGTGGTGATCTCTTCGTATCTGCCGGAAATCCTCGCTGTCTCGGATCGCATCCTGGTGGCTCGCCTCGGCCGCATCGTCGCCGAATTCGACGGCGCGACCGCGACCGAGGATACGATCATGTACGCCGCCATTCATTGATCGCACCGGCTTTGCCGAGGAGGACCGCGACATGGCTTCCGTAACGACCGCCGCGCCCGGCAAGAAGGCGCCTTGGTGGCGCAACCTCAGCCGGCTCAGCCAAGAACAGGTCGTCGCGGCAATCGTCATCGTTCTGCTGATCGTCTTCGCGGTGGCTCTCCCCGGTTTTGCGACGACACGGAACATTCTAGGCCTCGTCCGCAGCATTTCGATTCTCGGCATCCTCGGCCTCGGCATGGGGCTGATCGTCATCAGTCGCAGCATCGATCTCAGCGAGATTGCGCTCATGGCTTGCCCCTGGGGCGTGGCTCTGATCGCCAACCAGCATGGGCTTCCACCATTTTGGACGGCTCTCTTGGCACTCGTCATGGCCGTCGCTGTCGGATGCGTGAACGGAGTCATGGTTGCTTTCGTCGAGGCCCCGGCGTTGTTCGTCACGCTGGCGACGACTCTCGTCGTTTACGGCGCCGCGTACTGGATTGCGCCGGTCTACGTCGTCTATGCGCCGCAGGACGCCGCGGCGCTGCTGTTCGCCGGGCGCGGGACGTTATTCGGCATACCGATGCCGATTTTGGTGTTTGCCGGCGCCGCCCTGGTCATGCACGCCTTCCTGTCGCGCACCTCGATCGGCCGCTTTATCTACGCGCAGGGCGACAATCCCGACGCGGCGCGGCTGTCGGGCATCGCGCTGCGGCCGCTCACGGTGCTGGAGCATGTGTTGGTTGCGGTTTTCGCCTGGCTCGCCGGGCTGGTCTGGATCGGCCAAACCGGCAATATGCAGACGAATATAGTGATCATCGGCACGCAAATTTTCGACGTGATCCTCGTCGTCGTGCTCGGCGGCATCAGTTTGGTCGGCGGGCGCGGCGGCGTGCTCAGTGTCGTGGTCGGCTGCGCGCTGATCGGCACGCTGCTCAACGCCTTCACCATCATGGATGTGAATACCGAGGTGCAGAACATCATCCGCGGTGTCGTGCTGCTCATCGCCATCATCGTGGACAATTGGCTGCACCCGCGTGACGAAGAGACGGCCCGCCAGGGCGACTGATCCCGCCGTTAGCCGCGGAACCGACCCGGAGGGAGCGCAGCGGGACAGACTCAAATTCCGAGATAGCGCTGCTGCGCGTCGCCGGCGGCCGCCAAGTCGCGCGAATTGCCGGTCCACACCACGCGGCCGCGCTCGATGATGTAATGGCGGTCGGCGATGCGGGTCAGCGCATCGACATTCTTATCGATCACCAGGATCGACTGCCCTGCGGCGCGCAGCAGCTCGAGGCAGCGCCAGATCTCGTCGCGGATCAACGGCGCCAGCCCTTCGGTCGCTTCGTCGAGGATGAGCAGCCGCGGGTTGGTCATCAGCGCGCGCCCGATCGCCAGCATCTGCTGCTCGCCGCCGGAGAGCAGGTTCGCCATGCTGCCGGCGCGCATGGCGAGCCGCGGAAACAGATCGTAGACCTTCGCCAGCGTCCAGGGATCGGCGACGGCGGCGCGGTTGGCGGCGGTGGCGAGCAGATTTTCGCGGGCGGTGAGATTGGGAAAGACCTGGCGGCCTTCCGGCACTAGCCCGAGGCCGAGCTTGGCGATGCGATACGGCGGCAGCTGGCGGATTTCCGCGCCGGCGAAGCGGATCGAACCCGCCGCCGGCGGCGTCAGCCCCATGATCGAGCGCACGGTCGTGGTCTTGCCCATGCCGTTGCGGCCCATGAGGGAAACCATCTCGCCCGGCCCGACGGCGAGCGATATGCCGAACAGCACGCGGCTCAAGCCGTAGCTCGTGTCGATATCTGCGACTTCGAGCAGCGGCGCCTCAGTCATGGCCGCTACTTTCCTTTTCGCCGAGATAGGCTTGGCGCACCGCGGCGTCAGCCTTGATTGCCGCGGGCAGGCCCGAGGCGATGACGCGGCCATAGACCAGCACGGTGATGCGGTCCGCCAACGCGAACACCGCGTCCATGTCATGCTCGATCAGAAGGATCGTCATGCTGACTTTGAGTTGGCGGAGCATCTCCACCATTTGCGCGGATTCTTCCGGCCCCATGCCGGCCATCGGCTCGTCGAGCAGAAGCATGCGCGGTTCTGTGGCAAGCGCCATGGCGATTTCGAGCTGCCGGCGCTCGCCATGGCTCATGCGATCGACGCGGACGCCGGCGCGCGCGGCGAGGCCGACGCGGGCGAGCGCCGCCTGCGCCGGGTTGCGCAAATCGTCTTCCCGCCGCGCGTCGTGCCAGAAGCGAAACGAGTGGCCGCGATGCGCCTGCGTCGCAAGCGCGACATTCTCGAGCGCGGTGAAGTCGGAAAAAAGCGAGCTGATCTGGAACGATCGGGCAAGCCCGAGCCGGCTGCGGCGATAGATCGGCAGCCGGGTGATATCGCTTCGCTCGAAGCGGATGGCGCCCTCTTGCGGCGCGATCTCGCCGGTCAGCAGGCCGACGAGCGTCGTCTTGCCGGCGCCGTTGGGGCCGATGATGGCATGAAATTCGCCCGGTGGAATATCGAGCGTAATCGCGTCGGCCGCAACCACGCCGCCGAAGCGCTTAGTCAGGCGGTCGATTTGCAACAGCGGGCTAACCATGGCGCCGCCATTGCAGCAGCCCTTCGATGCCGCCGTGTAGGTAGATCGCGACCAGCAGCAAGACCGGGCCGAGGATCAGATCGGGATATTCGGTGATGCGCGACAGCGCCTCTTGCAGCAAGAGGAAGGTCGCCGCACCGATCAGCGGCCCGAACAGCGAGCCGAGCCCGCCCAGGACCACCATGACTATGAGGTCGCCGGAACGCGTCCATTGCATCATCGCCGGGCTGATGAAATTGATGTTGTTGGCAAGCAGCGCCCCAGCGAGCCCGCACAGCGCGCCGGCGATCACGAAGGCCACGAGCTTGTAGCGGAAGGTGGCAAAGCCGATCGCGCGCATGCGCCGTTCGTTGGAGCGAGCGCCCTGCACCACCAGGCCGAAGCGCGAATTGACGACGCGCGAGACGAGATAGATAGCGGCGAGCAACAGCGCCAAGCACAGATAATAGAACACGGTCTTGTCATCGAGATCGATTAGGCCGCCGAATTGGCTGCGCCGGTAGATGGTAAGGCCGTCGTCGCCGCCGTAGCGCTCGAGCCCGCTCGCCACGTAATAGATCATCTGCGCAAAGGCGAGCGTGATCATGATGAAATAGACGCCGCGGGTGCGCAGGCTGAGCGCGCCGACGATGAGCGCGTAGACGGCGGAAGCGGCCACCGCGACCGGCCATTGCACAAAGCCGGAGCCGATGCCCTCCTTGGCCAGAATGCCGACGGCGTAGCCGCCGATGCCGAGGTAGGCGGCATGGCCGAAGCTGACCATGCCGCCGTAGCCCATGATCAGGTTCAGGCTCACCGCACCCATCGCCATGATGATGACGCGGGTGAACAAAGTCAGCACGAAGGGATCGCCGGTCACCACCGCATAGAGCGGAAGGAGAGCGAGAACCGCCAGCAGCGCGGCGATAAGCACCGTGCGCGGCGTCAGCCGCGACGCGGCGGCGTCGAGGGAAGGCTTGTCGAGGACGGGTTCGAGCGAGGTGCTCATCGCGCCGCCGCCGGAAACAGTCCTTCCGGCCGAAACACCAGCACCGCCGCCATCAGCATGTAGATCGACATCGACGAGATGGAGGGCGCCAGCGTATCCGCCGCCGTCGTGCTCAGCACCCGGTGCAGCAGGTCGGGCAGGAAGGCGCGGCCGACGGTGTCGATGAAGCCGACAAAGACCGCGGCGACGAAGGCGCCGCGGATCGAGCCGATGCCGCCGATGATGATGACCACGAAGGCGAGGATGAGAATGTTCTCGCCCATGCCGATCTGCACAGTGAGGATGGGCGCCTGCATCACCCCGGCAAAGCCGGCAAGCGCCGCGCCGAGTCCGAACACCAGCGTGTAGAGAAGCTTGATGTCGACGCCGAGCGCACTCACCATCTCGCGGTTGGAAGCGCCGGCGCGGATCAGCATGCCGAGCCGCGTGCGCATCACCAAGGCATAAAGCAGCGCCGCCACCGCCAATGTCACGAGGATAATCACGAGACGGTAGAGCGGGTAATAAAGGCCGGGGAGGATTTGCACCGCGGTCAGCATCTGCTGCGGCAGCGCCAGCGTCATACCGGCCGGCCCCCAGATCAGCCGCACCAGATCGTCGAAGAACAGAAGCAAGCCGAAGGTGCCGAGCACGTGATTGAGATGACTGCGCCCATATAGTCGCCTGATGGCAATGACTTCGAGCACCATGCCGACGACGAGCGAGGCTACAACCGCCAGCACGACCGCGAGGACAAAGCTACCGGTCAGGATGGCGAAGGTGGCGGCGAAATAGGCGCCGAGCATGTAGAGCGAGCCGTGCGCCAAGTTGACGAGGTCCATGATGCCGAAAACCAGCGTCAACCCGGCCGCCAGCAGAAACAGCAGCATGCCAAGCTGCACGCCATTGAGGCATTGCTCGATGAAATAAAGCATGGCCTCGACAGCTATTCCATGATGCCGTCACCCAGTAAAGGCTCGAGGGCCTTTACCCGGATGACGGCCTTGGCGCCTTGGCAAATGGCAAAGACTATTGCCCCAACTTCATCGGGCATTCGCCGTGGAATCTGTCCTGATTGTTCTTGACGATCGTGGCGGCGGTCTTGAGGACATAATCGTTGCCCTGCTTCTCCACATCCTGCAGATAGAAGTTCTCGATCGGCATGTGGTTGTTGCCGTAACTGTAGTGGCCGCGCACCGACGGGAAATCGGCTTTTTCCATCTCGCGGCGCATCGCGTCTTTCTTCGACAGGTCGCCCTTGACCGCCGAGATGGCGCCGTCGATCAGCCCCACAGCGTCATAAGTCTGCGCGCCATAGAACGAAGGCCTTGATTTGTACTTGGCGATGTAGTCGGCGACGAATTTCTTGTTGGCTTGATTGGGCAGGTCGTTGACCCATTCCTGTGCGCCGGGAATGCCAACTGCGAGGTCCTTGAGCCGCGGCAGCGACAATTCGTCGATGGTGAACACCGTGTAGAGCGGGATCTGTCCCTTGAGGCCGGCTTGCACGTATTGGGTGATGAACTGCACGCCGGCGCCGCCGGGATAGAACACGTAGATTGCATCGGGCTTGGCCGCGCGGGCTTTTGACAGTTCGGCGGAGAAATCGAGCTGACCGGGCCAGCGCGTGTACTCCTCGCCGACGATCTTGCCCTTGTAGGTGAACTTCATGCCCGCGAGCATGTCCTTGCCGGCGGCGTAGTTGGGACCGATCAGGAAGGCCGTCTTCACGCCCTTCTGGTTCATGTACATGCCCATCGCCTCCGGCGTCTGGTCGTTCTGCCAGGAAGTCGAGAACACATAGGGCGAGCACAACGGGCCGGCGAACTGCGACGGACCGGCATTGGTGACCACGGTCATAGTCTTGCTGTCGACCATGGGCTTGAGCGAAGCGAGCAGCACGTTCGACCAGATGTAGCCGACGATGAAATCGACCTTGTCGGATTCGATGAGCTTTTGCGTCTTTTGCACGCCGATTTCGGGCTTGAGCTGGTCGTCCTCGTAAATGACCTGGACCGGCAACCCGCCGAGCTTGCGGCCATGATGGTCGAGACCAAGCTCGAATGCATTGCGCATGTCGTTGCCGATGGCGGCTACCGGCCCGCTAAAGGTGCTGACGAAGCCGATCTTGACTGTCTTCTGCTGGGCCATGGCCGGTCCCGCGACAAGCGCGAGCGCGGCGGCGGCTGCAATTCCTCTCCTCATCATTGCTTGCATCCCTCTGGTTGCCGCACGAATCGGTGCGGGGCGTTTCCATGATTATTGAGAGCGGGGCTATCTCGCGAGCCGCCGATTTGACCCCGTCGTCGCCCGCTAATCAAGCCGAACCTGCGGCTTGGTGAACTCGGGCGGGCGCAGCCGGCCGGCCTCGCAGCGGCCTGGCAATGACCAAACAGCCTGAATTACCGGCCCGATGCCGCTGGCGCATGCGCCAGCCGTCGCCATATTGCGGCGGTGCGTCCGCCAAGCGTCAAATGGGCGCAGCACGGTCGCAAAGATCCGGTCCTGGGCCATGACCGCCCGGCGAAAGGCAACGCATGGCCCAGCATCTCGATTTCGGTTTAGACACGTTCGGCGACATCACCGCCGGCCCCGACGGGCGCCCCCTGAGCCACGCCCAGGTCATCCGCAACGTCATCGAGGAGGCGGTTCTCGCCGATCAGGTGGGCGTCGATGCTTTTGGCGTCGGCGAACATCACCGCGCCGACTTTGCCGTGTCGGCTCCCGAGGTCGTGCTCGCGGCCATCGCCGGCCGCACCAAGCGGATTCTGCTGGGCTCGGCTGTGACCGTGCTCAGCTCGGACGACCCGATTCGGGTTTTCCAGCGGTTTTCGACGCTCAATGCCGCCTCCAACGGCCGCGCCGAGGTCACCGTCGGGCGCGGCTCGTTCACCGAATCCTTCCCGCTGTTCGGCTACGATCTCTCCCAATACGAGGTGCTGTTCGAGGAAAAACTCGATCTGTTCGCGGCGTTGCTGAAGGCGGACACCGTGACCTGGGAGGGCCGGCTGCGTCCGCCGCTGGCAGATCAGCGCATCTTCCCGCCGATCGAGTCCGGGTCGCTCAAGACCTGGGTCGGCGTCGGCGGCAGTCCGGAATCCGTCGTCCGCGCCGCGCGCTACGACCTGCCGCTGGCGCTCGCCATCATCGGCGGCGATCCCAAGCGGTTTCGGCCATATGTCGATCTCTACCATCGCGCCTTTGCCCAGTTCGGCCGGCCGGTGAAGCCGATCGCCGTGCACTCGCCCGGCCATGTTGCCGATACCGACGAACAGGCGCGCGAGGAATACTGGACCGGCTACAAGGGCATGCACGACAGTATCGGCGCCGAGCGCGGCTGGCCGCCGCTCGGCCGGGCGCAATTCAATCAGGAAGTCGAGAGCGGCGCGTTGTATGTCGGAGCGCCGGAGACGGTGGCGCGCAAGATCGCGGCAACCGCCAAGGCCCTCGGCCTTGCGCGGTTCGATCTAAAGTACAGCGCCGGCACGCTGGCGCACGACAAGATGATGCGCTGCATCGAGCTTTACGGCAGCAAGGTCATGCCGCTGGTGCGGGAGATGCTGGCTTAGTCGAGCCTTTGCATGCGTGGAGGGTCACGTGGAAGCAAAAAAATACAAATCCTTTCGGTTCAAGAATGACTTGGTGTGGAAGCGAGATCGCCGCGGTCGGACGTCTGCGCCCGGCAAACCCGAAATGGAAATTGGCAGCCCAGTTGAACTTAAAGGAGAGCCGGGCCTCTGGAGTCCCGAAGAACTTCTAGTTGGAGCGCTGAATGGTTGTTTGATGCTGACGTTTGTGGCGCTTGCCCAAAGCAAAGGGTTACAGTTTCTGGCTTACGAAAGCGCGGCTGAGGGGTTACTGGAAAACGTCGACGGCAAGTATCGGATTACTGAAGTCAGCGTTCAGCCAAATCTAGTCTTGAAATCCGAGACTGACCTCAATACCGCGCGAACGATTATGGGCGCGGTTGAGGAAAATTGCTTCATTTCCAATTCCATTACCGCCAAGGTCAAACTGGCTCCGCAGTTTCGGGTGGGGTCCGAAACCGTAGGATAGAAGACGCCACACCGACTTGGATTTCTTGGTCTGGGCCAGGTTCCAACCAGTCCCATCGGGCTTAGCTGGCGTGTGACGTGCTTGTCGGGATTCAGTCCCTGCTGGCATTGGATCAGACATCCAATGATGATAAACTTATGCCTGCAGTGGAGGTATTCACGATGCGGACGACCCTAGCGATCGACGACGGCCTGTTGGCCAAAGCGCAGGCCTATACGGGACTAAAGGAGAAGTCTGCGCTGGTGCGAGAGGCGCTGAAAGCGTTGATCGAGCGGGAAGCCGCGCGCCGATTGGCTCGCCTGGGCGGTAGCGAGCCGGGGCTAACCGCTCCGCGACGGCGGCGGCTGGCAAGCAAGTGATTCTGATCGACACCTCGGTGTGGATCGATCACCTGCGCGGGGGCGATCGGATTGTTGTGCGCCTGCTCAATTCAGCACAAGTTCTGGCCCATCCCTTTGTAATTGGCGAGCTTGCTCTGGGCAATTTACGGCAACGTCAGCTTATACGGGAAACCTTGGGCGATCTGCCGCGGATCCTCGTCGCCTCAGATCAGGAAGTGCTGCATTTCATCGGGTTGCAGAGGCTGTTCGAGACCGGAATAGGCTATGTCGATAGCCATTTGCTGGCAGCCGCGCGCCTGACCGCCGGCACTACTCTGTGGACGCGCGACAAACGGCTAAACGTCGTCGCGAACCGGTTGGGCTTGGCGGCTGGCCTGCCCGCGTAGCTTGCGGTTTTGCTCACGTCCCCACCAGCCCGAAACGCGGGCTCGACGGCTCGGCGTAGGTGCGCTTGGCGATGCGGCCGGCGAGCCGCGCCAGCCGGCCCGCCTCGACCGCCGCGCGCATGCTTTTCGCCATCAGCACCGGATCGCGCGCCTTCGATACCGCGGTGTTGACCAGCACCGCCGCGCAGCCGAGCTCCATCGCCAGCGTGGCGTCGGAGGCGGTGCCGATGCCGGCATCGAGCACCACCGGCACCGGCGAGCGCGCGCAAATCAGCTCGATGAGATGCGGATTGGAAATGCCGAGCCCGGAACCGATCGGCGAGCCGAGCGGCATCACGGCGGCGGCGCCGGCATCGGCGAGCTTTCGACAGGTCACCGGGTCTTCGGTGCAGTAGGGCAGCACGACGAAACCCTTGGCGACCAGCATTTCGGTGGCGCGCAGAAGCTCCTCGACGTCGGGATAGAGGAGTTCGCGGTCGCCGATCACTTCCAGCTTGATCCAATTGGTCTCGAGCGCTTCGCGGGCGAGCTCGGCGGTGAGCACGGCATCCTTCGCGGTTTGGCAGCCGGCGGTGTTGGGCAGAAAGCGGACGCGGTCCGCCAACAGATCGACCAGGCTCTCGTCGTCGCCGGCGAGGCTGATGCGGCGGATCGCAGCGGTTACCATCTCGGTCCCGCTCGCGGCGACGGCGTCGAGCATGATTTTGCGATTGGGGTAGCCGGCGGTGCCGAGAAACAGCCGCGAACCGAATTCACGACCGGCGATGACCAGCGGATCGGACATTTGTCTTGCTCCTCATTTCAGTGGAGCATGATCTTTTCGGAAAACCGGTGGCCACTTTTCCGGATCATGCTCCTATCCCCCTTGGCGGGCGCGCACGATCTCGACGCTGTCGCCGGGCCGCAGCGGCGTCGCCGGCCATGCGGCGCGGGGAACGACGGCGCCGTTGAGCGCAACCGCGATGCCGCGCTGCGCCGTATCGATGGCTTTTTCGGCGAGCAGCGCTTCCAGCGTTGCGGCGGCGAGCGGCTCGCTGCGTGCCATTGACCTGGATCAGAGCGTCGGCCATCGGCTTCTCCGCAAAGATCACTCGGCCGCATGCGCCGGCAGGAAGCGTTCGAGGCCGAACGGTTTTATCGCCGGCTCGACCACATCGTCGAGAATGAGACGCGCCATGGCGTCCGCCGTCACCGGCGCCAGCAGGATGCCGTTGCGATGGTGGCCGGTGGCATAGAACAAACCTTCCAGCGGCCCGCGTCCGAGGATCGGCGCATCGTCGCGGCTGCCCGGCCGATGACCGACGCACATTTCCTCGATGCGGCAATTCCTCGACCGCCGGCACCGCGCGCCAGGCGGCCTCGAGCAGCGTGAGCACGCCGCCGGCGGTGATCGTCTCGTCGAAGCCCTTCTCCTCGACGGTGGCGCCGACGATCAGCCGGCCGTCGCGCCGCGGCACCATATAGGCGCCCGGCGCCCAGACCACGTGGGAGATGAGCGGCGCCGCCGCATCCATGCGCAGCGTCAGCACTTGGCCCTTCAGCGGCCGCACCGGCGGCCGTCCGTCCGGCGGTAATCCGGCGATGCCGCGCGACCAGGCGCCGGCCGCGAGCACCACGATATCGGCGGCGGCCACCGTTTCGTCTTGCAGCAGCACCCCCTTCGCCCGGCCGCCCTGCACGACAATCTCCTTGACCGGCCGATGCTCGCAAATTGTCGCGCCGGCCGCCTCGGCGGCGACGCGCAGCGCCTGCACCAGCTTGCGGTTGTCGACCTGGTGGTCCTCCGGGGAAAACAGCGCGCCGGCGATTTTGCCGGCAAGATGCGGCTCGCGCGCCCGGGTGGCGGCGGCCGACAGCCATTCGAGCGGCAGATCGAGTTGACGCTGAAACTCCAGGCGCTGCGCGATCTCGGCCTGATCGTCCGCGGTCAGGGCGAGATGCAGGATGCCCTCGCGCCGCAATTCGACATCGATGCCGCTCGTCCGCAAAAGTTCCTCGGCAAAGGCCGGCCAGCGCGCCTGGCTCTCGCGGCCGAGCGCGATCAGCGCTTCTTCGCCGGGCTCGGCTTCGCAGCAAGCCGCCAGCATGCCGGCAGCCGCGTGGCTGGCGCCCGATCCGGCCTTGCCGCGATCGAACACCGTGACCGCGGCGCGGCCGGCCAGCCGCCAGGCGATACCCAGGCCGACGACGCCGGCGCCGATGATGGCGACACTCGGCCGACGATTGGAATGATCCGTCTTGCTCATGCGGCTCCCTTCGCTGGAATGATCCAGACAGGTTCGACGGGTGTGATCTCAGCCGCGAAGCAAGCCTGCGCACCTGCGCAAAATTGCCGTCGCGACACCCCTGGCCGTGAGCCCCAATGATGGTGGTTTTCCCGCGTCGCGGCAAGAGCGAGCGCGGTGGACTTGCAATTCCTATCGTGGCGGACGCTTGGTCCGGGATTTGCCGGCCGTCTTCGCCAAAGCGTCGAATTCCATCAACCGCTCAAGCAACGGCTCCATGTCCTTGAGCGGGATCATGTTCGGACCGTCGGACGGCGCCTTGTCGGGATCCTGATGGGTCTCGATGAAAAGCCCGGCCACGCCGACGGCGACAGCCGCCCGCGCCAGCACCGGCACGAACGCGCGCTCGCCGCCGGAGGAGGCCCCCTGCCCGCCCGGTTGCTGCACCGAATGCGTCGCATCGAAGATCACCGGCGCGCCGATCTTGGCCAGCACCGGCAGCGCCCGCATGTCGGAGACGAGCGTGTTGTAGCCGAACGAAACGCCGCGCTCGGTGACGAGCACATTGCGATTGCCGGCGCCGGTGATCTTTTCCACCACGTTGGCCATGTCCCAGGGCGCCAGGAACTGCCCCTTCTTCACGTTGATCGCCCGGCCGGTCTTGGCCGCGGCGATCAAGCAGGTCGGTCTGCCGGCAGAGGAACGCCGGGATTTGCAAGACATCGACGACCTCGGCGACGGCCGCGCACTGGCCGGGCTCGTGCACGTCGGTGAGCACCGGCACGCCGAGTTTTTCCCGCAGCTCGGCGAAGATCGAAAGCGCCTTGTCGAGACCGACGCCGCGCGCGCTGTTGCGGCTGGTGCGGTTCGCCTTGTCGAATGAGGTTTTGTAGACGAAGCCGACGCCGCGCCGGGCGGCAATGTCCTTGAGCGCCGACGCCATCTCGAAGGCATGCGCGCGGCTCTCCAGCACGCACGGGCCGGCGATCAAGGCCAGCGGCAGCGCGTTGCCGAAGCGCACCTTCGCCCACGGCGACAACGGGATTGGGTCTGACCGGCATCGGCTTCATGACGGGGACCATGACCATCCGGCGGGTCAGGGTCAACGCCCGGAATGACGGGCTACACCAGCCGGCTCTGCTCCACCGCCGCCTCGATGAAGGAGGAGAACAGCGGATGCGGCGCGAACGGCCGCGATTTCAGCTCGGGATGGAATTGCACGCCGATGAACCAGGGATGGTCGTCGTATTCGATGATCTCCGGCAATAGCCCGTCGGGCGACATGCCGGAAAAGCGCATGCCGTGCTGCGCCAGCCGATCCTTGTAGGCGGTGTTGACTTCGTAGCGATGGCGGTGGCGCTCGGAAATTTCCGCGGCGTGATAAATCTCGGCGACGCGAGAGCCGCGTTGCAGCACCGCCGGATAGGCGCCGAGCCGCATGGTGCCGCCGAGGTCGCTGCCGAGGCCGCGCTTCTGCAGCTCGTTGCCCTTCATCCATTCGGTCATCAGGCCGACCACCGGCTCGCGCGTGGGGCCGAATTCGGTCGAGTTCGCCTCCTCGATGCCGCAGAGGTTCCGCGCCGCCTCGATCACCGCCATCTGCATGCCGAAGCAGATGCCGAAATAAGGCACCTGGCGCTCGCGCGCAAAGCGCGCCGCGCGGATCTTTCCCTCGGCGCCGCGCTGGCCAAAACCGCCCGGCACCAGAATGCCGTCGACGTGTTCGAGGAACGGCGCCGGGTCCTCGTTCTCGAACACCTCGCTTTCGATCCAGTCGAGATTGACCTTGACCTTGTTGGCGATGCCGCCGTGCGACAGCGCCTCGATCAGCGACTTATACGCATCCTTCATGCCGGTATATTTGCCGACGATGGCGATGGTGACGTCGCCTTCGGGGTTGCGGATGCGCTCGTTGATGAAACGCCAGGTCGCCAGATCGGGCTCGGGCGGAGATTCGATGCCGAAGGCGGCGAGCACTTCGCCGTCGAGACCGCCGGCGTGATAGGCCTCGGGCACCGCATAGATGTTGTCGACGTCGCGCGCCTCGATCACGGCGCTTTCGCGCACGTTGCAGAACAGCGCCAGCTTGCGCCGCTCGCTGTCCGGGATCGGCCGGTCGGTGCGGCACAAAAGAATATCGGGCTGGATGCCGATGGCGCGCAGCTCGCGCACCGAATGCTGGGTCGGCTTGGTCTTGAGCTCGCCGGCGCTGGGGATGAAGGGCATCAGCGTCAGATGGATATAAACCACCTGACGGCGCGGCAGGTCGTTGCCGAGCTGGCGAATGGCCTCGAAGTAAGGCAGGCCCTCGATGTCGCCGACGGTGCCGCCGATTTCGCAGAGCACGAAATCGAAGCCCTCATTGCCGTCGCGGATGAACTCCTTGATGGCGTTGGTGACGTGGGGAATGACCTGGATGGTGGCGCCGAGATAGTCGCCGCGCCGCTCCTTGGCGAGGATTTCCTGGTAGATGCGGCCGGTGGTGATGTTGTCGGTGCGGGTGGCGGGGCGTCCGGTAAAGCGCTCGTAATGGCCGAGGTCGAGGTCGGTCTCGGCGCCGTCGTCGGTGACAAAGACCTCGCCGTGCTGGTAGGGCGACATCGTCCCCGGATCGACATTGAGGTATGGATCGAGCTTGCGCAGCCGGACTTTGTAGCCGCGCGCTTGCAGCAGCGCGCCGAGCGCCGCGGACGCCAGACCCTTGCCAAGTGAGGAAACCACGCCGCCGGTGATGAAAATGTACCGCGCCATGGGGTTTAACCTGTAGCGCGGATCGCGCGATTCGACGAGCGATATTCCGGAAGAGCCGCCGTGCGCGCGTGCGGCAAGCCGGAAAAACTCGAGTAATAACAGAAAATTCCGGCAGAATCCTCACGCGCCGTCGAAGGGGCTCCGGCTCCCGTCGTCGCAAGCGTCCGGGCCGAAGTCGCTTGCGCCATGGGTTTTGCGCCTATTTCGACTGCGGCACTTGCGGCCCGCTTGGCGCCGGGCTCGGTGCTGCCGGCGCGGCCGCCGCGCAACTGGTCGAGAACGCCCTTCCCGCTTTGGCTCAGCGGCGCCACCGGCGCGGGCGCTCCCTGGGTGACCGGCGCGCCGGGATTGATGAGCGAGGCCGGCTTGTGGCCGAGGCCCGCCAGCCAGGACAGCGCCAAGCTGGTGACGAAAAATCCCACTGCGAGCAATGCCGTTGTCCGCGTCAGGACGTTGGCCGTGCCGCGGCCGGTCATGAAGCCGCTGGTGGAACTGACCAGTCCGCCGCCCTCGGATTTCTGCAGCAGCACCACGCCGATCATGGCCACGACCAGCATGAGGTGAATGACGATAACGACAGTCAGCATCGATGATATCCGCTTGCGGCCGCGAGCGCGGCGCCTCTCGATATAGGAAGTCGCGGGCGTCTCTACATGATCCGAAGCGGATTTTCCATGGCGCTTCCGTCGGGGCTTTTGCGCCCCTTGGCCCGGGGTCGCGTGGGGGCCGTCCTAGCGGTAAAAGCCGGCGATCGCCAGGAATTCGTCGGGCTTGAGGCTCGCGCCGCCAACCAGCGCTCCGTCGACGTTCTCGACCGCCAGCAGCTCCTTCGCGTTCGCCGCATTCACCGAGCCGCCGTAGAGGATGCGGATGCCCTGCCCCGCTTGGCCGTAGCGGGAGCCGAGCCGCTGGCGAATGGAGCGATGCACCTCGCCGACATCTGCGGCGGTCGGCGTCAACCCAGTGCCGATGGCCCAGACCGGCTCATAGGCGACCACGACATCCGCCGGGTCATCCGGCAGGGAGCCATCGAGCTGCGCGCCGACCACGGCGAGCGTCGCGCCGGCCTCGCGTTCGGCGCGCGTCTCCCCGACGCAAACGATCGCGAGCAGGCCGGCGCGCTTCGCCGCCAGCGCCTTGGCGCGCACGGCGGCATCGGTCTCGCCGTGATCGCGCCGGCGTTCGGAATGACCGACGATGACGGCGGCGGCCCCGGCATCCTTGAGCATTTCCGCCGAAATATCCCCGGTATAAGCGCCCGAGGCCATGGCGTGGCAGTCCTGGCCCCCGATCGCGACGGGCGATCCGCGCGCGGCTTCCGCAAAGCGCGCGATCAGCGTTGCCGGCGGGCACACGATCAAGTCGACCTTGGGCAGGCCTGGCGCGCCGGCGATGATCTTTCGCAGGTTGGCGATCGAGCTGTTGAGGCCGTTCATTTTCCAATTGCCGGCGACCAGCGGGCGGCGCGTCATCATCGGTGTCCCAATTTCTGCTTAAAGCCTGCGACAAACAGCCGGTAGCAGACGCCTTGCGCGCGGAAAAGGGGCGTTTTAACAGGCGATCCCGTCGGTTGCGGGGCTGCGCGCCGGTCCTTATGATGCGCGGCTCTCGCCGAAGCCCCGATCGGCCTCACTCAGCAAGTAGGACTTCATGCTTCGAGGTATTCGCAAAGCCTCCGCCAATTGGCTCGGCCGCGCCGTGATGGGCGTGGTCATGGGATTGCTCGCCGCAAGCTTCGCGGTCTGGGGCATCAACGATATTTTCCGCGGCTTCGGCCGCTCGACGGTTGCCAAGATCGGCAGCACCGAGATCGGGGTCGAGCAGTTCCGGCGCGACTACAACGAGCGCCTACAGCAGCTTGCGCGCCAGGTCGGCCATCCGGTGACACCGGAACAGGCGAGCGCCCTCGGTCTCGACCGGCAGGTGCTGGGCGACATGGTCGCCGAGGCCGGGCTCGACCAGCGGGCGCGGAAGATGCGGCTCGCCGTTTCCGATGCCGACATCGTGCAGCGGCTCACCGCCGATCCGGCGTTGCGCACCCCGACCGGGCAGTTCGACCGCGTGCGGTTCGCCGAGCTCTTGCGCAACGCCGGCTATAGCGAACAGCGGTTCATCGCCGAACAGCGGCGGGCGATGCTGCGCCGGCAGATCATCGATTCGTTCTCCGGCGAACCTGCCGGTGCCGAAGGCATGGCTCGAAGCCATCAACCAATTTCAGAATCAACAGCGCAACATCGAATACGTGGTCCTCGGCCCGGCGCAGGCGGGCGACATTCCGCAACCGACCGCCGATGAGCTGAGCAAGTATTTCGAGGCGCGCAAGATCCTGTTCCGGGCGCCGGAATACCGCAAGATCGCCACCGTCCAGGTGACGCCGGCGGAACTCGCCAAATGGATGGAAGTCCCCGAGGCGGACATCAAAAAAGCCTTCGACGAGCATCGCAGCCGCTATATCACGCCGGAGCGCCGGCACGTCGAGCAGATCGTGTTTCCGACCATGCCGGAAGCCGAGACCGCCGACGCGCGCATCAAGGACGGCTTGAGTTTCGCGGCGCTCGCCGCCGAACGCGGGCTGAAGCAGTCGGACATCGATCTCGGCACCGTGCCGAAATCGGAGATCATCGATCCGGCCGTCGCCGACGCCGCCTTCTCGCTCAAGGACGGCGAGGTGAGCGCGCCGGTCAAGGGCCGCTTCGGCGCGGTCCTGGTCACGGTCCTGAAGATCGAACCGGAGCAGCAAAAATCGCTTGCCGACGTTACGCCGCAGATTCGCAACGACATCGCCACCGAGCGCGCCAAGGCCGAGGTGCAGAGCCTTCACGACAAGATCGAGGACGAGCGCGCCGGCGGCAGCACGCTGGAACAGGCGGCGCAGAAAGCAAAGCTGCCGGTCGTCACCTACGATCTCGATCGCTCCGGCCGCAATCCGGCCGGCGAACCTGTCGCCAACCTGCCCAAAGCCAGCGAAGTGATCAGCGCCGCGTTTGCCTCCGATGTCGGAGTAGACAACGATCCGATCCAGGCCGACGGCGGCTACGTCTGGTACGATGTGGCTGGCGATCACGCCGGCGCACGATCGCACGCTCGACGAAGTCAAGAACCAGGTCGAAGCGCGCTGGCGCGAAGACGAGATCGCGTCGCGGCTGAAGGCCAAAGCAGCCGATCTCCTCGATAAGCTCAAGAGGCGGCACTCCCCTCGACGCCGTCGCCAAGGCCAACGGCCTTGCAGGTCGAAACCGCCGACAACCTCAAACGCGACAAGCCGACCGCCGGCCGTTTCGGCGCGAATGACTCGGTTCGGTATTCCACACCGCCAAGGACGGCTTCGGCAGCGCCGAGGGCGACAAGCCCGAGCGACTGGATCGTGTTCCGCGTGACCGCCGTCACCGATCCGAAGCTCGACGCCAATTCGCCCGACGCCAAACGCATCGAGGAAGTGGTGCAGCGCCAGGAGACCAACGATCTTATCGGCGAATACGTGGCGTGGCTGGAAAACGATCTCGGCACCAGCGTCAATCAGACGGCGCTCGCCCAAGCCGTCGGCAGCGGCGCGCCGGAGCCGGATACCAACTAGATGCAGATCGAGCCTTCGGCCGCGACGTTCGCCGCACGCTATGCGGCCGGCGAGCCGCAAGTGGTGTGGACGACGCTGGTCGCCGATCTGGAAACGCCGGTGTCCGCCTTCCTCAAGATCGGCGGCGGCAAAGTCGCAAGGCTCATCAGCATGAGCTTTTTGCTCGAATCGGTCGAAGGCGGCGAAGTGCGCGGACGCTATTCGATCATCGGGCTGGCGCCGGACGTGGTCTTCCGCACCAACGGCCGCCGCGCGGAAATCAACCGCACGCCGCAAAGCGATCCCGACGCTTTCGCGCCGGCGGACGCCGCGCCGCTGCAGGCCCTGCGCGCGCTCATCGCCGAAAGCCGCATCGCGCTGCCGGAAACGTTGCCGCCGATGGCGGCCGGCGTCTTCGGCTACCTCGGCTACGACATGGTGCGCTTGATGGAGGATTCGTTGTCGGCGCCGGGTCCCGATCCGATCGGCATCCCGGACGCGATCCTCGTTCGACCGACGCTCGTTATCGCGTTCGATGCCGTCGAGGATACCATCACCATCGTGACGCCGGTGCGGCCGCAAGCCGGAGTGAATGCGAAGGCGGCGCACGCCCGCGCGGTGGAGCGGCTGTCGGCGATCGTCGACGCGCTCGACCGGCCGCTCGACAAATCGGCGGTGGAGAGCCACGCCGGGCCGCTCGGCGTAGCGCCGCGCTCGAATACCAGCGCGGAAGAATTCAAGCGCATGGTGCTGCGCGCCAAGGAATACATCGTCGCCGGCGATATTTTTCAGGTCGTGCTGTCGCAGCGTTTCGAGGTGCCGTTTGCGCTGCCGCCGTTCGCGCTCTATCGCGCTCTGCGGCGGGTCAATCCTTCGCCGTATCTGTTCTTCCTCGATTTCGGCACTTTCGCAGTGGCGGGTTCGAGCCCGGAAATCCTGGTCAAGACCAAAGGCGGCATCGTCACCATCCGCCCGGTCGCCGGCACCAGGCGCCGCGGCGCCACCCCGCACGAGGACAAGGCGCTCGAAGAGGAGCTGCTCGCCGACCCCAAGGAACGCGCCGAGCATTTGATGCTGCTCGATCTCGGCCGCAACGATGTCGGCCGGGTCGCCGAGATCGGCACCGTCGAAGTGACCGACCAGTTCTTCATCGAGCGCTTCAGCCAGGTCATGCACATCGTCTCCAACGTCGAAGGCAAGCTGCGGGCCGACCGCGATGCGCTCGACGCGCTGGCCGCCGGCTTTCCCGCCGGCACCGTCTCCGGCGCGCCCAAGGTGCGCGCCATGCAGATCATCGACGAGCTGGAGAAGGACAAGCGCTCGCTGTACGCCGGCTGCGTCGGCTACTTCTCCGCCGGCGCGGAGATGGATACCTGCATCGTGCTGCGCACCGCGCTGGTCAAGGACGGCGTCATGTACGTGCAAGCCGGAGCCGGCATCGTCGCCGATTCCGACCCGGAATTCGAGCAGCAGGAGTGCATCAACAAGGCCAAGGCATTGTTCCGCGCCGCCGAGGAAGCCAAGCGCTTCGCCAGCGCGGCGCGGCGCGGGCAGTAGAAAAACGCGGCGGCCGCCGGCAAAATGTGCGTTCCGGGGGGCGCGTGCGACAGCCAAAAAGGGGGAGAAAGATGAAAGTCGCAAAGCGAGTGGCGTGCGTGATCGTTGCCGCGATCGCCATCGGCGCCGCGGCGGCTCGCGCAGAGGAGAGCGTGCTGCGCGTCGGCATCATCACCGACATGAGCGGCCAGTATTCAGACGGTAACGGATCGGGCTCCGTGATCGCCGCGCAAATGGCCGCCGAGGAGATCGGCGGTGCCGTCGCCGGCCGCAAGATCGAGATCATTTCCGGCGATCATCAGAACAAGGCCGACATCGCCAGCGCCATCGTGCGCGAATGGATCGATACCAAGCATGTCGATGTCATCGCCGTCAATTCCGCCGTCGCGCTGGCGGTCATGAATGTCACGCGCGAGCGCAACAAGCCGTTTCTGATTTCCGGCGCCGGTTCCTCCGACATCACCGGCAAATATTGCACGCCAACCAGCATTCAATGGACTTACGACACCTATGCCTCCTCGAACGCGACCGCCAAGGCAGTGGTGGCGCGCGGCGGCAAGTCTTGGTTCTTTATCACCGCCGACTATTCATTCGGTCACGCGCTGGAGCGCGACGCCGGCAAAGCGGTGATCGCGGCCGGCGGCAAAGTGCTCGGTGCGGTGCGCCACCCGTTCAACACCGCGGATATGTCGTCCTTCTTGTTGCAGGCGCAGGCTGCCAAACCGGACATCGTCGGCCTGGCCAATGCCGGCTCGGATTTCCGCAACGCCGTGGCGCAGGCCGACGAATTCGGCATCCGCGCCGGCGGCGCCAAGATCGTCGCGCTGCAGGTGACGCTGACCGACGTGCCGGCGCTCGGGCTCGAGCACGCCCACGACCTTCTCTTCACCGATTCTTTCTACTGGGATCGCACGCCGGAAACGCGGGCCTTTGCCGAGGCCTTCTACAAGCGCCACGGCGCGATGCCGACGTCGTATCAAGCCGGCGTCAACTCGGCGCTGCGCCACTATTTCAAGGCGGTCGCTGCCACCAATTCGACCGATACGGCGACCGTCATCGGTTGGATGCGGGCGCATCCGGTCGACGATTTCTTCGCTCACGGCGGCAAAATTCGCGAGGACGGCCGCATGGTGCATGACATGTATCTGATGCGCATCAAGAAGCCCGCCGAGTCGAAGAGCAAGTGGGATCTGTACGAATATCAGGTCACCATCCCGGGCGATCAGGCGTTCCGGCCGATGGCCGAGGGCGGTTGCCCTTATATCAAGCAGTAGCGCTCAACAGGGGCGGCCGATTACCTCCGGCGCGCCAAAGAACACTCCTACGGCCAGCAGTCGCCCTCGCTGCCCGCGGAAGCGCTGTCGTGGCACCAGCGCTTCATCGATACGGGATCGATGCGCGCAGTGCCGCCGGCAAGTTCCGCTGACGACCGCTCCGCAACCCATGCCGCAGCAATCAACGCGCTTTCGATCACCACAACGCTTGAACGGCTATATTCGACGTGTGAGACTGTTCCGTTCGGTTTCGTGTTCAGCGGAGGAGATGATCATGCGCCGTTCCTGGCTGTTTCTCTATTTCGTCCTTGCCCTGTCAGCCCTGGCTTGGTTCGGATCAAACGCGAACGCGCGGCCGGCGGAGCGATGCGTGCCGTGGCTGGGTTGCAGCACTTGTCAGCTTGCGCTCGGCAACACGTGGGTCAAGGTCAATGGACAGAAGGAGTTCTGCAGCGACCGCTGCGGCTGCAAGCTGGAAACCTGCTCGGGCATCCAGCATCTGCGAACCATGATGATGTGCCAGGTTCCGCACTGCAAAGGCGGCCAGTGCTGAGAGCACTGGCTGCGGCTCACTCCCCGTTCTCTTCGCCTTCCTCGGAGAGCCGCTCCACCGACGCGACTTTCTCGCCTTCGGCGGTCGAGAACACGATTACTCCCTGCGTCGAGCGGCCGGCGATGCGGATGCCGTCGACCGGGCAGCGGATCAATTGACCGCCGTCGGTGACCAGCATGATCTGATCGCTATCCTCGACTGGGAACGACGCCACCAGCCGGCCGTTCTTCTCGGTGATGGACATAGCGACGATGCCTTTGCCGCCACGGCCGGTGATGCGGTACTCGTAGGACGAGGTGCGCTTGCCAAATCCCTTTTCAGAAATCGTCAGCACGAACTGCTCCTTGGCTGACAATTCGGCGTAACGCTCCTGGCCGAGCTCGATGGCGCCTTCGGCCTCCTCCTGATCGCCGCCGTTACCGCCGTTCTCCTCCGCCTCGCCGTTACTGCCGCGCCGCACCGCATTGGCGCGTTTCAGGTACGCCGCGCGCTCGTCGGCGGTCGCCTCGACGTGCCGCAGGATCGACAGCGAAATGACCTTGTCGCCCAAGCCTTCCTTATCATTCCCGAGATTGATGCCGCGCACGCCCATCGAGGTGCGGCCCTGGAACACGCGCACGTCGTTCACGGCGAAGCGGATGCATTGGCCGGCGGTCGAGGTCAGCAGCACGTCGTCGTTCTCGGTGCAGATCTGCACGTCGACGATGGCGTCGCCCTCGTCGAGCTTCATGGCGATGATGCCGGAGCGGCGCACGTCGGCAAAGTCCGACAGCTTGTTCCTGCGTACCGTGCCGCGCGTGGTCGCGAACATGACGTCGAGCTTGTCCCAGCTCGACTCGTCCTCCGGGATCGGCATGATGGTGGTGATGTTCTCGCCTTGCTCGAGCGGCAGGATGTTGATCAAGGCCTTGCCGCGCGCCTGCGGCGCCGCCTGCGGCAGCCGCCAGACTTTCTCCTTGTAGACCTGGCCGCGCGAGGAGAAGAACAGCACCGGCGTATGCGTCGAGGCGACGAACAGCCGGGTGACGAAATCCTCGTCGCGGGTCTGCATGCCGGCGCGGCCTTTGCCGCCGCGCTTCTGCGCCCGGTAGGTGGAGAGCGGCACCCGCTTGACGTAGCCGGCATGCGAAACGGTGACGACCATGTCCTCGCGCTGGATCAGGTCCTCGTCTTCCATCTCGCCTTCCTGGTCGATGATGACGGTGCGCCGCGGCGTGGCGAAGTCGCGTTTGATGGCGTGAAGCTCGTCCTTGACGATTGCCTGGATGCGGGCGCGTGAGCGCAGGATTTCCAGATAGTCGGCGATCTCCAGCGCCAGCTTGTCGAGCTCGGCCTTGATCTCGTCGCGGCCGAGCGCGGTCAGCCGCTGCAGCCGCAGATCGAGGATCGCCTTGGCCTGCTCGGCCGACAGCTTGGTGGTGCCCGCCGGCGAGACGCTGTGGCGCGGATCGTCGATCAGCGTGACCATGGCGGCGACGTCCTTCGCCGGCCAGTCGCGCTTCATCAGTTCGTCGCGCGCCTCGTTGGCGTCCTTGGCGCCGCGAATGAGCTTGATCATGTCGTCGATATTGGCCACCGCGATGGCGAGGCCGACCAGCACATGGGCGCGATCGCGGGCCTTGCCCAACAGATGCTTGGTGCGCCGGTAGATCACCTCCTCGCGGAAGGCGATAAAGCACCGCAGCAGATCCTTCAGGTTCATCACCTGCGGCCGGCCGCCATCGAGCGCCACCATGTTGGCGCCGAACGAGGATTGCAGCGCGGTGAAGCGGTAGAGCTGGTTGAGCACCACGTCCGGCACGGCGTCGCGGCGCAGCTCGATCACCACGCGGTAGCCGTCGCGGTCGGATTCATCGCGTAGCGCCGCGATGCCTTCGATCTTCTTCTCGCGCACCAATTCGCCGATGCGCTCGACCATGTGCGCCTTGTTCACCTGATAGGGGATTTCCGAGACGACGATCGCCTCGCGTTCGCCGCGCAGCGTCTCGAATTCGACCTTGCCGCGCATGATGATGGCACCGCGGCCGAGATGGTAGGCGGCGCGGATGCCGGCACGGCCCAAAATGATGCCGCCGGTCGGAAAATCCGGGCCCGGCACGATGGCGATCAGATCGTCGATCGACAGCCCTGGATTGTCGATCAGCGCCACGCAGGCGTCGATCACCTCGCCGAGATTGTGCGGCGGGATGTTGGTGGCCATGCCGACGGCGATGCCGCCGGCGCCGTTGACCAGAAGATTGGGAAAGCGTGCCGGCAGCACCACCGGCTCGCGCTCGGAATTGTCGTAATTGGCCTGGAAGTCGACGGTGTCCTTGTCGAGGTCCTCGACCAGCGCGCCGGCCACCCGTTCGAGGCGCACCTCGGTGTAGCGCATGGCCGCCGGCGCGTCGCCGTCGACCGAACCAAAATTGCCCTGCCCGTCGATCAGTGGCAGGCGCATGGAAAAATCCTGCGCCATGCGCACCAGCGCGTCGTAGACGGCCTGGTCGCCGTGGGGATGATATTTGCCGATCACGTCGCCGACGACGCGCGCGGATTTGCGGTAGGGCTTGTTCCACTCGTAGCCGTTCTCGTGCATCGAATAGAGGATGCGCCGATGCACGGGCTTGAGGCCGTCGCGGGCGTCCGGCAACGCGCGCGCCACGATCACGCTCATGGCGTAATCGAGGTAGCTCTTCTTCATCTCCTCGGTGATCGAAACCGGCCGGGTATCGGAGGGGCCGCCGCCTTCCGCCGGCGGCGGATTATCCTGGTCTGACAAAAGCGAAATCCTTGCGCGAATCTAAGGTGAAATTCATAGCCGATCAGGCGCCGTAAAGCCACCTTTATCGGCTCCCGGGATGTATGAGTTTCCTTTGAAATTTCAAGGCGCTACGGCGGCGAAGCGGCGCCAGGATCGGTCCCGCCGAAACCGGCAAATCGCGGCGCGTTGGCCCGCCCGAATTGCGGGCCGCGAAAGCCGCGGCCGCGACGATAAAACTAACACGCCTAACGCACCAAGAGATTACCAAGCAGCTTCGCTCGCCGCTCTTCGCGCGCCAAGATCAATTGGCAAGTCGCAATCCAAAATCGTGCGTCGCTCGTTGAATTGTGGCTGGATCTGCTGCGGCGAGCAGTGCACTTGCATTGCGTTGTGCTTGCGCGCTGCCTCGCTACCCCGCACCCTACCCTGTCCGACAAGGGGGAGGGAAAGCCATGCCCTTCGACTTTGCCATCTCCGCGCTGCTGACACTGTTCGTCGTGGTCGATCCGGTCGGCCTGACGCCGACCTTCCAGGCCGTGACCCACGGCCTGCCGCGCGCCGCGCGGCGCAACGTCGCGCTGCGCGCCAGCCTGATCGCCGGCGCCATCCTCGTCGGCACGGCGCTGATCGGCGATTGGCTGTTCCGCACGCTCGGCATTTCGCTGGCGGCCTTTCGCATCGCCGGCGGCTTGCTGCTGTTCACGATCGCCTTCGAGATGCTGTTCGGCGTGCGCATGCGCCGCGAAGGCGAAGCCGCCGAGCAGGCGGTCGAAGAGCATGTGCGCAACATCGCCGCCTTCCCGCTGGCGATCCCGCTGTTGGCCGGCCCCGGCGCCATCACGGCGACCGTGCTGCTGGCGGGCCGCGCCGACGGCAATTTGCTGCTGGTCGGCTTGCTGATCGCCGTGGTGGCGTCGGTCGCGGTCGCCTGTTTCGTCGCCTTCATTTTCGCCGCGCAGATCGGCCGGCTGCTGGGCATGACCGGCAACATCGTGCTGTCGCGGCTGCTCGGCGTGCTGCTCGCGGCACTCGCGGTGCAATTCGCGATCGACGGCATCCGCGCGATCTGGGCGGGCTAGGGAGGCTGCAATGGAGTTCGGCTACTTTACGCTGAGCGACAATCATTACGAAAATAACGATCGCTCATCGAACCAGTTCGTCGCTGACATCGCCGCCGAAGCGCTCTGGGCCGACAAGCTCGGGATGCACTCGGCCTGGATCGGCGAGCATCACTTCAATTCGCTCGGCGTACTGTCCTGCCCGGACATCGTGCTCGCCTACATCGCCGCGAATACGACACGCATCCGGCTGGCGCCGGCGGTGACGGTGCTACCGCTCCATCACCCCATTCGCGTGGCCGAGCAATGGGCGACGCTCGATCTCCTTTCCGGCGGTCGTGTCGATTTCGCCGCCGGGCGCGGCTATGACAGGCGCGAATACCTGCCCTTCCGTGCGTCCTTCGACGACAATCAGGAAATATTCGAAGAAGGCCTGGAGCTGGTGCGCCGGCTTTGGGCGGCCGACGGCCGCATATCCCATCACGGCAAATACTATTCGTTCGATGACGTGCGGATCACGCCGAAACCGATCCAACGGCCGGTCCCGACCTATGTCGCGTCGTTTTCAAAGCCTTCGATCGAGCTTGCTGCGCGATTGGGTTGCGGGCTCATCGTCGCGCCATTTGCCGCCGCGATGAGCTATGGCGGGTTGAAGCAAGTCGCGGACCTCTATCGTGAAACTTGTGCGCGGCAGGGCAATAAGCCCGGCCGCCTGATATGCAGCTATTTTACGCATCTCGCCGACAACAAGCCGCAGGAGGACGCTCAGCGCGCGCGGCAGATACGCTATTACAAGGAGTGCGTGATCCCGGCTCTTCCCGGCGACGCGAATTCCGCGCCACCGAGTTATCGGTATTTCATCGACATGGTCGAGCGGTTGCGCAAGGTCAAGCCCGAGGATTTGACGGAAAGCTCCGTGCTGCTCGGATCGCCGGCAAGCATCATCGAAACCTTGAAGAAGGTCGAGGCGGTCGGCTTCTCCGAGGTGATTCTCTACTTCAATGTCGGCCTAAAGCCGCACAATCAGGTCAAGGACGAGATGGCGCGCTTCATGGCCGAGGTCGCCCCGGCCTTCGCCGGTGCGCGGAACGAACACGCGGCGTAGTTCGGCACAGCACGGATGTGCTTGCAGGCTTGGACGTCGTCCATCTTCGGCATTCCGCGAATTGGTCAATGTTTAGTTATTGACCTAAACCAATCCAATCCTTGCCGCGTGGGGCTAGACAAATACCATCATGGTCTCGGTAAAGGGTGCAATCATGCGTTTCTTCTTCGACTGCAGAACGAGAGATCAATCGCTGTATGACTGTCGCGGAGAGGAATTCCGAAACCATCACACCGCGGCTGAATTCGCAGAAGCGATGGCGGAGGATTTGAAGTACGCCTTTGCCAATGATTGGATCGGCTGGTGGATCGAGGTGCGAAATGCCGAGGGCGTAAAATTCCTATCAGTGTCGGTCGATGCTGCCGGGGCACTGGCGGCTTAGCATCGAAAAACCGCGGCGGCGACTATCCTCCGCACCGTCGCGCAGCGAGCGGGTTAGCGCCGCCGCCAATCCGGTGAGCATGTCATCGATAGTTGCCGAGGCCGTTGTGCAGGCAACTCAATATGACACCGCGCGATCGTTGCAAGATATCTCCAGTCGTCTCTTGATTGAGGTCCGCTTTCGCGCGCATGTGCAAGCCTCGTTCGGGAATTGGCCACTCTGGCGCACTGAGGGAGGATGACAGGTGAAGCTGGACTATGTGACCATCGAAAAGCGCGACGGCATCGCTGTCGTGCGTTTCGACCGCAAGGCGAACCTCAACGCCTTTAATGAAAAGCTGGTCGTCGAACTGACCCACGCAGCGCGTGGTTTTCTCGACGACCTCGAAACCCATGCGGTGATCCTCACCGGCGCGGCCAATGCCTTTTCCGCCGGTTTCGATCTGAAAGCCACCGACAGTTGGCCGAGCGAGAGCGACGACTTGAAGCGGCGATACCGTGCCTATGGCGGGGTGCGGCTGTGCAAAGCCTGGGAGGCGATGCCGCAGATCACCATTGCGGCCATGGAGAAGCTGGCGGTCGGCGCCGGCGTCGCGATCGCGCTGGCCTGCGATTGGCGGGTGTTGGGGCGCGGTGCCTATCTGTACGTTCCCGAGGTCAAAATCGGCTTGAACCTGCAGTGGGGCGCCTTGCCGCGTCTTATCACGCTCGTCGGGCCGGCGCGCGCCAAACGCATCACCATCATGTGCGAGAAAATGCCCGCCGCCAAAGCGCTCGATTGGGGATTGATCGATGAGGTGGCCGATGACGGCCGCACTGTGGAAAAGGCCCTGGAGATGGCAGAAGTCGTCTTGTCGATGCCGCAACCGACCGTCCGCATGATCAAGGAAGCCATCAACGCCACCGCAAACGCGCTACACGCCGCGAGCGCTTTCGCCGACGCCGATCAGAGTCAAGTCACGGCAAGCTATCTGGCGACCAAAGCGGCGCGGCAGTCGTTTCGGGCGAAATAGATCCAAGCGGGTTGCCATGTTCCAAGGCTCGGAGATTTCTTTTACTCCAGTCAAAGGCCAGTGAATTGCGAAGGCCTCGGGATGGGAGGATCGTCATGAGCGAAGCGCTGCGCGAATTCGGCCCCGCCATCTGGATCGGCGAGGGTTCGATCGTGTCGTTCTTTGGTTTTGCCTACCCCACCCGCATGGCACTGATCGAGCTCTCGGACCGCCGCTTGTTCGTCTGGTCGCCGGTGGCGCTGTCAGCCGCACTCAAACGCGATATCGACGCTCTGGGATCTGTGCATTTTCTTATTTCGCCCAATCGGCTGCATCATCTGTTCCTTGCCGAATGGAAATCGGCCTATCCGCAGGCGCGCCTCTATGCTTCGCCCGGCTTGCGCAGGAAACGCAAGGACCTCGCCTTCGACGCCGAGCTAAGCGACGCGCCGGAACCGGAATGGGCAGCCGAGATCGATCAGGTTGCCGTCCGCGGCAGCCCGTTGACCGAAGTGGAGTTCTTTCATCGCGCCAGCCGCACGGCAATCTTTGCCGACCTGATTCAAAATTTTCCGCCCGACTGGTTCAAGGGTTGGCGCGGCGTTATCGCCCGGCTCGACGGTATCTGCGCTCCGAGTCCCGGCGCTCCGCGAGAGTGGCGCGCGAGCTTTATCAATCGCCGTGTGGCGCGCGCCGCCTTGCAACGCATCCTCGCTTGGCCCATCGAACGGGTGCTGATTGCGCATGGCGAGCCGGTGACCGCAAATGGCGCTACTTTCGTGCGCCGGTCCTTCGCCTGGTTAGGTGGGCGCGAACACCCCCCGCAGCGCTCATAAGCCGTCGACGGCATCCGCGCGCTCTGGGGAAGCGCGATCAGCGTCACGTAGTGCGACGCAGCGATACTTCAGCAATCGGGGATGAAGCGGACATCGCGCGGACATTTTGATCGTGTCGCGTTCGACCCAAAGTATCCATAAAACCAAACATTCCGGCATTTCGCATTCACGCTATTGGAAGACATCGATGCCGAGCGGCGGTGCTTCGGCAACGCCCGCCCAATCCTTGGTTTACTAAAAAGAAATCATTGGCGTCGAGATTTGCTGGCACGGTAGGAAGCTGCATGCCTATCCCGGCACCATACCTACTCGGCCTGCAGATGTACGAAATCGACGACGAAGCGCTCGCGCTTCGCGCCGAAGTCTGGCGTTATCTTGGGCCGATGATGGACATGATTTGCGACCGGCACTTCGCCAAGATTTTGAAATTTACGCCCTTTTACGAAGAGTTGTTGAAGGAAAGCGCAGAAGAATGGCGCAGGCTTGTCATCCATTACACCTCCCGGCTCTTTCTAAATCCGTTCGACGACAAATTTGTCGAGGATGCACTGGAACGTGTCGAAATCGAAATTGGGTTGGCCGCGGACATGCGGACGCGCGGCACGATCGCCCAGTCCATCCTAACCAATTTCAGTCGCGAGCTGCGGCGTCGATTTGGGCTTTCACGCCGCAAAGCCCTCCAACTCACCGACGTCGCGCAACGGGTGCTGACGTTGGATGCCGCCAATGCCATCGTTCTGCACTATTCGGCGCGAGTGCGGGCGGCGAAAAACGCGGCAACGAGCTCAGCGGCGCAATCAAAGATTTTGACGAGGCGGTCAAAAGCGTGCGCTCTTTCGTGAGCGAGGCGGTGCAATCGTTCAGTGATAACGCCGCCAAGCTCTCGCGCCTCGCAGGCAGTGCCTCGGAAGAATCAAGCGTCGCGACCCAGGCAGCCCGCAATACGGCGACGAACGTTTCCACCATAGCGGCGGCGGTTGAGCAATTGAGTTCGTCACTTGGAAACATCAGCGCGCAGGCCGTGGACGGAGCACAGGTTGTTGAAAAGGCGGTGGCGCGCGCGGTGCAAACCAACGAGACAATCAAATCGCTTTCCGACGCCGCGGAAAAGGTGGGCTCCGTCGTCGGCCTGATCTCCAAGATCGCGGCGCAAACGAACCTCCTGGCACTGAATGCAACGATCGAAGCGGCGCGGGCTGGCGAGGCCGGCAAGGGATTCGCCGTCGTCGCCGGCGAAGTGAAATCGCTCGCAATGCAAACGTCGAAGGCAACGCAGGAAGTCAGTGAGCAGATTGGCAAAATCCAAACAGCGACGCGGCACTCCGTCGAGGAGATTACCGGTACCAGTGACACCATCACCAAGCTCGCCGAGACTGTCGAATTGGTCTCGAACAACATCAATGATCAGACGCACACGACTTCGAGCATCGCTACCGAAGCGGCCGATGCCGCGAAAAACGCTACCACCGTCGCGAAAGCACTTGCAGCGTTCGCAGAGACGATCGGCGAAACGAGGCATGCTGCCGGCATCTCGCTCGAAATCGCCAAGTCGCTGTCGAGCGGCACGGCGGAGGTGCTTGAGGCGATCAATCGGTTGTTCGAATTCGCGGCCAGGCACGAGACCATCGAAAATCTTTCCAACCTCGAACAAAATCCGAACGCGCAACGGCGGCCGCACGTAGCGAGTTGCGTAGCCGCCGACAGAGCCCTTCGTAGGCCCTGTCCAACAGGTCATCGGACGCGGGCGCGCTGCTAGTCGAGCCGCGGCTGCCAGATCATCAGCGCGAACAGCACGACCGTGGCGGCGAGCGTCGGCCAGACCAGCATGCTGTAGAAGCGGAACAGGCGGCGATAGGCGTCGGCCAGCGGCACACCGTCCAGCGCCGCCTGCCGCGCCAGCTTGCGGATGCGGACCTCGATGCCGAGCACAGCGAGCCAGCCCGCCACAACGAGGCCGTAGACCGCCGCCGAAACCACGATCCAGAATTCGTCGGGCAGCGAAAGTCCGATCACTGCCGCCAGCGCAAAGCCGCTGATCGGCTGTACCGCCACGGCGCCGATCATGACGATCAGCTCGAGGCTCACCACGAAGCGCGACGTCAGCGCCACCACCGCGGTATTGCCGGAGCGATGCGCGAGCTGCATGAAGATCGCCATGGCCAGCCATGTGCCGAACATCGCGGCGGCGGCGACGACGTGGACGAATTTGATCGCGAAGATGAGATCCATCAGTGCCGACAGGGAAAGGCCGCTCGCCCCCTGCGACGGCGGGGACCCCGACCGCGAATCTCGAACCAGCTTAGCCGGATTCCCGCCGACGCGGGAATGAGCGGACGCCGCTGTGCCATCAAGCAAGGATCGTCAGGAACTCGACGCGGCCGTTATCGAGATCGTAGCGTGCGGCCGCGACCTTGACTTTTTTGGCCTTGATGAGATGCGAAACGATGGCGCTTTTGCTCGCGATCTTCGCCGCGGTGCGCTTCGCGCTTTCGCGAACGGTATTATCGACAAAATCGCCGGGCTTGCCGTAGACGGCCTTCGCCGCGGGGACGATGGCATTGACCATGGGACCGATGGAGCCCGGGAACTTCTCGTGCCGCTCGACGACTGCACAGGCGGCAGCGACGGCGCCGCATCGTTCATGACCCACAACCACGATGAGCGGAACGCCGAGATGTTCGGCCCCGTATTCGATCGTCCCCATGGTCGCCGTATCGACCATATTGCCGGCGTTACGCGCGACAAAGAGCTCGCCGAGGCCGAGCCCGCCGAACAGCAGCTCGGGAGGAACGCGGCTGTCGGAGCAAGCGACGATCGTCGCCCACGGCGTTTGCCCCTTCGCCACCTGATCGCGCTGCTTGGCGAGATCGGCGGCGCAGAGCTGCGGAGCGCTCACGTATTTGTCGTTGCCGGCCTTCAATTTTGCGATCGCTTCGTCGACCGTAACGCTCGTCGTGGCGCCTGCGGCAAAGGCCAGCCGCGCGCCGAACAAGCCGGTCGCAGCGACGCCCGCCGCCGATAGAGAGAGAAACCTGCGCCGGTCCGGTGCAAATTCACGACATGCGAGGCACATGGCTGCATCCCTGCCCGCTTTGTTCGGACTGCTTGCCGTCACGCTAGAGCATCATCGCTTCGCGTCAAATCGATCGGCGCCTGGCGCTTTGCCGTCGGTGACGATGGCCCAACCATCATTAAAACGGGATTTCATAATCCATTAAAACGGAATCTCATCGTCCATGTCGCCGCGCGGACCCCGCGCGCCGACGCCGGCCGCGGCGGCGACCTTGCGCGTCGGCCCGGACGAGCCGAACTCGCCGCCCTCCTCGGCCCCGAACTCGCCGCCGCCGGCACCACCGGCACCGCCGGCACCGGCGCGGTCGAGCAGCGTCAGCTCGCCGCGGAAGCCCTGCAGCACAACTTCCGTCGAGTAGCGGTCCTGGCCGGCTTGATCCTGCCATTTGCGCGTCTGCAGCTGGCCTTCGATGAAGACCTTCGAGCCTTTCTTGAGATATTGCTCGGCAATCCGGCACAGGTTCTCGTTGAAGATGACGACACGGTGCCATTCGGTTTTTTCCCGGCGCTCGCCGGTGGTCTTGTCCTTCCACGACTCCGACGTCGCCACGCGCAGATTGGCCACCGGCCGGCCGTCCTGGGTGCGACGGATTTCCGGATCAGCGCCCAGATTGCCGACCAGGATCACTTTATTGACGCTTCCCGCCATGACACGCTCCGTTCGCTAGCCTTGATAGCCTTGATCGCCACCGTAGTGCCGGGCCCGGCCCCTGCAAGGACGATCCGGGCGCCGCGGGCGTTATCCACACGTTCAGCCGGGCCGCATGTGACTGGGCCACTAGCTGCCATTATGTTCTTATTTTGTTCCCTGGGAGAATGCAAGGCCACGTTACACTTGACATACCAGCCCCCATAATGTAGTATCCGGGCCATAGGAGATTTCGCTATGGCCCACCCAGTTTTCGACGCCACCCATTTCAAAAATGAAGTTGCCGCGTTCGCTTACGTCGAAGCCCACCTTTGGCCGGAAGGCCCGGTTTGTCCCCATTGTGGCGAGACTTCCCGGATTGGCCGGTTGAACGGCAAGACGACCCGGGTTGGCCTCCACAAATGCTACGCCTGCAAACAGCACTTCACGGTCCGAATCGGCACGATTTTCGAGGATAGCCACCTGCCGCTCTACCTGTGGCTCCAGGTCATTCACCTGTTTTGTTGCAGCAAGAAGGGCATCGCGACCCGGCAAATCCAGCGGATGCTCAATTGCAGCATGAAAACCGCTTGGTTCCTGGGACATCGTATCCGCGAGGCCATGACCGAATATCGCGGCATCTTTACGGATCGGCTTGGCGGCGCTGGCGTCACCGTCGAGGTCGATGAGACCTACATGGGCCGCAAGGCGTCCAGCAAAGCCTTCCTGCCGCCGGCCGACAAAATGCCGGTGTTCGCGCTGGTCGAGCGCCAAGGCCAAGTGCGCTCCTTCCATGTCCCCACGGTCACGGCAAACGGTTTGCGGGGCATCATGGCGCGCAACATCAAGCGCGAAAGCGGCCTCATGAGCGACGAGCATGTGATCTATACTCGCGTTGGCCATAACTTCGCGTCGCATGGCACCGTCGAACATCAAAAGAAAGAGTATGTGCGCGGCTCGGTCCACACCAACACTGTTGAAGGATTCTTCTCGATCTTGAAGCGTGGAGTGTACGGCGTTTACCAGCACGTCTCCGAAGAACACTTGCGGCGGTATCTCGCTGAGTTCGATTTCCGATATAACAATCGGGAAAAACTCGGCGTTGACGATACTCGCCGCGCCAAACGCGCCCTCAACGGAGTCAAGGGCAAGCGGCTCACTTATCAAACAACTCGTCGCCAAGCCGCCGAAAGGCAAGCCGGTACAGCTTAAATTACCCTTGAAGAATAGCGGGGAAAGGCACTGACGCCCTTCCCCGCCGTCGCTATCCTGATCGGTGCGAAGCGAATCAGGAGAGCAAACTATGGCAATGAAAGACGCCAATTCCATTGAATCACCCTTTGGAATGGCTATCGCCAGCAATGCCCTTTTGGGCGAAATCATCCAGATTCTCCTTGACCAAGACATCATCAAGAGAATCCGATTGATGCAGGCTATCAGCTCCGCACGGCGGCGAGTTAACACTGTCAGCGACCGCACTGAGCACCATGCCGCCGCCGACAGGATTCTTGAGACCTTTCAGAAACGCTTCCCGGTCGCATAGATATTCGTTGCAAACGTCAAACCATGCGCCAGCGAAGTCGATTTTATCGCTCATGATAGAGTGGCTCCAATGGTGAGACCGAAATGCTGATTGCGCTTTGGGACCAACTTTTGCCCTACATCACGCAGCTTTGGGCGCGGCGTTGGTTCCGGTATACTTGCTATTTCCTGCTGTTCGCCGGGCTTGGTGGCGTGTTGCAAAAGATGGGGATTTTGAATTAGGAAAAATCCGATGACACGCAAAGGCGAGCAACAGCGGAAACTCACCGACGCCGAACGCCACAAGCGTTTCGTTGCCATGGCGAAAGAAGTAGGGGCCTCGGACGATCCGAAGGATTTTGAAAAGGCGTTTAAGAAAGTCACGGGCGCCTCACAAAAGCAGGCGAAGCGCCAAGATCGAGGCGTTTAGACCTGATCGGCCCCCAACCCATGATAAGCTTGCGGTTGGTGTTTTTGCATCCGTCCACAATCCGCTGAAACGGATAGCGTTCGGGCCGTCCGGCACGCTGCGCATGAGCCATTTCGTAGGCAAAAATGTCGGCGGCTTGCAGGGGTGACTTTGATTTTGGCTCAGAAGTCGTGAAATCCTTAATGCGTCCCTTGGCCTCGCCAAAATCGTAAAAATCAATGTATTTGCGAATCTTGCCTTCGCCAAAATGCTTCTGCTTGCCAAAGACGAGATTGAGCGGCTCGCCGTAAAAATCGGCCACATCTAATACCGCGTTCTTGATCGCGCCGCTGACGCAATCCTCCATGAGAATTTCATGGCTCAATTCGGGCTTCTCTGGGTCAAATATCGACACGGCGCCGAACCCATAGAAACCGTCAACGTGCTCCAGCATGATATCTAGGAGCGCGTTTAGGAGCCGATTGTGCTTTGCCTGATCGCGCGCCCCGCTATCGAGTTTGAAGTCAAACGGCGACTGCCACGCCTCGAAATCAGCCATATGGAAATAGGCAACGCCGTGGTCCGTCAAAGCCGCACGCCACGCGGCATCGAATGACAGCCAACGGTCCAAAGACGCAAAGCATCCGCCGATCGTCATATTTAGCAGATTGCCTCGGCCGTCATATTCACCGCTTTCGTCGTAATAGCCCCACATCACAAGCACCTTCGCGTCGCTAGGCCAGAACAGGCCCGCCGCAAGCGCGGCGAATCCCTCTGGCGCAGCAACACTACAGCTTGCGTGTGGGTATGGGAAGTGTAACATCGCCGAATGCAAGGCCTCATCGGCGGCTGCACACAGCCGATTAGGGCGTGTACTCAACTAAACGGGGGTAATGCCCGCTATCAGGGAGGGTAAAGCGGACATCGCAATTTAAGCGCGGCACTTTCGTTTGTGAGCCGGAGTGGAAGTCTCGCCCGTAGGCGAATAGATTCGTTTCGTTGAACACCTCCAATGATCATCGCATTCGCGTCGTACGCGGGCCTACCCGGCACTTAACTATTTGAGGAAGCTCCTGAGTATGCTTGATCGGGTCGGGTGCTTCAGCTTCCTCAGCGCCCTAGCCTCGATCTGCCGAATTCGCTCACGCGTCAACGCAAACTGTTGGCCAACTTCCTCCAGTGTGTGGTCGCTGTTTCTGCCGAGGCCAAAACGCATGCGTACGATCCGCTCCTCGCGTGGCGTCAGTGAAGCGAGCAGGCGTGTCGTGGTTTCGCGCAGGTTCGACTGGATGGCGGCGTCGATCGGCAGGATGGCGTTCTTGTCCTCGATTAAGTCGCCGAGGTGGGAGTCCCCCTCGTCGCCGATCGGCGTTTCGAGCGAGAGCGGTTCCTTAGCGATCTTCAAGGTCTTGCGTACCTTTTCGAGCGGCATGCGGAGCTTTTCAGCGAGCTCCTCCGGCGTCGGCTCGCGGCCGATCTCGTTGAGCATCTGACGGCTCGTCCGCACGATCTTGTTGATGGCTTCGATCATGTGCACGGGCACACGGATGGTGCGCGACTGATCGGCGAGCGAGCGGCTCACCGCCTGCCGGATCCACCAAGTGGCGTAGGTCGCAAACTTGTATCCGCGCCGGTAGTCGAACTTGTCGACTGCCTTCATCAGGCCGATGTTGCCTTCCTGGATCAGGTCAAGGAACTGCAGGCCGCGGTTGGTGTATTTCTTGGCGATCGAGATGACGAGACGCAGGTTCGCCTCTATCATCTCCTTCTTCGCCTGGCGCGTTTCGCGCTCGCCCTTCTGCACCATGTGCACGATCTTGCGGAACTCGCCGATTTCGAGGCCGGTCTCCGACGCCAGCGTGTGGATCTGGGTGCGCAGCTCCTTGATGCGGTCCTTGTCGCGGGCGACGAAATTCTTCCAGCCCTTGGCGGAGAGTTTGGAGACCCGGTTGAGCCAGCGCGGGTCGAGCTCGGAGCCCTGGTAGTTCTTGACAAAATCCTCGCGGCTGACGCCGTGGCTCTCCGACAGCCGCATCAGCCGGCCCTCGTGGCCGACCAGCCGCTTGTTGATGTCGTAGAGCTGCTCGACCAGGGCGTCGATGCGCGCCTGATTGAGCCGCAGCGACTTCACCTCACCGATTATCTCGTTCTTCAGTTTCTTATACTTGCGCTCCTGCGCGGGCGAGAGCGACAGCCTTTTGAGTTGGAACCGGATGTCCTGGTCCTGCAGGCGGCGTAGCCGCTTATAGGTGCCGGCGACGGTGTCGAAGGTCTCGATCACCTTGGGCTTGAGTTCCGCCTCGATTGCGGCGACCGAGAGCCAATTCTCCATATCGTCATCGTCGAGGCTGCCCTCACTGATCGTCCCGTCGGCAGCCGCCTCCTCGGCGTCGGCACGTTCGCCGGCCGGCTTGAACGGGGCGGCCGGCGCAATGGCCGGAGCCTGCATCTGCGGCGGTTGTTGGCCCGAGGCGATGTTCACGATCAACCGGCCGTCGGGGCCAATCACCGGCGCCGGCATGGCCTTGGCGTCGGGGCCGGCGTAGGTTGCATCGAGGTCGATGATGTCGCGAAGGAAAACCTTGCCCTCGTTGAGCTCGTCCCGCCAGATGATGATGGCCTGGAAGGTGAGCGGGCTCTCGCAGAGCCCCGCGATCATGGCCTCGCGGCCGGCCTCGATGCGCTTGGCGATGGCGATCTCGCCCTGGCGCGAAAGGAGTTCCACCGAACCCATTTCGCGGAGATACATGCGCACGGGGTCGTTGGTGCGCTCGGCGGGATCCTTTGCCTCGGACTTGGCCGGAACCGGCCGTTCCTGGACTTCGACTAGTACATTCTCGCCCTCGGCTTCCTCATCGGGCTCCTCACGGGTCGCCACCTCTTCCTCGAGCTCAGCGTCCTTGGTCTCGACCACGTTGACGCCCATCTCGCTGAACTTCGCCAGGATGTCCTCGATCTGCTCGGACTTGACCTCCTCTGAGGATAGCAACGCGTTGATCTGGTTGTGGGTGACATAGCCGCGCTTCTTGGCGGTGCGGATCAGGTTCTTGACGGCAGCGTCGGAAAGGTCGAGCAGCGGGCTGTCGGGACCCTCTTCCTCCAGCATCTCTTCCTTATGCGGCGTCACCTTGATCTTGCTCGCCATGAATCACCACAATCGACGCTAAGCCGACGGTGCCGTTGAAGAAGTTTTTTGGACCAAGATTTCATCGAGGGTATCGGTTACGGATTGTTCTGAGATCAAAAGCGAGGAGTGCGCGCTGGGCTGCCTCTTCCGAGGGCCCCCGCAATCACCCGAGGCTTCATCGGCAGCAAACCCTCGCGCTGCATCTTTTTGCGGGCGAGCTTGCGGGCGCGGCGGATGGCTTCCGCCTTCTCCCGGACTCTCCTCTCGGAGGGTTTTTCGTAATGGCCGCGGAGCTTCATCTCGCGGAAGACGCCCTCGCGCTGCATCTTCTTCTTCAGCACCTTGAGGGCTTGGTCGACATTGTTGTCACGGACGAGTACCTGCACGCGGCGTTCCTCTTCGATCAAGCGGTTGATGGGTCCGACGGCCTAGGCGCCCGGGCCATTGGCGCTCGGATATGCACAATTCGGGTGCCGAAGGCACCCACGGTACGAACCAACGTCGATATTGGAAACTGTGCCTGCCGATGGGCACTATGGCCGCCAATGGGAAGAAACGAAGACTTCGGTACGTCGCCGTTTTTTGGGCAGCTCTTCAGACAAGCCAGTGTTTGCCAGTATAAGCCAAAATGGGCGCGCCGGAGATAAAGAACAATAGGAGTCACCCACTTTTCTGTTGAGGTCGCCATGCTTTTGCTGCCGAAGGGGATCGCCCCGGCGACCTTCCAGACCTTGCCGATTACCGGGCCACGGCATTAATGGCATCAACGGGCGGTGACTAATGCCGCTATGCCGTCCGGTCATGACTGGCCGGCGCGCGGCAACAGCCATCCCATGACCTTCTCGAAAGGATCGCGTCGAAATTTCTGGTGCGGATCGCGCCGACTGTGGTGGAACTCGTTTTGCTGGGCCGCCTTTTTGGCGAATGCCGCAACCTGTTCTTCGGTCTGTCGCTTATCCTTCGGAAGGGCCATCCATTCGCGAATGATTTTTCGGCGCGTCTTATGGTCTTCCATGTTGGCGATTCCTTAGAGGCCGGTGCGAAATTGCTTGTCAGGCGTGCAGTTCGCGAGCAAGGCCCAACAATATCGGACCGTTGTGTCTATTACCGCAATGCAGCGATTTGGTGGCTATTGGCCCGGCTCTGCCACTCCCGTTAAGCGCCATTGGCAGCTGCGCCATGGAAACGACCGAACATCGGGAGCCGTGTGAATCGAGAGGTTCATGCATGGATCTGGGAGCGCCCGGGGATGCGATTCCTCTGGGCGACTCGCCTATCTCTGCCGCGCCAGTCTCCAGCCGTGATGTCCGTTATCTGAGGTTTAGCTGCCGCGGCGGCTTTATGGTCGGCGAGGCAGTTCATGACCCGAAGCGGTCATTCATGGGTGGGGAAAATTTAGCCTGTCGGGGCGCCGTCAGGTGCACGAAAGATTTTCGCACGGCGGCGATGCCCGCCGGCGCTACGGTCATCCCGATGTGGCCGAGGCCGGGCACGATGGTGATGCGCAGATTGGGCCGCACTGGCTCGAACAAGGGCGCAAAGCGATTGGGATAGAACAGCTCGTCGGCGCCACCCACCAGGAGTGCGGCCGGCTTCCTGCTGCGTCCGAGTGCGGTCAAATAATCCCGCGGCGCGCCGAAATCGACCGCGAGCCGGAACGAATAAACGCTGGTGAGATTCGGAGCCTTGGGCGAAGTCGCGAAAGCGACGATGGGAAGCCCATTGAACCAGTCGATGCCGAGGTGATTTAGCATCGCCAGTACGATGATGCGCGGTTTCGCTACCGAGACCCAGCCGCCCGTATCTGGACGGATGGTCGGTGAGCCCTGCGACAAAGCCGGCGAGATCATGATGAAGCGATCAAAACAGCTTCTCGTCAGGAGTAGCGATCACGCGCAGAACAAAGCCGCCGCCCGAGGAAAAGCCGATCAGTGAAAAGCTGGTGTTGGGATGGAGCGGTCGCAACACCCCCACGAAATCGGCGAGATCGTCCTCAAGCTGGCCGATATAATCGATGTCGCCGTTGTGGCCGAAATTGCCATGACCGCGCAGAACCGGCACATAAACCGACGCGCCAGCATCGCGCAGCGCCTTGGCAAGTGGATGCATGCCGGCGCCGTCGTCGGACGAGCCGTGAATCAGTACCACCACTTGCGCGCCGCTGCCCTCGTAAACGCGATAGCCGAGTTTGGTGCCGTCGCGCGCAACATAGGTCTGCACCGTCGGCAAATCTGTAAAATCGACGTCGGCGAAAGGTTCGCTGATCGAGGCCAAAGGCGGCGGCTTCACGGGCGCATCGAACGCCAACACACCCCCGAGTGCACCCAAAGCCACAACGATCAAGCCGGCGAAGGCCCAGAGCACCTTGCGCATCCAATGGTCCTCGGAGTTGAGGGCTAATGTGGCACAAAATTGCCGCGCCAACCCTTTCAACGCATGTCTGTTATTGGGAATATACAGGCGCTTACTCGGCCGTGTCAGAGCAAATCTTGCTAATTACCGCTTTTGACCCCTTAACGTCACATAGTGTGATGCAACGGAATGACCGCTTCCGGGGGACAAAGCGGACATTGACCAGCCGTAGCTGACCGAGCTCGATTTACGAGTACACGCCCTAACACTACTTTGGCAGATTTACTCACGCTGCTTTTCCTCGCTGATCCAGGATCGGCAGTACGGACATCGCTGAGGACTTGATCGCATGATGAGGTCGACGATGGCGTGGCGGACCGCCGGCAAGGTCGGTTGAGGGGGCGGGCCGTTGATTTTTTTTCCCCGCCTCACTTTTTTGAGCCGGCGATGTTGGAGGAACGCGTAAGCAATCATCGCCATCAGCGCATGACGGTGAAGGCCGTGCCAAGACCTTCCCTCGAAGTGGTCGAGACCGAGTTCCTCCTTCAACTGTTGATGGGCCTGCTCGCAAATCCATCGTGCCTTGATCGTCGCGGCTAAGCTGCGGAGGTCCATTCCGGCGGCCAAGTTGGCGAGATAGTATTTCTTCTCTCCCGACGCGCGGTGCTCGCCGATCAGCCAGGCCTCGTCCCCTGGAAGATGCTGCTGGCCCTTGTCCCATATCCGCTGGGGAGGACCGTCGGCAGTACGCACACGGACGGCAGCAAACCGGGCTTTGAGCCGACCCTTCGTACCGCTGCGCCAACTCACAGTTCTCCACCGCGCACTGGCCATCATGTCTTCAGCTGCTGTCGATAGACTATCTGGCACCTGTCGTTTACGTGGCCGGCCTCGAACTTTGGTAACTGGCCAAATGAGCTGCACCCCAACGGGGTACACCTTGAGGTGACGAGGGATGCCAACCGCCCATGCAAGCTTGCGGGCCGTCAGCCCTTGACGGAAAGGCGCACTGAGACCGTAACCGGCATCCGCCAGCACACAGCGGAAGCGCACGCCGATCGATATCAAGCGATCAATCTCCGCCAGTGCGATCTCGGGCTTTGTCCGTGCAGTTCGATATTCGGCCGGAACACCAGCTCGCTTCAGCCGCCACCGATCGTTGACCCAACGGTCTGGAAGAAAAAGCCGCAATGCCACCATCACCGGAACTTCGCCGCGGGCGAGCGTCAGTGACACCAGAGTCTGGCAGTTGGCGGTCTTGCCTAGCGCTGAAGCGTATTGCGCAGCGACGCCGACCGAGTGCGTGCCCTTCTTTGGCACCGCCGTATCGTCGATTACCAACACAGCGTCGCTGCCACCAACGAGCCGATCCGCTTGAATGAGCAGCTCCGTCTCCAATGGCGCCGCGTCCCAGACGCCAGCCGCAACAAAATGATGCAGCTGGTCGTAATCGCCAGGCGCAAGCCGCTCCGCCATTGGCTGAACGCTCTTGCGATCGCCGGGTCCGATCAGCCCTGCCACATAAAGCGGACACATTCGCCGCCGCGATTTATGGCCTAGGCGATCCAAGAACGGCTTGAGCCATCCTCGAAGCTCGTCTTCCCAATTCGACGTTGTGCCTACCATGGTCGGCCCTCCAAAAGCCGACCACCCATGAATCATTGAAAAACTGATTTGGGAATCCCGTGCCGCTAAAAATCTGCCAAAGTAGTGCTAACCCCTTGTCGGCGCCGTACCCGCCATAGTCGGTCCCGCGGCTGCGACGCGATCAGCGATAGGCGTCAATTGCGACATCCGCCACTTCGGAAAGATCAATTTCAGGATGGTTCGACAGCACGAAAATACTGAGCGCCGGGTCGAGACAATAACAGATATAGGAACGGAACCCATTCCAGTCGCCTTCGTGATCGGCGAAAGAGATGCCGTTCTGCACCCCCAAGCTCCAGCCGAAGCCGTAGTTGATGGAATCGCCATCGTTGGTGTGGCCACTGGTGAAGGCTTCCGCCATGCTGGCTTCGTTGATCAGCTCATTCGTTCTCAAGGCTTGCTCGTAGCGGCACAGATCGGGCGCTGTCGTGTAAAAAGAGCCGGAGCCTACCAGGTTGTCGAATTCGTTGCTGCCGGCCGCTATGAAGTCATCCCAATCGTCGAGCGTATATCCGGTCGCGCAACGCGGACCGTCAATTCTGCGATCCGGGACTGAAAATGTGTCTTTCATTTCCAGCCGATCGAACACGCGCCTTGCGAAAAAGTCGTGGTACGACTGGCCGGACACCCCCTCGATAATGGCGCCGAGCAATTCGTAGCCGGAGTTGCTGTAACTGAACGTGTCGCCCGGTTCGATTCCCGCTTCCGCCATCGGGCAACCAAGGTCGGCGTAGGTGCGGATGACGTCGGCATTGGCCGGCCGCTCGCAGCGCGCCAGGACTTGTTTGACGCCTTCTTCGTCATAGAGGTCGCGGATGCCGGAGGTATGATGCAGCAATTGCCGAACGGTCATGCGCGGACCAAATCCGGCAATCGAAGGAAGATGCTTGCCGACCGGATCGTCGAGCTGGAGCTTGCCTTCCTCGGCCAGCAGCAGAACGCCTAAGCCGGTAAATTGCTTGCCGCAGCTCGCCAGGTGAAAAATCGTGTCCGGTTCGACCGGCAGGCCGCGACGCAAATCGGCTAATCCGTAGCCGGCGGCATGCACCACGGTCCCCTCGGCGACGACGGCAAGCGCCAGCCCGGGACCATCCGCCTCGATTTCGCCGGCGGCATAATCGTCGATCTCTGCCGAACGCTCGGCATCAGCCCGGATAGCCCTCGATGTTGGTCCGCTGCGTCCGAAGAAGGCCATTTGCGGCGAAACTTTCTCTAGCACTACTTTGGCAGATTTTTAGCGGCACGGGATTCCCAAATCAGTTTTTCAATGATTCATGGGTGGTCGGCTTTTGGAGGGCCGACCATGGTAGGCACAACGTCGAATTGGGAAGACGAGCTTCGAGGATGGCTCAAGCCGTTCTTGGATCGCCTAGGCCATAAATCGCGGCGGCGAATGTGTCCGCTTTATGTGGCAGGGCTGATCGGACCCGGCGATCGCAAGAGCGTTCAGCCAATGGCGGAGCGGCTTGCGCCTGGCGATTACGACCAGCTGCATCATTTTGTTGCGGCTGGCGTCTGGGACGCGGCGCCATTGGAGACGGAGCTGCTCATTCAAGCGGATCGGCTCGTTGGTGGCAGCGACGCTGTGTTGGTAATCGACGATACGGCGGTGCCAAAGAAGGGCACGCACTCGGTCGGCGTCGCTGCGCAATACGCTTCAGCGCTAGGCAAGACCGCCAACTGCCAGACTCTGGTGTCACTGACGCTCGCCCGCGGCGAAGTTCCGGTGATGGTGGCATTGCGGCTTTTTCTTCCAGACCGTTGGGTCAACGATCGGTGGCGGCTGAAGCGAGCTGGTGTTCCGGCCGAATATCGAACTGCACGGACAAAGCCCGAGATCGCACTGGCGGAGATTGATCGCTTGATATCGATCGGCGTGCGCTTCCGCTGTGTGCTGGCGGATGCCGGTTACGGTCTCAGTGCGCCTTTCCGTCAAGGGCTGACGGCCCGCAAGCTTGCATGGGCGGTTGGCATCCCTCGTCACCTCAAGGTGTACCCCGTTGGGGTGCAGCTCATTTGGCCAGTTACCAAAGTTCGAGGCCGGCCACGTAAACGACAGGTGCCAGATAGTCTATCGACAGCAGCTGAAGACATGATGGCCAGTGCGCGGTGGAGAACTGTGAGTTGGCGCAGCGGTACGAAGGGTCGGCTCAAAGCCCGGTTTGCTGCCGTCCGTGTGCGTACTGCCGACGGTCCTCCCCAGCGGATATGGGACAAGGGCCAGCAGCATCTTCCAGGGGACGAGGCCTGGCTGATCGGCGAGCACCGCGCGTCGGGAGAGAAGAAATACTATCTCGCCAACTTGGCCGCCGGAATGGACCTCCGCAGCTTAGCCGCGACGATCAAGGCACGATGGATTTGCGAGCAGGCCCATCAACAGTTGAAGGAGGAACTCGGTCTCGACCACTTCGAGGGAAGGTCTTGGCACGGCCTTCACCGTCATGCGCTGATGGCGATGATTGCTTACGCGTTCCTCCAACATCGCCGGCTCAAAAAAGTGAGGCGGGGAAAAAGAATCAACGGCCCGCCCCCTCAACCGACCTTGCCGGCGGTCCGCCACGCCATCGTCGACCTCATCATGCGATCAAGTCCTCAGCGATGTCCGTACTGCCGATCCTGGATCAGCGAGGAAAAGCAGCGTGAGTAAATCTGCCAAAGTAGTGCTAGGCCGTGAACTCATAAAAGCGTCCGGGCGAAAGGCTTGCGATGTCCGCTACGCCCGAAAGCGATCGACAACCGCTTCAGGAGCACATGTCGCGATGGGCCACAAGCGGAAATGCCCAATACTTAGCGAAGGCCGATACTCCAAGACGCCCTAACGCTAACTCTACGTTCCGGTCTGGAAAACTGGTCGGCTTGACGTGCCCTGGATTGCTAAGTCCTTCAATTCCCCCAAGGTATGGTTTGCAAGGAACGCGGCAAACTCGTCGGCAGGCACCGGCTTGCTGATCAGATAACCTTGTATCTCATCGCACTTGTGTGCACGCAGGAACGCCTCTTGCTCGGTGATTTCCACCCCCTCGGCCACCACGGTCAGGTTGAGCGCTCGGCCGAGCGTGATGATAGCGTCGGCGATGGCCTTGTCTTCGTTATCATTGGTAATCTCGCGCACAAAAGAGCGATCAATCTTGAGGGCATCGATCGGAAATTTCTTGACCAGCGACATCGACGAATAGCCGGTGCCAAAATCATCAATTGCGAGCGTGATGCCGATGCTCTTGATCGCCTCCAGCACGCGCACGGCACGCTCGACGTTCTGCATCACCATGCTTTCGGTGATCTCAAGCTCCAGCAGCTGCGGCGGCATACCGGACTTTTCCAGGGCGGCGCCGACATCTGCAAGCAGGTTGGGATCGGCAAACTGCCGTGGCGACAGGTTTACGGCAATCCGTATCGCCGGCAGGCCCTGGCGCTGCCACGCCATGTTCTGGGCGCAGGCGGTCTCAAGCACCCATTTGCCGATCGGCACGATTAGGCCGGTCTCCTCGGCGAGCGGGATGAAGCGACTGGGCTGCAACAGACCAAGATCGGGATGGTTCCAGCGCAACAGAGCCTCGACCCCGGAAATGCCGCCGCGGCCGAGATCTCGCTTGGGCTGGTAGTAGAGCAATAGCTCGTTGCGTTCGAGCGCCCGCCGCAGACTGGTCTCCAGCATCAGCCGCTCGAGCGACTGATTTTTGATCTCTGGGGAGTGGAAACGGAATGCATTGTGACCGTCTTCCTTGGCCGCATACATCGCCGCATCGGCATTCTTGATGAGTGTTTCCCCATCCTGTGCGTCGGACGGGAACAGTGAAATCCCGATGCTTGCCGTTACTCGGCACTCTTGACCATGAATCTTCAATGGCTTGACCACGATGGAGAGAATCTTTCGCGCCACCGTCGCAACCTGGTCGGCATCGGAGACTTCGCGTAACAGAATGACGAATTCGTCGCCGCCGACGCGCGCGACGACGTCGCTTTCGCGCACGCATTGCCTGAGGCGGTTTGCAATCTCGGTGAGCAGGGAATCTCCCGCGGCGTGGCCGAGCGTATCGTTGATGATCTTGAAGCGATCAAGATCGATAAACATGACAACGAATTCCTGACCGTAGCGTCGGCCGGCCTTGACCGCATCGCTGACGGCTTGACCGAACACCAGACGGTTGGGCAGTCCGGTGAGTTCGTCGTGAGTGGCCAGGAAGCTGGCCCGTACTTCGGCGCGGCGCTGTTCGGTCACATCGTCAAAAGTGGCCACGAGGCCGCCACCGGGTATTGGCCGATGCGAGATCGAGATAATGCGCCCATCGGCCAGAGTGGTGATGATTGAACCGGTTGGCGGTCCAGCGAGCAATTTGCGCTGCGCGGCGGCGGCGGCGTCGGGGTTCTTGTCGATCGCCTGAGCAAGCGCCATAACCTCGCGGATTGAGGTGCCAGACGTGAGCTTGTCCGACGAGATATTGAATATCTCCGAAAAGCGCCGGTTGGCAATCAGCAGCCGCTGCTGGGGATCAAACATGCACAAGCCTTGCGCCATGTTGTTAAGTGCAGCCTCGAACAGCAAGTTCAGGGCGCCCTTTTCCCGGGTCGCTAACAGCAACCGCACGCGATTGTGACCCAAATATTGCGCGATTTCGATGGTCGCGAGATAGTACAGGAACGCGATCAGTGACAACACGGCGTAGGCAGCGTCGAGGCGAAGCGCACTGCCGATGACGATCGGCAACAGAATGAAGGACACTTGCGCCACAGCGATCCGCGGCCGGCTGGAGTTGCGCGCCGTAGTTCCGGCCGAAAATCCGACCGCGTTTGCAATGAGCAGAAGGTGGCTGACCGGGTCGTCGGTGAACGCGATGGCGACGAAACAGGTGCTGCCGAGGCATGCTCCATAAACCGAGGCGCCGATTGCATACCATCGCTCCCAGCGACGCAGCGCGGCTGCATCGCCGCCGAAGGTGGACCTGTTCTTGCGGTAACCGAAGGTAAGGAGCAGGCGGGCCGCGGCAATTGCCGCGGTGGCAGCCGTCAGAACTGCCAGCCAGGGGTTGTCGGTGCGCAATACCGCGATCCCGCCAACGAGCGCCGCCGTGGTTGCACCTATCGCCAACGATACGAGCACCGAATAGAGATCGTCGATGAGGACCGCGAAGACCTCGGTGGGAAGCGGCTCGACCGGTAAACGATCGACCAGGGACCGCGGATGTCCAAATAGTTTCATCTGTGCGACCAGGCTTAGTGAGAACCGAGCGTCGCACTTAACCCAAGGTATCTAAACATCATCTTCACAAGCGTCGCAAAATGGCTTCCGATACGCAGAAATACCTAGTGGCGGCGGTATTGGGCTACCCGCCTGAGCCCGCTCGAAGCCGCGCCGGCGAGCCCGACCTATTGCGATCGCCTTGATGACGCTGCTGGCGGCTGCCTTACTTCAGCGTCTTCACCACTGGGCCTGAAACCGGGTCGGTGACGCCGAGCCCGCCGCCAAGGTCTTCAAGGGTGTCACGGAACGAGTTGAGCGTCGCGATCATTCTGTCACGTGCGTTGACAATCGCATCCATGTCGGTCCATTCAGCGATGACGCAGAAGGTATGCTCGCCGGTTTTAATGACATTGACGTGCCTAAGCCCAGGCCACGCGAATGCAACCTTGTTGTGAGCGTCGAGGAATTGCTGTTCGCGCCCCGCCTTCACCTTGAAACGCACGGCATTGAACGCAGTCATGATCTGCCCCTTTTCGCTGATGCGGCGCGAACGCCCGCTGATTGCTCCGCTATCGTCCGCGAAAGCTCGGAAAGCTCGGTGTACCCGGAAAGCCGATCCCGGCCAAAATAACGCCACCACACGAGAAGAAAGCGCCTTTCAGGCGCCTTCAACAGACATCCGGCCGGACGACGCCTAGGCCGCTCGCCGCGGTGCCTCGACCGGCGGCGTTCCATCCCTCATCGCAGTTCGGATCATGGTACGTAAATCCGGCGTGTCCTCGTGCCCATGCACAGTGATCGCGTGTTGCACCGCCGCCTCCAAGAGTTCGTCTTCGTTATCGGCACTAAGCGCGAGTGTACAATTCATTTCGCTCGGGTATTCACGACAATCTATGAACTTACGTCCCATCTTTTCCTCCCTGCCTTGCGGACCAAAACGTTCCATCACCGGAACGCACAGTGCATCACAGCAAAATCGACCTGTCGAGGTCCGCTTTGGGTCATTCGCGCCAGGGGCGAGCCGGTAGCCGGTCCGGCCACGTCCGCTATGCTCCGAAAGCGACCGACAACCGTTTTAGGGCCACATGTCGCGATGGGCCAATTTCAGACGTTGTGACCGTCTTACCGCGCGAACCGCACGCTATTGGATCGGAATTAGCAAGCCGACACTCACGCCAAGCGATTGTTCATGCCCTTGGCTGAAAGAGTAGCTGTAACTCGGCTCCAAAAACCACCCGAACTTTCGATCCGGCGTCGGCCAGAACATGAAATCCGCCGCAATCTCGCCAGCAACTTTTGTCCCGTCGCGTGAGAATGTCCATTCCGGCCCGACACCGAACATGAATTCCACTTTGTCAGACAGAGTGAATGGCTTTTTAAATAGAAGATCGGTGCTCCATTCCGGCTGACCGCCGCTAAACAGGGCCGATATACCCGCCTCTATTTCGAGCCAATCCTTGATTGGAGTGAATTCTACCGCCGCCGTTGGCCCCAACCTGCCACTAGGGAAGTCCCATTCGCCGGCCGCGCCTAACTCGACAATCGCGGTAGGCTCTTTTTCTTCGGACCATGCCTCGCCCGCGAATAGCGAAAGCGCGACCGTCAAGCACAGCACTCGCATTGGTCGCCGAACCATGCCTCACGCCCTTCTTTGACCAGAAAGTACACGATTGCCAGTGAGCCGACGCCATCAATCCACCATGCGCCCACAAGCCATTGCGCGGTGAGGCTGACGACAACCACGAACGAGAGCCATCCGCACGTCACGGCTTCAATGGCGTCGGCGCGGAGCGCACGGCTTCCGATCTTTTCGGCAATGGCGATCTTGCGTTGCGCCAGATAACGCATGGCCGGAATTGCGATCAGCGCGACGATGAAGCCCGGCCATGAGAATTCTTCGCCCGTTCCCTTCCACAGTTGCCACACGGCCGCGACCGTGACGTAGGCCGCTAAGACAAACAGCAAGCCGCCGCCGACGCGGCTGGCGATGCGCTCTGCGTCCTCGGAAAATTTCTGCCCGTGGCGAAGCTCGACAGACAAACGCCACATCAGCACACCTGCCGATGCCAACTCGATTACGCTGTCGAGGCCAAAGGCGACCAGCACAAGGCTTCCGGCTGTTACCCCAGCTCCAATGGCAACGACGGCTTCAACCGTCATCCATCCGATTGTCAGCCATTCGAGCCGGAAAGCCTCGTGGATGAGCGACAGGCGGTCGAGTTGCGGCGGCAAGATAAGCGGTGGCGGGGCACAAGAGTCTGCCATGCGCGAAGGATATCCCGATCAGCTCCCAATGTCTGCTGCGGGTCATTCGCGACAGGGGCGAGCCGGTAGCCGGTCCGGTCACGTCCGCTATGCTCCGAAAGCGACCGACAACCGTTTTAGGGCCACATGTCGCGATGGGCCAGGACCGACAAAGTGCGCCGTAGCAAACCGTCGTAAGTCTCTTGCGGCTATTTGTGGTCGTCCGTAATGTGTTCATGCAATTCGGCGGGATTTTGCCGTTAATAGCAGACGGAGACCCATTGGCCCGAGGCTGGATCCCATTGCCAGCAGTTGGTGTAGTCTCCTCCCGCCCAGCCCCAGCAGCCTCCAATCCAAAAGCCAGCGCAACCGCAGCCGCCGCCGCAGCCCCTACAGCCTCTGCCGCCGCGACCCGCGCAGCCATGGCCAGCGCAGCCATGAGCCGCGCAACCGCCAGCCGCGCAGCCATGACCCCCGCCGCCGCAGCCACCTCCGCCGCCGCAGCCATGACCCCCGCCGCCGCAGCCACCTCCGCCGCCGCAGCCGTGACCTGCTGCAAGTCTCAAGCCTCGGCGAAGCGGGGAGGACTCGCTTTCTTTGTCGAAGACGCAGAAGGTCGCCAAGCTGACGTCAGAGATTTCCTCCTCAGCGAGAACAATTCCCGGTGCGGTGCCTTGCGACGGTACATTCGTTGCGAGCGCGCTTGCCGATGCGCCGCCCGCCATTGTCAAAGAAACCCCCGCCGCTCCCAATATCAAGGCTGTCCTTCGACGCCTCCGTTTGGAACTTTGCTTCGTCCGCGCCATAGTGGGCCTCTAGGTCAGAGCCTTCGGAGAAAGCGGCATCCTCTCACGCGCCGCTGTGTTGGTAAAATGACAATTTTGTCAAACGGCGCAAGTTCCATATTCACCCAGCCCGCCCAAGCTCTCGCGTCGTGCGCTTGGCGCCGTCGGCACAGCATGGACGACCTGTATCTGGCCTTCGACCTTGCGCCCAGGGCTTGGCCTAGTGACCGTTAAACAACACCCAACACATTCTCGCGCACGGGTTCGTTTGACCGCCAAAGGGCGGTCGGTCGCCAAGGCAATCCTTCAACAGATGCGAAGACCCGTTGACGAAAGGCGCCCTGCCCAGTGCGAGAACTGCAAGCGATGGTTTCTGCCACAACGATCTGGCGCCAAGACCTGTTCACCCAGATGTCGGCTAGCACTGCATCGGAAACGCAAAGCGGTCGCACTCGCGGCCTTCCACATCCCTCCGCGTTCAGAATGAGCCCGGGACATGTGCGGGTCAGAGTGCGCGGCTGCCCGGCCGCAGTGTGCATAAAGTACGTGTGGGTGAATAAGTGCACGGGTTAGCTTCAATCATGTAGCGACCAGGGTAATACCGACCTGTCTCGGCAGGCAAATACGCGCGGCGTCAGATCTCTCGACATCGTCCCGGTCGGCTCACTTGCGGCGTGGCCCGATCAAAATCGACGAGAGCCAACCGCGGTTTCCGGCGACCCAATTGTAGATCGGATGCCCGATGAGACGGCTGAACACCGGCACATAAAACAACGGAATCTGCCACCACAATCCCGGCACGCGCAACACGGCGTAGCGATAAGCCTCGAAGCCCGGCAGCGCCCGCCCGTCGGGCAGCACCAGATAGAGCGCCTTCTCCATTTGCGCGTCGCTGACCACGGGCGAGGGATTTTTGCGGAAATCCCGTACTCTGATCTGGCGCAGGCCGTCGAAGGCGAGAAACCAGACCATCGAGCGGACGCAGAAGCCGCATTTGCCGTCGTAGATCATTTCCATATCGCCCATCGCCCGCTTCCATGCCGCGCCGAGACGGTGCAGCCACTCGGGGCGCACGAAGCTCAGATGCCCCATGATCATGACGGATGAGAAGTAGAACAAACCCATGAACACGGCGATCTGGACATGGAGCACGATGGCGGCCGCCAGCAGATACGGCCGCGTGGCCCGCTGCCAGATCAGGAACGGATAGGCGATCTCGACCAGCACCGTCGAATAAGTCGCAACGTTGGCCAACCAGTAATGCCGCGCAAAAAGGTCGAGCAGCAGGCCGTTGTAGTATTCCTCCGAGCTGAAGACCTGCCACATCGCGTCGCCGGACCACCAGGCGTCGCCGTGCAGCTTGGCCACGCCGCTATAGAAAAACAGCAGGGCCATCTGAATTTGCATGAGTCGTATGCAGGCGCCGGCCCAACGGCTCGCGTAGGGCGGCAGCGCGGCATCGAGCCGCTGGCGCTTGGCGCGCCGCACGGCGCGCACCCGATCGAGGCTGATGGCGCGTCCGACCGGCGCCATACACAAGATGAACAGCAGGGCCGCCACGATCTTGTCGACGCCATAGATGAGAAAATCATTGCGGTAGGCAAAGGAGACGTGGCCGATGAGGACGATCCATTTCACCCAGGAGGTTCGCCAACCGACCGTGAAGGCCGCGCAACAAAACAAAAACAGCGCATCAAAGGCGATCCATTGCCACGGCGCCGTAAAGTAGAAGAAAACCGATTGCATCCACGGGCTCAAACCCCGCAGCGCGAGCGCGCGCGGCAGCAGGCCGCCGTCGCCCCAGAATTCGAGCAGATAAAAACTGGCCCTGAAGTAGTAGAGCAAGAGCGCTACGCCGAGGCCGATCCGCACCAGCTCCAACGGCGTCGTCGGCCGCTCCTGGAACCAGGCGCGCGACCACGCCTGCTCTGCGGCCGCATAAAGCTTCCAGCCGGTGCGCGTGGAGATGGCTAGCGCGGACATGCGAAGCTTTTTACCGTTAGCACTTTGACAAATTCGGGATCGAGCGGCTGCTTGCCGCGCAGGCGATCCGGCGGACCGTAGCTCTGTTGGTCGGCCTCGAAGAAGGTGATGGCGGCGGGATGCAATGCGGCGTGCTGGCGGCAGAACAAGGCGGCGAACTCCTCGCCAAAGTCGTCCGGATCGTAGAGCAGGGCGACATACCAGCTGCGGAACCAGATCGAGCTCGGCTGAAACCAGTTCAGATCCGCGTCCGGGTCGAACCGGTGCAGTGTGCCGGCGTCGTCCTTGATCACATAGCGCAGAATCACGCCGACGGGGTCGCGGCCCTTTTCGCCGACGTCGGGCGCAAAGAAATCCCAATCGTTGTCCAGCCTGAAGAACTTCAGGTAGGGATCGAGCACGCTGCGCAGCCCCTTGATCAGATCGCTGCTGTCGGGCGCCGGCGCCACGGCCATGGCGAGGGTGTGCCAGGCGACAAAAACCGACATCGCCAGATAGGTCAGGCGCTGACGCCAGAGCTTTGCCGTCATGGCTCCCCCACGCGAACCCCGCGGGCAAGGATAGGCTGGGTTTTGCACCCGGTACAGCGCAACGCCGCGGCGCAGCTGCATCGGCCGCCCAATTTCAGCCTCTTTACCGCCCCCGGCGGACCGCGAAGTTCGCGCCGACTGTGGCCTTTCGGGCACGGTAATCCGGCGCTTGGATTGCTAGATTGGCCGCTAAGCGAAGCAGTAACCGTTGCGTAACTCTGACCGGCAGAAGCGGTTGTGTCACGCTAACCGACAGACGATAATGCCTGTCAGTAATGGGATGGGGGTTTAGCATGAAGCGGATTTTGATTGCTGGAGCGCTTGCGCTCGCAGCCGGGGGACAAGCACTCGCGGCCGATCTTCCGCAGCCGGGACCGCCGCCGCCGCGGGCGCCGGCCACCTACGTTCCGGCCCCGGTTCCCGTCTTCACCTGGACCGGCATCTATGTCGGCGTCAACGGCGGTTATGCTTTCGGCACCAGCAACTGGAGCGCTACGGGTGTTCCATCGACCGGTAACTTCAGCCCCAGCGGCTTCCTCGCCGGCGGCACAATCGGCGGCAATTACCAGTGGGGCCAGTTCGTGCTCGGCATCGAGGGCGATGGCGACTGGACCAATCTCAATGCCACCACCTACAGCAATTGTTTTTTCGGTTGCGAAACCAAGAGCGATTGGCTCGCCACAGTGCGCGGCCGCGCCGGTTATGCGTTTGACCGCGTCCTGGTCTACGGGACGGGCGGCGGCGCGTTCGGCAATGTCCAGGCTGCTGCCGGTACCCTGCCCTTTAGCAGCTCGACGCAGATCGGCTGGACCGGCGGCGCCGGCGTTGAAATGGCCTTTACGCCGAACATCACCGGCAAGATCGAATACCTCTACGTCAGTCTCGGCAATCAGTCCTGCCCGGTGGGTAGTTGCTCTATCGGCGGTACTCCGACCACCGTCTCGCTCACCGAGAACCTGGTCCGCGCCGGCATCAACTTCAAGTTCTGGTGACGGGTTTAGGTTCTGAGCCTCCAGTTAGACAAAGCGACAAGAGGGCCATCCAGGCCCTCTTCTCGGCGTTCAAGCCGCTGGCCAATTTGCGCGGCTCTGTCCCGTTGCTTATGTGACCATTTTTTTATGTGACCATTTTTTTGATGGTCGTCCTCGATGAGCGCCAGGGGTGTCCGATGAGCGACATCAAGTCAGCGCCGCACTCTGCAGCAACCGGCAAATTCTACCCGCTCGTTCTCTGCTTTTTTGTCGGCAGTGGCTTGGCCGCACTCGTCTATGAGATCGTCTGGTTCCAGCTCCTCGAATTCGTCATTGGGTCGACGGCAGTCTCACTCGCGGTACTATTGGGAACTTTTATGGGCGGGATGTGCCTCGGCAGCCTCGCCTTCGCGCGCATCATTCCCGCCTCCTTGCATCCGCTTCGGGTCTATGCGGCCATGGAGTTTGGCATCGGCCTGATCGCCATCCTGGTCTTGTATTTTCTTCCCGCAGCAGCCGACCTCTATGCCAGCATCGGCGGTCAGGGGTTCACTGGCATCTTGTTCCGGGCGCTGCTGTGCGTTGTGTTCCTGCTGGCCCCGACGGTACTGATGGGCGCGACACTGCCCTGCGCGGCCCGTTGGGTCGAGAGCACGTCCCACGGCGTGTCCTGGCTGGGAATTCTCTATACCGGCAACCTGGCCGGCGCCGTATTTGGCTGCTTGCTTGCCGGGTTCTACCTGCTGCGGCTCTATGACATGGCGACTGCGACCTTCGTCGCCGCCGCGATCAATGCGCTCTGCGCCGCCTTTGCGTTTCTGCTCGCCGGCTTTGCGCCGCATCGGGCGCCGGCGGCACCGGCTGCCGCCGATCGCGCACCGCTCCGATTGGAATCCTTGGCCGCGTATCTGACGATCGCGCTGTCCGGATTGACTGCGCTTGGCGCCCAAGTTGTTTGGACGCGGCTGCTGTCGCTGCTCCTTGGCGCGTCGGTCTATACGTTCTCGATCATTTTGGCGGTGTTTCTGCTCGGCCTCGGACTCGGCAGCGGTGCCGGATCGCTGCTGGCGCGCAGCGGAAGAAATTCTCTGGTCATGCTTGGCTGGTGCCAATTTTTCCTGGTCGCCGCCATCGCCTGGGCTGCATTCAGCATCGACGCCTGGCTGCCCTACTGGCCGGTCGATCCCCGGTTCAGCACCAATCCGTGGCTGACGTTCCAGCTCGATCTGGCGCGCTGCCTATGGGCCGTGCTGCCGGCAGCCTGCTTGTGGGGGGCGAGCTTCCCGCTGGCGCTCGCGGCTGCGGCTCCGCAGCACAAAGATTCGGGACGCATGGTCGGCGCCGTTTATGCGGCGAATACGGTTGGCGCAATCATCGGCGCGGTCGCCTTCAGCATCATCGTGATCCCGGCGGTCGGCACGTTATGGGCACAGCGCATCTTGATCGCCGCCGCAGCGGTTGCCGCAATGCTGATCCTGCTGACGAGGCTGCGCGAGGGCATCCCCGCGGCCGGCCGGCGCGCGCGCCTCGCGGCGGTGCTGGGCGCCGTCGTTGCCGTCCCGGTCGCCGCCGCGCTGCTCGCCTATGCCGCGCCGCCCGTTCCCGGCGCGCTATACGCATTCGGCCGCACGATCATGAACCCGGACTACGAGCCGAACATGCTTTACGTCGGCGAGGGCATGAATGCCTCGGTCGCGGTGTCAGAGGACCAGAACGGGATTCGCTATTTTCATGTCAGCGGCAAAACCGAAGCGTCGAACCATCCGGTCGACATGCGTCTGCAGCGCATGCTCGGCCACCTGTCGGCGCTCCTCGACCCAAAGCCGCGGTCGGTGCTCGTTGTCGGCTTCGGCGCCGGGGTCACCGCCGGCAGCTTCGTCACCTATCCCGAGATCGAGCGCATCGTGATCTGCGAAATCGAACCGCTCATCCCGCGGAAGATTGCGGGCTATTTTAGCAAGGAGAACTATAACGTAGTGAAGGACCCGCGGGTCCAGATCGTTTACGACGACGCGCGCCGCTACGTCCTTACCTCTAATGAGAAGTTCGACATCATCACCAGTGATCCGATTCACCCATGGGTCAAAGGCGCGGCCACGCTCTATACGCGGGAGTATTTCGAACTGGTGAAGCGGCATCTCAAGCCGGGCGGAGTGGTGACGCAGTGGGTTCCGCTGTACGAGAGCACGACCGAGGCGGTCAAGAGCGAGATGGCAACCTTCTTCGCCGTCTTTCCGGATGGCATCGTTTGGATCAATGACCGAGACGGCGGCGGCGACGTGGTGCTGTTGGGCCAGATCGATCCCGCGCCGATTAATGTCGACGAGGTGGCGGAACGATTCAATCGCGCCGACAACGCACGCGCGGCCGAGTCGCTGCGCGATATCGGCTTCGTGTCGGCGATCGATTTGATGTCAAGTTATGCCGGGCGCGGTCCCGATCTTGCGGCGTGGCTAAAGGGCGCCGCCATCAACACGGATCGCGACCTGCGCCTGCAATACCTGGCCGGCATGGGTCTCAACGTGGATGCCCAGGATCGGATATATTCGGAACTCATGCAGGCGCGGCGGATTCCTCCCGGTCTCTTCCTCGCCTCCACGGAAACCCTCGCCAAGCTGCGCATCCACCCTTCGGTGGTACGGTCCCCGTGGCAATATCGCTAAGCCTTCCCCATCCTGTAGCGATTTGAGCAAGAGCAGCCGTGGCACCGCAAGTATCTCTACGTCGATCTGGGTGGTCAGTCTTGGGCGGCAGGGAGTTGCTCGTATAGCGGCCCCGCCACCACCGTCACGCTCACCGAGAACCTCGTCCGCGCCGGCATCAACGTCAAGTTCTGGTAACACGCGCCGGCAACGGCTGACGCAGCAGACAAAGCCTCGGGTTTTTGACCCGGGGCTTTTTCTTGTGGATAGTCGCCGGCCATGAATAGACGCGAACGCGCCTCCCTGCATTCGGCCGAACAACCCCTTGCGTTGCTCCCGCCGGCGCGGTCGAGCGAGACGCTGATCTTTCTGCCGACCTACAACGAGTGCGACACGATCGGCCGCATGATCGACGCGCTGCTGGCGCTGCCGATCGCGGGCAACGTGCTGGTCGTGGACGACCGATCCACCGACGGCACGACCGACATTCTCATGTCACGCGCCGCCACCGAGCCGCGCTTGGCGGTGATGGTGCGTCCCGGCAAGCTCGGCATCGGCTCGGCTCACATTCTCGGCTGGATGCACGCCCGCCGTCTCGGCTACCGCCGCATCGTGACGCTGGATGCCGATTTTTCCCACGATCCGGGCGATATACCGCGCCTGCTCGCGGCGCTCGACCAAGGCGCGGACGTGGTCATCGGCTCACGTTTCGCCGCCGGCGGACGGCTCGACTACGTCGGCTGGCGCCGATTTGTCAGCCGCAGCGCCAACTATCTGGCGCGCACCGCGCTCGGCTTGCCGATCGCCGAGTACACGACTTCGCTGCGCGCCGCGCGGCTCGACCGCGTGCCCGTGGGGCTGGTCGAGACCATCGAGAGCGGCGGCTACAGTTTCTTTCTCATATGTATGATGCGCTTCGTGCGCGCCGGGCTGAAGGTCACGGAGATCCCCATCCATTTCCATCAACGCACCGAGGGAACGTCGAAAATTTCCCAGCTCGAGATCGTGCGCGGCGCTCTCAACCTGGTGCGCCTGACGCTCAGGCGGAAACGGCAAAACCGATTCCCGCTTGCGGGCGCCGCGGCGCCCGATTGCCCGGCTTGCCATCAGCCTTTTCTCGTTCGCGGGCCGTCGGGTGAGCGCGCTTGCCTCGCCTGCGCGTATCGCGAACCATGACTTCGCCGGCCGGCAGGCGCCCGGCCCGATAAGCTGCACCTTGTGATGCCGCTCGGCGAAGCGCAGCAATGGCGGCTGTTGCGGCTCGATCGGTGAGGATCACCGTCATTGCGAGCGGAGCGAAGCAATCCAGCCTTTTGCATGGATTCTGGATTGCTTCGTCGCCTTGCTCCTCGCAATGACGAGGAATTCGCCGCGCCAATTTTCCGGGGCATAGCGCGCCGCGCGCACTGGCAAACGGGCCGCGTTCTCACTACGTTCGTATTTACACCCCAGCCCACCGCTGCCAATGAACGACCTGTTCGACGCTTCCGCCAAAGCTGCCGGCCGCCCGAGCGGTGCCGCAGATCGCCGCGTGATTTCCATCCGCGGCGCCCGCGAGCACAACCTCAAGAACGTCGATCTCGACATTCCCCGCGACCAGCTCGTCGTGTTCACCGGCCTGTCCGGCTCCGGCAAATCCTCGCTCGCCTTCGACACCATCTACGCCGAGGGCCAGCGCCGCTACGTCGAGAGCCTGTCGGCTTACGCGCGGCAGTTCCTGGAAATGATGCAGAAGCCGGACGTCGACCAGATCGACGGCCTCTCCCCCGCCATCTCCATCGAGCAGAAAACCACCTCGCGCAATCCGCGCTCGACCGTCGGCACCGTCACCGAGATCCACGATTACATGCGGCTTTTGTGGGCGCGCGTCGGCGTGCCCTATTCGCCGGCCACCGGGCTGCCGATCGAGAGCCAGACCGTGTCGCAGATGGTCGACCGCATTATGGCGCTGCCGGAGGGCACGCGGATTTATCTCTTGGCGCCCGTGGTGCGCGGGCGCAAGGGCGAGTACCGCAAGGAGCTCGCCGACTTTATGCGCAAGGGCTACCAGCGCGTCAAAGTCGACGGCAAATTCTACGAGATCGCCGCGGTGCCGGCGCTCGACAAGAAGTTCAACCACGACATCGACGTGGTGGTCGATCGCCTGGTGGTGCGGCCGGATATTTCCACGCGGCTCGCCGACTCGCTCGAGCAGGCGCTCAAGCTCGCCGACGGGCTGGCGGTGGCGGAGCTGGTTGATAGCGCTGCGGACCAATCCTCACCTCCCCCTGGAGGGGGGTGGTCGACCGCGAAGCGGTCGGGAGGGGGTGAATCGCGAAGCGAGCCCGCTCACCCCACCCCGGCGCTGCGCGCCGACCTTCCCCCTCCAGGGGAGGGTGGAAAAAAAGTTGCGAAAATTCACGACAAAAGCGGACCCGAGCGCATCGTCTTCTCCGAGAAATTCGCCTGCCCGGTGTCCGGCTTCACCGTTGCGGAGATCGAGCCGCGGCTGTTCTCCTTCAACAATCCGTTCGGCGCCTGCCCGAAATGCGGCGGGCTCGGCGTCGAGCAGCACATCGATCCCGACCTGGTGATTCCCGACAAGGAGCGCACGCTGCGCAAGGGCGCCATCGCGCCGTGGGCGAAATCGTCGTCGCCGTATTACGTGCAGACGCTGGCGGCGCTCGGCAAGCATTACCGCTTTACCCTCGACAGCAAGTGGAAGGACCTGCCGAAGAAGACGCAGGACGCCATCCTCTACGGCTCTGGCGATACCGACATCCGCTTTAGCTACGACGACGGCATCCGCGCCTACGAGACCAAGCGGCCGTTCGAGGGCGTCGTCACCAATCTCGAGCGCCGCTTCAAAGAGACCGAGAGCGAATGGGCGCGCGAGGAGATCGCCCGCTATTTCACCGACGTGCCCTGCGCGGCGTGCCGCGGCTATCGGCTCAAGCCGGAAGCGCTGTGCGTGAAGATCGGCGGCCTGCATATCGGCGAAGTCTCCGATATGTCGGTCAAAGGCGCAGCCGCCTGGTTCGCTGAGCTACCCGAAAAGCTGACCGCCAAGCAGAACGAGATCGCCGGGCGCATCCTCAAGGAGATCCGCGCGCGGCTGAAATTTCTGGTCGATGTCGGGCTCGATTATCTCACCCTGGCGCGGGCGTCGGGCACGCTGTCCGGCGGCGAGAGCCAGCGTATCCGGCTCGCCTCGCAGATCGGCTCCGGGCTGACCGGCGTCCTTTACGTGCTCGACGAGCCGTCAATCGGGCTGCACCAGCGCGACAATGCGCGGCTCCTCGACACACTGCGCCGGCTGCGCGACCTCGGCAACACAGTGATCGTGGTCGAGCACGACGAGGACGCCATCCGCGCCGCCGATTATGTGGTCGATGTCGGGCCCGGCGCCGGCGTGCACGGCGGCAGCATTGTCGCCGAAGGCACGCCCGCCGACATTATGGCCAATCCCGCCTCGCTGACCGGCGAATATCTCAACGGCGTGCGCGAAATCGCCGTGCCGGAGCGAAGGCCGAAGAATCCGCAGCGCGTGCTGCGCGTGGTCGGCGCCCGCGGCAACAATCTGAAAAATATTTCTGCGGAAATCCCGCTCGGGCTATTTACCTGCGTCACCGGCGTCTCCGGCGGCGGCAAGTCGACGCTGCTGGTCGACACGCTGTACAAGGCGCTGGCGCGAAGGCTCAACGGCGCCAGCGACGCCCCTGCCCGCTTCGACCGCATCGAAGGCCTCGAGCACCTCGACAAGGTGATCGACATCAACCAGTCGCCGATCGGGCGGACGCCGCGGAGTAATCCCGCCACCTATACCGGCGCCTTTACGCCGATCCGCGAATGGTTCGCCGGCCTGCCGGAAAGCAAGGCCCGCGGTTACGCGCCCGGCCGCTTCTCCTTCAACGTCAAGGGCGGCCGCTGCGAGGCCTGCCAGGGCGACGGCGTCATCAAGATCGAGATGCATTTTCTGCCCGACGTCTACGTCACCTGCGATGTCTGCAAGGGCAAGCGCTACAACCGCGAGACGCTGGAGGTGCTGTTCAAGAATAAATCGATCGCCGACGTGCTCGACATGACGGTCGAGGAGGCGCTGGAATTCTTCAAGGTGGTGCCGCGGGTGCGCGACGTGCTGACGCTGCTGCGCCGCGTCGGCCTCGACTACATCCATGTCGGCCAGCAGGCGACGACGCTGTCCGGCGGCGAGGCGCAGCGCGTAAAACTTGCCAAGGAATTATCCAAGCGCGCGACCGGCCGCACCCTCTACATTTTGGACGAGCCGACCACCGGGCTGCACTTCCACGACGTGGCGAAGCTTCTGGAAGTGCTGCACGAGCTGGTCGAAAGCGGCAACACCGTGGTGGTGATCGAGCACAATCTCGAAGTCATCAAGACCGCCGACTGGATCATTGACCTCGGCCCCGAAGGCGGCGACGGCGGCGGCGAGATCGTCGCCGCCGGCACGCCGGAAGACATCGTGCGCGAGCCAAAGAGCTACACCGGGGCGTTCCTCAAGCCGGTGCTGGCGCGCGGCGGCGCCGGCGGCAAGCGCAAGCGGCGCATCGAGGCGGCGGAGTAATTGTCTCCCTCTCCCCAGTGGGGAGAGGGTTGGGGTGAGGCGGTGCCGAGCTATCGGTTCCGTGCTTTGAACCCCCTCACCCGCCTCTCTTTGCCCACCCTACGGCGACTGATATATTCGACCCATGACCATCGAAGACCTCGAAAAAGCCGTCGCCAAGCTGCCGCCCGACCAGTTCGCTAAATTCCGCGCCTGGTTCGAGGCGTTGGATGCCGCGCGTTTCGATCAGAAGATCGAACGTGATGCCAAGGCTGGCAGGCTCGACGGAATGGCCGATGAGGCCATCGACGATTACCGCAAGGGCCGCGCCCGCGAGCTATGAGGCACTTCGCGAGCCGCGCGTTTTGGGAGGCTTACGGTAGGCTTCCCGAACAAATCCGCGCCCTCGCTGACAAGAACTATACGCTGCTGAAGGAGAACCCGCAGCACCCGTCGTTGCAGTTCAAGAAGGTCGGCCGCTTCTGGTCGGTTCGCGTTGGTCTACGTTACCGGGCGCTCGCGGTCGAAGCTGGCGGCGATCTCGTGTGGTTCTGGATCGGCTCGCACGCCGACTATGATGCAATGATCCGTTGAACAGAATCGGCGCCGCACGGCTGGTCATTGCGCCCAAGAGGACTGCTCCCTCTCCCCAGTGGGGAGAGGGTTGGGGTGAGAGGGAGCCGAGCTATCAATCTGGCTCTGAACCCCTCACCCGCGCGCGGAGCTTGTCATCGGGCCGGCCACTTCGGGCCGGACCCGTTGGCGCGCGACCTCTCCCCACCGGGCAGAGGTGATAACGCGCCGCCCGCACTCAACTTAAGCAAACAATCCTGCGTGGTCCCGCCGCAGTTCGCGCTTCAAGAGTTTGCCGCTCGGGTTTTTCGGCAGGGCCTCGGCGAACACGATATCCTTCGGCACCTTGAAATGCGCCAGATGCTCGGCGCAATGGGCGTGGACGGCGTCCTTCGACAGCGACTGCCCGGACTTGACCACGATCACCGCGACCACCGCCTCGACCCAGCGCGGATGCGGCACGCCGACCACCGCCACTTCGGAGACCTGCGGCAGCTTGTAGATCATTTCCTCGACCTCGCGGCTGGCCACGTTCTCGCCGCCGGTCTTGATCATGTCCTTCTTGCGGTCGACGACATAGATGTAACCCTCGGCGTCGATGGTGGCGAGATCGCCGGAATGAAACCAGCCGCCCTCGAACGCCGCCTTGGTGCGCTCGTCGTCGTGGAAATAGCCGAGCATCAGGTGCGGCGACCGGTGCACGATCTCGCCGACCTCGCCCGGCGCCACGTCGTGCATCCGATCATCGACCACGCGCGTCTCCACATTGAGCACGGCGCGGCCGCAGGAGCCGGGCTTGCGCAGCTGGTCTTCGGGCCCGCACATGGTGGCGAGCGGCGCGATCTCGGTCTGGCCGTAGAGATTCCACAGCCGCACCTTAGGCAGGCGCCGCGCCATTTCCCGCAACACCTCGACCGGCATGATCGAGGCGCCGTAATAGCCCTTCTGCAGGCTCGACAGGTCGGTGGTGTCGAACAGCGGCGAGCGAAGGAGCGAAATCCACACCGTCGGCGGCGCGAAGAACGAGGTGATGCGGTGGCGCTCGATCAGCGGCAGCAGGTTGTCCGGCGTCGGCTTGGCGGTGATGACGTTGGTGCCGCCGACATAGATCGCCGGGCCGAGAAAAGCGTCGAGCTGCGCGCAGTGATAGAGCGGCAGCGCGTGCAAAGCCAGATCGTCGGTGGCAATGCTGGCGTCGACCACGCAGCTCACGTACTGCCAGATCAGCGCGTCATGGGTGAGCATGGCGCCTTTCGGCAGCGATTCGGTGCCGCTGGTGTAGACGAACTGCGCCAGATCGCTGCCGGAGAGCTCCACCTGCGGCGGCTCGGCGGAATTGGAGAGAAGGTCGTCGAAGGCGATCATGCCGGGCGCCGGCGCGGTTTTTTCTTCCGAGGGCAGCCAGACGAACTCGCGCACTTTGGTGTCGAGCGCGGCGGCGGCGCGCGCCACCTCGGCGAGGCCGGTATCGGTCGCCAGCATTTCGGCGCCGGCGTGCTTGAGGATGAAGGCCGCCTCCTCCGGCTTGAGCATGAAGTTGATCGGCACCAGCACGGCGCCGAGCCGCGCCAGCGCAAAGCGCAGGGCGGCGAAGGCGTGGCTGTTGCGGGCGAGGATGGCGACCCGAGTACCCTTGCCAACGCCGCGGGCGGAAAGACCCGCGGCCAGGCGATCGCACAGCGTCGCGAATTCCGCGTAGCTCCAGGCGATGTCGCCGCAGATGATGGCGGTCTTGTTGGGAAAGCGCTTGGCGCTGCGATGCAGCAGATCCGCCAGCGTCTGGCGGCGAAGCGCGGCGTCCATGTGGTTCTCCCCAGTGTTCTTATGGCGTGGATTATGCCCAAGTGATTATGCCAAGTGCCGGCCGATTGCCATGGCCACGTCGATAACAGTCTAGTCCCCTCTCCCCTTGAGGGAGAGGGCGCTGAGCGACCCCCGACTTGATCGGGGGGAGCGAAAGCGGGAGAGGGGTTCGCGGGTAAGCGCGCCGTAAAGAATACCCCTCTCCCGGCTCGTTGCGCGCTGTTGCTCGCAACTCGCCACCCTCTCCCTCAAGGGGAGAGGGAACGTGAAGCGGGCGCGCCCGCGTCGCGAGAAGGAATTTGCTTTGCGTCATTGCGAGGAGCTGGCGGCATTCAGAAATTGGCAACGCGGCTACGATCCAAGCGACGGCTTGCTGTGACGCCCATCGCCGCCGCCCCACTCCACCCGCCGAAGGCGTCGAACGCTTCGGCGAGCCGGCGCAGCACGATCACGGGATCGGTCGCGGTGAGCACGCGGCCGCGCTGCGCTTTGACCAGATGCGCCGGCGCGCCCGCGCTCGCGGCGGCGGCATCGAGCGCCCAGCCGAGATGCTTGCGCGCGTGGCGGAGCCCGATGGCGCGGCCGTAATGCGCGAGCATTTCGCCGTAGAGCGCGCTGATGAGCGCGAGCTGTTCGCCGAGCGGCGGCGGCGGCTCGCGCCGGCCGGTGTTGAGATAACGTGCGAGCTGGCCGGGAAACCACGGCCGGCCCTGCGCCCCGCGGCCGATCATCACGGCGTCGGCCGCCGATGCCTTAAGCGCCGCATCGGCGTCGTCGAAACTTTCAATGTCGCCGTTGACGACGACGGGGATCGACACCGCCTCCTTGACGGCGCGCACCGCCGCCCAATCGGCGCGCCCCTTGTAGAACTGGCAGCGCGTGCGGCCATGCACGGTGACGAGCCGCACCCCGGCTTGTTCGGCCCGCCGCGCCAGCGCCGGCGCGTTGCGGCTGCGGTCATCCCAGCCGAGCCGCATTTTCAGCGTCACCGGCACGTCGACGGCGTGCACCACCGCCTCGATCAGGGTGAGCGCATGATCGAGGTCGCGCATCAGCGCCGAGCCCGAACTCGCCGTTGGTGACGTGCTTGGCCGGGCAACCCATGTTGATGTCGACGATCGCGGCACCGGCGGCTTCGGCAATGCGCGCGCCTTCGGCCATCCAGCGCGCTTCGCAGCCGGCCAGTTGCACGACATGCAGTCCGGCGCCATGGCCTTCGACGCGCCGCCTCGCGATGCGCTTGCCGGCGGCGAGTGCCGCGCAGGCCGTCATTTCCGAGATGACGAGACCGGCGCCCAGCGCCGCGACCAGGCGCCGGAACGGCGTATCGGTGACCCCGGACATCGGCGCCACCAGCACCGGATTGGGCAACGGGTTCGGGCCGATGGCGATGTTTTGCACTTGCACGGGCATCTTCTATGCGGCGCGCGCGCGTTCGTCGATGCCTATCTCGCCAAGCATCCGGAGTTCAACGACTTGCTGGCATAGGAGATCACAGCCGCATCACCGGCCGCTTGCCCTTTGCCGCCTTTTCGCTCGGCACTTTCACCAGCGCCTCGCCGTCCAAAACGACTTCGCCGTCGACTTCACAGAGGCAGGACAGCCGGGCGCGGGATTTTTCCGGCATCAGCTCGGCGACGGTGACGGTGACCACGACCGTGTCGCCGATCTTGACCGGGGCGCGGAAATTCAGCGTCTGCGAGATGTAGACCGCACCGGGCCCGGGCAGCCGCGTGCCGAGTACCGCCGAGATCAGGCTGGCGGTGTAGAGCCCGTGCGCGATGCGGGTGCGGAACGAGGTTTTGGCGGCAAAATGCTCCGACAGATGGATCGGATTGCGGTCGCCGGTCAGCTGGGCGAAACCGACGACGTCGGACGAAGCGACGGTTTTCTTCAGCCGCTCGGTCATGCCGACCGAGAGGTCTTCGAAGAACAGCGTGCGCAGCGGCGGCAAATTCATCGGCGCATTGGACCCTGCCGGGCGGCCGCTGACAAGCTGGACATTAGGCCCAGGATTGATCAAGCACCGCGTCTTGAACGCAGACCGGAGCACACCTCGGAGCAGCCATGGTCGATCTCACCCGCATCACGCCCGGTCTCACCGGATCCGCCCAGCTTGTTGTCGGGGCCGAACACACGGCCCCGTTTGTCGGCTCGGGCCGCATTGCCGTGCTGGCGACGCCGGTCATGATCAATGTCATCGAAGCGGCCGCGCTGGAGGCGGTCGAGCATTTGCTGCCCGCCGGCCATCAGAGCCTCGGCATCCATCTCGACGTGAGTCACGTCGCGGCGACCCCGGTCGGCCTGCAGGTGATCGCGGCGGCCGAGGTTGTGCGCGTGGAAGGCCGCACCATTACGTTCCGCGTGGAGGCTCGCGACCCGTTCGAGACGATCGGCGGCGGCACCCACCAGCGTGTCGTCGTCAGCGTCGCCCGCTTCGACCAGCGCGTGCAGCGCAAGGTGCGCGGCGACCGGTGACCGCTCGCGAAAACAGCAGCGTTATCGCCGCGAGCGGCCGAAAAACCAGCCGATCAGGAACAGGACAAGGGCGGCGACGGCGGCGATGACGGCGCGCTTGATGTGGATGTGATCCGAGCCGGCCAAGTGACCCGGCATGAATGTCGGTAATGAGCCGGCCGGCATGGCGAAATACATCACGGCGGCGATCAGGCAAATGATAGCGAGGAGATAGGCGAGCATTCTCATTGAACTTTTCCCTGCCAGGAGAATCGGCAAATCCATACCGGTAAAGAGTTAGCAGCCGAGACCGGGCGCGGTCACGACCCGCCGTAAGTGGAGCGGGTGTCCCCGATTGTCATTGCTTCGGTGGCGGTGGGCTGCCACCGGCGGGTCCGCGGGGATCGTCTTTGTTGGACATGCATTTTTTCATAAAGGCATTGCGTGCTGCGCCTTTAAGCTTCTGATCGTCAGCGCCGAATTTGCAGGTCGCCATTTTGTCTTTTGCTGTGAGCGCAAAAGACGGCGCGCTCGGCAGCATCACGGCCAGCAGCGCGGCAATTACGGCGTATCGAAGCATGGCAAGACCCCCTTCATGCAAGGCAGCCATCGTAGCATCGATCGGTCCCCGCGTGGAGGCCGTTCAGTCTCGAGCCTGCGGACAGCGATAGAGCACCGAGCGGTAGTTCTGGTCGCGGTCGAGGAACTTGACGGTATTGTCGGGCTGGATCGTGAAAGTCACGTCGCCCATGAGCGGTCCGGCCGGAAAGCGGCATTCGACATGCGCATTGATGCTTTTACCGTTGCGCTTGGTATCCAGGAAAGTGCAGACGCCGACCTTGGAATCGATCTCCTGGGCGGAGATTTTCACCCGCAGCTCGGCGGGGTCGCTGCCGTCGCCTTTGCACGGGACGTTCTGCGTATAGCTTCCGGTAAGCGGAAAATCGTCTCCGGCCGGAGCTGCAGCAGCGCTCGCGGTCAGGGCCAGACCGATGCAGCAGAGAAGCGGATGGATGATCTTCACTTCGATCCTTTGACCGTTTGCGGCGTGACCTCCGCGTCAACTCTAGCCAAACTCACGCAGCGAGCCAATCCGACCGGCGGAATTTCCCCGCACTGTGTCCTAGCGACCACTGGCGCGCTGGCGCGCCGGGCTGTCGCCTTGGAAGTTCCCCCCATCCAAGCGGCCACGCCTGCAGGGCGCACGAAAAAGCGGCGCCCGATCGGGCGCCGCTCTGTTGTCTCATATCGCGCTGCCCTCAGTGCGCAGTGAGCCCGGAAAACTCCTCCT
>CAVRHN010000013.1:0-308734 GCA_963721025.1 uncultured Alphaproteobacteria bacterium | reverse complement strand
ATCCCGGTGCCGGTCCTAATGTCTGGCGTCATCGGAATTGTCGGATCTTTCATGGCAATTGATTCTGGCGGGTTTGACACTCGATCTCTATGCGCAGATCGGCATGGTCGTCTTGATCGGTTTGGCCGCGAAGAATGGCATTCTCATCGTCGAATTTGCAAAAGAGCAGAGGGAAAGAGGAGTTCCTTTGCTTGCAGCCGCAACCGAAGGCGCACGTCTGCGGTTCCGACCGGTCATAATGACCTCATTTGCCTTCATTCTCGGCCTGCTTCCTTTGGTAATCGCAACCGGCGCCTCCCAGCTTGCCAGACGCGACGTCGGTACGCCGGTTTTTGGCGGTATGATCCTGGCCTCCTTTATCGGAATTTTTGCAATTCCGCCGCTCTACGTGACGTTCCAGGCGAACCGCGAAAGGCTGAGGCCCAATTCTCGGTCGGACAAAACCACTGCGAGCAACTCAACAAATTGAGGAGCCGAGGTTTCGCGCCCTCTGTGATTTCAATGAGTTATGCGTCTTGCCGAGGCTGTGCCATCTTGCTCCACGGCGTCATTCACTCGCGTGCTGTGCCATGTCAATTAAAAAAGTGCGCTCAAGTTCAGACCGCATTCTGTCTTTTCATTAACAAAGTGCGCTCAAGTTCAGTCTGCCAATTCCGCCTCTGTAGTCTCGCTGGTAGCCCTCGTTTCGGCGAGATCAAGAAATCGAGAGTGTGGGTGCGGTAGTGGTTTGCGTTGGAGTTCGTGTATGCGCTCCGCCGGAAACTTCCATCCAGAATGGGGTTATTTCGCCCCCGCGCCAAGCCTCATCCGCATAATACAGATTGTTCTCGTCGCGACGGCGGTCGGCGCTGTTGCTGGCGCCAGTGTGGTTTTCTCGTTGGTTGGTCGCCCGGCCACCGAGACTAGCGAAATCTCGGTCGCGGCGCGCACGCTGGCGCGGCCTGTCCAAGCTGCTTCGGCGCCTCTCAGCACGCCCGAGGCAGCGCGGGTGAGCGCGCAGGCAGCCATTCAGAATCAGTCGACGAAACCTGCAGTGGCCAACGGCCACGAGGAATTCATTGGGGCGAGCAAATCAAGCACCGGTTCGACGGTACAGCCGCCAGCGGGCATTGCGGCTTTGACCGAGGTTCCAGCGCGGGCCAATGCCGTGCCGGCAAAAGCTGCATATGTCACGATGCCGGCCGCCGGTGCGGCGCCCGCAATCGATCGGGCGCCGGTGCAAAAGAGGGTAACCAAGAAACGCCACTTTACATCGCGTTACGCGTCGCGCGGCGGACCCCCCGAGCTTCAGCTGGGCGAGTATTACAATAGAACATCAAGCGATAGACGCTAGGGCAATTACCAGAAGGACAGGGTCTGCAGCGACCGCTGATCCGGCCCGGACTTGCGAGGCTCAATGGGTGGCGGACGGGTCTCAAGCGGGCGACTGATTTGAGATGATGCGCGCCAACGCAGGCTTCCATGCCGAACAGGCCCGCCGGCATGTTGGCAAATCGTGCGCCCACGTGGCCTCGCCACCAGTTCTGCCGCAGCACGATTGCACGCAATGGCAGGACGTGATGATCTTGCGGGCATCTTTTACACCGGCGGTACTACTGGACGCTCAAAGGGCGTTATGTTGAGCCATGGCAACTTGATGTTTAATGCGCTCCAGGGCCTTGCCGAGGGCCTTCTTGCGCCCGATGCCATCTATCTCCATGCGGCACCGATGTTCCATCTGGCGAATGGGTCGGTCATGTACGGCGTGCTGTTGAAGGGCGCCACAAACGTAATGATAAAGGCGTTCTCGCCCGAAGCCGTCGCCCAGGCCATCGAGCGGTTTCGGGTAACCTATGTGTTGCTTGTGCCAACGATGATTCAAATGTTGGTCGATCATCCCGGATTTGGGGAACGTGATGTCTCATCGCTACGCATGGTCGTCTATGGCGCGTCGCCGATAAGCGAAGCGGTGCTGGATCGAGCGATGGCCAAGCTGCCTAACGTCGAGTTTGTGCAGGGTTATGGCATGACCGAGCTTTCACCTTCGGCGACATTGCTGATGCACGAGGAGCATGTCGGGATCGGCCGGGCTAAAGGCCGGCATCGCTCCGGCGGACGCGCAGCGCTTGGCGTCGAGGTGAAGATTGTCGACGGCAATGACCGACCAGTCCCGACAGGCACGGTAGGAGAAATAGCGGTCCGCGGCGATAACGTGATGATGGGCTATTGGAACCGGCCCGAAGAGACGGCCAAGGCCATCATCGACGGCTGGATGCACACCGGCGACGGCGGTTACATGGACGAAGACGGCTTCGTCTACATCGTCGACCGCATCAAGGACATGATCGTGACCGGCGGCGAGAACGTCTATTCCACCGAAGTAGAGAACGTCGTCGCGCAGTATCCCGGGGTCCTGCAATGTGCGGTCATCGGCATTCCGGACGCGCGTTGGGGGGAAGCGGTCCATGCCATCGTCGTCGTGAAGGCGGGCACGACGGTCGACGCGACCGATCTCATCGCCTTCTGCAAGGAGCGGATTGCGGGTTACAAATGCCCGCACAGCGTCGATGTGCGCACCGATCCTCTGCCGATGTCCGGCGCAGGTAAGATTCTCAAGCGTGAACTGCGGCGCCCGTTCTGGGAAAATCAGGATCGGCGCGTCGCATAAATTCGCGACGATATTGCGACACACCCGCCGCCATGTAGGTAAAACAGAGTCTTCGACGCCGAGTATCGACGTACTAATCCAAAAGTCACCTTTGTACGGACTGGCTGTAGCGCATTGAAAAGCAAACAAAAGGGAGGACCTGATGAAGACCTTTCTTAAAGTCACGGCCGTTGTTGCTGGCATCTACTGGTGACGCGGTCGGTGTCGTGGTCTCCGTTGCTGGCACGGCCGCTGGTACCATGAACGCGATGGGCTGGTCGGCAGTGCTGATATACGGGGTGTTCGGATTGGGCGCGCCGTACTATCTGGTCAGCGGCCACCGCGCCGTCCCGCGCCGGGCGTAAGCGGGCTAAGACTGCAAATCACCGCCGCGAGGCGGTCTTCCTCTCCACGCTCGGAGATCAAGAGAAGCGCTTGAGCGATACGTACGGGTCTCGCTGATCATGTTGCAATACGCGAGTCCGGAAATGGCCCATCTCGACAGACCGCCCTTTTCGGGCCGACAGTCGCTAACGGAGCATTGCGGACGTGGCCGGGACTTGCAGCCGGCCCCTCAGTCGCGTTTGACACCCCGGCTACCGCAGGAGGGCATCGTCAAAAAGGGCTTGCATTGGCCCAGGCTCAACGCAATTATTCCTATTCTCTCGGCCGCCGGCTCTCATCCTGATTGCCGCGCCGTTCTCATCCTGATTGCCGCGCCGTTCTCAGAGGTGGTCCCACCTTACGGGACAGAATGGCGGCTTGGCTAAGGTGGATTCTGGGTTCGATTACGCCGCCAATTTCTCCTCGTTTGCCTGCGTAGCATAGACCTCGTCGGGCGTCCTGCCGCCGAAGACCGAGTGGGGTCGATCGGCATTGTAGTAGCCGATCCACCGACCGATCCCTGTTCGTGCCTCACTGCCGGTCTCGAAGGCATTGAGGTAGACGCACTCGTACTTCAACGATCGCCATAACCGCTCGATGAAGACGTTGTCCATCCAGCGGCCACGGCCGTCCATCGAGATGCGGATGTCGGCAGCCTTTAAGGTGTTGGTGAAGGTAAAGCTGGTGAACTGCGAGCCCTGATCGGTATTGAAGATCTCAGGTCTGCCGAAGCGGACCATCGCCTCCGCCAGCGCCGCGACGCAGAAGTCAGCATCCATCGTGTTCGATAACCTCCATGCCAGAACCTTGCGGCTGAACCAGTCCATGACCGCGACCAGGTATAGGAAGCCTCTGCGCATCGGGATGTAGGTCACGTCTGCGCACCAGACTTGGTTGGGCCGGTCGATGGTCAGATGGCGAAGCAGGTATGGCCATGTCCGGTGCTGCGGATGCCGCTCGCTGGTCTTCGGGCGTTGGTAGATCGGCGCCAAGCCCATCTTGGTCATCAGTCGACGGACACGATGGCGCCCGACACAGCAGCCGTTGCGGCGCAGATGCCGTACCATCTGCCGCGAGCCGTACCACGGTGTCTCGAGGAACTGCTCGTCGATGAGACGCATCAACACCAGCGTCGCTTCGTTCTCCGCCGTCGGCTTACGATAGAATGTCGAGCGACTGATCGACGCCAGCTCGCACTGGCGTACGATCGAGAGCCGTGGATGACCGGGGTCGATCATCGTCTTCCTCCGATCCAGGCTCAGCGATCGAAGGCTTTCGACAAAAAATCCCGTTCCACCACCAGCTGACCAATCTTGGCATGAAGCTTCGTCAGCTCGGCGTCGCGGTTCTGTTCGCGCGCGCTGCCCTTCTCGTCGAACACCTTGGCCAGCTTCTCCACCGCCTCACGCTTCCAGGCAGCAATCTGGGTCGGGTGCAGTTCGTGCTTGCTCGCCAGTTCTGCGACCGTTTCGTGGCCCTTGATCGCCTCGAGCGCCACCTTGGCTTTGAACTCAGCCGAAAACCGTCTCCGCGTCCTCATGATGGTTCGTCCTCTGTATCGGCGAATCCACCTTAACCGGCTGTCTTAGGAAGTGGGACCACCTCTAACAGGGGTTTCCGGCAGTAAGTCTAATAGACCGCCGCGGCTTGATGCACGCATCACTTCGACGCAGCCAATCGATGTATTGCATTGCGAATAAGACCCGACGCAGGATTGATCATGCGCGCGGCTTGTGCTCACTTCTTGCGGCACCGATACGTGCGGAACCATTCGACGAACAATCGCGTGCCATCTTCGATTGACGTGTTTGGTCGAAACCCAACCATATGCTCTAGGTCCGAACTATCGGCGCAGGTTCCCAGGACGTCGCCGGGTTCCATCGGCAAAAGCTCGCAAATCGCCGAACGACCGACGGCCTGTTCGATCAGCTGAACGAGTTCGATCACCTCAACCGAGTGGCTGTTGCCAACGTTATAGAGGCGCCATGGCGCACAGCTTGTTGCCGGTTCAGGCGCATCACCCGACCACTCAGGATTTGGCTCCGGGGGCCGTTTAACGAGGCGGATGATGGCTTCTGTCACATCGTCAATATAGGTGAAGTCGCGCCGCAATCGCCCGTTGTTGAACAGTTTGAGGGGGGTTCCATCCATGATCGCAGCGGTGAATAACCACATCGCCATGTCCGGGCGTCCCCATGGTCCATAGACCGTAAAAAATCGCAAACCGGTTGTCGGCAACCCAAACAGCGACGCATAAGCGTGTGCCATCACCTCATTTGCTTTTTTGGTCGCACCATAGAAGCTCAGCGGATGATCGGTGTTGTCTGAGGTGCGGAACGGCATACGTGTATTTGCCCCGTAGACCGACGATGAGGATGCGTAGATCAAATGCCTGCATCCAGTATGCCGACAGCCTTCCAGGATATTCAAGAAACCTGTGAGATTGGCATCGACATACGCATGCGGATCCAGCGACGAATATCGAACCCCAGCTTGACCAGCCAAATGAATGACGAACTCGAAGCGGTAGGTAGCAAACAATTTCGCGATCGCGTTGCGATCGGCGAGCTCACGCTGCTCAAAATGAAAGGTCGGGAAGGCGGCGAGCTCGGCCAACCGAGCCTTTTTTAGTTCCGGGTCATAGAAGGAATTGAGGTTGTCGAGCGCAACGACAGCGCTTCCCTCGGCAAGCAGCCGTCGTGTGATGTGAAAACCAATGAACCCAGCCGCGCCAGTGATAAGAATCGGTGTCATTGTGGTTAGCTTCCCAATTCAAGCCGATTGAGCCGTTAGGAATGGGCGCGATCCAAAGGAAGCCCAAAGCTCAGCAATCGCGCCGACAATATGGTACAAGCTCGTCGCTGGTGCGGCTTCAACGACGAACCTGTCATCACCGGCAAGGTTTTCGTACCATAGTCCGGACAGGGGAACGTCGAGATATCGACTGAGGCTCGCGATTGCCTCACCTATTCGCGCCTCATCGCCATCGTGACGATCGATCAGATAGGCGCGTAACCGCTCCGTCTGCGGCCAAAGCCGTGCGGTCGTGTCATAGACGGTACCGTCAAGCCTGATGCCATTAATTGCGACTCGGCGCTTTCGATCAAGGCCCTTAGTATCCGCGAATGTTATAAGCGTCGAAACGGCCACAGGTCGATCGCGGCCGGTCAGCTTCGCCCACCTATCGAGCAAAAACGCCCATTCATAATGATGGCCGGGCTCTAGGACGTCAACGGGTATTCCGGGAACGGGGGTCCAATCAGAGGCGAAGTATTCGCGTAGTGCAGCAGTATCGCGATCGATGAAACGTTCGAGGCAAAGAGCAACGATTTCGTCTGCCATTTCGCGCCAGACAGGGTTGGAATCTATAACGAGCCAAGCTAGCGAAGCTTCGAGCAAGTGCATGTGCGGATTGGCTCGGAGCGTCAAACGGCCGTCGGGATCTTCACGAAATCCACCGCCTGGATGAGCAAAGTTCCGCTTTAGTGTCTCGATAAGCATATAGGCGTGCGATCGCCACGCACCGTTAGGGTCGAGCTTGTTATGACCGCATGCATAAGCCAGCAAAGCAAAGGCCTGATTGTAAAGATCAAAGGTCGCATCAAGGACCGTTCCGTCCTGATCCACGGTCGAGAAAACGGTGCCGTCGCTCTGCGCAAATCGCTCGCACAAAAAACTTAGGGCATGCTGCCCCGCTTCGCGCCAGGGGCCGTTCCATCCGAGCCGTCCAGCTTCGTGGTAGCAGAAGGCTTGCCGGGCTGCGACGCGCGAACGCCTGGGCAAGATCACCGGCCGTCCGTCAAAGTCAATCCGCTCGTGATAGCCACCACGCGCATGATCGGCGCCCACGCACCACCAAAGTGGCAACGCGAACTCGAGCAGCCAGGCATGCAAGCTCTGCGCCTCTTCGGAAAAGGCATTGGACATGGCCCCAGAATGATTCATCCCTTCGCAATCCCTTCGTATTTACCAGGTTGGCCACTGTTACCAGTATTCAGCGGGTTGAAAAATCGGATTGACGATCTGTGGAGGCCGCTGAGAGCACCCGCCAGTCTCGACGTATTGCCAGAATTTCTTGTTCGTGGTGCGTTGGCGTTGCCGGTGAAACCGATCATTTGGCCCCAGCCGCTGTGCGGGCCAATGCCCTGCTGGTCAAGGCCATTGGGTAGCCTTCCTCGTTCATTTCTGGGGGTGCAACAGCATAGCATCCGGCATACATGCAGAACTTCGGGAACGTCCGACAACGGTCCTGAAAAAAATCCTAGTTCAACCGGCGGAACTTAAGCCTAACGCGGAACCTGTGACTATCTATGAGGGTTTAAAGTCTAGGGCGACCGAAGCGAGCGTGATGGTAGTGCCGGGTCCAGCGAAAATTGCAGTCATGCAACGTTCGAACTCTGGCGCCCGCCCAAATGACAACTTGGCGAGGTAGGTCATGGCAGGAAACGTCTCACACGACCCAAGGAAAAATCCCCACAGCAATTTCAGACTTTTGACTAAATCAGAGCGAGACTTCGCTGGCGCGAGCTACAAAGGAGCCTAATACAGAGGCGCGAGCTACAAAGGAGCCTAATACAGAATTGCGGTGGCCTTTGTTGAGCAGCGAAGCAATTATTGCTGCGAAACAGGGGGGAGGATCGTAACTCGATAACTTGGCAACGAATGCACTTTGGCGCCGCCCAATACAAAATCGTCATCCGACCGTAACGGAAATATATTGCTGGCGGTGAAGAAGTGCGTGTACAGGGGGACCGACAGCCTTTCGGACCGACGCTTACATTGCGATCTTTGCATCGTCTATGAACACCGCCTAGAACGCCCCACCACGCCACCCCGAGCCCAACGATAATGAGAGAAATATTGCTGCGATGGACAGGAAATGAGGCGTAAATGGCTGACATGACTGAGCATTTTGATCCTGATAGGTGGATCGCTAAGGGGAGAGCGCTGGCGCATTATCCAATATTAGAACCTATCTCGCTCCACGCCAGACTTGTAGATGTCGTGTTTGGAGATAAACGGGAACTTGCCGGCCACGTCCGCCGCTGGATGGCTCGCGTAGCTGAGGCGCGCGCACGTCGGGGTGTGGATCAGCACGAAAGTGTCCAGGGCGCGCTTACGGAAGAAAACCTGCGCTCTTTATGGGAAGAAACGCGAACAGGAATGGGTACTAGGTCGGCGGATGACGTGGAAAGGGATGTAACTTTTTCAGTGTCCGATGATGTTGGGGCTACCCGCTTTCAAAAGCTAACTGAAGCGTTGCCCCACGAATACCGGCGCGATCAAAACCAGAAGCCATACGGGTGAGGGGCCCGCTGATCATCAGCCTGCTCCGACGTTTGAGAGCTACCCTAGAGAAGCTGACGCCGGATACTTATGCGGCGCGAGGGTGTGGCGTCGTTGCGCAACGATCGCGACCCGTGAGAATGACGCTATCGTGATCTTCGTGAATGGCTAGGGGTCCTGGCCGTCTCCATCACATGCCGGAAAATATTCTCGCGCCGCCCCCGCACTGCCGCAGAAAGCGCCGCCCATGCGGCCATTTCGCGATGGGGATAGGGGAAGCCAACCGAGCGTACTGGCCGCCGGTGCGCCTTTGGCGGGGCGAGGTGAGCCCGAAATGGCGGCTTGGTATTCCGCAGCCCAGCCGTGCTCGGCGCCGAGCCGCACCAGACGCCTTGCCAGCCGGGAACGATCTGGCGTAACAAGGCGCGGGTTCTCTGACAACAATTGACCGTCCACCTCCGGTGGACCTTTGCCACAGGAGCTCGGGCAGTGGCGCTTTTTGAAATTCAGCCCCACTTGCGCGGGACGATTTAGCGACACACTGCGACTATGGCCCGCCGTCGTCCCCAACGTCCGCGCGATCCTTCACCGCTTGGCAAGCTGATTGTGGACCTGTCGGTTGAGGAGACCACGGAAGCTAGGCCGCCGCCTGGAAATCCGGCCACAGAGTTCGCCCGCAAAGGTGGCTTGAAGGGCGGCAAGGCCCGCGCGGCCCCTGAATGGCGACGTGCGATAGCTCGGGACGCGGCAAAGAGGCGCTGGAGCTTCAGGGGCGAATAACGATCTGCGTCGCGGCCAATTGCGCCGGCGGCGCTCGTTGCACGATCTGGGCTAGCATTGCACGGTGAAGGAGCTGCGACGACGGAATTCCTGAGAATCTTCCCAAAGAGACCGGCGGGTGCTGCTCATTTTGGCGCCTCTTATCGTTTCGATTTCTTTTGTGGCGCGTATTGTATTTAATTATTGAAAGCATCGTAGCGAGGGACTCTGCACTTCAACCGGCGCGATATAAATACCGGCGTTAATTAGGGCGCGCCACAACAGCCGGAATCGAGCGGCAAATCAGTGGCCACCGGCAGCGCCTCCGCAGTTTCGATGCGGACAGAAATTAACCGGCGACCGATCTCGTCCAACACTTCTACCGACCAACCTAGCCACTCGGCGGAAACGCGGTGCGTCATGTCGTATGCGATTGCTTTGGCAAAGTCGATTGCTGCTTCGTGGTGTCCAAAGTTCTCACCACTGTAATCGAGTACTGTCTCCTGTTTGCTCTTTAGGTCGAAAAAGAAGCGCATTTGCTGCTCTCTGAGACGTTCTTCTGTTATCTGTCTACCAAGGCAGCAGCTATGAATTGCCTAATCGGATCCGTAAAACTGCGGATAATCCCTGCGGCCCAGGGAAATCAGACTGCGGGCTTCATTGTGGACGCCGTAGCAGCGCGAGCAGCTTGGCGGAAATTTACAGCCATTCGCTGCACTTGAAGCAAGGCGATCCGCTCCTTTGCGGATCGACTTTAACCAATTTTTAAGGTTGACGACGCGTCGGCAGGAAACGTGCTATATTGCCTGCGCTGGCACGGGCATGAAGAATGGTTGAGACAATTCGCTAGCCCGCCAAACACATAAATTCTCACGAGCGCTCGCAAGCCAGGCGGGCGCTCGACCATTTGCGAATGGCCCACTGTGGCGTGTTACCCAAATCCAAATCAATGCGCTTCGATTGCTCGCATCGGAAGATAACTTGCCGTAGTTGCGGCGAGCTACGGCCGCAGTGGAAACTCTGGCAAGCCTCGCTGGCTTCGTGCATGACGTGAAGTAGTGCCGCAGGAAACGTCAGACGCGGTGACAAGCCTCGGAGGAGAAGCTAATGAAAGATCGGCGCGAAGGTGCCAAGCCGCGGCCGTTATGTTGTCATCCAGAGGGCTGAACTCGCAGCCCCCGCGCAAAACACTTGGTGGTAGCCTTGTGGGGAGGTCCGAAAAGCGCGAACGTTCATGCCAGTTGGGGATGTCATCTGTGGAATTCCGGATAGTTCCGCTGGGGATTGAGTTGAAGGAGGAGAACCATGCCAAAGATCCTTTTGACCCTGGCCTCAGCGTTCCTAATGGTGCTGGCCAGTATGCCCTCATCACCTAATGCCAAAGCGGCAGACGCAAATCTACCGGCAGCAAACCGAGGTCGTCTGACAAAGACCGGTTCATATTGCCACCATCGCTGGTGGTGCGGTCCAGCTGGCTGTGATTTACGCCGCGTATGCACTCGCCCGTGCCCTGACCGCTACTCTTGTTATTCGTTGTATGGAGCGTACGGCCCTTATGGCGGCGTCGCATATTGGGCTGGCTACACCCACCCGGGCGGGGGTTACTAGCTCTGAAGGAGCCCACGGCCGGATAAATTGCCGGCCGTCACGCCGATGGATTGCGCGAACGCCGCGCTGCCCACAGCGCGTGCTTTTTGCCTGACATTGGTACGCGGTCGTTTAATCCCGGCGAGGAGAGCGCGCTGTGACGAATAGAAAGCGAGGTCGCGAACCGAGGCGGCCGCCGCCATAAGGTTGTTGTGCAAACGGGCTGCAACTCTCAAAGCTTTGGGCGTTGTGACAATGGTGCGACAATGCCCAAGCCGAAATCCACTCTCAACCCCCGAGAGCTGGAAGTCTTGGCCTTGATTGCCGAAGGAAAAACGTTCCGGCAAATCGGCGATATTTTAGGCATCGCCAAGCGAACGGCGAATGCGCACGCACGCTCGATTATCGGAAAGTTCGGAGCCAGGAATGGTACACATGCTCAAGTGTTGGCGATACGTGATGGCGCTATTTGGCAGTGTTGAGTCCGCCTCATGTGTGGATGGCCCCCAACTTGCAAGAGTTTTTCGTGAGGAGCACTAGGTCGCTTGCAGTCATGTGCCCGGCCTTTCGGTGCGGCCTGATATGACCGCTGGCCTTGATGGGTTCCGCGGGCCGAGGCCTTAATCAATTGGTCGGGATTGGAATCCCGATGAGGCAGCCAGGCTTCTCTCGATCCGTCGGGTGGCCGACTGTGCCATCACGTGTTTCACTCTCGCAAGCTTGCGCCACGCTGCAGTTCAGCACGTTATGCTGCCGCTGCTACGTGTCGGTAGGGTTTCCCGTCTGCTCACGATGGCCCAAGCCACGCGAGCCGTCTTGGTCACCAAAGCAACTGGCGCGACGAGCCGCGGCTTTCGGTGGAGCAGCGAGATTAACCGGGGATCGGTCTTGGCCGCCTTCGAGCACAGCAGCACCTTGTGTGCGCTGTTGACGAGCAGGCGGCGGAGATGACTGTCCCCTCGTTTGCTAATTCCACCGAGGCGCGCTTTGCCACCGGTTGAGTTTTGTCTCGGCACCAGCCCGAGCCAGGCGCCCATTGCGAATTGAATTGCGAGGCGGTCTTTTTCAACTTTTGGTAACGATTGTCCATGTACCTTAGCGTGGGGCTTCCACTCCATTGCTAGGGGTTGCAAATGGAAACACCAACAGGCGTCGCTCCCATCGAGAACGGCGCAATAGATGATCGCAGAAAGTCGGCCAGAGATCGCAGAATATCATCGCGAACAAGGCTCCTAAAGGGCGCCAAAATTATCTGGGACAATGGTTCTTATGTGAAATGTACTGTTCGCAATGTTTCGACAAAGGGCGCTAAGTTAGAAGCCCACGGTCTGGTCTCGAAGAACACCTTTCAACTCATCTTCGATCAGGATCAAACGCGCCGGATGTGCCGTGTGGTGTGGCGTAAGGAACCCATGATGGGTGTGCGGTTTATTTAGCGCCTCAGTTGGGTATTGGAATGTTCGATGAATGATCGGTCCCGCGTGATCGTCTTTTGCATCGTCATGGTGGCCATCTATAAGATTATCATCAGCGCTTCGTTTTTGCATCTAATGATTTAGGCCGTCGCAGAACACGAAAGAGCTGGCCTTGGCCCTCGTGCGGGCCAATGCCCTCGATTTAGCCGATGCGGCGCTGGCCACGGTCATCGGGCACCGGCTCATTCATTTGCTGCGGATGCGGAAACAGCGTGGCCGGGTATGCCGGGATGGGAAGCAAAAAGGTGTAGCGTGTGGCGGCTTGCCGGAAGTCAGGGGGCCTGCTCTGAGAGTGTTAAAACCCAAAAACGTGATGCATGAAAGCATCAGCGGTGACTTGGACGGCGTGCATATACTTGCCGTCCAAGCACCAAAAATCGAACGTGGCCATTCCAGCCAAGGTTATCAGAACAATCCGGAACATTACCTATTATAACAGTCCTCAGCTTAAAGAAATCTTAAGCTATTGCAGAGGCGATTCCTGACGGCGTCGCCGCCAATACCCCGTGAAATCCACCGGCCGTGTACCCCGTGAAATCCACCGGCCGTGCCGCGTCTGCCGAGCGGCACGTCCCGTGTTTGCACGCCTTAATTGGATTGACGCCTTCGACCTGCAGGCCCGGGCGTTTGCCTACCATGGCGCGTATCGGTCAAGGTGATGCGGAGAGATCATCGTTCGGCTCTGTTTGTTGCGCGAATAGCAAAAAAACCTTTGCCGCTGAAAGCCCTTCGATGGTTTGTCCCATTACCGTAAGGTTTCTTGGATGTCAGCGAGCAGGCGTGGCCCGTGACCTGACAAAAGGACCATCCGCCTATTGATAGGCCGCTAGCGCCGTCTTGGGCAACGAAAATACCTCAAAATGGAAAGCCGATGTCCAGCGACTTGCGAGCCGCGGCGAAAGGCTACAGGCCATCAGGCCAGCGGGAGAGGTGTGGCAGGTACACGAGATCAGGTACACGTGATGTCGACCGTAGAATGGCGCACATATAGCGCGACAATTTGGATGAGAGAGGTGGTCCCACTTCCTAAGACAGCCGGTTAAGGTGGATTCGCCGATACAGAGGACGAACCATCATGAGGACGCGGAGACGGTTTTCGGCTGAGTTCAAAGCCAAGGTGGCGCTCGAGGCGATCAAGGGCCACGAAACGGTCGCAGAACTGGCGAGCAAGCACGAACTGCACCCGACCCAGATTGCTGCCTGGAAGCGTGAGGCGGTGGAGAAGCTGGCCAAGGTGTTCGACGAGAAGGGCAGCGCGCGCGAACAGAACCGCGACGCCGAGCTGACGAAGCTTCATGCCAAGATTGGTCAGCTGGTGGTGGAACGGGATTTTTTGTCGAAAGCCTTCGATCGCTGAGCCTGGATCGGAGGAAGACGATGATCGACCCCGGTCATCCACGGCTCTCGATCGTACGCCAGTGCGAGCTGGCGTCGATCAGTCGCTCGACATTCTATCGTAAGCCGACGGCGGAGAACGAAGCGACGCTGGTGTTGATGCGTCTCATCGACGAGCAGTTCCTCGAGACACCGTGGTACGGCTCGCGGCAGATGGTACGGCATCTGCGCCGCAACGGCTGCTGTGTCGGGCGCCATCGTGTCCGTCGACTGATGACCAAGATGGGCTTGGCGCCGATCTACCAACGCCCGAAGACCAGCGAGCGGCATCCGCAGCACCGGACATGGCCATACCTGCTTCGCCATCTGACCATCGACCGGCCCAACCAAGTCTGGTGCGCAGACGTGACCTACATCCCGATGCGCAGAGGCTTCCTATACCTGGTCGCGGTCATGGACTGGTTCAGCCGCAAGGTTCTGGCATGGAGGTTATCGAACACGATGGATGCTGACTTCTGCGTCGCGGCGCTGGCGGAGGCGATGGTCCGCTTCGGCAGACCTGAGATCTTCAATACCGATCAGGGCTCGCAGTTCACCAGCTTTACCTTCACCAACACCTTAAAGGCTGCCGACATCCGCATCTCGATGGACGGCCGTGGCCGCTGGATGGACAACGTCTTCATCGAGCGGTTATGGCGATCGTTGAAGTACGAGTGCGTCTACCTCAATGCCTTCGAGACCGGCAGTGAGGCACGAACAGGGATCGGTCGGTGGATCGGCTACTACAATGCCGATCGACCCCACTCGGTCTTCGGCGGCAGGACGCCCGACGAGGTCTATGCTACGCAGGCAAACGAGGAGAAATTGGCGGCGTAATCGAACCCAGAATCCACCTTAGCCAAGCCGCCATTCTGTCCCGTAAGGTGGGACCACCTCTGTTAGGCATGCTGCGGCGGAGCCAAAATCATCTGTTGATTGGAAGAAGCCACCACCGGATCGACAATCGCGGTGCCGCCGTGTCCGTCGCTTGAGGGGACGAAGGTCGACGCCAGATAATTGCCTAACAAGGCAATATTGGCGGTGTGGGTGCCGTCTGTCACCGAGAGGACCCCTCCCGAACTGTTGCCGGAATAGGTCGGGGTCTGAACAGTTGCGATATTGATATACATCAGGTCAAGCGTGTCTTGGCCGGTCAGTCCTGCGACCGTACCAGTGAAACTGGACTGGTTTTCGAGCTGCAGCGTGCCAGTCGAGCCGGCAAATGTTACGGGCCCTGCATAGGGGGTGTCGATTTCAAGCGTCGCACCGGCTGCGATCAGCGGCCCGATCACTCCGTCGCCGTTCAGGTCTTGGCCGAAGGTGGCCTCGAGCGATTCCAGCGCGTAGCTGTTTCCCGCCAGAACGCCGTCGCTTTCGAGATAGTTGCCGTTGCTGTCGACGGTCCAGATCGAATACTCATTGGCGCCGGGAATCTCCCAGGCAACGTCATAACCGCTCACCGTCTGTACCGCGCCGATCGGCACCCAGCCGCCAAACTCACCGGCCACAACGTCGGCGCCGCCGTACTTCAGCGCGGGACCGGACCCACCGCTGTTATCAAGAAAATAATCGTACCAAACCGCGGTCAGGCTGGTCGATCCAAACGAGCCGGTGTCGGTCTGGATCACGGTGGGAACCCTGGTCACTCCACCGCCGTTCAAGTCCTGGCCGAAAACCGGTGCGAACGATTCCAATGCATAGCTGGTTCCCGACAAGACACCATCATTTGAGAGATAGTTGCCGTTGCTGTCGACGGTCCAGATCGAATACTCATTGGCGCCGGGAACCTCCCAGGCAACGTCATAGCCGCTTGCCGTCTGCACCGCGCCGATCGGCACCCAGCCGCCAAACTCACCCGCCACAACGTCGGCGCCATTCTCTTTCAGAGCCGGGCCAACCCCGCTGCCGTTGTAAAGATAATACTGGTTCGCAACCTCGGTCAGGCTGGTCGATCCGTCTGTCCGGATCACCGTCCTGGTAAGACCGATCGTCCCATCGCCATTCAAATCTTGGTCGAAAGTGGTCTCGAGCGATTCCAATGCATAGCTGGTTCCCGACAAGACACCATCATTTGAGAGATAGTTGCCGTTGCTGTCGACGGTCCAGATCGAATACTCATTGGCGCCGGGAACCTCCCAGGCAACGTCATAGCCGCTTGCCGTCTGCACCGCGCCGATCGGCACCCAGCCGCCAAACTCACCCGCCACAACGTCGGCGCCATTCTCTTTGAGAGCCGGGCCAACCCCGTCGCTGTTGTAAAGATAATATTCGTTTCCAACTTCGGTCAGGCTGGTCGATCCGTCTGTCCGGATCACCGTCCTGGTAAGACCGATCGTCCCATCGCCATTCAAATCTTGGTCGAAAGTGGTCTCGAGCGATTCCAATGCATAGCTGGTTCCCGACAAGACACCATCATTTGAGAGATAGTTGCCGTTGCTGTCGACGGTCCAGATCGAATACTCATTGGCGCCGGGAACCTCCCAGGCAACGTCATAGCCGCTTGCCGTCTGCACCGCGCCGATCGGCACCCAGCCGCCAAACTCACCCGCCACAACGTCGGCGCCATTCTCTTTGAGAGCCGGGCCAACCCCGTCGCTGTTGTAAAGATAATATTCGTTTCCAACTTCGGTCAGGCTGGTCGATCCGCTGGAAGACACATCTGTCGCTATCACAACCGGATCAATTACGATGGTGAGCGAGGCTGAAGCCGTACCACCATTCCCGTCGCTAACCGTATAGGTGAAGATGTCCTGCAGACGACTCCCGCTCGGCGGCATGTTAATCGCTATGGCGTTGTCCGGCGTATAGCTATAGGAGCCATTTGCGTTGAGGGTCAGGTGGCCATACAATCCAGCTAATGCGGAGCCGACCGTGCCCGCCCCGTTTGATGCATCACTCACGCCCGTTACCGTCAGCTTGTCGCCGTCCAGATCAGTATCGTTCGACAGCACACCAGCTGCGGCCGTTGCAGTCAGGCTTGTTCCCACGGCGTCCGTCGCAACATAGCTGTCGGCTACCGGGACACGGTCGACCGTAATTTGCGATGTGGCGCTATAATTTGTGCTCCCGGTGTTCACAGTCCAGGTCACGGTGCGTACTGGATGACTTCCTGTCGAGGAATCTGTCCCTGTATCTTGGTATGAAACCTCGCTCAGCAGCGTCTGATACGTGGCGATTGAAACATTGCCGGTGAGGGTTAGGGTATTGGTGCTGTCATTCCAGTTCACCGTGACGAGGCCGCCATCGATAGTGCCGCTTTGTTGGCCATCGACGTAGAGCTCATCCCCCGTGACCGGATCGCCGCTTCCATCGGTAATTTCTACGGCGGCGCTGGCGAGCGCGGTCTGCCCGGAATCCGTAATGACCGGCGCGGTCGTAAGAAGAGCGACCGCCGGGCCTCCCTGAAGTGCTTCGGAGGTGTTCGCGGTGACCGCGATGCCATTTACCTGCGTGGTCCAGCCAAGAGCCTCCATCAAAGTGATGTCGTTTGACGAGACCGTGTTGATTACACCGGGGTTGCTGTAGTCGTTGAATGAATCATTTCCGCCTGGTGCTGGGCCCTCCGGATACCAATCCGCAAGGTCACCATTAGACGTTTGGTTATTCCAAGTACCAAGGTTTGTGGTGCCGTCATTAATTGAGAAATACGCGGTACTGCCCGCGCCGCCCGTAGTGAAATCGCGAACGCCTGGTGACGAATAACGGAAGAGATCTATCAGAGAATAATCGTAAGGCTGATAGTTGAGCAATGAAACCCGGCCCATATCCTCGGATATCTCGTGCTCAACGACGCCAATGAAATAATACTGGTCCGACGCGGGCGTCACGTTCGGGGTATAACTGAAGATATTCGGGTCGGATGAAAATCCGACATAACTCGTCGAAACTGCCGACGTTAAGCCCAAAGCCTGCGCTTCGGCTTGGGACATATATAGACTGCCCGAAAGAGGAGAGCTGGATGGCAGAGTGGACGAGCCGGGAGCGCCCTGGGCCAGCAAGGCGGCCCTTACCGAACTGTAACTCTCCTGGAGATATTGAGGCGCGTAACTTTCGCCCAGATCGTTTGATCCTAAGGCTTGTCCATCTATTTCGCCATAGCCAACGTCGATGTTGATCGTAACGTTGTTTGTAAATAGCGTGTCGTAGTAATTGACCACGTAGTTGATGGCCGTGACGAACCCAGCAGGCAGACTGCTTACAGTCTGGTCATAAGTGACGTCGATCTGCATCGTCTATTTACCTGCGGACAGCCGAAGCTGACTCGATTGTATTGAGCGAAGCTGGGGCGTCCCACATGCTTGTTTTTCCTTAGACGTCATTTTGAGTTATAGACTCCGGCAATCGAGGCGCCGGTGAAGGTGAAGTCAAGACACCCCCACAATTGCCCGCCAACCCGCTGGCGGTCAGCATTTTCGGTGTCTTGCCGGGTTGAATAAGCAACATTGGCTTGTCTCGGTCGAGGTCGCTTCGCTCTAAGAGCGCTATTTTTGCACAACGCAACTTTACAACTGGTTTACCGGCTTAGCTGATTTTAGCTGGCTGCGATTCTTCTCGCGTGTGAAAGGCGGCGCCTACCTCTCGAAGTGAAAAGATTTTCAATTCCGCACACGCACGATCACACTTTGGGCATTTCTGACTAAGGTGCCCCAGGTCATCGAAGTCACGAGGATCAACATTCAGCGCGCCACCATCGCTGGTATCGCGCTACGAGAGTTGCAGCTGGCGCTGACCTCCATGCATATAGGCATAGATCGTCGTCAAAATCCCGTCGTCAAGCCGCCAATGTCGCATCGGCATTCTTGTTTTTGAGATACCATTGGTACGTGCTGCTGATGCCCTCCTCGAGAGGAATTTCCGGCGCCCATCCCAAGGCCCGAATCCGACTGGAATCCATCAACTTGCGCGGCGTTCCATCGGGCTTAGTCGCATCAAAGACTATTTTGCCGGTGTATCCGACAACGCGAGCGACAATTTCCGCAAGGTCGCGAATTGATACTTCGTGCCCTGCTCCGCAATTGATGTGCTGGTGTTCATCATAATTATCGAGACAAAAGACAACAGCCTTCGCCAGATCATCGACGTGCAGAAATTCTCGCAATGGCGAGCCGGTACCCCATACCTCAACTTCGTGATGCCCTTTCTCCTTCGCATTATGAAACTTATGAATAAGGGCGGGCAGCACGTGACTGGTCATGGGATTGAAGTTGTCACCTGGTCCATAAAGATTGCACGGCATCACCGAAATATAGTGGTGACCGTACTGTTTACGATAAGCTTGACAAAGTTTGATCCCGGCGATCTTGGCAACTGCGTACCATTCATTTGTTGGCTCCAGTGGCCCCGTAAGCAGGGCGTCTTCCTTAATCGGTTGCGGCGCAAATTTTGGGTAGATACACGACGAGCCAAGAAAAACAAGACGATCCACCCCGGCGAGATGCGCGGAATGAATGACGTTGGCCTCGATTGCTAGATTGTCGTAGATGAAATCGGCTGCAAAAGTATCGTTGGCGTAGATCCCGCCGACTTTGGCAGCAGCGAACACAATCGAATCAGGACGATTTTGCTTTAGCCAAACTTCGACCCCGATTTGATTGCGCAAATCGACAACACCACGATCCGCTTTTAGGACGTCATCGCCGCGTTTCACGAGGTAGCGCGTGATAGCGGAGCCAACCATGCCCTTATGGCCTGCAACCCAAATTCTTCTGCCGCCCATTTTTGACCCTATGCTGAAAAGTGACAGTTATCATAGTAGCTCTTATTTCGCTAGTCGCAGTTCCGGTTCCGATCCTGCGGAATCGTGAGAGAGCCGCAGCGTATCCGTTTATCGACAGCTTCAACCGAGGGTTACGGACCAGATCCTGATTGCAAATCAGCCTTGTTTTGGGTAAAGCTTCTTGCGTTCATTCTTGGGCTAAACGAGCGGACAGTTGCCTCGCCAACGCTAGCGGCCCGTTGCATCAGCGGCGAGAGGCGTGTGGAAAGTTTATGGTGGAGCAGCGGTTCAGAGCTTGAACCGACAACGATGACGGTTGTCCTCCCCGCATCTTTGCCAGGGTATCTGTGGTCGTAATCCCAAGCTGTCGTCGTGGATAACCCTCCGTAAGGTCTTGCCCATTCAAGACACTCGGTTATTCTTCACCATTGCAGCTTTTGAAAATCCGCGTATTCGTATTAAATGCGTCGTCGCGTGATTCTGCAAACTAGCCGCACAATAGCGCAAATGTCACTGAAGCGGTTTTGCAAATGGGAGATCGTTGAAGTGATGGAAGTTCAGGGAAGAGCTGCGAGCCGTACCATGACCTCACGTTCTCATGCCGAAACTGCCATGGACAGCCATGACACGTCTTTCCTGCGTGAAGTGCCGGGGGTCGTGCACGTGGGCGCCAATACCGGTCAGGAGCGCGACATCTATCGGGACCTCGGACTGCACGTCGTATGGATCGAGCCGATTACCGAAGTCTTTAAAGAACTTGTCGGGAACATCAGAGACTGTCGGAAGCAAAGAGCCTTCTGCGCACTACTCGCTGAGCAAGACGCTGTAGAGTACCAGTTCCATATTGCTAATAATGGCGGCGCCTCGTCCTCAATTTTCCAACTCGCGCAGCATCGCGATATCTGGCCCGATGTCGACTTCGTGAACGACCGCTTGCTGCTTAGCAGCAGACTTGACACGCTGTTTCGCCGCGAAGGTTTGATGCCGGCCAAATATCCGGCTCTCGTCATGGATGTGCAGGGGGCAGAGCTCATGGTTCTCAAAGGCGCCGGGCAAATGCTTCGCGAATTTCACTTTGTACAAGCTGAAGCGGCGGATTTCGAGAGCTACGCTGGTAGCTGCACATTGGAGGACTTGCACCAGTATTTAGAACCGTTCGGCTTCCGCGAAATCGGTCGGGATGCGTTCGCGGTCCATCCCGACGGCGGTACCTACTGGAACGTGGTTTGGGAGCGTCGCGCAAAAACCGTGCCGAAAGGCGCCACGCGCTGGGTGGCTCGCGCTGCCCAAGCCAATCAGTTTCTGTTCGGATACGCCGCAGGATTTAAAAACGCAGTAGGAAGAGAGCCAGGATAACCGACAATTGATCGCACCTTCTCAGCGTCATTTGATCCGCAAGTGAAAGCCGTCAAGCCGCACATTGTAAAGTCCTTGACCTTGGCGTTGTTGGTATAACCAGATTACTTAAAGCTAGCCGATAACTTGCGAAATACTCGAGCCAACAGAAGCGCAAGCCTCAGCGATCGTGGTGCTTCCGGTATGCGAAGCGTTGCGATTAAACGATCATAGCGTTCGGTCAAGTCGGCCGGATCAGAAGCGGACCTTTTCACCATCGCGGTGAGAGTATGGATCTGCTCAAGCCGCGCGTCACTCTCAGCCTGACACCTATTTACCATCGCAGTGAGAGCATGGATCTGCTCAAGCCGCGCGTCACTCTCAGCCTGAAACCTATTTACCATGGCAGTGAGAGTATGGATCTGCTCGGGATAGGATGATGTGATATCTGTCTTAGCTTCTTCGGGTCGTACGGGCGCATCTGCGCGGTTCTTAAAGGGGGAGTTCCACTCCTGCACTGATTTCGGGGCCGCCCGTTGCAATTCCGTCCATACGTCGAGCGTATTACCTCGCAGAAGCGCGCTCTGTGCCACGATAGTAGCAGACTCGCTAGCAACGACGCAGCAGCCGCGTCGTGCGCCAGTTTCCTCGCTTGAACTCAAGCTTGGAAAAAAAATGTGTGTATCTGCCGGGATAGAGCCAGCTATTAGTTCCAATTCGATTGAACCGTAAGGACCATAATCGTCCCAACCATATCCGGGGTCATCCGGCACCTTGAAGTCGTCGATCACAACTACTGCCTTTGGTTGCCGGTCAAAAATACTTCTTAGCTCCTCTTTAAGGGGTAGATCGCACTCCCAGTGCGCATCAAGATACACAAGAATTGATTTGACTCTCGGGAGATTTCCAAGATTTTCTCTCAGAAATTGCCGCGAATCGCCTAATCGAAGATCAATGTTGGAATAGCCTGATAGGCGCGCCTGCGCCTGCAGAAAATATAGCTTTTCCTTTTCGCAGGTTAGAATCGGCTCCTGACAGTGCTGAGCGAACCACTCGGTTGAAATACCGCGAAACGTGCCGGTCTCGACAACAGCTGACGGATTAAGCAAGCCTAGTAAGTCGAGCATTATAGCTTGACGACCAACCTGCCCGTTGAAAGGTCCGCCCCAGCATTTCTGGAGTTCAGGCGAAGCCAGCTCCAAATCTGCGGCCTGTTGGAAAAGCTTCTCGGCGCGATCTGCCTCGCCCGCGCGCTCGTAGGTCTTTCCAAGGAGGTTCAGCGCTAAAGACGCGCTTAAGATAGCCTGCGTGTTGATATGCATTGATCCGTTCCATTTGTCCTGACGCATTCTAGGCAAGGCAGGTCCATGACGGCAAGGTCGCGTAGTTGTTGACGAGCTTACATTTCGTGCTAAGAGATCACCATTATAGCCTCGTCTCCGGGAAGGGCGCGGTTTGTTAGAGCAGCGCACAGATGCAGGCCACACCGACCAGACAAAATCCAAGCACATCAATTTGTATTCGGCAGGCACTTTGAATTCGCGCCAGAGATCGACGAGAGGGCGGGCACGCAATATATCTCGTGTAGTTGGCGCTCATTGGCTCTCATCAGACCTCAGCGGCTAGCCACCAATCTTAGAAATCTCAATTGAAACGGCACGGCGAACCCTGTATAGCAGCGCTGCCGACATCGGTAGCTAAATTTGGAGCGTCTTTGTGTGAAGAATCTTCGAATTAAGCTTTTTCAAGACGGCGCCGAACTGGATAAGATGGTCGAGGCGCGAAGACGCGGCCTTGTCGACGGATTCACGACCAATCCAACGTTGATGCGTAAGGCAGGCATCTCCGACTACAAGGACTTTGCCCACAAGGTCATTGCCGCAATCCCGGATCTGCCGATCTCGTTCGAGGTGTTTTCCGACGATTTTGAGATGATGGAATGCGAGGCGCGCGAGATAGCGAGTTGGGGCGGCGATACCTACGTGAAAATCCCGATTACCAATACCAAGGGCACATCTGCGGCGCCGTTGATCCGCAAGCTGTCAGCCGAGGGGTTTTCGCTGAACGTCACGGCCATACTCACGCTCGACCAGGTCGCGACCGTGGCGGCGGCCGCCGCCCCTGACGCGCGCACCATCGTCTCGGTGTTCGCCGGCCGGATCGCCGACACCGGCGTCGATCCGGTGCCGATGATGACCAAGGCGGTCACGATACTCAAAGGCCTGCTCCACGCTGAGCTGTTATGGGCGAGCCCGCGCGAGGTGCTCAATGTGGTGCAGGCGCAGGAGTGCGGCTGCCACATCATCACCGCGACGCCCGATCTGATCGCCAAGGTGCCGTTGTTCGGCAAGGACCTGAGCGAGTATTCGCTCGAAACCGTCAAGATGTTCCATGAAGACGCCCGCGCAGCCGGATATAAGCTTGTCTGACCAAGATGAAGGCATGAGCCGGAGCGAGCCGCCGATGGTCTCGGTGATCGTTCCAGTTTACAAGGAAGAGAGCAACATTCGTCCGTTTCTTTCCCGCACCGTTCCAGTGCTCGAGCGGTTGGGTACCTACGAGATTATTTTCACCCTCGATCCGTCGTCGGACGGTACCGAGCGCATCATCCGCGACGAGATCGCGCGTAACCGGAACGTCGGCCTCATTGTGTTCAGCCGACGGTTCGGCCAGCCGGCTGCCACCATGGCGGGGATCCTCAATTGCCGCGGCCGGTGGTGCGTCGTCATCGATGTCGACCTCCAGGATCCGCCGGAAATGATCGAAATCCTGTGGCATAAGGCCCAGGAGGGATTCGATGTCGTCAGGGCGCGCCGAACGTCGCGCGAGGGAGAAACGCTGCTGAAGCGGGGGATTGCCGGCCTGGGATACAGGCTAATCAACCGTATCGCCGACGTGCAGATTCCGCCGAATACCGGGGAATTTCGCATTATGAGCCGTCGCGTTGTCGAAGAGTTGCGTGGCTTGAGCGAAAGCCATGGCTTTCTCCGCGGCCTCGTTGCGCTAGTCGGCTTTTCGCAGACTGAAGTTTACTATGAACGCGCGGCTCGCAATATCGGCGTCGGAAACTACAACCGCTATCTCGGTTCCTTGAAGATCGGCCTCAACGGCATTTTTGGTTTCTCCACCGTTCCCCTGCAGTTGATGATGTGGGCTGGCTTCCTGATAGCCGCCATCAGCGCACTGGCGATCTTTGTCGTCATCGTCCTGAAACTCATCGAGGGCCAAGAGTACCCGCTCGGTATCCCGACCATCACCATACTTGTCCTATTCATGGGGGGCGTGCAGCTCACGGCGATCGGCATGTTGGGAGAATATATCGGCCGGATCTACGACGAGGTCCGCCAGCGTCCGCTTTATATTGTTGATCGGGCGATAAATTGCCACATTCGCGATGCGCGGGGACCCCATACGGGATCACGCCAGATGCCTCAGGACGACGCAGCTACGCCCCATTAGCTGCGGATTAGCTACCAATTGTTTTTATCTTCACGGCCGCCTGCATTTTCGCATAAGCAAGATAGTCGTATGTTATTGCGTGCTCCGATACAAATTCTCGGAAAGCCTTGAACCCGTGCCTTTGCCAATTCGGATATCCGAAGTAGTCGTCAAAGACAATAACCGTTCCGGCAACAAATCGTGACGACAGCTCGTTGAAAATCGTCCTCGTTGACGAATAGAGGTCGCAATCAACATGGACGAACGCCAACGATCCCGCATTGACCTTGATCCATTCCGGAAGAGTCGCCTCGAACCAGCCCTTGTAAAGCCTGACGTTCGGCGGCACTTTGGGAAGTTTTCCAGAGCGTCCAAACGTTCCCCTGTCCAATGCGAAGCCTGTCCATTGCTCGGGTAATCCTTCAAAACTGTCAAATCCGTGAACGACAACATTGGGCCGCTGTTGTGCGATGTAACTGATCGTTCCGCCGCGAAAGACGCCGAACTCAAGAAAATGGCCCGTCACTTCAGTATGGCGGAGCGCGATATCGAAGATCTGCCGGGGTGTCCAAACCCCCACCGCATCACGCATGCTCTCTTGAATGTACTCCACGGTTTCGCGAAGGGCGACTTTCCGCATCTCCCGCGTCGGGTGAAGTTCAGCAAAATCCAGAACTTCTCGCAGTTCACACAAGAGTCGCTGGACTGCGGTCTTCAGTCTGAAGTTAGCGATGAACATTTCGGGTTATTTCCGCTAATCATTGAGTTGGCAGTGTTGTGGACTTTAGGCGTCGCTCGCAATTCTCCGCGTTTAATCTGCGGAGAGTGCTCTGTTTGTCAAGCGGTTCAAAAACACCAGTGCGGAGAAAACGGGACGAACAGTGCAATGATGCATGGACGCTCAAGCCACTAAGTTTTTGCCGTTGCTCAATCATCCACGGGTGGACTCGATCGCATTTCGATCTTGGTTGGCGTCCGGACAACGAGCCTTCGATCGTCGGCATTGATTCCCAGAACCTTGGGCACGAAGTAGCGGTCGAATGTGAGCTGAATGGAGGCCTGCTGGTTGGGCGGCAACGCGACCGCATGGGCGTCGATAACGATCTGGTATGTTGACCCTTTGGCATTGAGCCGCGCCGGCAAATCCAGTCCCGGGGCGCCGGGCGCAGTCGTGAGAACTGCGCGAGGCTTGGGTTCGCCTCCCAGCACTTTATAGTTCGCTTCCCCCTCGAGAATTAAAAAAGGACGCGCCAAATCATTTGCCTCGACCTTCAATGATATTCCCGACTGATCGATCCAACCGTCACTTGTACCGCCTGCCCAGCCGACTGTTTCGCTTTTCCTGAACAGGTAGGCATGAAGGCCGTCGGAATAGGTAAAATCGGTGACCAGCGCGAAATCATCCGAACTTCGTGTCCACTGCAACAGGTCCGGATTGAGTTCCGAGCCCGGATAACGTCCGATGACTTTTTGCGAAATGAGTACAAAATCTGCTCGGAGTGCATGCTCCTTCTCTTGCTCGATCGTGCGAAGATAGTATCCGCCGTCGCCTTCCATATTGACGCCATGCCAACGAGAGAACAGGGCGACATCAGCGCTGCTAACCGGAAAAGCACCGGTAATAAATACGATTGCCGGCCGGTGCAGGCCCATCGCGGTGACCGCCTCTTCGAGTGCAGCGGTCAGATGGTCCGACGCCCTAGTCCATTCGACGGCGTTGTCCTGCCTCGACAAGAGCGGCCAGCCGCGAAATGTCATGACAGTCATAAAAATGAGCAACGCCGGGCCGATGACTTGCCCCAAATTAAACCACGGTGACCCACGTTGCCCCGGATTTATGCGCGTACCAAATGCCAATACGAGTCCACGCACCGTAAAAAACAGGAACGCGCCATAAAAGATCGACCCCAAAAAAGGAGTCTTTACAGGCGAGATGGTGGGAATGAGGTAAGCTAGAAATGTCACAAGCGCGAAGTAGCAGTAACGGATCAGGTCATCGCGGCGACCATTTAGGAAAAGGAAAGCCGAATTCCAAAAGAACAAAACAATGCCAACCCAAAGCGCAGTCGACAGCGTGAGCTGATTGATGTATCCCGCGCTAAAATATAGGGCTTGTGTCAAGAATGGTGCATTTGTTTTGTTTACGTCGTACTGTTCGACCATTGTCGCATGAATATAGTCGTAAATGGCAACAACATTGATCGCAAAATATGGTGCGGCGATCACTAGGATGAGCAAGATAAATATACCGACATTTAACAAGCGTAGGCGCAGCGGCCGCTGCAGCCAGAGCGCCAATAGGGCAGCAAAACCCAGGAGTGCAGCGGTGGCCGGAGAAGCGCTTGGTTTTGCCAGTAACGCCAAAGCCACAAAAACGGCTGGCGCATAGGTGTACATGCGATTGCCGCGCAAAAATGCGTGGTCGAACATCAGGTAAATTGCAACTCCGCACAACAGTCCCCAGTAGAAATCCGGCCGGAACTCCGTCACGAGATTGCCGATCAATGGCAGCGAGACCACGTACAAAATAATGGCAAACCGACTGATAGGCCGGAGCGATCGAGTGAACGCCAAGAGCACGAGAACAAGCCCGATTACCAAAAATCCATTCGCCATGTAGGCCGACCAGGGGCCAACGCCGAACAAGATGTTGCCGATCATGGCGAGGACAGATTGGAGCGGCGCGTGCTGGTGCAGTATCGGCAGCAAATCGGCGCTCAAACCCTTGTCGAGATATATTTTGTAAAGATCAAAGCCGTCCACGAAATAGCCGACATCATCGTACGCGGGAGGAATTGAAAGCCGGCCGCGGGTAGCCGAAAGCTCAAGCGCGGACGAAATAGCCAGCAGGCTCAGCAGAACCGATATGGCGGGGAGTGCTTTGCCAAAAGCCGAGACCGCGCCGTTATCACTCTTGGAGTGCATGCTTTCCCCCATGCGTCATGTCATCCAAGATACAGAAAGTGGGTCGATTATCACGGAAGGCATCGGGGTGTATACGTTTTTTCTTGAAGCGCCGATTTCTTTGGCGCTATAGATGACTATCTGCAGCAGTTGGGTTGAGCGGCTTGGATTGTATCTCCGTTGCAGCGGTTTGTGCAGCGGAGGTTCGTTTAGACTGCAAGGCGAGGGACTCTCAGCTGTGAAAGTTCTGATCATCGGCGGCGCTGGATTTATCGGCAGCTATGTTGTCGATCACCTCCTGCAGAATAATCTCGCGAGCACAGTTGTCATCTACGACAATTTTTCGGCGGGTCGGCATTGGCATATTCAGCGTCATTTGCGCGATCCGCGCGTGCGGCTCTACGAAAAGGACATCTATGATCTGGACATTTTCGACGCTGCGCAGGAAGTCGATTTGGCGGTTCATCTTGCGTCGAATCCCGATATTGCCAAGGCGCTGACGGAACCGGATATCGACTTTCGCCAGGGCACGGCGCTTACGCAGATCGTGCTGGAGGCGTTGCGCAAAGGCGGTTGTCCGCACCTGCTGTATGCATCGGGCTCCGGAGTCTACGGCGATACCGGATCCGAATACGTTGCCGAGAACTTCACGCCGATGCAGCCAATTTCAACGTATGGAGCGAGCAAGCTCGCCTGCGAGGCTCTGATTTCCTCCTATTGCTACATGTTCAATCTGAAGGCATCGGCGTTTCGGTTTGGCAACGTCGTCGGCGGCCGGCAGACGCACGGTGTCGCCTACGACTTTCTCCGTAAGCTGCGCGCCAATCCTTCGCGGCTTGAAGTCATGGGTAACGGTCATCAGAGCAAGCCGTACATCGACGTCGATGACGTGATAGCGGCCATGTTTCTCGCTTTCCGCGCCCAGTCCAAGTCATTCGATGCCTACAACGTCGCGCCGAATGATTTCGCGAGCGTCCGCCAAATTGTCGATATCGTTCTGGAAGAGCTGCGCATTCCGCATGGTCGGTGCGAGATTGCCTACGGCGAATCGGATCGTGGCTGGAAGGGCGATGTTCCGGTTGTGCGCCTGAATTGCGAGAAGATTCGCATCCTCGGCTGGGCTAATCGCTACACATCCCTTGAGGCGATCCGCCGCTCCGTGCGTGCGATGCTTGCCAACCTCGAACGTGCCCATACCGATGCTTGACGTCGTCATTGTAACCGGTGCGAGCCGCGGCATTGGGGCGAGTATAGCGTCGGATGCCCGATCATACGCGCGCACCCTGGTGACGATCGCATCATCGGCCATGCCGGCATCGGCTTCTTCGCAATCGACCGGCGACGTCCGCTGGGTGGCAATTGACCTCGCCGACGCGGCCCTCGCCGAGCGGCGTGTCAATGCCGAACTTAGCCGGTTTTTGCCGATCCGCAACATCGGGCTTGCGCTTTGTGCCGCCCAAATCGGACATTTTGGCGGGCTGGCGTCAGCCGACTTCGACGAATGGCGTCGGCTGTTCAGCGTGAACGTGCTCGGCAACTTGGCGGTGGTCAAGGCATGCTTCCCCGCCGTCGAGGACGGCGCTTCGCTGCGCGGTGTGTTTTTTGCCGGCGGCGGGGCTGCTTACGGCTATCCGGAATTTTCGGCTTACGCGGTTTCCAAAGCGGCTACAGTGCGGGCCGTCGAGAACCTCGCCATGGAAATGGCCTCTAAGGCGTGGAATGCCGCCGTGATTGCGCTGGCGCCGGGAGCGGTGGAGACCGATATGCTGGCCACTGTGCTCGCGCACGGGGGCAGTGTCCGCACCAAGACCGATATCAGCGAGCCGACGGCCTTCGTTCGCCGTTTCCTCAATGACGAATTCGACGCCAAGAGCTTAAATGGCCGCTTCCTGCACGTGCGCGACGACATTGCCGGCAGAGATTTCACCACCGTCTCGGACAAGCTCTTCAAGCTGAGACGAATAGAATGAAGATCGCAATCGTCGGCGCCGGACTGATCGGCACGGAACGGATCGAAGCAATTCAACACTTGGCGGCGGCCGACGGCTCCATCGAATTGTCGTACGTTGTCGACCACAGCGAGACTATCCGCCAACGTGTCAAAGGCAAATACCGGACCCATACGGCGGCCGACCTGGAAGCGGCACTTTCCGCGCATCCGGATTGGATATTCATCTGCACGCCACATGACGTTGCACCGGAGCTGGCGATTCGTGCCCTCGAATCCGGAGCCAACGTGCTGATCGAGAAGCCGATCGGCCGTACCCTGGCCGAATGCGATGCGATCATCGCCGCGATGTCGCCGCAGACAAAGCTGAATGTTGGTTTCAACTACCGATTCTTCTCCGGAATCGAAGCCGCCATTCTCGATGCCAAAGCCGGTCATTTCGGCAAGCTCATATCCGTGAACTTCACGCTGGGTCACGGTAACTCGCCCGGCATGGAAAACTCATGGAAGCTCAGCGCGGCGCGATGCGGCGGAGGTTGCCTCATCGATCCGGGCGTGCACCTGCTTGATCTGATTTTAGAGCTTGCTCAGGGTGAGGTCTCGGTCTCGGCGGCTCGCATCTGGGACGGTTTCTGGAACACCGGGATTGAAGAGGAGGCGCACATCCTGCTCGCGGATGAGACGCCGACGATTTTCAATCTCGATATTTCGCTCGTGCGATGGCGCAGCACGTTTCGCTTGGAAATCAACGGCGTCGATGGGTACGCGATCGTCGAGGGCCGGGGCCGCAGCTACGGCCCACAGACTTATCGGCGCGGAAAGCGATGGGGATGGCAGGACGGCGTCTCACAGGCCGAATCCGAAGAGGTCGTCGTCGACAGCGATGTCTGCTCGGATTCGTTTGTTAGGGAAACAGCTCTCGTGTTAGGGATGGGCGGACCGATCATGGCGCCTTCACTTCAGCCCGCCGACCATATGCAGGCGCGGCGAGTCATGGACCTGTTGAGCAGGATCCAAGGAATCATGAGATGAGCAAGACCGAGCTGCGGGAGAAATTGCATCAAGATGACTGGGATAGACATTGGTCCGGTCTCAACGATGTAACAGAGCTCAATCCCGCGCAGCGCTACCGTCATCAATTGCTTTTGCAACTAGTGCGGCGGCAACTGGCAGCTCAGGCTTCGGTCCGTACTGTGATCGACTTCGGCTCAGGTCAAGGCGATTTGGCTCAACTCATCGCCCCGGTCGTCGGCGATCGTCTTCTGGTCGGACTGGAGCTCAGCCGCGTGGGAGTTGAGATCGCATCGGCGAAGACGCCGCAAGCGATTTTTCATCAGATTGACCTGGTGACCAATTCGCCCCAGCACCCCGAGCTTCGCGGCCTGGGCGATCTTTGCGTCTGCTCCGAGGTCCTCGAGCACCTGGATGATCCAGGCGCGTTCTTGCGAAATGCGCGGCAGTACATGGCGCCCGACGGGATTTTGATTGTCACCGTACCATCGGGACCGATGAATGCCTTTGAAAAGTCGATAGGACATCGCCAACACTTCCAGCCAGACACGATCGCACGACTTGTGACGAGTGCGGGACTACGCGTGCTCAAGGTGCAGCGAGCGGGCTTCCCGTTCTTCAATCTCTATAAGATCGCCGGCTATCTTATGGGTAACAGGATTCGTGAAGGTGTAGACAAAAGCGAAGGCGGCGACGGACCATCCAGCATTATGATGTTAGCGTTGAACGTCTTCGATCTCCTCTTTAGATTTAATTTGCAGAACACGCCGTTCGGATGGCAATTAGTTCTAATAGCCAAAAACAAACCGACGTGACGCACCATCGATCATTCTCTGCTGGCATAACCACTGATAGTGATTAGCGTTGCGAGCGCGTACACGTTGAGGCCGCTGCAGAAGGACGGATTTGCGAGAACGCCGACAGCTTAGAGAGACGAGTCGTGATCATTGTAAGGTCGCCATTGAGAATATCGCTGGGGGGCGGCGGAACGGACCTGCCGTCCTACTATCTCAAGCACGAGGGATTCCTGATCGCCGCCGCAATCGATAAGTATGTGTACATCACCGCTCAGCGCACGTTTCGCAATGACTGCTTGCTCCGCTATTCGCAGATCGAGCGGGTCAATCCCGGCGAGGAAATTCAACACCCTATCATCCGCGAAAGCTTTAAAGTGGTCGGCGTCGAGCCGCGCTTCACTGAAATTACAAGCATGGCCGATATCCCGGCGGGTACCGGGCTCGGCTCGTCTGGCAGCTTCACCACGGCGCTGCTGATGGCCTTGTATGCGCTCGATCACCGCTTCATCCACCCACGCGATCTTGCCGAGCAGGCCTGCCATATCGAGATCGACAAATTGGGCGAGCCGATCGGCAAACAGGATCAATATATAGCAGCCTTTGGCGGCATCACTTGCTTCACCTTTCGACAGGACGGTTCGGTGGATGCGGCACCTCTCGCGCTCTCTGAGGGAATCCGCACTGCGCTCGAGGACAATCTGCTGCTGTTTTTTAGCGGATTTTCCCGCTTGGCATCCAGCATTCTGCGCGATCAGGATACGCGCACGAAGGGCAACGAGCGCGAGATGGTCGACAATATGCATTATGTGAAGGAAATCGGATTGCGCAGCAAGGCTGCTTTGGAAGCGGGCGATCTAACCGGGTTTGGCCGGTTGTTGCACGAACACTGGGAAAACAAGCGCAAGCGCTCGCTCAGCATGACCAATGAGAAGATCGACCACTGGTACAACGTCGCCATGGCGAACGGCGCGATCGGAGGCAAGCTGATCGGTGCAGGCGGCGGCGGCTTTCTGATGTTCTACACTGAGGACAAGACGCGGTTGCGGCAGGCAATGCGCGAAACCGGGCTTATGGAAGTCCGCTTTCATTTCGACTTCGAGGGCACCAAAGTCCTTTCGAAATGATCGCGCGGAAACCGATCGGGTAACCAAGGATGTCCTCGATGCTGCCGGTCGCTATTCTCGCTGGTGGCGTCGCCTCGCGCTTGCGCCCCATCACCGCCACGGTGCCGAAAGCCCTTGTTGAGGTCGCCGGACAGCCGTTCATCGTCCATCAATTGAAACTGCTCCATCGCGAAGGCGTTCGGCGCGTCGTGCTGTGTGTCGGGCATCTCGGCGAGCAGATCGAAGCGTATATCGGCGATGGCCGACGGTTCGGCTTGCAGGTCGCCTACAGTTTCGACGGCGATGTGTTGATGGGCACCGGCGGCGCCTTGCGCCGGGCGTTGCCGCTGCTCGACGACGCCTTCTTCGTTATCTATGGCGACAGTTACCTCGACGTGGCGATGCCGCCGATCGAGCTCGCCTTCCGCCGCCAAAACCTCCCCGCTTTGATGACCGTTTTCCGCAACGAAGGCCGTTGGGATACCAGCAACGTGCTGTTCGACGGTGGCCGCGTTATCCGCTACGACAAGCGCACCCCGAGTCCGCAAATGCGCTATATTGACTACGGCCTCGGGCTTCTGACCGCGGAAGTGCTGGCCCGCGAAAGTGCTGAGCGGGCGTTCGATCTGGCGGAAGTCTATGCGGCGCTGGCCGCTTCCGGCCAGCTCGCCGGCTACGAGGTGAGCCGCCGTTTCTACGAAATAGGCACACCGAGTGCCCTCGCCGAAACCGATCGATACCTCAGGGGAAATGCGATGCCGGTTAGCGAATATACGAGGAAATACTACGAGGAGGTGGCTGCGGTGGCTGCCGGGATCGACCAGCAAGCAGTCGATCGGATGATCGACATCCTGGTGGACGTGCGCAGCCGCGGCGGCCGCCTGTTCATCGTCGGGGTCGGCGGCGGCGCCGGACATGCCAGCCACGCGGTCAACGACTTCCGCAAGATCTGCGGCATCGAATCTTACACGCCCACCGACAACGTGTCTGAGCTGACGGCGCGGATCAATGACGACGGCTGGCCGACCGCCTTCGCCAACTGGCTGCGCGGCAGCCGAATCAGGGCCGAGGACGCGGTGATGGTCTTCTCGGTCGGCGGCGGCAATGCGGAAAAGAACATCTCCGCCAACCTCGTCGAGGCGCTCAAACTCGCAAAGTCGGTCGGCGCGCGAGTCGTGGGCGTGGTCGGACGCGACGGCGGCTACACCCGTGACGTCGCCGATGCCTGCGTCGTCGTGCCGACCGTCGATCCGGCAACGGTGACGCCGCACACCGAAGCATTCCAGGCAGTGGTCTGGCACGGCATCGTCAGCCACCCCAAACTTCTGCAAAACGAGATGAAGTGGGAATCAGTGCAATGAGTCGGCCCGCCGTTTTCCTCGACCGCGACGGCGTTTTGGTCGAGGAGATCTTTTACCCGCAGACTGGCGAGACTGAAGCGCCGTTACGCCCTGAGGATGTGCGGCTGCTGCCCGGCGCCACGACGGCGCTCCGAGCGCTGGCGCAGGCTGGCTTCGTGCTGGTACTGCTGTCGAATCAGGCTGCCTATGCCAAAGGCAAAACAAGCCTGCGCGACCTCTGCCTTGTCCACGAGCGATTAGCGGCACTGCTTGCAACCGAAGGCGCCGCCTTCGATGCCGTGTTCTATTCTTACAGCCACCCCGACGGCATTATGCCCTATTTTAGCGGCCCTTCGCTTGAGCGAAAGCCTGGGCCGTACAACCTGCTCGTTGCAGCGGCACAGCTTGACCTCGATCTCGCGCGCTCTTGGCTAGTCGGCGACCGCGACTCCGATGTGGCCTGCGCTCATGCAGCGGGGGTGCGGTCGATTCAACTCGACAATCCCCGCAATCCAAGCCACCGCTCCGCCGGTGCCATCGGCGCAGTCAACCTCGGTGCGGCTGTGGCAATTATCACGAAGAGCATTTCTGGTTAGGCGGTGGTCAGTTCGACGCAATTTCATAAAACGCACTCCTAATCGCCACCGCACCACAAACGTGAGAACGGCCCCTATTCATCCAAAACCGGACGTGCGGTGGTCGAGATTTCGCTTTGCCGTTTCGGAGGAACCGGTATCTCTTCCGGAGATCCGAAAAATCCACGCTTTCGCAAAAATGTACGTTAATACAGCTGTAATCACAATCGCTGCAAGCATCCCCACTTGTATGCGGAATCCCGCGGACACAACGATTTTCACGATGACGAGCGATATTACGTAGTTCAGCAGTACAACGCTCACATATCTCGGCAGAGTGGTCAGAATCCCACCGTCCACAGCACTCGAGCGAAACGTGAAGTGACGGTTCATCAGAAAATGATATGCGATCGCGGTCACGTAAGCGATGGTCAACGCCACATATGGTCCAAAATCTATCCATTCCAGCAAAAATTGTAAGAAAAAGTAGATAACGAATGCTGTACCGCCAACCATGAGGAAGCGCACCGGCTGCAGCAGTTGTGCTTCAGTCAGAAACCTACGATATGTCCTTAAATTCGCCGTCAAAATGCACCTTCTTCCGCATTTAGGCCTAGGGCGTCGCGCAATTCAAGATTATTCGTGAAACTGGTCGACCGTTCGTCGTTCGCCGAGAAGCTTCAATTGCCGTTGGACAACGTCATAATAGGACATGTCCCAGTCCCAGTCGGGCACGGCACCAAGAGCCTCGGCAAATGTCTGGCGAGACATTAACAGATGCGCAGGCATCAATTTTCGACTGTACCGTCGTAAGACTTCCCGCGCCTCCTCGACGCCCCTGGTATCAGCCCGGGTCGAGATGCCATCTGGATTCTGAAAATAGACCACGTGCGGCGTATTGGTCTTGTAGAACTTCTTGCCGTTGTAGAGACACCGCAGCCAAAATTCCCAATCGCCCGCGGATTTGAACAAGGTATCAAATAGACCAAGCTCGTCATGGAGACTTTTTCGCCACATCGGCGCATTGTGCGGCGAATTGAAGACCAAAAGATTGTTCGCCGTAACGATCGGCAGCTCGCTCTTAAATTCGAAACTGGCAACTTCGTCGAAGCCGAGCGACCCATCAAAACTGTAAAAAAAGTCCTGATAAACGACGTCAGCCCAAGGATTCCGATCGAGCGCAGTCGCTTGGATTGCAAATGAATCGCGCCTGCGTATATCATCCACATTCGTGCTGGTCAGAAATTTTCCGCGCGCCATTTGAACACCGACGTTCCAGGCGTCGTAAACGCCGATGCGGTAGTTGATTCGCTTGTAGATGATGTTCGGGTAGATCTCCTGGAAGCGGGCGACGAGCTCTTCTTCGTTCTCAGGCGAGTTGGCGTCGACGATGATGAGTTCGCTCCTGTCGAAGAGCGTTTGCGATGTAATATTTTCCAGAAAGTTTTCCAGGAAGCGACGGCCTTTATAGAGACTGGCGATTGCCGAGACGGCGTAATCTCCGGAATGCTTGAAATCTCGCCTAGATTTCACTGGTTTCGGCAGTTGAACCTCCGGCTTCACAAACTCGAGTTCTTTAGCTCGTTCCTGCCAATCGGACAACGTCAGGTAACGATCGGTCCCCATGACCCAGCACCTGTGAGGATTCCAGGGAGGTTCGACTTCTAGACGCTGCTTGGCGACGCGATCGTTAATGAGGTTCCTAATGAACTGGCTTCGCTTCGCCCGATCTTCGTTAAGGATTTTTCGCCAATGTTCTATCTCCGCGGGGGTTGTTCCGCGGCCCTCAAACAGTAGTTCGCCAATCGCTAAAATGAACTCGCCATCCGAAAGAGCGTCCAGGCCTCCCCCGCTTAGCCGTCGCTGTTCGGCCTCTGGACTTTCCTCGATTGATTTGATGACTTGAGAGAGAGGCATCCCCTCTCGCATGGCTCGCGTGTAGTGCTGAAGCCCCTCGGGGTCGGCAGCGCGTCCGAGGCAATGCTGGTAGACGAAATTGATGCAAATCGCGTATTCCTTCTCCAAGTTTTCCAGCCGCCGTCCTATCTTGACACCTGATTCGATCGTTTCTTTCCGCAACGCAGACGAAAAACGCGGAGCGCCGCCGGAGTCGACGTTCTGTCCCAAGTAATGCCGATAGACCAAATTAACACGATGCACGACGTGGCGCCCAGTTAAGAAGGCCGCCGACAACCGGCGTACAACCGGTCCACAGTAATGGCGCATTTTTTTAATCATTCCCTGCCGAATAATTCTGCGTTCCTTAGCGACGTCCGCTTTTAGCGGAGGCGCCGAACCCGCATCATCGTATCATTATTTTATCTGGAGTCGTAATCAAAATCTGTAATGAGATCTTCGTGCACAGCCGCCGTATCCTGCGGCGTGGTGATCAAGCCGATTTACTCGATACTCCTACCATTTCGCGAGCCGTGCTTCAAATGAATCAAGGGTTAGACGTCGCCCCTCCTCGATCTTGGTCAGCCTGAAAGCGAGACGGCGAACATCGGGCCCCATGCCGCACCGCGACGGCACAAAGCTGCGAGACGCCGTAACCTCGAACGATCGCGGCCCTACGCCATCGCCGCCCGTGCCCTCGAACTCGATTTCAAACGCACCGGGGGAGAGGGCATGGTGCGCAACGACAGTACCGTGGCATGCCACTGCGATCACCTGCCCGCTCAACGCCGGAATTCCCGCCGGCAGGCTGCCGCAAATGCGCACGGCGCCGCGACCCGCGGGCAGCATGTAGCGAAGCCGCGGTCCGACCCAGCCATCAGGATACAAACCTTGGGTATCACGCAGGATCTTACCGATGATTTTGCTGCAGACGGGATTAATGATTCGCTGGACGATCAGCTTTGGAAACAGGCGCGAAAGCTTCCGTTGCAATGTATCCAACCCGTAAGTGAACATGCCCGGCGGATACCTGACCTGACCATGACGGCGCATGATTCTGACCAGCTCTTGGATTCGACGGAACCCGCCCGAGAAAGTCTTTGCCGTACCGTATTCGCGAAGCGATCCCATGTATTCCGGAATCAATTCCAGGGGGTATTTTTTGCCGATGCGCATCAATAGCTCCCAATCCATACCCCAATTGAGCTCTTCATCGACAAACCCGACGTCGTCAAAGACCCTGCGGCGGAAATAAACTGTCTGCTGCAGGATGTAGTCGGAGAGGTAGATCAGCTTCCACAAATTGAACGGTTCAGTAGCAGCGAACCGGCCGATGACGTTGCCGTCACAGTCGATGGTATATCCTTCGCCATAGACCGCCCCGAGCCGCGGATTCCGTGTCAGAGCGCGGACGGCATGGCGTACCGCGCCAGGAAGAATCATATCGTCGGAATTCAGCCAGCTGACGATCTCGCCGCGCGCCATTCGGAATCCCTTGTTGATGGCATGTGACTGACCGCGGTCCCCCTCGGAGATAAAGCTAAGTCTTGCGCCATACTCGCCGGCGATCGCGGCAGTTTCATCGGTCGAGCCCCCATCCATGATGATGTACTCGATCGCCGGATAGTCTTGGGACAGCACGCTTTCAATCGTCGCCCTGATGAATTTTCCCTGATTGTACGAGGGCGTAACGATCGTGACCAGGGGCTCACTCATGCGACTCTGTCCACGTTGTGCCGTGCCGTTCGACGCATTCCCATCCCTACCCTAAATCGTGACGTCCACTTCGGCCTGGATGTGACGTAATTCTTTCCAACGGTCGAAAAATTTCCTCATTGCCTGTTCCTTACCACCCTCCTTGGCCTTCTTCAAAAGGTCATAAAATCCACGTGCCATCACATCCCAATTGTAAAGGGCCGCTCGCTGCAAGCCGCTTTTTATCAATCGCGCCCTATGCTCCTGCTCCTGCACTGACTGCATCGCGCTGCGCATTTCGCTTTCGTCATAGCCGGAAACAAAAATAGCAGCGTCACCCGCAATTTCGGCCAACGAGCCGTAGCGGGTGGTGATCACAGGGCAGCCGCAAGCCATAGCTTCTATGACGGGCATTCCAAAACCTTCATAAAGACTAGGACAAACAGTTGCTTCCGCTCCAGAATATGCACAAGAGAGATCAGCGTCGCTCAAGTCGATCTGACGCGCCGACACATTGGCTGGAAGTTGGGCAAGCGCCCTCGGGTCGATGATTTTTTCTCCCCCCACGCATACAATTTCGAATTCACAATTCTGCATTCGGTGCGCTGCGCTAAACAGATGAATCCCATTTTTGTACCCGTGAGCCTGTTCCCGCGAACCGACCAGCAAAAAATATGATTTAGATATACCAAATTGCCTCCTAAACTCCTCCACTTGAGAATGATCCTGCGGACGAAATATTTTACTATCGACACCACAATGCGCTACGATGGAACGGTTCAATGTTTCCGGGTAAAACTGATTGAGGTCTGAGCGCGTGTTCTCTGAGATGCACGCGTAATAGCTCGCAAAGCTTATTGCAAGCTGCTTCTCCTGCCAGGTCCTATCTGCCAGATTAAAGCCTAAGACCTCTGGAATCATGTCATAGACAATTAGCACCGAAGGCGTGCTGACGGGAGTAGTATAGTATGTTGAGCAAAACACATCGGCACCAAGCCTTCGACAATATTCATCAATGAGCAAAGAATCGGCGGCCGTACTCGCGTTTAATTCGTATGATGGGAACGGCATTCTTTCGATGCCCTCAATCGACGGACAATTGCCGCGATCCAATACCGTTATTTCCATGTTTGGAAGATGCGCGAGCCGCGGTAAAATTGACGACCAGATTCGAGCAATGCCGGTTGACATCAATTGGAAAAAAACGCCATCCACGACAAGCTTCATCTGCATTGTCTCCCAGATCGCCTTGCATCTTTCGAAATTACGTCAAACCATGGCCCTTCAGACAATGGAGCGAAAAGTAGGATCGATAAGTGCGGCGTTTTTACGGTGGGTGCTGTTCGCCGGTCGATAATGTACTCCTCTTGATTCTCACTTAGTCGCGCTGCGTATCGGTAAGGCAACCCACGCCATGCGCCTCTAACCTCACGAATCAGGCATTAGTTCTACTACAAGCATTTGCAACAGTAGAAGCTCGTTACGCCGGCTTCTGGCGATAATAGTCAAGCACCGACCTTAAAGTATCTGCCACCGTTCGGCGTGGTATCCATTCCAAGGCGCGTCGGGCCGCTTCCGCGTTGCCTACCATTATCGGCGTATCGTTGAGGCGCATCCGTTCTGGGTCCGGCGCGACCTTGATTTCCTTCGATGACATCGTCAGCAGCATTTCAAGAATAGCACGGACCGAAATCGCGTTACCCGATGCAATGTTAAAGGCCGCCCCGTTTGACAGGCTGTCAAACCGCTGGATCGCGCGGACGTAAGCATCCACGACATCGCGGACGTCCAAAAATTCCCGTCGCATTGACAGATTACCAACTTTCATCACCGGCTCCTGCTCGCTGCGTTCGATCGCAGCAATCTGCGCGGCGAATGACGCCACCGCCAATTCGGGCGGTTGCCCGGGTCCCGTATGATTGAAGGGGCGCAAGCGGATCGCCCGCAAACCATCTTTAGCCATCTGGCCAACGAATATATCAGCTGCTGCTTTGCTCGAAGCATAAATGTTCTCCGGATCGAGCGGAGCATCCTCGGCCAGCGGCTCGCCCGAGCGAAAGCTGCCCCCGTAAACTTGCGCGCTGCTGCAAAACAGCAAACGGCACGTGGGTGCCATTTCCTTGATTGCGAGAGCGACGTTGAGCGTGCCCTGGGTGTTGACGTCCCACGTCTTGCGCAAATCCCGGTTTGCCTGTGAGATAACCGAGATGCCGGCAAGATGCATCAAGTGGGTCGGCTGCTCAGCCTGGATAACGGCAAGCGTCCGCTCGGCGTCCGTCACATCTAGCGATACCTCGCGAGCACTCAAGATGCCTGATGCGCTTTCGCCAAAAGTGCCTGCAACGATGTCAGGCTTATCCGGCAATGCCGCAAGCGCGGCGATCAGATGCCGACCGACGAAACCACCTGCACCGGTGATCAACACACGCATGCGTAAAAGGGACGGCATCGCGCCTTAACTCAATTGCGTCTTGACCCGCTTGAGATCGGCTTCGACCATTTCCTGGATTAGTTCCTCAAGCGAGGTCTTTGCCTGCCATCCGAGTTTGGCCTTGGCCTTCGCTGGGTTGCCCAGCAGATGGTCGACCTCAGCCGGGCGAAAAAAATCTCTGTCGATGACGACGTAATCCTCCGCATTCAGACCGACACAGTTGAAGGCGATCTTGTACATGTCTTCGACCGAAGTCGTACGGCCGGTGGCGACGAGATAGTCGTCAGCCTCGTCTTGCTGTAACATCATCCACATTGCCTCGACGTAATCCTTGGCATGGCCCCAGTCACGCTTGGCATGGACATTGCCAAGCGAAAGCTTGTTCGCGACGCCAAGCTTGATCTGCGCGACTGCATGCGTGACCTTCCTGGTAACAAATTCAAGGCCGCGCAAAGGAGACTCATGGTTGAAAAGTATCCCGTTGGTCGTGTGGAGTTTATAGCTCTCGCGATAATTGACCGTCATCCAGTGCGCGTAAACCTTTGCAATCGCATACGGCGAGCGGGGATAGAACGGGGTCTTTTCGGTCTGTACCGGCTCCTGGGCCATCCCGTACATTTCCGAAGACGATGCTTGGTAAAACCGCGCTCCGGCAGCCTCCAGACGCGTCGCCTCCAGCACATTCACGGCACCAAGCCCGGTGACGGCGCCGGTCAGCAGCGGCTGATTCCATGACGACTTCACGAATGACTGCGCGGCGAGATTGTAGATTTCATCGGGCTTTACGCTACGCATGATCCGGATCAGGGATGACAGGTCGATCAAATTGCCGTCGACAAAGTGTACGTCCTTTTCCACGCCGAGCCAGCGCAGCTTCGCATCCATGACGTCAGACGCGCTGCTACGCCGGACAAGACCGAAGACGTCGTAGCCCTTGCGGAGCAGAAACTGCGCCAGATACGCGCCATCTTGGCCCGTAATACCAGTAATCAATGCGCGCTTCATGTCCGCTGCCTCTTTCTTGCCAACGAGATACGATGATTAAAGGGTTGATTGACTTCGTTTCCACAAGCCTGAACCTGGCCTCTTAATGGAGCCTTCGGCAAAAGCCAAGCGCACCACCGTTGGCCGTTGGGTAGCCCCGAAATTTTCGCATGCACGGGCGCTGAACACTTGATATATCCAGGCGCCACCGCGCGAAGCCACATTGCGGCCCCGGCCAGATGGCGGTTTTGGCATCGACGATAGGAAAGCCATGCCTGGTTATTACGCAGCCGCCATTGAGGACGTTAGCTCCGGGTTTTCCGCCTGGCGCATCTGGACCATGCTGGCGTCAAACGATATCAAACAGCGTTACCGCCGCTCTACGCTGGGTCAGTTTTGGCTCACGCTGAGCATGGCCATCATGATCTTCAGTATGGGAGCCCTCTATTCGATCCTGTTCCACGTCGAGATTAAGACCTTCATCCCCTATCTTGCGGTCAGCTTGGTAATGTGGGGATTTATCTCCTCAGTTATCAACGAGAGCGCAAACGCGTTTATCGAGAACGAGCGAATCATCCTGCACACAAACGTTGCACAGTCAACGTTCATTTACCGCATGATCTATCGTAACGGTTTGGTCCTTGCGCACAATATCATGATCGTTCCGATTGTCTTCGTGGTGTTCGGCATTGGTATCAATGCGAACATCTTCTGGCTGATCCCCGGGCTATTGTTTGTTGTGTTAAATTGCTTCTGGATTGCATATTTTATCGCAATCGTCTGCGCGCGTTATCGTGATGTTCCGCAGATTGTTGCTAGCGCAATGCAAATCATGTTTTTTGTGACACCCGTCATGTTTCGACCGTCTCAGTTGGGCTCGCACTCGTATATCCTGCTGATAAATCCACTCGCCAGCTTTCTTGAGGTGATACGAGATCCAATCTTGGGGCAAGCGCCGAGCCCCGCGTCCTTGGCCATTTGCGTCGGATTGTTCGTCCTTGGCTCACCTCTCACGTTAGCTTTCGTCGGCCGCTATGGTTGGCGGATTGTATATTGGCTGTGAGGACGCGATGACTTTGATGGATTTGCAAAATGTCTCGGTATCGCTGCCGATCTACAACTCCCGCGGCCGCGGTCTAAAACACGAGATTCTTCGCCGCACCGTAGGTAGCAATCTCCAGCATCCGAAGGACCAAAACATCACCATCGTCCGGGCGCTGAGCGACGTGACACTTCGGATCACGGACGGTGATCGCGTCGGCGTAGTTGGCCGCAATGGCGCCGGAAAGACGACCCTGCTGCGAGTACTCTCGCGCATCTACCCGCCCACTGCCGGAAAGATTGAGGTTGTCGGGACGATTTCATCGATGACCGATCTTTCAGTCGGCATGAGTTTAGAGGCCACCGGCTATGAAAACATCGTCATGCGTGGCATCATGCTCGGGCTGACACGCAAGCAGGCGACGGCGCTCATCCCTGACGTCGAAGAATTTACCGAACTTGGCGAATATCTCGAGCTGCCGATCCGCACTTATTCGGCGGGCATGATGCTACGATTGTCTTTCGCAATCAGTACCGCCGTAAAGCCGGACATCATCATCCTTGATGAAATGATTAGCGTTGGTGACTCGGCCTTCGTCACCAAGGCGCGAGCGCGCATTACTAACCTCATCCAGAATGCTTCTATTCTTGTACTGGCGACCCACGACGATGACCTGCTGAAGGAATTCTGCCAGACCGCGATCTGGATGAACTACGGCCGCGTTGCTTTTATGGGCGACACGGAGGCCGCGCTCATTCGTTACAATTCGGCGATTGGGAAAACTTGACGCCGTGCCAGTCAATGGCGCACCGTGCCGCCGATCGCAGCAACTTTCGACGAGCAACAGGTCGCCTAAGAAGTGGTGCAGCATGCTTCAATTCTGCCGCAAGGAGACCCTTTATCAGCCTACCGTTGGACAATCTACCGTCGACTGCTGCAAGTTGATCGTTTAGATAAGCTTCGACATGCTGCTCTCTATCATTATTCCCGTTTACAACGAACGCCACACCCTCGGCACCATTTTGGATGTGGTGTCGCGAACCTTACCTGACATCAGCAAGGAAATCCTCGTCGTCGACGACTGCTCAAACGATGGTACGCGGGAATGGCTGAAAGCGAATTTCCCGGAGGGCGCCCGCACCGGATCGTCGGTCGATCTCGACAACGACGGTCAGTTGGTTTTCGCACAAGACGCGGGGCCACCGCGCGTCACCATCTGCCCGATTTTTCACGAGCGTAACAGAGGCAAAGGCGGCGCGCTGCAGACCGGATTTGCCGCCATGTCCGGAGACATCCTGGTGATCCAGGACGCCGACCTCGAATATGATCCGGGCGACTGGCAGCCGATGTACGATCTGATCGCGGTGCGCAAGGTCGCCGATGTGGTGTTCGGCTCCCGCTTCTACGGCCGCCCGCACCGTTCGCTATATTTCCATCATTACTTCGCCAATCGGCTGATCTCATTGCTGTTCAATATCGTCTTCAACCAGACGCTGACCGACATCGAGACCTGCTATAAGATGATGACGCGCGAGGTGGCGCGCTCGCTGCGGCTGAGCGCCAACGATTTCGGCATCGAAGTGGAGATGAGCGCCGAGATCGCCCGGCAGCGCACGCTGCGCATCTACGAGCTCGGCATCAGCTACTACGGGCGCACCTACGCCGAGGGCAAGAAGATCAACTGGAAGGACGGGCTGAAGGCGCTGTGGTACGTGTTCAAGTTTCGTTTCAGGTGACGGGACGATGACGAGCGGCGATCATGAGCGGCCAACCTCATCCGCGGGCCGCAGCTGGCGGCGTGCCGCCATCGGCCTGCTCGGCGTCGTCATCGGCGGCGTATTCCTGTGGCTGGCGCTGCGGCACATCGACCCCGGCGACCTCGAGCGCGCGCTGCGCGAGATGCAAGGCAAATGGCTGATCGCCGGCGTCGCCGTTTATCTCGGCGCCATAGGCCTGCGCTGCCTGCGCTGGGGTATTCTGCTGCGCGCCACCGGCAGCGTGAAGTGGCGCCACGCCGCCGAAGCGCTGGTGACGGGATTTGCCGCCAACTACGTCCTGCCCGGCCGCGTCGGCGAGCTGTTCCGCGCCGATTACGCCCGCCGCGTCTTCAACATGAGCCGCTTCACCGCCCTGGGCACCATCGTCGTCGAGCGGGTCTGTGACGGCGTCGTTCTGGTTTGCGCGCTGTGGATCGGGTTTGCTTGGATTTTGTTCGCTCGCGCGGCGACGCCCGAGAAGTCCTGGGTGCTGCCGGTCGGCGCCGCGGCGAGTGTACTCTTTGGCGCAGCGCTGATATTCATCCTGCTGTCGCAGCGCATCGATTTGCGCCGGTTCGGCGTGATGGAAAGTATTGCCACGCGCTGGGATCGGCTGATCGCCGGCGTCGCATCGGTGCTGCGCGGCCACGCGACCGTCGTCGCCGTGTGTTCAATCGGGGTATGGATCTTGGAGGCCCTGGCGCTCGCCAGCGTGGTGCGCAGCTTCGGCGTCAGCCTCTCGCCGCCCGAGAGCCTGATGCTGCTCGCCCTGGCATCGCTCAGCACGCTGGTGCCGACCGCCCCCGGCTATGTCGGCACCTTCCAATTGGTGTTCGCGCAGGTCTTTCACATGTTCAGCTATCCGCAAGCGACCGGAATCATCGCCGCGACCGCGATTCAGATTTTCTGTTTTGGCACGGTGACGATCCTGGGCGGCATCGTGCTGCTCTCGCGCAGCGGCCTGACGATCTGGCGGGCGCGCAAGGGAGCCGTCAGGCTATGACGCCGCCGGCACCGGGATCCTCAGGCAAAACCAGCGGGCGGATCACACCTTGGGCCGGAAGCATTCTCTTTCCGCTGACGCTTTATATCGCCGGCTTTTTGGTCTTTTTTCGCTGGCAGATATTTTCGGACTTCGATCTGGTGTTCGGCGATCGCGGCGACGCCCGTTTTGTCGCCTTCATCCACGAGCACATCTATCGCTGGCTGCATGGTGGTACCGCGTTGTTGTCGCCGCCGTTCTTCTTCAATCAGACCAGGACACTCGGCTATAGCGATGCCTTTATTTTGGACCAGATCATTTACGCGCCGCTGCGCCTTTTCGGCGCCGAGCCGATGCTCGCGACCTCATTGATTGCGGTAGTTTTGTCTTCGATCGCCTTTCTCTTTCTTTATTTGTTCCTGCGGCGGCTCAATGTCGTGGTTCCCTTGGCGTCGCTTGCCGCGCTGCTCTTCACCTTTGCCAATAACTTATATTTGAAATCTGGTCACCTTCAGCACTTCGCAGTCTATTATATTCCCATCATCGCCTATTGCGCCTTGATCGCCATCACTGACGTGCACCGACGGCCTCGGCGCGCCTATCTGCTCGCGGCCTTCGCCGCCGGCCTGTACGGACTGCTGTTTTCGACCGGCTACTACATGGCCTGGTTTTTCGGGTTGGGGCTGCTGATCTTCACCCCGATCGCCGTCTTCATCGCTCGGCCGCAGGTGCGGGCCTGGTGGAGTACATGCCCGACGCGGGTGCTAAGCCTTGGGCTGGTGGCAAGCCTCAGCTTCCTTGCCGCTCTTTCGATATTCGCACTGATCTATGGGCCGGTCTTGGCCACCGGCGCCGCGCGCGACTTCGGCGACTACCTGTTCTTCGCCCCGACACCGATCGATCTCGTCAATGTCGGAAAGCAAAACCTGGTCTGGAGCGGTCTGATCCGAGGATTGCATCTGATTCGCGATAGCCGTCTCGACAACGGCGAAGTCAGCATCGCCCTGACTCCGGTCGTTCAAATCCTCGTGGCATCTTCCGCCGTGCTGGCGTTTCGGCCGGGATTTTGGCCGGTCAGCGACATCGGGAGAATATCCCAGGCTTTGGTGATCGCCGCTGCCAGCGTCTGCGTGCTGTTCTATCTGCTTACCGTCAAGACCCACAATCACTCTTTGTTCCGCGTTCTCTATGACGTGGTGCCGGGCGCCAAGGCGATCCGCGTCGGCTTTCGCGGCATGGTGGTGGCCAACCTGTTCGCGGTGACGGCCATCGGATTGACGTTCAGTCGGGTTGTCCGATTGCTATTGCAGGAGCCGCGCTGGTCGTTGCGCCTCGCACGGCTGGGCGTTGTGGCGGCGCTCTTGGCGCTGGCGGCAATCGAGCAAGTGAACCTCTCACAGCGCGCTATTTTGTCCCGCAATTTCGAGCGCCAGCATTTGGCTAGCGTTGCCAATCACCCGCGCGAATGCCGCAGCTTCTACGCCGCGCCTCAGGCGGGTCGCGCACCCTTTGAAGTGCAGATCGATGCCATGATGGTCGCCCAGGCCCAGCATCTTCCGACCATCAACGGCTATTCCGGCCTCTTTCCGCCGGGTTGGGACTTTTACGACACGAACGCCGCCGCTTATGAGAAACATGCCGTGCGCTGGGCGCTAAAGCGCGGGGTCGGTGAAAATCTGTGCCGGGTCAACGTCGAGCGTGGAACGTGGGCGTTCGCAGCCCTAGCCTACGACTTGACTTGCGGCGGCAGAGGTTGCCCCATCTCGTTTGGTCAATCGCACGAATTCGAAATCAATCTTGCAAAAGGCGGTAACGGTGCGTTGTTCGCTGATGATAACTGGTTCGAAGCAGAACCGTGGGGGCAATGGACCAACGCAACACAGGCGGCATTGTTGTTCTCGGTCCGTACGCCGCATAATTTGGGCTTTGAGCTGTCAATTTGCGCCCTGCTGGCGCGTAGCGCACCCAAACAAACGGTATGGGTCGAGGCGAACGGTTGTCGGGTTGGCAGCACCGAGTTTGATTTAGCGCACCGCTCGGGGTCGCAAACCATTTCGGGAGCGATTCAAGCAAATTGCGTAGATGCGGACGGAAAGGTCATCCTGCGCATCAATACCGATCGGGCGCGAAGTCCGATGGAACTCGGGATCAACGGCGACACCCGACAGCTTGGCATCGGGGTCGAGCATGTCGTCATTCGCGAGTTCGAACGTCGTCGAGCACCGATAGGCCGGCGGTCGTCGAGCTGAGCTAACGCGGCCGACAGCGAGCTTCGGATAGACAATTCAAACCGGAAGCAATCTCAGGTTTCGCCATCCCTGCACGCCGTCAACCGTCACCTGCGGTATCCCATTCGCAAGTGACAAAATCGCCGGCCGCTCGATTTCGAGCGCCCATCCGACGATCCGAAGCGTTGCAAAAATTCGCCCCTCGATCTCGCGTGAATGAGTGCCGACCACCATGTAGGCGACCTTCTCGTTCAGCAAAGGAACGCAATCCCGAATGAGGTCGGCTTCTCCACCTTGTATGTCGATGTGGAGGAGATCGATTCGGTCGCGATCTTTCGATGCTGCAGCCAGCGAAATCATCGGCAGCTCTTCATACATCCCGCTCAGTTTCGCCGCTGCCCGTTTGACAGGACCGGGACTTAAAATCGGCGCAAGGCCCCATTGAATACCGGGGGTTTTTTGCCGCGGGAACAGCGCCACGCCGTCTTTCGCCGCCGCGATGCCGTGATAAAGCGTGACCTGCGAATCCGAAAAGCCGTTCGCCACATAGGCCTCCCGGGCAAAGCCGATGTGGCCTCGATCACCCTCAATGCCGATCAAGTATGGCTGGCGAGAACTTCGGCGAGCAGCGACCCTGGTATTATTGAGCCAGCAACCCCAGCCGCATCCCAGCTCCATCACCGTGAAGGTATCGCCGGACAGATCGACGGCGCGCAGAGCTCCGCCCCATTCGGCTATGTCAGAGTGCCAATTTGCCGGAATCGGAATTGGCTCCACCTCGCCCGCCTTGCCTTGCAAGATTTGCGGGAAAAATTTCGGATCGATCAAAACGCCAAGGAAGTTCGTTAGATACCGGGGATTCGGCTTTAGGCCGGAAACCGCGTGCGCCTTCATTACTGCCTGCGCATCGAAGTTTGAATTGCAGTGGAAAAATGGGCTCATTGGGTCCATTGCCGGCTGAGGATAATTCGCCCACCACTATCGTCAAGCAATTGCCTTTATTCCGGCAGGAACGGTGCCCAGTTACCAAGGCTCGTCCCAGGGGGCCGCTCGATTACCCCGGTCATTCTCGATGACGTAACGACCAGTCGCGCGAATCGAGGGCGAGCAGCGCACCTGCTGATTCCGCAGGCAGCGGATGCCAAAAGTTGCATGACATTGAAATGACTTGGCGAAACTTTCGCGGCGCGAGTGGATTATTGACAATCGACGCATGAATGGCAGCTCTTGCCTTTCCTATGCCACGATTGACATGGTCTTTAGGATCCTGGTCAAAGTGGCCCATCTAGGGTTGTTTCGGCTGGCAGAGGAACGCAAACGCCGCGAACATGCATAGGATTATCGATGCACACCGCTTTACGGCCTCTTGGCGCGCCATGTCCATTCGTTCCGCGGCGCGGCGGGCCGTGTTCGGTATTTCCAGGCGGCTTATGCAACACGCGCGACTGTATGCTTTTGCTAAACGATCTATCGCACGGGTTCCCTTCCTGGACAGACGGCTCCGCGCCGTCATTCGGAGCGGGGGACTAGACGTACAGAACCGCGCCGAACGCGTCATCGACGTTGCCGACCTGACGCCGCATGCGCATCAGGTTTATTTGGAACTTCTCGGGGCAATTAAAGAGCTGCATTAAACAGCATGCGCATCATAGGGGCGAGATGCGAATTGTCCTAGATCTCCAGGGTGCGCAGACCGGCAGCCGGTTTCGCGGCATCGGGCGCTATACGCTGTCGCTCGCCAAGGCCATCGCCGCAAACTGCGCCGACCATGAGGTCCTGCTCGCGCTCAACGGCTTGTTGCCCGATACGATCGAGCCGATCCGCGCCGCTTTTGATTCGCTGCTGCCACAGGACAATATCCGGGTCTGGCTGGCTCCCGGCCCGGTCGCCGTCGATACCGGCAACGAGCCGCGGCGCCAGATCGCCGAGCGCATTCGCGAAGCTTTTCTGGCGAGTCTCGAGCCGGATGTGGTGCACGTCAGTAGTCTGTTCGAAGGCTTTGGCGACGACGCCGTGACCAGCATCGGCGCGTTCGTCCCCATACCGACCGCCGTTACTCTTTACGATCTGATCCCTCTGACCATTCCGGTTCCGCATCCTGCATTTCAGAAACATTACGCGCACAACATCGAGTCTTTTCGCCGCGCCAACCTCTGGCTCGGCATTTCGCAATTTTCCTGTGAGCAGGCGATCTCGCTTCTGCACCTGGATCCTGCCAAAGTCGTCAATATCGGCGGCGCCGCGGATCCTCGGTTCAAGCGCATCGATCTGTCGGACGCCGAACGCAGCAGCATCATGCAGGCTTACGGCTTGCACAAACCGTTTATTTGCTGGGTGGGAACGCCGGGAGACAGTCGAAAGAACCTGGCCGGTCTGATGCAGGCGTTTGCCCGCCTGCCGCCGGAATTGCGCGTGCGATTTCAGTTGCTGGTCGTCGGCAAGATGAATTTCGGCGACGTCGCCGTCTTAAAGGAGGCAGCGCGTAATTATGACCTTGCGGATAGCGAGATCGTTTATGCCGGGTATGTCGGCGACGAAGAGCTTGTTCGTCTCTACAACATTTGTCGTGCTTTCGTGTTCTCAAGCTTTAACGAAGGCTTCGGCTTGCCGGCCTTGGAGGCGATGCAGTGCGGGGCGCCGGTCATTGCCTCCAACACGACAAGCATTCCGGAGGTCGTCGGCTTGGAAGCAGCCATGTTCGATCCGAACTCCATTGACGACATCGCAAGCAAGCTGCAACGCGTTCTCACCGACGATGAATTCCGTAGGGAGTTGGTCGCGCGGCATCTCGATCGGGTCCGGGAATTCTCCTGGGATGCAAGCGCCAGACTGGCGATCAAAGCCTTCGAGGACCTTCATGCCGCCGCCGGAACCCGCCCCGCCGCAGCGATGGTCTACAAAGATCTCATTACATCCACCGCGACTATCATCGGCAAAAAGGCATTGTCCCGATCCGCCATCATTTCCACGGCAATGGCGATCGCGCAAAACTATCCGGACAGCCGTTCTGAGAAAACATTGTTTGTCGACGTCTCCGAGCTCTGCCAGCACGATGCCAATAGCGGCGTGCAGCGCGTGACGCGGAGCATCCTCAAGCAGCTCCTGGAAAAACCGCCATCGGGCTATGCCGTCGAGGCGGTTTACGGGACGCCGGAACGGCCCGGCTACCGCTATGCCAAGAAATTCACCCAAGGATTTCTGAAGTTGGACCAGGCTGTCGCAGAAGAGCGTTTTATCGATGTGCAGCGCGGCGACATCTTTCTCGGTTTGGATTTGCAGCACCATGTCGTCAGAAAAAACGAGCACTACTATGCGCACATCCGTAATCTTGGAGCGCGGGTCTATTTTCTCATTTACGATCTCTTGCCAATCCAATTTCCGGAATATTTTCGCGTCGGCGCCAGCGAAGACCACCATACGTGGCTAACCGCCATTTCGCAGTCCGACGGAGTTCTCTGCATTTCACGCACTACTGCCGATCATTACATCAATTGGCTTGCCGATAATGCAGTGCAGCGGCCGCGACCTCTGCACATCGGCTGGTTTCATCTTGGAGCCGATCTGGAAAATTCCGTTCCCACACGCGGGCTCCCTAAAGACTTTCAGTCCGTACTCGCCGAGCTCGGCAATGGCCCGAGTTTTCTGATGGTCGGCACCATCGAGCCCCGCAAGGGTTATGCCCAAGCCCTTGCCGCCTTTGAAAAGCTTTGGGACAGCGGACACGGCTTGCGCCTGGTGATTGTCGGCAAGGCGGGCTGGGCGGTTGAGGAGCTGATCGAGAAATTGCGTAGCCACCCGAAACTGGGCAGCCTGCTATTCTGGTTGGAGGACGTCAGTGACGCGGACTTGGAACAACTATACGGCGCCTGCACCTGCCTGATCGCCGCTTCCGAAGGTGAGGGGTTCGGGTTGCCGCTGATCGAGGCCGCGCAACATAAATTACCGATCCTGGCCCGCGATATTCCGGTGTTTCGCGAAATCGCCGGCGAGCATGCCAGCTTCTTCGAAGGCCGCACGCCCGAAGCGCTTGCCGAGGCCGTCACCGAATGGCTGACACTTCGGGCGCAAAACCGCCACCCTCATTCGGAGGGCATGCCTTGGGTGACCTGGGCGCAAAGCGCGGATCGTCTGAAAGCCATCCTGTTAGCAGGCGATTGGTACAAACTCTGGCCCGCTGACGGTCGCGATCCGGAGACTCGGCAGGGCGATGATCGAACGACGCAGGCAGGCGAGCCGGCGCCTGCCTTCGGCGAGCAGTAGCCGCCGCAGGCGGCTGCACCGCGCCGGTGGCGCCTTAGGCCCCGGCGGATGAAGGGTTTGCGGTAAACCTTCCTAACCCCATGTCAAGGGAGGCTTTAGCAACCTTTGGAGCAGCTAAGTAAACCCCCGTTTTCTTTCTTGGGTTTATTCCGGCCTCAGAAGTCACCCCGCTGTTCTGCCCCACTGTCTTGCTAAAGCATTCAAATCATTAAAGGCGCAACGGATAAATTATCCGTGGTCACACTCCTATCCCACGAAGACGTAAGCGGCGAGCACGACCAAGCCGCTAATAGCAAGCGTGGCGTGGATGCCGATCAGTATCCCGGCGTACCCTCCCTTGAGGACCTGGGTGGCAAGGAAGCTCAGCCCGACCAATGCTGCCAGCGCGAACAGTGCAGCAGCACCTATGCCGAACGAGGAGTTTCCCTGATCCAGCAAGCGCGGTGACCTGACCAACGCGAGAAGGAGGCACCCGAGGCCGAGGAGGGCGAGAAGCCAATGCAGCGTTGCCAGCGGCCAATGCCATGCCGCTTTGCCCCCCGTTTGCGAATGCATATGCGCGAGCACGGAGCCCAGTAAAACGACGACCGCGAGGATGACGAAAGCTGCGACCAACATCACAGAACGGTACACGCCGCCACATCGGTATCCAAGCCTTGCGCAAAATAGACAACGTGAGTACACAAGCAACGCGCTGCGCTCAAATAAAGCGAGCAAATTCAATGGCGAATTGTCCGACCATCAAATCTCGGCGGTTCGATTATGAATGCCGAAGAGTAATTAAGGGCTTAAGGCACTTCCGAGGTTGGCCGCCTGGCGCTCCGCAAAATCAAAACCCCAAGCGCAGCGAGGCTCGCAACGCTTGGGGCCGAAGGCAGACGCTGCCACGCAGGGGGAGGTAAAGAGGCGCCGCCCTGTCGATATCGGAGCACGCCACTGCCGCGCGTTCCACCGCACTTGGAGATCAAGGTTAGCGGGCTCGTAGCATTGCTGGCCTCGCGCTGTGAACGTCGTTCGGCGTCCTTTTTATCTGCGCTGCGTTCTTCTGCTTCAGCCAGCGCTCGGTAATACTGTGCGATCCTGATGTAGCGGTCCTGCACGTTGGTATCGGACGCGGTGGCGGCGAGTTCCAAAGACTCGGCCGCGCGATCCCAGTAACTTCGCGCTCTGGTCCAATCCGACAGTTCCCGCCGCGTTCGATGATGCGACATCAGTTTTCCACCCGCACACGAATCGCTCGCCTGCAAATTAGCCCTTTCGATCATGACCAACTCAGGGCAAAACTATACAGGTTCCCGTCTATCCACAGGTATTGAGCGCGGGACCGAAGCCAGCAAACACATGACAAAGATGAAACTTGAACAATTGCACATTGGAGATCAGAGCTCCGGGCATCAAACTGACCGTGAAGCTTGGCGACCCCAATCTTCCGCTCCAGCTCTCGCTCTCCCGCTAGCGGGCGCCCTACCAGCGCGCCATCAATTCTAGGTCAGCGCCCCTGACAGTTTGATGAATCAATGCAAGGCAACGCCATCCGCCGAGACCTTAAAAGGGGTTTGGCGGGCGCTGCGTCATTCCAGATGGGGTGTTGCGTGCCAGGCATTGTGGATGGTTGGCCGGCTAAGAGCGTTGGCGATCCGACGCTGACGAGACGGGAAACTGAGGTGGCCAGGCTCGCCTCCCAGGCGCTCGCGAATAAAGTCATCGCGGAAAAGCTCGGGATCCGAGAAGGCGCGGTGAAAGGTCACCTACACAACATCTACCGAAAGCCGCACGTCTCAAATCGGGCCGAGCTCGTAGCAAGTCGTCGAAGCTGGCAGTCGAGACAATTTGGTCTGCAACGACCATTCGCCAGTCAGCTCGACGTGCGCGCTCTGCCTAGGATTGCGGGCGGCGTTGTCCACAGGCGCCCATTGCCGAGAGATTGCAATCGGATCTAGCCTTCCAAGGATGAAGCGAGTGCCACCACGGAATTACTTTACGACGCCCGAAAAAGAGCGGTGGGAGCTGCTGATTTGGGCGCTTATCATCGTTTCGATTTCTTTTGTGGCGGTTATTACACTCATTTATTGAACCACAGCCCGACGGATGCTGGCCGATCAAAAAGAAGAGCGCCTGGCCGTAGCCAGTCGGTCAGGCCCAAACACCACACACCGGAACGCCAGCGAGGATAACTGCGGCGAGAGCTACTGAAACGTTACCGGACCGGGAGTAAGGTTCGCCAGCCGCTTGGTCGATGTAACCAGCCGGAAAGTTGGTCCCAGGCGGCTAGTCCGGGACTGCATCGCCGGATCGGAAATCGGCTTTGGTGCGCATGAACGGTGCTGGCCCGTTTTCCCATCAATGGCCCCTCTTGAATTTGAGAGTGGTCCCTTTTGATTTCAGCGCCACAATCGGCTATTCTAGGAGGGCCTTGGGTGTTCTTAGACGCACCTTTGGTAGAGCAATAGTACTTAGCCTCGGCGTCCGATTCCTCCATTGCCGCCGCCGGGGCTTTTTCTTTGCAGAACGCGGCAACCGACACCGCTGGGCGATGTTGAACCCTTCGCCGGATTTTGAGTATTAGCTCGGCTCCGGTCTGTCCTTAATCCAACATTTGCGGTCTAATATTGGCCTCCAAGCGTGTCATCGAACAGACGGCGATGCCGATCAAGCATCACCGCGCGCTTGTGCGCCAAGGAAAGCCGAGTCGGATCGGCCCGGGGCAACGGTGCGCCAGCCCCGGCCCCTCATCTCATCGCATCTTTGATGGAGGGGAGCGTAAAGGCGTGACGGTTTGGCGATTGCCAGATATTGCGGCGACCTCTTGACATGCCTACCATGTTGGCCCGACGTTACACGTAACATCTGCTGGGGGGTCTTGCATGCGCATCACGACAGCAATTGCGCTTCTCGCTTGTTTGGCACTCGGAGGCTGCTTCGAAGGAAAACAAGGTCCACCTGGACCGAAGGGTGATACAGGCGCCCAAGGGCATGCCGGGCTGCAGGGACCCGCTGGACCCCCTGGACCTCCCGGTCCTCCTGGACCTCCTGGACCCGCCGGAGTTGCCGGACCCGCAGGACCACCCGGACCCGCAGGACCACCCGGACCCGCAGGACCAAAGGGCGATCCGGGCGTCGCACCAAACTCCAAGTAGCAAGATTTCTTGCGTCGAGGCCGCCCGATGTTGGCGGCCTCGTTGCTTGATATGTGCTGCTGCCAATATCCGGTAAATCCGCTCACTGCTTATGCTTCGTCGCCAGGCCACCGATCCGATAGGTCTGATCGCCGTTCGAGGCTAGGCGATTATCTTCCGGCATGACGCTTCTTGCGCGTATTGGAACAAATTAGCGTCTGCCCGGTGAAAATGATGGCCGATTGCTACGTGGCCGACCCACAGCAGCGGGTAGCGCGCTTGCGTCGCGGCCACGGTTCTCAAGCGGCACTGACTGCGCTCAGCAATGGCCCAAGTTTTCTAACGGTCGGCACCATCGAGCCGCGCAAGGGCCATGCCCAAGTCCTTGCCGCTTTTGAAAGGCTTTGGGACAGCGGACACGACTTACGCCTGGTGATTGTCGGCAAGCCGGGCTGGAAGGTCGAGGAGCTGATCGAAAAGCTGCGCCGTCACCCGAAATTGGGCAGTCTGCTATTTTGGTTCGAGGACGTCAGCGACGCGGGCTTGGAACAGCTATACCGCGCCTGCTCCTGCCTGATCGCCGCTTCCGAAGGCGAGGGCTTCGGCCTGCCGCTGATCGAGGCCGCGCAACATGGATTGCCGATCCTGGCGCGCGATATCCCGGTGTTTCGCGAGGTCGCCGGCGAGCATGCCAGCTTCTTCAACGGCCGCACGCCTGAGGCGCTTGTGGAGGCCGTCAGCGAATGGCTGAAACTTCGGGCGCAAAACCGCCACCCTCGCTCGGAGGGCATGCCTTGCCTAACGTGGGCGCAAAGCGCGGATTGACTGAAAGCCATCCTCTTGGAGGGTAATTGGTATAAAGTCTGGCCCGCTGACGGTCGTGGTCCGAAAATTCGGAGCGGCAACGATCAAGCGATGCAGGCCGCCGGGGCGGCGCCGGCTTTCGGCGAGCCGTAGCCGTTGCACATCGCAACAAATTCAGCGGCGACGTTCGCTCCCGGCTAGACGGCGATACAAATCCAGCGTCGCCGCTGCGCTGGCGTGCCAAGAGAACCGCGTCAGATCGGGCGGCCGGTCGCGGCGAGGCCGGTCCGGCCCCGCAGCGATCGCGTCTTCGATGGCGTCGCGCCATCCTTCTACGTCCATCGGATCGACATAGCGGGCGTAGCTGCCGGCGACCTCCTCGAACACTGGAATCCTGCTCAAGGCGACGCGTGCGCCGCAGGCCATCGCTTCGACCACGGGCATGCCAAACCCCTCGTACAGCGACGGCATCACAAACAACGTCGTGTTGCGATATAAAGCCGCCAGATCGCGGTTCGAGACGTAGCCGACCAGGCCAATCCGCCCCAATTGCTTGGCGCGCTCCACTGCAGGCGACAGCGCGATATCACCCCAGCCGGACGGACCGACCCACAGCAGCGGATAGCCCGCTTGGGTCGCGGCCGGCAATGCCGCGTAGGCTTCCGCCACCGTCTTGAAATTCTTCCGCGGCTCCCGCGTGCCTACGGCCAGCAGAAATTGAAAGGGTTTCGCGTCGAACTTGGCGAGCCGCGCATCGTCGGCGTCCCGGCCCGGGCGGAAATAAACGTCCGGCGCCGGGTAGGTGACATAGATCCGATCCGCCGCTACGCCGAGCAGGCTGACGATCTCGCTCTTGGAAAACTGCGAAATTGTCTGCACGTAGGGCGCAGCGGCGAGCGATGTGAGCCGCTTTTCCAGCCACTTGACGCGTTCCGTTGGATGGGCTTGCGGGAAGCGCAGGTGCGAAAGATCATAGATGACCGGCAGCACCGGTTTATGTGGAGCCCCGGGCGGCACATAATTCGCCGCATGGAAAATATCGAAACGCGGCTCGGCCAGTCGAAAGAAACCGGCATGGAGTGCGCGAGCCGCTTTGCGAACGGCATATCTTTGGCTCAGAAAAGCATAGCCTTGGTCGGCGACGCGCCGAAAGGTCCACATGGATTGTTGCGGACCCGCATTGGAATTCCACATTGCGGCGCGCGCGAGAAATTGCCGATCCAGCGGCTCGGTACGCCAGCTGTTGAATGACAACAGTTGCTCGTCGGCTGCCAACAGCGGCAGCATCGCGCTCGTCAGCCGATGGACAAAATGTCCAATTCCGGCGAGCGGCGGCCGCAGTGACCGGGTATCGATCGCAACGCGCATATGCGGTTCAATCTCGCTCTGTTACCTTTCAACCAGGGCCCGCAGACATCGCGGTCGCCTTATCGAAACGCTGCCAACTGCAGGCATAAGACCGCCTCCTTCCGCGCCCATGCTTTTTGGCTACCTGGCGGACGTCATCCATATCGCGTTTGACCCGACCCGAACATCAGGGAGCATCGGTTGCCGCGGTGTTGTCGTTTTGACGATTCTCGGTCAAAGTTGTACACTGAAACCTTCAAAGGCAGGGAGCGAGTGATGCTGAACCCGGCAAAGCTGATACGTCCGCGGCTCTCCTTCACGATCGGTGACCCGCATTTTTATGGGTTTGATGGCGAGTCATTTGACTTCATGGGCGAGCCTAACAGGTACTACAACCTCCTCAGCGACGCCGAAGTCCAGGTCAACGCACTCTTCGTCCATTGGCCGACGGGCGGCGCCGACGATTTCACGGCGACCGAACAAATCGGCATCCTTGTGAAGAATCATCGTCTCCAGATCAGTCCGACCGGCTTGACGATTGATGGGCGTGACGCATCAGAGGCGCAGAGGACGCATAGCGTCGGGGCTGCAGCGATCGCTTCCGTTAAGAAATTTGATCAATTGGATGACCGCGTTCCAGAGGGCATGAGGAATGACCCGCGCTGTGCGAATTTCATCCGCGGATATCAGGTCAAGACGCGCTGCGGTTATGAGTTTGTCATCACCGTTTCAACGGATAATATAAATCCACCCTTTCTGAACCTGGCGAGCAAGATGAACCGGGGACTCTGGCCGCACGGTATTATTGGCCAGACGGCCGATCATGACGGAGTGGCTCGCCAGGGCTGCGGACAAAACGGCGAGGGCATCATCGAAGGCCGCTACCCCGATTACGAGGTTGGCTCGCTTTGGGGCACTGACTTCAAATTCAACAAGTACAAGACGGATGGCGGGCGGCGCAATATCCTTCGTCGCTCTGTAGAACGATTTTTGTTCCTCATATTGGCGGCAACAAGAAAAACCGTCGATAGATCCAGGTCGTTAGCTCTGTCAAATTAACCTGCTTTGTTGACAGATTATCGACTTTGCCCAAGGCGGACATCCGTATCGCGCCGATAACGTCTGCGCAGTGGGAGCGAGCTACAAGGATGGCTTGTCGTCAAGCCTTGAAAACGCGCGCGCCGATTCGCCTTGCCTCGATCCTGCGGCGCGCACGGCCTGCTCATAGACGTCCTCGATGCGCACGACGAAGTCGTGCAGGTCATAATCCGTCGTGGCGCGGCGGCGGCCGGCGGCGCCCAGGCGCTGAGCCAGCGCGCGATCGGCCAGCAGTTGCGCGATGGCTGCCGCCAGCGCCACCGGGTCGCTCGGCGGCACCGTCAAAGCTTCCAGCCCGTGGCGGGCGACATGCGGAACGCCGGTGGGCAAGTTTGTGTTCACAATCGGCAATCCGACCGCCATGGCTTCGAGCTGAACGATACCGAATGCCTCGGCGGCGCTGACCGACGGGAAGGCGTAGAGCTGGGCGGCATGCAGGTGAACCTTCAGGTCATCGCGGGATCGCATGCCGGCGAGAATCAGCCGTTCGGCGACGCCGCGTTGCTGCGCCATCCGCAGCAGGTCGTGGCGCAACGGACCTTCCCCGACGATGATCGCCGTCGCGTCGACGCGGCGGAGCGCTTCGATGAGGACATCGAAGCCTTTGTAGGGCACGAGCCGTCCGGTCGCCATCACTAGGCGCGGATAACGGGACCGCAGTTCCTCGACCCGCCGCCGCTGCGCGCCGTCGAGTTCCGCCCAATACGGCACGTCGATCCCATAGGGAATGATCGCGCATTTTTCGGCGTGGGCGGCAAGAAACGGCGACTCGCTCACCATCGTTGGATGCGAGACGATGATGCGCTGCGCCCGCGCCAGCGTGTGCCGGATCAATGGGGCGAGCAGTCCGGCCAAAGGACGCGCCCGAAGAATTTCGGAATGCCAATGCACGACCAGCGCCGTCCGGCGCGGCAGGCCGAGCGCCACGCCGATATCGTTGAGCGGGAACGGGTGATGCAGCGCCACCAGAGCCGCTTGCCGCGATCGCCTGGTGAGGACGAAGGGAAAGCCCGGTGCGATCGGGGTCGAAAGCAATGTGCCGAAGGAAAATAATGCTTCAACCGGTATGGTGTCGAAAGTGTAACGCCGGCCCCAGCCGCGGCTCCTGGCCACCAGGAGCGAACTCTCATGGCGCGGCGCCATGCCTTTGGCGATGCAGGCAATAACCTCGGTAATGCCGCCGACGACGTCGGGCGGAAAGACCTTGTAGGCATGAAGCACGCGCAAAAGATTTGTCCGCCGTTTTCCGACGTCCGCGGCGGCATCATAAGGATTATGAACGAACAAGGAAGCTTGCGCCCTGCGGCCACGTCAGGTCACCCGGCGCTTTTGCATCATTTCGCGGCAATTCAAACCGGAGCTCCACAATATTAGCAAAACGGTAGGGTAAATTTCAGCTTAAGTCGGTATTTGGGTCCGGGTTAACTCTGGGTTTGAACGTCAAGGCCGGTATGCTAGGAAGAGCCATATCATTACCAGGCGGCGGACGATGAGCGGGGCGCGCTTGATACCAGTGGTCATGTGCGGCGGCGCCGGTACACGCTTGTGGCCGGTGTCGCGTGAAAGCATGCCCAAACAGTTCGTCCCGCTGGTCGATGAGCGCTCGACCTTTCAGCAGGTACTCGGCCGCATTGCCGACGCCGAATTGTTCGAGCGACCGATCATCATCACCAATTCCGATTTCCGTTTCATCGTCGCCGAACAGCTGCGCGAATGCGACATTGAGGCCGATATTGTGCTCGAGCCGATGCGCCGCGATTCCGCCATGGCGGTCGCCGTCGCCGCGGCGCTGGCGCGCGAGCGCGATCCGGAAGCAGTGGTCCTGATCCTTGCCGCCGACCACGTCGTCCGCGATGTGGGCGCCTTCAAAAGCGCGTGCCGCGAAGCGGCGATCGCCGCCGCCGACGGCCTGATCGTGACCTTCGGCATCAATCCCACCTTCCCGGCGACGCATTACGGCTACATCCGGCCCGGCTCCAGAGTGAACGGCGGCGCGGCGCTCGCCGTCGAAGCCTTCGTGGAAAAGCCCGATGCCGAGACCGCCGGCGGCTACGTCGCCGAGAATTATCTGTGGAACAGCGGCAATTTTGCCTTCCGCGTCGACATCATGCTGGATGAAATCGCGCGCTATGAGCCGGAGATCGCCGCCGCGGCGAAGCTGGCGGTCGAGGGGATGGCGCGCGATCTGGATTTTCTGCGTCTGCCGGCGGAACCGTTCGCGCAGGCGCCGAAGAAATCGATCGATTACGCGGTGATGGAGCGTACCGATCGCGCCGCAGTCGTTCCGGTCGATCTCGGCTGGTCCGACGTGGGCAGTTGGAGCGCCGTCTGGGACGTGATGAGCCACGACGCCGACGGCAATGCGTCGACCGGTTCCGTGGTCTTTCACGACAGCCGCAACAGCCTGGTGCGCTCGGAAGACGCCATCCTCACCGCGGTTGTCGGACTGGAAGACATCATCGTGGTGGCGACGCCCGACGCCGTGCTGGTGACCTGCCGCGACAAGGCCGAGCAGGTCAAGGGCCTGGTCGAGCAGCTCAAAGCGCAGAACCGGCCGCAGGCCGACCAGCATTTGCGGATTTACCGGCCGTGGGGCTATTACCAGGGCATCGATCTCGGCTCCCGCTACCAGGTGAAGCGCATCGTCGTGAAGCCGAACGCCAAGCTTTCATTGCAAAAGCACTTTCACCGGGCGGAGCATTGGGTGGTGGTTCGCGGTACGGCGGAGATCGCCGTCGGCACCGAGGTCCGCACTATCCACGAGAACGAATCGGCCTACATCCCGATCGGCAGCGTTCATCGGCTGGCCAATCCCGGCAAAATACCCCTCGAATTGATCGAGGTTCAGGTCGGCAGCTATCTCGGCGAGGACGATATCGTGCGCCTTGGCGACGAGTATGGCCGCGACTAAGCTGCGCCGGTGATCAACCAATTCGTCGTTTAACATGGCGCTAAGCGGCTGCCGCGCAAGGCGGGTGTTCGGATGCAAGTGGCTGCCCGTGCGGCAATCCTGACCGCGAGGCACATGAGGCACCTCGCGTGCCGCGGAACCAGGTCGCTCGATGAGCGGTGAGATTGCCGCCGTCTCGGCGGCTGCCGGCGCTGTCGTAGCCGTACTTGCCGCGGCGATGAGTGGCGCGCTGATCGTCTTATTGTACCCGCTGCTCACGCGTTACGCCTTGGCCAAGCCCAATGCGCGTTCCTCCCACCGCACGCCGACCCCGCAAGGTGGCGGCATTGCCGTCATCGCCGCCGCAGTAGCCGCCATCCTGATCGTTGCCGGCCTTCGGTTGTTCGGCCCTGGGCTTAACCCGCCGCTTCCGACCATCCTCACCGCGGCGGTGGCAATGGCCTGCATCGGAGCGATTGACGATATTCATCCGTTGCCCGCCGCCCCGCGCTTGCTGCTGCAGGTGATCATCGTCGCCGGCGTCATTTATACGCTGCCGGACCAGCTGCGGATCGTTCCGCTGCTGCCGTGGTGGCTGGAGCGGCTGCTGCTGGTGCTGGGCGGCTTGTGGTTCGTCAATCTCGTCAATTTCATGGACGGCATCGATTGGATGACGGTGGCGGAAGTGGTGCCGCTGACCGCCGGCCTGGTCGTGCTCGGCATCGCCGACGCGCTGCCGTCCTACGGTACCGTGGTCGCGCTCGCGCTCGGCGGCGCCATGCTCGGCTTTGCCTATTTCAACCGCCCGGTTGCCAAGCTCTTTCTCGGCGACGTCGGCAGCCTGCCCATTGGCTTGTTGCTGGGATGGCTGCTGTTGTTGGTCGCGGCCGGCGGGCACTTGGCGGCCGCCATTGTGATGCCGCTCTACTATCTCGCCGACGCCACCGTAACGCTGCTGCGGCGCCTTCTTCGCGGCGAGCCGGTCTGGAAGCCGCACCGCACGCATTTCTATCAGCTCGCCACCGATCGCGGCTTTACCGTTCTCGATATTGTTGTTCGGGTATTCCTGGTGAACATCTGCCTCTGCGCGCTCGCGGTTATGACCGTGATCTTACCCGGCAAGGCCAGCGATATCGTTGCGCTGCTCGCCGGCGCGAGCTTCGTCGCCGGACTTCTTTTTACGTTTGCGCGCGGCAAGAACAGGGGCTTGTCCCGGTGACCGTCAAATCGCCTCGACCATGCCTGGCTTTTTGCTGCTCGCTTGATATCGCGGCGACGCCCGTGTATGAGGACCGCGCCTCCCCCATGTGTTGCATCAGAAATGACATAGGACGCCGCCGATGAGCTTTTCCAGAATACGAACGCTCGTCACCGGAGGTTCTGGATTCATCGGCTCTCATCTCTGCGAACGGCTTCTCGCCGACGGTCACGAGGTGCTTTGCGTCGACAATTTTTATACCGGCCGGCGGCAGAACATCGAGCATCTGTTGTCCAATCCGCGCTTCGAGGTTATGCGCTGCGACATTACGCTGCCGCTCTATGTCGAGGTCGACGAGATTTATAATCTGGCGTGCCCGGCATCGCCAATCCACTACCAGTTCGATCCGGTGCAGACGCTGAAGACCAGCGTGCATGGCGCCATCAACATGCTGGGTCTCGCCAAACGCATTAAAGCCAAGATTTTTCAGGCCTCGACGAGCGAGGTCTACGGCGATCCGCACGTGCATCCGCAGCCGGAATCCTATTGGGGCCACGTCAACCCGCTCGGGCTGCGCGCCTGTTACGATGAGGGCAAACGCGCGGCGGAGACCTTATTCTTCGATTATCATCGCCAGCACAGCGTTCGCATCAAGGTGGCGCGAATCTTCAACACCTATGGCCCGCGCATGCATCCCAACGACGGGCGCGTGGTGTCGAATTTTATCATGCAGGCGCTGCGCGGCGAACCGATCACGATCTACGGCGACGGCTCGCAGACCCGCTCGTTTGGTTTTGTCGACGATCTCGTTGCCGGCGTTCTCAAGTTGATGTCGACCGAGGACGGCTTCCTCGGTCCGGTCAATCTCGGCAATCCCAACGAGGTCAGCGTGCGCGAGCTGGCGGAACTGGTCATTGCCATGACCAACTCGCGCTCGCCGCTGGTGTTCAAGACGTTGCCGTCCGATGATCCGAAACAACGCCAGCCGGACATTTCCCTGGCGCGGGCAAAACTCGGCTGGGAACCCAAGGTCGATCTGCGCGACGGGCTGCAGCGCACCATCGACTACTTCAAGTCGGTCCTCTGATCCGGTTTTGTCGTTGCGCACGCGGAACCACGCATCGCGCGCCGCAGCATCGGCGGCTTACGCTAGCGCTCGCCGATTCCGCTGTTCTCGGAAATCGCCGCAATCCCGGGGACCCCGATGCCGACATAGCGGAAGTTTGCCCGCTGCATTTCGTCGGCGCGATAGACATTGCGCAGATCGACAATTGTCGGCTGCGCCATGATCTGCTTGAGCCGGCCGAGGTCGAGCGCACGAAATTGCTCCCACTCGGTCACGATCACCAGGGCGACGGCTCCCTCTGCGGCTTCGTAGGCGCTCTGGCAGTACCTCACGTCGGGCAGCTGCGGCTTCGCCTGCTCCATGCCGGCCGGGTCGTAACAGCGCACATTGCCGCCCATGTCCTGCAGCGCGGTGATCAGCGGAATCGCCGGAGAGTCGCGCGTGTCGTCGGTGTTCGGCTTGAAGGTGAGGCCCAGCACGGCAATCGGCTTGCCGCGGATCGAGCCGTCGACCGCGGCCACCACCTTGCGCGCCATGGCGCGTTTACGCTGCTCGTTCACCGCGGCAACGGTCTCGATGATGCGCAACTGCGCGCCATGATCGTGGGCGGTCTTGATCAGGGCGGTCGCGTCCTTGGGAAAGCACGAGCCGCCGAAGCCGGGACCGGCATGGAGAAATTTCTTGCCGATGCGCTTGTCGAGACCCATGCCGCGCGCCACGTCCTGCACGTCGGCGCCGACGCATTCGCAGAGGTCGGCGATTTCGTTGATGAAGGTGATCTTGGTGGCAAGAAAGGCGTTGGACGCGTATTTGATGAGCTCGGCGGTGCGCCGGCTGACGTAGACGAGCGGCGCGGCGTTCAGATAGAGCGGCCGGTACAGCTCGGCCAGCACGGCGCGCGCCCGTTCCTCGTCGGTGCCGACGACGATGCGGTCGGGATGCTTGAAGTCCTGGATGGCGGCGCCTTCACGCAGAAATTCCGGATTGGATACCACCTGCAGATCGGCCCCTGGACGCGTTTCGCGGAGAATATGTTCGATCTCGTCGCCGGTCCCAACCGGAACCGTCGATTTGGTCACCACCACGGCTGTCCCGGGCAAGAGCGGGGCAATCTCACGCACGGCCTTGTAGACGAAGCTCAGATCGGCGTGACCGTCGCCGCGCCGCGACGGGGTGCCGACGGCAATGAGCACCACATCGGCATCGCGGACCGACGCCGCGTCCCCGGCAAATCCGAGCCGGCCCTGGCGGACGTTGGTGTCGACGAGCTCGGCGAGGCCCGGTTCGAAAATCGGCATCTCGCCGCGATTGAGCGCGGCAATCCGGCGAGCGTCGTTGTCGACGCAGGTCACATGGTGACCAAAATCGGCAAAGCAGGCGCCGGAAACGAGGCCGACATAGCCGGAGCCGATCATGGTCACGCGCATAAAGCCCTCCGTTGCAGCGCAGATCGAATCCGGTCCGGCCCCTTGTATCGAGGGGTGTCCCGGCGCGGTTCCCATACCGGGCTTTGCACTGTAACGCTACCCTGCCCCGCGGGCCTCTCCGCTCAGGCGGCGCTCCGCGAGCAGAAGCGAGACGGCGTCCGCGAGCGAAGCGGATATGTCGACAATGAACCCTGGCGCCTTGAGCCCGCTCGCCGCTTGGCGCCCCGGATCGTCCTCACGCGGCGAAATCAGGATACCGCCGGCAAGATGCGCGGCGCGCCCGGTCGCGATATCCGAGGCGCGATCGCCGACGATCCAGGAATGCGCCAAATCGAGTTTCATCCGGCTGCCCGCGGCCAGGATCATGCCGGGGCTCGGCTTGCGCCAGGGATGATCGGCGACGTTGAAAGGGGCGCCGCCGACGGCGTGATGGGCGCAGGCCAGCGTGGCGTCGAGATGCGCTCCGGCCTTCTCCAGCGCGCTCGCCAGCGCGGCCTGCACGGCATGAAAGCCCTGCCAATCGTAGAGCCGGCGCGCTATTCCCGACTGGTTGGTCACCAGTACGACCGGAATTCCCGCCCGGTTGCATCGCGCGACGGCAGCCGACGCGCCTTCGAGCATGCGCACATCTTCCGCCCGGCCGAGATAATGCGCCTCCTCGACGAGGACGCCGTCGCGGTCGAGAAACAGCGCCGGGCAGTGCGCGAAATCCCGCGCGGTGATGTCGCACCACAGGCCTTCATCCGTCTCACCCAGGTCTGGCGGTCTTGCAGTATCGCTCGTCATGGCTTCCTTGAAGTCAACCGAACACTGCCGATTACCGTCTCGCAGTCGGCCATTACCAGGGGTTTACCTCAAAATCGCGCATTGCTCGACTGCGCTCGCGTCGGAAGCGCAAGTCGTGCGTGGCAGCAATGTGGCCGAAAAGGATAGGCAGGATCAATCTGACGGAAGATGTCTTCATCGCCACCAATGACCTTCTCGGGTGCTGCCCTCATTTAGTCCCATTAAATTCCATAGTCCGCATCTGCATGAGACAGCCCCTCAAGATCACGCGTTCCATCGCCTACGCCGCGCGCTCGCGGCACAGGCTCGACATTTGTCGGCCGGCCGACGCGGTCGCCGCGCCGGTTGTCGTGTTCTTCTATGGCGGCGCCTGGCGCAGCGGTCATAAAGCGCTGTACCGGTATGTGGCCAAGGCGCTGGCGCGCCGCGGCTATGTCGCGGTCGTTCCAGACTATCGCGTCTATCCGGAAGTCCGTTATCCCGATTTCATCGAAGATGCGGCGCTTGCCGTGCGCTGGGTCAAGGACAACGCGACGCGCTTCGGCGGCGATCCCGAAAAAATCTTTCTAAAAGGCCATTCGGCCGGCGCCCATATCGCGGCGATGCTGGCGCTCGATGGGCGCTGGCTGCACAAGGTCGGCCTGGCGCCCGGCCGCGATATCGCCGGCCTGATCGGCATCGCCGGGCCGTACGATTATATGCCGCTGCGGGATGAAATACTGAAGGTGATCTTTGGTGGGAGCGATCGGCCGGAGACCCAGCCGATCTTTCATGTCTCGCCTGGCGCGCCGCCGGCGCTGCTGATGACGGGCAGCCACGACCGGCTTGTCGAGCCCGGCAATTCCACTCGTCTTGCCGCGCGGCTTCGCGCCGCCGGTAATGCCGCGACAGTGATGACCTACCGGCGGGTGGGGCATTACCTCATCATCGCCGCGCTGGCGCCGCTGTTGCGATGGCTCGTTCCGGTCTTGCGCGATGTCGACGCGTTCATTGCCGACACCCTGATGCAGTCATCGCGTCGCGCCGATCAGACCGCGAAGTGACTCCCGGCGGCACTCAGTAAGCACCCGAGGCCAACGCGTTCGGTCCCAGCGTCCGCAGGCTGAACTCCACACCGACCGTATTGTTCGGGATGGGCGAGGTTGTACCATTGTAGGTATAGCCGGTGCCGACATTCAGGGCGAGCATATAGCAATCGTCGACATAGGCCAGGCCGACCCGTGTGTTGGAAAACTCGTTGGCAAACAGATCGTAACTCACCGACGCGGTGACCACCCAATTGGTTGTGAGCTTGATCGACGTCCCCGTCGTAATACCTTCGCGCTGCGTCAAGAATCCGAGCGCGGGCTGCGCAGCATAATCGCCAAAGAGAATATACGCACCCCAGCGGCCGAAATTGGACCGAGCCTCGACTTCGAAGCGTTGGGATGCAAGGGTTGCTTCGTCGAGGCGACCCTTGATATCGAACATGTAGGTGGAGTTCGGCTGATAGGCGACGCGATAGACATAATCCGAGAGCGGCTTATCGAGACCGCTGTCAAGCCCGGTATTGGTGATGTCGCCGACGGTGTACGAGTTCAAGCCGAAGAGTTGATACGACTGGCCGAACAGGGCGTTGAAGGTACCGGCCTTGTTGACCTGGGCGGTGTATTCGAGACCGGCGTTGGCGCGGCTGCCGCCTTCGACGCGGTCCCAGCCGGAGAATTTATCAATCCTGAACAAATTGGTGTCGTCGAACACCAGACTTTGGGAATCCTCGTTGGGCCACTTGCCGATCTCCGTCTCATTCGGTCGCAGGATCAGCTGAGCGATCGGCTCGATCGTCTGGGTGCCCCACGATTCAACGTCGATAAACGGGTAACGGTACTCAACCCCGGCCGCCGGCATGGCACGGGCGAGGTTGCTTTGGCCGGGCGCTATGTAGTTGGAGACGCCCGGCTGATCCTGCACGTCGAGCGAGGCAACGTCGCCGCGCAGCTGGGCGAAAGGCGTGATCTGCATGCCGTTGCTGGTGGTGAAGGTGCGCCGCCAGTCGATCTCTGCGGAGGCACGGGTGTAGTCGCCCGGTATGCCGCGCAACAGGCAATTGGACTTGGTCAGCGCGGCCGCATCCGCCGTGGTGGGATTGGCGCAAACACCGTTGGCATCGGCCAATTTGCTGATGGCGTCGAAACTGGCGTCTTGTCTGGTCAAGCTGGTGAGATTGACCTTATAGCTTAATTCGCCGCCCACCACCGGCTGGCCAAACACGCCGTTATAGTCCAGCACCGGCAGGATGACCGGGATCTGACCCTGCCGATCAACCAGCGAGAAGCCGGTGTAATAAATCGAGCGCAGATCGAAATAACTGCGATCGCCGCGGCCGGCCAGGTAAAGCTGCGAGACGCCTTCGGTACTCGGCAGGTTGGTGCCGATCAACGATTCGACAGCGCCGGTCTTGAACGGATCGAGATTGTAGCCGTTAAACCGTCCCAGGTTGTAGTCGAAGATGAAGGTCGGGTCTGTGATCAGAACTCCGGTCCAGCCCCATACCCATTTGTCGGCGAGATCGAATTGGCCGGCCGATATGGCAACGCCGCGGAAAGGTTGCGCGGTGGGGGCGCCGATGCCGTCGCGGCCGGTAAAGTAGCTGGGATCCTGTTGGTAAATACCGGCGGCCTTGATCGAGTAATTGCCGTTGGCCAGTCGGTGCTGCCAGTCGGCCTCCATCAGGAACCCTTGTTGTGTCGTATAGGTCGGATAGAGCGTGAGGTCATAATTCTGCGCCAGCGCCAGGTAATAGGGCAGCGTGACGCCCACCCCGTACGCGGTACCGGACGCGAACGTCGGAAACAGAAGACCGCTCTTGCGTTTGACCGTCGGGTCGGGCGTCGACGTGAACGGAAAATAGGCCATCGGCAGACCGAAGAAATCGATGGTCGCATCCTCGAAATACAGCATCTTCTCGCCCTGATCGTGGATGATCCGGGCGGCCCGCACCTGCCACAGCGGCGGCTTTCTCGGATCGTCCTTGCAGGGCTCGCATGCCGTGTAGACGCCGTTGTTCAGCACCGTGTAATTGCCTTTGGCGCGGTCGGCGCGCGCCGCCGCCATGCGGGTATCGTCCGGCATTTCCAATCGCAGCGAATCGACAAACCCGTCGCGAAAATCATCGGTCAGATCGATAATTTGCCCGTAAGTAATATTGCCGTCCGGCTGGGTGAGCCTGGCATTGCCTTCGGCCCGCAGCCGCTTTGCTTTCTGGTCGTAGATGACTCGGTCGGCCTCGATGGTCGATCCCTTGTAGTAGATCTGCACATTGCCGACAGCGGAGACGATGTTGTTCGAATAATCGTATTGGATCTCAGTCGCTTCGACGAGCATCGGCGCATCGCCGGCAGGCCGCGGCGTCACGATTTGCTTGGGGCGGACTGGGAACACCAATTCATTTGGGTTGCCGACTTGGCTGAACGCCGATCGACCGCCGACACCGAGCCCGATCACCGCAGCAGCGAAAACAAGCAGAATCGATAGCGCGAGCCGGCGGCGCAACCTGAGATGAAGAGTGCCTATCAGATGCGCCACAAGCCGTGTTCCTGTACAAACAACAGAATCAGGTCGCTCTGATGGACGTGCACGACCGCCGCCGTTCGCGCGGCAGCCGGATCGTGCGAGAGCCGGCGCCGATCGCCCGACGCATCACCACGGCTTCAGGACGACAGCGCGATTGCGTTGGAAACGGCAGATTCGCACCGCGAATTCCGCGCTCCCAGTCCTCGCCAGGACACAGTGCTTGCATTGTGCGACATGCCCCTTTGCTCGAAGTTCGATTTCGCTCGCGCGCCGACAGCAGGTTGCGCGTGCGGAAACGCCGCTATCGCACGAGAGTAGTGCGAACGGCACAACGAGCAATGGATGGCATGAACTCCTCTCCCCGCTTACCGCCGATCGAGCGCCGAAACCGACTGCATGATCGGCAAAGCTGCTTTCCCCACGGCCTGTTTCATGGGCGAAAAAAGTGGCTTTGCCAAGGCGGAGGCCATTGAAAACGAATAAGAAACCGGCGACGCCTCGACCTGCCATGAAGGCGACGGATTGCGGTCAAGCAGCAGGATGTCCGCCCCGTTGCCGCAGCAGCGGTGGGGAAAAAATTCGCAGACAGGGTTAATGTTTTCGTTCGCCTTGAGGACCCCGAACAACCAGCCGAACAGGTCCGGCTCCGCTCAAGTCCCCGCCACAAAAAACGATGCCAGCCGATTGCGGATGTTTTGCGCCACGACCTGTACGGCGCGGTCTTCGGCGTCGCGCCAGGCACGCTGCCGCGCGAAGCGCTGTTCCGACCCGGGAATGTCGTACGACGCGCGCGCAAAGGTGGAGGCGCTCACTACGGTCTTCTGGGTTGCAATCTCGACCAGACTGAAGGAGGCGTTGAGACCTTCGAACTGCGTCTCCGGCCGGCCGCTGGTCAGGTCGATGATGACGGAGGTCGTGGTCGTGCTGATGGATACTTTCAGCTGATACGTCGGCGCGACGGGATTGCCGCCGCCGTTGAAGTCGTATAACAGCGCGCTGCGCAAATCGACCGCCAGGCGCGCGTTGCCCGAACCTTTCAGCGCGGGGATGTCGGCGACGTCAATTGCACTGAGCTTGGCACCGACCGCGTTGTCAGGTGACACCGACTGCGTGCCATACAGCGGCTGGAAGCAAGCAGCCGTCAGCATCCCGACCGCAAACACGACGGCCACGCGGAACAGATGACCGGCCGCTTGATGTTCCGTGATCCCCGACATTGGCAGCGACCTCCTACAGCCGCACCAGTGTAGCCTGCAAGTCCTTAATATACACAAATATGGCTGCATTGAGCGCAATACTGGCCCCGGCGCATTCACGGCATTCTCCTCAAGCCGCCGCGCCCTGGAAATCCGGCACCGCTTCGCGCAGCACGCGGTAGATGGCTTCGCGCTCCTCGCGCGCGAGCCCCTGATCGAGCATGGCAAGCCAGCCGCGCATCGCCTCGATCGAGGGCTGCGCCGGGCGCGCCGCGACGACGCCCATAAAGCCGATTTCCACGGTCGGCTCGCCGCGTGCAAACAGCACTTCTTGCATGCGCTCGCCCGGCCGCATACCGGTGAACACGATGTCGACGTCGCGGCCGGGCTCGAGGCCGGCGAGCCTGATCATGCGCTCGGCAAGGTCGACGATTTTCACCGGCTGGCCCATATTGAGGACATAGACCGAGAGGTCCGAGCGCTCGGGTCCGAGCGCATGACTGGCGGCGGTGACGACCAGATCGCAGGCTTCGCGGATGGTCATGAAATAGCGCACCATGTCGGGATGCGTCACGGTCACCGGGCCGCCGGCGTCGATCTGCGCCTTGAATTTCGGGACCACCGAGCCGTTGGAGGCGAGCACATTGCCAAACCGCACGGCAATGAGCCGCATCGGCTGTCGCCCGGCCTGGGCGCGGCGCGCCAGATCGGCGTCGAGAGCCTGGCAGTACATTTCGGCAAAGCGCTTGGTCGCACCCAAGACCGACACTGGTTCGATCGCCTTGTCGGTCGAGATCATCACCATGGCCGATGTGCCGGCGGCGGCCGCCGCATCGGCGACATTCACCGAACCGAAGACGTTGGTCTTGAGCCCTTCTTCCCAATTCTGCTCGAGCAGCGGCACGTGCTTGAGCGCCGCGGCATGGAAGACGATATCCGGCTTGAACTCGGCCAGCAGCCGGAACACCCGGTTGCGATCGCGCACGTCGGCAAGTCGGCCGCCGATGGCGGCCTGCGACGGCTTGGTGGCGAGAGTCTCCAGTACGGCATGCAGCGCCGGCTCGGAATTCTCGATGATGAGCAGCCGCGCCGCACCGAACGTGATCGCGCGGTCGCATATTTCGGCGCCGATCGAGCCGCCGCCGCCGGTCACCACGATCGAGCGGCCCTTCAAGAAGCTTTCCAACCGCACATAGTCGATCTTGACGCTCGGCCGCAGCAGCAGGTCCTCGACGTTGACCGGCGCCAGCCGCGGCGGCTCGCCGGCGTCGTCGAGCGACGGCAGCCGGCTCACCGTCAGCCCCAGACGGCGGGCATGCATCAAAGCCGATTCCGGCTTGGCGTCCGGCTCGAACGCCGAAGGCATAAAGATCACCCGCGCGATCGGCGTGCCGCGCTGCGCCAGATCGTTGACGACGCGATCGAGCGCGTCGAAGCCGCCGAGCACGGGAATGCCGCGGATGCCCTGGCCCTGATCGGCAGCCGACGGCGACAGAATGCCGACCGGCCAGGTTTTCTTGACCGCGCCGCCTTCGATGGCGCGCAACAGCACCTCCGCGTCCGCGGCACGGCCAAGCAAGAGAGCCGGATTGGTTGCGTCGGCGCGGGCGTGATGTCGCGCGCGAGTATAGCGGAAATAACGGTAGCCGATCCGGCCCGCACCCAAAAACACCATCTGCAGGATCCAATAGAGCAGGATGGTGATTTTGCCGAAGAAGAACTGCCCGAGCACGTTGGGCGCCACCAGCACGTAATCGAGCACCAACAGCGAGACTGCCAACACCGTCGACGCGCGAACGATGTTCATGAGATCGGGCAGCGAGGCAAACCGCCACTTCGCTTCATAGAGATGAAACAGGAAATAAACGACGCCGGCGTAGGCGACGAAGCCGGGCAGGAGAAGAAAGAGTATGTGTTGCCGCTCGCTGAGACCGGGCGCCTCGAACCGGATGTAGAAGCTCGCGACAATGGCCGCCGCGGTCATGAAAAGATCGTGCGCGACGATGAGAGCTCTGCGCGGGCTCATGTATGGTCCGAGCATTCGGTGACCGTGCTGCCGAAATATCCCGCCTTCCAATACCGGGCTTTGGACCGGGACGCCACCCCGCCGGCGTGACCTACGGACGGCGGCCCAATCATGATTCTCGGTGCCAGACGTTGGTCTTGCGGCACCGGGCGCGGTGCCGTAGCCGCACTTTTCTATTGCAGGGTCCATCGTGCCCGGCTGATATTTCGAACGGCCGATTTGCCAGACGCGCCGCTACTCCATCATCAATCGGCCACGCCGCGCACGTCACATGACTTGGTCCGAAACCATCCTCACGACCTTGAAGGACAACGAGGTCCGCCTGGTCGCCTATGTGCCCGATAATGTCCTCACGCCGCTCGTCAACGGCGCGGTCGGGGACGAATATTTCATCGCGGTCGGTGCCACGCGCGAGGACGAGGCGGTCGGCACGGTGGCGGGCGCCTATATGGCCGGCCTGCGCGGTGTGGCGATGATGCAGACCAGCGGCTTTGCCCTGATCGGCAATGCGCTCGCTTCGCTCATCGTGCCCTATCAGCTGCCGGCGATCCTGATCGTCTCCGAGCGCGGCACGATGGGCGAATTCAATATCGTCCAGACGCTGGTGGCGCGCACCATGCGGCCGACGCTGGACGCGCTCGGCATCGTGCACCACACGCTCGCCGATTTGGCCACGTTGCGCTTCATCCTCGATCGATCGATCAAACAGGCGTTTACGACGCAGGCGCCGGTCGCCTTGATCCTTTCGCCGCTGTTGACCGGCGGCAATCCGGCTTCAACCGCCCAGCTGATGTTGCCAGAAGGTCCGCGCGCATGAGCAACGACCGGTCAGCGGCAAAAACGCTCAATCGCGCGGCGCTGACGCGGCGCCTGGTGCAGCGGCTCACCCACGACGAGGCGGTGGTCGCCGGCATCGGCAATACCAATTTCGACCTCATCGCCGCCGGCCATCGCCCGCAGAATTTCTACATGCTCGGCAGCATGGGGCTCGCCTGCCCGATCGCGCTCGGCGTGGCGCTGGCGCAGCCCAACCGCGGGGTGATTGCGCTGGAAGGCGACGGTTCGATCCTCATGGCGCTCGGCTGTCTCACCACCATCGCCAACGCCAAGCCCCGCAATCTGACCGTCATCATCTGGGACAACGGCGTTTATCAGATCACCGGCAAACAGCCGACGGCGACGGCCGGGGTAACCGACATCGTGGCGGTCGCCCGCGGCGCCGGCATCGCGCACAGCGAATGGGCGCGCGACGAAGCGCACTTCGACGCACTGATCGACCGCCGGTTCGACGACGGCGGACCGCTCTTGCTGGCGGCGAAAATCGACGATCAGCCTGGCCAAGGCCGGCCGTTCCGCGACCCCGCGCTGATCCGCGCGGCTTTCATGAAGGGACTCGGCAGCAGCCGCGGCGGCGTATTGGACGTATAGCGGGATTTGGGCCTGAGAGACACGCGACGCCCGCTTTCGATGCGTGCGGTTCTCCGTTCGGACGCGGCTTAAGCGGCCACCTGTCGGCACGGTGGATCGGCGACGGATGTTTCACTCCGGTCGCCTTCGAACTGGGCGCGCACCCAGCTCCAGAGTGCCCCGACTTCCTGGGCCGCCCGGCCGGTGCGAGCGTACTCGGTGACCCCGAGACCAACCGCGATCGCATCCTGAAAATCCATGCGCGCGTAAAGCAGCGGCTCTGCCAGAACCCCAAGGCGCGTTAAGCCTTCCGCCGATTCCCTCGTTCGCGAACTCCGGAAGGTCGGCGGACATTGGTTGAGCACGAACGCGGCCTTGCGCTTTGCCAGAAAGACGGCGCGAAAAGTCGCTGCCGTGGCGTCCACATCCAAGCGCGTCGGGCGCGTCGGCAGCAGGCAAAGGTCGGCGGCCTCGGTGACGAAGCGTGCGGCCGCGCTATCGGCGCCGGGGGTGTCAAAGATCGCGATCGTAAACCCGACCCCGGCGAGTCCCTCGACAATGGCGCGCAGCCGGGGGAGACGTTCGCCTTCGAGCGGTTCGATCATGACCTTGTTTGCAGCGTTCGCAGCCTCTCGGCGCTTGCCCCACCGTGACAGCGATGCCTGAGGATCGAGATCGAGCGCGATCACCCTTTCGCCCGCCTGCGCCGCGGCCACGGCGAGCGATGCCGCAAGCGTGGTTCTTCCCGCGCCGCCCTTTTGCGTGAGGAAGGCAATAGTGCGCATCAAATCCCCGATCCTTTCAGTCCTAACGCGCCGTCATCGCGTCCGGCATCGAACATCAGCCGGCTATAGCCGCGGACCCCGCCTGACACCTGGTCACGGTTCGGAATCTCGATGTCGACGGCGAGCGTTGAGACGGATTTGCCGCGATCCATCTTGATCTGCACCCTATCCGGCTCGATCGAGACATGCCGGCCGATGACGGCGAGGATCTCCTCGCGCAGAACGCCGAGCAAATCGGGGTGGCTGCCTGCGTTGCGCTCGTGCGCAAGCAGGATTTGAAGGCGTTCGCGCGCGATGGGCGCCGAGCCGCGTCGAAAGAAATGGAACAAGTTCATGCTGCCTTCCGTGCGAATAGCCGGTTGAGAATGCCTCTGTTTTCGCTGGGAACAAGCATGGAAACCTGCTCGCCCTTCAATCGGCGCGCGGCATCGAAGTAGGCGCGGGCCGGAGCGCTCAACGGGTTGTTGAGGGTGACCGGCGATCCGACATTGGAAGCGCGCAGCACCTCTTGGCTTTCGGGAATGATGCCGAGCAGCGGGGTCGATAGGATTTCCAGCACGTCGTCGATCGACAGCATCTCGCCGCGCGCGGCCCGCGCCGGATGGTAGCGCGTGATCAGCAGGTGCTTGTCGATGCGCTCGCCGCGCTCCGCCTTTAGCGTCTTGGAATCGAGCAGACCGATGATGCGGTCGGAATCGCGCACCGAGGATACCTCGGGATTGGTGACGATGATGGCGGCATCGGCATAGCGCATCGCCAGCGTGGCACCGCGCTCGATGCCCGCCGGACTGTCGCAGATGATCCAGTCGAATTTCTCCCGCAGCTCGTCGATGACTTTGGCGACGCCGTCTTCGGTCAGCGCGTCCTTGTCGCGGGTCTGCGATGCGGGCAGCAGGTGCAGACTCTCCAGGCGCTTGTCGCGGATGAGCGCTTGCGGAAGCTTCGCCACGCCGTTGATGACGTTGATCAGATCAAAGACCACGCGCCGCTCGGCGCCCAGCACCAGGTCGAGGTTGCGCAACCCGACATCGAAATCAATGACGACAACTTTCGTGCCGTCATGGGCGAGAGCGGCACCGAGGGCGGCCGTCGACGTCGTCTTGCCAACCCCGCCTTTGCCTGATGTCACGACCAAGACTTGCGCCATATTAACTGCCTTTCGTTGTCCTAGTTCATCGCCGAAATTTGCAACGTGTGGCCCTCGAGCCAAGCCTGAGCAGGTCGGCTGCGCAGGCTGTCCTCGATGTCGTCGGCCGTTCGATAGTAGGAATTGATCGCGAGAAGCTCGGCCTCGACGCGATGGCAAAAGATGCGCGCGCGGGCATTGCCGGTGGCGCCCGCGAGCGCGCGACCGCGCAGCGTACCATAAACGTGAATCGATCCGCCGGCGACGATTTCGGCACCCGATCCGACCGAACCGAGAACGGTCACATCACCCTCGATGAAGATCACGGATTGCCCCGAGCGCACCGGATCTTCGATCATCAGCGATGCCGGCGGCGGGTTCTGCGCAGGCGCGTGAGCGGCCGTGGGCGCCGGGGTGGCGGCGGTGATGGCGGCGATGGCGGGCGGCTCGGAGGTTCGCGTACCGCGCCCGCCGCGAAGGACAGGAGGAAGCCCCACTTGCCATTTGGCCGGGTCAATCCCTTCGATGCCGAGCACGCGGATGTTGCGCTCCTCAAGATTGGCGACGAGCTGGCCGATGGCATTCGCGCTGAGATTGACCGCCGACAGATCGAGCGCCACGTGCTGACCGGCAAAAAAGGCCTCGGAGCGCTCCAGGCTGGCATCGAGGTCCGAGAGCCAGTCCACGATAGGCGGTTGCGGCGCGATGGCGAACGCCATGTAGGAGCGCGGCCGAAACATCAGCGAGTGGCGTTGGCGAACGAGGCTCGACACTTGCCTCTCCGGGGCTCTGATTCTGATGGTTAACAACTTGCGTATGTTCGGTTAACGGATGGTTAACCGCTCCGACGCTGTCCGAGCTTGGTCGCTGGGAACGGCGCGCCCTTCCGAGCTTCCGCACCGACACTTTCACGACCGCAAGACTTCGCTCAACGGCCGCCGCGGGCTCCGGCTCGCCGGCCGTTCTGCTACGCCTAAGCGGAACACGAAAGTCGGCTGCCAACCCGGCGCGGCGGCGAGCTTGACGAGGGCGCCGCAAATACCTTTGATCACTTGATGCAATTCAGCGAACTTCACACAATTCAGTGTTCGGTCGCGACGAATCCCGGCTGCTGCGAGCGCCAAGTGGGGCCATAATCGCCCGTGATGATCGCTGTTCGATGAATGTAGACGAGAAGTCCGGCGCTTAAGATCGCCTGGCAGAGACAAGCCATAGAAAGGATCGTACGGGCACGCGGCCGTCCCGGTATTCGGTCCCCATACATGATGGCCAGAACGGCCCAGAGCGCGATGATCGGCGCGACGACGATCAGATAATGGCGATGAAAATCCGCGCCGATTACGGTTAAAAGCGTCAGTGCGCCACCATAGCCCCAGAGCGTCGCACTGACGAGCAACGTCTCTGGACTCGTGCCGAGAAAAGATTCACGTGTTCCCGACCACGCGGCTGCATTGGCTACTCGGACCGCCCGGACCAGAGTGACGAGAAGAAGAACTACTAGAACGAGGTGAACGAGGGCGATGAGATACGTCGGACGCCCCGCCAGCAGAGGACCAGCCAAGTAGTCCAGCATCTGCGTGTCCCCGAGCGTATTTCCGATATAGAACCCGAATGGCTGTGTAAACCAGCGCAAGAAAAAATCGAAATTCGGAAATCGCAACCCTAAGCTTGTAGCTCCTTCATGGGTCAATACCGCGGACAGCCATGGAAGCGCCGACAGAGCGCCGATGACGCTGCCGGCCAGCCAACCCTTCCAAGGGAAAGCGCCCCGCTCATGGATCAGGGTCCATACCACCAATGCGATGACGAGGAATGCTGCGCTCATATGCACCTGTGCCATCAGCGCGCCGAGGAGTCCCCATGCAATGGCCACTCCGGGGACGCGACGGAAATACCAGCAGGCAATGAAAGCGATGCTCGCGATCGGCAGCACACTGGGCGGCCATATCTTACGCTCGAAAATAACCGCCACAGGATTCACCGCCCACAGCGCCGCTGCCCACAGCCAAGGCTCACGCCGATCCTTCGGAACCGCGGCGAGGGCAAAAACTATGAGAGCCACCAGCGCGGTGGCGTTTAGGCTTTGCACGGCTTGGCCTAGTTCCGGCGGTGTCTTCACGTCGAAGATCAAGAATAAACCTGCGAATACCCATAAGCTCAGGCCGGGGTTCGGCAACCCCACGCTGGTAGCCATGCCGAGCCAAGGCCAGGGGCCGCCCGCGACCATGAGCTGTGCGTGGACGAACGTCCAATGTTCGTCACCTTTCCATTCCATGTCATCGGGATAGGCGAGCCGCAGCGCAATTCCAGCCGCGAGGGCGAGAACCAGACCCAATCCCGCCAGCGCTGACCGAAATCGCCTACGTCGAAAACGTGTCATCATACTCGTTTGTTCATTTTCGCCAGCACGGTCATGACCGCATGTCATTAGAAACGGCCCGTCCAATATTCCTAGAAAGGTCCCACAAAGAATACGCGCCCTGTCGGCCGCGCGGACGGCACACGTCCCGTCGGAGCTGTCAGATTAAAGTACCCTCGCTGCCCGTGTGCGCGAAAGGGGACGCGATGTCTCCGCATGGCCCTTTACGACATTCAGTGCAGCGCGCCGGTTTCGCGGCAAATTCGGAAGTGGCTCATATACGCTCAAACCGACGCGTTTGACTTAAAGCAGTCTTTGTGTTCAACGCTGAAAGATTGATCGGTTGCTCGGATACCCGGATTTGCCTTCCCAGGAAAGCGGGGGCGCGCGTAGCCGAACTCTGCACCGCCCCACCTCACGACCGCAAGACGTCGCTCAGCGCCCGCCGCGGGCTCCGCCCCGCCGGCCGCTCGGCGACGCCTAAGCGGAACACGAACGTCGCCTCCCATCCCGGCACCGCGGCGAGCTTGACGATGGCCGGCCCGAAGCGGTCGGTTTTTCCGATCATGGCGCTGCGGTCGATGCACTCGACCGGTTGATTGAGCGGTTGGGCGGCAAATCCCTGCGCAGTTGCCGCCAGATGCAGCCGTTGCCATGCGCGGCCGGCCTCGATCGCGGTACGCATGTCGAGCCGATCACGAACAAGCATGATGCCAAGAACCGGCGCGGTGGCCAGTTCCGTGTCGCGGGTCATGGCGAGCCAGTACCGGTCGGCCGATTGCGCGTCCAAATCGGGCATGAACTTCGCGGCTGCGGTCATCAGCGGCGATAGTCCGGCGGTATCGACGGTAACGCCGTCGCGATGCGCCGCGATCTCGCGCCGGCCGGTTCGGAACCAGCGGGCGCTGTCAGCCGACATTTGCGGATCGCCGATAATGCGCTCGGTTGCCGCGACGATCAGCGCGGCCAGCTCGGCGCGGGCGCTCGCGTCTTCGATGAAGACCACACGCACGGCATCGTTTGTGGCGAGAGCGCTGAGACGCTTCAGACCTTCGCCGTCAACGGATTGATCGGCGCGATAAGGACCGCGATTGGTGTGACGGTTGGGGATCGCATAGAACAGCGCATTGCGAACGGGCGGCATTGGCGTGAGGGTGACTCGGGCGGCGGGGACGGGCGTGTCGCCGGGCGAGAGGACCAACCTGCCGTCCGCCGGCACGACGTCTGCCGCCCATCCGAAAGCGCCGGCCGCCAGCGCGAGGTTCTCGACCGCCGCGCCAAGACCGAGATGCATTTCGCGGCGGAAGGGATCGAATGAACCCAAATGACGGCTGCGATCGGCAAACACGGTGATAACGGTGTTCTCGATCCCGAATAGCCAGGGCTGGGTGTCATGGGGATTGGCGGCCAAGATCGCCGCATGCAACGGCCGTTTGACGGCATCGGCGGCTTGTCCCTCCCAGTCTTGCCAGGGCGCGTAGGCCTTGCCTTCGCCGGACGACCAGACGCCGCGGTCCCAGGCGCGATAGACCGAGCCTGCAAACACCAAGCCGACCGCAGCACCGCCGCCGATCACCAAAGCCCGCCGATGTGTCAACATGGCCGATCCAGCTTTCTGCGTGATCGAGGAATGATCGTTGCGCCTGGATGTCCCGGGCTACGACGTCCCCTCGGCCGCGTTCTTTCCGTTGTGGGGAACCCGATACAGTGCGCTAATATGCGCCGCAAAACAAACATAGTCCGCTGCGCGGCGCCGGGAGGATTCATGTCGATCGCGACCTTAGCTGATATCGAAGCGTTGGAGCGCTACCCGATCGAGCATTATCGGCCGGATCATTCGGTGTTCGAACTATTGATGCGGATCGCGGCGTCGCATGCCGACAAGCCGGCGATGCGCTATCTCGCAACGCCGTCGCCGGAGGCGCCTACGCGCGATATCAGTTACCGCGACTTCGGGCGGCGCCTCGTGCAGGCCGCCAATCTCTTTCATGGCCTTGGCGTCGGGCCGAACGACGCGGTCTCGATGTTGCTGCCGATCCTGCCCGAGACCTTTTTCGCCTTGTTCGGCGCACAGGCCGTCGGGATCGCCAATCCGATCAATTTTCTGCTCGAAGCCGACGCCATCGCCGAGCTGTTGCGCGAAGCGCGCTGTCGCGTGCTGCTCGGCCCCGATCCGAGCGTTTTTCCGGGCGTCTGGCAAAAGGTGGAGGCGATCCGCAAGGCGGTACCGACGCTGGCCGCGGTAATCAGGGTCGGTGGACCGGCGCAGCGGCCCGACGTTGACGCCCTGCACTTCGAGAGCGAACTCGACGCTCAACGCGACGACCGGCTGGCGTTCACCCGCGTGATCCGCGGCGACGACGTTGCCGGGCTGTTCCACACCGGCGGCACGACCAGTCTGCCGAAGCTGGCGCGTCACACCCATCGCGGCCTGATCGTGCAGAGTTGGAGCAACACGGTCACGCTGCGGCCGGGTCCCGACGAGATTTATTTCAACGGCCTGCCGCCGTTCCATGTCGGTGGCGCCACCTGCGCCGGCTTGGCACCGTTGTCGAACGGCGCCACCATCGTCATGCTGACGGCCGCCGGCTATCGCCAACCGCAAATCATGAGCAACATCTGGGCGCTGGTCGAGCGCTTCCGTCCGACCGTGGTCGGCATGGTACCGACCAGCTGGGGCGCTGCGCTCAACGCGCCGAGCGAGGGCTTCGACTTGAGCAGCATCAAGCTTCTCAATTGCGGCGGCTCGGCGATGCCCGTGGAGATCGCCAAGGCGGTGCAGACCAAGTTCCAGCTGCCGGTGGTCGAAGGCTGGGGCATGACCGAGTTGCACGGCTACGCGTCGATGAACCCGGCGGGCGGAGAATGCCGCATCGGTTCGGTCGGCTATCGCACCCCCTTCACCGAGATCGTCACCGCGCGGGTCGCCGACGGCCGCATCGCCGGACTTTGCCCGCCGGGCGAGATCGGCAAGGTGTTGGTGCGCGGCCCGCAGGTATTCGGCGGCTACGTCAATTCGGCACACAACCGCGACGCCTGGGTCCAGCCGCTCTCCGACGAGACGGTGCCGTAATGGAGCGCAGGCGGCCCTTGGCTTGATACCGGCGATCTCGGACGCTTCGACGCCGACGGCTATTTGTGGCTGACCGGCCGCGCCAAGGATCTGATCATTCGCGGCGGCCACAACATCGATCCGCTGGTCATCGGAGGAGGCGCTCCACCAGCACCCTGCCGTCGAGATCGCCGCCGCGGTCGGGCGTCCCGATGCCTACGCCGGCGAGTATCCGATCGCCTTCGTCCAGCTCAAGCCGGGTGCGCGAGTCGAGCCGGAAGAACTGCGCGACTTCGTGCGCGAGCGCGTTGCGGAACGCGCCGCCGTGCCGGACGAGGTCGTGGTGGTTGCGGCGATGCCATTGACCGGCGTCGGCAAGATCTTCAAGCCGCAGCTGCGCTATGATGCGGCGCGTCTCGTTTTCGAGCGGCTGGCGCAATCGGTGGTCGGCCGGGCCGACGGCGTCATCGTCGAGGTCGGACCGCATCCGCAGTACGGCACGTTCGCCGCGATCACCGTGCCAGGCACCGATGAGCAAGTGATCGCCAAATTGCGTGCAGCGCTGCGGCCGTTTCAGTTGCGCCACGAGGTGCGGCAAGCCTGAAGCGGCGGTAGGCGCGCACCGGCAGCGCCCAGCGCACGAGAAGCGCAGAATCGCGCAGCGACAATTCGCGCTGCGCCATGGCTGGCTCGATGCGGCAGTAACAAAGGGAAGGTGACGGTCAGCTAGGCCGCGAGCAATTTCTGCACTTCGTTGACGAGCTCGCGCAGGTGGATCGGCTTGGACAGAACCTTGGCGTGCTTAGGCGCGCTGGAGTTGGAATTGAGCGCGACTGCGGCAAAGCCGGTGATGAACATGATCTTGATATCGGGATCGAGCTCGGCGGCGCGGCGCGCCAGCTCGATGCCGTCCATCTCCGGCATGACGATATCGGTCAGCAGCAATTCGAACGGCTCTTCGCGCAGCCGCTGATAGGCCGACAGGCCGTTGTCATAGGACATGACCTCGAAGCCGGCATTCTGCAGCGCCTTGACCAGGAAACGCCGCATGTCGACATCGTCTTCCGCAAGTAGGATTTTAGGCATGGCGACTCGAACCCGGCTTTACGCCGGCCCCCCTTCATTCCATAGGCCGTATGCCGGGTAAACATGAGGTGAAGGTTGCGCTTGGCAACCCGCCCGACGCCCTGGATAATAGCCGTTAGCCGCACGCCGGGGATCGACGTCATTGCTGGATCGTTAAGTCTCGGAAAGCCGCCAGGGGTCATGTTGGAAATCCAGGACGAGTTCGATCCCCCGTTCGAGGCGCTAGAGCCGGCGCAATGCCGCGGCCCCGTCATGTTCAATTCGCCGCATAGCGGCCGGATCTATCCCCGCGAATTCCTGTTGGCCTCGCGGCTCGATTTGGCAACGCTGCGCCGGTCCGAGGATTCCTTTGTCGATGAGCTGATCGCCGGCGTGGTGGCGCGCGGCCACCCGCTGGTGCGTGCGCACTTCCCGCGCTGCTATGTCGACGTCAACCGCGAGCCCTACGAGCTCGACCCGCGGATGTTCGACGGTCGGCTGCCCTCGTTCGCCAATACCCGTTCGATGCGGGTCGCCGGCGGCCTCGGCACGGTGGCGCGCGTGGTCGGCGACGCCCAGGAAATCTACGATCAGCGCATCTCTGTCGCCGACGCGTTGCAACGCATCGACGGCCTCTACAAACCTTACCATCGGACGTTGCGCCGCGTCTTTATGCGGCTGCACCGAGAGTTCGGCGCCGCCACGCTGATCGACTGCCATTCGATGCCTTCGGCCAGCGGGGCCAAGGACGAGCGGCCGCGCGCCGACCTGGTGCTGGGCGACCGCTATGGCACGAGCTGCGTCCCGGTCGTCGCCGAGACCATCGAAACGACGATGCGCGGCTTCGGCTATGTGGTCAGCCGCAACAAGCCCTATGCAGGCGGCTTCATTACCGAGCATTACGGCAATCCGACCGCCGGCCTGCACGCGATCCAGCTCGAGATCAATCGCGCGCTCTACATGGACGAGCGGCGCTATCAGCGCGCCGCCTCGTTCGCCAGATTGGCCGGCGAATTCGAAGTCCTGGCCGACCGCTTGGCCGCGATCCCGATCGAAGAATTGCGGCCCTATCGGGCCGCGGCGGCGGAATAAGCTGCGGGATCGCCGAGGGGTACACGTCCTCGGTGAGGGGAAAGAAAAAGGGCCGCTCGCGATTGCAAGCGGCCCAAGTCTAGGGAGGAAACGCCCAAGGAGGGCGACGGTAGCGCAAGAGAGAATCTCTCGCTACCGCACTGCAACAACATACACCGCGCCGCACAAAATACAAGTCTGTTAAACCACCTCCCTCGTCGTTTTCCCCCAAAAACTCCTGCAAATTGTGCAGAGCAGGTCTTCGCTAACATAATGAGCCCCTGACATGCCCCGCCCACCCATGACAAAAATGTTCTCAAGTCAATGGCATAGCGTCACTCGCGGAATCCTGTGTGCGCCTGCGTAAAATTGAGGCAATGACCCCCTTAAGGACCCGGCCGGGCGGGCCTTGGAAGTCATTTTCAGGCTGAGCGTGGCGCTTCGGCAACACAGGAATTGCCGTTATCCCGAGTCACCGCTACTTGCAGCCGGCCGAGGCTGCCCAGGGGGCCGACACATGACGGCGATCGATTTCGCAGCGTTCGTGGACCAGCTTGCCGCCGTATCGGGAGAGACCATCCGGCCGTTCTTTCGCACCGCGCTCGGCATCGAGAACAAGAGCCGGTCCGGCGGCTTCGATCCGGTCACGGCCGCCGATCGCGCCGCGGAAGCCGCGATGCGCGCGCTCATCAAGACAACATTTCCCGAGCACGGCATTTTGGGCGAGGAATTCGAGGCCGAGCGGCCCGACGCGGAATATGTCTGGGTGCTCGATCCGATCGACGGCACCAAATCGTTCATCTGCGGCATGCCGGCCTGGGGCACGCTCATTGCGCTGACGCGCCGCGGCGAACCGATCTACGGCATGATGCATCAGCCGTTCACCCGCGAGCATTTCAGCGGCGACGGCAGCGCCGCCAGTTATCGCGGCCCCGCCGGCGATCGGGCGTTACGCACGCGCGCTTGCGCCGAGCTGAAGGACGCGGTGCTGCTGACGACCAGCCCGCTGCTCATGCGGGATGCCGATCGGCAAAGCTTCGGCCGCGTCGAGCAGACGGTGCGGCTGTCGCGCTACGGCGGCGACTGCTACGCCTATTGCATGCTCGCCGCCGGCCAGGTCGATCTTGTTATCGAGACCGAGCTCAAGCCGTACGACGTGCTGCCGTTGATCCCCATCATCGAAGGCGCCGGCGGCGTCATCACCAGCTGGGACAATGGCCGCCCGCACGGCGGCGGACGCATCATCGCCGCCGGCGACAAGCGCGTGCACGCGCAGGCGATGGAATTGTTGCAAGAGGCGTAGGAAATTACCGCGACTTCGGCGGACGCATTCGGTATCGACGGCAGCATGGATCCTACTGCTGAGGCGCCTTCTTGCTCGTCGCACCGACACTCTGAGCGTGCGCGCTGTTTTACGGCATTCCGTAGAAACGTATCGCGATGGACATGGACAGCATGCCGAGCAGAAGGCCTCCGAAGACTTGCAAAAGCGGATGGCCGGGCGTGCTGCCGTAGCGCAAATACCCGATCGTGAAGAGCAATATGCACCCGACAAGGACACCGATCACGTACGGGCAGTTTTGCAGCGTTCCGTAGAGACGCATCGCGATGTACATGGCCAGCATGCCGGGCAGAAAGCCTCCGAAAACATGCAAGGCCGGACGGCCCGGCGTCGGGCCGTAGAAGAAATACCCGATCACGAAGAGCAATGTCCACGCGACAAGGACAGCAATCACGTAATTGCCAAGCCGTGACGCGAAAAAGTGCGAAACGAGGCTCATCGTCAGGTCCTTTCCTATCAGCAGCCAGAGCGCCGCTGTCGACGCCGCCGCGTCTTCGAGGTCGGCGAAGTTTTGCAGCATCTCCGCGCGATGCCGTCGCAGAAATGACGGCGGGTAGAGTTCCAAGAGCCGCGCGTAGAGGCGTAACGACCGGGACTGCTTTAGCCGCGCGGGGCGCGTCATGGGTCACGCGCTCCCAAGCTGGCGGCGCGCGACGCGGGCCACACGGGACAGCCGCTCCGTTTCCGCGCGCAACGTGGTTTGGCCAAGCGCGGTGAGCCTGTAGTAGATGCGGCGCGGGTCTTGCGTGTTGCCCCTGGCAACCAGGCCCGCCTCGATCATGCGGTCGAGCGAGCCGTAGAGCGTTCCCGGACCCATTTTCACCGCATCGCCCGAATCCGCCTTGACCTGCTGCATGATGTCGTAGCCGTGGCGCTCCTTGCCGAACAAGGCGAGCAGGATGTGGAACACGGCGGGTGTCAGCGGCAGGGGCGACGTCGACTTGCTCATGCGGCCATGATATATCCGTAACGGATATAGTCAACGGCGACGACGAACTTGCACCCTCGATCGGATTTGCGAGGTGACAGACCAGTGTTAGTACAACGGCGTGCCCGGGACGAAGGCGTCGAAGGCCGCCCAGAACTGCGAGCGGAAGCGGTCTTGTTCCATGAGCAGCTCGTGCTGGGCGCCGATCACGACCAGATGCGAGCCGGCGCGCAGGAGCGTAGCGAAATCCTCGATCGCCGTATTCGACACGATGACATCGCGTCCGGCGGCGACAATGAGGATCGGCTGGCGGATGCGCGCCGGATAACTCGGCTCGCGCAACGCGCGCATGGCGCGGAACGCGGCGTCACACCACGCCACCGTCGGTCCGCCGAGTGCGAGCGCCGGCTCGGCCTCGAGGATGGTCGCATTGCGGGCATAGCGCACCGGATCCGTGGTCAGGATGTTGCCGGCGAAGGGGCGCAGATCCAGCACGCCGGCATAGCGTCCCGGCACAAACGTGCCGCCGAGACCGCCGAGCCGCATCGCCCGCACGGCCGTGCCGGCGATCGACATCGAGTTCACCATCGCCACCGCAATCATCGGCGCGCTCAGCACCACGCGATCGAACCAGCGGTGACCGCGATACATCGCGCGGATCAGCACGGTCGCGCCCATGGAATGGCCGAGCGCAAAGAAGGGCGGCGGACAATCCGGCAACACGATCTCGCGCATGAAGGTCTCGAGATCGATGTCGTATTCGGCAAAGCTCCGCACATAGCCCTTGTGACGGTCGCCGAACGCCCGGTCAGACAAGCCCTGACCGCGCCAATCAAGCGCGGCGACCGCAAATCCGCGCGCGCGCAAGTCGCGAACGGTCTCGAAATATTTTTCGATCCATTCGGTGCGGCCGGGAAAGATGCACACCGTTCCGCGGCGGCCCGCCGGCGGTTCCCAGCGCGCAAAGCGCAGCCCGACGCCGTCCGGCGTCTTGATCATGCCCGTGACCACGTTGTCCGGAACCGGATTCGCAGGGATCGAGATGAGCTTCATGGGGCGTTCGGCGCGAGCTGAGGCATCGCTTATAGCAGCACAGGCCGGTCGCTCAATTGCGCCCGGCTGCGATGGTCAGGAAACCGGTGGCGGGCCGCGGCCAAAAGCAGTCCTATGCAGCGATACGCAGCCAAGACGAACCGCAGTACGCCGGATCGCCGATGCGCGCAGACCCGGCTATTCGTGCCGCGTCAGCCTGACCAACTCCACGCCGGGCGACGCGCTGCTGCTCGTCGACTACAACATCATCCGGTCGGTTCGCCTTATCGCATGCGCTTTGCGGTCTATGTTCGCGAGCGCGAGAAGACCTACGACAAGGTGGACGAGATCCCGGAGCAGCTTCGCCAGCGCACGCTTGCCGTGCGGGCGTTCGACCAGGGCGCCATGATGATCGCCTCCAAGCTAGCGGACGGACGGGATGTCGAACGCTCGATCGAGCGGATGTTGGCAATGCCAAACGTCGCTTATCTGCACATCCATTTCGCTGCAGCGGGTTGCTACGCGGCACGGGTTGAGCGGGCCTGACCGGTCGAAGGTGAAAAACATTTACTACCAGTAGCTTATGACCCCTTGCGGCGGCCGCGGGCCGTTCCCATGTGATTGATGCGCAGGCCAAAGACGGCTGCGCATCATAGGCTTGGCCCCAAAAAGGCAGGCCCCCGCATGTCGCTTCAGAAGGAGGATATGCCATGCGAACTTTCGATCTTACCCCGCTTTATCGTTCGACCGTCGGCTTTGACCGGCTGTTCTCGATGCTCGACCAGGGCCTCGAGGGCGCCGCTCCCGGTTATCCGCCCTACAATATCGAGCGGACCGGGGACAACGAATACCGCGTCACGGTCGCCGTAGCCGGCTTCAGCGAGGCCGAGCTCTCGATCGTGGCGAAGGAAAACACCCTGACCATCCGCGGCGAGAAGAACGCCAAGGAGGAGGAGAACCGCGGCGACGTGCTCTATCAGGGCATTGCGGCGCGCGCGTTCGAGCGCGTGTTCCAGCTCGCCGACTTCGTCCAGGTCAAGGGCGCCAAGCTCGAGAATGGTCTCCTGCATGTCGACCTGGTGCGTGAGATTCCCGAGGCGAAAAAGCCGCGCACCATCCCGATCGGCAACGGCAAGGCCGTCGACAAGGCCGTCGAGAGCCAGAAGCAAGCTGCGTAAAGCGTTGCGTTCAATCAGTCAGTGAGTGTTGTCGAGTAGGCGCCCCGGTTTTCCGGGGCGCTTTTCTTGTTGAGCATCAGATGCTCAGGCCGCGATGGCTTCGAGCCGCCGCTTGGTCACCCGCGGCCCGAAACCGCCGATGACGATGAACACGATGACCATGGCGCCGGCGATAAAACCGAACACGCCGGTGGTGCCGTAACGGCCGAGAAAAAAAGCGATGATGAAGCCGGAGAAGATGGCGCTGAACCGGCTCCACGAATAAACGAAGCCGACGGCCTGGGCGCGGATGCGGGTCGGATAAAGCTCGGCCTGATAGGCGTGGAACGAAAACGACAGCCAATTGGCGCATAGCGTGATCAACAGACCGCAAACGATCACGCCGATCGCGCCGGTCTGTTGGGCGAACACGAGGCCGAACACGGCAATCCCGATCGCCGCCCAGGCGATCTGCCATTTGCGCTCGAAACGGTCGGCGAAGTAGACGCCAATCAGCGGCCCGACCGGCGCCGCCACCGCGATAATGAAAGTATAGGCCAGCGACCTGGTGACGCCGATGCCCTGCGAGATCAAAAGCGCCGGCACCCAGCTGGAAAACCCGTAAAAGCCGATCGTCTGCACCAGATTAAAGATAACCAGCATGATGGTGCGGCCGCGGTAGGTCGGGCTCCACATCTCCATCCAGGCGCCGGGCTTGCTGTCGGCCTCGCCGGTTACGATTTGCGGCGGCGCCAGCTCGCGCCCGGTTTCGGCGCGGATGCGCCGCTCCATGTCGGCGACGATTGTTTCGGCTTCGGCGATGCGGCCGTGCTGTGCCAGCCAACGCGGCGATTCCGGCAGGTTGCGGCGGATCCACCAGATCAGAACAGCGCCGACCGAACCGATGATGACCACCACGCGCCAGCCGGCGAGGCCGAAGACCGTCTGCGGCACCAACTGCCAGGCGAGGAACGCGACCACCGGCACGGAGGTGTACATGATGCACTGGTTATAGGCGAAAGCGGGTCCGCGCTGCTCCTTCGGCACCAGCTCCGACAAATAGGCGTCGATGTTCACCAGCTCGACGCCGAGTCCGATGCTGGCGATGAACCGCCACAGATCGATCGCCTCCGGCGAATGCTGAAACGACATGATCAGCACTCCGATCGAATACCAGAGCAGCGAAAAGGCGAGGATGGAGCGGCGGCCGAAGCGATCGGAAACCCAGCTGAAGACCAGCGTGCCGACGAACATCCCGGCGAACAGCGCGCCGACGAAGCTGGCGAAGCCGTGCAGGTCGAACAAACCTTGTGTGGTTGGCTTGAACAGGCCTTCCTTGAACAGCCCGATCGCCACATAGGCGGTGAAAAACAGATCGTAGAACTCGAACCAGCCGCCGAGCGAAAGAAGCGTAATCAGCTTGCGCGCATAGCGCGATGGCGGCAGGCGATCGAGCCGCGCCGCCACCGTGACCGCCGCTTCCGCATTCATGTCGTTTCCTCTCCTTGTGGGTCGTGCTTGGCGCGTTTTTCTGCAACCGACCCAGTCGCGGCTCCGCCGCTTTACCGACCGCAGGATATCCGTCGAAGCGACAAGCCGATGAACGGCTCAATCTATGGGGACCGCTGTCCTTGTCAAACGCATCGCTGGCGCTGGGCGTAGCAGAGAATGGCGTGGTGGACGGGGCATGTGTTATATTTGGCTGCGCGTTCACCGGCCCTTTAAGGCCGAACGAGGCAATTCGCGTTAACGGGGTCTCGACGGGGTAAGCCCATGAGATTCGCAATCGCACGGTTTCTTATTGCAACATTTGCCGTCGCGCTCCTGGTGGGGAGCGCGCAAGCGCAAGCCCCCGGCGGATTTGGCGGCGGCGGTTTCGGCGGGCGTAAGCATCAACAGAAATCGGAAAAGCCCGCCGAGACCAAACCGAAGGCCGATGACAAAGCTTACAAAAACGCGCTCAAGAGCTTGCCGGACAAGCCGTACGATCCTTGGCACGGCACGCGCTGAACTGGAGCGGTGCGCAATCGCTTCAGATTGAATTGATTGGCGCTCTAATATCTTAGTGGAGCATGATCTTTCAGAAAACCGGCTTCCACTTTTCCGGATCATGCTCTGGCCAATCAATCGTTGATCGGCACCGCCGCTGGCGGCGGTTTGTTCGGCGCAACCGGCGCCGCCAAAGGTACGCTGACGGCGCCGGATTTTACCTCCGATTTGCCGGCAGGCGGGATGCCCGGCTTGGCATCGGACTTCGCATCATCGGCTTTGCGCGACGCCAACTCTGCCGGGCGCGGGCGCGGCAATGGCGGAGCCGACGCAAGCGGATGCGCGCCGGGACGAATCGCCGGCGCCGCGGTCGTTGCCTGGTCCGGCATCATGTCCGGACCCACGATGTCCGGCGGCGGATAGGGCGGCGCCACGCCGTAGGGCGGCGTGACCATGCCGGTCTGACCATAGGTCGCCGGACCGGGTACGATCCGATTGACGGCGCGGATAGCGCCGCTTCTCGCATCGACCACCACGCGCATGAGGATGCCGCGAAAGTCCGTTGCACGCACCACGTAGGTGGTGCCTTCACGCAGCGGCGGCGCCAGCGGATCGAAGCCGGACGCGCGCACGATCCTGGTGATCTCGAAAGCCGGCATAAAACCCGGCAGCGGTGGCAGAGCTTGCGGCGGCGTTGCCGGCGGCGGTGACTGCGCCTGGCTCGGCGCAGCGGCCAATAACGAGACACACAGACAAACCGCCGTCGCCGCTAAGACCCCTGCCCTCACGGACGCACCCCTACCCCGCACCGCGCGATGTATATTTGCGCAGGGCGCCAACGTCGCCCGGAATTAGGGCGGCGCTTGGGCGCTGGATTAAAATTTCCGCCGGAATTCTCACGCGGCAGGAGCGGCCGCGGGTTTGCTCATGCGCTGCACCGCCGCGGTGACGAGACGCTGGGTCTCTTCGGAGAACCATTGATCGACCAGTTCGTCGAGATGGGCATCGTCGAGCGCGTGCATCCGCGCCGCCAATGCCTGCCGCGAGTATCGTTTGAGCCGCCGATAGCCGCCGGCGGGCTTGCTCGCCAGCAGGCGCGCCTGTGCGAACGCCCGATCCATCAGTTGCTCCGGCTCGACGATCTCGTCCACCAATCCGAGCGCCAAGGCCTGCTCCGGCGCGAAGCGCTCGCCGGAGAACAGCACGCGCTCGGTGAGGTGGCCGCCGAAAAAGTGCCGCATCATCTCGGCGACTCCGATCGGCGCGGCGAGCCCAACGTCGATCTCCATGAGGCCGAACACGGTGCGTCCCTTCGCCATCACCCGGTAATCCCCCGCCAACGCCATCATGCAGCCGGCGGCAATGGTGTGGCCGTTGAGCGCGTAGACCTCGGGCTTGGGATAAGCGACCTTGCGGCGCACGATACCGGTCAGCGCCTCATAGAACGAGCGCATCTCCGCGCCGGAACGGCCCATCAAAGATGGCAGATCGACGCCCGGACAGAAGATCGTCTTGTGCGTCGAGGTCACGACAAGTGCCCGCACGGCGCTGTCGTTCTCGGCCTCGTCCATCAGCTCATGGGCTTCGCGGATGAAATCGGCGTTGATCGCATTGTTGCGGGCAGTATCGACGTAGAGGATGCCAATCTGATCCTGACGCTCGAGCTTCACGGCGGCCTCCCCGGCATCGGCTGCGCAGTCGCTCAAATTTTGCGCGATCCGACACGTCTGCACAACTGATGCGAAATATTGCATGCGGCCGTGATCGCCCCAGCCGCTCCTTGCACTGGCGCCCGGCCCGTGGTCCACTTGTTCGGCAGGACATTGTCGGAATCCGAGCCGAACGGCGCAAGGCCGTACCTTTTTATCGCCCCGGGAGCGGCGGACTTGTGCTGGCGCTCGGAGTTTGCCATGTTCGGCATAGGACAGCATTGCTGTCCCAATTGGTGGTCCGCAGCGCACGCCCCGTCCCTTTCTCTTCCCGCCCAATAGGGAGGATGAAGGTGGGGGAAGACGCGCCGGACCGGCCGTCGAAGGCGAGGGCGCGTCGGACGGCGGCAGAACAAGCAACCAAGGCCGGTAAGCGGCACGAAGGTTGCCTCCAAAATGAATGACTCGCCCTCGGGCGCCGGACGATGACCGGCGCGAGGAACGATCTACGAACCTTGGTACGGGCCATTCGGGCACCGCCCGGGAGCGCGAGGATGACGATGAGCGCGCAACAGTTCGGCCTCTTCGATCCGGCGCTGGAAAAAGATTCCTGCGGGGTCGGATTTATTGCCGACATCAAGGGCCGCAAATCGCACAAGATCGTCGAGGACGCGCTGACGATCCTGCTCAATCTCGAGCATCGCGGCGCAGTCGGCGCCGATCCGCGAGCCGGCGACGGCGCCGGCATCCTGGTGCAGACCCCGCACAAATTCTTCGCCAAAAAGGCGGCCGAGCTCGGTTTCAAATTACCGCCGGCCGGCCACTACGCCGTCGGAGTGCTGTTCCTGCCGGACGAGGATGCCTGGCGGGCCGAGATCATGGACACCTATGCGGCGGTGGCGGCGCAGGAGGGCATGACGCTTATCGGCTGGCGCGACGTGCCGACCGACAATTCGACGCTCGGCGAATTGGTCAAGCCGACCGAGCCGGTGCACAAGCAGGTATTCCTCGCGCGCAATCCGAAGACGCAGTCGGAGGACGAGTTCGAGCGCCGGCTCTACATCTTCCGCAAGACCATTTCCTCGACGATGTACGGCAAGCGCGAGCGGCGCACCTCGCACTATTATCCGGTGTCGATCTCCTGCCGCACCGTGATCTACAAGGGCATGTTCCTGGCCGACCAGCTCGGCACCTATTATCCCGATCTGCACGATCCGGACTTCGAGAGCGCGCTGGCGCTGGTGCATCAGCGCTTTTCCACCAACACGTTCCCGACCTGGTCGCTGGCGCATCCCTACCGCATGATCGCGCATAACGGCGAGATCAATACGCTGCGCGGCAACAACAACTGGATGGCGGCGCGGCAGGCCTCAGTGTCGTCGCCGAAGTTCGGCGCCGACATCAAGAAGCTGTGGCCGATTTCCTATGAAGGCCAGTCCGACACCGCCTGTTTCGACAACGCCCTCGAATTTCTGACCATGGGCGGTTATCCGCTGGCGCACGCCGTGATGATGATGATTCCGGAGGCGTGGGCCGGCAATCAGCTCATGAACGAGGAGCGCCGCAAGTTCTACGAATACAATGCGGCGCTGATGGAGCCGTGGGACGGCCCGGCCGCGATCGCGTTCACCAACGGCCGGCAGATCGGCGCCACCTTGGACCGCAACGGGCTGCGGCCGGCGCGCTACGTCGTCACCCGCGACGACCGCATCATCATGGCGTCGGAAGTCGGCGTGCTGCCGATCCCGGAGGAGGACATCGTCACCAAGTGGCGGCTGCAACCGGGCAAGATGCTGCTGGTCGATCTCGAGGAAGGCCGGCTCATTCCCGACGAGGAGCTTAAACGCACGCTGGCGCAGAGCCACCCCTACGGCGAGTGGCTGGAGCGCACCCAGATCGTGCTCGAGGATCTGCCGTCGGCTTCCGAAGCGGCGCCGATCTCGAACCTGTCGCTGCTCGATCGCCAGCAGGCCTTCGGCTACACCCAGGAAGACCTCAAAATCCTGATGACGCCGATGGCGACTACCGGCGAAGAGGCGATCGGCTCGATGGGCAACGACACGCCGATCTCGGCGCTGTCGGAAAAGCCGAAGCTGCTTTTCACCTACTTCAAACAGAACTTCGCCCAGGTGACCAATCCGCCGATCGACCCGATCCGCGAGGAGTTGGTGATGAGCCTGGTTTCGATCATCGGGCCGCGGCCAAACCTATTCGACCTCGAAGGCATGTCGAATACCAAGCGCCTGGAGGTTCATCAACCGATCCTCACCAACGCCAATCTGGAAAAGATCCGCTCGATCTCCGAGATCGCCGAATTGCATTTCAAGTCGCTGACGCTCGACGCCACCTGGCCGGCCGAGACCGGCGCCGCCGGCATGGCGACCGCCATCGAGGCGCTCTGCTGCCAGGCCGACGCCGCCGTGCGCCAAGGCATCAACATCATCATCCTATCCGACCGCCGCGCCGGCGCCGACCGCATCCAAATCCCGTCGCTGCTCGCCTGCGCGGCCGTGCACCATCACCTGATCCGCGAGGGCTTGCGCACTTCGGTCGGCCTGGTGGTGGAATCCGGCGAGCCGCGCGAGGTGCATCATTTCGCCTGCCTCGCCGGCTATGGCGCCGAGGCGATCAATCCGTACTTGGCGTTCGAGACGCTCGTCGCGATGAAGGGCGAGCTGCCGCAAAAACTCGACGACAAGGAAGTCATCAAGCGCTACATCAAGTCGATCGACAAGGGACTGCTCAAGGTGATGTCGAAGATGGGCATCTCCACCTATCAGTCCTATTGCGGCGCGCAGATCTTCGATGCGGTCGGCCTGAAATCGGATTTCGTCGCGAAATATTTTACCGGCACCGCCACCCGCATCGAAGGCGTCGGCCTGACCGAGATCGCCGAAGAGGCGGTGCGGCGGCATCGCGACGCCTTCTCCGACGCGCCGATCTACCACAGCATGCTCGACGTCGGCGGCGACTACGCGGTGCGCGTGCGCGGCGAGGATCACGTCTGGAACGCGACGACGGTTGCGGCCTTGCAGCACGCGGTGCGCGGCAATTCCTACGAGAAGTACCGGCAATACGCGGCGATCATCAACGAGCAGTCGGAGCACCTGGTCACGATCCGCGGCCTGTTCCGCATCAAGTCGGCCGCGGAAGATGGCCGCGCGCCGATACCGATCGAGCAGGTCGAGCCAGCGAAGAATATCGTCAAGCGGTTCTCGACCGGCGCCATGTCGTTCGGCTCGATCTCGCGCGAGGCTCACACCACGCTCGCCATCGCCATGAACCGCATCGGCGGCAAGTCGAATACCGGCGAGGGCGGCGAGGAAGCCGACCGCTTCAAGCCGCTGCCGAACGGCGATTCGATGCGCTCGGCGATCAAGCAGGTGGCGTCCGGCCGCTTCGGCGTCACCGCCGAATATCTGGTCAATTCGGACATCATGCAGATCAAGATCGCGCAGGGCGCCAAGCCCGGCGAAGGCGGGCAATTGCCCGGCCACAAGGTCGACAAGACCATCGCCAAGGTGCGGCACTCGACGCCCGGCGTCGGCCTGATCTCGCCGCCGCCGCACCACGACATCTATTCGATCGAAGACCTTGCCCAGCTCATCTTCGACCTAAAGAACGTCAACCCGGACGGCGACGTCTCGGTCAAGCTCGTCTCCGAGGTCGGCGTCGGCACGGTCGCCGCCGGCGTCTCGAAGGCGCGCTCCGACCACGTCACCATCGCCGGCTTCGAAGGCGGCACCGGCGCCTCGCCGCTGACCTCGATCAAGCATGCCGGCTCGCCCTGGGAGATCGGGCTCGCCGAAACGCACCAGACGCTGGTCGCCAACCGGCTACGGGGACGCATCGCGGTGCAAGTCGACGGCGGCATCCGCACCGGCCGCGACGTGGTCGTCGGCGCGCTCTTAGGCGCCGACGAGTTCGGCTTCGCCACCGCGCCGTTGATCGCGGCCGGCTGCATCATGATGCGCAAGTGCCATCTCAACACCTGTCCGGTCGGCATCGCCACCCAGGACCCGGTGCTGCGCAAGCGCTTCCGCGGCCAGCCCGAGCACGTCATCAATTATTTCTTTTTCGTCGCCGAAGAGGTGCGCGAGCTGATGGCGGCGATGGGCTACCGCAGCTTCCCCGAGATGATCGGCCAGATGCAAATGCTCGACGAGCGCCAACTGGTCGATCATTGGAAGGCGCGCGGGCTCGATTTTTCCCGGCTGTTCACCAAACCGGACGTGCCGGCGAGCGTCGCGCTCTACAATTGCGAGCGACAGCATCACAAGATCCACGACATTATCGACCGCAGGCTGATCGCGCAGTCGCAGGCCGCGCTCGACCGCGGCGCGCCGGTGCGCTTGAGCTTGCCGATCAAGAACACCGACCGCACCACCGGTGCCATGCTGTCCGGCGAGATCGCCAAGCGCTACGGCCACGACGGCCTGCCTCCCGACACCATCGTGGCGCGGTTCAAGGGCACCGCCGGACAGAGCTTCGGCGCCTTCCTGGCGCGCGGCGTCACCTTTGAGCTCGACGGCGACGCCAACGACTATGTCGGCAAGGGCCTCTCCGGCGGACGGCTGGTGGTGCGGCCGCCGGCGGAGTCCGGGATCGTTCCCGAACAATCCATTATCATCGGCAATACCGTGCTGTACGGCGCCATCGAGGGCGAGTGCTATGTTCGCGGCGTCGCCGGCGAGCGTTTTGCCGTGCGCAATTCCGGCGCCATCGCCGTCATCGAGGGTGCCGGCGACCATTGCTGCGAATACATGACCGGCGGCGTCGTCGTGGTGCTCGGCCGCACCGGGCGCAATTTCGCCGCCGGCATGTCGGGCGGCATCGCCTATGTGCTCGACGACGACGACACTTTCGCCTCGCGCTGCAACCTCGCCATGGTCGAACTCGAGCCGATGCCGCAAGAGGAAGACCTCAACGCCCGCGTCTTCCACCATCTGCACGATCTGGAAACCCACGGCCTGGTCGACATCATGGCCGATATGAGCCGCCACGATGCGCATCGGCTGCATCACTTGATCGCGCGCCACGCCCGCTTTACCGGTTCGGCCGTTGCCGCCAAAATCCTCGCCGAGTGGCCGATCTGGTACCCGAAGTTCCGCAAGGTCATGCCGGTCGAGTACCGCCGCGCTCTCAACGAACTCAAGGCGCAGGCCGCTGCCATGCAGGCGGCGGAATAGCGCGTGGAATAGAGAGCGAAGTGGGTAAGGTCACCGGCTTTCTCGAGTACGAACGCGAAGACCGCGACTACGAGCCGGTCGAAGAACGCATTCGTCATTGGCGCGAATTCGTGCTGCCGCTGCCGGAGGCGGACTGCCGCACGCAGGCGGCGCGCTGCATGAATTGCGGCGTACCCTATTGCCAGGGCACCGGCTCGCTTTTGCCCGGTACGCCGGGCTGCCCGGTCAACAACCAGATCCCCGATTGGAACGACTTGGTCTATGCCGGCAATTGGGAAGAAGCGGCGCGCAACCTGCATTCGACCAACAACTTTCCGGAAGTCACCGGCCGGGTCTGTCCGGCGCCGTGCGAAGCCTCCTGCACGCTCAACATCGACGAGAACCCGGTCACCATCAAATCGATCGAATGCGCGATCGCCGATCGCGCCATCGCGCAAGGGCTGAAGCCGGAGCCGCCGGCCGCGCTGACCGGGAAGAAGATCGCGGTCATCGGCTCGGGGCCGGCTGGGCTCGCCTGTGCGCAACAACTGGCGCGCGCCGGGCACGCGGTTCATGTCTACGAGAAGCTGGCCAAGGCCGGCGGGCTTTTGCGCTACGGCATTCCCGACTTCAAGATGGAGAAGCATCACGTCGAGCGCCGCGTCGCGCAGATGGAGGGCGAAGGCGTGGTGTTCCATTACGGCGCCCATGTCGGTGTCAATGTCGCCGCCGAGAAATTGCTCGGCGACTACGATGCCGTGGTGCTGACCGGCGGCGCCGAGAAGCCGCGCGATCTGCCGGTTCCCGGCCGCGAGCTCAAGGGCATCCACTTCGCCATGGATTACCTGCCGCAGCAAAACCGCCGCGTCAGCGGCGAGCCGGACGACGGCGCCGATCCGATCCTTGCCACCGGCAAGCACGTCGTCGTTATCGGCGGCGGCGATACCGGGTCGGACTGCATCGGCACCGCGATCCGCCAGGGCGCGCTGTCGGTCACCAATTTCGAAATCCTCCCCGCTCCGCCGCTGCACGAGAACAAGCTGCTGACCTGGCCGAACTGGCCGCTCAAGCTGCGCACCTCGTCGAGCCACGAAGAAGGCGCCGAGCGCGATTTCGCGGTGATGACCACCCGCTTCTCGGGCGCCAACGGATTCGTGCAGAAGCTGCACTGCGTGCACGTCGACGACAAGATGAAGCCCGTTCCCGACAACGAATTCGAGGTCGCCGCCGAGCTCGTGCTGCTGGCGATGGGCTTCGTGCATCCGGTGCACGAAGGCATGATCAAGAGCCTTGGACTGGCGCTCGATCAGCGCGGCAACGTGGCCGCCAACACCCGCGATTACCGCACCTCGATCGACAATATCTTTGTCGCCGGCGACATGCGCCGCGGCCAGTCGCTGGTGGTGTGGGCGATCCGCGAGGGTCGCCAGGCGGCGCACGCCGTCGACAAATTTTTGATGGGCTCGTCGCTGCTGCCGCGGTGATGCGCAGCGCGCTCCGCATGTTCCCTCCCGCTTGTGGTGAGGGGTCAGGGGTGGGGTCGTAAGGTTTCTCGCAAGCGTCGACGCGAGCGCGTCACCTCCCGACCCTCCTCTGCAGAGCGGGATGACATCTTCGAATCGTCATCCCGCTCTAAGTTCTTGTTTTATCGCGCGTCCGGACGGAAAACCGGTGTCCACTTTTCCTGGACGCGCTCTAGCCTCGCCCACAAGGGGGAGGGAAGACCCAAGAGCACCACCGTTACCACGCCGCCTTGCGCAATATACTTCTACAGCACGTTTTTTTGGATTTTCAGAACTTCGCTTTACCGACGTGGCAAGGAAAATTCATGACCGCTCCCCCGCCGCCGTGAGCCGAGACGATGCCAGTTACACGATCAATCGTGTAGACCCATGAGCCAGTATTATACTTGATTTCTCTGGCGCCGAACGTCGCTGTGTATTTGGCCGAAGATGCGGGCACATTCTGGCTCGCAGGAACTTTCTGCGTCACCGTGCTCCGCGCCTGGTCCAGTTCGATGGTGAACGGAGGTTGGTTCGGCTGGTACGGGTTGCTGCAGACAAGCGTGACCGGATCGGCCAACGCCGCTGTGCCTGCGGTCAGAAGCCCAGCCACACCAAATAGCGCTCGCCATCGCCGGCAAACCAACCGAACCTCATTGGTTCTGCACACTTCCCTGGTCACTGTTACGATCCTAAATCGGTGGAAGGCCAATTATATCTTGCCGCTCAGCAGCATCACAATGCGTTTGTGCGCCGGATCTGTTGCGACACTCAACCGAAATTCGCCTTTGGTAATCCGGCCTAATCAGTAAATCAACTTGTCGAAGTTCTGCGCAATCGTCGCGGAGCTTGTCATCGGGCCGGCCACTTCGGGCGGGACCCGGTTGGCGGCCGCCTCAGGGTGACGGGATATTTACAGCGCGATCTTTAATCCCGGCTCGGAGTAATCGACAGCGGCGGCCGCGGCGGCGCGCCGTCGAGTCCTTCGCGCGCGCGGCGCGGCTTTGCGGGCGCGGCGCCCGCGCCGGCCGGTGGCACCGCCAGCTGAGCCTTGGCGTCGCTCGATTTCTTGTTCACGTCGCCTTTGCTTGAATCTTTTTTGCCGCCGGAGCCTTTGGCCGGTGGCGCGGGCGTTGGCGCGACCGGTTCGGCTGCCGCATCCGGCCCGGCATTGGCACCGCCGCGCGGCCAGGAGAAATCGTCGGCGCGGCCCGGTGGCGCCGCGATGGCATCGCCGCGGCTGAGCACGCGCGTCGCGAGCGGATCGAATGCCGCCGGCACCGGATGGCTCGGGGCGCCCAACAGATCGCCGCCCTCGCCGCCGCCGGTCGCAACCAAGGGAACGACCGGGCCGACCGCCGGGCGCGCGCCGACAGCGCTTCCCTTCGGAGCCTGCTCGTCCGGACCGGGCAACGCCACCGGTACGATGTGGCTCGACAGCACCCGGCGCAATTCGTGCTCGACGTAATGCGCCAGTTTCACGGCGCCGGCCTTGGTGAAATGCACACCGTCGCCGGTGCGCAGCCGACGAATCTGGCCTTCGAAATCCGGCCCCTGCACCGCGTAACGGCCGCTTTCGTCGACGAAGCCGTCCCAGATATCGACATAGGTGATGCCGGCTTTCTCCGCGCGGGCGCGATAAAGCTCGTCGAGGTAGCTCATGTCGCTGGTCGAGCGCGTACCGCGGATCGCCGGCAATCCGACCCACAGCACCGGCACGCCCTTTGATTTCAGCGCCGCGATCATGTCGTCGACGCGCTTGCCGTAAAGCTCGGCCCATTTGTCGGTGCGAAACTCGTAGCTGCCGCCGCGGCGCTGCGGCTCGCTGGCCGCGGCCGCCGGCTGCTCGCCGCCGGGCCGTGCCGTGTCGGAAGAGGATGCGGCGGGAACCGTCGCGCCCTGCGCTTGTGCCGGTGCGGTCGCGGCTTTCGCCGGCGGTGCGCGATCGCGCAGCGGCAGCCGGTCATTGACACCGAGCATGACGACGATCGCCTTCGGCTTTTCCGCCGCCAGCACGTCCTTGACGGCTTGCGACCATTCCGCGGCGTCGCTGCGCGCTTCGTAGCGAACGAGACCCGAATACGGCCGGATCTTGCGCACGATGCCGATCTCCGGGGTATCGGCGAAAGCTTCCTCCAGCCCGTAGCCAAGCCAGTCGGCGAGCGAGTCGCCGATCACCAGGACGGTATCGGTCGGCGGCGTCTCAACCTTGTGCGGCGGCGGCGCCCGGGTCGACTCGAAGGTCTGCAGTCGCGGCGGACCCCACGGGCTCCCCGGATTATACCGTCCACGGCCGCCAAAAAACGGGAATGGAAAGAACTCCTGCCACTGCACCAGCTCAGCGCGCGGACGCTGATCGAAGGCCGTGCGCGCGTTGAACACCTGCGCGCCGCCGGCCGGTAACGCGAGCGCGGAGCCCGCCGTCGCGATCGAAAGCGCGATTGCGAGTTGTCGCCGATTGCTTGTCGCCATCAACCTCGCCCGATGACTTTCGCCCAATGAACGTCGCCCACGCGCGTTTTCGCTATGCGCCGCCGCCCAGTGGTGCGGCCCGGTCGGCGGGCCAAGCAATCGTCATAATAGCCGAAAAGTGTCAACTTGAGGATGGCGCCTGAGCGCGGCCACCGCTCAGTCCTCACGCACCAGCCGGAAGCCGAGATTGGCCGGCGGCGTTCCCACCGAACAACCGCCCAATCGCGCGTGTCGCCCGGACATCGCACGCCAAGTTTCTTAAGCGAATAGCGGTAAGCCGTGGCTGCCGGCGACAGCGCCGAAAATGACGATGATGCTCAAGATCAACAAAATCCAGGGCATCCCTTGGATGAGCCGGAAAGTTGCTTCCGGCGCTGCCTTGGCGCGGCTAAGGAACCAGCGGTGCAGCAACAGCGGCTCCAGCACGAACAGCATGAGCATGAAGACCAACCACACAGCCACCATGCCGTGCATCCACCAGAACGCCGCAGACGTAAAGCTGTCCCAAAGATCGAGTCGATAAGTCATATAAAAGCCGCTCAAGCCGGCGATCAGCGTTGATACCCGCGCTTGCTGGGCGAAGCGTCGCTCAACCAGCTCGAAGAAAATTACGCGCTCTTCGGGCGCCTTAAAACGGCGCACTGCCGGTAACAGCACCGTTGTCACCATGGCGACCCCGCCGACCCAAAAGACGACGGCAATCACATGGATTGCCCGGGCAATGATCACATCGTCAATCAACCTGTTGCTGCCTTCTCACTCGGGTTTTTTCCACGACACATGGTCTGATAGTGGGCCGGCCAAAAAATGAGCCTGATTCAAATCAAGCTGGATACAACCTGATAATTCTCAGCCCTCACTTGCGGCCAAACAACAGCGGACCGAAGAACGCGGCGAAGCCGCCGAAAGCCAGCACCCAGGCGAGCCCGGCGACGTACAGCAGGGCACTCGATGGCTCGAACGCGGCGAAGATGCGCGCCAGCGCCGCGATCAGCACAAACAGGTATATGATCTGGGTCTGCACCGATGCCGCGAGCTTATGCTCGGCGTGGCCGAGGCTCGCGCGTGTCATCACCGCTAGGGTCATAAGGCCGATCGCTCCCGTGGTCCAGGCGTGAAGGCCGGCGCTCGCCGGCGATTCGGCAGGCCAAAGGATGGCGGCGCCGACCAGGACAAAGCCGATCGGAACGAAGGCATAGCCGACGTGGAGGACGAGGACGAGACGATCGGCGAACGTGCGATCGCCGGCCCAGCGCGCGAGCCGCGCCGCCTGCAGCACCCCGGCGATCATCAGCACTGCGCCGGACACGGCTAGATCCGGCAACGCGATCCACATTGCGAGGGCCACTGCACCGGCGCCTAGTGCAAGCGCATCGAACCGCGCGAACGGCCGCGGAAGCCGGCCCGGATTGTTTCGCACCAGCCAGTTATGCGTGAAGCTCGGTACGATGCGCCCGCCGATCAGCATGATGAGGCCGATCACAGCCGCGATCGCGACGCGGTTTCCATAGTCGGCGGTACCGCGCGAGATCGCTTCGAAGTGGAACACCACATTGCCGGCGACCAGTACGCCGAGCACGATGAGGACGCGGAGATTGCGCCAATTCTTGCCGGCGACCAGCTCTCGCAACACCACCGCTGCGAGCGTGGCGAGAAACGCAATGTCGATCACGCCTGCAATCACTGCGCCCCAAACCGCCGAGCCAGCGATTGCCACCCGGCCGGCAAGCCACAGCGCGGCAAGACTGGCCAACGGATAGCCATTGACAGGCAGTCGCCCGGTCCAATTGGGAATTGCAGTGAGCAGGAAGCCGGTGACAATCGCGGCCACATACCCGTAGATCATCTCATGGATATGCCAATCGAGCGGCGACAACGTCGTCGGCAGCGACAGCTCGCCGAAATATTGCGGTAGCCACAGCAGAATGCCGAGCGCCGCCCATACCGCACCGCCGAAAAAGAACGGACGGAAGCCGTAGGAGAACACCACAGGTCCAGCATAGCCGCGGCGGCGGCGCAGCGCGGCGGGCATGCTCACATTCGTCTCGCTCATGGCTTAGTCTTGCTGACGGCAAAAGCATGCGTTGGTCGGAGCTCGTACATTGACCATTGTCAACCCGTGCGCAGCGAGCAGCTGGCGGCCGTTAATTAAACCGACCTTGTTCGGATGGCACCCGAATGCGCGTGAGTATTGTCGTTCGCAGTCTCGCTGAATTTGGTATTTACTATTGCGAACAAAATGTGGTATAGTCAATACCAATATTTGGAGTTCCGATGCGGTTACTCGGCTCAACCGATCTGGCCCTGCGGGTGCTGATGCGGCTTTCGGCCGAACCGGACCAACACGTCAGCACCGACGTGCTGGCGCGTGAGCTGGTCGTCTCGCGCCACCATCTTCACAAGATCGTCCAGTATCTCACCGATGTTGGCCTCGTGCGCACGATCCGTGGGGCACGCGGCGGCGTGATGCTGGCGCGGCCAGCCCGCGAAATCCGGATCGGCGAATTCGTGCGCGGCCATGAACAGGATCAGAGCCTGGTCGAGTGTTTCCGCCCCGACGGCGGAGCTTGCACGCTGCTGCCTCGCTGCCGCTTACGCGGCATGTTGGCAGCCGCAAAAGAAGCCTTCTACCAGCATCTCGACCGCTACACGCTGGCGGACTGCCTCGCCGCAACCGGTTCGTCCGCACGCGTACGCGCAAGTCGCAAGCGGCCTCGCCGCTCTGGAGCAACGGCACCGCAGAGAACATCGATTCGCTTGAAGCTCGCCTAACGACCCGGCCGAAACGGCGACGAGGTCATAGTTGGCATCAGGGAGGGACTGAGACGTGACCGCTTCATATGCCGCCATTACTACATTGCTGGTAAGCGTCGCGATCGTTGCCATCGCACTTTTCGTGAGCCGCGCCCGGCTTCCCGCGGAAACCTCCTCAGCGGCGACATCGGGGGTCTACCGGATCAGGTCGGTGTATTTCATCTTTATCCTCGTCGCGGCCGTTGTTTTATTGGCGTTAACGCTGCCGATGACTCCTTATCCGCGCAAGTCTGGCGAGCAGAAGCCGGACCTCATCGTCAAAGTAATCGGCGAAATGTGGAGCTGGACGCTGACGCCCGGTTCCGGCGCGGCATCCGCCGGCGGCAATCTCGTCTTGCCGGCCGGCAAAACGGTGGAGTTCGACGTTTCTTCGAAGGACGTCAATCATAATTTTGCAATCTACAACGCGGCGGGGGAGTTGATTGCCCAGGTTCAAGCCATGCCGGATTATACCAACCGTTTGTTATACACGTTCAACGTGCCGGGACATTATTACGTCCTCTGTCTCGAATATTGCGGCGTTGCGCACCATGCAATGAACTCCGAATTCGACGTGAAGTAGGGAGCCGGCACCAATGGATGACGAAAGATACGGACAGGCGATTCGAAGCGTCACGCAGTTCTGGGTATGGACCGTTCCGGTCCTTTTCCTGGTGCTCGTGCTGCTGGGATTGACGATGCGCGCCAATCAGGCCGGCATCATCAACGTCGATCCCGACTTGTTCTACGCCGTCATGACGCTGCACGGTCTCGGCATGGCCGGAACAGGGTTCGTAGCCGGCTTGGTCGGGGTGACCTACCTTCTTGCGCGGTATGTGCGCGTCAATCTTGTCATCGCCTGGATGATGTACGTACTCACGGTGCTCGGGGTTGTCGGCCTGGTCATCGCCTGCCTGATCGGCCGGTTCGGCCCGGGATGGTATCTGCTCTATCCGTTGCCGTTTCTTGCCAATGGCGCATGGCCGGATTGGGCGTTGGGGCTCGCCGTCCTGTCGCTGATCGTACTCGGCGTGGCTTGGCTGCTGGGCCAGATCGACCTGTTCCGTGCGCTGGTGGCACGGTATGGCCTGACTAACGCTTTGGCGTCAGCAGGACCACTGCCTCCACCCAATAACGCGCCTAAGAGAGCCGTTTCGTGCCGGGTAACCGCCAACAAACCATGATTGTGCCGACGCGCTTCATCGCGCTGCTGGTCTGCCTGCTGCTTCTGGGCGGCGGCGGCGGTCTGGTCTACGCCTGGACGTGGGGTTTCTCAGCATTCACCTCGTACAGTTATGCGCTCAGCAAGGCCGGGCCGCTGCCGAGACTTGCGCCCGACATCTCGTTCGTTGATCAGTTCGGGCACGAACGGCAGCTCGCCTCGTTGCGCGGACGTCACGTGCTGCTGCACGTCTTTTATGGATCGTGTCTTACGATTTGCCCGATCATCATCGAGGAGCTGCGCGAGGTCTATTCCGGTCTTTCCGCTGCGCAACGGAGCAAGCTGGTGATGATGAGCATCAGCGTCGATTCACTGCGTGACACGACTGAACGCCTGCTTGATCTTTGGCGTGAAGAAGGCGCATTCGAGGGCTGGATCATGGCACAGCCCGCGGATAACTCGATCGATCGGGTCACAAGGGAGTTTGGTATTTGGGTCTTTAGCAAGAGCGACGGGACGATCAATCACTCGGCTGATCTATTTCTGATCGACCCGGCCGGGCGCATCGTGCGCGTGATTTCGCCGCAATCGAACAACGATCGACTAAGGAGCGATCTTGAAAAATATCTGTAAACTGCTAATCGTCGCTCTGCTGCCTGCGCTTTTGCTATTGCCGCGCGTCGATGCGGTTTTCAGTGCGACGATGCCGAGAAAGGCGCTGGCAGAGTCGCTATTGCTTTTGCTCGGTGGTTGCGCGGTATCTCGCCTTTGCCCGTGGCGCCGTTGGGCGGCCCATGCGCCTCCCGCCGTGGTGGCAGCGACGCTGCTGCTTCTGTTCTGGATGATTCCGCGATCCATTGACTTCACTCAGAGCTATTCAAGCGCTAACGCGCTCTTCGTCATCAGCCTGTTCGGCACCGGCCTTCTGCTGTCACATTATTTGCCGTTGTTGCCCGGCGTAGCACGCGTTGCCTATGCGCTCTACTTTTCGAGCATGATCGTCGCGCTCGGGCTGCTTTATGCCTGTCAATCTACACTGCTGTGTTCTGCTTACACACTCGAAGACCAGCATGCTTTCGGCTGGATGCTCGTTCCTGTCGGGCTCGTTGCGTACCTGTTTGTGCTGGTGTCCATGCCGAGGTGGCTTGTTGCGTCAGCAAATGGTCGGTGATTGCGCGCTTTTCTGGGCTTCGGCTTCATTCACATGCCAATCTTGTGCAGTGCGAGGCGGGCCTGACGGTTTTTGATCTAGATCAAGAAGCGCTTCGGTGCGCTGTCTACGCTGCCTCCTCTGGTGGAAGAAAGAGTAGGCGGACCATGACTGCGCCTACACCACACGCTCAAGCAATCTACATGCGGGAAATGATGGAGCACCTCGGGATCGAGCCGGGGGGCGGCACGATTTCGCGTCTGGGGCTGAGCTACGCCGCCGCGTTTCATCGCTGCGAGGCGTGCCCGTTTAAACAAGCCTGCCGCGACTGGCTCGACAGCATGCCGGCGGCGGTGGCGTTCGCCCCGCGCTTCTGCCCGAATGCCGATATCTTCTTTGCATTGCAGGTTGATGAGCCCGGCGCCTGGATCGGCAACCTGCACAGCTAGCCCGGCCATTTCTTCACTTTGCTGCGATCGGTGGCGGCGCGCATCCAGCAATTGACCTAGCTCAAGGCGACGCTGGTCATTCTCTTTATAGGCGTCTGATGCTGGCCCACAGCCGACCCAGCAGCTTGCAAGATGGCAATCTTAGGCGAGGACTCGTCCGATGTTCCAAGTGCGCATCCACGGCCGTGGCGGTCAGGGTGTCGTCACCGCGGCGGAGGTTCTCTCGGTTGCCGCCTATCTCGAGGGCAAGCACGCGCAGGCCTTTCCGAGCTTCGGCTCCGAGCGCATGGGCGCGCCGGTGGTTTCTTTCTGCCGCATCGACGACAAGGAAATCCGCTTGCGCGAGCCGATCCTCGAGCCCGATGCGCTGATCGTCCAAGACCCGACATTGTTCAAGGCCATCGACGTCTGCCAGGGCCTCAAGCCGGGCGGCTATCTGCTGGTCAACAGCAATCGCAGCCTGAGCGATCTGCATCTCGACGCCGTCGCCAAACAGCTGCCGGCGGGTCACGTGCTGACCGTGCCGGCTTCCGAGCTGGCACTCAAGTATGTCGGCCGCCCGCTGCCCAACGCCGCTCTGCTCGGCGCCTTTGCCCGGCTCACCGGCATCATCCAACTGCAATCGGTCGCCGCCGCGATCCGCGACGCCTTTCCGGAAAAGATCGCCGCGGCGAACATCGCCGCCGCCACCGCCGCGCATGACGCCGTCGCCAGCGCCGACGCCGTCGCGGCTGCCTGATGGATCATCGCCATGCTTAAGCAAATCGAAGGCTCACGGGCGATGGCGGAGGCCATCGGCCTATGCCGGCCCGAGGTGATCTGTGCCTACCCGATCACGCCGCAAACCCACATCGTCGAGGGCCTCGGCGAGATGGTGCGGACCGGCGAAATCACCAAATGCGAGTTCATCAACGTCGAATCCGAGTTTGCCGCGCTGTCGGTCGCGATCGGCGCGTCGGCTGCCGGCGCGCGGGCCTATACCGCGACCGCGAGCCAGGGCCTCCTCTACATGGCGGAGGCGGTCTACAACGCCTCCGGCCTCGGCTTGCCGATCGTGATGACCTTGGGCAACCGGGCGATCGGCGCGCCGATCAACATCTGGAACGACCATTCCGACGCCATGGCGATGCGCGACTCGGGATGGATGCAGCTGTTCGCCGAGACCAACCAGGAGGCCGCCGACCTGCATATCCAGGCCTTCCGCCTGGCCGAGGAATTGTCGATGCCGGTGATGGTCTGCGTCGACGGCTTCATCCTCACGCACGCGGTCGAACGCGTGGACATTCCCGAACAAGCCGAGGTCGACGCATATCTGCCGCCCTACGAACCGGTGCAGGTGCTCGATCCGCAGGAGCCGATCTCGATCGGCGCGATGGTCGGACCGGAAGCCTTCACCGAGGTGCGCTATCTGCAGCACTATAAGCAAACCCTGGCGCTGCGGCTCATTCCCGAATACGCCGCCGCGTTCAAGAAACAATTCGGCCGCGACAGCGGCGGGCTCGTTCGCTCCTATCGCTGCGAGGACGCCGAACTGATCGTCGTCGCCATGGGCTCGGTGAACGGTACCATCAAGGACGCCATCGACGAGATGCGCGCCGATGGGCTTAGCGTCGGCTTGGTGACGCTGGTGTCGTTCCGGCCGTTCCCGACCGCGGCGCTGCGCGAGAAGCTCGTTCGCGCGCGCAACGTGGTCGTGATCGAGAAGAGTCTCGCGGTCGGCATGGGCGGCCCGCTCGCCAATAACGTCGATCTGGCGCTGCGCAACGTGGCGGGCGCGCCGCAAGTGCATTCGGTCATCGCCGGGCTCGGCGGCCGGCCGATCACCAAAGCGTCGCTGCATCGCGTGCTGCGCGGCGCCTTCGTGCAGCCCTGGGAAGGCTCGCACTTCCTCGATCTCAACGAGAAGATCGTCGCCAAGGAATTGCATTACGTCCGTAAGGTGCGGCGCTCGGGTCCGACCGCCGAGAACCTATTGCGCCGGCTCGGCCAAGCCGAAAAAGCCGCGGTGTAAGGGAGAAGCCGGTGAACGATCGCACGACCACGCTAGATGCGACGCAGAAGCTGCACTTCTATCAGAAGGGTACCTTCACGGTCGGCAATCGGCTGGTGTCCGACCAACAACGCGCGGTGCAGGCCTCGATCGACCGCTCCAATGCGCTCACCTGCGGCCACCGCGCCTGCCAAGGCTGCGGTGAGGCGCTCGGCGCGCGCTATGCCATGGACGCGGCGATGCGCGCCACCGGCGGCAACGTGATTGCCGCCAATGCCACCGGCTGCCTGGAAGTATTCACCACGCCCTATCCGGAAACCTCGTGGCAGACGCCGTGGCTGCATTCGCTATTCGGCAATGCCGCCGCGGTCGCGACCGGCGTTGCCGCCGCGATGCGCGTCAAAGGACGGCCCGAAGTCCGCGCCATCGCCCAAGGCGGCGACGGCGGCACCACCGATATCGGCTTCGGCTGCCTGTCGGGCATGTTCGAGCGCAACGATGACGTGCTCTACATCTGCTACGACAACGAAGCCTACATGAATACCGGCGTGCAGCGCTCGTCGGCGACGCCGCCGGCGGCGCGCACCGCAACCACGCCGGCCATGGGTCCGGAGCCGGGAAACGTTTTCGGCACCGGCAAGAGCGTGCCGAAGATCGCCGTCGCCCACGGCATTCCCTATGTGGCCACCGCCACCGTCGCCGACCTGCATGACCTCGAGCGCAAGGTGATGAAGGCGATGGGCATCCATGGCGCGCGCTATCTGCATATTCATGTGCCCTGCCCGCTCGGCTGGGGTTCGGCGTCGCAGGACACGATCCGGCTGGCGCGGCTCGCGGTCGAGTGCGGTATGTTCCCGGTGTTCGAGGCCGAGTACGGCGTCGTCACCGGCAGTCGCAAAATCCGCCGGCAAGTGCCGGTCGCCGAATATTTGAAACCGCAGCGGCGCTTCGCCCACCTGTTCGGCTCGGAGGAAGGCAAAGGCCGCATCGCGCATTTGCAGGCGATCGCTGACCGCAACATTGCCGAATATCATCTGCTCGACGCGGAGGGAGAGGCCTGATGACGCACCCCTTCGCCATCAGTCTCGATGTCGGCACCAGCCTCGCCAACCTGACCGGTTCATGGCGCACCTCGCGGCCGGTCTATGTCGATCGCTTGCCGCCGTGCAACCACGCCTGTCCGGCCGGCGAGAACATCCAAAGCTGGCTCTATCACGCCGAATCCGGCGATTACGAAACCGCCTGGCGCACCTTGACGACCGACAATCCGCTGCCGGCGGTGATGGGCCGGGTCTGCTACCACCCCTGCGAAAACGCCTGCAATCGCGCGCAGGTCGACGAAGCGGTCGGCATCAATTCGGTCGAGCGCTTCCTCGGCGACGTGGCGATCCGCAACGGCTGGCGCTTTGCGCCGCCGCCGTCCGCAACCGGCAAACGCGTGCTGGTGGTCGGCGCCGGTCCTTCCGGTCTGTCCGCGGCTTATCACCTGCGGCGCATGGGTCATGCGGTGGAGATTCACGAGGCCGGCCCGTTCGCCGGCGGCATGATGCGGTTCGGCATTCCCAAATACCGCCTGCCGCGCGACGTGCTCGATGCCGAGATCAGCCGCATCGTCGAGCTTGGCGTCGGCATCAAGCTCAACAGCAAGGTCGACCGCATCGTCGAGAGCATGCAGGCCGGCGGCTTCGATGCGGCGTTCCTCGCCGTCGGCGCCCATATCGGCAAGCGCTCTTATATTCCCGCCGGCTCGGCGGCGAAGATTCTCGACGCCGTTTCGCTGTTGCGCTCGATGGAAGGCGAAGATCAGCCGCTCCTTGGCCGCCGCGTCGTCGTCTACGGCGGCGGCAACACCGCCCTCGATGCCGCGCGCACCGCCAAGCGGCTCGGCGCCACCGAGGCGATCATCGTCTATCGCCGCACCCGCGACCGCATGCCGGCGCACGATTTCGAGGTCGAGGAGGCGCTGCAGGAAGGCATCATGATGAAGTGGCTCTCGACCATCAAAAAGATGGACGCGGGCGTGCTCACCGTCGAGAAGATGCAGCTCGACTCGACCGGCTTCCCGCAGCCGACCGGCGAATTCGAAACGCTGGAGGCCGACTCGCTGGTTTTGGCGCTCGGCCAAGACGTCGATCTGGCGCTGCTCGACGGCGTGCCCGGATTGGAAATCAAGGACGGCGTGGTGCAGGTCGCGTCCAACATGATGACCGGCTATCCCGGCATTTTCGCCGGCGGCGACATGGTGCCCTCCGAACGCACGGTCACGGTGGCGATCGGCCACGGCAAGAAGGCCGCCCGCCATATCGACGCCTGGCTGCGCGGCGCCGCCTATGCGCCCCCGGAAGCGCACGAGCTGGCGAGCTTCGACAAGCTCAACACCTGGTATTACGCCGACGCGCCGAAGACGGTGCGGCCGATGCTGGAAGTCGCCCGCCGGCAAAGCACCTTCGAGGAGGTACAGGGCGGCCTCGACGAGACCAATGCGCTCTACGAGGCGCGCCGTTGCCTGTCCTGCGGCAATTGCTTCGAGTGCGACAATTGCTACGGTGTATGTCCGGACAATGCGGTGATCAAGCTCGGACCCGGCAAGCGCTTCCAGTTCAGCTACGACTATTGCAAGGGCTGCGGCGTGTGCGCGCAGGAATGCCCGTGCGGCGCCATCGGCATGGTGCCGGAGGAGATTTAGATTTATTTCGTCGCGGTTGATTTAGGTCAATGCAGGAATCGATGCTTTTCATCGTGATTTGACCCAAGAAAAGCAGGAGGATTCGATGCAAATCGGCAAGCCTCGCTCAACCGGGACAGCAACGACGCCTGAGCAGCAAGAGGAGCTGCTCGACTGCCGGGTGGCCATGCTGGGTCTCCAGTTCAACCCGGCCGACACCGCCGACGCCGACGCTCTCCGTGAGATGATGCGCCGCTGCGTGAGTTGCGGCTATCGCGAAGCCTGCGCGGTCGATCTGGAACGCGATCCCAACAACCCGGTGTGGGAAACCTATTGTCCGAACGCCGGTAGGCTGATCGAACTGGCGCAGGAGCGGTGGCTGACGCCGCTGGCCTGAGGCCGTTCGACCTCGGGAGACGACTCATAAATCGAGCTTGCTGAGGCAGGCTTGCTCGATGTCTGCTTTTACCCCGATAACGACAGAATAGCGGACGTGCCGGGATGCCCGCTTTGGGCCAAGAACTGCGACCTCAGATAATGTCCCGCGTCACAGCAGCTTTACCCCTGAAAGCCGACGTCCAACGTGGGGAATAACGCAGCAGCTTCGGGCCATGAGCAGACATCGAGCCTGAGGTTCAAAATGCGCGAGAGGCCGCATATGAGACCGACTCAAGTCACTGCGTCAACACCCCAAACAGTAAGCCGCATCTCATGGTGACACGCAGAACAATTATAGATGCGGATATGTGTGTCGGTTCTTTCCAGCAATAGGTTGATGCTTGCGGTGTGCATATCTTTCCCGCACCGACACACAGGCAATTCAGTGAAGCCGGGCACCAGTAAGGGCTCAAATGCAGACATGGGATACCTCATCGGGAGGGAAAATCCGCCCGCAAACATCACAGTGGCACGGGCACGTTCGCTTGCCCGATGTCCCAATACTCGCCTGCGCTTCTTGGCAGTAGCTGTCTGTCCAAAATTGCTCACCTAGATTGCCAGGTTGCCCGGCTCAAACCTCTCCACAGCAAAACCGCTCACTGTGAAGTTCAAACTAGCCACTATTATGACTATTTCCATTCACCCTTGGTCGGACTACGGACGTGAGGCGGTCGCCACTCACAAGGTTGTCAAACGCTTCAGCGCCTGATCTGCGGTTGATCGTAAAGAACCACGTTCAACAAGGAGCTGTGGACCTCGATGTGGGCGTTGTAATCAATAAGCCCCAATTCCCGGAATTTGTTCATGAAGAAACTCACGCGGGATCGCGTCGTGCCGATCATTTCCGCCAGTGTCTCCTGGATAATTTTCGCTATGATTGGCTCCGGCCGCCCATCTTTGCCAAAATTCGCCAGAAGCAGGAGAATCCGTGCCAGCCGCTTCTCGCTTGAATTGAATAGTTGATCGACTAGGTCCGCCTCAACACGACTGTTGCGAGCCAAGAGGTGCGAGATAAAGAGCTCGGCAAACGCCGGCTCTTCGTGGATCACGCGGGTAATGTCTGCCTTTGCTATTCGCACGATCACGCATTCCGTCATTGCGGAGACGGTCGCCAGATGCAGCCGCTGTCCGGTCAAGCACCCTTCCCCAAAGAAATCGCCGGTTCCCGGAAGTGCAACCACAGCTTCCTTCCCCTGCTCGGAGACGACGGTCTTCTTCACCTTGCCGCTCTGAATGTAGAAAACAGAATCCGCAGGATCGCCCTGCCGGTACACAATTTGATCCTTCCGATAATTGGAAATGGCTCGTCCGTCGTTTACTTTCGAGAGAAACACTTTGGGATCGAACGGGAGCTTTCCCTTCCGTTTCATTGCCGGCCTTCCCTTCGCAGGAGCTTATTCGAAGCTCAGGCGATTTTACAGCATCGCTTCAAGCAATGGCAATCCGCTTGCCGCAGCGCCGCGAAGGCGAAATGGGACGGACACCTTCGCCGGTAAAACAGCCCGCACTGGTCAATTCTATACAGACTTCATAATACCAAGCGCGCATGCTGCCGAGCATTGGGACGGCGAGCGTCCCACCCGACCCAACAAAACAGCGAGGAAACGGGCAATGGATAAAGATCGAATCAAGGGCTCCGCAGAGCAGGCCAAGGGGGCCGTGAAAGAAGCCGCCGGGAGGGTCCTCGGCGACAAGAAACTGGAAACCGACGGCAAGGCCGACAAGGCTGCCGGTAAGGTGCAAAACGCGATCGGCGGATTGAAGGATGCGGTGCGCGGCAAATAAGGCCATCACCATCAACGGAGACTTCCCATGGAATTGATCCTAATCATCGTTGTATTATTGCTGCTGTTTGGCGGCGGCGGTGGATACTGGGGTCGCAGGCGAGGTATTTGGTGACCCGAATGCATTCCCGCGCTCAGGCGAGAGCGGGAAGCCCAGGTTACGTCTGCCGGAGTGAAACCACCATCCAATAAAGTTCTTCACATGCAGCGTGTGCTCTGCTCTAGGCCGAGCCAATCTTCCGCACGCACAAGCGAGGTCGCTGGCGCGGCAGCGGCGACTCTTGGAGAGACCCGGATGAAAACTGCACTGCTCATACTGATCTTCGTCGCTGCCGGGAGTCCGGCGTCGGCCAAGCCACATCACGTTTACAAAAATTCGGGTCAGGCAGCCCGGAGCGAATCTTCGCACATCAATTGCGCAACGGTTCGTGCCTATGTGGACCAGTTAGGTATGGTGCAGGCCAAGGCGCTGGCTCGGGCTGCCGGGATGACTGTGTCGCAAGAACGGAGGGTAAGGCGGTGCTTTGCGGAGAAGGTCTAACCTCATTTTTTCTCTACGGCATTGACGGGGTGATGGAATGAGGCTGATGCTGTGGACGGCTCCTCCACCGGCACGTGAGTGCCAGGAACGCCGGCGGCGCTAAGGCCCGACGATTCGGGAGATGCCAACTCATGAAGGGATTACGACGATCTGTCTCGATATTGCACAGTCGGTTTTTCTGGGCGTCAACGCGGAAGGTAAAGTAGCCCTTTACCGCCGGCTCATGCTGACATCCTTCCAGAAGCTGCCATGCCCAGTCCGTATCGAAGCCCGATGTGAAGCGGCACAAGAGCGATGCCGTTGATGCCGAGGCGATCTGCGTAGCGGTCACCAGGGCCAACAAGCTGTTTGGTCAGTATTGAACATGGCACCTAGCGACCAGAAGACCGAGATCGTGACCCCGGCAGAAGTGCCGGAGGGCCTGCCTCTGCCCGCAGATCCAAAAGTCATATTCCTTGGTGGTCTATTCGTTCTTGCGCTGCTGACGGCAGCCTATGTCGTTAGCGAAATCGTGTTGCCATTGGTCTTCGCTATTGTTCTCAAGCTCCTGCTGCAGCCAGCCTTGCGCGTATTGGAGCGGTTGCACGTACCGCGAATACTCGCGGCGCTATTTCTGATCCTTGCGCTATTCGGAATGATCGTCGGCTTGGGTACGGCCATTTCGGGCCCGGCCCGTACCTGGGCCGCCAAGCTTCCCGAGGGCATTCCTCGGCTTGAGGAGCGCCTGAGTTTCATGCGGGTGCCCATCAGCGCGCTGCAAGCGTTTTTGCAGCAGGTGGAGGATATTGGCGACACGGGACCATCGCCAAATGGGGCTATCTCGGAGCGAGGTGCAATTCTTTTGATGAAGCTATTCACCGGGACCCGAAACTTTGCCAGCGGCTTCTTCATGACGGTGCTGTTTCTTTTTTTCCTTCTGGTGTCTGGCGATATTTTCCTGCACCGCCTCGTTGAGATCCTGCCGCGCTTTAAGAGTAAGCGCCAGGTCGTGGAAATCTCACAGCAAATAGAAAGCGACGTCTCTGCGTATCTGGTCACGATCACGATCATGAACGCCGCAGTAGGTATCGCTACGGCGTTGGCGATGTGGCTCACGGGGGTAGGCGACCCGATCCTCTGGGGGACGGTAGCCTTTCTGCTGAACTATGTGCCGATCCTCGGCACTGCCTTAGGCGTGCTGATCTTTCTTCTCGCTGGCCTGTTGACTCATGACACGCTCTGGCAAGCGCTGCTTCCTGCGGGACTTTATTTTGGATTTCATTTGATTGAGGGCGAGACGCTAACGCCGATGCTTCTGGCCAGACGGTTCACCCTCAATCCCGTCCTCGTCATCATCTCGCTCGTTTTCTGGTTCTGGATGTGGGGTATTCCGGGCGGGATTCTCTCTATGCCCATGCTGGCGATTACTAAGATCATCTGCGACCGTCTTCAGCCGCTGGCTGCATTCGGTCACTTTCTTGAGGGGTGAAGCCGCGAAGGGGAAGGTCCGGCCAAAACGCTTAGCCTTTCTTTGTCCCGCGTCCGCCCCAAGCCCGGGTCTCCGAATTTGTCCGCAATGCGATCGCTTTCATCACCGTTCACTTCCCGTAGGCACTCAAGAGAACAGCACCGTAAATCGCGCGCCCAACTTGCTATCGTCTCGGCTGATCCGTAGTTCGCCACCGATCTGTTTGACAAAAGACCGGATGATTCGCATTCCTAGTCCTTTGCGACTGGCTGGATCAAAACCCTGCGGCAAAGCTGGTCCGTCGTTGGCAACGGACAGCGCGTAGCCCGTTTCGGAATTGGGTTCGAGACTGACCGTGATCCGGCCGGTACCGTATTTGACGGCATTGGTGATCAGTTCGTTGGCGATAAAGCCGAGCGGAATGGCCGTGACGGCCGGCAGCTCGATTTCGATCCCTTCCGCGACAACGGTCCGCTTCAGGCGCTCCGAGGACAGCATGATGGAAAAATCGCGACAAATATCGTCAAGGAATTGTTTGATCGCAAAGGTTTCCACGCCGTCGAACGAGTGGAGACGGTGGTGAATGCGTCCGATCGTGGCAATGCGATCGGCCGCGGAGGCCAGCTGCAAAGCCACCTCGACATTCTCCGTCGTCCGGCTTTGCAGTGAAAGCACGCTTACGATCATTTGAAGGCCGTTCAACAGCCGGTGATCGGACTCCTGGGTCAAGACCGTCTGTCGCTGGATTAACCCGTCCTTTTGACACAGCAGAGCCTCTTGCTGGGCAAGTTCCTGCCGCAGCCCGCTTTCAGTGCGCCTGTGTCTTTTCAATTCCAATTCATAGCTAGCGACAGTGCGGCGCTCGCCCGTATCAAAAATGACGCTTAGCGGCGCACTCGCACTCGACGGCAAATATTGCATGGTCATTGTGTTCTCCCTTCCCGTGTCCCAACTTCATTGCTTGAAGACACACCGCGACTAAAACTGAATTCGAAAACCGAGACTCGAAACTCCTTTGATACAAATCGGTCGTTTACGAAATCGAACGTCGGCTTCCAGCCCTTTCGCTATGGCGACGATCCAGCGGGTCTCACGTGTTCGTGAGTCTCCTGGTGGTATGAGGCTGCCTCAATCCGAGAAGGTAGTCTGAGCAATTTTGACCGCTCGGGCAGCCTGTAGCCCGCGGATTGAGGACCGCTTTGGGTCAAAAGCGAACGAGACGGCTCCAATCCGTGATGTCTGTTCCTCACCCGAAAGCAGTCTTTGCCTGCCGTGTTTTGTGAGCACACGCCCTCAGTCCGTTGCCCTCAATCCGGTTCACGCATCACGGCGGCAGGACTAAGCGCATTGGCCGAATGCGGGCATCGTATTAAAAGAGCTGTTTGATCAATCGGCGGCGCGGAGGTAACGCGCGCCGGCGAATCTTTCTTTGCGCTTCCGCGTTTTATTCATGCTGAAACGGTCAGGGCAGTTGCGGCCGAGCCTCCGCCATCCGATATCTGAACGAGGCGGGGCAGACAGAAAGGTAACGTCATGAAGATTATCGTGGTCGGAGCGACCGGCACCATCGGCGCCGCGGTCGCCAAGGCGCTCGCCGCCAACAAGCACGAGGTCGTCGCCGCATCGCGCCACGGCGCCGTCAAGGTCGATCTCGACGAGCCGGCTTCGATCCGCGCCCTGTTCGAGGCTGTGCGCGACGTCGATGCGGTGGTGTCGTGCGCCGGCAACGCGGTCTTCAAGCCGTTCGCCGACCTCACCGACGCCGACTACGCGCTCTGCCTGCGCAGCAAGCTGATGGGACAGGTGGCGCTGGCCCGCGCCGCCAAGGATCACCTGCGCGACGGCGGCTCGATCACCCTGACCACCGGCGTGCTGGCGATGCAGCCGATGCCGGGCAGCGCCGCGATCTCGCTGGTCAATGCCGGCCTCGAAGGCTTTGTCCGCGCCGCGGCGCTGGAGCTGCCGCGGCGGCTGCGCATCAACGCCGTCAGTCCGCCGTGGGTGAAAGAAACGCTGGTGAAACTGCGCATCGACCCGGCCCCGGGCCTGGCCGCGGTCGATGTCGCCAAGGCCTATGTCGCCGCCGTCGAGGACGCGCAGCAGGGGAAGATTCTTGATCCTGGCAGTTTGTAGCCCGGATGAAGCGAAGCGAAATCCGGGATCGGTGTTTGACTCCGTTTGGCGGCTCCTGCACGTCGCTGAGCCTGTCATCGGGCCGCCCACTTCGGGCCGGACCCGTTGACTCATGCGGGCTACTTGCTAATCGAAACCACATTCCTTCGACGTGGCATTTTGAGTAGCGCGCCGACCTCCTTGGTCGAAGCATCCATTCCGCCACTGTCCAGAATAGATTTCGCCATCTTTTGTTCTAAGGGTCCCTTGACCGTTCGGCTTTTGGTCGCGCCACTGCCCTTCAAATCGACGACCACTCGTCCACGTGAGTATTGCAAATCCGTTGAGTTTGCCCTGATGGAATTCACCTTCATCAGTTTCGTAATGTTTGCCTGCGGAGTACCAGCGCAGAACTCCCTTGCCGTGACCAAACCCATTGACGCAAGGCCCATCCCACTTAATGCTATCCTCAGGTTCTGGACTCGCATTCCACATGCGACACCCGCTTTGAGCATCGGCAATCCATCCTGATTGGCGCTGTTGCGCAGTCGCCTGTGTTATCTGCATCGTGAGCAATGGAACCAAAAATGCGGTTGCGACAAGTGCGAAAACCTTTGCCCTAACCATTGTTGTCTCCTAGACATAGAGCCATCAGCAAGCGTAGCCCGAATTGAGCGGACGCGAAATCCGGGTTCTGCGCTCCAGCCTCCCGTATGTTGTTGCGCTCATCCGAGCCACAATCGTCCCGTCGTCATTGCCGGGCTCCGACCCGGCAATCCATGCTGCCGCTTGGTCCAAGCAGCCTTGCCGCGAACCTCTGGTGTGCGAGTGCTCAGCATGGATACGCGGGTCGTTGTGGCGTGGTGGTTGCAAAACTCGGACGCGTCTGCGCCGCGAGAACGTAATTTTATTTCGTCATTGCGAGCGAAGCGAAGCAATTTAGCTTTTGAACTCCAAAGGTCTGGATTGCTTCGTCGCTATCGCTCCTCGCAATGACGGGGGCGCTGAGCGCGTCGCGAGAACGAATTTCTTTTACCCTCCCCTGGAGGGGGAGGGTCGCGCCCGAAGGGCGCGGGGTGGGGTGAAGGTGACGATGCAATCGCGCGTGATGGAGGGCTTTTTCACCCCCTCCCGGTGCGCTTCGCGCCCCGACCTCCCCCCTCCAGGGGGAGGTGGAAGCTGTTGCAGCAAAACGGATGAAAATGCACTCAAGGCTGCCGCAGGCGGTCGAGCACGAGGCTCGAGGCAAAGCCGTCCGGGATCTGCCCGGCCGCGACCTGGAAATTGCGGATGGCGATCCGCGTGCGCGGCCCGAGCAAGCCGTCGGGCTCGCCGACGTCGTAGCCGTGTCGCGCCAAAAGCTGCTGCAGCTCGTAGCGCTCGGCGACGGTCAGCGCGCGCTCGTCGCGCGGCCAGCCCTGCACCAGCGGACCGCCGCCGGCGAGCCGGTCGGCGAGATGGCCGATGGCGAGCGCGTAAGCTTCCGCCGGGTTGTATTTCATGATGACGCGGAAATTCCCCAGCATCAGGAAAGCCGGTCCGCGCGCCCCCGCCGGTAGCAGCAGATCGGCGCGCTCGGACCGGCGCGGGAACGGCTTTTCGCCGGCGCGCCGCACGCCAAGACTTTCCCATTGACGTATCGTCAGCTGCCGCGCGGGGTCGGCGCGCAGGTAATCGAACTGCGGCGGCAGCACCACTTCGTAGCCCCAGCGCTCGCCGCGCACCCAGCCGTCGGTCTTCAGATTGTTGGCCGTCGAGGCGACGACATCGGGAACCGAGTCGACGACATCGCGCCGCCCGTCGCCGTCGAAATCGACCGCGAAGCGCTTGAACGTGGTCGGCATGAATTGGGTCGGGCCGAAGGCGCCGGCCCAGGATCCGATCAGGCGGTCGGGGGCGACATCGCCGCGCTGCAGGATTTCCAGCGCCGACAGGAACTCCTCACGGAAATAGTCGCGGCGGCGGCCGACGCAGGCGAGCGTCGCCGTCGAGCGGAGGACGGAGCGGTTGCCGCCCTTGGTGCCGTAGTTCGATTCGACGCCCCAGATCGCCGCGATGATGTGACGGTCGACGCCATAGGCGCGCTCGGCGGCGGCGAACACCGGCGCATATTGCGCCAACAGCTCGCGGCCGCGGGCGATGCGCTCGTCGCTGACCAGCGCGTCGAGATAATCCCAGGTCGATTTGTTGAATTCCGGCTGGGCATCGAGCAAGTCCATGATGCTCAGGTCCGGCGTCAGCCCGGCGGTGTAGCGCTCGAAAGCGGCGCGGCTGACGCCGCGGCGCTCGGCCTGCGGCCACAAGGCCGCGATGCAATTGCCAAAGTCGGCGGCGGCGGCGCAGATCGCTTCCACCGTCATCGGCGGATGGCCGGAGGCGCCGGCCTGCCCGCTCCACTCGTGCGCTCCGCCCGCTGGCGCGGGAACCGCGGCGGTCGCCGGCGGTTGAAAGAGCCGTGTCAGCCAGTTGCCGGGCTTGTCTTGCGCCGATACTTCCGCCGGCGCGGCAGCGGCCAAGCCGGCGCAGACGAGGCAGGCCGCGGCGAAGCGAAGGAAGGGATTGAAGGCCATGGCTTGTCGTCCCGCTTGCGCCGTAAATCGTCGAAACGTCAAACCCATCGCGCTCGCCCGATCTGTGGCCGCACGAAGGGGCACCTGCTATGTTACCAGAACCTTAACGTCGGACTCCGGGCGGGGACCAACAAGCGACTGCGATTCCGCGCCGGCGTTCATCCGGCGGCAACGCGATCCGAGTAAGTCTCCGGCCGTGCTTCGCTTCGACTTGGACCAGGACTTGGACAAAGACTTGGACAAAGACTTGGACAAAGACTTGGACAAAGACTTGGACAAAGATTTAGGCAACAAAGCGTCTCGCCTCGTTCGCTCGATAACCTTTTCGCCCAACGGCAACCAATGAAGCTCCGCAAAGCCGTGTTTCCCGTCGCCGGGCTCGGCACCCGGTTCCTGCCGGCCACCAAGGCCATGCCGAAGGAGATGCTGCCGGTGGTCGACCGGCCGCTGATCCAGCACGTGGTCGATGAGGCCCGGCAGGCCGGCATCGAGCATTTCATCTTCGTCACCGGCCGCAACAAGGCCGTCATCGAGGACCATTTCGATCGCCAGTTCGAGCTTGAAATGACGCTGTTGGAGCGGCAGAAGCAGGAAGCGCTCGACGTGCTGCGGCAAGACCTGCCGGCGCCGGGCTCGACCAGTTTCACCCGCCAGCAGGAGCCGCTCGGGCTCGGCCATGCGGTGTGGTGCGCCCGCGAGCTCATCGGCCACGAGCCGTTCGCGCTGCTCCTGCCGGACGTCCTGGTGCAGCACCAGCGCGGCTGTCTGGCGCAGATGATCGACGCCGCGCGCGAACTCGGCGAGCGGGCGAATATCGTCGCCGTCGAGGAGGTGTCGCCCGAGCGTGTCGACCAATACGGCGTGGTCGGCGTCGGCGCCCGCAAGGGCAAAATGTTCTCGATCACCGGCATGGTGGAGAAGCCGTCGCGCGAGCGGGCGCCGTCGAACCTCATCCTCACCGGCCGCTACATCCTGCAGCCCGAGATCCTCGATCTGTTGGCCACGCAGGACCGCGGCACCGGCGGCGAAATTCAGCTCACCGACGCCATGATCGAACTGTCGCGCACGCAGCCGTTTTACGGTCTGAAGTTCGACGGCCGCAGCTTCGACTGCGGCTCCAAGATAGGATTCCTTGCCGCCAACGTGTCCTACGCGCTGGCGCGTCCCGATATTGCGCCGGGCTTTCGCGCCGAGATCAAGAAAATCCTCGCCGCGCTGAACGGCAAAGCCGAGTAGCGCAGATTTCAAATATCCGGCAAATTCCGCCCTCATTCGGGGCGCTTGCGCGACAGCCACCCGCCATTTGACGCCGATGTGACAAGCGGGACCGGCGGCAAGCGTGTGATGCGACCGGGTAGCGGCCACGCCGTTAAACACCTTGTTGCCGCGCGGCGCAGCCTGTATCGTGCGCGCGCAACGTTGGAGACTGAAATGGCTACTGGTACCGTGAAGTGGTTCAACCCGACCAAGGGATATGGCTTCATTCAGCCGTCAGGCGGCGGCCGGGACGTTTTCGTCCATATTTCGGCCGTCGAGCAGGCCGGGTTGAGCTCGCTCAATGAGGGGCAAGCTATCGAATACGAGATCGAGAGTAATCGGGGCAAAGACGCCGCGGTCAAACTCAAGGTCAAGTGACGGCGTTGTCGCGGCGGCCGGCCGAGCTTGCCGCCGCCGACTGTCGGAGTTGCGGGGCGTGCTGCTCGTTTTCCCCGGAGTGGCCGCGGTTCTCGTTGGAAACCGGCGCCGATCTCGATCGAATCCCCCGCGCCTATGTCGATGACCAACATGGACGCATGCGCTGCAGCGGCGATCGCTGCACCGCTCTTATCGGCGAGGTCGGCGTCACGACGGCGTGCGCAATCTACCGCGTGAGACCCGAGGTTTGCAAAGCTTGCTTGCCGGGAGATGACGCCTGCCGTATGGCGCGGCGGCGCTTCCATCTGCAAGAGCTTTAGCCAGCGTAGATCGGCCGGGAAATTTCGGCTAAAGTTGCGCCTCGAAAGGTGCTCCGCCGCGCGACGCGGCGGGAACAAAATCATGCGCCTGCAAACGCCAACCTTCGGAAACGCCATGCAGCTATCGCCGGGTCAACTCCGCGAGTTCGACGAGCAGGGTTATCTGTTCTTTCGGAGCTGCTTCAATGAAGAGGAGATCGGGCAGCTGCGTGACGACGCGGAAGCGATCCTCAAGCTCGATCGCCAGGAAGTGTGGCGCGAGAAGACCGGCGCGCCGCGCACCGCCTTTGCGGCGCATACGTTCAACGAGACGTTTCGCCTGCTCGCCTGCCATCCGCGGCTGGTCGAGCCGTTGCGCCAGCTGTTCGGCGAGGACGTCTACGTCCATCAGTTCAAGCTCAATGCCAAGGCGGCGTTCGAAGGCGACGTCTGGCAGTGGCATCAGGATTACGGCACCTGGGCGCGCGACGACGGCATGCCGCAACCGCGCGCCATGAATATCGCGGTGTTCCTCGACGAGGTCATGCCGATCAACGGCGCGCTGATGCTGATCCCGAAAAGCCATAAGCAGGGTGTGCTGTCGGCCGGGCACGACATCTTGACCACGTCCTATCCGCTGTGGACGCTCGACAAGGAGACGGTAACGCGGCTCGCCGCCGAAGGCGGCATCGTGGCGCCGACCGGCAAGCCCGGCGCGGTCTTGATGTTCCACGGCAATCTGGTGCATGCCTCACCGCCCAACATCACGCCCTATCCGCGCAAGATCGTCTATCTGACGCTGTGCGCGGTCTCCAACCACATCACCAAGTTCACCCGGCCGGAATGGATCGCGCACCGCGATTTTTCTCCGATCGTTCCAGTCGCCGACGATGCGCTCCTCACTTATGCGCGTAGCCGTCGCGTCGCGGCGGAGTAAGACCGCGGCCGATGGGTCGTGATCCTGGTCCGCTGCGGGCCGGTGTGATGGACCGCGAGGACGAACAAACATGAATTTGCACGCCATGCTTGCCGCGCGCGTCAGCGCCAACAAGCCGGTCCGCGTCGGATTGATCGGCGCGGGAAAATTCGGCTCGATGTTCTTGGCGCAAGTGCCGTCGATTGCCGGCCTGGAAATTGCGGTGATCGCGGACCTTGATCCCGACCGCGCCAAGGCGGCGTGCCGCAGCGTCGGCTGGGACGCTTCCCGCATCGCGCGCACCCGTTTCGCCGCGCACGGGCGCGACGCCTGTCTCGATGAGCGCGCCGAGGTGGTCGTCGAGGCGACCGGCGATCCGGCGGCCGGCATCGCCCACGCGCTCGAAGCGATCGAGGCGAAAAAACATATCGTCATGGTCAATGTCGAAGCCGACGCGCTGGCCGGCGTCTTCCTCGCGCGCCGGGCCCGCGCCGCCAACGTGATCTATTCCATGGCCTACGGCGACCAGCCGGCGCTGATTGCTGAAATGGTCGACTGGGCGCGTGCGGTCGGCTTCAGCGTCGCGGCGGCGGGCAAGGGCACGAAATATCTGCCGGCCTATCACACGGTCACGCCGGACCGGGTGTGGGAGCATTACGGTCTTTCCGCCGCAGAGGCCAAGCGCGCCGGGATGAACGCGCAGATGTTCAACTCGTTTCTCGACGGCACCAAGTCGGCGATCGAGATGGCGGCGGTGGCGAATGCCTGCGGGCTCGACGTACCGCGTGACGGCTTGAGCTTTCCGCCGTGCGGCGCCGACGATCTCGCCAGCGTCTTGCGACCGCGGCAGCTCGGCGGCGTGCTGGCCGCTGACGGTATGGTCGAGGTCGTCTCGTCGTTGCGCCGCGACGGCAAGCCGGTCGAGCGCGATCTGCGCTGGGGCGTCTATGTGGTGTTCAAGGCGCAGAAAAACTACGCCGCGGCCTGTTTCAAGCAATATGGCCTGCCCACCGATGCCACCGGCCGCTATGCGGCGATGTACAAGCCCTACCATCTGATCGGACTTGAATTGTCGATCTCGGTGCTCAGCGTCGCATTGCGCGGCGAGCCGACCGGAAGCTGCCGGGCTTGGCGCGGCGACGCCGCGGCGGTCGCCAAGCGCGCCCTGCAGGCCGGCGAGATGCTCGACGGCGAAGGCGGCTATACCGTTCATGCCAAGCTCATCCCGGCGGAACGCAGTCTTGCGCTCGGCGCGTTACCGATTGGGCTCGCCCATCGCGTCAAGCTCTTGCGCAGCGTTGCCGCGGGCGAATTCGTGACCGCGGCTGATGTTGCGCTCGACGCTAGCTCGCAGGCTGTCCGCATTAGGCGCGAGATGGAGAACGAGGCGCGGCAGGCCACGCCGATCGTGAGAGCGGAACATGGCGCCGCCTCCCGCGCTTGAACGTTGCTATTTCAGGTCCTGGTTCCTGACGATCCACAGGGTGAGATCCCAGGCGTCGTGGATGCCGACAGACAGCAGCAATGTAATGGCGCCCGCGATGGCATAGGGCGCAAACGAATCTCCGGCAATCAATCCGGCTGCGCCGGCGATGAGGCTCACATTGGCTAGGGCCGGCGCGCCTGCGTAGGCGACCCAGTCGCGCAGATCCAGTGAAACGAAATCGAGCTTGCGCAGTATGCGGACGACGATAATCACATAGACTAGGCCCGTGAGCCCAGCCAGGCCGAGGATGATGCCGAGTGGCCAAGCCGAGGGCCATGGCACCACCAATGCCAAGCTCTGAAACAGCACGCCGCCGAAATGCACGAGCGTAGGCGTGACGAAGGCGTGAACACCCTGCTCGGCACGCGTCGTGGACAAACGAACGCACAACGTGATGACCACAAACAACAGGCCGGTCAGCGTCGCGCCCGCCGTCCCGGTCATAATGAAGAAAGTGTCCCAGCCGTTAAGCATTGAAGGGTCCTGAAGCCGCAAGAACGGAGCAAATGCCAAGCGCGTGCCAAGCGCGGCTTATCCTATTGCCTTTCCGGTTTCCACTAGCCGCGCACTCGCCGTAGCGGTCGCGAGAAGGCGCCCGGCTTCATTCATTAATTTGCCGTTCGTGAAGGCGACGGTCTTTCCGAGCTGCACGACGGTCGCTTCACCGAAAATCGGGCCGATCTCGGCCGGTGCGAGAAAGCTGATATTCATGCTGATCGTCGCCGTGTAGAGCCTACCCTCGGTCTTGACGAAAACGGCCGGCCCCATCGTGTCATCGAGCATGGCCGATAAGATGCCCCCCTGAAAAAATCCCGCCGGATTGCAGAATTCCGGCTTGCCATCGAAACCAATGGCCGCATTCGTGTTCGATCTGCGCCTATCGCCGCAAGACCGCGCGATCGATTTGTGCGGGCTTCCCTGGTGACGCGCGAAACGTTCCCGGCTGCTCGGGAGTCGTTTCTCAACGCTGCAAACGCAGGCCGAGGAGGGCCGTGGTTGCGGTATAGGTGAAGCCCGGCTCCGCGGTGGTCAACCAATCCTGCCGCAATTCGGTGCGTAGTTGTATCTCACGCGACAACTTGTAGGTCAGCCCGACCGACACGAAATAGCGATTGTCGGTGAAGACGCCGACATAATTGTCGTTGCCATAGCCGCCCTTCAAGGTGCCGATGAGCCAGTAGCGAAAGGCGTGATCGATCTGCAGGTTGACGTCGCGGCTGAGTTCGCCGGAGGCGCCAGCGATGACCGTCTCGTAGACCTGGGACACCGCCGTGAGCTTGGCGCTGGTCAGCGCCGTTGCCTGCCAGAGCAGAGCGCCATCGGCGATCACGCCGCTGACATTGGGCAGTGTTGGGTCCTGGTAGGTGCGCTCGACATAGCCGACCGCCATCTCGCCGGTGAGCGAGCCGAACAGATCGACGGCGGCTCCGACTTTGCCGCTGGCGCCGACCGAACCACGTTGCAGGTCGCTGCGATCGAACTGCAGATCGTGGATGCGCTGATCTCCCTCCAGCTCCACGAACGGTTTCAGACCGGGATCGAGCTCATAGCCGACGCGCAGGATGCCGGCATATTGGTCAAAGTTACGGTCGGCGTTGCTCGCCAATTCACCGTTGGTCAGCAATGAATTGTCGTACACGGCGCGATCGGCGGTGCCTTTGAGCGAAACCGAGAGCCGGTTGAAGGTCTGGATTACGCCGAGCGTGCCGCCGACGTCGGTATTGACCGGCAGTTGGGCAAGGCCGGCCGGCAGGTTCGGGCTGCCGGGATTGTCGGTGGCGACAAGGTAACGGCCCTCGGCAATGACTTGGGTATCGCGCGAGACATCGATACGGCCGTCGATCTTGGAATTGACATACGGAACGTTGAGCGACGGCACCAGGTTCGCGCCGTATTCCGTATAGGAGCCGCTGATATCGGCGGTGAGCGAGTGACGCTCCCAATCAGAACGGACTTGCAGCTCCGGCGCCTCAATAAAAAAAGGCGCGCCGCCGGCGCTGGTGACACGCTCCGGATTGGTGTTGTAGCCGGCGGTCAGATCGAGCGATGGCAGCAGCAGAAACGAGCCAGCGCGAATGCCGAGCGCCGCGTAAGGATCGCCCGACGCGATCGGCAGCAGCCGTTGCGGCACGGTTCCCGGCGTGAGCGTATTGGGCTGCGGCACCGTCGGCGGCGGTGTGCTCGCCGAATAGTCGAAATATTCCGGCGGCGGAATGGGCAAGACAGCGCCGGGGCGATTGGCGGCCTTCAACGGATGCACCTCGGCCGGCGGATTGCTCAACGGCGATGGCTCGGGCGGCGGCGGCAACACCGCTCCGGTTCTTGTCGCCGCCCTCTTCGGATAGATCGCGGGCGCCGGCGGCTTTTTCAGCGCAGCAGGTTTTGCCGCCGCGCGGAACGTGTATTTCGGCACCGGCGCAAAAGTCGTCTCCGGTTGCGGCGCGGCCCCGCTACCCGAAGAAGGATTTTGCGCCAGCTTTTTGCGCCGCGGCGTGTTCATGGAATCGAAGCCGGTATCGCCCGCCCCGAAAGCGGCCGGACTGCCATAGACCGGCGTCACGCCAAGGCGCGAGGTTGCGGTAAACGTGCCGAGGGGAGGTGATCGATTCCCGGAAGGCGGCGCGGCTTCTCCCGGTTTACGAAAGCGCGGCGGCGTGGAGGGATTTCCATCGAGCGAGGGCTGCAGGAGATCGGTTCCCGAACTCGCCATCTGCGCCAGGCTCGGCACCGGCGACGACCCGATCGCCGCGGCAAGCGCAATGCCGGTGACGTGCAGTGCGCAGCGCCGGCGCGTCAAGAGCGACCTCCAGGCACCCAAGCGCACCGTCCCCGCTGTCCGCGTCGCCTCGGAAGCTGCCAAAGCAAACCACCGTCAAGGAACTGCGCCGGCGCGCGGGCCTCCCCGTGCGACGGCCGCACCATGACCAGCACGGGCCGCCGCGCTGGCCCCGATGGTTAACGGAGTTAGAACGGATATGGTTAACGGGAGGTTGATGATGCAAACGCGGCGGCCGTCATTGCCGGGCGCCGCACGGCGGCGAGCCCCGCTATGCGATCACACCCAGCCCTTGAGCTCGCGCATGGCTAGCTGCCAGAGCATCAGCATGCCTGCCTCGCTGTCGTTGAGGCACGGTATGGCGGCGAAGTTCTGCCCGCCATAGCGTTTAAAGACGCGGGCGTTCTCGACCGCGATCTCCTCCAGCGTCTCCAGGCAATCGGCTGAAAAACCCGGCATGATCATCACCAGGTTCTTGACGCCCTTCTTGGCCAGCGCCTTCACCGTCTTGATCGTGTAGGGCTGCAGCCAACGCGCGCGGCCGAAGCGGGACTGGTAGGTCAACATCAGCTTTGTTTCGTCGTAGCCGAGCTGGGCGCGCAACAGCTGCGTCGTCGTCACGCATTGGCTCTCGTATGGATCGCCCTTTTGCACATACTCCTGCGGCATGCCGTGATAGGAGGCGACGATGACGTCCTGATCGAACGGCAGCGCCTTTAACTCGGCCTTGAGCGAAGAGGCCAGTACCTCGATGTAATAAGGATCGTCGTAGTAGGCCGGCATGATGCGCAGCGCCGGTTGCCGGCGCAGCGTCATCAGATAGCGGAATACCTCGTCGCACACCGTCGCGGTGGTCGGCGCCGCATATTGCGGATAGAGCGGCATGAGCAGAATGCGCTCGCACCCGCGGGCGATCAGCGCCGCAAGCCGCGAAGCGATCGAGGGATTGGCGTAGCGCATCGCCCAGTCGACGACGACATGTTTGCCGAGCGGTTCGAGAATGCCACTGAGCTTTTCCGCCTGCGACCGGGTGATGGTCTTGAGCGGCGATTCATCCTTCTCGTGATTCCAGATTTTCCGGTAATCGCCCGCCTTGCGCCGCGACCGCAGCGGCAAGATGATGCCGTTGAGCACGATTTTCCAAAGCAGGGAATTTTTCTCGATCACGCGCGGATCGCTGAGGAATTCCTTCAGATAGCGGCGGACCGCCGCCGGCTCGGCGGCGTCCGGCGTGCCGAGATTGACCAGGAGCACGCCGACCCCGGAATGCGCCGGTGCCTCGGCCGGAGCGACTGTCGGTTCGGTCGGTGCCGGTGCTTCGGGCGGTGATGGCGCGGCCGCCTCGCCATGAGCCGGTTCAACAAGCGGACGCTCGGCATCGGCCGGCTGCACGGGCGGCGCGAGTTCGTCGGCAGGCTGGTCCGGAATTGGCGGGACGGGCGGCACGTCGTTCATGGCTTCACCATAGCCGATCGCGGATTCTCTTGCATGCGCACAAACGCCACGCCGGCAGCCGCCGGCGCGTAAATAGGCGCCGGCCACAGTTGCGGATCGACGATCGAAACCTCAATCTGGCCCTATTCCTCGGCGTACGGCTTTATCGCCTCAACAAGGAAGCGATCATGGTTCGCGGTATCTCGTTCGTTATTGCCTTGCTCCTGATTTCGCATGTTGCCTCAGCGCAGAACCGGGCCCGGCCAAACGCCGCGCCGACCGACGACGCATGCAAGGTCGATTCCCACCGCTATTGCCAGCATGTATTTCCTGCTCAACGGGAGCTGCCTCCGGATCAATTCGAAATGTTGTCCTGCCTGCAGGAGCACCGCGCCAAACTCAGCAAAGCCTGCAATGAGATGCTGAATGGCCACGGCGTATAATCAGCACGCCCTCATACTCCTCGATTGATCGCAAGGCGAAACTCGCCAACCGTAGCGCGCGCTTCAACCGCCGATGACTGACGGCATCATTCCGCAGCGTTGAGCAGCGCCGGCACGCCGGCGCGGAATTGTTCGAGCAGAGCCGCCTCGTCGGCCCTGGCGGCGGCCAGATGCCGCTCCTTGACATAGCCGAAGCCGCGAATCTTCTCCGGGATCGCGGCCAGACCGACCGCGAGGTGGTGATTATCGGGCGTCAGCGCTGCGAGCATCTGATCCAACATGGATTGGTAATCCTCGATCAACTTGCGTTCGGTGCGGCGCTCGAGCGTGCGGCCGAACGGATCGAACGGCGTACCGCGCAGGAATTTGAGCTTCGCCAGTAGCCGGAAGGCGGGCAACAGCCAGGGGCCGAAACTCATCTTGCGCGGCAGCCCGGTTGTGCGGATCGCGGCGCGCCAGCAGCGGCGGCGCCAGATGAAACTCGAAGCGCAGATTCTCGCCGTCGAACGTGCCGGCGACCTGCTGGAGGAAGGCGCCGTCGCTGTAGAGCCGCGCCACTTCGTACTCGTCCTTATAGGCCATCAGCTTGAAGAGATAGCGGGCCACCGCATCGGCCAATCCGCACTTGCCGGGCGCACGCGCGGCCTCGGCCGCCTTGACCCTGTCGACTACCGCGCGATAGCGCGCCGCATAGGCGGCATTCTGATAAGCGGTGAGGAACTTCACCCGCCGCGCCACCGTCTCATCGAATGATTCGGAGAGATGCCGCGCGTCGCTGGCCACCGCCGTCGCCGGCTCGGCCAGCGCTTCCACCTGCGCACGATCGAGCGCGGCGCGGCGCCCCCAGTGAAACGCCGCCTTGTTCATAGCGACCGCCTCGCCGTTGAGTTCGATTGCCCGCTCGATGGCGGCGGCCGACAAAGGAATGGCGCCGAGCTGATAGGCGTAGCCGACCAGGAACATGTTGGTGCCGATCGATTGCCCGAACAGCGCGGTGGTCAAGCGCGTGGCATCGATGAAATGCGTCTTGTCGCTGCCGGCATCGGCGGTGATGGTGCGCTTGAGCCGTTCGATCGGCAGCGAGAAATCGGCGTTGCGGGTGAATTCGCCGGGCAGGAATTCGGCGGTATTGACCACCATTTCGGTGGCGCCGCGCTTGACCGCGGCGAGAACTTTGCGGGTGCCGGCGACCACGATGTCGCCGCCGAGCACGAGATCGGCGCGGCCGGCGGCGACGCGGATGGCGTGGATGTCTTGCGGTTTTTCGGCGAAGCGAATGTAACTGAACACCGCGCCGCCCTTCTGCGCCAGACCGGCCATGTCGAGCACGCCGACGCCGCGGCCTTCGAGATGCGCGGCCATGCCCAATATACCGCCGATGGTGACGATGCCGGTGCCGCCGACGCCGGTGACGATGATGTTGTAGGTCCGCGCCATGGCCGGCAGCTTCGGCTCGGGCAGCACCGCCAGATCGTGATCGGCGGCGACGCCGGCGCCTTTCTTCAGCTTGGCGCCGTGCACGGTGACGAACGACGGGCAGAAGCCCTTGACGCAGGAAAAGTCCTTGTTGCAGCTCGATTGGTCGATGGTGCGCTTTCTTCCCCACTCGGTCTCCAGCGGCTGCACTGAAACGCAGTTCGACTTCACGCCGCAATCGCCGCAGCCCTCGCAGACAAGTTCGTTGATGATGACGCGCTTGTCGGGATCGGGAAAAGTGTGGCGCTTGCGGCGGCGGCGCTTTTCCGCCGCACAGGTCTGGTCGTAGATCAGCACGGTGACGCCGGGAATCTCCGCAAGCCCCTTCTGCACCTCCATCAAATCGTCGCGATGGTGGACAGTCAGCCCGGCCGGCCATGCGGTGTCGCGCGGATACTTGTCCGGCTCGTCGGTGACCACGACCACCCGCTTGGCGCCTTCGGCGGCAACCTGGCGGGCGACTTGCGGCACGCTCAGCCCGCCGTCATTGGCCTGGCCGCCGGTCATCGCCACGGCGTCGTTGAACAAGATCTTGTAGGTGATGTTGGTCTTGGCGGCGATCGCGGCGCGGATCGCCATGTAGCCGGAATGATTGTAGGTGCCGTCGCCGAGATTCTGGAAAACGTGACCGCGTCTGGAAAACGGCGCCTCGCCGACCCAGTTGGCGCCCTCGCCGCCCATTTGCGTGTAGCCGAGCGTCGAACGGTCCATCCACTGCGCCATGAAATGGCAGCCGATACCGGCATAGGCGCGCATGCCCTCCGGCACCACGGTCGAGGAGTTGTGCGGACAGCCGGAGCAGAAATAGGGAATGCGCTGGGCGATGTCGCGCGTCTCCGCGGCGATGCGCTGGAAGTCCTTCAGCCGCGCCACGCGCTGCGCGATGTCGTCGTTGCGGTGGTACTTCAACAGCCGCTCGCCGATGCAGATCGCGACCTCGTTGGAATCGAGCGCGCCCTTGACCGGGAACAGCCAATTACCCTGCTCGTCGCGCTTGCCGATGCAGACCGGCTGATTTGAGGTGCCGTAGAGCTCCTCGCGCACCTGCACCTCGATCAGCGAGCGCTTCTCCTCGACCACGATGACGAGATCGAGCCCGGCGGCGAAGTCCTGGAGTTCGCGCCGGCTGAGCGGCCAAGGGCATCCCACCTTGTAAAGGCGCACGCCCAGCTCGTTGCATTTGACCTCGTCGATGCCGAGCTCGTCGAACGCTTGGCGAACGTCGAGATAGCTCTTGCCGGTGGTGATGATGCCGATCTTCGGATCGCGGCCGCCCGAGGTGATGGTGCGGTTGAGCTTGTTGGCGCGCACGAAGGCGAGCATGGCGTCGCGCTTGAAGTCATGCAGGCGGGCTTCCTGCGCCAGGATCGGATCATTGAGGCGGATGTTCAGCCCGCCTTCCGGCATCTGAAAATCGCTCGGGATGACGATGTTGATCCGCTCCAGGCTGGCGTCGATGGCGGCGGTCGACTCGATCGTCTCGTGCATCGTCTTCAGCGCGACCCAGGCGCCGGTGAAGCGCGACATCGCCCAGCCGTAGAGGCCGTAGTCGAGAACCTCCTGCACCCCCGCGGGATTGAGGATCGGAATCATGACGTCGATGAAGTGGTATTCCGACTGGTGCGCCGTGGTCGAAGATTCGGCGGTGTGGTCGTCGCCCATTAGCGCCAGCACGCCGCCGTTTTTCGCGGTGCCGGCCAAATTAGCATGGCGGAAAACGTCGCCGGTGCGGTCGACGCCGGGCCCCTTGCCGTACCACATGGCAAAGACGCCGTCGTACTTGCCTTCGCCGCGCAACTCGGCCTGTTGCGTGCCCCATACCGCGGTGGCGGCGAGGTCCTCATTGATCCCGCCTTGGAAGCGGACGTCGCTCTTGGTCAGGAACGGCGCAGCGCGCTGGAACTGGCTGTCGAGACCGCCCAGCGGCGAGCCGCGATAGCCGGTGACATAGCCCGCGGTATTGAGACCGCTTGCGGCGGTCGAGCTCCTTCTGCATCAGGCAGAGGCGCACCAATGCCTGGAACCCGGTGACGAACACGTGGCTGTGGCCGAGGTCGTATTTGTCGTCGAGCTTAACGTCGCGCAGCGCCATGGGGGGTGGCCTCTACTTCGGTCGTCAGCCAGTTTGCCCTCATGGCCTCGATTCCGCCAGAGGGCCGGCGAATGCGGGTGATATAGGCGGCCCGTCGCCCGCGGCAATGCGTCACGCTAGGCCGGCGTGGCGCGCGCTAATGCCCCTCGAAGCTGACGAGCGTACGCACCGGCACGCCGAGCTTTCTGATCTTGTCCGCGCCGCCCAGGTCCGGCAGATCGACGATGAAGCAGGCGGCCAGGACCTCGGCGCCGAGCTGCTTCAAGAGCTTGACCGCGGCCTCGGCGGTGCCGCCGGTGGCGACCAGATCGTCGACCAGGATCACGCGCTCGCCCTTGGCCACGGCGTCCTCGTGCATCTCCATTTCGTCGATGCCGTATTCGAGCGAATAGCCGATGCTCACGCGCTTGAACGGCAGCTTGCCTTTTTTTCGGATCGGAACGAAGCCGGCGGAAACCTGATGGGCGACGGCGCCGCCGAGGATGAAACCGCGCGCCTCGATGCCGGCAACCTTGTCGATCTTGGCGCCGGCCCAGGGCTGCACCAGTTCGTCGACGGCGCGGCGGAAAGCCCGCGCATCGCCGAGCAGCGTGGTGATGTCGCGAAACATGATGCCCGGCTTGGGATGATCCGGGATGCTGCGGATCGCAGCCTTGAGGTCATTGTCCAACGCCATGGTGGTCATTGTCGGGCCCATCTCATATCCCCCGGTCATATCTCTGCAGCGTGCCTGCATATTACGAGGAGCGGCGGGGGCAGCTTGCAGCCGGCCGCACTCTGGCGAACGATAGCGGCCAACGCAACCGGAGAACCGTCATGAGCGATATCGCCCAGCGCTTTGTCATCGTCGACCTGCGCATCCCGTTCGTCCGTTTAGTGCTGTTCTTCGTCAAAGCGGCGCTCGCCGCCATTCCGGCGGCGATCATCGTCGGCTTCCTGCTGACGCTGCTGGCCGCGGTAATTGCCGCCATCGTCGGCGACGGTGGCTTTGTCACGTGCGGCGCTGGTCGTTTTGACGGCGGAAATCAGCTGCGCGGGTACTCGGTCGGCGGCCGCGACTCGGTGAGCTCAGGCGGATGCTTGACGTCATGCCAGATGCGCTTTTTGGTGAAATAGAGCAGGCCGGTCAGCACGATCAAATACACGAACACCTGGAAACCGAGCCGCTTGCGCTCGTCGAGCTTCGGCTCCGAAGCCCACGCCAGGAAGGCGGCGACATCGCGGCCATATTGATCCACCGTTGTCGGGGTGCCGTCGGTATATTCGACCTGGCCGTCGCTCAAGGGCTTGGGCATGCCGAGGGCGTGGCCGGGGAAATATTTGTTGTACTCCGCGCCCGGCGGCAACGTGAAGCCGGCGGGCGGATTCTCGTAACCGTTGAGAATGGCATGAATGTAGTCGGGGCCTTCTTCCTGGTATTGCGTGAAGGCGTCGACGATGAACCACGGGAAGCCGCGGTCGTAGCCGCGCGCCTTGGCAAGCACCGACATATCGGGCGGCAGCGCCCCGCCCAGCGCGGCGCGCGCGGCCTGATCGTTGGGGAACGGCGGCGGGAAATGATCGGCAAGCCGGCCGGGCCGCTGGAACATCTGGCCCTGGTCGTTCGGCCCGTCGGTAACCTGGAAAGTGGCCGCGATCGCCGCCGCCTGCGCTTCGGTGAAACCGGGGCCGCCGGGATCGGCGAGATTGCGGAACGCCAACAGCTTCAAGCTGTGGCAAGTGGAGCAGACCTCGCGATAGATCTTGAAGCCGCGCTGCAGCTGCTCCGGATCATAGAGCCCGAACGGCCCGGCGAACGACCAGCGTTGCGGCGGCGGGACCTCGGCTTCTTGCGCGAGCGCTGCGCGCAGGCAGGGCGCCGAGACGAAAACCGCGAGCGCAAGCGCCACGACGATGCTGCGATGAGCGTTCATGGCCGGCCTCTCTAAGCCCGTCCGCCCGACGACGATGGCGGCGCCGACGCGCCGATCGGAATGCCTTCGCGCAGCACCGCCTCCGAGATCGAGTTCGGCAGCGGTTTGGTTTTCTCGAACAGCCCGAGCAGCGGCAGGATGATCAACAGGAACGCGAAGTAATACGCGGTCAGAATTCGCCCGGCGATCACGTAACCGCCCTCTGGCGGTTTCGAGCCGAGATAGCCCAATCCGATCACCACCACAAAGAAGACCAGCAGAAACTGCCGGTAAAGCGGCCGATAACTCGCCGAGCGCACGCGCGAGGTATCGAGCCAGGGCAAGAAGGCGAGCAGCACGATCGAGCCGCCGAGCGCGATCACGCCGAGAAGCTTGCTCGGGATGGCGCGGAGAATGGCGTAGAACGGCAGATAGTACCATTCCGGAACGATGTGCGTCGGGGTCTGGCTCGGATTGGCCGGAATGTAATTATCGGAATGGCCGAGATAGTTGGGGATGTAAAAGACGAACCAGGCGAGAAACAGGCAGAACAAGCCGATGAAGAAAGCGTCCTTGGCGGTCGCGTAAGGCGTAAATGCGACGGTATCTTTCTCGGTCTTCGGCTCGACGCCGGTCGGGTTGTTTTGCCCGACCATGTGCAGCGCCCAAACGTGCAGCACGACGACGCCGGCGATGACAAACGGCAACAGGTAGTGCAGCGAGTAGAAGCGGTTGAGCGTCGGATCGCCAACGGCATAGCCGCCCCACAGCCAGGTGACGATGGGGTCGCCCACGACCGGGAACGCCGAGAACAGGTTGGTGATGACGGTCGCCGCCCAGAAGCTCATCTGGCCCCACGGCAGCACGTAGCCCATGAAGCCGGTGACCACCATGAGCAGGAACAGGATGACGCCGAGAATCCACAGCACCTCGCGCGGCTCCTTGTAGGAGCCGTAATACATGCCGCGGGCGATGTGGGCATAGACGGCGACGAAGAAGAAGGAGGCGCCGTTGGCATGCAAGTAGCGCAACAGCCAACCGTAATTGACGTCCCGCATGATCGTTTCGACGGAATTGAAGGCGAGGTCGACATGCGGCGTGTAATGCATCGCCAACACGATGCCGGTGATCATCTGCACGCCGAGCATGAAGCTGAGAATGCCGCCGAACGTCCACCAGTAGTTCAGGTTGCGTGGCGTCGGATAGGCGATGAAGGACGAATAGAACAGGCTCGCGATCGGCAGCCGCCGCTCCATCCACTGTATGACGGGGCTTTGCGGCTTGTAGATCGAATGCTCGCTCATGGTCCAACCTTGTGCGTTCTCGGGCGCGGTATTGGAAACGAGTTGATAGGGCAGCAGTAACCCGGGGAAGGTAGAGAAACGACGCAATCCGGCGGCGTTTTATTGGCACCCTTACCGCGAGAGTGCAAGTGTGCCATCGAGGGCCACCCGGAAAGCGCGGCGCCGTGGCCTGCTCGCCGCGTGTGGAAGCCCGCCACGGCTTGCAATCAGTGGCCGCAGGCACGCGCCGTCGCCCGGCCGGCCCCGAGTGTTCCGCATGCGCATCGCCCTCTATCAACCCGACATTCCGCAGAACACCGGAACGATTTTGCGGCTCTGCGCCTGCCTCGGCATCGCGGCCGATATCATCGGGCCGGCCGGATTCCCCGTCACCGACCGCGCCTTCCGCCGCGCCGGAATGGACTATCTTGACGCCGTCGCCATCACGCGGCACCGATCGTGGCAAAGTTTTGCGGCCTGGCGCCGCAGTCAGGGCTACCGCCTGGTACTGTTCACGACCGCCGCCTCTGTCTCCTATCTGGATTACCGGTACGGGGCAGACGACATCCTGCTGTTCGGACGCGAATCGGCGGGCGTGCCGGCGGAGGTCCACGCCGCGGCCGATGCCCGCCTCACGATCCCAATGCGCCCCGGCCTGCGTTCGCTCAACGTCGCGCTCGCCGCCGCCATGGCCGCCGGCGAAGCGCTGCGGCAGACCGGCGGGACGGTGCGATCGAACACCACTTAGCCGGTGCAGCTCTGTGCATATTCGCGCAGGAATGACACATTCTAGACAAGGCCCGCCGGCAGTTGTACCGGGGCGCATCTACTGTGCGAACCTCGAACCGACCGATGGACGCCAACCTGATCGAAACACGCAAAGACAGCTCCCGCGCCTGGTTCGAAACGCTGCGCGACCGGATCGTGGCCGCCTTCGAGGAGTTGGAGGACGCCCTGCCCGCCGGCGCGCCGCTGGCGGATCGTGCGCCCGGCCGGTTTGTCCGCAAAGCCTGGAACCGCACCGATCACAGCAGTACGCGACCGATCTCGGGTTCACCCGAGATCGGCAAAGCAGACGCCGGGTCGGCTAAAGCCAACCCGGATGGCGGCGGCGGCGTCATGGCGATGATGAAAGGCCGTGTGTTCGAAAAAGTCGGCGTCCACGTCTCGACGGTGTTCGGCGAATTTGCCCAGGAGTTTCGCAAGGACATACCCGGCGCCGCCGACGACCCCCGCTATTTCGCCACCGGCATTTCGCTGATCGCGCATCTGCACAATCCGCACGTACCGGCGGTGCACATGAACACGCGTTTCGTCGTCACCACCAAATCGTGGTTCGGCGGCGGCGCCGATTTGACGCCGGTGCTGGCGCGACGGCGCACCCAGGATGATCCCGACACGATCGCATTCCATGCCGCGATGCAGGCCGCCTGCGACGCTCATGCCGCGGTCGCCCCTTATGATAAATTCAAGGCGTGGTGCGACGAGTATTTTTTTCTGAAACATCGCGGCGAGGCGCGCGGCATCGGCGGCATCTTCTACGACTGGCTCGATAGCGGCGACTTCGAGGCCGATTTCGCCTTCACTCAGGAAGTCGGCCGCGCCTTCCTCGGCATCTATCCCGCAGCTGGTGCGGAGAAATTTCAATAAGCCCTGGACCGAAGCCGAGCGCGAGGAGCAACTCGTGCAGCGCGGCCGCTACGTCGAGTTCAACCTGCTCTATGACCGCGGCACGGTTTTCGGCCTGCGCACCGGCGGCAATGTCGAGTCGATTCTATCCTCGATGCCGCCGGTGGTGAAGTGGCCGTGAGCGCGGCAAAATAAATTGATAGAAACATTCGGGGAGGTTAGGCATGGACCTTGGAATCGCCGGCCGTAAGGCCATCGTCTGCGCGTCGAGCCGCGGGCTCGGGCGCGCCTGCGCCACGGCGCTGGCGCAGGCCGGCTGCGAGGTGGTGATCAACGGCCGCGACCGCGACCGCCTCGCCGCCGTCGCCGCCGAGCTCCGCCAATCCACCGGCGCCAAGATTATTCCGGTCGCGGCCGACGTCGCCTCGTCCGACGGCCAGAAGGCGCTGTTCGCGGCCTGTCCCGAGCCCGATATTCTGGTCAACAACAATGCCGGCCCGCCGCCGCGCGACTTCCGCGAACTCGACCGGCAGAAGATGCTCGACGGCGTGGTCGCCAACATGGTCGTGGCCGTGGAGCTGATCCAGAAGGCGATCGAGCCGATGGTCGCCAAAAAATTCGGGCGTATCGTCAATATCACCTCGGGGTCGGTGAAGATGCCGATCGCCGGGCTCGATTTGTCCTCCGGCGCCCGCGCCGGCTTGACCGCCTTCCTCGCCGGCGTCGCGCGCAGCGTCGCTGCATCGAACGTCACCATCAATTTCCTGCTGCCCGGCGCCTTCGCGACCGACCGTCTTCGCGCTCTCTTCGAGTCGATGGCGAAGCAAGAAAGGCATCAGCCATGACGCGGCGCTCGCCGAGCGCCTTGCCGCGATTCCGGCGCGCCGCCTCGGCGATCCCGCCGAGTTCGGCGCCGCCTGCGCCTTCCTCTGCTCGGCGCAGGCCGGCTATATCACCGGCCAGAACTTGCTCATCGACGGCGGAACATTCCCCGGCGCGTTCTGACAACCGGCGCGTTCTCGCCACGGTCGCGTCCAGACAAGGAGTATCCCGATGAAACTCGTCCGCTACGGCGCCCTCGGCCGCGAAAAGCCCGGCATGCTCGATGCCCAGGGCCGCATCCGCGATCTGTCGAAAATCGTGCCCGACATCGCCGGCGACGTGCTGTCGCCCAAGGGCCTCGCCAAACTGCGCAAGCTCAAGCCCGACACGCTGCCGCTTGTTCGCGGCACGCCGCGTCTCGGCGCTTGCGTCGGCAAGGTCGGCAATTTCGTCGCCATCGGGCTCAATTATGCCGACCACGCCGCCGAAGCCGGCATGCCGTTGCCCACCGAGCCGCTCATCTTCAACAAGGCGCCGAGCTGCATTTGCGGGCCGAACGACGACACCATGATCCCGAAGGACTCGACCAAGCTCGACTACGAAGTCGAGCTCGGCGTCGTCATCGGCAGCCGCGCGCGTTATCTCGCCAAGAACAAGGCGATGGAGGCGGTCGCCGGTTATTGCCTCGCCAACGACGTCTCCGAGCGCGTCTTTCAGCTCGAGCGCAGTCGGCCAATTCACCAAGGGCAAGGGCTGCGAGACCTTCGGTCCGCTCGGGCCGTGGCTGGTCACCAAAGACGAGATCGGGACCCGCAGCGGCTCGATATGTGGCTCACGGTCAACGGCGAGAGCCGGCAGAAGGGCACGACCCGCAACATGGTGTTCGGCGTCGCCCATCTGGTCTGGTACTGCTCGCAATTCTTCGTCCTGGAGCCCGGCGACGTCATCGTCACCGGCACGCCGCCCGGCGTCGGCATGGGCTTCAAGCCGGAGCCGAAATACTTGCGCGCCGGCGACGTGGTGCGGCTCGGCATCGACGGCCTCGGCGAGCAGCAGCAGAAGGTGGTGAAGTTCAAGATGTGAGGTTCACCCTCAAGGCGCGACGCACACACCGTCGTCACCCGCGGGCTTGACCCGCGGGTCGCGCCACCTTGCAGGCCCGGCGTTTTTCCGACACAGGTAGCAAGCCCTAGAACACGCGAGCGGGAGAACGCCATGGGAGCGAATTTCGGCACCGTCGGCATGGACTGGCAGCAGCGCGTCAACTGGGACCGGCTGCGCAACTACCGCACCGAGCGCGCCCGCGCGATGATGAAAAAGCACGGCCTCGGCGCGCTCCTGTGCATGTACGACGAGAACGTGCGCTATCTGACCGGCACGCTGACGCCGGGCTGGAACCGATTGAAGCCGGGGCTGCGCTACGCCATGCTCTGCGGCGACGGCGCGCCGATCCTGTTCGAGCAGGGCGATCTCGGCTTCCAGATCGAGCGGCATTCGCCGTGGCTGCCGAAGGAAAACGTCCGCCACTCCTTCGCCTGGATCAAGGGCGCGGCCGGGCCGGCCTCGACCCAGCAGGTGACCAAGTTCACCAACGCCGTCCTGGAAGAGATGAAGCGTCACGGCGTCGCCGGGCAAAAGCTCGGCGTCGATTTCATCGACATCAACATGCTCACCATCTTCAAGGAGAAAAACATCGCCTGGGTCGACGGCATGACGCCGATGATGGAGGCGCGCGCGGTCAAGAACGTCGACGAGCAGGAATGCATGCGCATCGTCGGCGCCATCGGCGACGCCACGCACTGGGAGTGCATGAAATTCCTGCGCCCCGGCATCACCGAGAACCAGGTGACGGCGCACCTGATGCAATATCTCTACAATTTCGCCGGCATGGAGGACGTCGAGGACGTCATCGTCTCCTCCGGCCCGAACACCTGGCCGAACTGGCGCAATTTCTCCGACCGCATCATCCAGCCCGGCGACATCGTGTTCATGGATTTGGCGGCGCTGACCTGGAACGGCTACAAGTCCTGCTATTACCGCACCTATTGCGTCGGCAAGGAGCCGACCCAGGAGCAGAAGGACACCTACGAGATCGCGCTGAAGTGGCTGTACGATTCGATCGGCGCGGTGAAAGTCGGCGCCACCACCCGCGACATCGCGCTGCAATGGCCCTCGGCCATGGAGACCTGGGGCTACGAGGACGAAGACCAGGCGGCGGCCAACCTGTGGGGCCACGGGCTTGGGCTGGCGCAATACGATCAGCCGGTGATCTCGCGCATCTGGTCGCTCGATCATCCGGTCGAGATCAAGGAGGGCATGACCTTTGCGCTCGAGACCCAGCACGGCAAGAAATTCCGCTACGGCGTGCGCATCGAGGAAATGCTGATCGTGCACAAGGACTCGATCGAGATCGTGTCCAACTTCCCGGTCAAGCAAATCACCGTGGTCGATCCGCTTCCCGGCTACGGCGACCATGTGAAGTGACGTCGAGCTTTGCTCTGGTATGACGCGTTTCCTCCTTCCCCTCTCCGACCCCGCCGCGACCGATGCCGAGCGCGTCGGACCGAAGGCCGCGAATCTCGCGGCGCTGGCGCAGGCGGGTCTGCCGACGCCAGGCGGTTGCTGTCTCACCGCGGCGGCCTATCGGCGGCAGATCGCGCATCTTGGGCTCGCAGACGTGGTGCGCGATTACGCCGACGCGGACCCGCCGCTGCAACGGCGGCTCGCCGTCGAGATCCGGCTCAAGCTTTATCAGGGCGACCTCGCGCCGGAGCTTGCAGCGGAAATCCTGGCGGCCTGGCGCGATCAACCAAAGCCGCTCGCGGTGCGCTCCTCGGCGCTGATCGAGGATCGCGCCGACACAAGCTTTGCCGGCCAGTTCGAAAGTTTCCTCGGCATCAGCGACGAGGCGGAATTCTTGACCGCGTTGCGCGCCTGCTGGGCGGCACTGTGGACCACCAACGCGCGGCGCTCCATGGCGCAGCACGGCCTTACTCCGGCCGACACCGCGATGGCCGTGCTCATTCAGCCGCTCGTTGCCGCGACCGCCTCGGGCGGCGGCTTGAGCGAGACCGCCGACGGCCACATGCTGATCAGCGCGACCTGGGGGCTCGGCTCCGCGATCGCGCAAGGCGAAGTGGTGCCGGACCGCATCGTGCTCAGCCGGGCGGGCTTTCTGCGCACGATGGACAGCGGGCGCAAGCACCACCGCGAAATCTGCGTGCACGGCGCCGGCGCGCAGCCGCAGGCGGTGCCCGAAGCTCTGGTGCGCGCGCCTTGCCTGAAGCCGGACAGGCCACCGCGCTCGGCCGGCTCATGCGCAAGGCCGAAAGCGCGCTCGGCATGCCGGTCGAAGTCGAGTGGGCGCTCGATGCGACCGGCTTCAAGCTCCTGCAGGCGCGGCCGCTGCGCGTTGCGCCCGCGCACGTGCCGGACGAAATCTGGCTCAAGCATCCCGGCCTCAATGGCCATCCCGCCGGCATCGGCTGGGGCTCCGGCCGCGCCGTGGTGGTGAATTGCGAATGCGAGCTCAGCCGTGTCGCGCCCGGCGACATTCTCGTCACCCGCGTCGCCGGTCCGGCGCTGAGCCATATCCTGCCGCGCGTCGCCGGTGTCGTCGCCGAGCTCGGCGGCTCGACCTCGCACCTCGCCTCGCTGGCGCGCGAGCGCGGCGTTCCGATGGTGCTCGGCGTGCTTGACGCGACGCAACGCATTCCGGACGGCGCCCAGGTCGCCGTCGACGGCGTTGCCGGCATCGTGCGCTGGCTCGCTTGATGCGCGCCGCGCCGCGCCCGCGCATCTTCGTCACCCAGCCGGTGGCGAAAAGCGCCGTCGCGCGGCTGCGCCAAATCGCGGCCGTCACGGTCAACCCGGACGCAAGCCGCGTCATCCCCCGGCCGGCGCTGCTCGCCGCCGTGCGCCGCTGCGATATTTTGTTTTGCCTGTTGCACGACCGCATCGATGCCGGCGTGATCGGCGCCAATCCGCGGCTGCGCCTGATCGCCGCGCAATCGATCACGCCCTCGCATATCGACGTCGCGGCGGCGACCGCGCGCGGCATTCCCGTCACCGTGGTGCCGCCGCTCACCACCGAGACCACCGCCGATCTCGCTTTCGGCCTGATGCTCGCGGTGGCGCGGCGGATCGTCGAAGGCGACCGCCTGGTGCGCGCCGGCAAATTTCCCGGCGCGCAATCGAGCTATCTGCTCGGCTCCTTCGTCTGGGGCAAGACGATCGGCCTCGTCGGCGGCGGCGGTCTGATCGGCAAGGCGGTGGCGCGCCGCGCCCGCGGCTTCGACATGCGGGTGCTCTACTGGGCGCCGCGCCGCAAGCCGGACAGCGAAGAACGCGAGGCGGGATTGACCTACGTGCCGCTCGACCAATTGCTGCGCCAATCCGATTTCGTCTCGATTCACTCGCCGCTCAACAGCGAGACGCGGCATCAGATCGGCGCGCGCGAACTCAAGCTGATGAAGAAGACGGCCTATCTGATCAATACCGCCCGCGGCGCCATTGTCGACGAGGCCGCGCTCATTCGCGCATTGACCAACAAGCAGATCGCCGGCGCCGGCCTCGACGTATTCGAGCACGAGCCCAAGGTCGGCAAGGAATTGCGCAAATTATCCAATGTCGTGCTGACGCCGCACCTCGGCAGCGCCATCGGCGAAATACGCGAGCAGATGGCGCACCTCGTCGTCGATAATATTCTCGCCTTTCTTGCCGGCCGGCGGCCGCCGAATTGCGTCAACCCGCAGGTGCTTGTCTTGTGATCCACCCTCCCCTGGAGGGGGAGGCGAGAATCTACTTGATCGCCTGCGGATTGAGCGGCGAGCCGGTGCCGCCGGTGATGATCAGCGGCGCGCCGCAGAAGAAAAACTCGTAGATGCCGTCGTCGGCGCAATCCTCGGCCAGCTCCTTGACGTAGAACATCTCGCCCATGGTGAGCCCCATGGCCGGGATCACCACCCAGTGCCAGGGCTGGTTGACTTCCTTGGTCTCGTTCGGCCGCACCTCGACGCCCCAGGTATCGGAGCAGATGGCGGCGATCTCCTTGTCCTGGCACCAGTAGCAGTTCTCGAATTTGACGCCCGGCGCATCGCCGCCGGCATAGGCGCCCCAGTTCTTTTCGCTAAGACACCGCTCCATTTGTCCGGTGCGCAGGATGACGAAGTCGCCGCGCCTGATCTCGATGTTCTGCTCCTTGGCGCACTTGTCGAGCTCGTCGTTGGCGATGGCGTCGCCGTCCTTGAGCCAATCGACGCCGCGAAACCGCGCCACGTCGAGCAGCACGCCGCGGCCGACCATCTTGCTCTTGGTATGCTCGATGCCGAGCTTGCCGAGGCCGTTGCAATCGACCTCGCGCGCGTCGAAGCCGTTGTACATCTTGTCTTCGTAGAAGATGTGGCCGAGCGAGTCCCAGTGGGTCGCGGCCTGCACCGGCATGTTGATGGCGTCGTCGGCGTAGCGCAGCTTCGGCACCTTGTCGTAGCGCCCGGCGACCGCATCGGTGCCGGTCGCCAGCATGGTGTGGATCGGATTCCAGCGGCCGCCGAACAGGCCGGTCTGCGGGCCGCCACGATCGAGCGGGATGCCGAGCGCGAAGACCTTGCCGGTGCGGATCAGTCCCGCCGCGCTGACGATGTCCTCCGGCGTGACATGGTTGAGCGTGCCGATCTGATCGTCCTTGCCCCAACGGCCCCAATTCTTGAGTTTCTCGGTCGCTTCGGCGATAGCCTTTTTGCCCACGTCGATATTCATCGGACCGTCCTCCGTCGTCCAACGGAGTCCTTTTTGCCATGCCGGCCGGGCGAGAGGCCATACACCGGCGCGTGTGCTAGCCGTGTGTTACGCACGGCTTCCGCTCATGGCCGGGAACGCAACAGCGCACGGAGTTGGTCGACGCCGACTGAAAAGCTTACGCCTCGGCGTCGGCGAGTTGCGGGGCGGCGGCGGGCGCGCCATCCGCCGGCTTCTTCGGCTCGAGCGCGGCGGCGACCGCCTGCTCGACGCGTTCGAGCCAGATGAACTCCATCTCCTTGCGCGCGATCTCGGGGATGTCGTCATAATCCCTGCGGTTGCGCGCCGGCAGCATGACGCGCTTGATGCCGGCTGCGTGCGCGGCGAGCACCTTTTCCTTGATGCCGCCGACCGGAAGCACCAGGCCGCGCAGGCTGATCTCGCCGGTCATCGCCGTGTCGCTGCGTATGGTCCGCTCGGTCATCAAGGAGACCAGGGCCATGAACATGGCGACGCCCGCGCTCGGCCCGTCTTTCGGAGTAGCGCCGGCCGGCACGTGGACGTGAATGTCGCTCTTCTCGAAGCGGCTTGACATCGATGCCGAGCGCGGCGGCGCGGTTCTTGACGATCGAGAGCGCGGCCTGCGCGCTTTCCTTCATCACGTCGCCGAGCTGACCGGTCAGGATCAACTTGCCGGAACCGGGAATGCGCGTCGCCTCGATGAACAGAATATCGCCGCCGACCGGCGTCCAGGCGAGCCCCGTGGCCACGCCGGGCACGCTCGTCCGCATCGCCGTCTCGCTTTCGAACTTGGGCGCGCCAAGGATCGGGACGAGGTCGGCGCGGGTGATGCGGATCGGCCCGCTGTCGCCTTCGGCAATGCGCACGGCGGCGTTGCGCAGCACCTGGCCGATCAGCCGCTCCAGGCTGCGGACGCCCGCTTCGCGGGTGTAATTCCGGATGATGTCGCCGATCGCCTCGTCGTCGATCTCGACCTGGCCGGGCTTGAGACCGTTCGCCTCCATTTGCCGGCGCACCAGATAGCGGTGGGCGATCTCCAGCTTCTCGTCGGCGGTGTAGCCGGCGAGGCTGATGATCTCCATGCGGTCGCGCAGCGGCCCGGGAATGGTGTCGAGCATGTTGGCCGTGGTGATGAACGCCACCCGGCTCAGATCGAACGGCACGCCGAGGTAATTGTCGCGGAACGTGTTGTTCTGCTCCGGATCGAGCACTTCGAGCAGCGCCGCGCCGGGATCGCCGTGGATGCCGGCGCCGAGCTTGTCGATCTCGTCGAGCATCATCACGCAATTGCGCGAGCCGGCCTTGCGGATGGCCTGGATGATGTTGCCGGGCAGCGCGCCGATATAGGTGCGGCGATGGCCGCGGATTTCGGCCTCGTCGTGCACGCCGCCGAGGCTGACGCGCACGAATTTGCGGCCCATGGCGCGCGCGATCGACTGGCCGAGCGAGGTCTTGCCGACGCCGGGCGGCCCGACGAAGCAGAGGATCGGCGCCTTGCCTTGCGGCGCCAGCTTGCGCACGGCGAGATATTCGATGATCCGCCGCTTGATCTTGTCGAGGTCGTAATGGTCCTCGTCGAGAATGCGCCGCGCCTCGACGATGTCGATCGGCTTCTCCTCGGGCAAAGCCCAAGGCAGTTCGATCAGCCAATCGAGATAGGTGCGCACCATGCCGTATTCGCCGGCCGCTTCGGGCATGCGCTGCAGCCGGCGCAATTCCTTGCGCGCCTGCTCCTCGATCTCCTTCGGCATATTGGCTTTGCTGATGGCCGCGTCGAGCTCGGCCATCTCGGCGGCCTTGCCCTCCTCGCCTTCGCCGAGCTGGCGCTGGATCGCCGCCATTTGCTCGCGCAGCAGCACCTCGCGCTGGCGCTCGTCGAGCGACGCCTTGGTCTGCCGGCCGATCTCCTGCGACAGCCGCAACACTTCGATGCGGTGGGCAAGCAGCCGCAGCACCTTGTCCATGCGCGCGACAATGTCGATGGTCTCCAGGATTTCCTGCTTCTCCTCCGGCTTCACGTCCATGTAGGCGATCGCCAGATCGGCGAGCGCCGACGGCGTTTCGATCGACTGGATGGCGGCGAGAAGCTCGGCCGGCGCCTGCGGCAGCAATTGCGACCGCTTCGAGCGTCTGCGCCTTCAGATTGACGAACCGCGCCTCGACCTCGGGCGTGCGCACGTCCGGCTCGGGGATTTGCAGCACGCGGGCGACGAAGAACGGCCAGCCGCTGAGATATTCGACGACCTGGAAGCGCTGCTCGCCCTGGCAGACCAGGTGGTGCGAGCCGTCCGGCGCGGTGATGTAGCGGACGATGTTGGCGAGCGTGCCCATGCGATGCATGTCGATCGGGGTCGGATCGGCGACCTCGGGGTCACGCTGCAGCAGGATGCCGACCTGGCGCTGGTCGCGCACCGCCTGTTGCGCGGCGGCGATCGACTTCGGCCGGCCGAGCGTGATCGGCAGCACCAGGCCGGGGAACAGCACGGTATTGCGCACCGGCACGATGATCAGCGCATCGGGCGGCAACGGCGGCAGCGAGCCGCCGCCTTCGGCCGACTCCAGTGTTGGCACGCATTTCGGCTTCAGCCACGGCTCGGCTCCGCTTTCTGCAATGTGATCACCAGGCAGCCGTCGACGACGGCGCGGCGCACGGCGCTGTAGCGTCCGGCCGGAAGCTGCAGCCGGCGGTAAAAGCGGCCTTGCGGCAGTTCGAGCCGATGGATGACGGCGGTGCGCAAGGCGGGCGGATAGGTGCGCACGCCGGTGATGACAAGCTCGCCGTCCTCGATCACGGCCTGCGCCTGCTCGGCGTCGACCCCGGGCAACGCGACCAGGACCAAGACCTCGAATTCGGTCTCCAGAATATCGACCGGCGGCTCCCAGACCGGCTGCCGCGCCTGGGTGGCGCCGGGTCTGAACAGCTCACGATGCATGCGCTCGGCGCGCGCGAGCATGTCGCACGCCTCCGACCACATCCAATCGCGAGCCACGTCACGGGCCATGGGTGTCCCTCCAGTCTGATGAAATGTGTGGCGTGGAGGAGGCGAAATTCAACGCCCGGCACGATCAGCGGTGCAAGCCTGTTTAGCCGTGACAGTCCCGAGAACCTGACGCGGCGCTCCGCACGCCTTCGGCCAGCGTCGCGGACGAGATCGGCACCGAACGCACCGTCGCCGCCGTCGCCTTGCCGTCCGGGCCGAGGCTCTTGCGGATCGCCTCGACCAGCGCCGAGCCGACCACGACGCCGTCGGCCACCGCCGCAATCGCGCGCGCCTGCTCGGCTGCGCGCACGCCGAAGCCGACGCAGACCGGAAGCTTGGTGTGCTGCTTGATGCGCTTGACCGCGGCCGCGACCTTGGCGCTGTCCGGCGCCGCGGAGCCGGTGATGCCGGTGATCGACACGTAATAGACAAAGCCCGACGTGTTCGCGAGCACCGCCGGCAGCCGCTTGTCGTCGGTCGTCGGCGTCGCCAGGCGGATGAAATTGAAACCGGCCTTGAGCGCCGGCAGGCACAATTCTTCGTCTTCTTCCGGCGGCAGATCGACGACGATCAGCCCGTCGACGCCGGCGCTTTTGGCATCCGCCAAGAAACGTTCGACGCCGTAGACGTAGATCGGATTGTAGTAGCCCATGAGCACGATCGGCGTCGCCTCGTCGCCGCGGCGGAAGTCGCGGACCAGCGCAAGCGTGCGCTTCATGTTCTGCCCGGCGGCAAGCGCGCGCAGTTCCGCGGCCTGGATCGCCGGCCCGTCCGCCATCGGATCGGTGAACGGCATGCCGAGCTCGATCAGGTCGGCGCCGGCCTGCGGCAACGCCTTGAGGATGGCGAGCGAGGTCTCGTAATCCGGGTCGCCGGCCATGACGAAAGTCATCAGCGCGGCGCGGCCTTCGTCCCGGAGCGCGGCGAAGCGGCGATCGATGCGGGTGGTCATCGCGCTTTGCCACCCAGATGCCGCGCGACCGTATCGAGGTCCTTGTCGCCGCGGCCGGAGAGATTGACCACCATCAGGTGATCCTTCGGCTTTTGCGGCGCCAGGTCGAGCACCTTGGCGATGGCGTGCGCCGGCTCCAGCGCCGGAATGATGCCTTCGAGCTTGGAGAGGAGCTGGAAGGCGTTGAGCGCCTCGTCATCCGTGGCCGAGAGGAAGGTGACGCGGCCGACATCGTTGAGCCAGGCGTGTTCCGGGCCGACGCCGGGATAATCGAGGCCGGCCGAGATCGAATGCGCTTCGTTGATCTGCCCGTCCTCGTTCATCAGGAGATAGGTGCGATTGCCGTGCAGCACGCCGGGCCGGCCGCCGGCGATGGAGGCGGCGTGCTGGCCGCTTTTGAGGCCGTGGCCGGCGGCCTCGACGCCGTAAATCTCGATTCCGCGCTCGTCGAGGAACGGATGAAACAGGCCCATCGCATTCGAGCCGCCGCCGATGCAGGCAATCAGCGAATCCGGCAGCCGGCCCTCGGCCGCGAGCATCTGCTCGCGCGTCTCGCGGCCGATGATCGACTGGAAGTCGCGCACCATCATCGGGTACGGGTGCGGCCCGGCGACGGTGCCGATGCAATAGAACGTATTCTCGACGTTGGTCACCCAGTCGCGCAGCGCCTCGTTCATCGCGTCCTTGAGCGTCTTCGATCCGGACTCGACGGGCACGACCTTGGCGCCGAGCATATTCATGCGAAAGACGTTCGCCTTCTGCCGCTCGACGTCGACCGAGCCCATATAGACGATGCATTCGAGCCCGAAGCGCGCGCACAGCGTCGCGGTCGCGACCCCGTGCATGCCGGCGCCGGTCTCGGCGATGATGCGCTTCTTGCCCATGCGCCGCGCCACCAGGATCTGGCCGAGCACGTTGTTGACCTTGTGCGCGCCGGTGTGATTGAGCTCCTCGCGCTTGAGATAGATTTTGGCGCCGCCGCAATGCGCAGAAAGCCGCTCGGCAAAGTAGAGCGGCGACGGCCGGCCGACATAATGGGCGAGGTAGCCGTCCATCTCTTTCTGAAATGCGGGATCGGCTTTGGCCTGCGCGTAGGCTTTCTCCAGCTCGAGAATCAGCGGCATCAGCGTTTCGGCGACAAAACGGCCGCCATAGATGCCGAAATGCCCGTTATCGTCCGGCCCGGTGCGGAACGAGTTGGGTTGCTGCACGGTCATGCCGGACTCGTCACTGGCTTGGCGGCAAGACGCGCGGCGGCGTCGCGGGCCGCGCGCACGAAGGCGCGGATCTTATCCGGGTCCTTCTGTCCCGGTCCGCGCTCGACGCCCGAAGACACATCGACGGCCGGCGCCCCGGTGATGCGCAGAGCTTCGCCGACATTGCCGGCATCGAGCCCGCCGGACAGCATGAATGGCAGGCCGGCATCGAGATTTTCCAGAAGCCGCCAGTCGAACGGCCGGCCGAGACCGCCGGGGCGGGTCGCTTCGCGCGGTGCCTGCGCGTCGAACAAGAGGCGGTCGGCGACCGCAACGTAGGCCGCCGCCGCGGCAATATCGCCCCTCACCGCGACCGCGATCGCCTTCATGACCGGCAGGCCGAAGCGTTTCTTGAGGGCCGCGACGCGGGCGGGCGGCTCCTTGCCGTGAAGCTGCAGCAGGTCCGGCCGCAAGGCTTCCACCACCGCATCGAGCAGCGCATCGTCGGCATCGACCGTGAGCGCCACTTTTTGCGCACGGCCGCGCACGCGCGCGCCAAGCGCCCGCGCCGCCGCGAATGCAAGATGACGCGGCGACGGCGGGAAGAACACGAAGCCGACCATATCGGCCCCGGCCTCGAGCGCGACATCGAGGGCGTCCGGGGTCGAAAGGCCGCAAATTTTGACTATCGGTGACATCGCCTGTTCCTGCGCCGCGGTTCTACATCGCCGCGCGAGCCTTGTCTTGCGCCAGAGACGCCGGTTCCTATCGGACCGGCGGCCGCAGCCGCAGGCGCGGCGGAGGTTCGCTCTCTTTCGGCACGACGATGCGGCTCGGTGGCCGTGCCTTCGAGCGCGGCGACTTTTCCCCGCAGATGCTGCAGTTCGCGCTCGAGGCGGCGCGCGGCCTGCCGCCATCGGCCCTGCCGCAGCCATACCGCCAGGCCGCCGATCAGCACCCCGATGATGAGCAACAGGATGACCAGCGCGAACAGCGGCAGCGTCACCGCCGCGGCCGGCGCATTGGCGTTGAACGGATCGAACGAAACCGTGACGACCTGCCGGTTCGCCACCGCAAAGGCGATGATGATGACGGCGAGCGGCACCAGGACGACAAACGTGACGATCCTACGGAGCAACTTGCGACCTCGGTATCGATCCTCCCGCGCTCCGCTGCGCCTCGCGGGGAGGATCATTGCTGAGCGGCTCAGGCCTCGGCTGCCTGATTGAGCCGTTCGCGCATTTCCTTGCCGGTCTTGAAGAACGGCACGCACTTCTGGTCGACGGCCACATGCGCGCCGGTGCGCGGATTGCGCCCGGTGCGCGCCGGGCGTTGCTTCACCGAGAACGCACCGAAGCCGCGCAGCTCGACGCGGTCGCCGCGCGCCATCGCCGCGATGATCTCGCCGAGGATGGCGTTGACGATTTTCTCGACGTCGCGCTGGTAGAGGTGGGGGTTCTGCGCGGAAATGCGTTGCACGAGTTCGGACTTGATCATGGGTTGCCCGCGAGCATGCCTTCGGTCATCGGAGGGCGACATAACGGAGCGCCGAGGCACGCTCCGCCGCTCAATTCGCGCCCGCAGGGTGCCAAAGCGCCAGCAGACCGTCAAGGTTGAGCCGTTCGACCGCCTGGACGCCGCCCCATTCGTCGATGCGGCGGGCGAGCGTACCGAGCCCCGCCGCGTCGAGCGCCGCCGCGGCCATCGCGTGCAGGAACGGCAGATCGCCGAAGCGGCTGTGCAGCTGATAGTCGCGGACCGGCAGCTTTGAGTCGACGCTCTTGGCGCTGGCGAGCCAGGCGATGCCGGCGCGCTCGTCGCCGATCTCGTCGACCAGCTTCAGCCCGATCCCCTGATGGCCGGTGAACACGCGGCCGTCGGCGACGGTCTGCAGCTCGTCGTCGTTGAGATGGCGGCGATCCTGCACGAGGCCGCGGAACCAGGCGTAGGAATCCTTGATGATCGATTCGATCGCCGCGCGCGCCTCCGGCGAGGTCGGCTCGAAGCCGTTCGGCGCCGCCTTGAGCGGCGACGATTTGATGCTCTCGACCTTGACGCCGATCTTGTCGAGAAGATCGGCGACGTTGGGATATTGGAACAAGACGCCGATCGAGCCGACCAGCGAGGTCTGCTTGGCGACGATGTGATCGCCGGCCAGCGCCGTGATGTAGCCGCCGGAGGCGGCCAGCCCGTCGACGACGATGACCAGCGGCTTCTTGTCCTTCAGCCGCATCAGCGCGTCGTAGAGCTGCTCCGATCCGGCGGTGGTGCCGCCGGGGCTGTCGACATGCACGACGACGGCGCGCACCGTCGACGACCGGGCCAGCCGATCGAGCTGCTGCACCCGTTCCTGATCGTCGCGGATCAATCCCTTGATCGTCACCCGCGCGATGTAGGCGCCGGCGCCGGCAAAACCGGTGCGATCGCTTACCTGCACGGCCGCGCCGATAACGGCGAGAGCGAAGATCACGATGGCAAACACGCGCCAAAAGGTCAGCTTGCGCCGCATGCGGCGGCGGTCGACGATCAAGTCAGCGTCAAGCGACATTTGCTCGTCTCCTTCGAATAATTCGCGCGACAGTGCCGCGTCCCCTGGTGTCGGTCAATGGCGACCACTGAAGCGTCGCGATTGTGACAAAACTCGGAAATGACTGCGACCGCATTTGCGATTCCGGAACACATCACCATCGCGGGGTCACGCGCGGCGGTATCGTCTTGCCATCGAATGGAAGCGGGCCATGGGTCGAGTAGCCGGGAGCGATGAGCGTTTCGGGCGGGTCCTTGCTTCGTCGCCAGATGCTCGCTTCGTCCACCAGGGACTTGGCAATCATCTTCACCGACATTCCCGCAGAACTCCGGAAGTCGGCAAACGATCGCAGAGGCTACCGCCGCATCACGCGCCGTGAGTTGATGCGACGACAACCGCCCGCGCCGGTCGCCGCACCGGCGCGACGATGACTTGGGCGGCCCGGACGCTCGGTCGCCGGCCGCCCATGAGCCGCGCTATTCCTTCTTCTCGGATTCTTCGGCGCTTTCCTCGCCCTTGCGCTTGAGCGCGGTGCCGAGAATGTCGCCGAGCGTCGCGCCGGAATCGGAGGAGCCGTATTGCGCGATCGCCTCCTTCTCCTCGGCGACTTCGAGCGCCTTGATCGAGACCGAGATCTTGTGGGTGCGGCGATCGAATTGGATCACGCGGGCATCGACCTTCTGGCCGGCGGCAAAGCGATCCGGACGCTGTTCGGAGCGGTCGCGCGCCAGCTCCGACCGCTTGATGAAGGAGGTAAAATCGGTGCCGACGATCCTGACGTCGATACCGCCCTCCTTCACGTCCATCACTTCGCAGGTCACCACGGCACCCTTCTTCAGCTCGCTTGAAGCCTCGGCGGGAGCCGCGGCAGCCGCCGTCGGCAAGTTGCTTGATGCCGAGCGAGATGCGCTCCTTCTCGACGTCGACGTCGAGCACTTGCGCCTTGACCTTGTCGCCCTTCTTGTACTCCTCGATGACCTGCTCGCCGGGCCGTTTCCAGTCGAGATCGGAGAGGTGCACCATGCCGTCGACGTCGCCGTCGAGGCCGAGGAACAGACCGAATTCGGTCTTGTTCTTGACCTCGCCCTCGACGATCGAGCCGGCGGGATATTTCTCCAGAAACACCTCCCAGGGATTGCGCATGGTCTGCTTGAGGCCGAGCGAGATGCGGCGCTTGACCGGATCGACCTCGAGCACCTGCACTTCGACCTCCTGCGAGGTCGAGACGATCTTTCCGGGATGCACGTTCTTCTTGGTCCACGACATTTCCGAGACGTGGATCAGACCCTCGATGCCGGGCTCGAGTTCGACGAAGGCGCCGTAATCGGTGATGTTGGTGACGCGGCCCTTGAAGCGGGCGCCGACCGGATATTTCGCCTCGATGCCCTGCCACGGATCGTCGAGAAGCTGCTTCATGCCGAGCGAGATGCGGTGGGTCTCGTGGTTGATCTTGATGATCTTGACCTTGACCTGCTGGCCGATATTGAGGACCTCGGACGGGTGATTGACGCGCCGCCAGGCGATGTCGGTGACGTGGAGCAGGCCGTCGATGCCGCCGAGGTCGACGAAGGCGCCGTAATCGGTGATGTTCTTGACCGCGCCGTCGATGACCTGTCCCTCTTCGAGGTTCTGCACCAGCTCCTGGCGTTGCTCGGCCCGCGTCTCTTCCAGAACGGTGCGGCGCGAGACCACGATGTTGCCGCGCCGGCGATCCATCTTGAGAATCTGGAACGGCTGCGGATTGTTCATCAACGGCGATACGTCGCGGATCGGCCGGATATCGACCTGCGAGCGCGGCAGGAAGGCCACGGCGCCGTCGAGATCGACGGTGAAGCCGCCCTTGACCTGATTGAAGATGATGCCCTGGACCTTTTCGTTGTTCTGGAACGCCTTTTCGAGCTTGCCCCAGCTTTCCTCGCGGCGCGCCTTGTCGCGCGAGAGCACCGCCTCGCCGAGCGCGTTCTCGACGCGCTCGAGATAGACCTCGACGGTATCGCCGATTTTGATTTCGGCGGCGCGGCCGGGCCCGGCGAATTCTTTCAGCGCAACGCGGCCTTCGGTCTTTAAGCCCACATCGATGACGGCGACGTCTTTTTCGATCCCGACAACCGTGCCCTTGACGACGGATCCTTCCTGCAGATGCCCATCGCTGAACGATTCATCGATCAGCCTGGCGAAGTCCTCGCGCGAGGGCGCGGCGGTAGCAACTTGAGCCATGAATACTCCGAGCCCCGTGAATGAAAATGATCCCGAAACGCGCAGCAGCCGCCGGCGAATGCCGGCGGTTGGGGCCTAGGCCAAACGATCGGGACGAAGCTTTGTCCGGGGCCTCGCATGCGAAGCGGCGAACGGGCGGTCCTCCAATGACGAAAGCGCAGTCAACCGCGCCTTCGGCCCGTTCGGGCGGCCTCGATGATCTCAACAGCGGCCCGGAATGCGGCGTCTATACCCAAATGGGTGGTGTCGAGCAAGTGCGCATCGGGCGCCGCCTTGAGCGGTGCGGCGGTGCGCCGGGAATCGCGTTCGTCGCGCCGAAGAAGGTCGGCTAAGACTTCCTTCTCATCGGCCTCTTCGCCGCGCGCCCGAAGCTCACGGAGGCGCCGGGCGGCCCGCACCTCGGGGCTCGCCACGACGAACAATTTCACGTCGGCGCCGGGGGCGATGACGGTGCCGATGTCGCGGCCGTCGAGCACCGCGCCGGGCGGCCGCGTCGCGAATTGGCGCTGATAGCTCATCAGCGCCTGGCGCACCTGAGGGATCGCCGCGACCACCGAGGCGGCCTCGGTGATGGCGGGCAATTTCAGCGCATTCTCGTCGAATTTTGCCGGATCGAGGGCGATGGCGGCTTCGATGGCGTGCTCCACATGCTCGGGCGAATAGCCGGCGTCGAGCACCGCCTTGGCCACGGCGCGATAAAGCAGCCCGGTATCGAGATGATGCAGCCCATAGACCGCCGCGACCTGTCTGGCGATCGTCCCCTTGCCCGAAGCGGCCGGTCCGTCGATGGCGATGATCATGACAAAGCCCCGCCCAGCGATCGCATCAAATCGAGAAAACCCGGAAAACTCGTGGCGATGAAGCTTGAGTCGTCGATCTTCACCGGCTTCTCGCTGGCTAGCCCCAGCACCAGCGCCGCCATGGCGATGCGGTGATCCATGTGGGTTGCGACCAAGCCGCCGCCGGCGGCGCGGCCCTTGCCCTCCACGATAAGATCGTCGCCTTCGATATCGACCGCAATCCCGTTCGCCCGCAACAAGTCGGCGGTCGCGGCGAGGCGGTCGGACTCCTTCACCCGCAACTCCTTGAGCCCGCGCATCACCGTCGTGCCCTCGGCGAAGGCGGCGGCAATCGCCAGCACCGGATATTCGTCGATCATCGCCGGCGCGCGCGCGGCCGGAACCTCGACGCCGCGCAGCGCGCCGGCGCGCACGCGCAAGTCGGCAACGTCCTCGCCGCCTTCCTGGCGCGTCTCAAGCTGCTCGATCGAGGCCCCCATCTCGCGCAGCGTCGTGATCAGGCCGGCGCGCAGCGGATTGAGCATCACGCCGTCGAGAATCACGTCCGAGCCCGGGGTGATCAGCGCGGCGACCAGCGGAAACGCGGCAGAAGACGGATCGGCGGGGACCCTGATCGGCTGCGGCGTGAGCTCCGGCTGGCCGGCTAGCGCGATGCGGCGGCCGTTCGCCCCCTGCGGCTCGACCCGGACGTCGGCGCCGAACAGGGCCAACATCTTTTCGGTATGGTCGCGTGTCGCTTCCGCTTCGATAACGACCGTCTCGCCCGGCGCCGCCAAGCCGGCCAGCAGCACCGCCGACTTCAACTGCGCCGACGGCACCGGCGGCTCGAACACGATGGGGATAGGCTCGCGCGCGCCGGCGAGCGTCAGCGGCAAGCGGCCGGCCGTTGCGGCGAGCGTGCGCGCGCCGATGCGTTGCAGCGGATCGAGCACCCGCTGCATCGGGCGCTTGCGCAATGAGGCATCGCCATCGAAGGTCGCGGTGATGGGGCAGCCGGCTACCGCGCCGAGCATGAGCCGGCATCCGGTGCCGGAATTGCCGAAATCGAGCGGCGCCGCCGGCTCGGCGAAACCGCCGACACCGACGCCGCGGACACGCCATTCCCCCGCCGCAGGCCGCTCGACCAGAGCGCCGAGCGCCCGCAACGCCTTGGCGGTATTGAGAACGTCCTCGCCTTCGAGCAGGCCGCTGATCGCCGTCTCGCCGACCGCGAGAGCGCCGATGATCAGGGCCCGATGCGAGATCGATTTATCGCCGGGCACGCGCACACGGCCTTTCAAGGGGCCATCGCGGCGGGCGGTCAGCGTTGGGGGATCGGCGCGCATAGGGAAAGAATCCAGCCCGCGTCCTCTATCACGGGCGCCCGGCAATCCGCTATTGACAGGCGCACCACGACTAGCCAAGTGAAGCTCCCAAATTGAAGGATTGCGGCCGTGGCGAAAGCGGAACTTGGCACCAAGCGCGTCTGTCCCGACACCGGGCGCAAGTTTTACGACCTCAATAAGGACCCCGTCATCTCGCCCTATACCGGCAAAGTCGTGCCGGTGGAAACGCCGACCTCGCGGGCGCGGCCGGAGCAGCCAGCGGCCGCGCCGCGCGTTGCCGTCCCGGCCGAAGAAGTCGCCGTACCTGAACCGATCGAAGCCGAATTCGTCTCGCTGGAAGATGCCGACGCCGAGGCGCAGGGCAAGAAGGCGGTAGCAACTACCGAGCCGGACCTTGAAGAGGAGGTCGAGATCGACGAGAGCCTCGACGATGCCGCCCTCATCGAGGAGCAGGAGGAAGAGGACGCCGATGTCACCGATATCATCGGCGGCGACATCGAAGACGAGGAGGAAGGATAATCAGGATTCAGTGGTCATAATCAGAACGCGTGTTCATTCGGCACATTGATAACTGACTACTGATATCCGTTCCCTGGAGGGGCCATAGCTCAGTTGGGAGAGCGCTTGAATGGCATTCAAGAGGTCGGGGGTTCGACTCCCCCTGGCTCCACCAAAAGGATTCGCTAAGCTGAAGTAATTGGCCACGGTGGCGCGCCCGCGATCACATCAGATTGCCGCTGGCGTCGATGTCTTCTCATCGCACAGTCAGTGCAAAGCTGCGGCGCGTTCGCCGCCGCCTCATTTTCGCGCCACCGCCCGTTATGCTATGCTTTTTTTGTGATCATGCGCGGCACGGGAGGCGCCTAAAATGCATCGGCGATTGATCGAGGCAGTGTTGATTGCCGGCCTCGCCCTAGGAACAACGAGCGCGCCATGGGCGCAGCAGCCCCAGACGAGACGGGCTCCGGCGATGCAATACGATCCCAGCCTCGCTACCGACGACCAGCTCGCGCCGTCGCAGGTGACACAGCCCATGCCGGCCGCGGTCGCCACGCCAACCGCCCCCGGTAACGCGACCGCACACGCGGCAAAGCATGCCGCACGCGAAGCCGCGGCCACACCTCGCGCAACACATCGCAAGCAGTCCCGGTCCGCGATCTTCCGCGACGTCGCTTGCAGCGGTCCGTTCTCCAAAAACTCGAGCAATCTGAAGCTCGCCATGGCCTTCGACTCGAGAAACGTCAGCTTTAGCGATATCGACGTCAACGGTACCAAGGTGGGGGCCTCGGTCCTGTTCCCCAAGGACCTGAAGCGGCGCCTTGAGATTTGGTGGTCCAATTCGACGAACCGCAGCGGCATCTATCTGATCCTGATCAACGGCCAATCGACCTGGGGCGCGCCGGGCGGTATGCGGCTCGGGCTGACGCTGGCGGAGCTGGAAAAGCTCAATCACAAGCCGTTCAAGCTCAAAGGCTTTGACAAAGATAAAGGCAATGCCGCGACGGTCAGCGACTGGGATGGCGGCGCGCTGGCGACGCTCGCCGGCGGCTGCAAGTCCGGCGTCAGCCTGCAGGCCGACCCGAAAGCCCCGGCCGATGCAGTGACCGCGTTGCCGGCCGACCATGAATACAGCTCGTCCGATCCCGTACTGCGCGCGGTCAACCCGACAGTCAGCGAAATTCTCCTCGGGTATTAGGCTCGGCCGATCTCAGGGCCGCGGGGAACTCGGTTATCGCGCCGGCTTTGCGCCGTTCGCCCCACCCTGTTGCTGCCGCTCATTGCGCATGGCTCTGACGTCGCGCGCCATTTCCAGGCAGGTCAGCAACTCGGTGTAGCTGGAATCCCCGCCCATCCTCGATTCGTTCACACAAGAGGTCTTATCGGCGGCGGCAAAACTCGACCACTGCTTGACGAGCTCGTCACGAACGGCCTGCTCGCTTTCGAGGCAGTTCTTCTTCTCCTGGGCGATGGCCGGATCACGGAACGTAACGCCGCCCTGTTGGGCGATACCCTCGCAGACCTGCTCCACGTTGAGCTGAGGAACACCGTCGGCGACGGGCATCAAGAGCTGCGCGCTGAGCGCCAGCGCCGCGGGTAAAATCATGACCGTGCTCTCCGTGCCACCGCTGCGGCACTCTTATAGCACCCTGCCGGCGTGGAAACAGCAGGCGCTCGTCACGACGGCGGCAAAGACATGTTGACCGCTGTCGATTCTCCCCCGCTCTGGGCTGCACCGCCGATAGCTTTTCATGGCTCCCTCCAACTGTTCAGCAGCACGCGCCGCTAGAGGCGGCGCATGTCTCGTTCGTGGACCGTCGTCAGCCTGCGCCTACCGAGGGATCGCTTGCACCGCGATGTTGGTATAGGGGTCGATCACCAGAATGCGATCGGGCTCGTAGACATAACCGTAGGTCGGAACCGCGGCTCCGGCTCCGAACGTTGTGGCCACAACAGGGGCGGCGGGCGGCGGTGCGACCGGCGCCGGCGTGACCACGTCATAAAGGCGTTCCGGATAGGGTGGGACCGGCGCCACAGGCGGGCCTTGCACGACCTCGGCGTAAGCCGGCCGCGCAATAGCCTCGACCGCCGGAGGGGCGACCACGACTGGCGCCGGCACGACGCGCTCAGTCACGGTGGTCCGCGTCGTCGTCACCCGGTTTGCTGTTCGGCTCCGAACCACATGGCGGCTGACGATTCTGCGCCGGCGCGTGGTCGTCGAGCGCACGGTCCGCACCGTCTCGACCGTCTCGACGGGAGCGGTCGCCACCGGCTCGGTCACAACGGTTCCGGGCAGCGTGACCACCGGCTCCTGCGCAACAACCGTCGCGCCCGGTTGCTGGGTGATGACGGTTTCGACCGGCTGATCGACGATCTCGCGCGCGATCACCGTCTGCGCGTTCGCGGCCGATGCCCCGGCGACCAGCGCCACGCCAAGAACTGTGTAGGAGATGTGGTTTCTCATCGAGAACTCCATCATTTGCGCGTCGGATGGAACGATCCGAGCATGCCGACGCAACGCGCGGCTCCGTTGTGCGTTCCTGCTCGGCGGAAAGTGGTTGCCGAACACCCCTCACCGCGTTCCCACGCCACAAAATTGCCGACGGCCAACCGTGGTCGGGCCATATTTTGCGTTGGATGTGTTCGCGCCGCGAAATGCGGCTCGATTGACCGCCGCAAGGACGGCGTGCACTCTATAAGAAGCTTCTCAAGCAGCGCAAATTCGGCACGCCAGGCGCCCAGTCACGGTCATTTTGTTCCACGGTCATTTGGTTCGCGCCGGGAGGATCCAGAATGTTCGGCATCGGCGAGTTGTTCCAGTGGGAGCGCTTCGTAACGCCCACGATCATCAAGGTTTTCTACTGGCTCGCCGTCGTCATTTCGATTCTGCTCGGGGTCGCCGGCGCGGTGTCTTCGCTCGCCACCATGGCCTTCAATCCCTTTGTCGGCATGATCTCGCTGATTGCCAGCCTGCTCGGCGCCTGCATGGGCGTCATCCTTGCACGCATCCTGGCCGAATTCGTGCTCATCGTGTTCCGCATCAACGAGCACCTGGGCGCTATCCGGAATCAGGGAGCAGGGATCAGAGGTCAGTAATCGGAACTTTTATTCATCCTTTCTGATTACTGATCCCTGGCTACTGAGGACTGAAGCGGAAATGCAAGACGTCGCCGTCCTGGACGACGTAGTCCTTGCCTTCGAGCCGCATCTTGCCGGCATCGCGCGCTCCCACTTCGCCGCCGCACGCCACGTAGTCGTCGTAGGCGATCGTCTCGGCGCGAATGAAGCCGCGTTCGAAATCGGTATGGATGACGCCCGCCGCTTGCGGCGCCCTGGTGCCGCGCGTCACCGTCCAGGCGCGCGTCTCCTTCGGTCCGGCGGTGAAGAAGGTCACAAGATCGAGCAGGGCATAACCAGCGCGGATCAGGCGATCGAGCCCGGCTTCCTTGAGGCCGACCGCGCCCAGATAATCGTGGCGTTCGTCGCGCGCGAGCACCGCGATCTCCGCTTCGATCTTGGCCGAGATGATGATGGCGGCCGCCGCTTCCGCGGCAGCCCTGGCTTCGACCTGACGCGCATAGGCGTTGCCGCCCGCGGCCGCAGCTTCGTCGACATTGCAGACGTAGAGCACCGGCAGCGAGGTGAGAAGCCCGAGCATGTGAAACGCGCGCTCCTCCTCGGGCTTGCGCTGGGTGAGGCGTGCAGGCTTGCCCTCTCGCAATAGTGCCAGGGCGCGATTGATGAGGTCCAAGGCCTCCTTCGCCTCCTTGGCATCCTTGTCGGTGCCGCGCGCCTTGCGTTCGAGCGCATCGACCCGCCGTTCCAGGCTGTCGAGGTCGGCGAGCATCAGCTCGGTCTCGACCGTTTCGATGTCGGCGATCGGATCGATGCGGCCTTCGACGTGGGTCACGTCGGTATCTTCGAAGCAGCGAACCACGTGCGCGATCGCGTCAACCTCGCGGATATTGGCGAGGAACTGGTTGCCCAACCCCTCGCCTTTCGAGGCGCCGCGCACCAGGCCGGCGATGTCGACGAAGGTGAGCCGCGTCGGCACGATCGCGGCCGACTTGGCGAGCGTCGCCAGCGTTTCCAGCCGCGGGTCCGGCACCGCGACCTCGCCGACATTCGGCTCGATGGTGCAGAACGGATAATTCGCCGCCTGCGCCGCCGCGGTTTCGGTCAACGCGTTGAACAGGGTCGACTTGCCGACATTCGGCAGGCCGACGATGCCGCATTTGAAGCCCATGAACGATTTTCACCTGTTAGCCGGCGATTCATGCGTCGCCGTGATCGCCGTTGGAGTCTTGGTTTTGCTGTCCAAACCCCTTCGCCACCATGGCGAGGTGGACCTTGTTCTGAAAGCTCGCATCCTCGCCACGGACCAGAAACTCGACATTGTCGGCGAGGATATCGGTGAGCGCCTCGACCCAGCGCTGCTCGCCCTTGGCAAAATCGCTGAGCACGTAGTGCTCCACCAGGTCCTTGTGGCCGGGATGGCCGACGCCGATGCGTACCCGACGGTACTCGTTGCCGATGTGCTCGCTGATCGAGCGGAGCCCGTTGTGCCCGGCGATGCCGCCGCCGACTTTGACCCTGACCTTGCCCGGCGGCAGCTCGATCTCGTCGTGGAACACCGTGATGTCGGTGAGCGGCAGCTTGTAAAAGTGCGCCGCCTCGGCCACGGCGCGGCCGGATTCATTCATGTAGGTGCCGGGCAAGAGCAGCAGCACACGCGCGCCGCCGATCGTCCCCTCGCACGCGACCCCCTGAAAGCGGCGGCGCCACGGCCCGATGCCGTGGCGCTTCGCGATCGCCTGCACGGCCATGAAGCCGACATTGTGGCGGGTGCCGACATAGCGCGCTCCCGGATTTCCGAGTCCGACCAGGAGCAGCATCGGCTTCGTCCCGCGTGCGCGACCTCACTTCTTCTGAGCCGCTCCGGCGGCCGGTGCCGCAGCGGCGGCGGGCGCCGCACCGGCAGCAGCGCCCGGCGCTGCGCCAGGAGCCGCACCGGGTGCTGCGCCCTCGGCGGGGGCGCCGGCGGCGGCAGCAGCGGCAGCCGCGGCGGCGGCGGCAGCGGCAGCCTCGGCCGCAGCTTTCATCTCTTCCGCGTAGCCCGACGGCGGCACGACCGTGACCAGCGTAATGTCCTTGGCGGCGACGACGCGGACGCCCGGCGGCAGCGTGATATCGCTGAGGTGCTTGGAGTAGTTGATCTCCAGCTCGCCGACGTCGACCTCGATCGCGCTCGGGATGGCGTCGGCCAGACAGCGCACTTCGATGCTGTGGGTGACGATGCTGACCGTCCCGCCGCGTTTGACGCCCGGCGACTGGTCGGCGTTCTTGACGTGGATCGGGATATTGACGCGGATCGTGGCACCCTCGCCGAGCCGCATGAAGTCCACGTGCAGCGGCAGATCGCGGACGGCGTCGAGCTGGAAATCCCGGGGGATGACGCGGTGTTTTACGCCATCAACCTCCACGTCATGAATGGTGGTGAGAAAATGCCCGGCATAGATGCGCTGGCGCAGATCGCTGTAGTCGAGCGAGATCGGCAGCGGCGGCTTGCCGTCACCGTAGATGATTCCGGGTACGCGGCCGGCACGACGCTCTGCCCGGGCGGCCCCCTTGCCGGCCCGTGAGCGCGCTGCCGCCTTGATCAGATTGACGGTCGCCATGATGTAGTCCTCGTCTTAGCCTTACTAGAGTTAATCGGCGTGGATCCCCGCGGCAGCCTCCAGGGGTGCAAAAATCCAGTGTTTGCCGCGGTCGCGGCGCTTATAGCGGCGCGGGTCTTGAAAAACAAGGAAGGCGCGTGACCGACGCTATGGCCTTAGAGGCCGCCAGGATTGACGCCCGGAGTGCCCGCGCCCGGAGCATCGGGCGGCGAATTTGTTCCGGCCTGCCTCGCTTCCAGCGCCGCGATCCGGGCCTTGAGCGCTTCGTTCTCCTCACGGGCCAGACGGGCCATGTCCTTGACGGCCTCGAACTCCTCGCGCTGGACAACGGCGAGGTCGCGCAGTATGCGCTCGGCTTGGCTGCGGAACAGCGTCTCGAACTCGCGCCGCACGCCTTGCGCGACACCGGCCGCGTCGTTCATCAACCGAGCCACCTCGTCGAAGAACCGGTTCGTCGTCTGCACCATGTCCGCCTCCGAACCCGCCAGCGAGCTCTCAGCGCCAGCCCGCTTGCTATGCGCGCACACAATGGCAATGGTGCGGCGCCATCGCAAGTGCGCGATGCTCAGAAACGCGGCACCATGAAGTAAGGGCGCGGCGCGTCCGCATGGGACTCAGTAATGCTGATCCTGCCTGTCCTGCCGTTTCCTGCGATCAATCCGGTGCTGATTTCCATCGGACCGCTCGCGGTGCGTTGGTATGCGCTGGCCTATATCGTCGGCATCATCGCCGGCTGGTTCTATGCGCGCGCCATCATCGTTTCGCAGCGGCTATGGGGCGGGCCGGCGCCGTTCACCCTCATCGACTTCGACGATTTCGTGATCTGGATCACGCTCGGGATCATCCTCGGCGGCCGCATTGGCTACGTGCTGTTCTACAATCTGCCGCACTTCGCGGCCCACCCGCTGGAGATTTTCGAGCTGTGGAACGGCGGTATGTCGTTCCACGGCGGCGTGCTGGGCTGCATCGTCGCCACCGTGCTGTTCGCGCTGCGCCGCAACCTGCCGATACTGTCGCTCGGCGACGTGACGACCGCGGTTGCGCCGATCGGATTGTTCCTCGGCCGTATCGCCAATTTCATCAACGGCGAGCTATGGGGCCGGCCGACCGACGTCCCCTGGGCCATGGTGTTTCCTCACGGCGGACCGATCCCGCGCCACCCCAGCCAGCTCTATGAGGCGACCCTGGAAGGCCTTGTGCTGCTTGTCGTGCTTGGACTGCTGGCGCGCATGGGCGCGCTCAGGCGGCCCGGGCTCGTCACCGGAGCTTTCTTTCTTGGCTATGGCGTCGCTCGCATCGTCTGCGAATTTTTCCGCGAGCCCGATGCGCAGCTCGGCTTTCTGTGGGGCGGCCTCACCATGGGAATGCTACTATGCATTCCGCTGATATTAGCAGGCATCGCCGTGCTCGGCTTTGCTTTGACGCGCCCACCGATCGCCAACCATGGCTGACGAACGCTCGCCCCTGGAAAACGAGATCCGGCGCCTGATCGCTATCGCTGGGCCGATGTCGATCGCCGAATACATGCGGCTGTGCCTCGCGCATCCGCAATATGGCTATTACGTCACGCGCGATCCGCTCGGCGCCGATGGCGATTTCATCACCTCGCCTGAGATTAGCCAGATGTTCGGCGAACTGATCGGAGTGTGGATGGCCGCCGTGTGGCAGCAGATGGGCGCGCCGGAAAACGTGCGCATCGTCGAGCTCGGACCCGGCCGCGGTACGCTGATGACCGACGCTTTGCGGGCCGCGAAAATCCTCGGCGACTTCCACGCAGCAGTCGTCGTTCATCTGGTCGAAATCAGCCCCAAGCTGCAGCAAGTGCAACAGCAGCGGCTGGAAAACCTCGGCGTGCCGATACTGTGGCACGCCGCGCTTGCCGATGTTCCGAGCGGCCCCGCCATCGTCATCGCCAACGAATTCATCGACGCGCTGCCGGTTCACCAGGCGGTCAAACAAGCCGACGGCTGGCACGAGCGCGTCGTCGAGATCGCGCCCAGCGGCGATTTGGCCATCGGCATCGCCCGCGATCCGCTGCCCCATTTCGAGGCGACGCTGCCCCGGGGCTTGCGCCAGTCGCCCGTGGGCTCGGTCTATGAATGGCGCTCCGACACCGTGGGACTCGAAATCGGACGGCGCGTGCGGACCGATGGCGCGGCGCTCATCATCGACTACGGTCACGCCTGGTACGGACTGGGTGAGACCCTCCAGGCCGTCGCCGGACATTCCTTTACCGACCCGCTGCGCGCGCCGGGCGAAGCCGACCTCACTGCGCATGTCGATTTTGCGGCGCTGGCGCAGAGCGCTCAAATCATCGGCGGGCGCATCCACGGCCCTATTTCGCAGCGCGATCTGCTGCGCGGGCTCGGCATCGACAAACGCGCGGCTGCCCTGAAGGCGCGCACGCCGGAGAAAGCAGCCGAGATCGACCAGGCGCTCGCCCGTCTGACCGCGACCGGCCCCCGTGGCATGGGCGAGTTGTTCAAGGCGCTCGCCATCGCCGACTCGAAGCTCGGTGCACTTCCCGGCTTTGAGACGTAGCGATGATCATCCAAGTCCAGACCCTCGCGTTTCCCGGCATTCGCCACGCCTTCTTCACGCGGCAAGGCGGTGTCTCCGGCGGCCTCTATGCCAGCCTCAATGGCGGCATCGGCTCGCGCGACAGCGCCGCCCATGTCGCGGAAAATCGCGCGCGCATGGCGGCGGCGCTTGAAGTCGAGCCGCAACGTTTGCTCACCGCGCACCAAGTCCACTCGCCGCATGTCGTGGTCGCTGCGGCGCCGTGGTCGCCGGAATCGCGTCCGCGTGGCGATGCCATCGTCACAACAACGCCCGGCCTCGCGATCGGCGTGACGACGGCCGATTGCGGCCCGATCCTTCTCGCCGATCCGCAGGCCCCCGTGATCGGCGCGGCGCACGCCGGCTGGCGCGGCGCTCTCGCTGGCATCCTGGAGGCGACGGTGGCGGCGATGGAGCAGCTCGGCGCCGAGCGTAGTCGGATCCGCGCCGCACTCGGCCCGATGATCCGCCAAAGCAATTACGAGGTCGGCAACGACCTCATCGCTCGCTTTGCCACCGAGGATCCCACCAGCGAGCGTTTCTTCGTCGAGGCTTCACGCAGCGGCCACGCGCTGTTCGATCTGGCCGCCTATATTGCCGCACAGCTGCATCGGGCGGGTATTCGTCAGATCGAGGATGTCGGCCTATGCACCTACGCCGATCCGGCGCGGTTTTTCAGCTTCCGCCGCTCGAGCCACCGCGCCGAAGCGGATTATGGCCGTCAGGTCAACGCCATCGCTCTGACTTGAGCGAATAGCGAATTGCGAGCGGCGAATCGGGACTTGGACCCCACGCCACTCGCTATTCGCTGCGGCATTCGCCGTTCGCTTCCGACAATTTACCAAACTGCAAAGCTATTGCGATTGCAGCCGAAAACCGGCGGGGACAAGGCCCCGATTCATGTTGCCAGCCCCGTAAGCGGCTTGTATCAGGTCCTGGCTTTTGGCTGAGCATGATCTTGTCCGAAAATCGGTACCCACTTTTCGGGATCATGCTCTGACCGCGCGGGCGCGCAGGGGAGCGGAATGGCGAGCAACAACGGAGCCATCAAGCTCGTCGCCGGCAATTCGAATCCTGTGCTGGCCGAGGGGATCGGCGCCTATATCGGCACCCCGCTGACCAAGGCTGTGGTCCGCCGTTTCGCCGACATGGAGATTTTCGTCGAAATCCAGGAAAACGTGCGCGGCGCCGACGTTTTCGCCATTCAGTCGACCTCCTTCCCCGCCAACGACCACCTGATGGAATTGCTCATCATCATCGACGCGCTGCGCCGCGCCTCGGCACAGCGCATCACCGCGGTGATCCCCTATTTCGGCTATGCCCGGCAGGACCGCAAACCCGGGCCGCGCACGCCCATTTCCGCCAAGCTTGTCGCTAACCTCATCACCCGCGCCGGCGCCGACCGCGTGTTGACGCTCGATCTTCACGCCGGACAGATCCAGGGCTTCTTCGATATCCCCACCGACAACCTGTTTGCCTCTCCGGTCATGGTGCGGGACATCAAACAGCGCTTCGACCTCGCCAAGGTCATCGTGGTCTCGCCCGACGTCGGCGGCGTGGTGCGCGCCCGCGGCCTCGCCAAGCGCATCAACGCCCCGCTCGCCATCGTCGACAAGAGGCGCGAGCGGCCGGGCGAATCCGAGGTGGCCAACGTCATCGGCGAGGTTGCCGGCGGCATCTGCATCCTGGTCGACGACATCGTCGATTCCGGCGGCACGCTGCTCAACGCCGCCGACGCCTTGCTGGAGAAGGGCGCCAGCGAAGTTTACGCCTATATCAGTCACGGCGTGCTTTCGGGTGGAGCGGTCGCCCGGGTGAATAATTCCAATCTCAAGGAATTGGTCATCACGGACTCGATCCAGCCCACCGAGGCGGTCAGCACCTCCCGCAACATCCGGGTGCTGCCGATCGCGACGCTGATCGGGGAAGCGATCAACCGGATCGCCGGCGCCGAGTCGGTGTCGAGCCTGTTCTTCGACTAGGGGCTGTATTCAACTGGAGCTAACCCATTGAACTGACTCTGTCTTGCCGCTTTGCGCGAGGCGAACGAGTCATTTCAATGAGTTACTTCTCATCGTATCCGGACCCTCGAAGCCGCTCCGGAGGCCCCGCCCGACCCCCGAGTCAACTTGTCGCAGGCTGGTCTGTGGACGGCCTGTCTTCCCGCTTGTGCCGCGGCGGCAAATCACTTCATGACTGCCGGCAGTCAGAGCGCGCTGGACAATTCTTGCGCCGGTTTTGTTGGAAGGAATCGCGCGTTCTATATTCGGCGCGCCGAGTGATTCGCGGCATTCAGTCAAGCCGCTGGGCGGGGTCTGCTGCGTCAAATCGCGGCCCGGCTATCGGCAATGTCCAGTGGCGTGCGCATTTCCACTCCAGCGGCGCTGTGGAGGCGGCATGTCCATCATCGAAATCGCGCGAGACCCAAGTACCAGCCCTCTCGACGTGGTCGAGCATATGGCGGCCGGCAACAACTGGCCGTTCGAACGAGCCGGCGAGGACGAGATTGCGATCGTCGTCACCGGCCGGTGGACCAATTATCAGATTTCATTCACCTGGATGAGCGAGATCGAAGCGCTGCATCTGGCCTGCGCCTTCGACATGCGCGTGCCGGAGCCGCGGCTGTCCGAAGTGCAGCAGCTCGTCGCCCTCATCAACGAGCAATTGTGGGTCGGGCATTTTGACGTTTGGATGCAGAACGGCGTGGTGATGTTCCGCCATGCGCTGCTGCTCGCCGGCGGCGTCGCCGCTTCGGGCCGGCAGTGCGAGGCGGTGTTCGGTGCCGCGCTCGATGCCTGCGAACGCTACTACCCGGCGTTCCAGTTCGTGGTCTGGGCGGGCAAATCTGCGCGCGAAGCCATGGACTCGGCCTTGTTCGAGACCTCCGGCGAGGCGTAACAAAACGCGGATGAGCGCCTCGAATCCTTCCAGCGCCGAGACTCCGGACTTGCGCGACTTGTCCGGCCTGCTCGTGCTGGTCGGCGCCGGCAAGATGGGCGGCGCGCTGCTCGACGGCTGGCTGCGTCTTGGCCTTAAGCCGACGAATGTCGCGGTCATCGAACCCTCGCCGTCGCCGCAAATCGCCGCGCTGGCCGAGCGCGGCGTTCGGCTCAATCCCGATGCCGGCGCTCTGACCGGCGCCGCCGCCATCGTCATTGCGGTGAAGCCGCAAGTTGCCGAGCAGGTGATGCCGGCGGTGGCGCCGATAATCGGAACCTCAACCATCGTGATGTCAATCATGGCCGGGCGAACGCTGCAATTCCTCTCCCGCACCCTGAAGAACGCCAGCGCCTTGGTGCGCGCCATGCCGAACATGCCGGCCGCGATCGGCCGCGGCATCACCGTCGCCGTGCCGCTTCATGCCAACAGCGCGCAGCGCGAACTCGCGCAACGCCTGCTCTCGGCGATCGGGACGGTCGAATGGATCGAAGACGAGGCGCTGATGGATGCGGTGACGGCGGTTTCGGGGTCGGGACCGGCCTACGTCTTTCTACTCGCCGAAGCGCTGGCGCAAGCCGGCACCGCGGCCGGCCTGCCGCCGCCTCTTGCGGCAAGGCTTGCCCGCGTAACCGTCGCCGGCGCGGGCGAATTGCTCCGCCGCTCGGCGCTCGACGCCAAGTCGCTGCGCGAGAACGTCACCTCGCCGGGCGGCACCACCGCCGCGGCTCTTGGCGTGCTGATGGGCAAGCACGGCTTAGCGCCGTTGATGAATAAAGCGGTTGCCGCCGCAACCCGGCGCTCGCGGGAGCTGGCGGATTGAAGAGTGCCGCCTTGGAACCGGGCGCGCGGAGACCTACATTGAATTATCAGCCTTGCGTTCCCTGTTCAGGAGTTCGGTCATGGCCCGCAGACCCACCCGTAAATCCGCCGCCAAGTCCGCCCGATCCTCCTCTGGCCGTAGGTCGACCGGCCCGGCTGCCGCTGTCGGCGAGCGCGACAAAATCGTCGCGGCCTTTCTGGCGCTGCTGGCGGAGAAGCCGTTCGAGGAGATTGGCTTTGCCGACATTGCGGGACGGGCCGGCGTGGCGTTGACCCAATTGCGCGGCGAGTTCGCCTCGACGCTCGCAATGCTCGCCGCCCACATCAAAGCGACCGACCGCGCCGTGCTGGCTGAGGATTTGAGCGACATGGCCGAGGAATCCCCGCGCGAACGTCTGTTCGACGTGTTGATGCGCCGGCTCGAAGCGCTCGCGCCGCATCGCGAAGCGGTACGCTCGCTGCTGCGGTCGGCGCGCCGCGATCCGCCGCTCGCCCTCGCCCTCAATGGGCTCGCCGTACGCTCGCAGCAATGGATGCTGACCGCGGCGGGAATCAGCGCGTCGGGTCCGCGCGGCATCCTGCGTGCGCAAGGCCTTGCCACGCTGTTCGGCTCGGTTCTGCGCATCTGGATCCATGACGAAGATCCCGGGCACGCGCGTACCATGGCCGCGCTCGATCGCGCGTTGGCGCGCGGTCAGCGCTTTGCCGGCTTTCTTGACGATCTCTGCTACATCCCCTCGCGCATCTGCCGGCTGCGCTCCCGGCGGCGGCACCGCGACGATGATTCCGAAGAGGCGGCCGCGGCCTAGTTCGCATGCCGCGGTCCTTACGCATTCTTGACCATCGACCGAAATGCCGGCGGCCGGCAGGGATTTGATAGCCAGTCGCACGCTAAGGGAACGATAGGCGGCGACGAGCAGGTTGCAACACCAATCAGCTTAGAATAGCTAAAAACAAGGCTTTTTTGATTGAAATCAATTTTTTCGGGCCCTAAATAGGCATAGGTTTTCGAGTGATACCAATGCAACGCCGGGCCGTCCTCCGATGATCGTCTGCTCCTGCAACGTGCTCTCCGACCACGACGTCCGGGCAATACTTTCGAGCGATTTGGCTGCCCCGCGTACCGCCGGCCAAGTCTATGGCTGCCTCGGCTGCAGCGCCCAATGCGGCCGCTGCGCCCGGACCATCCGCCGCATCATGGACGAGGCGCTCGCCGGCACCGAAACCTGTTGCCAGGCCGCCGGCTCGCCCTAACCTCAATTCCAGCAGCCGACGTTGAGACGGCGCAATCGCCGCCGCGTCTTTCGGCGTTCGTAGTAACGGCTATAATCAGCCGCCGCACGATTCTGTGCGGCGTCGGTTTTCCATTGCAGGAGCACGATCATGAGAGGCGAGCCCGGAGTCCTCGACTACCTGAACAAGGCACTCCGGCACGAACTGACGGCCGTCAACCAGTATTGGCTGCATTACCGTTTGCTCGACAACTGGGGTTACAAGTCGCTCGCCAAGCAATGGCGCAAGGAATCGATCGAGGAGATGCAGCACGCCGACAAGCTGGTCGAGCGCATCATCTTCCTCGACGGCTTCCCAAATATGCAGGTGCTCGACCCGCTGCACATCGGCCAAACGGTGAAGGAGGTGCTCGACTGCGACCTCGCCGCCGAACTGTCGGCCCGCGCGCTCTACGAAGAAGCCGCGACCCATTGCCATGCCGTCAAGGATTACGTGTCGCGCGACTTGTTCGAGAAGCTGATGCACGACGAGGAAGAGCACATCGATTTTCTCGAAACGCAGCTCGACCTGGTCGCCAAGCTCGGCCTCGAGCTCTATGCCCAACACCACATCGGCAAGCTCGGCGACGACGCCGACTGAGGGCGGCAAGCGGAACGATCCCGCCTGAGCGCTTGATCTAACCCGGAGGAAAAGCTGAACAAATACGGTTAAGCGTTAAGGTTAAGACCCGTTTAAGGATTTCCTGACATTTTGGCTCCGTTCAACGACGCGTTGGCCCGGCTGTGCGGCCCGCGCTGAGCAAAAGGACGAAGCCAATGGTCAGCGTAAAATCCGTCATCGCCGCCGGAGCGGCAGCCTTCATCAGCACTGCGGCCTGCGCCGCCGATATGGCGCTTCCTCCCCCGCCGCAGATTGCCTACCAGCCAGTCCAGGCGAGCGGCTGGTATTTGCGCGGCGACATCGGCATCGGCATGACCGATGCCTACAGCCTCGACTATCTGCCGAATCCGCTCAATCCGCCCAATAACTTCGCCTTCCTACACCACTCCATGGGCGATACCATGTTCTACAATCTCGGCGTCGGCTACGAGCTGAACAACTGGCTCCGCTTCGACGTCACCGGGGAATATCGCGCCAAAACGGCGGTCAATGCGTTCGGCACCTACACGTATGACGGCGGCACATTCGGCGATGCCTATCAAGGCAACGTGAGTTCCTGGGTCGCGCTGGCCAATGCCTATGTCGATCTCGGCACCTGGTGGTGCATCACGCCCTTTATCGGCGCCGGCATCGGCGGCGCCTACAACACGATGAACGACCTCACCGACACTGGGATCGGCCAGTCCGGGACCGGCATCGGCCGCAACAGCGCCGCATGGAGCCCGGCCTGGGCCTTGTATGCCGGCCTCACCTACAACGTGACGCAGAGTTTCAAGGTCGACCTCACCTACCGCTACCTCAATTACGGCTCGGTCACCGATTTGATCGACTGCACCGGCGGCTGCAATCCGGACTCCTACAAGTTCGGCAACCTGTCCTCACAGGACCTCATGCTGGGTGTGCGCTTCCTGCTGCTGCCGGAACCGATGCCGGTGATGCCGCTGATGAGCCGCGGCTGAGCCGTTTACTGCTGAACGCTGCAAATCCGGACGGACGGCGAACGGCGCGGGCAACCGCGCCGTTTTCGTTTGGCGGCGCCCGCGCCGAGCTAACGCTCCATTAAGGTTAATGCTCGATGATTATGCCGCTTTGATATGCGCCAAAAGGATGAAGGGGCGGCCGATGCGTCGGGTGATCTGTGCTCTAGCTGCGCTGGCGTTTGCGTCGCCCGCATTCGCAGCCGACCTCGACCTCGACATATTGCGCGGCTCGCAACCGGTTGGGCCCGCGACTTTCACACGCTGGAGCGGCTTCTACTTCGGCGGCCAGATCGGCTACGGCGACGCCAACGCGTACTTTTCGGGGGCGACGCAGCCGCTCGTGCACTACAGTTTGCGCGAGTTGACGCTCGAGAACCAAGATTCGGTATCGACTTGGCCGGTGCTCGGCAGAGGCAGCAGCGACGCCGTCGGCTACGGCGGGTTCGTCGGGTACAATACCCAATGGCAGGACTTGGTCCTCGGTCTCGAGGGCAATTACACTCACACTGCCTTCACCACCAGCGCCGGCTCTGCACCGCTGGCCGGCGGTAACGGTCGTATCGTATCCGCCGGCGGCAGCGCATACAGCGTCAACCTGACCGGCACGGGTCAGTTGGCGATTACCGATTATGCCTCGCTTCGAGCGCGCGGGGGATGGGTGCTCGGCAACTTCTTGCCTTACGGCTTCGCCGGCCTTGTGGTCGGTCGAGGAAATTACAGCGTCACCACGGAGGTGTATGGCCAACAGAATTCAGCCACGCCTGCCTACTTTCCGTGTGACCCCACAGGGCCGACCTGCGTTGGCTACGACTTCAGCAACAGTGCCGGGCAAAATGGCGCGCTGCTGTATGGCTTCTCTGTCGGTGGCGGGCTCGATTGGGCGCTCACGCAAAATATTTTTCTGCGCGGCGAATTTGAATACGTCCAGTTTGCGCCGATAGCGAACATCGTGGCTTCCATTGTCAGCGCCCGCGTCGGCGCCGGCTTCAAGTTCTAAAAACAGACGGCAGGCAACGAACGGCGGGCAGGAGACGACCGGTCGGATCGTCCTCATTTCGTCTGCCGCCTATCATCCGTCGCTTGTTGTCTGTCATCCGACTTGACGTCCCCCCGCCATTTCCGTATGTCCGGCCTCGGGACACCCCTCCCCAACGAGGGGCGCCTATCTGAAAGGATAGACCATGACCATCGCGAAGCCTGCCGTGCGGCCGACTGTGCCGCACTTTTCGTCCGGCCCCTGCGCGAAGCGCCCCGGCTGGAGCCTCCAAGCCCTCAATGGTGCCGTCCTCGGCCGCTCGCATCGCTCGAAAATCGGCAAGGCGAGGCTCAAGCGCGCCATCGATCTTACCCGAGAGGTCCTCCAGGTCCCCGCCGATTATCGCATCGGCATCGTGCCGGCCTCCGACACCGGCGCCGTCGAAATGGCGCTGTGGTCGCTGCTTGGCCCCCGTCCGGTCACCGTGCTGGCCTGGGAATCCTTTGGCGAAGGCTGGGTGACCGACATCGTCAAGCAGCTCAAGCTCAAAGACGCGACCGTGCTGAAGGCCGGTTATGGCGAATTGCCCGACCTTTCCAAGGTCGATCCGGCCGGCGACATCGTCTTCACCTGGAATGGCACGACGTCGGGTGTACGGGTCCCCAATGCCGAGTGGATCGCCACCGATCGCGCCGGGCTGACGATCTGCGACGCGACCTCGGCCGCCTTTGCCCAGCCGCTCGACTGGCCCAAGCTCGATGTCGTCACTTTCTCTTGGCAAAAGGCGCTGGGCGGAGAGGCCGCGCACGGCATGCTAATCCTCTCCCCGCACGCGGTCGCGCGGCTCGAGAGCTATACGCCGCCATGGCCGCTGCCAAAGATTTTCCGGATGACCAAGGCCGGCAAGCTGATCGAAGGCATCTTCCAGGGCGAAACCATCAATACGCCATCGATGCTGTGCGTGGAGGACTTCCTCGATACGCTCGAATGGGCGAAGGCGATCGGCGGATTATCGGCGCTTCGCGCTCGCGCCGACGCCAATGCCAAGGTGATCGCCGATTGGGTCGCACGCTCGACGTGGATCGAATTCCTCGCCCGCGAGCCGGCGTCGCGTTCCAACACCTCGGTCTGTCTGAAGGTCGTCGATCCGGCCGTCGGCGGACTTGCGGCCGAGGCCCAGGCGGCCTTCGTCAAAGGCATCGCCGCGGCGTTGGAGAAAGAAGGCATCGCCTACGACATCGACGCCTATCGCGATGCGCCGCCGGGGCTGCGCATCTGGTGCGGTTCGACCGTCGAGCGCGCCGACATCGAAGCGCTCACACACTGGCTCGACTGGGCTTACGCCCAGGCCAAGGATGCTCTCGCCCAAGCGGCGTGAGCCATCGATCCGTCGTCCCGGCCAAGCGAGCGAGGCGAACGCGAGCCGGGCCCTAGAACGCCGATTCAACGGGTCACCGCAACTTTCGTGATCATGGATTCCGGCTCTCACTTCGCTCGGCCGGAATAACGATAAAGGAAGATACCCATGTCTCCCAAAGTGCTCATCTCCGATGCGCTGTCACCCGCCGCCGTGGCGATTTTCAAGGAGCGCGGCATCGAGGTCGACTTCCAGCCCGGTCTCGGCAAGGACAAAGACAAGCTCGCTGCGACCGTCGACGGCTTCGACGGACTGGCGATCCGCTCCGCCACCAAGGTCACCACAAAAATTCTCGAGCAGGCGAAAAGCCTGAAAGTGATCGGCCGCGCCGGCATCGGCGTCGACAATGTCGACATCCCGGCGGCCACGGCGCGCGGCATTATCGTTATGAATACGCCGTTCGGCAATTCGATCACCACCGCCGAGCACGCGATCACGCTCATGCTGTCGCTGGCGCGGCAGATCCCCGAGGCCGACGCCTCGACCCGCGCCGGCAAATGGGAGAAGAACAAGTTTCTCGGCGTCGAGATTTTCGGCAAGACGCTCGGCGTCATCGGCTGCGGCAATATCGGCTCGATCGTCGCCGATCGCGCGCTCGGCATGAAGATGAAGGTGATTGCCTACGATCCATATCTCTCTGACGAACGCGCGCTCAACCTCGGCGTCGAAAAAGTCGAGCTCGATGAATTGATGCGCCGCGCCGACTTCATCACGCTGCATACCCCGCTCACCGACAAGACCCGCAACATCATCAACGCCGAGTCGCTGGCTTTGACCAAGAAGAGCGTCCGCCTGATCAATTGCGCGCGCGGCGGGCTGATCGACGAGGCGGCACTGTTCGAGGCGCTCAAATCCGGGCGCGTCGCCGGCGCCGCGCTCGACGTGTTCGTCACCGAACCGGCCACGGATAGCCCACTGTTCGGGCTGCACAATGTGGTCTGCACCCCGCATCTGGGCGCCTCGACCACGGAGGCGCAGGAGAACGTCGCATTGCAGATCGCCGAGCAGATGTCCGACTATCTCATTCGCGGCGCCATCTCCAACGCCGTCAACTTCCCCTCGATCAGTGCCGAGGAAGCGCCGCGGCTCAAGCCGTTCGTGACGCTGGCGGAAAAGCTCGGCTCCTTTGCCGGCCAGCTCACCGAGACCGGCATCAAGCAGGTGCAGGTCTCCTACGAGGGCATCGTCGCCCAGATGAACACCCGCGCGCTCACCTCGGCGGCGATCGCAGGTCTACTGCGCCCCATGCTACAGGACGTCAACGTCGTCTCGGCGCCGGTCGTCGCCAAGGATCGCGGCATTATTGTCGAGGAGACGCGGCGCGAAGCCGAGGGCGATTACGAGAGCCTGATCACCGTCACCATCGTCACCGACCGGCAAACGCGGTCGGTGGCCGGCACCGTCTATGCCGACGGACGGCCGCGCCTCATCAACATCAAAGGCATCCGCATGGACGCCGAATTCGGCCCGTCGATGCTCTATGTGACCAATCAGGACAAGCCCGGCTTCGTCGGCCGTTTTGCCACGTTGCTCGCCGGCGCCGGCATCAACATCGCGACTTTTCATCTGGGCCGCGACTCCGCCGGCGGCAACGCCATCGCGCTGGTCGAGATCGACGGCACGGTTTCGCCCGACCTGCTCGCCAAGGTGCAGCAAATCCCCAACGTGCAACAGGTCAAGCCACTGCGATTCTGATGGGCAAATGCGGCAGTCGCCGGAATGAGATCACCCGGCCCCAATGTCATTTCCTGGTCGCAATGGTGATGCCGGTGAAGACGAGCGCGTAGCCGACGGCGTGGTAGATCTCGAATCGCTCGCCGAGCAGCACGATAGCCAGCACCGATCCGAACACCGGAACGAGGTGCATGAACGGTGCCGCGCGGTTGGCGCCGATCAGCTCGATGCCGCGGTTGAGGAAGAGATAGCCGAGCAAAGACGGAAATATGCAGACATAGGCAAAGCTTGCGAAGCTCAGCGCGTCGAGGACGATCCGCTTGCCGCTGGCAAGTTCCCACGCCACCAAGGGAACCAGGAAGAGCGCTCCCAAGCCAATTCCCACCGCGAGGAACGAAAGCGGATGCATTGGTGGCCGCTTGCGCAGCCAGGCAGTATAGAAACCATAGACCGCCAGCGCGATCAGGAACCACAGATCGCCGCGATTGAAGCCGATCCGGGTCAGGACGGCGAAACTGCCGCGACAGATGATGACCAGAACACCGGTGAGCGACACGCAGATACCCCCGGCCTGACGCGGCGTAAGCCGGTCGCGGAACAGCGCAAAGGTCCACAAGGCGACGAATAGCGGCCCGATCGATTGCAGCAGCAGGCCGTTGATCGCGGTGGTGTATTGCAGGCCGTAATAGGCCATCGTGTTGAAGGCCGAGAAGCCGGTCAACGCGAGTACCGTCATCATCATCCAGTGCCGGCGGATGGTCGGCCAGTCGCGTAACAGATGCAGCGCGGCGAACGGCAGCAGAATCAGGAAGGCGCCGCTCCAGCGGATGAAAGCCAGCGTGATCGGCGGAATGTGGCCGGCAATGAAACGACCGAGCACGGTGTTGCCGGCCCAGAACAGCGACGTGAGCGACAGCAAGAGGTAGGGCTGGTCGAACAGCCCGCCCCGCATGCGGCTGCGTAAGTCGAGCCGCGCCCCCGGCATGCCGCATCCCCCCAAAGTTGCGCATCGACCAGTGGCGCGCGGATTTTGCGATGACCAGCTATCGCGGACCGCGCCGAACCGCCAGTGGCCGCCCTGCATGACTGCTCTGGGCGGGCTGGCTAGAGCAGCATGATCTTTCCGGAAATCCGGCATCCACTTTTCCGAATCACGCTCTAAACTGCGACAATCGGCCCGCTGCGGTAGGCATTAGCCCCGCCATATCGGCGCCAGGGCTGCCCCAAAGCCGTTGGGAACCAAGGATTTAGGGTCCCGGGCGGGGGCGTTGCGGGAGCCGCTTCGCCTTGCTTCGTATCGCGTCATCCATTATCCGGGACAGCGGCTGCGGCCGGTATCCGATCCCGACCTGCGTTCGTCGGTCTCCTGGGGACATTCCTCATGGCAAATGTTGTCGTGGTCGGCTCCCAGTGGGGCGACGAAGGCAAGGGCAAGATCGTCGATTGGCTGTCCGAGCAGGCCGACGTCGTCGTCCGCTTCCAAGGCGGCCATAATGCCGGCCATACCTTGGTGATCAATGGGACTACCTACAAGCTGTCGCTGCTGCCTTCAGGTGTCGTGCGGCCGGGAAAATTATCGGTCATCGGCAATGGTGTCGTCCTCGATCCGCACGCCCTGGTCAACGAGATCGCTCATCTCAGGAGTCAGGGCATCGATGTCAGTCCCGACAACCTGCGCATCGCCGAGAATACGACCCTGATCCTGCCTCTGCACCGCGAGCTCGACGCCATTCGCGAAACCGCGAACGCCGCGCTTAGTATCGGCACCACGCGGCGCGGGATCGGCCCAGCCTACGAGGATAAGGTGGGACGGCGCGCCATCCGCCTCATGGACCTGGCCGACGGTGCGACGCTGGACCGCAAGATTGAGCGCTTGTTGACGCACCATAATGCGCTACGCAAGGGCCTCGGGCTCGATCCGATCGACATGCACGACCTGCGCAGGGAACTCGTGAACGTGGCGCCGTTGGTACTGCCCTACATGGATTCGGTGTGGTCGCTGCTCGATCAGAAGCGCCGCGAAGGCAAACGGATTCTGTTTGAGGGCGCTCAGGGGGCGCTGCTTGATGTCGACCATGGGACTTATCCGTTTGTGACCTCCTCCAACACCGTCGCCGCGCAAGCTTCGATCGGGTCGGGGGTCGGCCCCGGCGCGATCGGATACGTGCTCGGCATCTGCAAGGCCTACACCACGCGGGTCGGCGCCGGTCCGTTTCCGACCGAACAGAAAAACGAGATCGGCCGAATGCTGGGCGAGCGCGGCAAGGAATTCGGCGTCGTAACCGGCCGGCCGCGCCGCTGCGGCTGGTTTGATGCGGTCCTGGTGCGCCAGAGCGTGCGCACCAGCGGCATCCAGGGCCTCGCTCTCACCAAGCTCGACATTCTCGACGGTTTCGATGAAATCAAGGTCTGCGTCGGCTATCGTCTGGACGGTCGCGAGATCGACTATCTGCCGGCGGGCGAGCACGCTCAGGCGCGCGTCGAGCCGATCTACGAAAGCATCGCCGGCTGGCGGGAAAAGACCGCGCACGCCCGCTCCTGGGCCGACCTGCCGGCGCAAGCGATCAAATACGTCCGCCGGTTGGAGGAGCTGATCGGCTGTTCGGCGGTGGTGCTGTCGACCAGCCCGGAACGAGAAGACACGATCCTGATGCAGAATCCGTTCGAGATGTGAAACAAGATGAAAAGCAAGGGAGGCGAGCGTAAGCTCAAAAGATGACTGACTATCACCCGCTCATCGCCCGCGCCGTCGAAGAGCTTGACAAGAGCACCGGGGAAGCCCGCCGGACCCTTTATGAACGGGCGCGCACTGCTCTGGTAACGCAGTTGCGAGCCGTGGAACCGGCGCTTTCAGAGTCGGAGATCACAAAGGAACGTCTGGCTCTCGAAGACGCGATTCGCAAGGTCGAGGCGGAAGCGGCACGCAAATCGCGAGCCGAACCGCGCCCCGCCGCTCCGCCACGGCGCGAGCGTTCGAGTGCGGCCGCCGACGCCGGACGAACCGAGCCGCGACGGAGCAGCGAGACACGGCCCAAACCGGCCGCCGATGAAGGCGAAGCGGAAGCGCCGCAGGCGCATCAGCCAACCGCACGCGAGCGATTGCTCAGCGCACGCTCGCCCGCGCCGAGCCAAGACCGCACGAGGGGCTTCCGCGACGGCGCCAGCGAGGTCCACGTCCGCGGCCCCGTAATGGCTAAAGCCGCACAATCAACGCGCGACCCGCACGATTCATACGGACTGGTTTCGTCACGCCCTTTGCCGTTGCGCGAAGAACCCGCGGGGTCTTCGCTGCATGACGGCTTCCAGCCGCAACTCGATGCGGAGGAACTGATCTCGCCTTCTTACGGCTCACGGCAAAAGCGTGGCCGCGAACCCGCCGATCAGCTGCACGCCGAACAGCCGGCGATGCCGCAATCCGCGCGGCAGCCCTACACGGCGACGGCGGAAGAAGCGCACGAACAACCACGTCCAGCGCGTTCCTATCGCGGCCTGATCAAGCTCCTCGTAGTGCTGATCCTGCTCGGCGGTGCGGCGGCGACGATTTCTTGGCAGTGGTCCAGCATCACCGGGCTTTACCAGATCCTGACCCGACACGGATCAAGACAGCCGAGCCGGGCGACACACGAGACGCCGACAGCCCAGCCCAAATTTTCCGGACGGGTTCCCCAGGAGCAAAGCGCCGGACAAGCGCCCGGGGCGGCGCCGGGCAGCCAAACGGCGCCGGCGGTGGCGCAACGCGTCGTGCTCTACGAGGAGGACCCGAAAGATCCGCAGGGCAGGCGTTTTGTCGGCTCGGTCATCTGGCGCACGGAAACGGTCTCGCCCGGGCCCGGGCTGGCACCGGAGCTCGCGGTGCGCGCGGACGTGGAAATCCCCGAACGGCGGATGACTATGACCTGGTCGCTGCGCCGCAATACCGACAAGGCCCTGCCGGCCAGCCACACGATCGAGATCATGTTCAATCTACCGGCTGATTTTCCCGGCGGCGGCGTCGCCAATGTTCCCGGAATCCTGATGAAGCAGTCCGAGCAGGCGCGCGGCACGCCGCTCGCCGGACTTGCCGTCAAGGTGACGAACAACTTCTTCCTCATCGGGCTCTCTGCGGTCGACACCGACCTGCAGCGCAACTTGGCGCTGCTCAAGGACCGCCCGTGGTTCGACATCCCTGTCGTGTATAGCAATGGCGGGCGGGCTATCTTGGCGATGGAGAAGGGCCCGCCCGGCGATCGTGCTTTCGCTGAAGCCTTTGCTGCCTGGGAAAAGAAGTAAGCTCTTGCCATTTCGCCGGCAGCGTCGCGATCATGGTTATAGGGGGCATATGCAAAGATGACTTCAGCTGATGCCAGGGTGTTGAAACCGGCTCCGCACGCATTCATTGCCTCGGCGCTGCGCACGCTCGAGACCGAAGGCGAGGGCCTGGCGGCGCTGGCGACGGCAATGTGCGATGGACTGGGACCCGCTTTCGTCGACGCCGTGGACACGATTCGCCGGGCCCGTGGCCGCTTGATCGTGAGCGGCATGGGCAAGTCAGGCCACATCGCTCGGAAAATCGCCGCGACGCTGGCCTCGACCGGGACGCCAGCCTTTTTCGTGCACGCCGCCGATGCGAGCCATGGCGATCTCGGCATGATCACCACGGACGACGTGATGCTGGTGCTATCATGGTCGGGCGAAACCGAAGAACTCAAGAGCCTGATCGACTATTCGCGCCGGTTCGGCATTGCCCTGATCGCCGTCACCGTCAATGTCGAAAGCACGCTCGGCAAGGCCGCCGACATCGTATTAGCGCTGCCGCAAACCCGGGAAGCATGCCCGCACAATCTCGCGCCCACGACTTCGTCGCTGATGCAGCTCGCGCTCGGTGACGCCCTTGCCATCGCGCTGCTCGAAAGCCGAGGATTTACCCCGGTCGATTTCGGCGTGTTTCATCCGCGCGGCAAACTCGGCGCCGCGTTGAAGTTCATCCGCGATGTCATGCATCCGGGCGGAGCGCTGCCTTTGATCGCGCGGGGCGCGTTGATGTCGGAGGCGATCGTCGAAATGTCAGCCAAGGGGTTCGGCTGCGTGGCCGTTACCGAGCCAGACGGCAGGCTGGCCGGCGTCATCACCGACGGCGATTTGCGCCGTCATATGCGCGTCGACTTGCTGCAGGCGACTGTCGACGAGATCATGACCGCATCGCCGAAGACGGTCAGGCCCGATCAGCTGGCCAGCGAGGCGCTTCAGTTGCTCAATGCTGCGAAGATCACGGCGCTCATTGTGGTGGACAAGGAGCGACCGGTCGGCATCGTGCATTTCCACGATCTACTGCGCGTCGGCGTCGCGTGACGCGCCCGCGCCGCTGGCAAAACTTCGTCAATACAAGCCGCCCTGAGCCGCAGCCTGATCGTTAGGCGGGCGATTGCCGGAAGGAGCAGCCGGCGCCTCGGTTTTCTCGGCAGCCGCAGTGGGCGTCGTCGCGTCCCTCTTGGCTTCCTCGTGAGCAATAAACTCGTCATAGCCGGGAGCGCCGGGCCGCGGCGGAACATCGTTGGACATGCCGCCGGCCCAATGCGGCCAATGATCGGCAACGGCCCCGGCAAACGAGCCGCACGACCCGAGCGTCAAGCCGAGGCCGAGCAACATTGTTGGCGTGAGAAGCCGCTTGATCATGCCGGCCATCAAAGTTGAGCCTCGACCCCGCCGATCGAAGCCTGCAAGCGCATTCTCCGCGATCGCCGGCGAGCGCTCTCCATCGGCCAATGGGCTATCAAATGAAGAGCCTTCATGGCGGCACTGTGTCGGGTTGAAGGCGCGAAGTCCTTGCCCCCGAACGCGAACGGTCGTCGCGTGGGCTGCCTCCCCCTAGGTCAATCCCGACCGTACTTCTAACCGACCGGCCTCAAGGATCTGCTAATAGGCGATCAATTGCCTCGGCAGGATTTTCAGCATACTCGTTGATGCAGACGGACGAACGAGGATTGCTCGGGTTGACCTTAAGAAAGCAGCTAGGGGCCCCTACCTATCTGCAGAACGCCGCTTACGCAGCGCTCCTTCTCGCGTTCGTTGTCGCTGCCGGCTGCAGCAGCCTCACGGCATCGAGGGAGGATGCCCCGGCATCGGGGCCGGATCCGGCCTCCAACGCGCTGGTTGCCAATCGCCTCAAATCCACGTTCAAAGATCACGCATCCTACGATGCATTCGAGATATCGGATTATCGCTGGGTACACTCGGTCGGCGGCTGGAGCTGGCTCACCTGCGTGCGTTTCCAGGATCGCGGTCACAGGCGCACCTATGCTGTGTTCCTCAGAGGAAAGGATATCATCGAAAGTCGCTACGCCGTTCAGGCCGACGGCTGTGACACCGCGAGCTATGTTCCATTCGATCTGATGACGGGCGCGGCAAGGCCGGCGAACGCCGGCGTGTTGGAACCACTGTATTAGGTGCCTCGGATGGTCGTGACCCGGATATTGGTGACCGGGGCTTCGGGCTTCATCGGCCGTGCCGTCGTGGCGGCCCTCGCGCAACGCGGGGACCTGCTCCGCGCCGCCGTGCGCCGGCCGCCGCAGCCGCCGTTCCCCGGCGCTATCGAAGTCGTTCAGCACCCGGATTTGGCGCAGCCGATCGACTGGCGGCCGCTGCTCGACGGAGTTGATCAGATCATCCATCTCGCCGGCATTGCCCATATCAGCCGCGGCGTCGCGCCCGAGCTTTACGACCGCGTCAACCGGCTGGCGACGGTGCAGCTTGCCGGGGCCGCGGCGGCAGCGGGCGTCAGACATTTCGTGTTCATCTCGTCGATCAGGGCGCAGAGCGGGCCCGCCGCCGACCATGCCTTGACCGAGCGCGACCCCGCGGCGCCGACCGATGCCTATGGCCGTTCCAAGCTCGCCGCCGAGGCTGCGGTGCGCTCAAGCGGCGTGCCTTTCACGATCTTGCGGCCGGCGTTGCTTTACGGCCCCGGCGTGAAGGGCAATCTTGCGCTGCTCGTGCACGCGGCCGCCTCGCCGCTGCCGTTGCCGGCCAAGGATTTCGGCAACCGCCGCTCACTGCTTGGCATCGACAATTTCATCTCGGCTTTGGCCTTCGTGCTGGCGACCCCCGCAACCCTCGGCGAGACCTACGTCGTCGCCGATCCCGGCATGCCGCTGCCGCTCTGGGCCGTACTTGCGGCGCTGCGGCAGGCCGCGGGCCGGCGGCCCTTCATTTTGCCGATGCCCAAGTCCTACGTCGAGGTCCCGCTGCGCCTGTTGGGGCGAGCCGATCTTTGGGACCGGCTCGGCGGCAACCTGCGGGTCGATGCCGGCAAGCTCATGGCCGCCGGCTGGCGCCCGCCCCACGACACGCTGACCGGGCTGGCGGCGATGGTTCGGTCAGTCACGCGGCCTGACGCATCGCCAGCGCCTGATCGACGGCCGACATGACCTGAGACACTGAAAGCTCATCGAGGCATTGGCTATGGCTGTCGATGCGGCACTCGCAGCCTTCCAATTGGCACGGCAGGCAACGGGTTCTGCACGAGCCAGACGTTGCCGCGATGCTGGATGGTGCCGGCTGCGGCCCACGGCTCATTGAGACCGCCAGTCGGCCACGGCCCCCAGACGCGAGGGCCCGTCGGTCCGTACAGCGCGACCGTCTGCGTACCCTTGGCGGCGGCGAGGTGGGTGACGGCGGTGTCCGGCCCGACATAGACGCGCGCGCCGCCGATCACTGCGGAAAGCTCCGGCCATGCTAGCGCGCCGTCGAGACGCGTGACCTTGCAGTCGCGCCAGACTTCATCGAAATAAGCGCGATCCGCGGTGCTGCCGGTCACGAGGGTCGCGAGCCCGCGGGCGCGCAGCGCCGCACACCAGACGCGCCTCGATCTCAAATCGCCGCGCTGGCGGACCACGCTCACCGCCGCCGAACGCAAGCTCTTTCTGCGAACCACGCTGATCGATCTGTTCGGCTGGCGCGCCGGCCCCGGCCGCTCCAGCCGGAAGATTGTCGGCTCGCATCGCCGCGGCGAGGGGCGTTCAGCGCGGGCGGCGCGGCGGAGGGGCCGAAAAGGCGTTCCTGAGGTTACCGCGGCACAAACCGGCGTTATCCGCCGGTCGGTTCGCGGGCCTGTCGAATTATTTTTGTGGTGCTGTGATCCGGCACCAGCTCGACCAGGATGACATCGCCGCCGGCCGCCTCGACCACATCGCGGCCGACCACCTGCTCGCGCCGGTAATCGGCCCCTTTGACCAGCACGGCCGGGCGCACGCGCTTGATCAGGTCGAGTGGCGTGTCCTCGTCGAAGACGACGACGAGGTCGACGGCCTCCAGCGCCGCGAGCACCTCGGCGCGGCCTTCGACGGGATTGATCGGCCGGCCTTTGCCCTTCAGCCGCGCCGTCGAGGCGTCGCCGTTGAGCCCGACCACCAGCCGGTCGCAGGCGGCGCGGGCTTGCGCCAGCAGCCTGATATGGCCGCGGTGCAGCAGATCGAAACAGCCATTGGTGAAGCCGATGCGCAGGCCATGGCGGCGCCATTGCTCAAGCCGCTCGTCGAGCGCCGAGCAGTCGAACACGATCTTGTCCTCCGGCGCCAGCGATGCCGCGGGCAGGATGCGGTGGCGCAATTCGGCGAGCGAGACCGTTGACGTGCCGCGCTTACCGACCACGACCGCGGCGGCGGCATTGGCCGCCCGCATGGCGGCCTCGTACGGCGCCCGCATCGCCAAGAGGACCGCCATGACTGCGGCGACCGTGTCGCCGGCGCCCGAAACATCGCGCACCTTGACCGGGTAAGCGGGAATATGGACCGGCGGATCACCTTCGACGTGAAGGCTCATCCCGGCCTCGCTGCGGGTCACCAGCACCGCTTCGCTGCCGACGAGGCGAGCGAGCTCGGCGGCGGCAGCGGCGATCTCCGCCTCGCTGCTCACCGGCCGATGCACCGCGGCGGCCAGTTCTTTGGCATTCGGCGTGATCAGGGTCGCGCCGCGGTAGACGCGGTAATCGTGGCCTTTGGGATCGACCACGACTGGTTTGCCGAGCCGCCGCGCCGCCTCGATGACGGCGCGGATGACGCGCGCGGTGAGCGCGCCTTTGGCGTAGTCGGACAGCACCAGCGCCCCGGCCTTCGGCAGCGCCCCTTCGGCAAAGCCGATGATCGCGGCTTCGCTTGCCGCGCTCGCCGGCTCTGCGGTCTCCCAATCGGCGCGCATCAGGTGGGTCGAGTGATGCTCGGAGACGAAACGCACCTTGCGCGTGGTTGGCCGCGTCTCGTCGACCACCAGCTCGGAAGTAATCGACCCGAGCTTGCCGAGCTTATTGGTCAGTACACGACCGGCTTCGTCATTGCCGATCAGGCCGACGAAAACGCAGTGCGCGCCGAGCGCGGCGATGTTGCGCGCGACATTGCCGGCGCCGCCGATCTCGACCTCGCTTCTGCCGACGGTGAGAACCGGCGTCGGCGCCTCCGGCGAAATGCGGGTGACGTCGCCATAGACGAAATCGTCGAGCATGACGTCGCCGACGCAGAGCACGGTCTGCTCGGCAATACGCCTGAGGGCTTCTTCAAAATCAAACATGCGTTGCCCCGACCCGCCCTGCGATCGCCGCTCACCGATGGCGATCGGCGCGGTCAAGATAACAGGTCACGTAGCGCTTGACCCCCTCTTCGAGGGTTGTGAAGTCGGCATTGAAGCCGGCGCGGCGCAGATTGCCGATCTCGGCCTGGGTGAAGTACTGATAGCTGTCGCGAATGGACACCGGCATGTCGATATAGTCGATGGCCGGCTCGCGGCCGAGCGTCGCAAACACTGCCAGCATCAAATCGCGGAAGCTGCGGGCGACGCCGGTGCCGACGTTGAAGATGCCCGACACCGACGGCGTTTCCAGCAGCCAGCGGACGACCGCGACCGCATCGCCGACATAGATGAAATCGCGCTTCTGCTCGCCGTCGGCGACGCCGGCGCGGTGCGATTTGAACAGTTGGATGCGCTTGCCGGCCTTTGCTTCGTCGAAGCGTTTGGCCACGAGACTCATCATCTCGCCTTTGTGGTACTCGTTCGGCCCGAAGACATTGAAGAATTTCAGCCCGGCCCATTGCGGCGGCAGCGTGTCCTTGCGCGCCGCGCGCTCGACCACAGCGAGATCGAACAGATGTTTGCTCCAGCCGTACAGGTTCATCGGCTTGAGCCGCTTGAGCGCGGCCAGCGACCAGTCGTCGGAAAATCCCGCCGCACCGTCGCCATAGGTCGCCGCCGACGAGGCGTAGATGAACGGCGTGCGCATCACCGCGCACCATTCGAACAAGCGCAGCGACAGCCGGAAATTGGTCTCGATGACGAGATCGGCGTCGGTCGCGGTGGTCGAGGAAATGGCGCCGAGGTGCACGACCGCGTCGAGCTTGCGACCGTCGAGCCAGTGCAAGAGGTCCGCCGGCGGCACGAATTCGGCGAGCTGGCGGCCGGCGAGATTGCGCCATTTGCCGTCGCTGCCCAGCATATCGTTGACGGCAATGTCGGCGCGGCCGGCCTCGTTGAGGCTCGCCACCACATTCGATCCGATGAACCCGGCCCCGCCGGTGACCAACAACATCGACGCCGTAAGACCGGTTAAGGTTGTATCGGTTCTCTCCGACTGCCCGTTCCTTTGCCTCAGTCTGGCGCGCCGAGCAACAGCGGGGCCGTTCTTATAAAAATGAATTACGTTTCATATTTAAAAAAGAGAACCCCCGGCGCTCATAACTCCCGCAGGATGTGAACCGCGCTATAGTGCGCTTTGACTACTCGCACATGGCCGCCGGCCTTCGCTCATGCAGAAAATCTCAGCCTATATCCTGACGTTCGACGAAGCCGAGAAGATCAAGGCTGCGGTCGAGAGCGTGCTGTGGGCCGACGAGATTGTGGTCGTCGACTCCCACAGCACCGACGGCACCGCCGAGATCGCCGCTGGCCTCGGCGCCCGCGTGGTGGAGGTGCCTTTCAACGGCTTCGGCGACTTACGCAACCGCGCCGTCGACATCTGCCGTCACGACTGGATTTTCAGCCTCGACGCCGACGAGCGCTGCACCAAGGCGGTGCGCGACGAGATTCTGGCCCTGCTGGCGGGTTCGCCGCCTTATCAGGTCTATCGGGTGCCGCGCCGCAACTACATGATGGGACGCTGGATCCGCGGCTCCGGCTGGTATCCGAACTTTCGCCAGCCGCACCTCTTCCGCAAAGGCAGCATGCGCTACACCCTCGAACCTGTGCACGAGAGCTATGAAATCCTCGGCGGCAGGCTGGTCGGCACGCTGCGCAACGCCATCTGGCAAATGCCGTTCCGTGACCTAGAGGAGATCATCAGGAAAATGAACCGATACTCTTCGCTCGGCGCGGCGAAGCTCACGCACAAGCGCGTCTCAATGGCGAGTGCGCTCGGCTATGGACTGTGGTCCTTCCTGAAACATTATGTTTTCAAGCTTGACTTCATCGACGGCTGGGCCGGTTTCGTGATCGCCTTAGGCAATTTCGAGGGGGACGTTCTACCGCTATGCCAAGCGCTATGAGGCGGCGCAGAACTGGCCGCCGCCGGTGAGCGAGCCGCTGACGCGCGAAACCCCGTTGTGAACCTAACCTTCGTTGGCGAAAATAATGAATAATGATTCATATCATAAAGGGACTGACCCCATGAGCGGCGGGAGCGCGGACCGCGCTCCTATCCTCATCGTCCCCTACATGTGGATCGGCGATTTCGTGCGCTGCCATTCGGTGGTGAACCTTCTGCGCAGGCGATTTCCCAACCGTCCGGTCGACATGCTGGCGACCGGGTTGTGCGCGCCGCTGGCCGATTACATGCCCGGGCTGCGGCAGGCGGTTGTCGTGGACTTGCCGCGCGGCCGGCTCGCACTGGGCCAGCAGTTGACGCTGGCCAAGCGTCTCAAGGCTGAAGGCTACGGGACGGCACTCATCATGCCGCGGACCTGGAAAGCGGGGCTCGCTCCGTTTCTCGCGGGTATTCCCGAGCGCACCGGCTTCCTCGGCGAGGCGCGGTTCATCCTGCTCAACGACCTGCGCTTTGGCGAGCGTCAACTGCCGCGCATGGTCGACCGCTGCGCGACGCTGGCGCTGCCGCTTGGCGCCGCCCCGCCGGCCGAATGGCCGATGCCGCAGCTCCAGGTGCCTGCCGCCGAGGTTGCCTCATGGCGCGGCAGCCGCGGCTTGGCCGGAGAAAGTCGTCCGATCGTGGTCCTGGCGCCGGGTGCCGTCGGACCCTCGAAGCGTTGGCCGGGCGCCTCCTATGCCGCACTCGCCCGCCGACTCCTCGCCGACGGCCTCGCGGTTTGGGTGGTGGGCGGTCCGGGCGAGAAAGCGCTTGCCGCCGAGATTGTCGGCGATACCGCGGCCCGCGATCTCACCGGCCACGACCTGCGCGAGGCCATTCTCGCGCTCGCGGCCGCTGCCGTGGCGGTCTCCAACGATTCCGGCCTGCTCCACGTCGCCGCCGCCTTAGGGACTCCCTCGATCGGCATTTTCGGCCCCACGAGCCCATGGCATTGGGCCCCCCTCAATCCGCTGGCGGCGACGGTCGAGACCAAGAGTGAGCTTGACTGCCGGCCCTGCCACAGACCGATATGCCAACTCGGCCACCACCGCTGCATGCGGGAAATCGCGCCCGAAGAGGTCCTCGCCGCGACCCGCAGCGCGCTTAAAGCGGCCGCTGCCGTCGGGTGACCCGGCAGCGGCGCCATAACGCCGTATTCATCAAATCATCGTATGGCGAGGACCTCAGGCAACAGGTTACGGGCATGACAGTCCTGGTCACCGGCGGAGCCGGCTATATCGGCAGCCACATGGTGCGCGAACTCGTCGATGCCGACGAGCGCCTCGTGGTGCTCGATAACCTCAGCACCGGATTCGCTTGGTTAGTCCCCCAAGGCGTGCCGCTCGTCGTCGGCGATACCGGCGACCAGGAGCTGGTCGCTCGTCTGATCCGCCAATACCGTGTCGAGGCCATCATCCACTTCGCCGCCTCGATCGTGGTCCCCGATTCGGTTCGCGACCCGCTCGCCTACTATCGCAACAACACGGTCAATTCGCGCGCGCTGTTCGAATGCGCCGTGAAAAACGGCGTGCGCCATGTCATCTTCTCCTCGACCGCCGCCGTCTACGGCAACACCACCGAAGTTCCGGTGAACGAAGATGCGCCGACGCAACCGATCTCGCCTTACGGCTGGTCGAAGCTGATGAGCGAAATCATGCTGCGCGACGCTGGCCGCGCCCATGGTCTCGGCCATGTGATCCTGCGCTACTTCAACGTCGCCGGCGCCGATCCGCGCTGCCGCACCGGGCAATCGGGCAAGGCATCGACGCATCTGATAAAAGTTGCGATCGAGACCGCGCTTGGGCTGCGCCCCAATATCGAGGTATTCGGCACCGACTATCCGACGCCGGACGGCTCCTGCATCCGCGACTACATTCACGTCAGCGATCTGACCCGCGCCCATTCTGATGCGCTGCGTCACCTGCGGTCAGGCCTGCCGTCGCTGACGCTCAATTGCGGCTATGGCCACGGCTATTCGGTGCTCGAAGTGATCGACACGATCAAGCGCGTGTCGGGAGCCGACTTCAAGGTCGAAATGGCGCCGCGGCGCGACGGCGACCCCGCCCGGATCGTCGCCGACTCGCAAAAGATACGCGCCACGCTCGGCTGGCAACCGCGGTTCGACGATCTTTCGACCATCGCCGCCCATGCGCTCGCCTGGGAACGCGAACTGATAACGCGGCGGGCGGCTTCGCTGCATCAAAGCGAACAACGCGCGCCCGCCGACGTTGCGGCGGCGGGCTCCGATCAGTCGTAGGCGCCGAAACTGCTTGAAAAATCCGCCCCTTCGGGGCATGGACCGCTCGGGGCACGCCGGCGCGCGCAGTTCGGCCGCACCGGATGCAAGGGTCGCGCATGACAGCTTTCACGGGCGAATCCTCGGACACCTATTCGACGTTCGCCCTGGTGCGCCGCCTTCTCGTCACTGAGGCGCTGGCGCATTGGCCGCGCTACGCCGTCGCGGGAGGCGCTCGGCGGCTTCGCCATCGCGCTGGCGGTCATCTATGGCGGCTACCGCGTGATCGAAACCGGAGCGAAGCCGGGCGAGTTCGTTTCGTTTCTCGTCGCGTTCCTGCTGGCCTATGAGCCGGCCAAACGGCTGGCGCGGCTCAACATCGATCTTAGCAACAATCTCGTCGGCGTTCGCGTCCTCTACGAGGTAGTCGACAGCCCGCCGAGCGAGCCGAGCGACGATGACCGGCCGCCGCTCAAGCTTGAGACTGCGCGCCTGGAATTTGCCATCGTGCGCTTCGGTTATCGTCCCGGCACGCCGGCGCTGCGCGGCATGAGCTTTGTGGCGCAGCCGGGCAAGGTCACGGCCCTGGTCGGCCCCTCGGGCGGCGGCAAATCGACCGTGCTCAATCTGATCTTGCGGCTCTATGACACCGATTCCGGCCGCATCCTGATCGACGGCCAGGACATCGCCGCCGTGTCGCCAAACGCCCTCGATCGGCCAGCGATCATTTGTGCGAATGCAGCAAATGCTCGAAAGATTGGCCTCTCAGACTCCTTCGCCAGGGCGCGAAAAAATTCAGGGGCGCGTGAACGCCTTCGGTCCCGATTCAATTCAGCCGAGATATGCGCTAGTGGTCTCGCTCAGACAGAGAGTCAGGCCCTGCTTCCAGTCGGGAAGCGAGATGCCGAATTGCTCGCTCAGCCGATTACCCCCGAGCCGAGAATTCTTGGGCCTTGCCGCTAACGTCGGATAGTCCTCGGTTGCGACGGGACGCAGTCGAGACAAGCGCTGCGCGGCAATCAGGCCGTTGCGCGCCGCACAATCGAGGATAGCCTCGGCAAAGCCATACCAGCTTGTCGTGCCCGACGCCGTCAGGTGGAAAAGGCCCGACGCAAAGGAGCCGTCGACACGTTCCGCGGTGGCCTGCCGGACGGCGTGGACAGTGGCGTCGGCAATATTGCGCGCCCAGTTTGGAGTGCCGATCTGATCCGCGACGACCGGTAGTTCGTCTCTCTCGGCCGCCAGCCGCATCAGCATTCGCACGAAGTTGCGCCCCCGCGCGGCATAGATCCAGCTCGTGCGGAAAATCAGGTACCTGGCGCCGGCTTGTCGAATTGCGATCTCGCCCGCGAGTTTGCTGCGGCCATACGCGTTGACCGGATTTGGCACATCCTCCTCCAGATAAGGAGCCTCCTTGGTGCCATCGAATACGTAGTCCGTCGAATAATGGACAAGCAACGCGCCGCAGGCACGGGCCTGTTCCGCCAAGACGCCCGCTGCGGTACCGTTCACGGTCATCGCCAGCTGCTCTTCGCCTTCGGCCCGGTCGACGACTGTGTAGCCCGCCGCATTGACGATGACGGCGGGACTTATGCCGCGCACCAGAGCCGGCAGGCGCTCGGGCTGGGACAGATCACACTGCTGGCGGTCGATGGCCACTACTTCGCCAAGTGGCATAAGGCTTCTGTTCAGTTCCCAGCCGACCTGGCCGTTCGCCCCCAAGAGCAATAGCCTCATGGAAAGACCTCAGCGTCGCGGAGTAACGCGCCTGTTCGATCCTTGGCCGAGAGCGTCGGCTCGTGGTCCGTCGGCCACTCAATCGCGATCGCGGGGTCGTTCCAAATGATGCAGCGTTCGTGCTCCGGGGCATAATAATCCGTGGACTTGTACAGGAAGTCCGCGATCTCCGAGAGCACAAGAAAACCGTGTGCGAAACCTCGAGGGATCCACAACTGGCGATGATTATCCTCGGCCAGGTCGGTGCCGACCCAGCGACCGAAAGTAGCTGAGGATTTTCGGAGATCAACCGCCACATCGAAGACGCGCCCCCTGACAACGCGAACCAATTTCCCCTGCGGTTGCTTGATTTGATAATGCAGACCACGCAGCACTCCGCGCTCGGAGCGGGAGTGATTGTCCTGGACGAAGTGCACGCCGACACCGGCCACATCGCGGAACTTTCGCTCGTTCCAGCTCTCCAGGAAGAAGCCGCGTTCGTCGCCGAAGACCTCGGGTACGCAGATTAAGACGTCTGGAATTGACGTTCGTGTCACCTTCATGATTCTGCGCGCCCGTGCTCCTCAACAATTCGAAGGAGATATTGGCCATAGCCGTTATTTGCGAGCGGCTCGGCCAGGTTCGCGAGCTGTTCCAATTTGATGAAGCCCATCCTGTAGGCGATCTCCTCAGGGCACGAAATCTTCAGACCCTGGCGCTTTTCAATCGTTTCGACGAAACCCGATGCCTGAAGAAGCGAGTCATGTGTCCCGGTATCGAGCCAGGCAAATCCACGCGCCAAAATCTCGACCGAAAGCTTTCCGCTCTTCAAATAGATTTGGTTGAGATCGGTAATCTCGATCTCGCCGCGGCTGGACGGCTTGAGGCGCCGGGCGATATCAACGACCTCCGGATCGTAGAAATACAGCCCGGTCACTGCATAGCCGGATTTCGGCTGTGCGGGCTTTTCTTCGAGCGACACGGCTCGCCGCTGAGCGTCGAATGTCACTACGCCATAACGCTCCGGATCGCGAACATGGTAGGCGAACACCGTTGCGCCTTCGGGACGGCCTGCAGCTTCCTTGAGGTATGATGTTAAATCGTGGCCATAGAAAATATTGTCTCCAAGAACCAGGGCCGAGTGGTCTCCCGCAATGAACCTTTTCCCGATAATGAACGCCTGCGCCAAACCGTCCGGATTCGGTTGCACGGCATATTCGAGGTTCAGTCCCCACCTGCTGCCGTCACCGAGAAATCTCTCGAAGCGTGGGGTATCTTCGGGAGTTGAAATGATAAGTATGTCCCGTATGCTCGCAAGCATAAGCGTGCAGAGCGGGTAATAAATCATCGGCTTGTCGTAGACGGGGAGCAGTTGTTTCGAAACTGCCAGCGTAACCGGGTACATTCGCGTGCCGGAACCTCCGGCAAGAATAATACCCTTACGCCGAATGGACATGTTTGTCATAGTGGAGTGCGATCCAGTCGCGATATGCGCCACTTGTGACACTTGCAGTCCATTCGCGATTTTCCAGATACCAGCTGACGGTGCTGCGAAGACCGCTCTCGAACGTCTGCTTCGGCTTCCAGCCGAGATCACGTCTGATCTTTCCGGCGTCGATCGCATAGCGACGATCGTGTCCCGGTCGATCTTTCACAAATGTGATTTGCTCCCGATATGATTTACCGTCGCGGCGAGGCTGCTGTTCGTCGAGGAACGAGCAGATCAGCTCGATGACTTCCAGGTTCGTCTTCTCGCTCGAGGCGCCAATGTTGTACACTTCCCCTGGCTTTCCTTTTTCCAAGACGACCTGGATCGCCGCGCATTGGTCGGAAACGTGCAGCCAGTCTCGAATGTTCTTGCCGTCACCATAGACCGGCAGTGCTTCACCAGCCAGCGCACGGTGAACAACAAGCGGAATCAATTTCTCCGGAAATTGATACGGACCGTAATTGTTGGAGCAATTGATGGTCAGGGTCGGCAGGTCGAACGTGTGGTGATAGGAGCGCACCAGGTGATCCGATGCCGCCTTACTCGCCGCGTACGGACTGTTGGGCGCGTAGCGCGTCGTTTCTCGGAACGGGGCAGCGCCGGGCTCAAGGGAGCCGTATACCTCGTCGGTGGAGACATGGAGAAAGCGGAATTGGGTCTTGTCGCCGTCGGTCAGTTCATTCCAATAGGAGCAGGCAGCCTTGAGAAGCTTCAGCGTTGCGACGACGTTCGTCTGAATGAAAATATCCGGATCGTGAATAGATCTGTCGACATGGCTCTCGGCAGCTAAGTTGATTATGGCCCTCGGCTTGTATTTTGCAAGAATTAGCGGGATGGCGTAAGTATCGCCGATGTCCGTTCGTAGAAAAATATGCCTTGAATGGTTGAAGACCTTGCAAAGGCTCTGCAAATTGCCTGCATACGTCAACTTATCGACATTGACGACTTTGTCGTTCGTCCGGTCAATCCAATATTGAACGAGATTGGACCCTATGAATCCCGCTCCGCCGGCGATCAACATTGGAAGTTCCCCAACCTTGAAGCTCTTCAGGCCAGTTGTAGACAAACCCGAAGCTCTTCGCCAGTTAATAGAATTTTACCATTATAAGTGCCTTGTCGGTTTCGCGCACCGTCCCGTCGCAACACCGGGGCCGAGAAAACTCAAATCAGCCCGAGAGTTTACTCATTCACGGGATGCAAGGGCGAGCGCCGGCGCCCAGAGGGGTGGTCCGCGACATTGAAGCGACCATGGCCTTGAACTGCGCGAATCTGATCGCAAGTGGTCGCGATTTGGGCCATTCTTGGTACGTGCCGGCAAGTGAATGGTCCCGGCGTTTACGGCTTCGATGCGGCGTGATGAATCTTTGAAGCAGGATGCCGTTGCGGAATGACCGGCTGGCCGAGTCCGTTGTCTTTGTCTGCCAGGATGGGAGCGCCATCGAGAAACTGCAGCGCGGGCACGCCCAGGAGCGCACGGCGACCGTTGTAAGTCGCAATGACAGCTTCGCGGAACGACGCTTGATGCAGCCGTTGTTTGATTCGACGAAGCGCAGGGCGTAACGCCGATCCTGGCGTAGCTTTGTCGCCGCTCGCTTGTCCGGCGACAGCAATCGGCGCTATACTTACAACGTATTGCGTGACGATACCGGGATGCGACGTTCACGGGCTTGGTGATGGATCAAACGCCTGAATTGACGCCGGGTAACGAAAGGTTTGCAGTTGAACGGTTGCGCATTGATCCTCGTCCGGCGCACAAATCAAATCTGTCTCGACTGCTGCGATGCACACTCCACCCGGGCCCTCCTGATGCCAAACAAAATCCGAGATTTTTCCGCGAAAGATTGGCATCGCCTGCGCCCGCTAACGCAGACAATCAAGACCCTTCGCTATAATATCATAGATCGCCTCTATCGCCGTCGGCGAGCCGTCACTGGCGACGTCGCGGAAGTTGCGCATGCCATACGCGACCGCAATGTGCTGATCACCGTTGCGTATGCCGATCCACAACTGCTGTCCTGGCAAACTCGGCTGCTGCGCTACTATATCCCTGCCGCCGTTCACGTCATTGTCGACAACTCACCCAGCGATGAGATTGCGGCGGAGAACAGTCGAGTTGCCGGTGCCGGCAGCACATTTTACTTGCGTGCGCCGCCCAACCCGTGGTCCGCCACTGTGCCGAGCCGGTCGCACGGACTCGCGCTCAACTGGGCCTGGGACAACGTCGTTCGACCGGGCATGCCGCACGCATTCGGGTTCATTGATCACGACCTATTCCCCACTGCCGCGACGGATCCTTTCGCTTCGCTTGCGACGCAGGACGTGTATGGGGTGGTGCGAAGGTCGGGCGCGCGCTGGTTTCTTTGGGCTGGATTTTGCATGTTCCGGTTTGCGGCTGTGAAGGACAAGCCCCTCGACTTTGGGCAGGATTGGTTTGTCGGCCTCGACACCGGCGGGGGAAATTGGAAGCCGCTTTACAGCCTCCTCGATCTGGCAAATCTGCGGGAAGAGCCAAGCCGCTTTGTCCCATTCAAGCCAGACATCGCGACTGTCGATGGTCCGCTGCAATGGTGTGGCGCTTGGCTGCACGAGGTAGGATTGATGGGGGATCGGCGTCTCAGAATGGAAAAGCGGGCGGCTGTCGGCCGATTGCTTGCTCCGCATCTGAAACAAGCCGCCGAGGCGGACGTCGGCGACCTGGCGCAACCCGCGCTTTTTTCGTAGCCGCAAGCGGCAAAGACGAGGGATAAGAAGGGAACGATAGGGAGAACTGCCGTTACGCTTGGTAATAAGCGTGCATGTTACAAGCGTGGCGCCATCGCCGTGGTCTCAGCCCCAAGACCGGCAAATCCGATTATTTCATCGCCTCCGATCATCTATGCCGCTCTACGGCTTTGGCGTTTTTTACGGACCACCGGCGGTATGTCGCGATCGTTTACAAGTGCTCCTGAGGGCTGGCTGTTTGTGCAGCAACTCCACTCGCCGCATCGCTTGCGGCTTTCCGATAACGATCGCGAAACGATGGATCGGATGCAATAGCTCCGGCCGCCGCCGCCAGAGCGAGAGGCAACCAGAAGACATACCAATAATAGCTAAATGTGCCAGGTATCATCTCATGATCCACGCTGCTCAAGCCGAGCGCCGCGACAAGCACCGTGATTGGAAGCCACCAGCCCCCTCTTGCCGCCGTCGCGACGGCCCATGCGGCCGCGCCTAGGATGATCGCCAGCGATACGAGAGCGAGACGTCCGCCGCGAATAAGCGCCGCGACAAAAATATCATGAGGCGTATAGATGACTTCGGCTCCAAGTCGAAAGCGAGGGTCAAAATTCAGGCCAAAACCGAGCCAAGGATTGAGAGCGCTCAGCTGTAAGAAATGCCCCCAAAGGGCGAGTCGGTGACTATCGCCGCGGGCAAGAAGTGCTGAGGCGCCCCAGCCAGGAAAAATCAGCATAACCGCGGCGACGGCCGCAATCGCCAGGGCCCCGAGGCAGAACCTAACTGGCCTCGAGGAGGCAAGCAGCACGATCCCTATTACCCCAAGGCAACCCATCATCGCGCTGCGACTTTGCGTAAGCACAACCACTACTAAAAGCAGAAGCGCGATCAATGCCGCCAGGACGCGCTCCAATTTCCGAATATCGTGCCGGAGACCATGTCCGGCAACGACCGCAAATGAAATCGCGTAAACTGCGGCTACCGCGTTCGGATTGAGCACCCAGTTGATGCTAGGCTGGCCGCCAAGTCGGCCATTCACAAGTGATCCATCCAAGAAGGACGTACCAAGCAGGAGCAGAGCGGCGACGCCGGCCGCCAAGGAGATTGCGCGGCCCAGCGTACGCGGAAAATAAGGATCGTAACGGCTTGCTTCGCCCACCGCCGCCACGGTCGTAAGGCAAAGCGCGGCTCCGAAGATCTGCTTGGGCAGGCGTTCCCACTGTAGACCCCCGGCGATAGTAGCAACAATGAGGCAGGCGAGATACGCAGCAAGCCCACACACGATTAGCCAGTACAACGGTCGGGGCCGCGCTCCGGGAACACTGGACGGACGATCGAAGACTAGCCAAATGGCACTTGGCAACAATACCGCCCAACAGATTGTCTGCGCGAGCCATGGAGTGCGTAGCAGCAGGCCGGCGCAATACATCCCGATAAACGCGCCGTTGACCAGGCGGGCGCTGATGACGGTCCTCACATCACCGATGGTCATGTCGCCTCGCGTTCCTCTCGGCATCACCGAATTCGTCCAGGCACTACTGACGCCAGGCGGAAGCCGCCATGTCTGAACTGTCAGCTGCGCAAGAACGGGGCGCTTCCGCGCGCTGCGCGATCGGCTGCTGCGGGCTAGTCTGACCCATTCGCGCGTCCTTGCCACTGCGCCATGGGCGCAGACCGGCGGCGGTTTCACGCCTTATGACCTCGTCTGCAAGGTCTGGACGACACAGGCAAACCGGTTCAGGTTAAATCCGCTTCACCACACCGTGGGACTGAACACCTAACGAATTTACCGGTCGGCATTTCGTTTGCGCTCCATTACGGGAATTGGCTCACGTCGTCCAGCACAGCGCTAATCTTACGGGCGGTATCCGCCCAATTGGGAACTCGTCGCGCGGCGAGAATGTGCCGTTCTATAGCGCTGCGTGATCGGCTGTCGTTGGCCAATCTGACCAGTTCACGGCTCCAAGCGACCAAATCGTAGGGATCGAGATGGATGCCGAGCCCTTGGCCGGCTTCGGGCAGCGACGACCGATCTGAAGCAATGAAGGTCTTGCCGTACGCCAAGCTCTCGGTCAAAGGCAATCCCCAACCCTCGTACCACGAAGGGTAAAGGGTGAAAAGACAATGCGCGTAAAGCCAACCCACCTCAGCATCGGAAGCCTCATTTATAAGCGTGACGCTGTCGGCGATCCAAGGATCGTTTCGCATCATGTAAAGTAGGTCCGCGCTGCCAAATCCCTGGCGTCCGACGACAACCAGATGCGGTACGTTTGGCTGCCGCTCGAGCGCAAAACGTTGCCAGATTCGGTACAACAGATCGATATTCTTCCGCGACTGAAGCGCGCTTACGGAGAGCACGTAGGGGCGATTCCCGAGCGCCGCGATCGCCGCCGGCCTGATGTGCTTGGATTCCTCAAGGACATCGGCACCAAGTTCAATCTGCACGATGCGCGTGGGAAGGACGCTGGGTGCGAAGCGAAGAAGATCCTGCGTTGTCGACTTGGAAATTGAGAAAATGACGTCGGCATTTGTGCTGAGGAAATCCACGTAGGCCTGGAAGCGGGTCCTGAAGCCGTCAGCTTCGAAAAATTGCGGGTGAACATAGGGGATCATGTCCTGCAGCACGGCTGCGATGCGCACGTTCCGACTTTTCTGTAGCTCACGGAGGATGACAAAGTCATGACGACTCCAGTTTTCGCCAGCAAGCAGAATGGTGTCGCCCGGCAGCGCGGTTGGAAACGGAGAGTGTCCCCAGAGCGGATTATAGATGGTCGCCCCAATCAAACTCTTAATCGGTCTACGCGCGCTCCGCTCGACGTTTCGAAGAAACCATCGAAAACTTCCGCCGCGACGCGCAGGGCGTGGTGCTGCCTTTACGTCCGGCAGCGAAGGATGTGGAACAGCCGAGTATCGTCTGGTCACAGGGCTGAAGCGGCAAAATCCAAGGCGACCCGGCAGGCAGGAAGGAAGCTCGCGAATCAGACTGCTTTCGATTTGCGCGGTTCCGCTATAGACCTTTCCGCTCGATTTGGAGGTTGTAACATCGAGCCATACACGCGGACGCCTTTCCGGATGTGATCGCATAGGTGGACTATTACAATTGCGATCACGCCGCAGCAAGTCTGAAACGTGACATAAGCATGCGCCATAATCTGAGCAAGGGAATATGCGCGCATCAATACGGAAGAGCGTGGCGATGAGTTCGTTTGATCGAACGATCAAGATGGCCGCTGGAGCGACTGCTGCATAACGTCCCAAACCGCTCTCGCCGCAATCTTTGGATGCTCCTGCAAAACGCGGAGTAAGACACGATTCAATTGTCCATCGGTGCAATCGACGAGACGAAGGTAATTGAAGCAGGCGCGAACGGCCAGGTTGCGCTCCGCATGGGAGAGCGTTGGAGCTCGTTCAATCAAGATGGAGAAATCCAGCTCCTTTGGCTTCAAGATTGATGCATTTACGTCGGCTAGGGCTAACAGTCGATAGAGCGCAGCATCGTCGAAGTAAAAGGAGGTCGATTCGGTGGCATTCCAATCCGGCGGAGATTTGAGTTCGTCGGCGGGATCGTAAGCGCAATGACGACGCGCATATGCCGACCGTTGCGCAAGTCGAGATGAGAACGATTGACGGATGGTCTTGCGCCGGGTCACATTTTCCGAATGCCAGCGGTAGTCAATGAGCCACTCCGGAAGGTTGGTCACTTTCGACACCTCGGCGAAGCGAAGCCATAGATCGTAGTCTTCCGCGGCTTCGAAAGCGGGCCGATACCCGCCTAGGCGGCGCGCCAATTCCGTCCGCATCGTGACGGAAGAATGCAGAAAGGGATTAGCGCGCATGAGCTGTTGCGACAACAACTCCGGATCGGTTTCCGGAGTAATCTGACCACGCGGTTTGCCGTTAGCGTCGATCTTTCGTGCCCACGACCCGATTAGTCCGAAATCCGAATTGGCCTTAAGAAAACTGATTTGGGCTTCGAAGCGCTTGGCAGATACTCGATCGTCGGCATCGAGGCGAGCAAACAAGGAGCCGCGTGCTTCGGCCAGGCAACGATTGAGGGCAGCGACTAGACCGGAGTGGCTCTGTCGGAACACCCTAATCCGTTTGTCCCGATTGGCGTAGTTGTCGAGCAGGCGCGGGGTTTCGTCCGTTGAGCCGTCGTCGACAACAAGGAGCTCAAAGTTGGAGTAACTCTGCCCAATGACACTGTCGACTGCCTCGGCGAGCCAGCGCGCCCCGTTGTACACCGGCATGGCAGCGGAGATCTCTGGCGCCATCAACGCATCTCCCGACGAACCAATCCTTGCGACCGATGGCTTCTTGGCCGGACTAATCGGACAACTTTAGCTCGACTGCGGTACTCGCCATATATAAGTCCAATCCACCCTATTGTGTGATATACTTTTAAATTCCACAAAGCGAGCCACTGTATTGATGCCGAAGCTTCTTGAATGTCGCGCCGACGGCCCCGAAGACGCCGACACGCAGGCGTCCCCCCAGCGAGTGGGGAGCGCGGTGGATGAGCAAATAGTCCACAAAGCAAGAAGCCCGGTGAGGTCTTTGCGGATCGCTGTTGCCATCAGCAGGCTCAACACCCGCGGCGGCAAAGAGCATGACGCTCTGGCGGTTGCGGGGGGGCTTGCAGCACGCGGTCACAACGTCACCATCCTGACCCGCTCTGCAAGCTTGCAAATGCCCGCCGGCGTTGCGGTGAGCGTGATGACTGGTGTTACCGGTTGGAGCAATCACGCGCGTGCGCGGCGGTTCGCGCGCGCCGTCGCCATGGTCCGCGACGCCGGCAGATTCGACGCGATCATCAGTTTCGAAAAATTTAAGGACGCCGACGCCTACTACGCCGCCGACGTTTGCTTCGCCCGCCGGGTCGGTTGGCTCAAAAGTTGGCTGCCGCGGTACGCTACCTACGGGCGGCTGGAAGCGGATTGCTTCAGTGCGGGGGGACCCGACATCCTGTTCCTTTGCCGCAAGCAACAGCAGGAGTACGGCCAGCATTACCGCTTCGGTGCCGAACGCGCAACCGTGTTGCCGCCGATGATCCATCCCACCGGCGAAAGGCGTTTCTATGAGCGACGCGCAAAGATTCGCGACAGTTTGGGCATTCCGGAGTCCGCGATACTCGCGGCATCTGTGACGGTCTATCCCAGAACCAAGGGCGTTGATCGCAGCATTTTGGCACTCCGCGATATTCCGGGATTGCACCTGCTCGTAGTCGGCCTTCAGGCGAAGCATGCAGCGTCTCTCAAGCAGATGGCGGCGAGAGCAGGGGTTGCAGGGCGCACTTGGTTGATTGGCCATCGCGACGACGTCGCCGACATCTTCGGTGCGGCCGATCTTATGCTGCACCCGGCCCGCGTTGAGAACACCGGGCTCGTTATCCTGGAGAGCTTGCTCGCGGGCACGCCGGTGATTGCTAGCGCCGTTTGCGGGTTCTCCGAATACATTGATCGTTTCGGGGCGGGAATAGTTATCGCGGATCCCTTCGACTCGAGCGCTTATGTCGATGCCATCCGGACAGCGCTAGAACCAAACACCCTCGCCGAACTGAAGTCGCGGGCACGCGCGAGTGCTCCGCACTTGCGTGCCGAGGGCGGTCTCGACCATATTCTTGACGCAATGGAGGACACCCTGGCGCGACGCCACCGGCGGGTGACGAGTGCGATCCTCGGCACGTAGAGCGTCGCAGGTTAATCATCGCTCAGAGACGAGTATATCATTTGTCACCTTGCGGTGCAGACCATCCGTGGTTAGGGATGAGCGCGTCGACAGCAAGCTCGATTCTAACTACGTTGCGTGACTGGAACATTCTTTCGCCACTCGGCCTATTTTGCGATTTTTGCCTGGCGGTTAGTTCATCTGTTTCACAAAGCGCCAATCGCCGTCGTCGATCTGGGCGACTCTCGACCACTAATTGACAGCGCATCATTCGGCGCTTCTCTGTCGCGTTACGAGGGAGTTGGGCTGCAGGTCATCGAGCCCGTCATCGTGTCGACGGGCGGTACGCTGCTAGGGACGGCTGGCGGCGCCTCTTCCTGACCGATCGTTTCCAGGGACATGCGCACAATGTGCCGTGCAATCGCCAGCGGTGTATGATGGGCGAGGACGTGGGCCCGCGCCGCACCCCCCATGGTTTCGAGACGCGATGTGTCGGCCAGCGCCTTGACTGCAGCGGCCGTCAATTCACCGTCCTCGACGTCGTAATAAACCGCGTGTTTGCCAGGTTGCAGGGGTTGGTATCGCTCGATCGTGGGTCGGTTGAGCAGCGGCACCGATCCACACATGGCAGCCTCGTAGTGCCGGAAACAGTCCCAACCGAGTCCTTCGGGCGACCAGGTCAGCCGCGCCTGTGCGCAACGGCGATAAAACTCCGACTGGTCCAGTTGCCGCTCGGGAATGTCGACTACGAATCCGCGCTCCCGCAAGGCCAGCAGCTCGGAGAGTGCTTTCTGTCGAATGAAAGAGGAGCCAGCTATCCGTCCGGCGAAGAATATATCTGCCGTTTTTTCGGTTGGCAGGACCGGAAAGGGCCTCGGCGCCGACAGTGGAAGGCCCAGCGAGATCGGCCGCAGCTTGTCTATCCGAGCGCGATTGCGTGCCAGCTCGCGAAATCGCGGCGTCGGCAGGTTCGCATGGCCGGTCTTCAAAAAGACGCGCCAACGATCCGGCGGCAGTTCGCGTTTGAAATAGAGACGGCAGCAATCCAGCAGAAAGAAATTGTTGCGATTGATAATGGGGAGGTCCTCGTGATCCAAGATCGCGATCGGCGCCGAAATCCGCCACCGCAGGACCTGGGAGCCCATCGTCCGCGGAAAGGAAGCCAATCGACGCGCCGCCCGCCGATCGAACAGGGCGCGCATGATCCAGCGCCAGTGCCACGGAGAGTAAAACGTCGGATGGCAGACAACGAGCGAGGTCTCAGGTTCGCGCAAGAACTCGCCAAAGTGGTCCAAGCGTGGCGAGCGAAACGGCGCAACTGCGGTCATCTGCTAGTTTTCGTTCATTCTCATCGGGCCATGTCGAAAAATACATCACCTGGTTGGGAAACGCATGTTTGATGTATGGCTTGTCACCAATCTCCACGATCCTGAGGTGGGAGAGGTCTTGCATGTGGCGATCCGCCCAAGGCCGGGACTTGCAGCACTCATCGTATGCTTCGCACATGCGATGAGTGCTTGAAGATGGGTGTCGATCTGCCGGACTATAGCGTCGCAGATTGAGTCCGGCTACACCCGCTAACCCACGCCTTCAAGACGACGCGATACCGCTTTGTCAAGTTGCGGTACGTGCGCGGCGCGGCGGCCCAGCTCACGGACAGCGGGCAGGTTACGCGAAAATCGTTTTGCCATTGCGCCGGTGCGACAATCGCATCAGTACCGCCCTCCATCAGCAAGCATGGCCTGATCAACGCGCTCAGCAGGGCGCTTCCCCCCCTGCCGGCTCCAATGCTGATACCGCGCTGCCCGATGGTCCCTCGCGCCAAGCTCAACCTTTCGACAAGCAATCCACACTCGTTTTTATCGGCTCGCCAAAACTGGCGGGGCCGGTTACCGTGCGTTCGAGAATGGATCGGACAAGACGTGCGGTTTCGGACCAATCGGTTGAACGATAACTTTTTTTGATCTCCGCCTCTCGGCTCGAATGGCGACCTTCATCGCGCAAATAAGTCTTTACCCTCGCAGTGACGCTTTCCGGATCCAGCGGATCGATGAAGTCAATCAGATTCTCATCGATTTCACGGATACCGCCGCTCGGCGCTGCCAAGCAAATCTTGCCACGGCTGAGCGCCTCGGCAACGGGAATCCCATATCCTTCCGCAAGACTTGAATACGCGGTCATCCATGCGTGCTCGTAAAGCGCTTCGAGGTTTCCATCGTCGATTCCGGAAATCCGAATAATTCGCCCACCCTCTGCCTTTTCTGCTGCCAGCAATTCCGATAGGACAAGGTCCGGTGAACCACCGCCTACGAATAGCAGGTAGGGAGTCGAGGGTCCGAGTTCTCGCCACAGCCGGCGCCACGCCTCGACCAGGAGTTTATGGTTCTTTCTTGGTGTGATCGTGGATACAAATAGCACATATTTTCGCCCGTGCATCTCGGAAACCAAATCCGGAATGCGCGCCGATGTCCTGCCAAACGACTGATCTCCGAGTCGACATTTGTAGACAGCCAAGCGCGCAGCTGCCGGAACCAGCCGCCGCAACTCACCCCGCGTGTGAGACGAATTGCAGATGATGGCTGCGCAAGCGGGCAGGAATAAATCACAGCCGCGACGAAACTGTTCGGAGTGTCGGCGTGGCAGCCAATCGGCACGTGAGAGGAGCAATACATCATGAACGAACGCCGTCACGGGAACGCCGACGGCATTGGCTTGCGCGGCGAGATGCGGTGCGTATTGCCCCAACCAAAACGATCCGGGGACGAAAAGACAGTCACCGGCAGCAAAGCGGACGGGGGAAAGCTGGATTCCCTGAAGTCCCGCCCAGAGACTGAACAAGGTGACGCCATTGTCTGACGGAAACACTCTGTATCGCCACCGCCTCGGAAGGGAAGTTGCCAGCGCCTTCATCCCTCGCGATGAATATGCGATACGACGCAGGCCTGCCGCGGAGTACAATGCTATTAGCCGCGGCAGGAAAGAGGAGAGCGGCGTGAGGCGTGAATCCTCCGCTGTGATCGGGCAGCGTCGAACCGGATCCCAAAACAGAAGCCGTACGCTGTTGAAAATCTCTCCATGATCAGCCTTGAGCGCATCCACAAGATTTGACACGACGCGACTAACGCCGGTTGGGTGCTCGGCAAATCGAAAATGGTCAAATAATTCCGTGACGTCGATCCAAATGGAGCCGAACTTTGTGTTTGCGCCTTGCATGCACCAGCTCAATATGTCGGCGACCGATGTTTTCGCCATGTGGGCTCGTCAAGCAACTTCTCCGTTCGCATGGCGTCGAGGAACCTCGATATTGCCCAAAGGCGCTCTTGAGATCGTTTTCGCAAACCGATCGTAGTATGATAAAGGAGTTTATTCCCGCGATCCAGCGTCCGGCGGATCTGAAGGCGACGAATATGGCCAATATCATCTTCGCCGACTCGACGAGTCCATATGATGGGCGCTCGCTCCATATGCTGCCGCTGGGAGGCACCGAATCGAATGTGATCCGTTGCGCGCGGGAACTCGCCCACCGAGGACACAACGTCACCGTCCACACGAACTGCGAGGCCCCGGTTGATCACGAGGGCGTGCTTTGGCGCCCCCTGCGTGATCCCCCGGAGGATCACTGCGACCTCTACGTCGCCGTCCAGCAGCCGAGGTTGCTTGGCTTCGTCCGCAAACCGCGCCGACGCGCGATCTGGGTCCTCTGGGGTTCGAATCAGCTCAAGCACTACAAGAAGATCTGGCAAATGTGGCTGCATCGTCCGGCGCCGATCCTGATGAGCCGCTATCAGGTGACCCAGTATTCGTCGTTCCTCCCGCGCCGCAATCCGCATATCGTCATTCCGCTGCCGGTCCCGGACGACGTGCGCGACCGCGGCGTGCTCGATATAGCTCCGCCACGCCGCGCCATCTTCGCATCGAACCCTCAAAGGAATCTGCGGGCTTTGGTCGAGATCTGGGCGAATTCCATCCTGCCTCGTGTACCGGACGCGGTGCTCGACGTCTACGGCATCCACGACCTGCGACCGGGCCAGGACGCATGGACCGAATGGCAAGGATCGCTACTTCCGTCGGGCATGCCCGATTGGGCCAAAGCGTCAGTTCGGGTGCATCCCACTACCGCCCGCGCCGACCTAATCAGGGCCATGCGCGGATCGCGCGCGATGCTATATCTCGGTCACAAATGCGAGGCCTTTTGCATGTCGCTTGCTGAGGCCCAGGCGTTGGGCGTGCCAGCGGTTGTCGCGCCGGTCGCAGCCCTCCCCGAGCGGGTGATCGACGGCGTTACCGGGTTCCATCGTGCCGATCCGAGCCGCTTCGCCGAGGCCGCTGTTATGCTTCTTACCGATGACGATCTGTGGCGGCGGCAGCACGAAGCAGCTATTACTCTTCAGCAGGGGATTACCTGCTCAGACTATGCATCTCGGTTCGAGCAGGCGCTGCTCGGCGACGGCGGACGCGTCCGCCGCGTTCGACGGGAAGGCAGTGAGGCGGATGTTTTCGTCGCCAGAGACGATCAGCGATGCGTCAGTAACAGCTATGGGACCTACCCTTGCGACGAGAAGACTTCGCGGTAGTGTCCAGAGTTTTTCGCACTTTCGGTTTGGCTGAGCGGCGCCCGTCCCTGGCTCAAGCGGTGATGCCACCTCTCACCGGCGCCCGCCGCACCTCCCCGAGCGTCATTTTGCTTGAAAAATCCGCCCCTTCGGGGCATGGACCGCTCGGGGCACGCCGGCGCGCGCAGTTCGGCCGCACCGGATGCAAGGGTCGCGCATGACAGCTTTCACGGGCGAATCCTCGGACACCTATTCGACGTTCGCCCTGGTGCGCCGCCTTCTCGTCACTGAGGCGCTGGCGCATTGGCCGCGCTACGCCGTCGCCTTCTTGCTGATGGGGGTCGCCGCCGCCGGCATGGCGCTCACCGCCTACCTCCTCGGCACCATGACCAACGAGGCCTATGTCGATCGCAATTTCCACGGCATCGTGGTCATCGGTATCGTCGCCATGGCAATCTTCGCGGCCAAGGGCTTGGCGTCGTACGGCGCGACCGTGATGCTGTCGTCGATCGGCAATCGCATTGTCGCCGATAATCAGCGGCGCATGTTCGACAAGCTGTTGCAGCAAAACATCGGCTTCTTCGCCGACCGCCATTCGTCGGAATTCATTGCCCGGCTCACCACCGGCGCCGCCGCCGTCAGCCAAGTCATCAGTCTCCTCATCACCGCCATCGGCCGCGATCTGATGTCGCTCGTCGGGCTGTCGATCGTTATGGTGATCCAGGATCCGGTGATGTCGATTGCCGGACTGATCGTGGCGCCGCCGGCGCTATTCTTCCTGCGTAAGGTGATTCGGCGGGTGCGCGGCATCGCGCGCATGCAGTTCACCGGCAGCACGCGCATCATCGAGACCATGCAAGAAGCCCTGCAGGCCATGCGCACGGTCAAAGCCTTTTCGCTCGAGGACGAGATGCGGCGAAGACTCGCGGGAAGCGTCGCCGCGGTCGAGCACGAATCCAACAAGCTGGCGCGGGTCGGCAATCGCGTCAGTCCGATGATGGAGGCGCTCGGCGGCTTCGCCATCGCGCTGGCGGTCATCTATGGCGGCTACCGCGTGATCGAAACCGGAGCGAAGCCGGGCGAGTTCGTTTCGTTTCTCGTCGCGTTCCTGCTGGCCTATGAGCCGGCCAAACGGCTGGCGCGGCTCAACATCGATCTTAGCAACAATCTCGTCGGCGTTCGCGTCCTCTACGAGGTAGTCGACAGCCCGCCGAGCGAGCCGAGCGACGATGACCGGCCGCCGCTCAAGCTTGAGACTGCGCGCCTGGAATTTGCCATCGTGCGCTTCGGTTATCGTCCCGGCACGCCGGCGCTGCGCGGCATGAGCTTTGTGGCGCAGCCGGGCAAGGTCACGGCCCTGGTCGGCCCCTCGGGCGGCGGCAAATCGACCGTGCTCAATCTGATCTTGCGGCTCTATGACACCGATTCCGGCCGCATCCTGATCGACGGCCAGGACATCGCCGCCGTGTCGCGCCAATCGCTGCGCCAGCAGATCGCCTATGTCGGTCAAATCGTTCAACTGTTCCGCGGCACCATCCGCGAGAACATCGGCCTCGGCCGGCTCGGCGCCAGCGAGGCGGAGATCGTCGCCGCGGCCAAGGCCGCGCATGCGCACGACTTCATCCTCGGGTTTCCCGCCGGTTACGACACGCCGGTCGGCGAGCACGGCATGCAGCTTTCCGGCGGCCAGCGCCAGCGCATTGCCGTGGCGCGGGCGCTGATCAAGAACGCGCCGATCATCCTGCTCGACGAGGCAACCGCGGCCCTTGATTCGGAATCCGAGCGCTACGTGCAGGACGCCATCGCCGAGCTATGCAAGGGGCGCACGACGCTGGTCGTCGCGCACCGGCTGACCACCATCATGCATGCCGATTGCATTCTTGTGGTGGAAGACGGTCTGATCGTCGAATCGGGCCGCCACGACGAGCTGTTGCGCAAGGGTGGCCGTTACGCCTCGTTTTACCGCCTGCAACTCAAGGAGCAGGGGCCGGCGCGCGAGCCGCTCGCGGTCGGCCGATAACGGACGGATGACAGGGGGGAAGGATTCGTCCCCTGTCATCTGCGTGTCAATGGAACTTTGGTAAATTTGGCGGGTTAGGAGGGGAACCTCATCCCCTTGGAGATCGCCATGGGCGCCCGCCGTGTCACGTTACGTGTGCAACCGCCGATCCCGTTCGGCGACGTCACCATGGTGCCGGCCACGCTCAGCGGACGGCCCGAGGCCGATATGGCACGCGCCATGGCTGCGGCGCTCGCCGATATCGAGGCACCGACGGCAGCCGACGTGCGTAACCGGCTACGGCAGTCGTTTCCGCTCGCGCCACTCAACGCTCGTGTGGCCGCACTCGGCGTCATCATGGAACGCTTGCGACGCGCGTTCTGACCTGTCGCTATAATCCGAGATAGGCGCTGCGGACGCGGTCGTCGGCCAAAAGCTCGCTGCCGCTGCCGGAGAGCGTAACCCGGCCGTTTTCCAGCACGTAGGCGTGGCTCGCGAGCTTGAGCGAAAGCGCGACGTTCTGTTCGACCAACAGACACGTGATGCCTTCGCCGTTAAGCTCGCGGATCGTGTCGAGCACGCCGCGCACGACATTAGGCGCCAGCCCGAGCGAGGGCTCGTCGAACATGATGAGCTGCGGCGCGCCCATCAGGCAGCGGGCAATGGCGAGCATCTGTTGCTCGCCGCCGGACAGCGTGCCGGCCGGCTGCCGCGCCCGCTCGGCCAGCTTGGGAAACATGGCGAGCACGCGTTCGCGGTTTTTGGCCCGTTGCGCGCGGGCGCGCGGCAGCATGGCGCCGATGTCGAGATTCTCGGTCACCGACAGCGTGGGGAAAACCTGCCGCCCTTCGGCCACCTGACCGAGGCCGAGGTCGCAGACGCGATGGCTCGGCCAGCCGGAAATGTCGACGCCGCGGAAGACGGTGCGGCCGCGCGCCTGCGGCTGCATGCCGGCGAGCGCGCGGATCAGCGTCGTCTTGCCGGCACCGTTGGCGCCGACGATGGCGATGATCTCGCCCTCCTCGATCTCGAGCGACACACCGTCGAGCGCCTGGACATCGCCGTAGAAAACATCGAGATTTTCGACGCGCAGCATCACACCGCCTCGGCACCGAGATAGGACTGGACGACCGCGGGATCGTGCACGACTTCTTGCGGAGTTCCTTCCGCGATCGCCGTGCCGTGGTCGAGCACCAGCACGCGCGAGGCCAGCGCCATCACCGCGCGCATCACGTGCTCGATCAAAAGAATGGTCAATCCGCTGTCGCGGTTTAGCGCCTGCAGGATGGCGACCATGCGGTCGGTCTCGGTCGGCCGCAGCCCCGCCATCACCTCATCGAGCAGCAACAGCTGCGGATCCGTCGCAAGCGCGCGGGCAACTTCCAGCCGCTTGCGATCCGGCAGCGTCAGCGTCGAAGCGAGCCGGTGCCGCAGGTCGAACAGGTCGAGGCGCTGCAGCAGCATCCGCGCCCGCTGTCGTGCCGCGGAGACGTCATTCCGGTGCAGCAGCGCGCCGATGGTGACGTTGTCCTCGACGCTCAACGCCATGAACGGCCGCACGATCTGGAAGGTGCGGGCTACGCCACGCCGGCAGACCGCATCCGCCGGCAAACCGCCAATGCGCTCGCCGGCGAAAGTGATCGAACCGTCGTCCGGCGCCATGGCGCCGGCGATCATGTTGAACAGCGTGGTCTTGCCGGCGCCGTTCGGGCCGATGACGGCGAAAATCGTGCCTGCCGGCACCGCGAAGCTGACGTTATCGACCGCGAGCAGACCGCGGAAGCGCTTGCTGACCGCATTGAGGGCAAGCAGCGCGCTCATTTCTTGTCCTCGCTCAGGCCGAGCCGGCGCGCCAAAGGCGGCCACACGCCATTCGGCAGCGCCACGACGACGAGCAGCAGGCACATGCCGTAAAATACTTGCGTCGCGCCGGGCAGATCGAGGCCGAAGGCGGTCATGCCGGAGTTGAGCGTTTCAGCAAGGCCCGTCAGCACGAACGCGCCGAGGATCGGCCCGAACAGCGTGCCGACGCCGCCGATGATGGGACCGAGAATGATCTCGATCGAGCGCGAAATGCTGAAAACCTGCTCGGGAAACAGGTTGTTGTAGAAGAACGCATAATAGACGCCGGCAAACGAGGTGACGGCGGCGGACACCATCACCGCGTACATCTTGTAACGGAAGGTGTCGATGCCGGCGGCGCGTGCCGCCTGCTCATCCTCGCGGATCGCCAGCCAGAAGTAGCCGACGCGGCTGCGCATGAGCAGATGGCAAAGGATGAACACGAGCGCGGTGGCGGTTAGGATGACGTAATAGAACATGGTCGGATCGCCGCGCAGCCGCCACAGATCGTTATGTGCATATTGCTTCACCGGCAGGAACAGCCCGCTCGACGCATTGACGAACTTCCAATTGTCGAAGCCGATGCGCGTGAACTCGGCGAAGGCGATGGTGAGGATGGCGAAATAAACGCCGGCGACGCGGAAGCGGAAGGCGAGAAAGCCGATGATCGCCCCGCACGCCGCGGCGACAGGAACGGCGGCGAGGAACCCGATCCATGGGCCGATTTGGAAATGCGTGAATAGGACGGCGGCGACATAGGCGCCGAGCCCGATATAGATGGCGTGGCCGAGCGAAAGCTGTCCGGCAAAGCCCATCATGATGTTCCAGGCCTGCCCGGCATAGGCGAAATACAGAATGATGATGAGGACGGTGAGCAGATAATCGTTGACGACGAACGGCGCGGCGACAAGCACCGCAAGGAGCGCGGCAACGAGCGCGGCGCTGCGCTTGGAGAGGCCGCCAAGCCGCGCGATCACGTCAGCCTCCGGCCGAGAATGCCCTGCGGCCGGAACAACAGCACCAGAACGAGAATGGCGAAGGCGAACATGCTCTTGAGCGAAGCTGGGAACGTCAGCCCGGCCAAGGCTTCGGTGAGCCCGATCAAGAGCCCGCCGGCGAGCGCGCCCGGCAGCGAGCCGAGACCGCCGGTGATGACGATGACGAACGCCAGAAGCGTATAGCTCGGGCCAAGCAACGGCGTGGTGTCGATGATCAGCGTCAGCATGGTGCCGGCGGCGCCGACGCTGGCGGCGCCAAGCCCGAAGGTGAGCGCATAGAGCCGCTTGACGTCGAGCCCGACCACCAGCGCGCCGGTGTGATTGTCGGCGCAGGCGCGGATCGCCGTACCGATCAGCGTGAACCGGAAAAACGCGAATAGCGCGGCGGTGAACACGATGGCCGCGGCGCCGGCATAGAGTTTGGAGGCATCGATGATCAAGGCGCCGAGCTGGTAGCTGTCGAAAGCATAGGCGGTCTGCACCGAGCGGGCGTCGGGGCCGAAAATGATCAACAGCGCATTGGCGATGATGATGCCGAGCGCCACCAGCAACAGGAACTGCGCGTGCTCGGGACGGGTGATGAACGGGTTGATGAGACCGCGCTGCAGCACATAACCGAAGACGAACATCACTGCCGCGATTGGAACGAGCATGAGCAGCGGATCGAGGTGAAACGCCGAAAAGGCGACCACCGCGATGAACATCGCGATGGTCATCATCTCGCCGTGGGCAAAATTGACGACGCGCACCACGCCGAAAATGACCGAAAGCCCGAGCGCCATCAGGCCATAGACGAGGCCGGTCAGAACTCCGCCGACGGCGACGTTGAGATAGACGTCGAACGGCACCGAAGCCTCAGCCGCGGCTGAGGTAGGAACGCATCGGCCACTCCGGCTTGGCGTTGGCGGCTTCCTGCGGCGCCACCGTGACCAGCGTCTTGCCGCGGTTCTGGATGGCGCCGTCCTTCACCTTGTCGTTCTGGCCCTTGGCGTTGAACATGATGCCGGGGCCGATGCTGACATTGTCGGTGATGTGGGTGGTGCGGATGGCGGCGGCGAGCGCCTTCGGATCGGCCGAGCCGGCGCGCTTGTAGGCGTCGGCGGCGACCAGCAGCGCCTCGAATGTAAAAACGTGGTTGGTGTTGAGATTGACGCCGGGGTCGGCCTTGGCGAGCGCGGCTTCGAGCACGCCGGTCAGCTTCTTGTGCGGATCGTACCAGGGCACGAAGCTGATCGGCCCGTCGGCGAGTTTGCCGAGCGTCTTGATGTACTGGTCCTCGTACCAGCCCGGACCCATGCTCAGGATCGCCTGCGGCGTCCAGCGCTGCTTGACGAGTTCCCGCGTCATCAGCATGGCGTCGTTCAGGCGGCTGACCACAAGCAGGGCGTCGGCGCCGGTCGCCTTGGCCTTCGCCACCTCCACGGAAAGGTCGCGCGCCGCCGGATCGTAGGAAATCTTTTCGGCGATCGTGTACGGCATGTTGAATTTCGGCATGACATGCTCGACCGCACCAGCGATCGCCGTGCCGTAGGTGTCATTGATGTGCATGAAAACAACTGTCTTCGGCGCCGCGCGGGCGGCGGCAAACACCTCCTTCTGGTTGGCGAAAGCGTCGCCGACGATCATCGGTCCGGTGGGGAAATTCCTGAAAACGAACTTGTAACCTTGCTCGGTGATGGCGGGTGACCCGGCGATGTTGATGACGAGTGGAATGCCCTTCTGCTCGGCGACTTGCGCGATCGCGGTCGTCTGGCCGGAATCGAAGGCGCCGACCAGGAGCTGGGCTCCCTGGCCGATCAGCTGCTCGGCGCGGGCACGCGCGGTATCGACGTTCGATTCGGTATCGCCGTTCATGAGGGTGAGGTTCGGCAGACCCATCGATTTCAGGATCGCCGGCGCGATGTTGGCGCCGCGTTGGCAATCCTGGCCGATGCCGGCCTGGATTCCCGAGCGCGGCAACAGCACCCCGACCTTCAGCGGGGCGCCCTGGGCGCGCAAAATGTTAAACGGCGCCGCGCCGGCGACGAAACCGGCCGCACCGACACCCGCGGTAAAGGTCCGGCGGGTAAGATGCGCAACATTGGAGTGGGATTTACGGCTCATAGCAAGATCCTCCCTGGATGATGCGGTCCGGCCTTGCCCCCATGATGCCGGTTTCATGCAACGTCACAAGCTCGAAAATGCCGCGATCACGCGGTTCCTCGATCCTGGCGTTCGTCGATATTGTTGACCTTGACAACAATGTCGTCAACACCAATGTCGCCGCACTGCCCCAGGGCGGGCGGGCCGGCGAGCCGCTCGAGGGGTCGCGCGATTTGTTACCGCGTGCGGTCAGCCGAACACTTTCTCTGCCGCCGCGGCGATGCGCAGCAGCATACGATCCTGGCCGTTGCGCGCGACCAGCATGAGCCCGACCGGAAGCGCGGCCTTCAGCGGCAACGAAATGGCGCAGAGGTCGAAGAAGTTGGCGATCGCAGTATTGCGCAGCAGCATGAAATTGCGCGCGGCGAACACCTTCGGGTCCGCCACCTCGGCGATGGCGGGCGCGACGATCGCTGTGGTCGGCATGACGAGCGCATCGGTGCCGGCAATGCGGCGATCCAGGGCCCGCACCAAACGCTCGCGGGCGCGGATTGTCTCGATGTAATCCGCCACGGGAACGGCGCAGCCGCGCTCGATGCGCACGCGGACATTGGGGTCGACGTCGGCACCGCGCCGCGCGAGCCGGTCGCGATGAATGGCGCAAGCCTCGGGCGGCACGATGCCGCCCTTGGCGTTGACCTCGGCCATGTCGTCGAGCAACGACAGCTTGTCGCGGGTGATGCGCACGCCGGCGCCGTCGAGCGCGTCGATGGCCGCGCGGAACGCCGCAGCGACGGTGTCGTCCAGTCCGTCGAGCGGCAGCCCCTCGGCAACACCGAAGCGCAGGCCGGCGAGCGCGACCGGCTCAAGCGGCGCAAAATCCGCGCCGGCCATCACCGCGTCGGCCTTGGCGCAATCGGCGACGCTGCGCGCGAGCGGCCCGATCGAATTGAGGGTGAAGCTCAATGGAAATGCGCCCTCGGTCGGGATGCGCTGCCGGCTCGGCTTGAAGCCGACGACACCGCACAACGCCGCCGGTATCCGCACCGAGCCGCCGGTATCGCTGCCGATGGCGATCTCGCATAGGCCGTCGGCGGCGGCGACCGCGGCGCCCGCCGATGAGCCGCCGGGGACGCGCGCGCGATCGCGCGGATTGCCCGGCGTACCGAAATGCGGATTGGCGCCGATGGCGGAGTAGGCGAACTCGGTCATGTTGGTCTTGGCGACGATCACCGCGCCGGCGGCGCGCAGCCGGCGCACCACTGCCGCGTCAGCGTCGGCCGGGGCCGCCTCCTCGGCGAGGATTTTTGAGCCGGCGCGCGTCGGCTCGCCGGCGACATCGAACAGATCCTTGATGCTGAGGATGGCGCCATCGAGCGGCCCGCGCGATACGCCGTGAGCGGCGCGCACGTCGGCCGCATCGGCGGCCGCGCGGGCGGCTTCGGTGTAGACCGACAGGCAGGCGCGCGCCCCCTCCCCGTTCGGGTCGGCGATGCGGGAGATCGCCTGTTCGAGCCGATCGCGGCAGGAGAGCGGTTTCATGCAGAGACGTCCGGCAGGAAGTGCGTTCGCAGTTCACGACGCCATTGCCGACCATACACCGATCCTGCCATCATCGGCGAGTGCCGACGCAATCAAGAAAATGAGGATGCCAGATATGAAGCCGGCGATCTGTTTTATCGGCTTTGGCGAAGCAGGCCAGGCCATCGCCGCCGGCTTGCGCGAGGCCGGCGTCGAGCGGATGGCGGCATGGGACATCCTATTCCCGCAAGCCGCCGGCGAACCGCTGAAGCGCGCTGGCACCGCAATCGGCGTGCGCTGCGCGCCTTCCGCCGTGGCCGCGGTGGAGGAAGCCGACATCGTCATATCCGCCGTCACCGCGGCGGCAAGCCTCGAAGCGGCGCAATCGGTGAAGGCGCATCTTGCCGGCCAGCCGTTTTTGCTCGACATCAATTCGGTTTCGCCCGGCCGCAAGGAGGAAACGGCAAGACTCCTCGGCGACAGCGCCCGCTATGTCGACGTCGCCGTGCTGGCGCCGATTCATCCGGCGCGGCATCAAACGCCGTTGTTGCTCGCCGGTCCGCACGCCGACGCTGTCGCTCCCATCCTCGCCGCGCTTGGTATGCGCGCGACCGTCGCCGGAGCGGAAACGGGCGCCGCGGCGGCGATCAAGATGGTGCGCAGCGTGATGATCAAGGGGATCGAGGCGCTGACGCTGGAATGTTTTTTGGCCGCCGCACGCGTCGGCGTGGTCGACGAGGTCGCCGCCTCGCTGAAGAACAATTATCCCGGTGTCGATTGGTCGAAAGTGGTTCCCTATAACCTTGAACGCATGGCGACCCACGGCGAGCGGCGCGCCGCCGAAATGGAAGAGGTTGCCGCGACTTTGCGCGAGCTCGGTATCGAGCCGCTGATGACTGCGGCCACGATCAAGCGCCAGCGCGAAATGGGTCAGATCGGCACGCAGCAGGCCGTGCGCGGGGCGCTTGGCAAAAACGACGGTGCCGCGATGCTCAACGCCATCAGCGCCGCAGCGCGCGACCGGCACTGATAGCGGCGGCATGATTACGAGCAGCCTGCCCCATCGCCGCATTGAGATAACTCATGGCGCATCATCCGGCGCGAAATAGCTGCAGGCTTCGTTGCAGCTATCCCGATAGACGGTGACTCGCCTAACAACGCCGACATGCTGGACGCGCTCGAAGATGAACCGCGCCAGGTTCTCCAGCGTCGGCACGCCGAGCGCCTCGATCCGGTTGAGGAGCTTGTGGTCGAGCATCTGCCGAACGGCCGCAATATTTTGCTCAAGCGCGCCAAGATCGACAATCATCCCGGTCTTCGGATCGGGAACGCCGCGAACGGCCACCTCGGCGCGGAAAGCGTGACCGTGAATTTCCTCGCTTGCCGCCCCGAGCGTTGTCCCCTGGATCGTGTGCGCCGCCTCGAAACGAAAGGATTTGGTCAGCTCCCACATCAGCGAACCCCCAGCGCTTTGTGGGTCTGCAGGCTGAGCCGCCACTGCGGGTGGGCAAGACAATAGGCGAGCGCGAGCGCGGTGTTATCGGCGAGGTTCGGCCCATCCATCGGCTGCAGCGAGAAGCGCTCGAATGCCAGATCGGCAAAGGCCTCGGGCGGCGCCCCGAGTTGCGGAAAAACCAGTTTGAGCTCATGGCCAACGCGGATGCGCAGCTCGGTGCCGGCCTTCGGACTGACGCACAGCCAATCGAGCGCGGCGGGCGGGTCGATCGTGCCATTGGTCTCGACCGCGACGGCAAAGCCGCGGGCATGCAAGGCATCAAGCAGCGCGTCGTCAACCTGCAGCAGCGGCTCGCCGCCGGTCAGCACGGCAAATCGATGGTTGGGATTGGCGCCCCATTCCTCCTCGACGGCATCGACGAGTTGCCGCGCGGACACATAATGTCCGCCTTGCGTGCCGTCGGTGCCGATGAAGTCGGTATCGCAGAAACGACATTGCGCAGAACTGCGAGCCGCATCGCGGCCGGACCACAGATTACATCCGGCGAAGCGGCAGAATACGGCTACCCGGCCGGTGTGGGCGCCTTCGCCCTGCAGGGTCAGGAATATCTCCTTGACTGCGTACGCCATGCAAACGACCTCCGGACTGCGCGCCGCCGCACCGGTCAAACTGGAAATGTGGCGTAACAACGGACCAACCGGATTTCAACCGCCGCGGATCAGCCGCGACGGCGGGCCATAGCGGCGAGGAACGCGAAAGACGTCTTCGGCGTGCGCTTTAGGCTCGCAAAATCGACATGGATGATGCCGAACCGCCGGCTATAGCCTTCGGCCCATTCGAAATTGTCAATGAGCGACCAGACGAAATAACCGCGCAGCTTGACGCCGTCGGCGAGCGCGCGGCGCACGGCGGCAAGATGATCGCGCAGATAGGCGACGCGGTCGTCGTCATGCACGGTCCCGTCGGGCGCGACTGGATCGTCGTAGCAGGCGCCGTTCTCAGTCACGTAGATGTCCGGATCGCCGTACTGGTCGCGCAAGCGATGCAGCGCGTCGGTGAGCCCGCTCGGGTCGATCGGCCAGCCGAAGGCGGTAAAACGCGTTCCCGCCGGCACCGCGCCGAACCACGCCCCGAGCAGGTTTTGCGGCGCAGCAGCGGCATACATCGGCGCGTAGTAATTGAGTCCGAAAAAGTCGATCGGCTGCCGCATCGTTGGCAGATCGCCGGTCGCGACCAGCGGCGCGAAGTCGGCGGCGATAGCGGCCGGGTAAGAGCCCTTGAACAGCGGATCGAGCACCGCGCCGTTCCAGAACGCATCGAACAGCTCCGCAGCGCGCCGGTCCTCAGCGCGATCCGACGATGGCCGCGCCGGCTGCACGTTGATCACGGTGCCGAGCTGCAAGGCCGAATGCTCCGCCCGCAGCGCCTGCAGCGCGCGGCCTTGCGCCAGGTTCTGGTGGTGGATCGCGGCCAGCATGTTAGGCAAGCCGGTGAGGCCGGGCGCGTGGCTGCCGATGCCATGGCCGAACAGCGCGTGGACATTGGCCTCGTTGAACATCGCCCAATGGCGCACGCGGTCGCCGAGCCGCTTGGCAACGACGCGCGCATAATCGGCAAATTTTTCCGCGATGTCGCGGTGCAGCCAGCCGCCTTGGTCCTGCAGCGCCTGCGGCAGGTCCCAATGATAGAGACAAAGCCACGGCGCAACGCCGCGCGCCAGCAAGCCATCGACCAGGCGATCGTAGAAATCGAGCCCCCGCGGTTCGACGGCGCCGGCGCCGGCCGGCATGATGCGCGGCCACGCCGTCGAGAAGCGATAGGCGGAAAAACCGCCGCGCTGGAGCCAGTCCACATCCTCGGGCCAGCGGTGATAGTGATCGCAGGCGACGTCGCCGGTATCGCCGCCCTTTACCCGCCCCGGCGTGTGGCAAAAAATATCCCAGATGCTCTTGCCGCGGCCGTCGGCGTCGACTGCTCCCTCGATCTGATAGCTCGAGGTCGAGGCGCCCCAGACGAAGTCCGCGGGAAATGCATTGTCTTCGGCCATGGCTGGGCTCGACGGTAATGCGCGCGGCAAGCTGATCAGGCCCGCGAGTGTAGGCAGCAGTCTACGGCGCGACAGTCTCAGCATTGTGTCAACGTTTCACCCGAACGATCCATCAGCCCGAAAGTCTCATTTCTTGGCGCGGCGTTTACTCGGCGATTGCGGCAGCGCCAGTCGGGCGGCAGGCGCAACTTTATCATTCTCGCGATCATTTTCGTGCGGCTTCTGCTACCAATAGCCTTGAACCAAGGGCTGCCGGGGCCTCACATGGACGCGCGCACCTTCGACATCCGCCTGCGAGTGAACGGCGAGGATGTTTTTGCGCGCGTCGAGGCACGCAAAACGCTGGTCGATTTTCTGCGCGAGGATCTGTCGCTCACCGGCACCCATATCGGCTGCGAGCACGGCGTTTGCGGCGCCTGCACCGTGCGGCTCGACAGCGATGTCGTGCGCGGCTGCCTGGTGCTCGCGGTGCAGTGTAACGGCGCGGTGGTCGAGACTATCGAAGGCCTCTCGGATTCCGGCGCCATCGCCGATCTGCAAACGGCGTTCCAGCGGCGCAATGCACTGCAATGCGGCTACTGCACGCCGGGCGTGCTGATCGGCGCCCAGGCGCTGCTCGCCGGCGGCGGCGTGCCGAGCCGGCAGACTATCCGCGAGCATCTTTCCGGCAACTACTGCCGCTGCACCGGCTACCAGGCGATCATCGATGCGATCGAAGCAGTAGCGCAGGCCCGCGCGGGAGCGAAGGCATGAAAATCGCCGACGACCAGCGTTCCGGCCTCTCCGCGCTCGATCGGCCGAATTCCTATATCGGCCGCTCGGTGCCGCGACCAAACTTGGCGCGGCTGACGCAAGGGCGTGGCCAATATGCCAGCGACATCACTCTGCCGCGCATGGCGCATGTCGCATATCTCCGCTCGCCGCACGCGCATGCGCGCATCAAGAACATCGACACCACGCCGGCGCGGCGCGCACCGGGCGTCATCGCCGTCGTCACCGGCGCCGAGCTCGCCAAGGTGATCACGCCGTGGGTCGGCGTGCTGACGCACTTGAAGGGCCTCAAATCGGCGCCGCAGTACGCCATCGCGTTGGATCGCGCCTGCTGGCAGGGCGAGGCGGTGTGCGCGGTGGTCGCGCGCACGCGCGCCGAAGCCGAAGACGCCTGCGCGCTGGTCGCCGTGGATTACGAAGCGCTCGCCGCCGTTACCGATGCGGAAACCGCCCTCGATGCCGCGACGCCAGTGATCCATCCCGAGCTTGGCGACAATCTCGCCTTCGAGCGCGCACTCACGGCAGGCGATCCCGACCGGGGTTTTGCCGACGCCGACGCCCTCGCCGAGACCACGTTCGTGTTCGGCCGCCACACCGGCGTCACCAACGAGCCGCGCGCCATCGTCGCCGATTGGAATCCGGGCGACGAGCGCCTCACCGTCTATCAGGGCACGCAGGCACCGCACATGATGCAGAACCTGTTTGCCAGGCACCTCGGTCTCGAAGAACATCAGGTTCGCGTGCTCACCAAGGATGTCGGCGGCTCGTTCGGCATCAAGGTGCACGCCTATGCCGACGAGATGGCGACGGCGGCGCTGGCAAAGCTGCTGCGGCGGCCGGTCAAATTCGTCGCCGACCGCCTGGAGAGCTTTTCCACCGACATCCACGCCCGCGATCATCGCGTCAAGGCGCGGATCGGCGTGAAGCGCGACGGCACCATCACCGCCTTCGAGATCGACGACTTGACCGGCGTCGGGCCCTATTCGGTCTATCCGCGCACCAGCGGCATCGAGGCCAATCAGGTCGTCAATCTGGTCGGCGGTCCTTACACCTGCCCGAACTACCGCGCCCGCGCCCGCGTCGTGTTCCAGAACAAGAACCTCATGTGCCAGTACCGCGCCGTCGGCCACCCGATCGCGACCGCGGTCACCGAGGGCCTGGTCGAGCTGGCGGCGGCCAAGATCGGCATGGACCCGGTCGAGCTGCGGCGGCGCAATCTGTTTGCCGACGATGGCTATCCGGCGACCGGCGCCTCCGGGCTGAAGTTCGAGAAGCTTTCGCACCACGCCGCGCTCGACAAGATCTTGGCGATGATGGATTACGCCAAGCTGCGCGCCGAGCAGGCGGCAATGCGCGCGCGCGGCATTTATCGCGGCATCGGACTCGCGTCCTTCATCGAGGTAACCAATCCGTCCGCGGCGTTCTATGGTGTCGGCGGCGCCCACATCTCCTCGCAGGACGGCGCCACGGTGCGGCTCGACTCGACCGGCGCGGTGTTCGTCCATTCCGGCGTCACCGAGCAGGGCCAGGGCACCGAGTCGGTGCTGGCGCAATGCGTGGCGACATCATTCGGGGTGCCGATCGCGCGCGTGCGCGTCGTCACCGGCGACACCGACAACACGCCCTATGGCGGCGGCACCTGGGCCTCGCGCGCGGCCGGCATCGGCGGCGAGGCCGCCTGGCAGGCCGGCAAAGCACTGCGCGGCAACGTGCTCGCCGCCGCCGCTTCGATCCTGCAGGCCGAGCCGAAAACGCTCGACATCCGTGCCGGCATCGTGGTCGACGCCGCCACCGGTCGCGAGCGGCTGCCGCTCGAAGAGGTAGCGCGCATCGTCTATTTCCGCCCCGACACGCTGCCGCCCGGCTTCCAGGCCGAATTTGCCGTGACGCGCCATTACGTGCCGCGCGGCTGGCCGTTCGCCTTCACCAACGGCGTGCAGGCGTCCTCTCTCGAGGTCGATATCGAGACCGGAGAGGTCAAGCTGCTGCGGCATTGGTGCGTCGAAGATTGCGGCACAGTCATCAATCCGCAATTGGTCGACGAGCAAATCCGCGGCGGCATCGTGCAAGGCATCGGCGGCGCGCTCTATGAGCATTGCATCTATGACGAGAGCGGCCAGCTCCTGAACGCCTCGATGATGGACTATCTGGTGCCGATGGCCGCCGAAATGCCCGACATCGACATCGGCCACGTCGTGACGCCGACGGCGGATTCCGAGCTTGGCGCCAAGGGCGCCGGCGAAGCCGGCACCGCCGGCGCGCCGGCCTGTGTCATGAACGCCATCAACGACGCGCTGCGCCCGCTCGGCGCCGCACCGCTGGTCGAGATGCCGATCACGCCGGAACGGGTGCTGCGGGCGCTGCGAAGGGCGCAGAGCTCGCCCGGTTTCGCCCAGCTTGGCCGGCGGCGTTCCACAACTCCGGCACGGTGAATGCCGTCATGGCGACAAGACCGACGGCGACGTAACGCGCCAGCGATGAGGCCCCGAAGCGGCGCGACGGTGCGGTATAATGCACAAGATATAATGCACAAGAGTGGAGTGCTCACACGTGCCTCGCCGCCGGAGGGGTCGCAGTTCGGAGCCTGTAGGCGTGACAAATTACGCTGGCGGAGTTCGCATCACCTGTCGAAATTGCCGGCGGTGCGGCTCGCGGCAATTGTGTCGGGGATTGGCGACTGACCGGCGCTTCTTTCCGGTCCGGCTAGTTTCCCTCATCGTCGTCGGCAAGGCGCGATGGGGCGCGGAGGGCGATCATGCATTGGACTGAGTTTTTCACCAGCGGTGCGTCGCTGTTCATCGTCGCGACCGCTTCGACCAAGACGATGGTGCCGTTGCGTATCCTGGCCATCGTCGCGAATTGCTTCCTGATGACCGTCTTCGCGGTCTCGCACTCGTGGGTTCCGATGGCGCTGCAAGCCGTCGCTCTGCCGATGAACGGTTATCGCCTCTATCAGATGATCGTCTTGATCGGGAACGTGCGCGAGGCGATCCGCGGCAAGTCGTCGATGGATTGGCTCAAGCCGTTCATGGCGGAGCGTCGCTGCAGAAAAGGCGACATTTTGTTCGCCAAGGGCGAGCCCGCGGACGAGATGTTCTGCGCTGTGACCGGACGCTATGTTCTCACCGAGCTTGGCATCGAGATCGAACCCGGCCAGGTGGTCGGTGAGCTGGCGATGCTGGCGCCCGACAATCGGCGCACGGCGACGCTCGAATGCGTCGAGGACGGCAAAGTCCTGTCGATCACTTACGAGCAGGTCGAGCAGCTCTATTACCAGAACCCGACATTCGGCTTCTATTTCCTGCGACTGGCGACGGCGCGGCTGTTCGACAATATCAGCCGGCTGGAAACCGAACTGACCCGGCAGCGCGCAGCGCCGGCTTGATATCATGCAACAGGCTGATTTTATTGCAGTTTTTATGGCACTGCGCGGTGCGGTTGGCGGTGGGCTTAGGAACTTCGAATTGACCGGACTAGGATGCCATTGACGCCCGAGTTGGCACCGCGCAGCCACCGCTTTCCCGGAACGCCATGAAGCAGAAGCAGATTTCACGCGTGGAGCTGGCGAGCTATCTGCTCTCGCCCGCACTGTTCGGGATGCTGGTGCTGATGGTGGCCGAAGCGATACTCGCCGCAGCGACGACCTGGCTTGTCATCAATGCCGCCCGCAAGGTCGCCGTCGGCGAGTTTCTGCTCACCGATCTCATCTTGATCCTCGCGGCGCAATCCGCCTCCTATGTCGCCGGCGTCATCAGCTGGATCTTTGCCGAGCAAGCCGGCTATCGCGGCTTCGGCAAGTTCATGCTGCGTTTCGCGCGCGAGAACCGCGGCAAGGTCAAGCTGTTCGGCGACAAGCCGGCGCGCGAGCAGGTCGAGCCGTTTCTGACCGGTGAGACGTTCCAATGCTTCTTCAATCTGATGTATGAGCTCGAGTTCACGTTGAAGCTGCTGCTCGGGCTGGTTTTCAACGCCGTCGTGCTGGGCGCCGAAATCGACCTCAGCCTGCCGTTCGCCTATATCGGCGCGTTCGCCGCTTTGTTGTTGATGCAATGGGCGCTGCAGAAGCCGATTGCGCGTACGTACCTCGAAAACCAGCGCATGAACAACCGCATCACCGCGCAGGGCTATACCGCGTGGGACAACATCTTCAGCGGCAACCGTTACAACCTTCGGCTCTGGCTCGCCGGCTTCAAAAGCCGGCTGCGCCAAGCATTGACAGCCCAGATCCGCGCTATCGTCGCGCGCGAAGGCATGAGCGCGATGAGCGGCATCGTCAGTATCGCCATCGTCTTCGCCACCATCACGGTGGTGGCCGTGAACAATGCCGGCAATATGGTATTGCTGATCGCGTTGGCGACCACGCTGCCGCGGCAGATCGAGATGACCTACGAGCTGCACCTGCTCGCCACCGGCTGGAACGATTTCATCGCCATCTGGACGCGGTTCGGTGGCGTCGCCGCCAACATGCTGCCGCAACCCGAGGAGTCGTTCGACAATCGCATCAAATTCGATCGGCTGGTGCTGCGCGAAGGCGCCGACGCCAACGTCGTTTCGTCGGTGAACGACGCGCTGCGCATCGTGCAGGCGCGGCCGACCGGGCGCATCAACGTCCGCGGCGGCAACGGCACCGGCAAATCCTCGCTGCTGGCGAGCTTGAAGACCGAGATGCGGCGACGCGCCTTTTATTGGCCGGCATCGGATCGGCTCGCGTTTAAGTTCGCCGGCGGGGTGGTGCCTGTCGACGTCGAAGGCGACCACGAGGACGCGGCGATCGCCAGCGAAATCGATGGCCAAGAAGCTCGGCTTCTCGACCGGAGAACGGCAGCTCAAATCGCTGGAAGAGATCGTCAACGCGACCGATGCCCAGGTCTATCTGCTCGACGAATGGGACGCCAATCTCGACGCAACGAACAAGACCAAGGCCGACGCGCTGGTTGATGCGCTCGCCGCGCGCGCTCGCGTCGTTGAAATCTCCCACCGCGATCGGACCGGGTGATGCGAGACGGACCGCCAGCCGGGAGCCGGGATTACGCTATGGCGGCGCCGCCAAAAATATCGAAGCATGTTCTATCGCCCGAAGATCGGCGTGCTGCGCAACGCCACGGCGGCCGAGGCGTGACGATCACCATCCGCGCGGCTTGCGTGATCGGCTGGCCGGTCGAGCATTCGCGTTCGCCGCTGATCCACAATTATTGGCTCAAGCGGTACGGCATCGCCGGCGCATACCGGCGCGAGGCGGTGCCGCCGGAACAATTCACGGCGTTCATCGAATCGCTCGCGGCGCGCGGCTATGTCGGCGCCAACGTGACCTTGCCGCACAAGGAAGCGGCGCTCGAGCTATCGCAGCCGGACGAGCGAGCGCGCGCTATCGGTGCCGCCAACACGTTATGGCTCGACGCCGGCGTGTTGCGCTCGACCAATACCGACGTCGAAGGTTTTTTGGACAACCTCGACGCCTGCGCGCCGCATTGGGATCGCAGCCCCGGCAAGGCGGTCGTGCTCGGTGCCGGCGGCGCGGCGCGCGCGGTGATCTACGGCCTGATCGCGCGCGGCGTCGAGCAAATGGTCCTGATCAACCGCACGCCCGGCCGCGCCGAGGTTTTGCGCCAAAAATTCGGCGCGCGCGTGCAAATCGCGCGCTGGGAAGCGTTGAACGACGCGTTGGCCGATGCCGCCCTTTTGGTCAACACCACGACGCTCGGTATGCAGGGACAGCCTGAACTGCCGGTCGATCCGGCGCGGCTGCCTGGCGACGCCGTTGTCGCCGATCTCGTCTATGTGCCGGTGTGCACGCCGCTCATCGCCGCAGCAAAAGCCCGCGCTCTGCACACCGCCGACGGGCTCGGCATGCTGCTGCACCAGGCCGTGCGCGGCTTTGCGCTGTGGTTCGGCATGACACCCGCGGTGACAGCGGAATTGCGTCAATTGGTCGAAGCCGATCTCGACCCTTCCGCCGCGAAGCGCACCGGCATAACCTAGGCTTCGGGGTCGCTTCGAACGGTCCGCCAGGGTGTGACCCGCGGGCGCAAGTCGGGACCAGCATGATGACAACAATGACACGGACCGGAGCCACGGTCGCCTTGGCCTTGATGGTCGCAGCTTCGATGGCGGCAGCGCAGCAGCAGCAGACGGTGCGCGTGCGCGGCACGATCGAAAGCATCGATGGCCAAGTCCTCCGCCTCAAAGGGCGCAATGGCGCCGCCATGACGGTGAAGCTCGCCGACAACGCGCCGGTGCGCACGTTGGTCAAAAAGTCGCTTGCCGACGTCAAGCAGGGCAGCTTTGTCGGCATCACCGCCATGCCGCAGCCGGACGGTACCCAGAACGCCGTGGAAATCCACATCTTCCCGGAAGCCATGCGCGGCACCGGCGAAGGCCACCGGCCGTGGGACCTCCTGCCGAACAGCACCATGACCAACGCCAACGTCGAGAGCGCGGTCGTCAGCAGCGATGGTCAAGTGCTGGTTTTGAAATACAAGGACGGTGAGAAGAAGTTTATCGTGCCGGCAAACGTCGAGGTCGTCATGTTTGCACCGGGGAGCATGTCCGACCTCAAGCCGGGCGAAAAGGTCTTCGTCGCCGCGGCGAAGAAGCTGCCCGACGGCACGCTGGAGGCGTCGAACATCACGGTCAGCCGCAACGGCGTCTTTCCGCCGATGTAAAACGCCGTCGAGGCGACCGCGCAGCGGCCGTCTCGTGGCACGGCATTTGCTCGTTGGTCGCCGCTTGCAATCCAAGCAAGGCCACGCAACTGACAGGAGGCCGTCCATGAACCGAGCCGAACTGACCGAGAAAATGCTCGGCATCAAGCGCGAAAAGGGCTGGAGCTGGAAACATATCTGCGCCGAGATCGGCGGCATGTCGCCGCTGTTGATTACCGGCGCAATCCTCGGCCAGATGAAACTGACGAAGCCGCAGGCGGCGAAAGCCGTTGAACTGTTCGGGCTAAGCAAGGGCGAACAGGCGCTCCTCAACGAGGTGCCGCACCGCGGCACCGCGATGCCGCCGACCGATCCGCTGATCTACCGCTTCTATGAACTAATCATGGTCAACGGCCCGGCATTGAAAGCGCTGATCGAAGAGGAGTTCGGCGACGGCATCATGTCGGCGATCGATTTCGATCTACTGCTGGAGCGCCAAGCCGATCCCAAGGGAGACCGCGTCAAGCTCACCATGTCGGGGAAATTTTTGCCGTATAAATATTACGGCGCGACCGGCAACGCGCAGGCCTATGGGCATAAGGAAGAATAGATTGGATTTCCTCATTCCCGCGTACGCCGATACGCGGAAATCCCGTTGCCGGGTGCGCGCTACACTGTTGCGATCACACGGCGATCGATTTCGTCGATGCTGGTGACGCCGGTCAGCGCCATGCTGACGCTGAGTTCGCTGCGCATGATCTCAATCGCACGCGCGACGCCGGCCTGTCCGCCGGCGCCGAGCCCATAGATGTAGGCGCGGCCGCTCAGGCAGGCGCGCGCGCCGAGCGCGATGGCGCGCATCATATCCTGGCCGGAGCGGATGCCGCCGTCGAACAAGACCTCGATCGACGATTCGACCGCCTCGACGATCGGCGGCAGCGCGGCAATCGAGGACGGCGCGCCGTCAAGCTGGCGTCCGCCATGATTCGACACCACGAGCGCCGCCGCGCCGGTCTTCGCCGCGGTGCGCGCGTCCTCGGCATCGAGAATGCCCTTGAGGATGAGTTTCCCGGGCCAAATTCCGGCGATCCACTCGACATCCTTCCAGCTCAGCGTTTCATCGAACTGGCCGGCGATCCAGTGCGACAACGAATTGACGCTGTCCATCCCGCGGATATGGCCGGCGAGATTGCCGAAGGTCCTGCGCTTGGCGCGCGCGATGCCGAGCGCCCAGCTCGGTTTGCTGGCGATATCGATGAGATTCCTGATGCGTAGCTCCGGCGGAACGGTCATGCCGTTCTTGATATCGCGATGGCGCTGGCCGAGGACCTGCAGATCGACCGTGAGCACCAGCGCGCTACATTTGGCCGCCGCCGCTCGCTCGATCAGCGCTCGCACAAAGCCGCGGTCCTTCATGACGTAGAGCTGGAACCAGAACGGATTGTCGACGGCTTCGGCGACATCCTCGATCGAGCAGATCGACATGGTCGAGAGGCAGAACGGGATGCCCGCTTCCTGCGCGGCGCGGCAGGCCAGAATCTCGCCGTTACCATGCTGCATCCCGCAAAGCCCGATCGGCGCCAGCGCCAGCGGCAAAGAGATCGGCTCGCCGACGATCGTGGTATGCGTGCTGCGCTTGGACACATCCACGAGAATGCGCTGGCGCAGCTTGATGGCCTCGAGATCGGCTCGATTGGCATGAAGCGTTTGCTCGGCGTAGGAGCCGCCTTCGGCGTACTCGAAGAATGCACGTGGCACCCGGCGCCGGGCGGTTTGCCGCAGGTCCTCGATGCAGGTCATGGTTTTCATGGCTGGCTGTTCCCGGATTCAGCGCTCCTCGATACCACAAAGCCGCGCACCGCTGTTGGCCGACGTTCTTGGCCGGTGCGAGGAACGCCAATCCCGGCGGGCGTGTTACCACTCATGGCCAACGGCGCGACAGCGGGCAGCAGGACAAACCATGATGGACAAATGGAATAAGAGCCGATCGCTGTAACCCGACCATGCCGCCGTTTGAACGGGACGCGAAACAGGCCGATAACAGCCGCGAGCGGGATGACAGGCGCAAGGTGGCGCTGGACGAAAGCCTCGACCGCGGGCTGAAGGACACATTTCCGGGTTCCGACCCGGTCGCCGTAGCCGCCGCCCAGCACCCGCGATCAGCGCCAGCCCTAGGCAAGGAAAACGCCGGTTTCGCGAAATCTGCCGCCCAACAGCGCGCATGTCTTTGATTCACTGCGTATTTTGCCGACGGCATGGTGGAAAAAGCCTTACCCTGGGCAGTAAGATTACTGAATATTTTTTGACGTGGATGCCACGCGGAACGGGTTAGTATCGCCTCCGCAAGATAGGGCGGCGGGGAAACATGGCTCGCAAGTATTTTGGCACCGACGGCATTCGCGGCCGCGCCAATGGCGTGATCACGCCGGAATTGGCGCTCAAGGTGGGACAGGCGACCGGCGTCGTCTTCCGCCGCGCCGGCGATGATCGCCACCGTGTCGTGATCGGCAAGGATACCCGGCTGTCCGGCTACATGATCGAGACCGCGCTGATCGCCGGTTTCACCTCGGTCGGCATGGACGTGCTGCAGCTCGGGCCGATGCCGACTCCCGCCGTCGCCATGCTCACCCGCTCGATGCGGGCCGATCTCGGCGTGATGATCTCGGCGTCGCATAATCCCTTCGACGATAACGGCATCAAGCTTTTCGGGCCGGACGGCTACAAGCTGTCAGACGAGGTCGAGCGCCGGATCGAGAGTCTGATCGACAGCGATATGACCAAGCGCTTGGCCAAAAGCCGCGAACTTGGCCGCGCCAAGCGCATCGACGGCGTTCACGATCGCTACATCGAATTCGCCAAACGCACGCTGCCGCGCAACCTCTCGCTTGAGGGCCTCCGCGTCGTCATCGACTGCGCCCAGGGCGCCGGCTATCGGGTGGCGCCGGCGGCGTTGTGGGAGCTCGGCGCCGACGTCATCGCGATCGGCGTCGAACCGGACGGCTTCAATATCAACCGCGAATGCGGCTCCACGGCGCCTGATGCACTTTGCCGCAAGGTGCGCGAAATGCGTGCGGATATCGGCATCGCGCTCGACGGCGACGGCGACCGCGTCGTCATCGCCGATGAGCAAGGCCACCTGGTGGATGGCGACCAGCTGCTGGCGGTGATCGCGGAAAGCTGGCGCGACGACGGGCTATTGACCAAGCCGGGCATTGTCGCCACCGTGATGTCGAATCTCGGCCTCGAGCGACATCTGCAATCGCTGCAGCTGTCGCTGGTACGAACGCCGGTCGGCGACCGCTACGTGCTCGAACACATGCGCGAGCACGGTTACAATGTCGGCGGCGAGCCTTCCGGCCATATCATCCTGTCCGATTACACCACGACCGGCGACGGCTTTGTCGCCGCGCTGCAGGTGCTGGCGGTGGTGAAAAAGCAGAACAAGCCGGTGTCGCAGGTCTGTCACCGCTTCACCCCACTGCCGCAGGTGCTTAAGAACGTGCGCTATCGCAGCGGCACGCCGCTGGAGAATTCCGAGGTTCGTTCGGCGATCGAGGATGCCGAACAGCGCCTGAACGGTCACGGCCGACTGGTCATACGGCCGTCGGGCACCGAGCCGGTGATCCGCGTCATGGGCGAAGGCGACGACAAGGCGCTGGTCGAAGAAATCGTCGACAATATCGTCGACGCCCTGACCGATCACGCCGCGTAAAGTAAGCCGTCATTCCCGTGACTTGAGGAAGTGCGCAAACGCCTTCAGCGTCACTTCCGAGACGTAATGTTCTATGCCCTCGGCATCCGCCTCGGCCGATTCGGTCGGAACGCCGAGCGCGCACAGGACATCGACCACCAGGCGGTGACGCACGCGCACGCGGTCGGCAAGCGCTTGCCCCTTCTCGGTCAAAAACACCCCCCGATAAGGGCGTGCCGTCGCCAACCCGGCGCGCTTCAAGCGCGAGATCGTCTTGACGGCGGTGGCGTGGGACACGCCGAGCCGCCGGGCAATATCCGTCGGTCGCGCCTCTCCCGCGCTGCTCAGCAGGTCGGCGATCAGCTCGACGTAATCCTCCAGCAACGCCGTTGACTGCGCCGAGCGCGTCTTGCCGAAACGGCGCGCCTGGGTTCCTTCCGCCGGGAGCTTGCCCATGGCGCGATCCTGCTTGCGTTTTGCCGTATGCGACACCGTCAAACTCATGGTCTCGAACGCTCCTCGACTCGGCTGGTCTTTGCAAGCGGAGATCATATTTTTATGACCGTGTCAAAGTGTAGCATATGCTACATTGTGTAACCATTGACGCCAAGTCGCAACGTACCTATAATGTAACTGATGCTACATTTTCTGGTTAATGCTTTATGCACGTCGACATGAGCAATTTGACCGATCGAAGGAAGCGGTCGCTGTCCGAACGGACCGTCGCCACGGCGCGCCAGGTCTTGGCCGGGCAGCGCGGCGGATTGCCGGCCTACTGGGCCTTCGCCGGGCCCGCGGTGATCGCCTCGATCGCCTATATGGACCCGGGGAACTTCGCCACCAACATCCAGGCCGGAGCGAAGTACGGCTATGGCCTGCTCTGGGTGGTGTTGCTCGCCAACGTGATCGCGATGCTGTTCCAGGCCCTGTCGGCCAAGCTCGGCATCGTCACCGGCCGCAACCTCGCGGAATTGTGCCGCGATCATTTTCCGCGGCCGGTCGTTTGGGCGATGTGGATCGTCAGCGAGATCGCCGCCATGGCGACCGATCTCGCCGAGTTCCTTGGCGGCGCCATCGGTCTTGCCCTGCTGTTGCATATGCCGCTGTTTGCCGGAATGGCCGTGACCGCGGTCGTAACCTACGGCCTGCTGATGTTCGAACGCTTCGGCTTCCGGCCGCTTGAATTGATCATCGGCGCCATGGTGAGCGTGATCGGCCTTTGCTACCTCGTCGAGATGTTCATCGCCCCGGTCGATTGGGCCGCGGCGGCTTTCCACACCTTCACGCCGCAGATCGCCGACGCGGAGGCGCTGCTGCTTGCGGTCGGCATCATCGGCGCCACCGTCATGCCGCATGCGATCTATCTGCATTCCGGCCTGACCCAGGCGCGGATGCCGGTTCGCGACGACGGCGAGCGGCGCAAGGTGCTGCGCTTCTCCAACCAGGAAGTCATCGTCGCGCTGACCGTTGCCGGGCTCGTCAACATGGCCATGGTGATGATGGCATCGAGCGCGTTCCATGCCGGTCATCCCGAGGTCGCGGAGATCGAGACCGCCTATCACACCCTGACGCCGCTGCTTGGCGTCGCAGCGGCCGGGGTGTTTTTGCTCTCGCTCGTCGTCTCGGGGGTATCGGCCTCGACGGTCGGAACCATGGCCGGCCAGATGATCATGCAGGGCTTCATCGGTTTCCGCATCCCGATCTGGGTGCGCAGGCTGGTCACGATGCTGCCGGCATTCGTCGTCGTCGGGCTCGGCGCCAACGCGACGAACGCGCTCGTGATCAGCCAGGTCGTGCTCAGTATTGCGCTGCCGCTGCCGATGATCGCGCTGCTGATCTTCACCGGCCGCCGCGACATCATGGGCGCCTTCACCAATGGCCGGCTCACCCGCGCCGCGGCCCTGGCCGCCACGATCGTGGTGCTCGGTCTTAATACCTTCCTCATCGTGCAGACGCTCGGCGTCGCAATTCCCGGCTTGCCGGCGGCGCATTGACCGGCTCGGCGCCTCGCCATTCCAGATGGCCGCGGTAATCACCGCGTCGAGGAAAGGTTTTATGGCGGCGTAAACGTCGTCGGGAAATTCTTCGTGCACGGAGAGCTTGCCGCGCGGCAATCGCTCGGTGCGGACGCCGGGCAGCGCCGCCAAGGCCTCCATCTCGGCGCGCGACCGCGGCGGCGTCTCGGCGCCATAGACGAGCAAAAGCGGCGAACTGGTCCGCGCGGCAAGCGCCAGGAAATCCTCCCTTGTCGCCACCCGATCCAAGCCGCCGGTCACGAACGCCGCCGAGGCGAAACGCGCTCCCGGCGCCGCGACGACCTTTCGCTTGTCCGCCATTCGCGCTCCGCTCAACGACGCCGGATCGCTGTAGACGTGACCGGCAACCATTTTGCGCACCACAAAATCGTTGACGTTGAGGCGATAAAGCAGCGGACCAATCAAAGGCGCCTCGACGGCGCGCCTGATCTTGGCGAAGAACGGACGATCGCCGCCGGCCATGGTCGGCAGCGGCCCGCGCCAAGTCGGAGCGATGAGAACGATACGATCCAGCGCACCGGGATGACGAGCCGCGTGGTGCAGCACATAAGTGGCGGCGTGCCCGGCGGCGACGACGCGCGGCGCGGGCTCGGTAATGAGCGATTGAAAGAGATATTGCACGAACGCCGACAAGGCATCGGGCGTCCAGTGCATTGGCGGTCGCGGCTGCGTGCCGAAGCCGGGCCAATCGACGGCGACGACGCGAAAATCACGCGCCAGCCGCTCCATGAGCGGGCGCATCTCGCCGCGGCTTGAAATCGAGCTTAAGGCCGGCAACAGCACAACGAGCGGCCCCTCGCCGGCCTCGTCGAGCCCGAGCCCGACCTCGCGGCCTTGCCATGACCAAGAGAAATGGCGGGCGGTGATCACAATTTATCTTACTCCAGGACCGCGGTTGCGCACCACCTCAGCGCGGTGCGCCCCGACTTCCGAGAGCCAGGAAGTTCGGCTATAAGTTGCGAGCCAACTGCCCTTTCAGAGGCGGTGCATCACAGGGGAAACGTCATGAACAGGTATTTGTTTGCGTCCGCATTAGCGGCGTTGACATTGTTATGGAGCGTTGGCTTAGCCGGCGCTCAGCAATCCGGCACGGCGGCGGAAGCCAAAGCCATGCTCGAGCGCGCCGTTGCCGCGCTCAAGGCCGGTGAGGCCACGGCGCTCGCCGAATTCAACGACAAGACCAACAAGCAATTCCACGACCGCGACCTCTACGTCTTCTGCACCAACATGGCCGACGGCAAATTCACGGCGCATCCCGAATCCGGCCCTGATGGGCACGGACGCCCGCGCCTTGAAGCTCAAGGACGACCCGTTCGGACAGAGAGTCTATCGATGCAATCAAGAACTCGGCGCCGGGAAGCATCGTCACGGTGCAATATAGCTACCCGAGGCCCGGAACGACCGAGCCCGTGCCAAAGGAATCCTTTGTGACGCGGGTCGGCGACCAAGGCTGCGGCGTCGGCTATTACAAATAGCCGGCCGGACTGCCTTAAGAGACGAGATCGAACGTGTAGCGAGACCGCCGCTGCGGTCTCGCCTTTTCGTCAGACGGTCTTCAGATTCTCGGCGGCCGATTTGCCGGTCTTGCGGTCCACCACGACCTCGAACGCGACTTTCTGGCCTTCTCTCAGCTCGCGCAACCCGGCGCGCTCAACGGCGCTGATGTGGACGAAGACATCCTTGCCGCCACCGTCGGGCTGGATGAACCCGTAACCCTTCTGCGCGTTGAACCACTTCACTGTTCCGTTGCTCACGGGACACTCCTGCTTAGGAATCAAGATATGAGCCGCGCAAGATGCACGGCCCGGTTCGCTCGAGATTTTGGTGAAAGATCGTCAGTCAGGCGCGTTGTCGCTGCGTGGCCTAGTCGTTCGGCCCGAAAACTCGATCACGCCTATTTAGCGGTATCTGGGATAATCCGCAAGAGCGGGAAAGCGGTTCCCTGCGGCCGTGCCAGGTTGCGCTTAATTGCGGGTTTCGGTGAATTCGCGCGGTCGGCGGCGGATGATCTCCCCGATCGAATCGGTACCGCGCCCCGAAAACAGCCGGCGGCTTGACCGCCATTGAGCGTGATCGGCCGCCAAATCAAACGGTTGCATCAAACGCAAACTACCTTACGCTAAACGAAGGAGGCGGCGCGTAAAGTCGCCCGCAACGGCTCATCATGCCGTGGGGAGGAGCTAGTCGTGCAGATCATCGATTTTTCGAGCGCGCCGAAGACTGGAATTGTTTCGGATCCTCCGAACATGATGCCGAGCATCGAGTATCGGGACGCGCGGCGTGGCGCTGCTCGATAGCTGACTGATGAAGCCTGCGTCCTTCGACTATATCGCCGCCGACAGCCTCGACATGGCGGTTGCGGCATTGGCCGCGGCCGGCGCCGACGCCAAGATCATCGCCGGCGGGCAGAGCCTCGTTCCGATGCTCAATTTCCGCCTGTTGCGGCCGTCGATTCTCGTCGACATCAATCGCATCCCGGGCCTGGCCTTCATCGCCGAGACCGAGAACGACATTCGCGTCGGCGCGCTGACGCGCCACCATCAGCTCGAGACGTCGCCGGTCATTTCCCGGCACTTGCCGGTCCTGTCCTGCGCCATGACCCATGTGGCCCATTTGGCGATCCGCAACCGCGGCACCATCGGCGGCAGCCTGTCGCACGGCGATCCGGCGGCCGAGCTGCCGATGCTGGCGCTATTGCTCGACGCCGAGCTTCACATCGCTTCGGCCTCCGGCAAGCGGACGGTCGCCGCGCGCGACTTTTTCCTGGACGCGCTGACGGTCGATCTCGCCGGCGGCGACATCGTCACCGAGATCGCGCTGCCGAAATTGCCGCCGCAGACCGGCTGGGGCTTCGCGGAGGTCGCGCGCCGCCGCGGCGATTTCGCACTGGCCGCCGTGGCGGTCACATTGACGGTCGTAGCGGGCGCGATCGCGCAAGCCCGCATCGCTCTCACCGGCGTCGGCCCGACCGCGTTACGTGCCGCGGCGGCCGAAGCCCTGCTGGTCGGCCATGCGCTCGAACCGGATCTGACCAGCCGCGCGATCGACGGCGTCCGCGCCGCCATCGAGCCCGAGACCGACCTGCATGCCTCGGCGGATTACCGACGGCATCTCGCCGGCGTGCTCACGGGCCGGGCGCTCGCCGCCGCCTGGCGTCGCGCTACCGCGAGCGCCGCATGAACAAGACGCGCAAAATCACGGTAACCGTCAACGGCGAATCCCGGCAAGCGGCCGTAGAGCCGCGGCTGCTGCTTGCCGATTTCCTGCGGCAGACAGTCGGCCTGACCGGCACCCATGTCGGCTGCGAGCACGGCGTCTGCGGCGCCTGCACCGTGCTCGTCGACGGCGACAGCGTGCGCTCATGCCTGATGTTCGCGGTGCAGGCCGACGGCCGCAGCGTCGAAACGGTGGAAAGCCTCGGCAGTATCGGGCGGATGAACGCGTTGCAGGAATCGTTTCACGCGCATCACGCGTTGCAGTGCGGCTTCTGCACGCCGGGCATGCTGATGACGGCTACCGACCTTATCAAAAAATATCCCCTTGCCACCGATGACGACATCCGCGAAGGCCTGTCCGGCAATCTGTGCCGCTGCACCGGCTACGAGCACATCGTCAAGGCGATCCGCGCCGTGGTCGGCAAATCCGGAGACGTCCGATGAAGATGCACGTCCTGTCCGGCGGCCGTCTGCGCGTGCGCAAGACGATGTACGACGCCGAACGCCGTGCGCGGCGAAACCATGGACGTGCCGGTATCCTGCATCCTGCTGCGCCACAGCCAAGGCAACGTCCTGTTCGATACCGGCTGTCATCCGACGGTGGCGGAAAACGCGGAAGCCCATTGGGGCGGTCTCGCCAAGGTCATGATGCCGGTCATGCGGCCCGGCGACAACGTCATCAACGCGCTGGCCGGTATCGGGCTGCAATGCGACGACATCGACGTGGTCGTGTGCTCGCATCTGCATCCCGACCATTGCGGCTGCAACACCTTCTTCAAACGCGCGACCTTCGTCATCCATGCCAAAGAGGTCGAGGCGGCGCGGGCGCCGGGCGCCGACAAGGCCGGCTATGTCGCCGCCGAGTGGGAGCAATCCGCACCGACCGAAACGCTCGATGGCGAGCGCGATCTGTTCGGCGATGGGCGCATCGTGGTGATCCCGCTGCCCGGCCATACGCCGGGCTCGTGCGGCGTACTGGTCGCGCTGGAAAAGTTCGGGACGTTCCTGCTGGCCTCCGACACCGTCAGTCTGCGCGCGACGCTCGATACCGGCGTCATTCCCCGCAATACCTGGAACGCCGACGCGCTGGTCAAGTCGCTCGCCGAGGTCAGGCGCATCGAGGCGCGCGGCGCTACGGTGCTGTGCGGCCACGACGACGCGCAATGGGCCAGCTTGCGCAAGGGCGCCGATGCCTATGAGTGACGTGGACGAAATCCACGCCCGGCCGAAGATTGTCGGCGCCCGCATCAAGCGCACCGAAGACCCGCGCCTGCTCACCGGGCGCGGCGCCTATACCGACGACCGCCAGCCGGTGGGCGTGCTGCACGTTGCCTTCCGAAGGAGCGATCAGTCGCATGCGCGCATTGTGCGGAGTCGACTGCTCGGCGGCGCGCGCCGCGCCGGGCGTCGTCGCGGTGTTCACCGCGGAGGATTTGAGCGACGCGGTCAAACCAGTGTTCGCGACCTCGCGCATGAAGGATTATTACGCGACACCGATTGTGCCGCTGGCGCGCGGCAAGGTGCGCTATGTCGGCGAGCCGGTCGTCGGCATTGTCGCCGAAAGCCGCTATCACGCCGAGGATGCGCTCGAGCTCGTCGCCATCGATTACGAGCCGCTGCCCGTCGTCATCGATCCGGAACAGGCGGTACGCGCCGGAGCGCCGCTGTTGCATGAGGAAGCCGGCACCAACGTGCTGCTAAGCCGCGAGTTCAAGCGCGGCGACGTCGATGCGGCGCTGGCCGCCGCGCCGATAACGGTCGAAGGCACATTCCGCATGCACCGCAAAACCGCGATCGCGATCGAGCCGCGCGCGTGTCTCGCCGAGTGGGAGTCGAACGATGGCGCGTTGATGCTGCATTCCGCAACGCAAGTGCCGGGCATCGTGCGCGATGCGCTGGCGATGGCGTTCGAAATTCCGGGTGACCGGATTCGCGTCGTCGCATCGGACGTAGGCGGCGGCTTCGGCGGCAAGGGCTCGCTCTACCCGGAGGAGATTTTCGTCTGCGCGGCGGCACGGCGGCTGGGGCGCCCGGTGAAATGGACCAGCGACCGCATGGAAGACCTCAGCGCCAGCAGCCAAGGTTTTGATGAAATTGTGGACGCTGAACTGGGACTCGACGACGAAGGCCGCGTGCTGGCGTTAAGCGCCGACGTTATCGGCGACGTCGGCGCCTATTCGATTTATCCTTGGACGGCGGCGCTTGAGCCGGTGCAGGTGGTCAGCTTTCTTCCCGGTCCCTATCGCGTTGCGAACTACCGCGGCCGCGTGCAGGCGGTGGCGACCTCGAAGGCGCCGACCGGTCCTTACCGCGGCGTCGGCCGGCCGATCTCGACTTTCGTCATGGAACGGCTGATGGATTTGGCGGCGGCGAAAGTCGGCATCGATGCCAAGGACATGCGGCTGCGAAATCTCATCGGCGCCGACGAATTTCCCTACAAGGTCGCTTCCGGCATCGTTTGGGACAAATCGGGCTTTCAGGAATGCCTGAACTCGGCTTGCGCCGCGATCGGTTACGACCATCTGCGCGCGAACCAGAAAGCGGCGCGCGCCGCCGGCCGCTGGGTCGGCATCGGTATTGCGTGTTACGCGGAATTGACCGGCATCGGCTCGCGCATTTCCGTCGCTCCGGGCATGCCGATCAATACCGGCACCGAAACGGCCATCGTCCGCATCGACCCGGCTGGCGCCATCACGGCGGCATTTGGTATCGCCTCACACGGCCAAAGTCTGGAGACCACGCTCGCCCAGGTCGTTGCCGAACATCTCGGCGCCCGTTTCGAGGATGTGCGCATCGTGCAAGGCGACAGCGCCGCCGTCCCCAATAGTACCGGCACCTATGCCAGCCGCAGCATGGTCCTGGCCGGCGGCGCGGCGACGCTGGCGGCGCACGCTGTTCGCGAGAAGCTCGTCAATGCCGCTTCGCACCTTCTCGAGGCGGCGGCCGCCGACCTTGTCGCTGCAGATGGAAAAATCACCGTCGCCGGCACCGACCGCTCCGTGACGTTTGGCGAGGTCGCCCACGCCGTCTATTCGGAGCCGGAGCGGCTGCCGCCGCATGCGCGCGACGAACTCGCCGCAACCAAGACCTACGATCCGGTGTTCGGTACCACGACCTCGGCCACGCACATCGCAACGGTGGAGATCGACCCGGAAACCTATGAAATCCGCATCGACCGCTTCGTCGTCGCCGAGGATTGCGGACGGTTGGTCAATCCGCTGATCGTCGACGGACAGGTCCATGGCGGCGTCGCGCAGGGGATCGGCGCCGCGCTCTACGAAGAAGTCGTCTACGACGAGCAAGGCCAGCTCAACACCGCCAGCCTGGTCGATTATCTGGTGCCGTCTGCCTGCGAGATTCCGCCCATTCAACTGGTCCATCTGGAAAGCGTCTCGCCAACGACGCTGGGCGGCTTTCGCGGCATGGGCGAAGGCGGCACCATCGGCGCGCCGGCGGCACTGGCCAACGCGCTCGCCGATGCGCTTGCGCCGCTCGGCATTGCAATCAATGAGCTCCCGGTAACGCCGGAGCGCCTGTTCCGCCTCATCGAAGCGGCGCGGACGAAAGTCAAGGTGTGAAAGAGCGAACATGGATCTCGGACTGAAAGGCAAGATCGCCCTGGTGACGGGCGCAACCAGCGGCGTCGGCCGCGAAGTCGCGCTGAGCCTCGCCGACGAAGGCGCCAACGTCGCCGTCAATTACCGCGGTGCGGCGGATGAAGCCGATGCGCTTGTCGGCGAGATCGCGACAAAGGGGGCAAGGCCAAGGCCTATCAGGCCGACGTGGCCGATTTTGCCGCGGTCAAGACGATGGTCGACGACATCGTCAAGGATTTCGGCGGCCTCAACATCCTGATCAACAATGCTGGGCTGGCGATACGGCGGCGCTTCATGGAGACCACGCCCGAGGATTGGCATCGCCAGATCGACGCCTGCCTCTATGGCGCGATCCATTGCTGTTACGCCGCAGGGCCGCATTTGGATGCCGCCAAGAACGGCCGCATCGTCAGCATCGTCGGCGATTCCTCGCGCATCGGTGAATCGGGGTTGGCGATTGTCGCCGCCGCCCGCGCCGGCACCGCCGCGCTGATGAAATCGCTGGCGCGCGAATTCGGCCGCTCCGGCACCACCGCGAATACCGTGGCACTCGGGCTGGTTGAAACATTGCACGACAAGCAGTGGGTCGACGCCAACCGCGAAAGGCTGATCAAGCTCTACCCGCTGGGTCGTCTCGGCATGCCGGCCGATGTGGCGCCGATGGTCACGTTGCTCGTCTCGCCGCACTCTGGCTGGATCACCGGACAGGTGCTCAGCATCAGCGGCGGATTCAGTATGGTTTGAGGGGGGCGGCGTGCTGCATACGGATTTGATCGCTTCCATTCCGGAATTATTGCGCCGGCATGCGGCGGTGCGCGGCGAAAAGTGCGCCTATCGCGACGCTCAAACATCGGTGACCTATGCCGGGTTGCTCGAACGCACCGGCAAGCTTGCCGGCCATCTGGCCGACAACGGCATCGCCACCAACGACACGGTGGCGATCATGCTGCCGAACTCGGTGCCTTGGGTGGAAAGCTCTCTAGCGATCGCTCGCGCCGGGGCAATCGGCGTTCCGATCAGCTACGACTCTACCGAAACGGAAATCAGCTATCGGCTCGCGGACTCCGACTGCAAGGCGGTCTTCACCACCGCCGAGCGCGGCGATCTGTTCGGCCGGCTGCAAGCCTCCGTACCCAATCTTAAGACGCTGATCGTTACCGATCGCGGTACGTGCAGCGCGCCGGCGCTGCGCTATTCGAACTTGCTCATGGCGCCGCCGCAGTCGACGCCGCGCGATTCCGCTTCGCTGCACGAGACCTCGTTCATTCTTTACACCTCCGGCACCACCGGTCGCGCCAAAGGCGTTCGACTTACTGTCCACGGCATGTTGTGGGTCACCGCCGCCTGCTGGGCGCCGATCACCGGCCTGTCCGACCGCGACACCGTGTTGTCGCCGCTGCCGCTGTTTCATTCGTACGCACTCAATTTGTCAGTGTTGAGCGTCCTGGCGACCGGCGCCAGCGAATACATCATGGAAAGATTTTCGACCAGCGAGGCGGTGCGGCTGCTCAGGACCGGCGAATTCACTTACTTCCCCGGCGTGCCGACCATGTTCCACTATCTGTTGCAGGCGATGCGCGGCGAGCAAAACGTAAGATTGCCCAATGTACGCCTGTGCGTGTCGGCCGGCGCCATCATGCCGGCGACGCTCAACCGCGAGTTCGAGGAGCATTTCGGAATTCAGTTGCTCGACGGCTATGATCACCGAAACCTCGACCATGGTCACGATGAACTGGCCGACCGGCGGCCGCATCCTGGGATCGTGCGGCATTCCGCTGCCCGGTCTGGCGGTACGGATCGTCGATGCCAACGGCCGCGACGTCGCGCCGAACCAGGAAGGCGAATTGATCGTCCACGGCCCCAACGTCATGCCCGGCTATCACAACAAGCCCGACGAAACCCGCAACGCGCTGCGCGACGGCTGGTATCACACCGGCGATCTCGCCAAGCGCGACGAAAACGGCTTCGTGACCATCACCGGACGGCTCAAGGAACTGATCATTCGCGGCGGCCAGAACATAGCGCCGGCCGAGATCGAGGAGGTGGTGAACAGTTTTGCGGCGGTGCTCGACTGCGCCGTGGTCGGGACGACCCACGAGCACCTCGGCGAGGTGCCGGCGCTCTTTGTGGTGCCGCGCCCAACGGTTGCATTTGAGACCGAGGCTTTGCTGGCCCACTGCCGGATACATCTGTCGGCGTACAAGGTACCGCACAGCATTCACCTTATCGCCGAGATTCCGCGCACCGGATCGGGCAAGATCATCCGTTACAAGCTGCGCGAACTGATCACCAGCTAGCGAGCAACACCTTGGCCGGCAAATCTTCGCGCAACAGCGGCGATCCATTGCAAGCTCGCCTCTCGCTTTCCGGCAACCGGCGGGTTGTCGGAAAGGACCTGTCGTGACACCATCGCGGCGGTGATTTTGTTTCGGGTTTTGAAACGCTATGCCGCGTAGGAAATTCGCCTGGGCCGCACTGCCGGACGAGAAGTTACTGGGGGTTCGCCTCAAGGACCTCAAGGTCACGATCGAAGGCACGTGGCTTGAGGACTGCCTGCTTACGCTTCACGACGAGCTGGCAGAGCGCGGCATCCGCGTGCGGCCGCATGCCTGGGTCTCAAGTGAGTGGTTCAGCCCGAACACCACGCCGGGCATCGCCATCCCGTTCTATCTGGCGCATCCGCGCCTGATGCGGCTGGAACGAAAAATGATCATCGATGTCGAGGGCGGCACTTGGTCCGAGTGCATGGCGATTCTTCGCCATGAAGCCGGTCATGTCGTGCAGCATGCCTATCAGCTCGACCGCCGCCGCCGCTGGCAGCAGTTGTTTGGCCCGACCTCGAAGCGCTATCCGCGTTATTATCGGCCGAATCCGGCCAGCCGGAATTTCGTCCAACATCTTCGGCTTTGGTACGCGCAAAGCCATCCGGACGAGGATTTCGCCGAGACCTTTGCCGTGTGGCTGCGGCCGCGTTCGAACTGGCGCACACGCTATGCCGGCTGGCCGGCGCTCAAGAAGCTCGAATATGTCGACGAGCTGATGGCGGAAATCGCCATGCAACGGCCGCTGCTCACCCATCGGGAACGTGTCGATCCTCTCAGCCGGCTCGCTGAGACGCTGGCCGAACATTACAAGCGAAAGCAGGCGCTTTATGCCTTCGACACGCCGAAAACCTATGACCGCGACCTGCTGCGGCTGTTCTCCGCCGATCCAAGTCATCGCCGGTCCGAAGCGGCGTCATCGTTTATCAGGCGCCACCGCGGCAGGGTGCGGGAACTGGTGGCAAAATGGACGGGCGAATATCAGCTCACGCTCGATGCCGTGCTCAACGACATCATCGCCCGTTGCCGCGAGCTTAATCTCCGCGCGGTCGGTCCTGAGCGTAAACTGGTTATGGAATTCACGGTGCTATTGACCGCGAAGACGATGCATGCGCTGTTTGGTCCGTCGCGGCGAAGGTGGATCGCGTTATGAAGCGGCTGCGCGTCCTGGTGCTTGTCCACCCGGACCTGATACCCCCCGACTCCAGCAAGGGGTACAGCGAGCAGGAAATCAATGAGTGGAAAACAGAATACGACGTGGTGACGACGCTGCGCGGCGCCGGGCACGAGGTGCGGCCGCTCGGCGTGCATGACGAGCTCAAACCGATCCGCGAGCAGGTAGACGGCTGGAAACCGCATGTGGTGTTGACCCTGCTGGAGCAGTTTCGCGGCGAAGCCATCTATGATCAGAACGTCGCAAGCTACCTCGAACTGATGCGCATCCCCTATACCGGCTGCAACCCGCGCGGCCTGATGCTGGCGCGCGGCAAGGACCTGTCGAAGACGCTGGTGCATTACCATCGCATTGCGGTGCCGGCATTTGCCGTGTTCCCGATGCGCCGCAAGGTTCGCCGTCCGGCGCGGCTGGGGCTGCCGCTGATCGTCAAAAGCCTGAACGAGGACGGCTCCTACGGCATCTCGCAAGCCTCCGTGGTCGACACCGATGCCAAGCTTGTCGAGCGCGTCGGCTTCATTCATGAGCGGATCGGCACTCCCGCCATCGCCGAGCAATATATTGAGGGTCGTGAGCTCTACGTCGGCGTGATCGGCAACGATCGGCTGCGGGTGTTGCCGGTCTGGGAGCTGCAATTCGGCAATATGGCACAAGGCGATTGGCCGATCGCCACCGAGAAGGCCAAGCACGATCCGGATTATCAGGAGCGGCGCGGCATCCTGCACGGGCCGGCCAACAACCTGGCACCTGATCTGGCCGCCCGCATCCAGCGGATCGCCAAACGCATCTACCGCACGCTGGAGCTCGACGGCTATGCGCGTATCGATTTTCGCCTCTCCGCCGACGGCGTTCCGTATTTTCTCGAAGCAAATCCCAATCCCGAGATAGCGGAGAGCCAGGAATTTGCCGCGGCGGCGCGGCACGACGGCATCGCCTATCCGGATTTACTGCATCGCATTCTGACGCTCGGAATAAACCGGGCAGCCTCGACCGTAGCCGCGAGCTAAAGCGACACTCCGATGGATGGACATTAGACCATGATCACCAAGCGATTTCTCGCCGACGCCAATGAACTGTGCCGCTTGGGCGTCGCAGAGCTCTCGGCAGGTTTCTCGTCAGGGAAGTTCACGCCGTTGGAAGTGGCGCGGGCGACGCTGGCGCGCGCCGAGCAAGTACAGGAGCGCTTTAATGCCTTCTCGTTGATCGATACGGAGGCGGCGCTGGCGGTGGCGACGGAGTCGACGGCGCGATGGCGAAGGGGCGCGCCGTCGTCGCCGATCGACGGGGTACCCACCACCATCAAGGATATCGTGTGGGTCAAGGATCGGGCCATCAGGTACGGCAGTCGCACGACATCCAGCGCGCCATGCACGCAGGACGCGCCTTCGGTGAAGCGGCTGCGGGCCGCGGGCGCGGTGTTCATCGGGATTACGACGACCCCCGAGTTTGGTTGGAAAGCGATCACCGAAAGCCCTTTGACCGGAACGACCCGAAATCCCTGGAATCCGCGGATGACGCCTGGGGGCTCGTCGGGCGGCGCCGTGGTCGCGGCGGCAACCGGCGCCGGCGTGCTGCACATCGGGACCGACGGCGGCGGTTCGATCCGGATTCCGTCGTCGCTCACCGGTGTGGTGGGATTAAAGCCGACCTTTGGTCGCGTCGCCGCCTATCCGCCGAGCGCATTCGGCACCGTCGCCCATATCGGGCCGATTGCACGGTCAGCGGAAGATGCCGCCGCGATGCTCAACGTCATGGCCGGGCGGGATATCGACGACTGGAACCAGGGCGTGGGCGAGCTGCCGCCCCTCGCGTGGACGGAAGGCGTCTTCAAAAAAGCGCGAATCGGATTGTGGAGCAAACCGCCCTATGGCGAAGTCGATGCGGAGGTCGCCGCAGCCATCACGAAGGCGGTCGGCACGCTCGAGAATCTCGGTGCGCATGTTGAGCCCATCGAACTACCGGGCGAACACCTGGGCGAGATATTCCGCATCCATTGGTATTCGGGAGCCGCCAACCGCTTCGCCGCGGTGCCGGCAGATCTTGCGCATTTGTGCGACCCCGGATTTGTCGCTGTCGCCAAGGCCGGCTCGGCTATTCTGGCATCCGCTCTGGCCGCCGCGCAGGCGCGCCGCGCAGACTTCGGCGCGGCCATGGACAAACTCCTGGCGAAACTTGACTTCGTTGTCTCGCCGGCTACCCCAATTCCCGCTTTCGCCGTCGGCCCCGAGGTTCCCGGCGATGTTATTCTCGATCGGAGTATTAACGCCGGTAGCTTCGCCTTTCCGATCAATCTCAGTCAGCAGCCGGCCATTTCGACACCGTGCGGCCTGACGGCCGCCGGTCTTCCCATCGGCCTGCAGCTTGTCGGTGCCAGGGGCGCGGACGGCAAAGTGCTGTCGGCGGCGCGCGACTTCGCCCGCGGCAGCCATTAGAGTGGCGTCCTGCGTCAGCCGAAAGCTGTCGAGGACCTCGATGGAGATCATACGGAAGGCTTCGATCGCGACGCTGTCCAATTCGGGCGTGCAGTCCCAACAATTGCTGTTTCCGGAAAACTCCTCGTCGCGCCGCGTCACCATCACCCGGGTGACCATCCAGCCCGGAGCCGTCAATCCGCCGCACCGGCATGCCGAGTCGGAGCAGATTTGGGTCGCGATCGAGGGGCGCGGAACACTACTGCTCGAAGGCGACCACACCGAGCCGTTCGCTGCCGGGGATGTGGTTCGGTTCGAGGACGGCGACCTGCACGGCTTCCGCAATGCCGGCGACGCGGTGTTTGTTTATCTGTCGGTCACTTCGCCGCCGGTCAACTTCCGCGCGGCATACGCTAAAGATTGGCGTAAGCCGACCTAGTACCGCCGCACCCGACGCAGTGGGAGCAACAGTGCCCCGCCCTGGGGGAACGGGGCGGGGCTCACACCGGCAGTTGATGAAGGCGGAATGTCGCCGGCATGTGCAAAAGAAATAGTCTGTTGCTCCGCACAAGAACAAGAAGGCGCACCTCGGGCAAATTGTCCCGACGCTCCCACCGGCAAGTATGTTCGGATGGCGCTCCCTACGGGACTTCACCACGCGAGTAGTGTCAATGACTTATGAGAAAGTAGGACAGCGATTTGGCCCATAGAAACACAACGCTTTTTTCCGCATAGTGTCCCACCTTTTTTAGAAGCTTGATGGCGTGTTAAAGCTGACGAGGCGCAGTGAGCGCCCTGTGCGCGAGCCCCCATCATGCACCGGATATTGGCCATGAGCAAAAGGTCGATCAAGTCCAACCGCCTCGTGTCCTTTCCCGATCCCACCGGGAAGGAGCAGATCGACCCGGCCGTCGAGGCTCCCGAGCAGGTTCGCAATGCCGCCGCGCGTGCCGATGCGCTGGTGACCGGCAAGCCGTTAGCGCCCCCGCCACTGCCAAACGGAACCCGGCGCGAACCAAAGGTTCCTTATACCGATGCCGAGATAGACGAAGCATTACAATACATAGACAGCGGCGATCTAAAGGTCACCGACGCGCGCGTCGCCACAATCATTGGACTGGCTCACGAAGGGGGGCGGTTAATAAAAGCTCACCGCCGCGGCGCCCAGCAACTCCGAAAAAACTCCAAAAAGGTCACGCGACGGCTGGAGGCGCTCATACAGGCGTATCGGGAACTTTCCCCGCACCTCCAAAAAAGGCCCACGGGGGTGACGGCGATCATGTACCTGCGTAAACGCATCATTGAAAAACTCAGCTTGCAGGATAAGGACGAAGTTCTGTCCGAGGATACGATCAGACAGGATATACGGCTGGTACGCCCGCTGTTACGATTAATCGAGAAAGGCATAATCCCGCGCACTGGTAGCCCCAAGAGGCAGGGAATTTCCGAAAAAACGAGGCAAGAAATGGTAGCGGGTAGGACGGCTGTTGCGAGAGCCGCAAGCGCCAACAAGGCTCAAAAACCGCTCCAATCAACACACAAAGACAAAGCATAACGAATTTGAGAAAACAGCTAGCTGGCTTCCGTGACCTGCTGACAAGGCGGGCATAGCTTCACCCTCAACGGTTATCAATTGGGGGGTCTCCAATGTCCACAGCCACTACCGTGAAAGCCGCCTCGGGCGATGCGGCGGGTTACCTCATCGGTCTAGATGACAAGCCTGGAGCGGCGTTTCTCGCCGCGTCGGTGCGCGACGTTCTCGTCAGAATTGACAACGTGTGCGCGATCACTGGCTTGTCGGTGCCGACCATTTATCGGCTGATGGGCCGAAATAAGTTCCCACGTCCCATCAAAATTACTAAAGCCGCTCGTGCGTGGAAGTTAAGTCAAGTCACCGCCTGGATGGAAAGTCGGGAGAGCGCGTCATGAAAACGGCAGGAAGAAGAACGGACGACCAACGGCGCTTCGAAGCCGAAGAGCGCGCCATCGCTTACCTTGAAAAATTTCCTCCTGATGTAGCATTTGCGACGGCGCTGATGGTGGCATTCCAGTTAGCTGAGTTGTGGTCAGAGGAGCACCGCGCGATCTTGCGGCGAGGCGAAAATCCCGAAGTATTTAAGGTTACCGAAGATTCCTTTGAGATATTGCGAACGGCGCGCACTTTCCTACCGCCTGACGTAGAAATCGACTCGTCCGCAATGGTCGATCTCCACAGGATATTCCGTAGTTTGCACTCCGACGATAAATGGATGGGCGCATATGCTGTAGCGTACCGTGCATGTCAAATCTTCCTATACGGACGACGGCAGAAGCTTGATGACGCGCTGCCGGAGTTGGCCGCGTCAACATCTGAAACGAAGAAAAATCCTGAAGGTCCGCAGGGGTTGCTCGAATGAATGCTCAGTCACAACCAAACATGCGCGATGTGGCGCTTGCGTATGCGCAGGCGGGATTTCGAGTTTTCCCCATTCACACAATCCGGAACGGCGCCTGCACATGCGGCGGTGCAAAGGGCTGCGCACCCGCCAAGCACCCCGTTGGCACTCTTGCTCCCCGCGGCCTACTAGATGCGAGTGCCGATGCTGCTGTCATCGGAAACTGGTGGTCACAAATGCCCGATGCAAATATCGGGATTACCACTGGCAAGACTTCCAATCTCATAGTCCTCGATGTTGATGGGCCTATGGGGGAAGCAACTCTTGCCGAGATCGAACGTAAATATGGATCGCTGCCGCCAACATGGCAAGTCAAGACCGGCAAAGGCCGGCACCTATATTTTCGTTTTCCCAAAGACGTGGCCAAGGTGAAGTCCGTTGCGCGGAAGAAGCTTGGGCTCGATGTAAGGGCGGACGGCGGTTACGTTCTCGCGCCAGTTTCGATCCATGTCAGCGGACGGCGTTACACCTTGGACAAAAAGTGTGCGATTGCGAAGTGCCCGGCTTGGATTGCCGAATATGCGAATGGGAGTTTGACAATTCTGCGGACCTTCAAGGGGAAACAACCGGCGCAGGCATTCGCCAGTCTCAACCTGGGCACGGAAATTGCCAATCCTGAACTGTTTAAGGACGGCCCCGCGGCAGCGCTGCGCGCGGCAATCCCCACACAAGAAGATAACTTGGCGCGGGGTATCAGGACAAACACCACGCCCACTCCTTACAGCGAGGCGGAGGAAACCAGGCTCCGCTCTGCGCTTGCCCGCATTCCTGCAAACGAACGCGACACGTGGCGTGATATTGGCTTCGCTCTGCACTCGCTCGATTGGGGCGACAAGGGCTTCGAGATATGGACCGATTGGTCGAGAACCTGGCCTGAAAAGTTTGAAGAAGCCGACCAACAGAAGACCTGGGAAAGCTTCGATCGCCCCTATGACGGCGTGCGGGTCACAGCGGGAACAATCTTTTACAAGGCCAGCCAACTGGGCTGGGTTGAGGAACCGCGACAAATTGATTTCCGCACGGACCTCGGAAACGCACGGCGTCTCGTCAATCGTCACGGCAAAAATATTCGCTACATCCCCGAGTGGCGCAAATGGATGGCTTGGGAGGACGGTCGATGGAAGATTGACAGTGACGGGGCCATCATGCGGCTCGCCAAAGAGACCGTGGAAGCGATTTATCTCGAGGCATTAGGTCTTCCGAGCACCGAAGAACGCGATGCGCTGTTAAGTCACGCAATACGGAGCCAAGCCGAAGCGCGGCTCAAAGCGATGGTCAGCCTGGCAGAAAGCGAAGGCAGCGTCGTGGCTGCGGCTCGCTTGCTTGATGCTGATCCTTGGCTTCTCGGTGTACAAAATGGCGTCATCGAACTTAAGACGCGGCAATTCCGTCCGGCACGTTGGGAAGACCTCATTACAAAACGTGCCGGTGTCGTGTTCGATCCCGACGCACAATGTCCCCAGTGGCTGAAATTCCTCGACACGGTGACGGGCGGCGACGCTTCTTTGCAAGCCTACATGCAGCGTGTAGTCGGCTATACACTAACCGGGATCGTCTCCGAAGAGGTGTTGTTCGTGCTGTACGGTATCGGCAGTAATGGAAAATCCACTTATCGTGAAACAGTTCACGCGCTTTTGGGTGACTATGCCCTTGCGGCCGACGCGGGGCTGTTGACTGAACGCAAAAAGCCAGGCGGCGCAACGGAAGAAATCGCCCGCTTGAAGGGCCGTCGTTTCGTCGCCGTCAATGAAACTGCTGAGAATGATCACCTAAGTGAGGCGCGGATTAAATTTATTACTAGCCAGGACACAATCACTGCCCGCAATCTGTACGGACACCTTTTTGATTTCTTTCCAACGCACAAAACAGCCCTTACCACCAACCATAAGCCGATCGTACGCGGCACCGATGAGGGGATTTGGCGGCGCCTCCACCTCATTCCATTCATCGTGACCATTTCAAAAAGCGCAGTCGAGAAGGATTTCCGAGAGCGGCGGCTGATGCCTGAACTTTCGGGCATTCTGAACTGGGCGCTTGCGGGCCTCGCCGATTACCTCAAACAAGGTTTGAACCCACCCCGGACGGTTCTCGCGTCCACGCAGGATTATCGCAACGATATGGATGTTGTCGGTCAGTGGATCGCCGAACGCTGCGAAGTGAACCCGAAGGCGAGTGTCCCGACCAGCGCGGCCTACTCTGACTACTCCCAGTGGGCAGCCGATGAGGTTGGCTGGGAACTTCGAAAACTTACGTTCCGGCGACACCTTTCAGATCGAGGTTTCGCGGCAGTAAAAGGCACACACGGACAACGCATGATCGTTGGCTTGCGCTTGAAATCAACCTCCACACAGGCGTCCTTGCCTGATCAAACCACCGAGGACGTGGGGAGGCCTCATGAAGCCGATGCGGCAATGGACGAGCACATAAAGCGTATCAAAGTGCAGGCATCGGCATTGGGAGGGGGCAATAAGGCGCTCACGCAGGGCTTAGAAAAGGGCCTAGCGCATACAGAGGCTGCTTTTGCACTCCTTAAGGGTATGGCTAACACGCCCAAAGTGCCTCCTGGTGTTGAACCTTCCGGTCAAAATTCGCAAATCGCCGGACATTCGAACGACGGGGGGCACTGCAATGAGCGACGCGAGGCGGTGGTGGCGGTCTGCGAGTGATTTTGCAGAATTATTTCCAGTGAATTTCATATGTGGATTTTATGAAATCGGCATTCGGACCGCCACCGCCGCCACCACTTGAGCCGGGCTCTGCTGGCACTCTGACCGTTAAAAGCTATTCAGTTTGCTGTTAATTTTCCTAATGTCGCCGGGACAGGGAGACTCTTCATGTTTACCGTAAGAGCCACGCTCGACCAGCCTCGCCGCTCGTTCCTCCAGCAACTTCGAGATGCGAAAGAGGCCGAGCATAGCGCCACGACAGAAGACCCTTGGTTGCCAGTGCTGCGCAAACTCAAGGGCCGCGTCGGAGCGGATGGCGTTGAACGCATTGCAACCTACGACCTGTTCGACGCGCTGGAGATACCGATGCCTCGCCGCGCAGGCCTTACCGTCCGCCTATCGAGCGTGATGCACCGCTTGGGGTGGTCAAATATCCGTGCCCGCGGCCTGAACCCTGGCTCGTACCGCGACCGCGTGAGGGGCTATGCGCGAGAAGTCCCGGACCATCCAGCGACCGTCCGGTTACCGAACGAGTTTTAACAAGGTGAAAAGGTGACAGGCGCTCAATGCGTCGTATCTTGTCACCTTCCCACCCCAAAGCCCGGCAACAGATCCAAGCCGCCTGCGGCCAGACTGGCGCCCAATCCGTCAAGGTTAAGAGGGTAGCGTTACCGCAAGGTAACGACGCGCACAGCCCACACCCACGCGCACGCGGCACCGGCCGTCAACCCTGTGAAAAGGTGTATCGCCGATAATCAGACTTCTCCGAGGCGGGAGGGGAGCCATGCGTAATTTTGTTCTGGCATCTGCGGTCATTGCCCACTTGGCATCGGCGCCGGCCCTCCTGGTGCGGTGTTGGGAGCGGGGCAGGAGCGGCGACGGCCTCTGATATGAAATATCAATACCTAGCGCACCCGCGCGACAACAGCCTCGTCATCCTCCATGTCGGATCCTATTCGAACATAGGCAGCGCGCAGCTGCGCGACGGAGAGTACCACGTACAGACGGTTGATGCTGAGATTACGATCGCCATCGTCAGGTCGGTCGGTGAAGCCGCTCGCACCAGTCCCTAGCGGCCGACGCAGGATTTTTCAGCCGAAAAACTAAAATCGACTGCAACGCTGAGCAAAAGCGAATGCCGGAGGAACGGGCGGACGCGCGGGACAAATGCGTATTGCTCAGAGAGCGCGACCGTTCGGAGCGGCCAGGCGGTTGATTTTGAACTTGATCAGCGCGTGCTTGTATAGTTGCAGTCGCTGTCTTCGCGCATTTTCCATTGTTGATAGTTGGATTGGTCTTGCGCTTGCAGATAGGCGGCGGCGACGAGACCTGCATGAACGCAACGATCCACCGGTGTTCCGCTGCTGCTGGCGATCTGGTATTCTCGTTTGGCGTCGCTTATGACCTTTTCGTTGACGCTTTGCATCGGATCGACATAGCCGCTCGTCCGGCTTTCGAATGTATTGCCGCACTGCTTCGCTCGTGGATTAGCTTGGCAGAAAGTTTTATCCGTGCTTGTCGCTTGTTGGCTCGACTTGTCCGAGCTGCCGTGACCGATTGCCCCGAGTAACAAGATTACTGCTAAAACCCACAGCCACTTTTTGGAATGCTTAGACTTTTCCATGATGTACCGCCTTTGCTTTGTGGCTTTCTGATTTGTGTCGAGAAAACGTCATCAGCCCCGGCGGCCGGGCGATTGCCGATTGGGCGGCCCGTCGCATCATTTGCACAAACTCTCACGTCAGCATGGAGGGTGCAATATAACGCTCAGTTGCTGCGTTTACTTTGATGTGTTGCGTAAAAATGTACGCACTTTTTGCGAGTTTACCGCTGCGGTCGCGGCCATTGACATGGTGAAAACTAACACGCGCTGCCGCGGCAACACCACCCCAGCGGTTGCCGGATAGCGCCTCTTGCACGGTGGCAAGCTAGCCTGCTTGCGGCGCTGTTCGGTATCTGGCGCCACACCCTGCCACTCAGGCATGAGTGATTTGCACTGCCTCCGCCGCGACGCTCAGGTTGCCCGCTGACATTCTGTTGTGGTTCCCGGGAGAGCGAGATACTTCCGCAGTACCCCGGAAGCGGACATTGGCTTGCAGCGCGGCATCTGCCGTGATGAGCCAAAACTAGACTCATGCACTGCAACATCAGCGCAAACAGAAAAGACCGCCCTCGCAGCGGTCTCTCCGAAATCCGATCAGATAACTTGCTCAGGCTGCGACGGCAGCAGCGTTCATCCGCTTCGTTCGCCAACCGAATAGTCCCAAAAATCCGAGACCGGAAAATAGGAGCGGAAAGGCGGATGGGAGTGGCGTCGCCACCAGCAGCCAGCTACCTGGTGGCGTGGTTCCGACGTACAAAACATTGGCGGACGCAGTGTCTGTCTGGCCTTGATCATAGAACCCGTCATTGTATGTGTCGTAGCTTGTCGATATGTTGTTGAAGTTGGTATACAAATATCCTTGTGCGCCAACTTGTACGGTCCACTCGATGATATTGCCTTCCGAGTCTGTAATAAACGAAAAAATATCCAAGGAAATATCGCCTCCGGTGTTCGCATAAGAAATTGTCTGCACCCCGTCAGAAAATGAGAAATCGGTCGGCGTGAGTGAACAATAGCAGTCAAACGAGGGAGGGAGGGGGGAGGCAAACGTGACATACCCAGAAACAGAGTCAGATGAATTATAAGGGGGGGAGTAGGTGGTAAAGTCAGGACCCGTATAATCGTATGTCGCCGCAGTCGCGGGCGACAGTCCAATCATGGCGACGACAACAACATTCAGACTATAAGCCCAATATCGAAGTAAGCGTCCAATGACTGCCCCCCCTAGCAGAGCCATGCACGCGATGAGGCCCAATAATTTCGTTTTCATCGATGTGGACCCTCAGCCACAATTAGTGACGTTGTGCCCGGAAACTGGCAAAGTCAAGTTAACTGGCGATATAAAGCCATCGGCGTCCCCCGCCTTGCCGCCTGCCGGTCTCGCCAACGCCCTATTGGCTTCCCGCAGCAATTCCGGCAGCTTGGCGATGCGGTAGGATTGCTCCGTGTGTCTCGACTGCTGCGACGCACGCGCCACTTCGCGGTTGGGTCAATCGCTACCGATGCATCCGGCGCCAGTGTCACTTCCGGTCCGAAATGGTCTAAAAGCAGACGTTGCCGGCAACCTGACAAACTAAAACGGTTGCTTGCTCGCTCTCACAGTCAGCTGCGAGTTTGCCGCTGCGGTCGGGGCCGTTGACATGGTGAAAACTAACACGCGCCGACGCGGCATTCGCTACCTATGAAAGTCATTCAAGTGCCAGCGCAGTGCTGATGCAAAAGGCTTGCGGAAATTCGCTTAAAACTTGAAGCCGGCGCCGACGCGGGCGCTGACGACGGAAGCGACTATGTTCGCGATCGGCGCAAACTGGACGTATTCAAACTCACCGCGCAGAAAAATATTTTGCGTGATAGCCCAATCAATTCCGCCACCGACAGAGAAGCCATACAGGAGCGCGCCACCTTGCCCAACACTGTTGCTGAAAGGTCCGTAGGGAACGCAGGTCAGGGAGGGGGTGCACGGAAAATACGCAGGTGTGGCTGAATTCTGGTAGCCATTCACCGAAGTGGTCACGCTGTAATTTCCTGCCCCGATCACCAAACCTGCGAAGCCATACGGCAAGAAGTTGCCGAGGGCCCATCCCGCGCGCGCTCGAAGCGAGGCATAATCGGTAATTTCGAGCTGACCCGTGCCGGTCAGGTTGACACTGTAGTTGCTACCCCCAGCAGATACTATACGACCGGTACCGTCAGCCCCGACCAACGGCGAAACGCTGGCGGCAGTGGCGAGGGCAGTGTGCGTATAATTGCCCTCGAGACCGAGGACCAAGTCTTGCCATTGGGTGTTGTACCCGACGAACCCGCCGTAGCCCACTGCGTCGCTGCCGCCGCTGCCGAGCACCGGCCAAGTCGATATAAAATCACTGCTCTCGAGCGTCGTTTCGCGCAAACTGAAAGCTACCAAGGGCTCCGTCGCCCCCGAAAAGTCTGCGTTCGCATCCCCGTAGCTCAACTGGCCGCCGACATAGAAGCCGCTCCAACGCGTAAAGGTCGCGGGTCCGACCGGTTGCGATCCGCGCAGTATGTCGAGATCGAGGTCGGCCGCGAATGCCGGCGACGCAGACGCCAGGACGACCAGTGCACAGATCACCCATCGCATCGGGCGCCCCTTCACTTCCTCTTAGCGCACATCGCAGCGGCCAAACGCGCGCAGCGATTATGTAATCGAAGAAATCATAAATCCTTAACCTTAACGATGAGTTTATTTTGGGTGGTCGTATGGGACAGAGCGCGCAAATACCGGGAGAGTTGAATGCCCGCGCCATGTTCCTCGCGCCGCCGGCGACGACTGGACAAGCGGCTGTTTGGAATGTTAACTGAACAATAATCATTTGATTCGCGGGGGACTATCCGCCTTGAACCGGATCGAAGCCGTCCACTTGAAGACGGACATTCTGACGAAGGTCCGTCACGCTTTCACCCCGCGCCCCGGTGAATCATCTGACGTTGAGATTTTCCGCGAGACCGCCGGGCAGATAATATTGCGCGCACGAAAGCGCGGCGCCAACGACCGTCCTGTCATGCTGATGGTCACTGTCACCGAACTGCGTTCGTGGTGACCCGTGTAGGGCCTGGCGCACCGCTACCTGAACCCCTCCAGTAGCGAGCCGATTCCTCTATAATCGAGCTGCACGAAGACGCCATATCGCTCAGTTTTATAGTCAGCTGGCCAATTCGGGCAGCTACCACCGCAGTAGTATGTTGTTGAAAGATTATACTGGCCATTTTGCGTCCACATCGCCCAGTAGCGGCCTCCCACGCCAAAGCTAAATTGATTGGTAACAGCGTAAGACAGTATCCCTTCGAGCTGCACGCCTTGCCCCGAGTTTGCCCATTCGGGAAACACTTTTACCGGGTTCCAAGCAAGGTGATTGTCTATACCGCTGAACTGCACGTATGGAAGGTAGGCAACGTCGGCCGCCAGCTTGAGCCGATCAGTTATCATGACTTCACCGTTGGCACCGACGCGCAACGATTGCCATGTATCATCTTCGGTGATGACGAGAACCGAACCCGGAATTGCAGGCGCGCAGTCAGATAAAGGGTTCGCGATCTGCGTACATCCATACGCGCTCTTATTTTCTCTATAATAATTGTAGCCAACGAACGGGCCCAGTTTGTAGCCGGCTGCGCGGAAAAAATCATACCCAATGTCCAAGGTTGCGTAGTCAATGTCGCCCTGAACCGAAGACAATGTATTTGAGTACGCGACGGTGCCACCATCTATGGCCCAATCCTCGTCATTCTGGTGGCCGCTCAAAAGTGAGCCGACCCCAATGTTGCCCTTCACGAAGAAGTTCTGCGGGCTCTCTATGCGACCGAACAATTCGCCCGAGTTGGCAGTCGTGTCATAGGTGAGCCGAGAAACAAGGGCGGGTGGAGTAAGACCTTTCTGAAACGTGCCACTGCTATACCAGTCGCGCGCGCCAGCCTCGAATTCCCAGCCCGACGCGACGAACCATAATGGCGCCTTGACGGGAAAAGCCGATGACATTGGACGCCACTGGACCGACGGATCTGTCCCGAATTTATAGTTCAGGCCCAGATTTACTTCTTGCAAATTCTGGACCACGCGGGTAGTGCCAGCAGGAGTGAGATTATAGCTGTTCACTCCTGGGATGGGTTGAACAAGGCCCTGCGGTGTCGGGACAGTCTCTGCGCCCAAACCAATGTAGTCGTACTCAACTTTGACCGACCAGGCGGGCGTTATCGCGTGTTCCACGCCAGCGCCCACGATCCAGCCTACTTCCCTAAAACTTAAGCTCGTAGCGAGGGGAGCGAGCCCGACAAAGTTTGCGGTGGCGTTGGTCGTTATATTGATCTGATTACGGGCCAAGGCGGCACCGCCTTTGACATAAAGCAGGCTGTGATTGAATTGGCCATACGACCAGCCCACGCGCGCTGTTAAGTCACCCAACATGTTAGATTGCGCGCGGCAATTAGCTGAAACAAACAAGCCGGAATACGCCAAACACGTGTTCGTTCCGTCAGAGTTCAACCAGCTTGCATCGGCCTCGGCGCCCAACACAAAATTAGAGTTGGGCAGTTGCCAGTTGTAGCCGATTTGGCCGCCAGCCAGGAAACCCGGAGTCGTTACGTTGTCCCCAAAAAACGATGAACCGAATGGATCAGTAAAATTTGCTGTGCCCGCGACAGCACCGACATGAATGCCGCCATAAAGCCCCGTCCAGAACCAGATGGGTGGCGCTGGCGCCACCGGCCCTTTAAAGATGGGCAGGGCGGATGGGGGCGGTGCGCTTGTTGGATACCAGGGAGCGGCAATCTGTTCAACCGGGTAGGTGGGACCAGTCGCCTCATAAACATCCAAGCCGCGCAGATAGGCGGTATCCATATCAGCTGCTGCGGCCTCGTGTACGAGCCCGATCACGGCAATACACATGATCAGTCGGTACAGCATGCGAGTGCTTGCTCGGCTCGCTGAAAACTTGCCTGTGCTGTGCTCGCCATCATTGATTTGTTAACCTTAAGATTTGGTTCATATGGCCACTACTTGTGCGCGCAGCGCGTCACCTATGCGCATTTGTTGTTTGATCATGGCACCGCATTCCCGCGGTCTTGCCACCGTGCTATGTTAAGGAAATTTTAACTCGACCTTTTTTAGTCCTGCAGATTTTTCAACCGGGTTTGCTTCGCAAGGGACCGCCCGGCCTGGCCAGGGTCGGGGGAGGGTAAACCCGCGCATCACGCTCGACGCGGCTATTGTATGCGGCCGTTCGCAAACACGGTCGCGCTGTAGCAGCGAGGCAGTGTTGTGAGACGCGATCTTTATGCAGAGGTATCGACACGCATTATCACAGAGCTGGAGCGTGGGGCAGCGCCCTGGATCAAGCCTTGGTCAGCAACCGCTGGGGCAAACACACCCTGCAACGCCGTGACGAACCGGCCCTATTCGGGCTGCAACGTGATCCTGTTGTGGCTCGCGCGCGATCGCGGTTGGCCAACGCCGCGTTTCCTGACCTACAAGCAAGCAACGGAAGCCGGCGGCAACGTCCGGAAGGGCGAACACGGGACAAAGATAATTTTCGTCAAACAGTTGCAGGTGACGGAAGGCGAAGACGAGGAAACCGATACTCGCTTGATCCCAATGCTTCGCGCGTACACAGTTTTCAACGTCTCACAGTGCGAAAACCTGCCCGACGGCATCAAGACCCGAAAGCCGATGCGCGTCCGCAATCCTGACACGCGCGATGCGCTGGCCGATGAATTCTTGCGTTCAACCCGTGCCGACATTCGTGAGGGGCATGGTGAAGCATGTTATGTACCGAGCCGCGACTTCATTTCCATGCCGGCGTTCGAGGCATTCAAGGGCGCCGATCACTTCTACAACGTCGCGTTCCATGAATTGACGCATTGGACGGGCCATAAGGCACGGCTCGACCGCGATCTAAAGCATCGCTTTGGCGCGCGCGAATACGCCGCAGAGGAATTAATCGCTGAGTTAGGTGCCGCGTTCCTCTCCGCGGAGTTCGGCTTTGACGGGGACATGCGCCACGCGGGCTACATCGCCACTTGGATTGAACTTCTGAAGGCCGACACGAGGGCATTCTTTACCGCGTGCAGCAAGGCTTCCAAGGCTGCCGAATATCTTCGCGGTTTGGCGCTTGCCCAGCCCGCGGAAGTTGCGGCGTAGGGCCCCATCGGCGCGTCGCCGATAATACTGAGGAACTCTCATGTTCAACCAGACGCTGGCCGCACAAGCGCAAGCAGCTTTTGACGCGGCCATGAATAGCCCATGCCCCGATTGGCGGGCGGTCGCGGATTTATTCCGCGCCGCGATGCAGGCCGAGCGGGTCAAGCGAGGGGCCAAGGCAAAGGCTACGGCGGGCGAAATCGCCGACTACAGCGTGGACCGGGTCAAGCTTCTATGCCGGTCCCCACGAATTGCCGTTCGGTTTATGGACGGGGAGGCGGTATTTACCCATGTGCCGTCGGCTGCCGGCAAGCCGCTCAATATCGGCCGCGCGTTGCGCGTTGCCATTGTGATGTACCGCTCGCGCAAGGGCGTGCAGCGGCGGGCCGGTTTCCGTGAATACAGCCGGGCAATCCCGGTGCCCGAAATCTTCCAGGTGCGCTGTCTAGAAACGGATGAGCTATTCGGCGCGGAGGCTTGTAACCGGCATACAGCTGCTGAGCGCGTAAGCAGGGACCCGGAACGGGCGGCAGCGATGCTGGCCCGGCTGCAAATCGAGGGCGTGTGACTGTTCGGAGAAGGGTTGTTGTCCGGACAGTCGTCAGCGCAGTGAGGGCGAAACACATGGCCAAGTCGCACCTCAAGCTGATCACGCCAGCCACCGTAAAGCGAACAGTTACACCGACGCGGCTCCCTAACGGCAAGCTGCGCACCCGCGAATACCTCACGGAACCCGAAATCGAGCGGCTGATGGTAGCGGCCAAGCGAAACCGCTGGGGACACCGGGACGCCACGATGATCCTCGTGGCCTACCGGCACGGCCTGCGGGCGTCCGAAGTACTGGACCTGCGTTGGGCTCAGGTGGAGTTTGGAACGGCCACCCTGCACGTTCGCAGGGTCAAGCAGGGCACGCCTAGCACGCATCCGATCCTCGGGGATGAGTTGCGCGCGCTGCGGCGGCTTCAGCGCGAGCAGGAGCCCCGGTCACCCTTTGTGTTCACTTCGGAGCGGGGTGCCCCCTTCAGCACAGCCGGCTTCGCCCGCATGGTCGAGCGGGCAGGGGGCGAGGCCAAGCTTGGGTTCAAGGCGCATCCGCACATGCTTCGGCACGCCTGCGGCTACGCTCTGGCCAACAAGGGTCACGACACGCGCGCCCTGCAAGCCTACCTAGGGCATCGCAACATTCAGCATACCGTGCGCTACACGGAGTTAGCACCTGATCGGTTCAAATTCTTCTGGAAGGACTGAGGCAGCGGCGGCCATCGAGGTGACGATGAACGGCGCGCGATTTTTGGGAAACCAGCTAGCTGGCTTCCATGACCCGTTGAGAACGCTGGCATACAATTCCGCTCAACACTTCTCTCTGGGTGAGGGGTGCGGAGTTGGTTCCGGAAATGCCAAGGCAACCGAAAAACGTCCTGCCGCAATCACTTCCGCCTCGTGGCTTATCGCGCGAGGAGGCGGCGGCCTATGTCGGGATTTCGCCCTCGCTGTTCGATATGCTGGTCAAGGATGGCCGGATGCCCGCACCGAAGCGTATCAACGCCCGGTCCGTTTGGGACAGACTACAGCTAGACGCAGCGTTCGCTGCGCTACCGAGCAATGACGAGACGGCGAACCCGTGGGATGAGATGGCGGCATAGTAGAGTACGGCGATCATGCAAATTCGGTTCAAGCACCTAGTGGAGGACCGTGACCGACACGGGAACATGCGCCTTTACGTGCGCCTGCCGGGAAGAAAGAAGGTCCGCATTCGGGCGCCGTTCGGGACAGATGAGTTCACGGCCGCCTACAATGCCGCGGTATCAGATCACGTGACTGCGCCTGCGCAGGCGCGCGAGACGAAGGCGGGCTCTTTCAGGCATCTGTGCGTCCTGTACTACGGTAGCCCGACTTTCAAGGGCCTCGATAAGGCAACGCAAGCCTGGCGTCGGCGAGCCTTGGACGCAATGTGCGAGAAACATGCACACAAGCCGGTGACTCTCTTGGCCCCTCGCCACATCCGTATGCTACGCGATGAGCGCGCCGATCAACCGGGCGCTGCCAACATGAGATTGAAGGCGCTTAAGGCGCTATTTGCGTGGGCGTGCGAGGATAAACCGGAGTTCGCCCCTCAAAATCCGACGTTGGGTGTTCGCAAGATCAAGTATGCGAGCGACGGTCATCATTCATGGACATCAGAAGAGATAGGGCAATATCGCGACCGGCACCCGATCGGCAGCATGGCGCGCCTCGCGCTCGATCTATTACTTTATACGGGCGGCCGTCGTGAAGATGCCGTTCGGGTTGGCCCGCAGCACGTGCGCAATGGCCGGGTCAAATTCCGGCAGGCGAAGAACGAGCATCGCAACCCGATCGACATCGATATCCCACTGCACTCCGCATGAGGCCAGCATTGCGGCAACGCCGTCGGGACACCTTACGTTCTTGATCACGAAGTTCGGCCGCCCGTTCACTCCGGCCGGCTTCGGCAACTGGTTCCGCGCTCGCTGCGATGAGGCGGCCCTACATCACTGCACTGCTCACGGTTTGCGAAAGGCGTGCGCCACGGCACTCGCCGAGGCTGGCGCGAGCACGCATGAGATCGCGGCTGTAACTGGGCATATGAGCCTTGAGGAGATCGAGCGTTACACACGCGCAACGCGCAAGAAGAAGCTGGCCGACACCGCAATGGCCAAGCTCAAATGATGAACATCGAGTGTCCCACTTGTTCGTGAGTGGGACTTTTAGAGCGAAAAGCTAAATGATTTCAGATACCGAACTTTCAGATGGCGCTCCCTACGGGAATCGAACCCGTGTTTCAGCCTTGAGAGGGCCGCGTCCTAGACCGCTAGACGAAGGGAGCATAGTGCGGTGGATTTGAAGTTCCTTCAATCCAGCGGCACACTAGCATAGGAACTTCAAATCCAAAAACCGCACTAGCAACTAAATTTGCTAGTGTCCCTTTTGATTCCGAAGTTCGCATAAGGGTGTGCCGCAAGCACTTGCGAACTTCGGAATCGGGACACTAGGTGCCGAAATAGACGCGATGAGGCAGCCGCGCAAGCATCTTTGCGCCATCCTCACGGTTCGGTCGCGAACCTGATGCGTCCGGTTTCCTTCAGTGTCTTGATGTCGAAGGTGCGGATTTCCGTCGTGCCGCCGATATCGAGCGTCACCACGATGCGATTGTCGGCGACCGTGCTGGCGATCACGCGGGCGCCTTTCGGCAGCACGATGATCCCCTCGGCGGTCGCGACGGCGCCGCTTCCGCCGGCGCGGAAAACGCGATAACCGATGACACCGACCACCGCGACAATCGCAAGAAGCGTGGTGAGGCCCGATATGATCATCAGCCAGCGCGCCCGCGCCGCTATGCCGGCCGCCAAGGCGTCGGCCTCAGCCGTCTGCGCAGCACTATGGTGACGATCGGCTTCGTCGCTGTCGCTTTGCATTTCACTGGCAGCTAATTTGCCCATTAAGGTGCCGAAATTGCCGATGACGTCCACGCAGAAATCGGTGTTGGTCTCAGGCGAGGAGGCCGGGGGACGGCTTGACCGTTTGCTCGCCGCCCACATCGCCGAGCTTTCGCGCACGCGGCTCAAGGCCCTGATCGAGGCCGGTGCCGTCGCAGTCGACGGGCGCACGATCCGTGATCCGGGCCACCACGTCAATTCCGGCGCCGCGATCCTCATCGACATCCCGCCGGCCGTTCCTGCCAAGCCGGCGGCGGAGCCTATCCCGCTCAAGGTGATTTACGAGGATGCCGATATCATCGTCATCGACAAGCCGAAGGGGCTCGTGGTGCATCCCGCCGCCGGAAACTGGACCGGGACGCTGGTCAATGCGCTCATCGCCCATTGCGGCGAGAGCCTCTCGGGCATCGGCGGCGAGCGGCGTCCCGGCATCGTGCACCGGCTCGACAAGGATACGACCGGCCTGATGGTGGTGGCGAAGAACGATCGCGCGCACCGCGCGCTCGCGGCGCAATTCGCCGGCCATGGCCGCGACGGCGGACCGTTCGAGCGTGGCTATCTCGCCTTTGCGTGGGGCGCGCCCGACCGGCCGCGGGGCACCATCGACCGGCCGATCGGCCGTCACCCGCAGGCCCGCAACCGCATGGCGATCCGCGAGGGCGAACGCCAAGCGATCACCCATTGGCAGGTGCTCGAGCGCTATGGCGGGTCCAAAGGAGCCCGGCGCAGCGGTACCGGCGAACCGGTGGCAAGCCTCCTCGCCTGCCGGCTCGAAACCGGCCGCACGCATCAGATTCGGGTCCATTTGGCCTCCATCGGCCATCCGCTGCTGGGCGATGACGTCTATGGGCCGGGATTCCGCACCAAGGCCGTCTTATTGCCCGAAGCGGCCCAAGCCGCCCTCAAAGCCCTTGGCAGGCAGGCCCTCCATGCCCATATATTAACGCTGGAACACCCCATAACCGGCAAAATCCTTCAATTGCGGTCGGAACTGCCGGCCGATCTCGGACGTTTGCATAACGGACTGGCGGCCATGCGGGCTGGGCCCGGCGGTAAGTAAATCCTTACCAAAACGACGCTTTTCAGCGTCAATCGGGGACTTCACGGTCAAGTCGCGCCGATGTTACGCCGTCTTCACTTCCGCTCGCCCGATTCGACCGTGTATACGGTCTGTGTTGCGAGTGCGAAATTGGAGGTTACGCCGTCGGCTCGGGGAGCGACGACACTGATGCGCCTGCCGCCTTGCGGGGGCGCGAATTATGGAGGGCGCTGTCATGGCCCAAACTGCAGCTTTGCCGGTTCTGTCGGGTGAAACCGGTCTGACCAGGTACCTGGAAGAGATCCGGCGGTTCCCCATGTTGGAGCCGCAGGAAGAATATATGCTTGCCAAGCGCTGGCGCGAGCATGGCGATCGCGACGCCGCGCACCGGCTTGTGACCAGCCATTTGCGGCTCGTGGCCAAGATCGCCATGGGCTATCGCGGCTATGGCTTGCCAATCTCGGAAGTGATCTCCGAAGGCAATGTCGGCCTGATGCAAGCGGTCAAGCGCTTCGAGCCCGAGAAAGGCTTCCGGCTGGCGACCTATGCCATGTGGTGGATCAAGGCGGCGATCCAGGAATACATCCTGCGCTCTTGGTCGCTGGTGAAGATGGGCACCACCGCCAACCAAAAGAAGCTGTTCTTCAACCTGCGCAAGGCCAAGAGCCGGATTTCCGCGCTCGACGAAGGCGACATGCGGCCCGATCAGGTCAAGCTCATCGCCAAGCGTCTCGGCGTCACCGAGCAGGACGTGATCGACATGAATCGCCGCCTCGGCGGCGATGCCTCGCTCAATGCGCCGATCCGCGAGGACGGCGATTCCGGCGAGTGGATGGACTGGCTGGTCGACGACAGCGTCAGCCAGGAGAGCCGGCTCGCCGAATCCGAGCAGTCGGAAAACCGGCATAAGGCGCTGGGCGAAGCGCTCACCGTGCTCAACGATCGCGAGCGCCGCATCTTCGAGGCACGCCGTCTCGCCGACGAGCCGATCACGCTGGAGGAGCTCGCCGACGAATTCGGCGTTTCCCGCGAGCGCGTGCGCCAGATCGAGGTGCGGGCGTTCGAGAAGGTGCAGAAGGCGGTAAAGAGCCATATCACCGCCATGGAAAATCCACCGGCAGCGGCGGCCGGCGCGGCCGCCGTCGCGGCGGCGCATTGATATTCATGCGTCGCTGCCGGGCTTGATCCGGCAATGTTGCACCCTGCATGGATGCCCGGGTCAAACCCGGGCATGACGCGTTGGAATCTACTCCCTCATCATGCCGCGCAGCTGTCGACGACAGGCGAAAATGATCGCGCCGGCGAGCGCGGCGACTGCGGCGACGAGCAGAAAAAACTCAGGCTTCTCCATCCGGCTCCAGAAGCTGCCGATCCAGCCGGCAAGAAATCCGCCGACAAAACTCGTCGCCAACCACACACCCATCATCATCGAAAGAATGCGCGCCGGAGCGATCTTGGTCACCAGCGAAAGCCCGACCGGCGACAGATAGAGTTCGCCGATGGTGAGAACGACGAAATAGGCGAACAGCCACAGCCAGCTCGCCTTGCCGCCGTTTCCACTCAGCGCAGCAAGCACCATGATCAAATAGGCGGCCGCGACGCCGAAACAGCCGAGCGCCATTTTGGTGACGGTCGAGGGCTCCACACCGCGCCCGGCCTGCCACGTCCACAACCCCACGACGAACGGCGTGAACGCAAAGATCATGAACGGATTAAAGGCCAGGAACCACGTGGTCGGGATTTCGGTGCGCAAGCCGAGGAAGTCGATGATGCGGTCGGTATTGGCGTCGGCCCACAACACGATCGTATTGCCGCTTTGCTCGTAGGTCGCCCAGAACAACGTGGTGGGAACGAACAGGACGAGAATGGCGATGACGGCACGCCATTCGTTGCGATCAAGCGGCCTTCTCCCGGCGTGCGCCGCCCTCGCCTTCTGCAACTCGTCCGGCGGTAGCGACGGCACGGCGTAGAGATAAATCGACAACCCGATCAGCATGCCGACGCCCGCGGCGGCAAAACCGTAATGCCAGCCCGCCTCCTCGCCGAGCGTGCCGCAAATGAGCGGCGCCAGGAACGCGCCGACATTGATGCCGACATAGAAGATGGAATAGGCGCGGTCGCGACGCCGGTCGCCTGGCGCATAGAGGCCGCCGACCTGGGTCGAGATGTTCGGCTTGAAAGCGCCGCTGCCGAGGATCAGCGCCAACAGCGCGAACAGGAAGAGCTGCTCGACCGCCATCATGAAATGGCCGATTGCCATGAGGACGGCACCGACGATCACGGTACGGCGCTGGCCGAGCACGCGATCGGCCAGTAGTCCGCCGAAAATCGGCGTGAGATAGACGAGCGCCGTGTAGAACCCGTAAATCTGCGACGACAGCGGCTGCACATCGAGTGGGCCGAAGACCGCTTCGAGCGCGCTCTTGACGCCGGCAAGGCCGAGCACGTTGCCGGCGTGCGCCGGCGCAAGCAGATACTTCGTCATGTAGAGGACGAGCAGCGAACGCATCCCGTAATACGAGAAGCGTTCCCACATCTCCGTGGTAAACAGGAAGGTAAGGCCCTTCGGGTGGCCAAAAAGGTCACCGCGAGCGGCTGCGCGGTCATGATGGACGAAGCGCTGCGCAGATCCAATGCGTTCAGCCAAGACAGCAGCCTCCGCCGTGCTCAATGCCGGGTTCGTGAGTATAAGTCGATCCATCTCATGACCGCACGAACACCCGGCATGAGGTGCCGATTGCATTATGTCGAAAAGAAATGCGTGAAAGAGTTTCGGCATCTCCCAGACGGGGAGAGATCGCGCAGCGCTTAGGCGCGGGCGGGTGAGGCGGTACCGAGTTTATCGTTTGACTTCGTACCCCTCTCCCCGATTGGGAGAGGGGTACGTCGAGTTCGCAGTGGCTGTGTTTACACCCCTCACTCAGCAGGCGTCGCGGCCAATGCCACATCCGCCACCCCCTCGTGCGGTGCCGTGCGATCCAGTGCTGACGCTGGAGAGCGGCTCAGCCCGAACAGGAAGACCGCCACGATCAGATAGGCGATCGCGACCGTCGGGGTCACCGCGATGCCAATCTGCTCACCATGCATGAAGCCGAAGAAAGTGAGGATGGCGCCGGCAAGCGCGAACGCCGAGGCGTTGATGAACTTCTTGTCGATGACGAAAGCGCCGATTGCGGCAAGGACCAGTCCGGTCAAGATAGAGCCGCCGCCCATGACCTTGAGGCCCGCGTAGATAACGCCATTATTGCCGAGCTTGTCCAAGCCGACGGCCGCCGCGTTGGTACCGGCCGCACCCAGCGCCCCGTCCAGCTGCACCCCGGCCCAGGCGGCCAAATGCGGCGTCAGCGCCAGCACAATGGCGGGCGCGTGGGTTTTCGGCGTGCTTTGGAACGCCTGCGCGCCGATCAACATGCCGATGTAGAGCAGGATCGGGTAGATCGCCACGACCGGTATGATGGCCAAAAGCAGCGAGATCACGCCGAACCAGGACAGCACAATCACCATGATGCCGGTTGCCGCCGAGTAGCCGATGCGGCCGCCCATCGCCTTCCAGCCTGGATGGCCGATATAGACGGCGTTGATGAACGGATTGCCCATCAGACAGCCGATCAGGCTGACGACGCCATCGGCGGTCAGTACCCGCGTCGTCGGATAGGAATCGCCGGCTGCTTCCGCGCTCTCGACATTGTCCATCGCCTCGACGAGATCGTAGATGCCGAACGGTATCGCCGTGACCAGGATCACGCCGAGATATTCAAAGCCGGAGAAGATATGGTCCACGGCAGGGAGCGGCACCGAGAAGCCGAAATTCGTGAAGGCGTCGGTCACGCCCTTAAGAGTTAGTCCGCCGTAGTTAAGGCCAAAGGCATGGGAGCCCCAGGCGATGATCATTCCGACCGCGATCGCCACAAGACCGGCAGGAATGCCCTTGGGATATCTGAACCCGCCGAACCAACTCACCATGATGACGGCAAAGCAGGAGAGGCCGATCACCGGCGTCAAGTACATTTCCAATGCCGGACGCATGGAGATAAAGGTGATCGATACGCCAGCCAATGTGCCGAGCAGGGCCGCGCGCGGCGTGATCCGGCGGACGATCGGAGCTATGAAACCGCCGATCATCAGGATGAAGCTCTGAAAGAACACCCACGTCAGTCCCGCTTCCCAACCCTTGATCGGATCATGGGTCTTCAGCGCGATCGGCAGCATGATGACGAAAGTCACGATGAACATGTGCGGCACACTGATGCCGGAAGGGAGCGCGCATACGTCGCGACGACCGGTCTTTTGTGCCAGCCGATAGGCGAGAAACGCGTAGTAAAACGTCGACAGGCACAGCATCAGGCCGACCGCTGGCAGGATGCGGCCGAAAACAATCGCATCCGGCATCTTGATCACGAACCGCAATAGGATCGTGAGCGTCAACATGTTGGTGAGGATGTTGGTGCCGAAGCCGAAAAAGGCATTCCAGTCGCCGGGCGTGAACAAGTATGGACGGAACCCCGTCGTTGATGTTGTGGTCGTCATCGCGCGCTCCTCTTGATGGCGAAGCTCATCGATGCGCAAAACAGCGCCCACAGGCTGTCACCCGCCCGTCTCTTCGACGAACAGTGGATCGCAGTGGGAAAGCTCCCGCGCCCCGGCGGTGAAGATACGCAATCGTCAGCGATTGCGCCTTAAACCACGCAAGCGGCGTGCCAACCGGCTCGTACGGCACCGAAGGCCCGCTTGGGGCAGAGATCGGACGATGAAATAGTAATGGAATCAGATTGATCAGCGGCGCAGGGTCTCTCACACGCGCTGTTATGCGCACGCGGCACAAGCCGGCGATAGCCACTGGCGATCAAATAGCAGTCATTGCCTTGTCGTAAAAAATGGCACGCTGCCGCCGGCACGATAGGGGAACAACCCATCGGCCGCGCTCGCGACGGCGTGCGTCGATTCAGTGCACCGCAGCCAGCGAATTGAGCAGCGATTTCGATGCAGCGACCGAGCCGAAAATGCCGCCCTGCGCCCTGATCATGGCGAGCCCGGCTTCGTGGAATTGCGGAAAATAGGAGGCACAGCAGTCCGACAGCACGACGCAGCGGAAGCCGCGATCATTGGCCTCCCGCACCGTGGTATTCACGCATACTTCCGTGGTCACGCCGCAGACGAACAGCGTATCGATGCCGCGGTTGCGCAGCATAAGTTCGAGGTCGGTCTGGTAGAAGGCGCCCTTGCCCGGCTTGTCGATCACCGGCTCCTCCTGCAGCGGATAGAGCTCGGGGATGATGTCGTGACCGGGCTCGCCGCGTACGAGAATACGGCCCATCGGGCCAGGTGCGCCGATGCGGGTTGACGGATCGCCGCGCTCGACTTTGTGCAGCGGTGCGTCGGAAAGATCGGGACGGTGCCCTTCCCGCGTGTGAATGACCAGCATGCCGAGGCGGCGCGCGGCAGTGAGCACTTGCCGACAGGGCCCGACAGCCGCCTGCAGGCGGGAGACGTCATTGCCGAGCGCTTCACCGAAGCCGCCCGGCTCGAGGAAGTCGCGCTGCATGTCGATGATCACCAGTGCAGCCCGGTCGAGATCGACGGAAAGCGGCGCCGGTTCGGCCTCAAAAGTTACGCTTCGCATGTGCGGCCCCTCTTGCATCGCTACGCCTGGAGCTCTGCAAGAACAGGGCCAGCATAGCAGGACAGGCCATTCCGCAAGCCGCGGCGGCGTATTCCAGCTCAAGCTAGCCGTGCCGCTCTTGTTATGGCTCTGTTACGGCCCTTGGCGGTTACCGCAACCCCGTGCAACAATTAACCAGAATCAAAGGCTTAGATGCGATTTCAGGCAGGCTCGATTTCAGGCAGGCCCCATGGCCCGCAAATCCAAAACCGGCAAATCAAAAACAGCGCGAAGGACGAAGACGCCGCCATGCCCGCCGCTTGCCAAAAAACCCGATGCCATGGAAACGCTCGTCGCGGCGAATGCTCAGGCGCTGGCGCTGCCGATCGATCCGGCTTGGCGACCCTCCATAACGCTTAATCTGCAATTGCTTTTCAAGCACGCCAACAATGGTCGACGAGTTCTCGCTCCCCGACGACACCGACCCGGCGCCGGTGTTCCGTGCTTGAGACGCCGGCACTCGATTTCGCCTGGAGCACGGCCACCGACATTGTCGCGGCTGTCGAAGCCGGCCGCACCAGCGTGCTCGAGCATCGTGGAAGCAACGCTTCGCCCGCATCCGCGCCGCGCGATCCACTGATCAATTCCTTCACCACTGCTCACCGAGCAGCGTGCGCTTCAACGCGCCCAAGCACTTGACGACGCGCGCGGACGGGGCGAGCGTCCTGCCGCCGCTCGCCGGCGTGCCGTTCGCGGTGAAAAATCTGTTCGACGTCGCCGGACTGCCGACGCTTGCCGGCTCGAAAATCAATCGCGACGCACCGCCAGCAAACCGCGACGCGACGCTGATCGAGCGGCTCGAAGCGGCCGGCGCCGTGCTCGTCGGCGCGCTCAACATGGGCGAATACGCCTACGATTTCACCGGCGAGAACGTTCACGACGGCCCGGCGCGCAATCCGCACGACCTCAGCCGCATGGCGGGCGGATCCTCCAGCGGATCGGCGGCGGCAGTAGCCGGCGGCCTGGTGCCGCTCGCGCTCGGCTCCGACACCAACGGCTCGATCCGCGTGCCGGCTTCGCTCTGCGGCCTGTTCGGCCTCAAGCCGACCTACGGACGGCTCAGCCGGGCGCGCACTTTCCCGTTCGTGGCAAGCCTTGATCACGTTGGCCCGCTGGCGCGCAGCGCGCGCGATCTCGCACTCGCCTATGACGCGATGCAGGGCTACGACCCCGACGATCCCGCTTGTGCCGATCGCGCGGCGGAGCCCGTCGTGCCGCTCTTGCACCGGGGCACCGACGGGCTGCGCATCGCGGTCGCCAGCGGCTATTTCAAATGCCGGACCGCGGAGGCGGTTTACGCCGTCGACTGCGTGGCGGCGGCGCTTGGCGCCAATCGCGACATCGAGATTCCGCAGGCGGAACGCGCGCGCTCGGCCGCTTTCATCATCACTGCGAGCGAGGCGGCGAGCTTGCATCTCGACCGGTTGCGCGCCCGCGGATACGATTTCGATCCCGCCGTGCGCGACCGGCTGATCGCGGGCGCGATGCTGCCGGCCTCGCTGGTGGTGAAGGCGCAGAAATTCCGCCGCTGGTACCGCAGCGAGGTGCTCAAGCTGTTCGGGAAGGTCGACGCCATCCTGGCGCCGGCGACGCCGTGCACGGCGCCGCTGATCGGGCAGCAGACGTTCATGTTGGACGACGTCGAATTGCCGGTGCGGGCCAATCTCGGCCTCTACACCCAGCCGATCTCCTTCATCGGCCTGCCGGTCGTGACCGTACCGGTGCCGACGACGCCGTTGCCGATCGCGGTCCAAATCGTCACCGCACCGTGGCGCGAGGACGTGGCGTTGCGCATCGCGCATGCGCTCGAAGCAAACGGTGTCGTCGCGACGACGCGGCCGAAGGAATTTTGATCACGAGGTCCAAGCCCCTTGCCGCATGTCTTAGAGAGGATGAGATGGAGATCGACCTGCCGGAGGTCGTCGCCGAAGTGAGGGCCGCGTTCGAGCGCTACGAGCAGGCTCTGGTATCAAACGATGTCGCCACCCTTGACGCGGTGTTTCACAAGGACCCGCGCACGATCCGCTACGGCGGGACCGAGAACCTTTACGGCTACGCGGAAATCGAGGCTTTTCGTGCGGCGCGCTCGCCGTCCGGCCTGAGGCGCACGCTGTCGAAGACCGTGATCAGCACCTATGGCCGCGATCACGCCGTAGCGTCGACGCTCTTTCACCGCGCCAGTGTTCCCGGAAAAATCGGCCGGCAGATGCAGACCTGGGTACGTTTCCCGGAAGGCTGGCGCGTGGTCGCAGCGCACGTGAGCTATGTCGACGAGCCGAAGTAATCGTCGTCACGCTGTAGCTTTCTCCTGCGCCATGAAAGCGCGCCAGCCGCCGAAGCTGGAAATGTCGCGGGCGCCGGCGACCGCCTCGGCCTCGACCAAAAAACCCTTGACGGAGCGGCCGCCGTCGAGCTCGATCGTGCCGATCGATAACGGCTGTGGCACTGCGGCGACGAAGCGGCCGAATGCCCTTTCCGATAGCGCCCAGACCTCGACCTCGATGGCGGCGCCTGCGTCCTTCTTCAGGCGCAGCAGTCCCGGTTTCGGCGGATGCGTGCCGGCAAGCGCATAGAGCCGATAATGCCGCGCGGTCGCGGTGCGCTCGATCAGCCGGGCGCCGGCGGCGCGCAGTTCGCCGTTCAGCGGCATGCCTGAAAGATGCGCCCCGACGACGGCGATCGCGATTTCGCCCTCGGCCGGCGCAGCCGAGAGCGTGGCCAGCGGCGGTTGCGGATGTTCGAGCGCACCAAGCGGCAGGCCGGTCGCGGCATGGAATTCGCGGCCGATCGCGGCGAGCGCCGCGTCCTCGCCCGCGGGCGCCAGCAACGTCACGCCGAACGGAATACCGTCGGGACGCATCGCAGCAGGCACGGCGAGGCCGCACAGGTCGAGCAGGTTGACGAAATTCGTATAGGTGCCGAGCCGGCTGTTAAGCCCGATCGGATCGGCGAGGACCTCGTCGATTGCATAGATCGTCGGCGCCGTCGGCAACACCATGGCACCGATCGCGCGGAACGTCTGATCGCGCACCCGCCGCAAGTCCTCCAGCTGATAGAAGGCCGCGAAGGCATCGGCCGCCGTGCCATGCGCGCCGGCGAGGATCACCTGCCGCGTGACCGGATGTAGCGATTCGGGCGCGGAGGCGATCAGCGCGCGCGCCGTGAGGTAGCGCTCGGCGACCCACGGCCCCTCATAGAGCAAACGCGCCGTGGCGTAGAACGGCTCGATGTCGATCTCGACGATTTTGGCGCCGAGTCCGGCGAGCCGCCCCAGTGCCGCATCGTAGGCCGCTTCCGAGGCGTGATCGCCGAAAAACAGGCGCTGACCCGGTAGCGGCACGCCGAGCTTGAGCCCGTCAGGCATCGGGCCAATTGCGTGCACCGGGTGTGGTCGCGAAAACGGATCGGCCGGGTCAGGGCCGGCGATCACGCGCAGCATCGCCATCGCGTCATCGACCGTAAGCGCAAGGATGGATACGCAATCGAGCGTGCGGCAGGCCGGGACTACGCCTGCTGTGGACACAAGGCCGCAGCTCGGCTTGAGCCCGACAATGTTGCTGAACGCGGCGGGTACGCGGCCGGATCCGGCGGTGTCGGTGCCGAGCGCGAGCGGCGCGAACCCGGCCGCGACGGCGAGCGCGGAGCCCGCGCTCGACCCTCCGGGGATGAGCTTTGGATCGAACAAGTTGCGGCCGATCCCGTAGGGCGTGCGCATGCCGACCAGGCCGGTCGCGAACTGATCGAGATTGGTCTTGCCGAGGACGAGCGCTCCGGCCGCGCGCAACCGCGCGACGCACGTCGCATCCTTGTTGGGGCGGTAGCTGTAAGCCGGACACGCGGCGGTGGTCGGCAAGCCCTTGACGTCGATATTGTCTTTGACGGCGACCGGAATACCGTAGAGCGGCAGCGTTTTGTCGCCGCTCTGCTCCAACGCGCGCGCTTCGGCGACGACATCTGCTTCTTCGCGCAGCGCGATGAAGATCGCCGGATCGTTATGGGCGCGCATGCGCTCAAAGCTGCGCGCGACGATACCGTGGGGCTTGACTGTTCCGCTGCGATACGCGTTGAGGATTTCGGCGACCGTTTCGATCACGTGCGGCTCCGTGTTGGCGCGACAGCGGGCCCGGCTACCGTTCGCCGCTTCCTTTTGTGCCAAATCCGGGCCATTTCGCAATGGGTATGCGCGCTTCGGCTGCGCGCGGCGCGCGGTCGATCCGGGTCAAGAAACCACGCAGTGGTTGCACGGGGCCGGTACGCGGCCTATATTCTGTCCGCTTTTCAGTCATCATGGATGACGTGAGTGGCTTCGCCCCGCCGGGCGGGCGGAGCGCAGAGGAGATTTGCACATGGCTATCGCGCCCTTGATGCCGAAAGCGACGGCGGTGTGGCTGGTGGAGAACACGGCTCTATCGTTCGACCAGATCGCACAGTTCTGCAACCTGCACCCGCTCGAAGTGAAGGCGATCGCCGATGGTGACGCCGCGCAAGGGATCAAGGGGCTTGACCCGATCCTGACCGGGCAACTTACGCGCGAGGAAATTTCCGAAGCCGAGGCCGATCCGAACCACCGGCTGCACATCGCCGAGCCGAAAGTCCGCCTTCCGGAGGCCAAGCAAAAAAAAGGCCCGCGTTATACGCCTGTGTCGCGCCGCCAAGACCGGCCGAACGCCATCCTTTGGCTGGTGCGCAACCATCCGGAGCTCAAGGACAGCCAGATTATGCGGCTCGTCGGCACCACAAAATCGACCATCCAGGCGATCCGCGACCGCACCCACTGGAACTCGGCCAGCCTGACGCCGCTCGACCCGGTAACACTCGGCCTTTGCTCGCAGATCGACCTCGACCTTGAGGTGCAGCGCGCGGCCAAGGAGAAACCGGCTCCGGTCGAGGCGCAGGGCGCGACGCTGCTTCCCGCCTCCGTCACCACGGCGCCGAAAGCAGAGCCGGAGGAGCCCGCCGCCGCGAAGAAATCCGAAGAGCTCAACGTCGAAGCCGTGTTCGCCAAGCTCAAGCAGCTGAGCGGCAAGGGCGAGTGACCAGCGACAGTCTTCACATCGGCGCGCGCTATCCCTCGCCGATAAGCTCCTGCCGCCGCCGCTCCAATTCCGCCGCATAGCGACGTAGCGCATAAGCCTCCGTCAGAAGCCCGATGACGCGGCGGTCGACGTAGGAATCGACGACCGCGAGAGCCTCGGCCTCGGCGCGATCGAAAGCGAGCACCGCTTCTTTGATCGCCATCCCCGGCAGCAGTATGTCTTCGGCATTGTGGAGAATATCCTTGACCGGCTTATCCGGCGCGGCTTCGGCAGCGTGAGCATCCGCGACCCGTACCATGCCGGCATAGCGCTCCTGTTCGTCGATGGCGATGACATAGCCCGGCGAGCCGAGCGGGAAAGCCTCGCGGAAGGCGCCGATGCTGGTCGCGGCGCGGACGGTCTGGACATCGTGGCGCATCATCTTACCGACGGTCAGCTCACGCATCCAGCCGATGTCGGCAGCACTGCGGATCGTTTCACCGCGCAGATGGAAGCGCCAGGTGGCGAATGAATAGCCGAACACCTCCCGCGTCACCTGCGAGGAGATGATCACGGCGATGAGCACAGCCGTGGTTAGCCACAGATCGCCCGTCGTCTCCAACGCGATGAAGGTCATCGTCAGCGGGCCGCCGATCACCGAGGCCGCGAGCGCGCCCATGCTGATCACCGCGTAGGCGTTTGAATCGAACGAGCCGCTCGGCCAGCTCGCGGTCAGCGCCACCGCCAGAAGATCGCCGCCCAACGCGCCGATGAGCAGCGAGGAAAAGAACAGGCCGCCGCGAAATCCGGAGCCGAGCGAAACGATCGACGCAGCGATCTTGAGCACGAAGAGAAGCGCGACGGTCCGCAGCGACAGGTCGAACATTCCGGAAAGGTGCAGCGCCCCATGACCGGACGACATCACCTGCGGCGATACGATGGCCAAAAGTCCGACGGCAAGGCCGCCCACCGCCGTACGCAGCGCCGGGCGCAGCTGCAAGCGTACGAACAAGGCCTCACACAGCGCCACGCCGCGCATGAGAAAGATCCCGGCGGCGGCGCAAAGCAGCCCAATCGTGGCGGCGATGACCAGATCATGAGCTCCAATCGTCATCTTCTCCGGCGCGACGAGGCCGATGTCGGCCGGCGCCAGCGCGTGGGCGACGAGATAACCGATGAGCGCCGAGACGCCGACCGGCGCCAAGCTATTCGGCGAATAGCCACCGATAATGAGCTCGAAGCCGTAGAAGGCGCCGGCGAGCGGCGCGCCGAACGCGCCGGCGATGCCGCCGGCGGCGCCGCACCCGACCAGGATGCGCAGGTCGGCGCGCCGCAACCGAAACGCCATGCCGATCCGCGAGGCGATACCGCTGGCAAACTGCGTATAGCCGGCCTCCAGGCCGACCGAGGCGCCGACGCCGCTCGACCACACTGTCTGCACCGCGACGACGATGCTGCCGAGAAGCGACATCCGCCCGCCATGCAGCGCATTGGCTTCGATCGGATCGATTTCACGCTCCGGCCGCCAGCGCGCGATCACCTCGCGCGCGACACCGAACACCAGTCCGCCGGCGAGGGGCACCGAGATCGCCACCACCGGATCGAGCCGCAATAGTCCCGACAGACGCACGCCGGGATCGAGGTGGAAGAACAGACGGTGCAAGACGTCGACCCCGGTACTCATGAGGGCTACGACCACGCCGGCGATGGCGCCGACCAGCGCCGCCAGCGCAATCAGGCTCGACTCTCGCGCCCGCACGAAGGCGCGCAGCCGCCGCGGCATCTCCAACCGGCTGGTCAGTTTATCGATCAAGGCGGGTCACCACAGGTCACGGGCCCGGATTGAAACGCGCGACCGGCGAGGAGCCGGCCTCGCGCGGCGGCGGGCATCGAACTCACCATATAGCGCCCACCGACGCGGCTGGAACCCTTGATCGCACTCGGCGTTGCCTTGAGGAGAGACTGCGCTTGGGGGCGATCTAACATGGCTCGGTATGCGCCCCACGCAGTGGTCAATCGGGATTCGAGGCGGCATCATTTTGTGATTCGATCGAGCCGGTCTTGCGCACAACGGGCCGCTGCAGCGACTCCCGCCCGAGCAGGCGCCGTCGTCGAGACCGATATCCCGCCCGTCTCGACGCGCTGGCATTCAGGCGCTTCGACCCTTTGGTCATCGTTGCGCTGGGCATCACCTGATTTCTCGACGGCCTCGAAGTAACGCTCGCCAGCGCGCTGTCGGGCGAACTCATGCGGGCCTCGGCGTTAGGCTTGAGCAATTCGCAGATCGGCGTTGCCTGAAGCTGCTATCTCACCGGGGCGGTGCTGGGCGCCTTTTTCTTCGGCTGGGGCGCAAGAAGTTGTTTTTCATTACGCTTGTGGTGGCCCGGCCGTTATCGCATATCGAATCATGATGGGATATGACCGTGCAGAGCCAAGCAGACATCGCGAACCTCGAAATGGAAATTGCCACCACATCGCTCACCTCCGACTTGCGGGAGTGCGCGATCTTGCTCGATATCGACGGCACGATCCTCGATATCGCGCCGGCCCCGCAGGAAGTCTGGGTGCCGCCGACGCTGCGGCACACACTCGGCCGCCTGCAGGAACTGACCGGCGGCGCGTTGGCGCTGGTGAGCGGCCGAAAGCTCACTGACATTGACCTGATGTTTGCACCCCTGCAGCTCGCCGCAATCGGCGGCCACGGCGCCGAACTGCGGCCGGTTCCGGGGACCGAGCCGCAGATGCGGGTGGCCTCGCTCAGCGCCGAATTGAAACGCATGCTCGCCGCACTCACCGAACTCGGTCCGGGCATCCTGGTCGAGGACAAGGGCTATTCGCTCGCGCTGCACTATCGGCTGGCACCCAATCTAGGGCCGGTGCTGCTCGCGGCGGTCGCCGGCATCTGCGCGCAGATGCCGGCGGGCACGGTCGATATTCTGCCGGGCAAAGCCGTGCTCGAGATCAAGCCTGCGGGAATCAGCAAAGCCCTGGCGGTGCGCGAACTGATGAACTACCCGCCGTTCGCCGACCGCCATCCGATCTTCATCGGCGACGACACCACCGACGACCCGGTCTTCGGCGTCATTCCGAAATTCGGTGGCCTGGGCTTTTCCGTGGGCCGCATCGTTCTCGGCGCGGACGGCCACTTCGACAAGCCCGAGGACGTGCGCGCCTGGCTGGCGCGGATCGTGGCCGACCGCGGGGACCGCGCCGGATGAAGGATCACGGGCTTGATCTTGCCGTCATCGGCAACGGGCGAACCGCCGCATTAGTCGATCCGTGCTCGCGCATCGTTTGGTGGTGCTATCCGCGCTTCGACGGCGATCCCATCTTCTGCCGATTGTTGTCGGGCAAGGAGGAAAAGGGGTTTTCCGACGTCGTGCTCGACGACATGGCGGAGTTTCAATCCGAATATCTGCGCAACACCGCGATCGTCTCGACCGTGCTTACCGACAGCCACGGCAACAAGGTGCGGATCACCGATTTCGCCCCGCGCTTTCATCAATTCGGCCGCGTCTTCCGACCGCCGCAAATCTTTCGCATCCTCGAGCCGGTCGCCGGCTTGCCGCGCATCACCATCAGGATGCGGCCGACCAATCAATACGGCAAACCGCTGCGGCAGCGCTCGCTCGGCAGCAACCATATCCGCTATTCCAACGAAGGCACCGTGATCCGTCTGACGACGGACGCGCCACTGTCGCTGATTGACGACGAGGCGCCGTTCGTTCTCACGCGCCGATTGCATCTGGTGTTGGGCCCGGACGAGCCGTTCCCCGGCGATCTGCAGACGACCTGCCGCGAATTCGCCGACCGCACGCACGAGTATTGGATGGAATGGGTACGCCGGCTGTCGATCTCGTACGATTGGCAGGAGGCCATCATCCGCGCAGCCATTACGCTGAAGCTCAGCAATTTCGACGAGACCGGCGGCGTCATCGCGGCACACACCACCTCGATCCCGGAGGCGCCCGCCTCCGGCCGCACCTGGGACTATCGCTATTGTTGGCTGCGCGACGCCTATTTCGTCGTCCAGGCGCTCAATCGCATTGGCGCTACGCGCACGATGGAGGAATTCATCTCGTTTACGATCTCGATCGCATCGAAATCGGACCACGAGCTTCGTCCTGTCTACAGTGTGGTCCCGACGACGGCGATCGAGGAACGAATCGCACCCGACCTTGCCGGTTACCGCGGCGACGGACCGGTGCGCATCGGCAACGCTGCCGTCGATCAAATCCAGCATGACGCCTATGGCAGCGTCATCCTCGCCGCCATGCCGATGTTCTTCGACCGCCGGCTGCCTCGCCCCGGCGACGAGGGACTGTTTCATCTGCTGGAAACGCTCGGCGAGCAGGCGGCTAAGAAGGCGTTCGAGCCGGATGCCGGCATCTGGGAATACCGCGGACGCCAGCGCGTCCATACCCACTCGGTGGCGATGTGCTGGGCGGGCTGTCAGCGGCTTTCGGCGATCGCCAAGCGCATCGGCCTCGACAATCGCGCGCAATATTGGAATTCGATCGCTGAGCCGATCCACGCCGCGCTGCTCGATGGCGCCTGGAACGAAAAGCGCGGTGCCTTCACCGCCGCGTTTGGCTCGGACGATCTTGACGCCAGCGTCCTGCTGCTCGCCGATCTCGGTGTCGTCGAAGTGGACGACCCGCGCTTCGCGTCGACCGTGGCCGCCATGGAGCGCGAGCTGGTGCGGGAAAAGCATGTGATGCGCTACGCCAGCGCCGACGACTTCGGGCTGCCGGTGACCGCATTCCTGATCTGCCGGTTCTGGCTGATCGATGCTTTGTGGTCGCTTGGGCGGCGGGAGGCTGCGCGCGACCTCTTCATTGACGCGCTCGAGCACCGCAACCGCTACGGGCTCCTCTCCGAGGACGTCGATCCGCGGACCGGCGAGCTGTGGGGAAATTTCCCACAGACCTATTCGATGGCCGGACTCATTCTTTCCGCCATGCGGCTTTCGCGCAGCTGGGAAGACCGCTACTGGCGCGGGTGAAAGGACCCCGCGAATTTTCCAAGGCGTGCATCTACAAGCCCGCCTCCGGTCGGGTGGAATTTTTAGCATGACGGATGCGCAGGGCGCTCACGCGCGATCGATAGCATTCTCGATCCGCCGGTCCGGAACGAGCCAAATTACCGCGACCAAGACGTAGAGTGCGATCGAGGTCCAAGGACTGACGAACGCCAGCACGATTCCCGCGACGTAGAGTATCGGCGAGATCTTGCCTTTAATGTCGCTGCCGAGCGCCTTGGCAAGCACGGAATGAGCCCCCTGCTTATGCATGATCGCCTTCTGCAGCAGGTAGTAGGCGATTGCCGGCATCAGCAAGACAACGCCGTAGACCGCGGTCGGGATTGGAGTCAGGAAATTTTCGCCCATCCAAGCCGTCGCGGCCGGGACCAGCGAAAGCCAGAACAACAGATGAGAGTTGGCCCACAGGATGAGACCGTCGACGCGGGCGACGGTGTGGAGTAGGTGGTGATGGTTGTTCCAGTAGATCGCCAAGTAGACGAAGCTCATGACGTAACTCAAAAAGCTGGGAGCGACTTTAATGAGCGTTGGCCAATCGGCGCCGTGCGGCACTTTCAATTCCAGCACCATAATGGTGATGAGGATGGCAATGACGCCGTCGCTGAATGCCGCCAGACGATCTTTCCCCATGGCCCTGTCCTGACCCGTCCACGCCGAAACCAGCCGTAGCCTAACCGGCAGCCAAAGTCGCCTAACTGGCAGAGCAATATTGCCGGCGATATTACGGTTCGCCGCGCTTGAATGGCGGTTCCCTGCCGGGTGGCACGCCTTGCTCGCTCATCGCCAATAGCATCGCTACCGCGACATAGGTACCGGCGACCGCGGTTAGATCGACGACCTGCTGTTCGCCGAGAAGCTCTTTGGCGCGATTGAAGGTTTCGTCCGAGACCGCATGCTTGGTCGTCAGCTCGGTAACGAAATCATAGACCGTCGACTCCTGCGGCGACATGTTCGACGGCCGTTTGTTGGCCTTGAGCTCGGCGATGATTTCCGGCGACAGCCCTGCCTTGATGGCGAGCGGCGCATGCGCGAGCCACTCCACCTGGGAGCGCCACTGCCGCCCGATGATAAGGATGGCAAATTCATTGAGTTTCAACGGCACCGACGTTTCCCAGCGCAAATAATGAAGCAGATCGAACATTCTTTGTCCGAGAACCGGGCTGCGCAGCAGCGGGTTGTACGGGCCGCCGATACCGACGCTCGAAACCTTCATGATCTGCTCGGCGAGCAGTCGTTGCGTATCGCCAAGTTGATCCGTCGTCAGTTGCGGAAAGCGGGGCTCTTTGCTCATGGCATGGGGTCCTGTCGCCAGTATCGTAACCCAGCCCGCCGTCATCGCGAGCATGGCTATAGTTATGAGGGCGGAGCGTCTCATGGGACCCCTCTAGGCTCCGGCAGACAGATTTTAAAATTTGTGATCGAGCTAAGGCGCAATCGGAATCCGCGCCGGATGGATCGGCTGGAACTGCGCGAGCAACCGAACCGCCTTGAGATCGACAAATTCCACACGCCGCTCATTCACGGCAATCAATCCTTCGGCGCGCAGCTGGCTCATCGTTCGATTGAGATGCGGCACGCTCAAGCCGAGCGCGTCGCTCATCATTTCCTGCGTGAACGGCAGGTCGAAAGCGAGTTCTTCGCTGCTGCCAACCATGGCCAGCCGGCAATGGATTTCGAGCAGAAAATGCGCCAGCCGTTCCATTGGGGTACGGCGGCCGATATTGATGATGTGCTCGGCGTAGATGGCGGCTTCCTGCACGGCGAGCCAGCTCAGTGCCAGACCGAATTTCGGCCGCCGGTAGCAGAGCCCGACGAACGCATCGAGCGAGCAGACTTGCAGCTCCATGTCGGTGACGGCGATGACCGAGCAGGCCGCGCGGTCGAGAAAGCTGCCCGGTAGCCCAACCACGTCTCCAGGCATCAGGAAATTGACGATTTGACGCTTGCCATTGCGCAGGAGCTTGTAGCGTGCGGCAAAGCCACCCTTGACGAAGCACAGCTTGTTGAATTCGTAACCGTCGAGGACGAGGTCACGCCGCTTCTTGACCGTCGTTTCGGTCTCGATCACGGAGCGCAGGCTTTGCAGGTCCGGCAGCGTGAGGTCGATGAAATTTCGCAGCCGCGTGATGAAAGGATCGTCGCGCCAAATGTCCTTGCTCGCGCCGGTCGGCCGCTGCGCTGGCACTGTCCTGAGGGCAATGTCCGTCATTTTTCGTAATCTGGATCAATAAGCAAGATTAAAGCTACCCCTACGAAAGGCGGTCACACTCTAGTTTCGGAAATTAACGAAACAGGGAGGTCGATGTGACTATTGATAAAAAGCGTTTGTCCAGCGGAGTTTCGCGCCGCCATCTCCTGCGGCAAGCGGTCGCAACCGGCGCGGGCCTTGGTGCCCTCTCGGTTGGCGGCCCGCGCTTCGACTTCACGCATGCCTGGTCCGCGGATCATCCGCCGCTCGGCACCTGGCCCGACGGCTCGCAGGGCCCCACCGTTACCATCGGCGCCACCGTGCCGCGCACCGGCGCCTACGCCGTGCAGGGCGAAGACGAGCTCAAGGGCATGGAGCTGGCCGTCGAGCACATCAACAGCGGGCATCCGCTGATCAAGAAAATCGCGCCGAAGATCACCAAGGGCGTGCTCAGCAAGAAGGTGAAGCTCGTCGTCGCCGACTCCGGCGCCAAGCCGAACAATGCGGTGCAGGAGCAGCAGACCTTCATCAACGAAAACAAGATCATCGCAATGACCGGCTCGACCTCGTCGGCGGTGGCGGTGGCGCTCAACAAGTTCGCCGAACGCGAAAAGATACTCTACCTAGTGGCTATTTCGGGTTCCAACGACACCACAGGCAAGGACTGCGTGCGTTACAGCTTCCGCCAATGCTTCTATGGCGAGACCGCTGCCAACGCGATCGGCCCGGTGCTGGTCAAGAATTTCGGCAAGAACAAAAAGGCGGCGTTCATGACGCCGGACTACACCTACGGTCACACCGTCACCAAGTCGGTGAACGACTATCTGACCGCAAACGGCGGCTGGATCATGGTGACCAACCAGGTCTCTCCGCTCGGCACCCAGGATTTCAGCCAATATCTCACCAATATCGCCAATTCCGGTGCCGAGTTCATCATCAACGTGAACTGGGGCCGCGACGCGGTGCTGTCGATCCAGCAGGCCAAACAGTTCGGCCTCACACCAAAGATGAAGATGGTGATCCCCTACCAGATCCCCTTCCTCGCCAAGGAAGTCGGTCCGGAACTCACCGAAGGCGTCTTCGCCGCCACCGATTTCTGGTGGACGCTCGAGGACAAGTACCCGCTGGCCAAGATGTTCGTCGAGGCCTTCAACAAGAAGTACGGCTATCGGCCCGAGTGGGGCGCCGAGAACGCTTACATGCAGTTCGCGATCTGGGCGCGTATGGTGTCGGATGCCGGCAGCTTCTATCCGCCGGACGTCATCAAGCAGTACGAGAAGGGCGAGACGTTCCCGTCCATGGTGGGCAACGTGCGTTTCCGCCCCGAGGACCATCAATTGGTCCGTCCCGTCGTCATCGTCCGCGGCAAGAAGCCGAGCGACATGAAGAACAAGGAAGACTACTGGGAGGTCCTCGAAGTCGTTCCGGGCGAGCCGTTGATGCAGAAGCCGGACGCATTCGGCTGCCATCTCGGCGACTATAGCTGACGGCCGCAGACGCCATCTCCGCGTCGACGCGGAGATGGCCCTACACATCCCGCCATGGCCGGGCCTAAGACGCGAAGCTCCGTCTTCGCTTCTTGAGGTCCGGCCACTTGCCTGTTGCAAGACGCCGTGGATGCCCAGCATAAGTCTGCGTGCGACGGCAACGGGACCGGCGAAAATGCAGCGCAACGGATTGCGGACGATAGTATGATCAACTGGGTCAATTTTGTCTCGCAGGTATTCAACGGGGTGGTGCTCGGCGCGCTTCTGGCGCTGATCTCCTCCGGGCTGACGATCATCTACGGCACGCTCGGCGTGCTCAATCTCGCCCACGGCGCCATGTTCATGCTCGGAGGTTATGCGGGCTGGGTCGCCTACAGCTACACGCATTCCTTTATCGTCGCCGTTATTGCCGGCTCTCTGTTCGTCATGCTGGTCGGAGTGGTGATGGAGCGGGTGGTCATCCGTCACTTCTATTCCAGGCCGCACGAGGATCAGCTCCTGGTCACCTTCGGTCTCGGCATCGTGTTCGTGGAGACCGTTCGCTTTTTCTTCGGCAGCCTGTCGAAGGCCGTGTACGCACCGCCCGCCCTGGTCGGGATCACGCCGATCGGCTTCATGCTCTATCCGACCTACCGGCTGGCGCTGCTCGGCATTGTGGCGGTGGCGCTGATCGCGCTCTACATCGTGCTTTACCGCACGCGCATCGGCATGATCGTGCGCGCGGGAATTGAAGATTCCATGATGGTCGATGCGCTCGGTATCGACGTCGACAAGGTCTTCATGCTGGTGTTCGGCATCGGCGCGATGGCGGCGGGCTTCGCCGGCATCGTCAATGCACCGGTGGTCTCGATCGCGCCGGACGTCGGCGAAGCGATTTTGGTGCAGACCTTCGTCGTCATCGTCATCGGCGGCGTCGGCTCGTTCCCAGGAGCCATACTGGGCGGTTTGATTGCCGGCGAGATCATCAGCATTACGTCTATGTTCAATCCCGGTTACTCCTACGTCATGCTGTTCGTAGCGATGACGCTGGTGCTGGTGCTTCGTCCCTACGGCCTGTTCGGCACCGTCGGCCGCGAATGAGCGCGATCGCGTGATGTCAAGGCGAAGCCCCCTTGTGGTCGAAGTGCTGACGGCGATCGGGCTGATCGCCGCGCCGTTCGTCCTGCCCTATTTCGGCTTTGCGCCGACGACGATGAGCCGCATCATGGTGTGGGGCCTGTTCGGCATCGGCTTCGACATCCTGTTCGGCGTTACCGGCCTGTTGTCGTTCGGCCAGTCGGCGTTTTACGGCACCGGCGGCATGATCGCCGCCTATCTGCTCACGGTCGTCGATTTTCCGCACGTCGTGACCTCGCTGATCATCGGCATGATCGCGGCGGCGATCATCGGCTATCTGGTCGGGCTGATCGCGCTGCGCCGCACCGGCATCTATTTCGCCATGATCACCGTGGCGATTGCCGAAGTCTTCTATTTCGTCGAGTTCAATCCGCTCTCGGCCTATACCGGCGGCGAGAACGGCCTACCCGGCGTACCGGCGCCGACGCTTCCACTCGGCTTCACCACCATTCAGTTCAACACCGATTGGTCGATCTATGCGTTCCTGGCGTTCTGGTATTTCGTCGGCATCGTGATTGCGCTGCGCATCATGCGCTCGCCGGTCGGCGCGGTACTGAGCGCCATCCGCGACAATCCGCTGCGCGCCGCCGCCGTCGGCCACGACATCCACGGCTACAAGCTCACGGCGTTCGTTATCGCCGCGGCCTACGCCGGATTTGCCGGCGGGTTGCTCGGCGTGATGCAGGGCTTCATGCCGCCGGAGGCGTTCACGTTCGATACGTCCGGCCAGCTCGTCATGCAGACCGCGATCGGCGGTACCGGTACGCTGTTCGGACCGCTCGTCGGCGCCACGGTATGGCTCTATCTGAGCGACTTCTTCCAGAACTCGCTGCACCTCGGCGCCACCTGGAGGCTGGTGCTTGGCCTCGTCTTTGTGCTGCTCGTCTGCTTCCTGCGCCGCGGGCTGGTCGGCGGCATCAAGGACCTCTACGAATTCGTCATCGGTCACCTCGCCGCGCACAGCGAACTCAAGACGTCTCCGTTGAGCGCCGCAGCGGTGAACGAGCGCGGCGCCGCCACGCATGCGCCGGCGGTCGCTCCGGCCGCCGCAATGATGGCGCGCCGGCGGCAGCCAAGCGACAGCTCGGGACCGGTCCTGCAGGCGGTCCGCCTCAGCAAGCGTTATGGCGGTCTGGCTGCCAACAGCGACATCAATTTCGAGGTGAATCGCGGCGAGCGGCGCGGCGTGATCGGCCCGAACGGCGCCGGCAAAACGACCCTCTTCAAGATGCTGACCTGCGAAGTGCCGCCCACCGCCGGTACGATCGTGTTCCACGGCCGCGATATCACCGGCATGAATGTGACCGAGGTGTGCCAGCTCGGGCTGACCAAAAGCTATCAGGTCAACCAGCTTTTCACGCGCCTCACTGTGCGCGAAAACCTGACGATTTCGGCTCTCGCAGCGTTGCGCGGCAAATTCAAGCTCGACATACTGCGCCGGCTGGAAAACATCGATGGCTTGGCCGAACAGGTCGAGCACACGCTCTCGCTCGTCGATCTCACCTCCCGCGCCGACACGGCCGTGGCGGAGCTGGCCTACGGCGAGAAGCGGCGGTTGGAAGTCGGGCTCGCGCTCGCCACGTCGCCGTCGCTCATCTTGCTCGACGAGCCGCTCGCCGGCATGAGTTCGCTGGAACGGCTGGAAATGGTCAAGCTGCTCAAATCGATCAGCCAAGGCCGCACTATGATCATCATCGATCACGACATGGATTCGTTGTTTGAACTGGTGGAACGCGTCACCGTGCTGCAGGAAGGGCGCGTGCTGGTGGAAGGCACGCCACAGGAAATCAAGGGCAATGCGGCCGTGCAGGAAGCCTATCTCGGCGGAGTCGTAGAAGCATGAGTTTGCTCGAGGTCAATGGACTGAACACCTATTACGGGGATTCGCACATCCTGTTCGACGTCGCGCTCGAAGTAGAGCGCAATGAAGTGGTGGCACTACTTGGACGCAATGGCGCCGGCAAGAGCACCACGTTGAAAAGCCTAATGGGCGTCCTTCAACCACGCGCCGGCTCCATTGTGCTCGACGGCATCGAGATCGCCGGCAAGAAGAGCCATGCCATCGCGCAAGCCGGCATGCAGCTCGTCCACGAAGACCGCCGCATCTTCGGCAGCCTGAACGTCGAGGACAACATCGTCCTCGCCGGTCTGACAGCGCCGAACCGCTGGCCGCTCGAGCGCATCTACGCGATGTTCCCGCGGCTGAGGGAGCGGCGCGGCAGCCGCGGTACCGACCTCTCCGGCGGTGAGCAACAGATGCTGGCGATTGCGCGCGCGCTGGTGCGCGAGCCGAAAATCCTGCTACTCGACGAGCCGTTCGAGGGGCTGGCGCCGATCATCGTGCGCGACCTTCTCGCCACCTGCCGCGAGCTGGCGAGAGCGGGGCAGACGATCCTGATCGTCGAACAGAACATTTCCGCCGCGATGACGCTCGCCGACCGCGTCTACATCATTAGAAACGGCCACATCGTCGAAGCGCTGACCGCGCAGCAAGTACGCGACCGGCCCGACGTGCTGCACCGACATCTCGGCGTTTAGCGCATCGCCGGCGCCGCTGCGAGCCGACCTGGGCGACATTCGCAAATTGACAAATGCGATGAATAAATCGACGCTGCCCGGCGCTATGCGCCGATGCGCAGTCTCGGGAGCTCGAATCATGACGCTCACTGGCATTTCGACCGCGCCGGCACCGCGGGCGGCTCAATTGCAGGACCTATCGGCGCGCGAGACCGCGCGTCGCATTGCCGCCGCGGCGCGGATGCAGCCGGACTATCCGACGCGGCCTCCGCTATGAGCGAACCACTTTCCACGATGTCGGACGCTGCCGCAAACATGCGCGCGATCTTCGACACCCAACGCGAGGCATTTTTGCGCGCGGGAGCGCCGTCCCTTGAAGAGCGCCGCGCGGACCTCACAAAGCTTGGTGACGCGATCGGCCGTAGCGTCGGTCGCCTCGCCGCGGTGATTTCCGCGGATTTCGGCACTCGATCGCCCTATGAGACCGAGCTCGCCGAGGCGTTTCCCGCGCAGTCGACAATCCGCCACACGCTGCGCCATCTTGCCCATTGGATGCAGCCGAAGCGGGTGTCGGTCGGCCTCGAGCTGATGCCGGCCGGCGCCCGCATCCTTTATCAGCCGGTCGGCGTGGTCGGCATCATCAGTCCGTGGAACTACCCGTTCAATCTGGCGATCGTGCCGCTGATCGCGGCACTCGCGGCCGGCAACCGCGTGATGTTGAAGCCCTCGGAGCTGACGCCGCGCACATCGGACTTTGTCGCAGAATTTCTTGCCGACCTGTTTCCGCCCGACAAAGTGGCGACGATCGTGGGTGGACCGGATGTCGGACACGCCTTTTCACGGCTGCCGTTCGATCATCTACTGTATACCGGCTCCACCGCGGTGGGGCGGCTGGTGATGCAGGCCGCAGCCGAGAACTTGACGCCGGTGACACTCGAACTCGGCGGCAAGTCGCCGTGTATCGTCGGAGAGGATGCGGCGTTGCCGAGCGCGGTCGAGAGCATCGTCTACGGCAAGCTCTTGAATGCCGGCCAGACTTGCATCGCACCCGATTACGTCCTGTTGCCCGAACGGCAGCTCGACGAGTTCATCAGCCTGATTGCCCGAACCGTGCAAAAATTCTATCCGACGCTCGGCGCCAATCCCGACTACACGTCGATCGTCAACGAACGGCACTATCGGCGCATCGCGCAATATGTGGCGGAAGCCAAGGCGAGCGGCACACGCGTCGTCGAGATCAATCCGGGGCGCGAAGCGCTGCCGCCGGAGACGCGCAAGCTGCCGCCCACGCTGGTGATCGAGCCCGGCGAGAACCTGTCCGTGATGCGCGAGGAGATTTTCGGGCCGGTCCTTCCCATCAAGACCTATCGTGGGCTCGACGAGGCGATCGATTATGTCAACCGGCAGCCGCGCCCGCTCGCGCTCTATTATTTCGGCACCGACGCGAGCAAGCGCGACGAGGTTTTGCGCAAGACTGTTTCGGGCGGCGCCTCGGTCAATGCGACGCTGTTTCATTTCGCGGCGGAGAATCTTCCGTTCGGCGGTGTCGGCGCTTCCGGAATCGGCGCCTATCACGGCGAGTTCGGTTTCCAGACATTCTCGCACCGCAAAGGCGTCTTCCTGCAGAGCCGTTTCAGCGGCACGCGGCTTTTGCGTCCGCCGTTCGGCCGCCTCACCGATCTGTTGCTGAAATTCCTCGGGCGCGGCTGACGCCCGAGCCGGCATTCAAGATCATCTCCGCGCCCTTCTCGGCGATCATGATCGTCGGCGCGTTGGTATTGCCGCTAACGAGAATCGGCATGATCGAAGCGTCGATGACGCGCAACCCCGTGATGCCGCGGACGGAGAGCCGCTCGTCGACCACGGCCATCGCATCGCTTCCCATCTTGCAGGTGCCGACCGGGTGATATTCGGTCTCCGCGGTGGCGCGAACAAACGCCGCGAGCTCGGCGTCCGATTGCTGCGCGACGCCGGGCAGCCGCTCCTCGCCGAGCCAGGGCTTAAATGCCGGTGCCGCCAGAATGTCGCGCCCGCGCCGGATTCCTTCGATCAGGATTTTCAGATCGTGGTCCGAGGCGAGATAGTTCGGATCCATCACAGGCGGCTGCAGCGGGTCGGCGGAGGCCAAGCGAATTTCGCCGCGACTCTCCGGCTGCAGGCAGCAGGCATGCAAGGTCACGCCATGACCATCGAGCTGAGTGCGGGCGTGATTGACGACCTGGGCGGGGATGAAATGGAATTGGATGTCGGGCGCCGAGGCGCCGCGTCGGCTCGAGACAAAGGCGCCCGCCTCGGCAACGTTGCTGGTGCCCGGCCCGGTCCGAAATAGCATCCATTGCAGCGCCACCGCCAGCGCGGCGAGACCGCTGCTCTTGCCGTCGAGGGTGACCGGGCGCGTTACCCGTCGGACGATGTTGACGTTGAGATGATCCTGCAAATTCTTGCCGACTCCGGGAAGGTCGAGCGTCACCGGCACGCCGATCGCGCGCAGCTCCTCGGCCGGGCCGACGCCGGAGAGGAGCAACAGTTGCGGCGAGTTGATAGCGCCCGCGGCCAGCAGCACTTCTTTCCCGGCGTGGGCCGTATGCCGCTTGCCGCCGCGCACATACTCGATGCCCACCGCGCGGCCGTTCTCGATCACGACGCGGGTTGCCTGCGCGTTCTTTAGCACCGTGAGGTTTGGGCGTGCCGCCGCCGGGCGCAGATAGGCCGAAGCCGCGCTGCAGCGCTCGCCGTTCTTCTGCGTGACCTGGAAAAGGCCGCATCCCAATTGCGCGGCACCGTTGAAATCCGGATTAAGCGGGATTCCCGCCTGCTGCGCCGCCTCGACAAAAACGTGGCTCAAGGGATTACTGTAGGGCCGCTCGGCGACGTTGAGCGGTCCATCGCGCCCATGGAAGGCGTCGGTGATGCGCTCGTTCCGCTCCGCCTTCTTGAAGAACGGCAGCACATCCGCATAGCTCCAGCCGGCATTGCCGAGCTGGCGCCAGCGGTCGTAATCCGCCGCCTGGCCGCGCATATAGACCATGGCGTTGGTCGAGCTCGACCCGCCGAGAACGCGGCCGCGCGGCCAGTACATGCGCCTGCCGTTCATTGCCGGCTGCGGCGCGGTGTCGTACTGCCAGTCGAATCGAGGCGTGGAGAGCCGGGCGATCCCGGCCGGCATGCGCACGAACAACGCTCTATCCGAGCCGCCCGCCTCAAGCAGCAGCACAGTGACTTCGGGTTTTGCTGAAAGCCGGTTGGCCAACACCGAGCCCGCCGAGCCGGACCCGACGATGATATAATCGTATGCTGTCCCCGACATCTCGACCCTCCCGTTTTTAATGTATTCACCCGCAGCTACCTTGGCCCAAGCAGACCTGAACAGGTCAAGCATTGACTTGAGTCAACCGTTTTCGATCGTTCTGGACGCGATGGCGGTCTTCGTGCCGGGAATTCCAATACTCTCGACATCCGTCTGAAGTGTATCGTGTTGTGCAATATTGCCTTCCGAGCGAGAAAGCGAACCCATGGGGGATACAAAACAGCATTGGCTCTCCGATGTTCTCCGATGGGCACCCGCCACGCGACCCGATGTCTCGCAAATCGTTGCCGCGATGCTGGGCCTTGCCGGCCCGATTGTTGCGGGCGCGGTATCGGACCATTTGCGCCTTGGCATGGTCGCTGCGATCGGCGGCCTTGCGCTTGGCGGCCCAGCGCAGGGCGAAACACTGCGGCAACGGGCCTTCGCGCAGGGGGCTGCATTACTCGCCGGCTGCGCTGCGATATCGACCGGCACAACGATCGCAAATCACCGCGCTCTCATTGTTATCGCCGTGCCGGCGGCCGCAGCGATCGCGGGGCTTGTTGGCGGCATCAGCTTGACGATGGCTCGGGAAACCACCCGTTTCATTCTGTTCACCACCATCGCTGCCGGTCTCAGCGCGCCGCAAGTCCGGCCGCTCGGCATGACGCTGCTTTTTTTCCTGGGCGCCACGTGGACGCTCGGCCTGTCTTTGCTGCTGCACGCGGTATTTTGGCGAGCTAGGCACCGCGCGGAATCCTCCGCCGCTGCCGTGCCACCGCCAACGCGCCCGGTCGCGCAGCTGATCAGACGATGGCGGGAATCACTTCGTCGCTTGTCAGGCTGGCAATATCCGATTCGAATCTGGTCATGTCTGACGGTTGCCGAAGCCCTTGCATGGATCTGGCCTGGGCAACACGGTCAGTGGATCGCCGTAACCGTGGCCATCGTACTTGGCCGTCGGCTCCCGGCGCCACCGACGCGGCTCCTTCAGCGTGCGCTCGGGACCATGCTCGGTGTCGTCGTTGCCGGCTTGCTGCTGATCTGGAACCCACCCCCTCTCGTCGTCACCGGCGAGATTGCAACGCTTGCTGCAGCGCGCCCAGTTCTTCGGGCCGGCAACTACACCGCCTACGCCGTGATCATGACGCCGTTGATCGTCCTGCTGCTGGATTTCGGTCAAGCCGTACCGGTTGGTATTCTGGCCGATCGGTTGATGGCCACGATTGCCGGCTGTCTGATCACGTTGTTGTTCGGCTATGTGCCGTGGGCGGGCTATTCGGTTCGCCACGCCGCGCGTCCGAACCGTGAGCGGTGAGCTAAGCCGGGATCGACCGCGAGCGACGAAAGTGAGTTCATCGATCCGCCGGCATTTCTTGCGGCGACTTGTACCCGGCCTGTGCGCGCTGCTCGACCGGCTTGATCGCACGCGTCAGGTTATAGGCGGTATTGACCAGCGCCATATGCGAGAAGGCCTGCGGGAAATTGCCGACCAGGCGATTGATGCGCGGATCGTATTCCTCGCTGAGCAGCCCGACGTCGTTGCACAACCCGATGAGCTTTCGAAAAAGCCGTTCGGCGTCGGCGGCACGGCCCTGCAGAATGTAAACATCGGCGAGCCAGAAGCTGCAGGCGAGAAACGCGCCCTCGCCGGCCGGCAAACCATCATCGGTGGCTGCCGTGTCGTAGCGCATCACAAAACCGTCCCGCAGCAAGTGGCGTTCGATAGCCGCTACGGTGCCTTCGACGCGCGGATCGGACGCCGGCAGAAAGCCCACGCACGGGATGAGCAACAGGCTGGCATCGAGCTGTTTCGACCCATAGGACTGCACGAAGCTGCCCAGCTTCTCGTCGAAGCCGTTGGCACAAACTTCGTCGAAAATCTGCTCGCGGAGCTTTCGCCATTCGCCGAGCGGCCCTTCGAGCCCGAACGTTTCCGCGCCCTTGATCGAACGATCGAACGCGACCCACGCCATGATCTTGGAATGGGTGAAATGCCGCGGCGCGCCGCGCACTTCCCAGATGCCCTGGTCTGGCTCATTCCAGATCTTCTGCAGATGATCGAGGAAGGCGAGCTGCACGGCCCATCCCGAGTCGGTGGTCGACAGACCGCCGCGGCGTGCCTGATAATACACGTCCATGATTTCGCCGAAGACATCGAGCTGCAGCTGGCTATGGGCCGCATTGCCGATGCGCACCGGTGCGGAATTTTCATAGCCGGGCAGCCACGGCGCGGTCCATTCGGTCAGCCGCCGCTCGCCGGCGATACCGTACATGATCTGCAACTGATCGGGACTGCCGGCCACCGCGCGCAAGAGCCAATCACGCCAGGCCTGCGCTTCCTCGTAGTAGCCGGCAGTCATGGCGCCGAGCAGAACCAGCGTGGCGTCGCGTAGCCAACAGAAGCGGTAGTCCCAGTTGCGCTCGCCGCCGAGCTGCTCCGGAAGCGAGGTGGTTGGAGCCGCGACCATGCCGCCCGTTGGCGCATAGGTAAGCGCCTTGAGCGTGATGACCGAGCGCAACACCACGTCCGACCACGGTCCGGCCGACCGACATTTCGCCGACCAGTCCCGCCAAAACGTCTCGGTCTGCGCCAATGCCGTAGTCGGATCGAACGGCTGCTCCAACGGCAGGTGGGAAGGCAAATAGCTCAGAACAAAGGGAATCGCATCGTCAACATTGACGGTGAACTCACCCACCGTCGTCATATCGGCACCGCGCAGATGAACCGGCGTGCGCAGTACCACCATGTCCGGCCCGGCAATCGCGCGCAGCGCCCCGTCTTCCAGTCGCGTCACCCAGGGCACCGTCGCACCATAGCCAAACCGCAGGATCACCTCGGTGCGCATCGTCAGCTTGCCGCGCGTCCCGACCACAAGCCGGATGATGGTCGATTGCCGGCCGCCCGGCGGCATGAAGTCGATGAGCGTTGCCGCGCCGTCCTTGGTCTCGAAATGGGTTTCCAGCACCAAAGTGTTCGGCAGATAGCGGCGCGTGACCCGGGCTTCCGCGCACGGCGCGATCGACCAGCGGCCGTTCTCGCGGCTGCCGAGCAAGGCGGCGAAGCACGCCTCCGAATCAAACCGCGGGCAGCAGAACCAGTCGATTGAGCCATCGCGGGACACCAGTGCGGCGGTTCTGCAATCGCCGATTAATGCGTAATCTTCGATGCGCGCGGCCATGAGGTCAGGAAAAATCGACGATGACTTTGATGTCGTCCGGAAGCCGTTCGAGGCATTGCGTCCACTGCTCGACCGGTTCGCGCCGCGTGATCAATCGGTTGAGCCAAGCCTTGTCCGCCCGCTGCAGCGCCTCGCCAGCCATTTCATAATGCCTGCGGTTGGCATTCACCGTGCCGAACACTGTGTCGTTGTCAAGCACCATGGTGCGATTGAGCGCTCCGACGTCGATGGCAAAGTCGTGGCCGGACGCGGTAACCCCGACGAGGCAGACGATGCCGGCGGATGCCGTGCGACCGAGAACGTCGCGCACCACGATCGGCGCGCCGGTGCACTCCATTAGAATATCGGGCTTCAGGCGCAGGTGGGCGAGGTCCTCGGTATGGTACGTGCCGCCGAGCTGGCGCACCAGTTCTCGCTTCTTGAGATTGTCGTTGTGGTCGAGCACGTGGACCTCGAGGCCGCGCTGGGCACCGATCAGGGCCGCGAGCAGGCCGACCGGGCCGGCGCCCGTGATCAAAAGCGTTCTTGCTTGCCATGATCGCGAACGCTGACCGATGCGCTCGGTGTGATCCCAGGCCTTGGCGACCACGCTCGTCGGTTCGAGCAGCACGCCGGCGATGCCGAGCGACGGATCGACTTTGACGACGAAATCAGGTTCGACGCGGAAAAACTCCGCACCAAAGCCGTTACGCTCTTTGATGCCGCGTTCGGTGTAGCGGCCATTGCGGCACATGTCCCACTCGCCGACGGCGCAGGCGGCACAGGGAACGGGATCGGGGCGACGGACGATGCCAACGACGAGATCGCCGGCCTTGACGCCGGAATTGGCGGGCGCCTCCTGCACGGTGCCGAGCGATTCATGCCCGATCACCAGCCGCCGCTGGCCAGGCGGAGCCAAGCCGTAACGCCCGGATACGATTTCGCGGTCGGTACCGCAGACGCCGAGCGCCACCGTGCGCACCAGGACCGCGCCGTCCGAGCGAGGTGGATCGGCAACGTCCTCCACCTGAGCTGAATTGGCCGTACCCGGCACGACAGTAAGGGCGCGCATTGCACTGATCCGCGATAAATCGGTTCTTAATCACTTGCGGCGCGCGCAAGCACCCCTCTCGTCAGGACAAGCGTTTACCAGCGGAAAAGTTCCATCGATGGAACCAAACGCATAGTTTGGCGTTTTACTAATTCCACAATTTCCAAGCGGTGAATGGCGGTTCGACTGTGCTGTATTGCATGACAAATGAACCAAAGGAATGGAACTAACCATATCCCAGAACGGTTGTTGCAGCGCGGAACCGGAGGTCTATCCGTGACTGTGATCGTCGTTTCCAACCGCGTCGCGCGGGTAAAATCCGATGAGCCGGTGGCCGGAGGATTGGCGACCGCGCTGATCCCAATGGTCAAGGACTCTGGCGCGATCTGGGTTGGTTCGAGTGATCAGACCGCCGATGCGGCAAAGAACTCCTTTGCCCGGATCGAGGCGCTCGGCACCGGCGCCCTGGCAACTGTCGACATGCCAGCCAAGCACTATCACGGCTATTATGAGGGTTTTGCCAATTCAGCCTTGTGGCCGGCGCTGCATTCGCGTCCCGATCTCATCCGTGTGACGGCAGAGGACTATGCGTCATATCGTGAGGTCAACGCCTTTATGGCGCGGGCGCTGCTGCGTTTCAGTGGACCGGAAGCGATCTTTTGGATTCACGATTACCACTTACTCGCGTTGGGCGCCGAGATGCGCCAGCTCCAGATCGGCCGGCCGATCGGGTTCTTTTTGCACACGCCATGGGCCGATCGGCGCACCATGGCCGCGGTTCCTCACCATGCCGACCTCGTCCAAGCGATGCTCTCCTATGATCTGATCGGATTCCAAACCGACGACGATCGGCAGAACTTTGAAGATTATCTCCAGTTCGAGCTGGGGCTGACGGCTTTTGAGGGAACGGTCGCTTCATCATCTGGAATGACTCATCTGGCTACTTTCCCGATCGGTATTGATGTCGAGGATTTCACCGCTCGGGCGATCAAGGCTTCCACTCGCCCCGAAGTTTCGCGTCTGCGAGCGAGCCTGCAAGGCGCCAAGCTGGTTCTCGGCGTTGATCGACTGGACTATTCGAAAGGCCTGGACAGTAGAATGCGGGCGTTCGACCGCATGCTCGAGCGCGAACCGCAATGGAAGCGTGCCGTCTCGCTGTTGCAGGTGGCGGTGCCCACGCGTGGCAACATCCGCGCCTATCGCGAGATCAAGGCCGAGCTGGCCACTTTGATCAGCGAGATCAACGGCCGCCGTGGCGAGGTCGATTGGAGCCCCATCCGTTACCTCAACAAGAGCTTCTCGCAGCTGACCCTCGCCGGCTTCTACCGCGTCGCACATGTCGGCCTAGTCACGCCGCTGCATGACGGCATGAATCTCGTCGCCAAGGAATACGTTGCTGCGCAAAATCCCTTCGATCCCGGCGTGCTGGTGCTGTCCGCATTCGCCGGCGCGGCCAAGCAGCTTGACGCCGCGCTCATGGTCAACCCGCACGATATCGACGGCACGGCGCGGCAAATCGCGACTGCTCTTGCCATGAGCGTTGAGGAGCGGCGCGAACGCTGGCATTCGATGATGGCCACGCTCAAAGCCTCCTCGGTGCAGAATTGGTTCGCCGATTTCCTGCGCGCCCTGGCAGACGCGCATCGTGCGCCGGCGCGGCGCACAACCCTGCGACCTGCCACGTTGCCTGTCGTGATCGACCTTGCCGCCAGGGTGCAACGCCGCTGACGCATCGCCGCCTCGGTCGCGATGTGACAAACCACCGCTAGGCCGCGCCGTGAGTTCTTTTGCGTCTTGGCCTTCACCGAATGAATTTCTCCGAGTTCGGCTTGCCGAGCCGCATCCTGCAACGAGCGTCGAATCTCGTCGCGCTTCTCGTGGATCGAGGCGATCGCTCGGCCGGTCGCTATCCCTAGCCCGACCAGAGCCGCCTCCGAGAGCTGGAGGCTCGCTTCGATTGTCTCCGGCACGGCGTCGGTAGCGCCGAGGCTATAGAGATGACGGGCATGATCGGCGTCGCGCGCGCGAGAGACGATGAGAATGTCGGGCCGCATTGCGCGTACGTGTTCAACGACATCATCGATGACGCTCGCGGTGTGGATGGTGATGATGACTCCGGCCGCCGTGGCAAGCCCGCAAGTTTCGAGAAAACGCGGATCGGCGGCGTCGCCATAGTAAACATCAAGACCCTTGCGGCGGTCACGAGTCACCGTCAAGGCGTCGGAATCGGCGGCGATGTAGGGGATGCCGTGCTCCCGCAGCAGCGCACATACAACCTTGCCGACACGGCCATAGCCGACCACGATCGCATGCTTTTGCCCGCCGGCCGGGCGGGCGGTCAGTTCGGGATCGACGGCTTTGCCCGACGTGAGCCGGGCCGTGAAAGACCGCGCGGCAACGGAAAGAAGCGGCGTCAGCGCCATGGTCACCGAGGTCACAGCGAGCGCGAAGCTCGCTAGGGGAGCTTCGATCAGGCCTGTAGCCGCCGCCATACCGATGCCGACGAAGGCAAATTCCCCTCCGGGACCAAGCAGCAACCCGGCCTCGATCGCGACCGGCCATGACAGACGAAACAGCCGACCGAGACCGATCAGCAGCAGCGATTTCACGGCAATCAGGCTGACGACGCCACCAAGGAGCCAAAGCGGCTCGCGCAACAGCTCGCGGAAATCGACGCTCATCCCCACGGTAAAGAAGAAGATGCCCAGCAATAGGCCCTTGAACGGCGCGACTGTCATTTCGATCGCCTTGCGGTATTCCGTCTCGGCGAGCAGCAACCCGGCCAGGAAGGCGCCAAGCGCCATCGACAGGCCGGACCGGCCGGCGATAACCCCGGCCGCCACGATCACGAACAGCACCGCCGCAATGAAGAGCTCGCTTGAGCCGGCGGTCGCGACCAAGCGGAACAGCGGTCGCAATAAAATGCGACCAAAGATAACGATGACGACGACGGCGGCTGCCGCTTGCAACAAGGCGCTGGCGAGACTGGCGAGAACCGACCCACCGGACCTTGCAGCAAGGATGGAGACGAACAACAGAACCGGGATGACGGCGAGATCCTGAGCCAGCAGTATGGAAAAGCTCGCGCGCCCGACATTGGTTGTCAGGCGCTCTTGATTCGAGAGCAGTTCGAGTACGATTGCCGTCGAGGATAGTGACAGGCTCGCCCCGAGCACGATCGCCTCCGACGGGTTCTTTCCCGCCGCCACGGCGGCGCCGGCGATCACCGCGCTGGTGAGGAGAACCTGCGCGCCACCGAGGCCAACCAGTCGGTGCATCGTCGACAGCCTGGGAAACGACAGCTCCAGACCGATCAGAAAAAGAAGAAAGACAATTCCTAGCTCCGCGATGCCCGCCACGTTCCGGGCGTCGCTGATCGTGAACCACGACAGCCCTGGGATTGTATTGCTAAGCGAGCCGAGCCCAAGCGGGCCTAAAACGGCGCCAGCCCCGAGGTAGCCCAGGACAGGGCTCAAACCCCATCGCCGTACCATCGGAACGACGATCCCGGCGGTGCCGAGCACGACAAGAGCGTTACTGTATGCGGCGACATTGGTGGGCGTAACCACGAAATCCTCCAGTACCGCGCCGGCACGACAACTGTTGTAAGCGGTCTGCGCGATTCCTGCGAGCCAAACGCGGCGCTTTGTGATGTCGTCAGGCCGTTTGTGCGCAGAAAATGAAAAACGCTTCTTGAATTTTAAACGGTTGCGCCCTGTAATGCCGGCGTGCAGGGCGAAGCCGATCATTCCACGACAAATTCGTCCTCGGGCGGGCAGTCCGCCGGCACGGTGTCATGGATCACCGCGACGGCGATCGTCGTTGCCGACATGGTAGGCGTCGGTGTCTTCACCAGCCTCGGGTTCCAGGTCAATGACATAAGGTCCGGATTCTCGCTGCTGTTGCTGTGGGTCGTCGGCGGGATCGTGGCGATATGCGGAGCATTCTGCTATGCGGAACTGGCCACGATGTTTCCGCGCTCGAGCGGGGAATACAACCTTCTGCGGCGGATCTATCATCCGGCGTTTGGCTTTGTCGCCGGCTGGCTGTCGGCGACCGTAGGTTTCGCGGCGCCGGTCGCGCTTGCCGCCATGGCGTTCGGCATCTATTTCAAATCAATCATGCCGGGAGCGCCGGCACTGCTGCTCGGGCTGGGCGTAACCTGGCTTGCCGCCATCGTGCATCTGTGCGGGCTAAGGTTTCGCGGCGCCTACCATAACGCCTGGACGGCTCTGAAGCTGGTCCTGATTGTCGTCTTCATCGTCGCCGGCTTTGCCTACGGCGATTCGCAAGCGATTTCGTTTGCGCCAAGCGCCGCCGACCTCAGCTACATCGCCGGTGCGCCGTTCGCCATCAGCCTGGTGTTCGTGATGTACTCCTATTCCGGCTGGAACGCGGCGACCTATATCGTCGGCGAGTTGCGCAACCCCGCCCGCAACCTGCCGCGCGCGCTGTTCCTGGGAACCGCGATCGTCATCGCGCTCTATGTCGGCCTCAATGCCGTGTTTCTGGTCACCACGCCGATGGGCGAATTGGCCGGCCAGCTCGACGTCGCCATCATCGCCGGCAAGCACGTGTTCGGCGAGCTTGGCGGGCGTATCGTCGGTGCGCTGATCTGCCTGGGGCTGGTATCCTCCATCAGCGCCATGACTTGGATCGGCCCGCGGGTGACCATGACGATGGGCGAAGACATGTCGCTGCTGCGCGTCTTCTCGCGCAAATCGAAGCAAGACGTGCCCGCCGTCGCCATCGTCTTTCAACTCCTGGTCTCGAACCTGCTGCTATTGACCCAGAGCTTCGAAGCGGTGCTGGATTTCATCCAATTCAGCCTCATCTTCTGTTCGTTTTTCGCGGTGCTGGGCATCATCAAGATGCGGATCACTCACCCCAAGCTGGCGCGGCCCTATCGCGCCTGGGGCTACCCGGTGACGCCGCTCGTTTTTCTCGGCGTCGCGCTTTTCATGATGTATTATCTTGTGGTCAACCGGCCGCTGCAATCTCTCGCCGGCTTCGCCATGATGTCGGCCGGCCTCATTATCTATTATACGTCCCGCCTGCTATCGAATGTGCCTTCCTCGGATGCTTCCCGAACCGTGGCCTAACAGCAATGCCCGCGACCCTCGCTAAAATGACGGCGGCTGCCCTTGTGGCGGCCATGCTGGCCCTGGCCGCAGCCCCCGGGCGGAGCGCCGAGACAGCGACAGCCGACGATACCGCGCGATTCCTGGCCGGTCTGCCGCCGGCGCCGGATTCTCCTCTCGCGGCGCTGACCAAGGGTCCGCTTTGGCAGCAGCATGCGCGCTATTTCGATTCCATTTTCGCACGCGAGGATAGCGCCAATCTTTCCAAGATTCGCGCATTTTCCCGGGAGCGGCTGACCGATAAGCACGAGACAATGCTGTATATGTTCAGCGGTCCGGATTTTCTCTACGCCACTTCGTTTTTCCCTACCGCCTCGACCTACGTCTTGAGCGGTCTCGAGCCGGTGGGCGAGGTTCCGCCATTGACCGCGCTGCCGCATTCTACCGTCGAGCGGACGCTGCGAAATCTCGAGAGCTCGCTCGGATCGCTTCTCAGCTTCAGCTTCTTCATCACCAAGAACATGAAGACGCAATTGCACGACGGGCCGGTCTACGGGACGCTGCCGATCCTCTATGTGTTTCTGGCGCGGAGCGGAAAGACCATCCACAACGTGAGCTTCGTGAGCCTCGACGAGGACGGAAATTTCCAGGTCCCGACCGAAGCGGCCGCGCCGGACGCCGTGAAGAACCCTGCCAAGAGCGCTCCTGCCAAGGCTGCCGAGCGTTCCGCTCGAAGCGCCGCCAAAGGCGCAAAAATCGTTTTTTCAGAAGGCACCGGACCCAACCAGACGCTTTACTATTTCAGCACCAATCTCGCCGACGATAGCGTGAAGCGGAGCGGCTTTCTGGCCTTCTGTGCCACGCTCGGCCCCGCCGACAGCTTGATCAAGAGCGCGTCCTACCTGATGCACGGCGGCGGCTTCAGCAAGGTGCGCGATTTCCTCCTCGACCACAGCGCCACGATCCTTGAGGACGACAGTGGTATTCCGCTGGCCTATTTCGATGCGAAACAATGGCGGTTGCAGCCGTTCGGCCGCTACGCCGGTCCGCTCCCCCTGTTCGGACGCGCCTATCAACCCCGGTTGGGCGAGCTGTTCCGTGAGGGCAATGCCATCCCGATCGACTTCGGGGTTGGATATCGATGGCGGAAGAACGAATCCAACCTGCTGCTGGCGCAGAGAACCGCTGCCAAGACCAGCGAGGCCGAATTAGCGCCGCCTTTACCAGCGGATCGATATCTTCGCCCCACGGACGCCAAATCGATGAGTAAGACGCGGCCTGCGGCGAGATCGCGGAGATCGCACCGAAGGCACGTCGAGACCGGGACAATGGGGTCGTTGGGCTGCCGCATGAGGGGTATCTTCTCGTTTTGTTCGTCTCCGGAGCCGAAGACGACCCGCTAGACGTCAAAATGGGGACATAGTCGTCACCGAAGCTGTGCGTTCGGTGGGACGGGGGAGCAGTGCCGAATACCGGCCGAGGACCAGCGCCGCAGGCGTTTCGTAGACCGGCACCCGTTGCGGTTGCTGGTCAGCACGCGCGCTATTCCAACTTGGACCCGAAACTCCGCCGGCGCTCTGAGCCGGTTTCGCGTGTGGCTCCGCTGCGCGGCCACATCGACGGCGGCCGCGTGCGCGTCGAGCCCAGCCGGCGGACGCCACAGCGAACCAGCGTGCTCGGAAACATGCTGGAACGCCATCTATTCCCAATCTCCGCTGCGCTGTTTCTTGTCGGTTCGGTGGGCTGGTGCTTGCTCGTCTACAACGAATTCCGGTCATCCGTTTTGGTCGCTCCCGCCGCGGCCGCCGCCTATACGGTGGCGACCGCAGTCGATTCCGGTCCCGGCATCGCAAAATCGGACACGATGGGAATCTCGACCTACGTGCGCATCGATCATCTGCAAGGTCAGGGCACGACGGGCAGAAATTTCGCCGGCTCCGCCGGCCCACCAACGACCGCCGCGAAGAGGACCAGGACCGAAGGTGCTCAGAGCGCTGCCAGTATCGTGGCCCGCGAGTGGAAGTTTTTCGAAGCGGCGCGGGTCGCCGACCGGGGCCAAACGGCAGCAAAACGGTCGGCGAACGAAACGAATTTGAAGCCGCCAGTCCGTTTGGCGGCTCTCGAAAGCAGCGCGCCGGAAATTGCGACTTTTCACTCGGCCACCGAGACCGCGCCATCGCGTGTGCCGTTCAACATCGGGGCTAAGACGACCCTCGTCAACTTCGAAACCGCGCCTTTTCCGTATCGCGGCCGGATGCCGGGAACGAACCGGCCGTTCCTAAATGCGGGCGAACCGGGCCACCGCGGCCATGTCAATTTCCGCGGCCGGGTTTTCTGGGAGTTGGAGACGTTCAGCGACAGCCGCGTATTGCTTCACGTTCCTTCGGGCTTCGACCCCAAACGCCCCGCCGTGATGGTGGTGTACTTTCACGGCCATGGCGCCACTCTGGCCCGCGACGTGCGGGATCGCCAGCGAGTGCCGGCGCAGATCGATGCGGCGGGTATCAATGCGGTGCTGGTGGCGCCGCAGTTTGCCGTCAATGCCGCCGATTCGAGCGCGGGAAAGTTCTGGGAGCCCAACGGATTTAAGCGCTTCGTCGACGAAGCGGCCGTGAAGCTGGCGAGGCTCTATGGCGACCCGCGCAGCGCGGCGGCATTTGCCAACATGCCGATCGTGATCGTCGCCTATAGCGGCGGCTTTGGTCCGACCTTGTCCGTTCTAGATCGGGGCGGGGTGCAGTCGCGCCTGCGCGGCGTGGTCCTGCTCGACGCGCTTTACGCCGGGATCGATAGATTCGCAGACTGGATCGCCGACAACAGATCGGCCTTTTTTGTAAGCTCTTACACGCCGCACACGGCGTACCACAACGCCGATCTGGAGCGCCTGCTGCGCGAACGATCGGTGCCATATGGTTCGGAGCTCAGGCACAATCATCTTCAGGGCATGATCTCGTTCCTGCCCGCCGGCGACGTCTCGCATCGCAACTTTGTGACCCATGCCTGGGCCGATAACCCGATCAAGGATATTTTGGCGAGAATGAACGACGCCGGTCCAAGAGTCGGGGCCGCTGGAACGCCGGCTTCAATTTCCTCAAGCGTCTTCGCGGCGGCGCGCAACTAAAGCGCTGGATAACGCCGGCTTGATGAGGCCCGCTCCGGCCTTGCGCCGCCGCGCCATTTGACCAAGATCAACGCCCAGCGACGCCGTTGGATCAATTTTCATTCATTGGAGTTCAGCTGTGCTCATCGCGATGTTCGCAGACATCCACGCGAACCGACAAGCGTTCAGCGCCTGTCTTGCGCAGGCGTCAGATTTTGGCGCAGAGCAAAACGTGTTCCTGGGCGACTATGTCGGCTATGGCGCCGATCCGGAGTGGGCGGTCACGACCGTCATGGATCTTGTCGAAAAAGGCGCGATGGCCGTGCTCGGCAATCATGACAGTGCGGTCAGCAACCCACGCGAACAGCTGAATATCGAGGCCCAAATTGCCATGGAATGGACGCGCGGCAAACTCGGAGCCGCGGAGCGGCGATTTCTCGAAGGACTACCGCTGACACGCAGCGACGATAACCGCCTGTATGTCCATTCCGAAGCAACCAGTCCGAAGAGCTGGCGATATGTCACAAGCGTTGACGCTGCCGCCCGAAGCATCATTGCTACGTCGGCTCACATCACGATTTGCGGTCACGTTCACCAGCCGGCGCTCTATAGCATGTCGGCCACCGGCAAAATTACGGCGTTCACGCCGGCAACCGGCTCGCCAATCCAATTGCTTGCCGGCCCCGGACGGCGGTGGCTGGCGGTGCTCGGTTCGGTGGGTCAGCCCCGCGACGGAAATCCCGCCGCTTCTTATGCCATGCTGGATACGGAAAGGCGGGAACTGACCTATTGCCGCGCGCCGTATGATGTGGAGGAAGCCGCGACCAGAATCCGCAAAAATGGCCTACCGACCTGGTTCGCCGACCGGTTGTTGGTGGGCAAGTAACCATGGTCAAACCGTCTCTCGAGCTCGGCGCGACTATCGACGGCTTCCGCATCGAGGAATGCCTGCATCAGGGAGGAATGGCGACGCTTTGGCGTGTCTCGCGGACCGGCACAACGGTGCCGATGCTGATGAAGGTGCCGAGAATTGCGGAAGGCGAGGACCCGGCTGCAATCGTCAGCTTCGAGATGGAGCAGATGATCCTGCCGCGCTTGTCCGGCGTCCACGTGCCAAAGTTCGTTGCCGCCGGCGACTTTGCCGTGCAGCCCTATATCGTGGTGGAATGCGTCCCGGGAATGACGCTATTCCAGCGACTCGCCGAGCTTCCATTACCCTATGCGGAAGTCGTTGAGATCGGTCTGAAGATCGCCGCCGCATTGGACGATCTGCACCGACAACATGTGATTCACCTCGACGTGAAGCCAAGCAACATCATGTTTCGGTCGACCGGCGAGGCAGTTCTCATCGATTTCGGACTGTCGCATCACGACCAGCTTCCCGATCTGATGCAGGAGGAATTTCGCGTGCCGTTCGGCACCGCTCCGTACATGTCACCCGAGCAATTGCTCGGCGTCCGCAACGATCCGAGAAGCGACCTGTTTGCTTTAGGTGTGCTGCTATATTTCTTTTCGACGGGAGTACGTCCCTTCGGCGAAAGCGAGACGATGTATGGAATGCGCCGCCGGCTCTGGCGCGATCCGATTCCTCCGCGCCGATTGAAACCGGACTATCCGCCATGGCTGCAAGAGGTGGTTTTACGTTGCATCGAGATCGAACCGGCGTGGCGCTATCCGACCGCGGCGCAACTTGCCTTCGAGTTGAGCCATCCGGATGAAGTCAAACTAACCAAAAGATCCGAGCGACTAAAGCGCGATCCGTTCAGTACCGTCCTCAGGCGGCGCTTCAACAAGGATCTCGCAAGATCGATCACTTTGCCGGGGCTGGAGCGACAAATCTCTTCCGCCCCGATCGTCGCAGTCGCTGTTGATCTGGCGGAAGGAACGCCGCAGCTCAACGATGCGTTGCGCGTTGCCGCAGAACGCATTCTCACGACGCTGCCCTCTGCGCGACTGGCTTGCCTCAACGTGCTCAAGCTCGGCAGGATTACGCTGGATTACACGCTGGACGAACAGGGCCATAACAAGCGGGTCGATCGTCTTGTTGCGCTCAAGCATTGGGCCGAGCCTCTGAAGCTCGAAAATCACCGCCTGACAGTGCATGTCCTCGAGGCAGTCGATCCGGCTCATGCGATCCTTGAATTCGTCCAAGCCAACCCTATCGATCAGGTCTTGATCGGGGCGCGACAAAACTCATTGCTGCGCAATCTGCTCGGGAGTGTTTCCGCCAAGGTAGCCGCGGAGGCGCCTTGTACGGTTACAATCGTTCGGCCTGGTCGAACCGCCGAGGCTGGCAAGCCCTGACCCCCGCGCCCCGCGGCAGGAACTTCGGCCAAGCGGCGAATTCCACGGTCGAGCATAGTCCGGTTCCGACTGCTGGCACCGAACTGTCGAAGATGGCGCTGCAATTCGTTCTGGATTGTTCCAATTGCTGTTTTCCTTGGCTGGGGCGCGGATGTAAAGTGTTGCTCGGCAACCGCAGCGGCAGGAGCGAAGGATGGCGCGCAAGTTTCAAAATATCCTCGAAACGGTCGGCAACACTCCTGTCGTGAAGATCAATCGGCTCGCGCCCCCGGATGTGAATCTTTACGTCAAGATTGAGGCCTTCAATCCCCTCGGCTCGGTCAAAGATCGGCTGGCGCTCGGCGTCATCGAGGCAGCCGAGCGCTCCGGCCAGCTCAAGCCGGGGCAGACGGTCATTGAGGCAACGAGCGGCAACACCGGTATCGGCCTTGCCATGGTGTGCGCGCAGAAGGGCTATCCGCTGGTGCTGACGATGGCCGAGACGTTCAGCGTCGAGCGGCGCAAGCTCATGCGGTTTCTCGGCGCCAAAGTGGTGCTCACTCCGGCCGCGCAACGCGGCATGGGCATGGTGGTGAAGGCCTTGGAGCTAGCGAAAACCCATGGCTGGTTCCTGACCCGCCAGTTCGAAAACGAGGCCAACCCCGACATGCACTCGCGCACCACCGCGCGCGAAATCATAGCGGATTTTGCCGGCGAGCGGCTCGATTACTGGGTCACCGGATACGGCACCGGCGGCACGCTGAAGGGCGTCGCGCGCGTCTTGGCGAAAGAGCGCCCCGATACCAAGATCATCGTCTGCGAACCGCAGGACGCGCCATTGCTCGAAAGCGGCATTCCCCAGCAGCGTAACCCCGACGGTTCCGCGGCCGCGGCGCATCCGGCCTTCAAACCCCACCCGATGCAGGGCTGGACTCCCGATTTCATTCCGAAGCTGACTGCGGACGCCGTAGATATGCACGTCATCCGCCGCATCATCCCGATCGCTAATGCCGACGCGCTGCGGTGCAGCCGCGATCTGGCGCAGAAGGAAGGGATTTTTGTCGGCATTACTGCGGGCGGGACGTTTGCCGGCGCGCTACGCGTCTGCACCGAGGCGCCGAAGGGTGCGACCGTGCTTTGCATGCTCCCGGATACTGGAGAACGCTATCTGAGCACGCCGTTGTTTGCGGATGTCCCCGTCGATATGAGCGAAGAGGAAATTGCCATTTCGCGTTCAACGCCGGCAGCTCAGATCGGCTCTTGAGCGCGCGCAGGGCGCCGGGCGCGCTGGCTCAAATTTTCCCATCATCGCAGCTGCGCAACCTGCCGCTCGCGAGTCCACGGTGCGCTCGATTGCTGACGTATCGCGCCGTCCCCGTTGCGGCTCGTCTTACACCGATCCCAACAGGGTGCGCGCCATCGCATCGCGCCAACCCTCGCAACGATGGCGCCGGACGGAATCGGACATCGCCGGTCGAAAGCTGCGGTCGAGGCGCCAGGTGCGGGAAAAGCTATCCGGCGCCGAATACACGCCGGCTTGCCAGCCGGCCAATAGGGCCACGCCGAGCGCCGTCGTCTCGCGGATCGTCGGGCGGTCGACCTGGACGTCGAGCACGTCGGCAAGAAATTGCATGGTCCAGTCGCTTGCGGACATGCCGCCATCGACGCGAATGACGGCTTGGAGCCGCGCTCGCCAAGCTCGCCGGCATCCGCATACATGGCCGCCAGCAGATCGCGGGTCTGATAGCCGACGCTCTCGAGCACCGCCCGCGCCAACTCTTTGCGCGTTGTGCCGTGCGTCAGGCCGGTGATGGTGCCGCGCGCGCTGGTGTTCCAGTAGGGTGCGCCAAGACCGGAAAACGCCGGCACGAAATAGATAGGCTGCTCGGGATCGGCCAGCGCCGCCAGTTCACTCGCCTTGGCCGACGAGGCCATGATGCCGAGCGCGTCGCGCAGCCATTTGACCGCCGCGCCGACGACGAAGATCGATCCTTCCAGAGCGTAATGCCGCGTGCCTTGCCATTGGTAGGCGATGGTCGTCACCAGACGATGCCGCGAGCGGACCGGCGTCGGCCCGGTATTGAGCAGGATGAATCCGCCGGTTCCGTAGGTCGCTTTGACCATACCAGGCTGCAGGCAAGCCTGACCGACGAGCGCAGCTTGCTGGTCGCCGGCGACGGCGAGAATAGCTATCTCCGTTGCCGAGGTGCTCGGCCGCCGCGGTGCCGAATTCGCCGGCGGTATTTCGCACCTTCGGGAGCAATGACGGCGGCACCTCAAACAACCGCAGCAATTCCTCATCCCAGGCTCCGGAGCGAATATTGAATAGGAGCGTGCGAGAAGCGTTGGTCGCGTCGGTCGCGTGCACTTGGCCGTTGGTCAGACGCCACAGCAAGTAGGTATCGACGGTGCCGAATGCCAACTCGCCCTTCTCGGCGCGCGCGCGGGCGCCGGCAACGTTGTCCAGCATCCAACGAATCTTCGTCGCCGAGAAATAGGGATCGAGCAACAGCCCGGTGCGCTCGGTCACCATCTCTTCGCAGCCCTCCGCCGCCAGGCTCGCGCAGAGATCGGCCGTGCGGCGATCCTGCCAGACAATCGCATTGCAGATCGGCTCGCCGGTTTCGCGGCTCCAGACGAGTGTGGTCTCGCGCTGATTGGTGATGCCGATGGCGGCAATATCCCCGGCAGGTACGGCGGCCTTGTGCAACGCCGCGCGCATGGTCGTCAAAGTTGTTTGCCAGATGTCGTTCGGATCGTGCTCGATCCAGCCCGGATGCGGGTAGATTTGCCTGAACTCCTCCTGTGCGACCGACAGCGGAGTGCCGTCCGCGCCGAATATGATCGTGCGCGTCGAGGTGGTGCCTTGATCGACGGCGAGGATGTATCCCATCAACGCAGCTTTCCCAGCGCGGCAAATGCCGATCGCTTATGAATCAACGCGGGCGCCGGTTGCGACGCCCTCTTTACTCCTGGATACTGGCCTAAACTCAGGAGTGTGCTCGGCGCGGGCGGAGGAGTTGCCCGGCCGAGAATGTCAGCGCCTGACCCAAGGCGGACTTGTCGCGAAAACGGCAGACTGAGCCGAGACCGGTGGCGAAAATGCATACGGGCTCTAGTGTGCTTCCGGATTACGACCGCAGACTTAATATGCCCAAGAACACGACGATTGCGGTTAAGCAAGCAGCAGCGCCGATCGAATCTGGCCTCGCATCGGTCGTAAGGGTGACTGTCCACAGGAGAATGGTAAGTATAACGCAAACCAATCCAATGATCTTTAATGCGAAGGGCATGCTGAATGTCCGTATCAGTAGATCGACCAGAAATGCGAGCCCTCGCGGACCACGCTGACGACACCGAACCGTTGATTGCGCTTGCGTATGAGCGCATTCGTTGGCTTTCCTCATGCGGTGTTGCCGGCTCACCGAACCGGCAACACCGCAATCACGGCTACCTTACAGCGGCAGCTTTCCTGACAACATTTCCTTCATGATCTCGTCATACGGCATTGTCTTGCCGGGCGGCTTTTCGTTGGCGAGCTTCTTCCACGGAGCGTGGGAATCGCTGAGCCACTCCGCGGCGGGCTTCTCCGGATTAAGCTTCGGGCCACATTCGCCCTGCAGGCCGGAGCGTCCGATGCGTTCCATGACTTCGTCCTGCGCCTTCGCCAAGTTGTTGAGAGCCGTTTCCGGCGTAACTTCGCCGGCGACGGCCTCTCCGATGTTTTGCCACCAGAGCTGGGCGAGTTTCGCATAGTCGGGGACGTTCAGGCCCGTGGGGGTCCAATACTTGATTCCGGGCCCCCGGAAGAATTGGATCAGGCCACCGTACTTCGAACCATCCGGATCGTCGAAAGACTTGTCATGGACGGTGCTGTTGCGGATGAACGTCCAGCCGACATGGGACTTCTTGAGGTCCACCGTTTTCGAAGTGATGAACTGTGCGTAAAGCCAAGCAGCCTTGGTCCGCTCCAACGGAACGTGCTTGAGGAGGGTCCAAGAGCCTTCGTCCCGATAACCGGCCTTCATGCCCGGCTTCCAATACGGCCCATGAGGTGTCGGCGCCATCCGCCAGAGCGGCTTGCCGTCCGCATCCACCGTATGGTTGCCCTTGCTCTGCGGTTCGAGCATGGTGGCGGCAAACGCCGAGTACCAGAAGACCTGCTGCGCGACGTTGCCTTTAGCGAGACTGGGCAGGGACTGATAGAAGTCCATGCCGAGCGCACCGGGCGGCGCGTATTCACGCAACCACTCCACGTACTTGCGAAGCGCGAACTGAGCGGCCGGGCCGTTGACATCTCCGCCTCTGGTCACGCTGGAGCCCACCGGTCGGCAGCCCTCCATGCGGATACCCCACTCGTCGACCGGATAGCCGTTTGGAATGCCGATGTCGCCCTCGCCGGCCATACCCAGCCAGTCGTCGGTGAAGCGCCAGCCGAGATCGGGGGCCTTCTTGCCGTAGTCCATATGACCGAACACGGCCTTGCCGTCGATCTCCTTTACATCGTCTTGGAAGAACTGAGCGATGTCCTCGTAGGCCGACCAGTTAAGCGGAACGCCCAATTCATAGCCGTACTTCTTCTTGAACGCCGCCTTCAGGTCGGGTCGATCGAACCAGTCCTTGCGGAACCAGTACACGTTGATGAAGGACTGATCCGGCAGCTGCCAGAGCTTGCCGTCAAAGCCGCGCGACTTCAGCCCGGTCGCATCCGCCAAGCCGAGGAAGTCCTCCAGATCGAAGTAAGGATCGGTGACATCCTTGCCTTCACCCGCCATCCAGTCCGTCAAATTTCGCGTGTAGGGATAGCGGGCGTGGAAGCCGATGAAGTCGTCATCGTTGATGTAGGCGTCGTAGATGGGTTTGTCTGTCTGCACTTGGGTCTGCAGCTTCTCCACGACGTCGCCTTCTTGGATCACGTCATGCGTGACGTGAATCCCGGTGATCTCCTCGAAGGCTTTGGTGAGCGTCTTCCATTCGTATGCATGGGTCGGAATGCTCTCGGACACGACCTTGATGCTCATGCCCTTGTAGGGCTCGGCCGCGTGGATGAACCACTCCATTTCCTTCATCTGCTGCTCTTTGCTGATCGTCGATGGCTGAAACTCCTCGTCGACCCACTTCTTCGCTGCAGCCATGTCCGCGCTCGCCGTGCCCGCGTACAGCACGAAAGAGGCGGAAACCGCGCCGCAGAGAAGCATTCGCCGTAGCGTGTTCTCCTTTGGCCTACTCATGTTGTCTGTCTCCTCTTGGCCTTCGATTTATTTGCCCGGCTGACCCGGTTCCTGCCGCCGGTGCGAAGGCCGAAAACACCGGTCGGCAGGGACGTCGTTAATTACGCTTGCTCAGCCCAGGACCATGACCGCCGCCATCCAGATCAGGGCCCCAACGGACGCGATCCACAAGCTGGAACCGACCAACCCGATCCACGCCAGATGCAAGTAGGCGCTCACCGTCAAGCCGATGAACAGCCGATCGCCTGGAGTCGTGGGGATGGGCAGAAAGCCGCGGCGTTCCGGGCTTGGTGCAACAATCTGCCAGACGGTCATTCCCGCCAGAACGAAAGCAATGACGACGAAGAAGATCGCCGTCGGCACGGTCCACACCATCCATCCAAGGTTCATGCGACCCTCTCTCTCACACGCGGCCGAGCGCGAAGCCCTTGGCGATGTAGTTGCGCACGAAATAGATCACGAGCGCGCCGGGAACGATGGTGAGCATGCCGGCGGCGGCCAACAGGCCCCAGTCGAGGCCGGACGCGCTGACCGTACGCGTCATCACCACGGCGATAGGTTTGGCGTTGGTGACCGTGAGCGTCCGCGCGAACAGCAGTTCGACCCAGGAAAACATAAAGCAGAAGAACGCCGTCACGCCGACCCCGGCGCGGATCAACGGAATAAACACGACCAGAAAGAAGCGAGGCAGCGAGTAGCCGTCGATGAAGGCAGTCTCGTCGATTTCCCTCGGCACGCCCGACATGAAGCCTTCGAGGATCCAAACCGCCAACGGTACGTTGAAAAGCGTGTGCGCGAGAGCGACGGCAAGGTAGGTGTCGAGCAGACCCAAAGCCGAGTAGAGCTGAAAGACCGGGAGCAAAAACACCGCCGCCGGCGCCATGCGGTTGGTCAGCAACCAGAAAAACAGATGCTTGTCGCCAAGGAAGCGGTAGCGCGAGAACGCATACGCCGCCGGCAGCGCTACCACGAGGCAGATGGTCACGTTGATGCTGACGTAGGCAAACGAATTGATATAGCCCCAATACCAGGACGGATCGGTCAATATCTGCACGTAGTTGTGGATGACGGGAGGGTCCGGAAATAGCACCAGGCGGTCCATGATGTCGTTGTTGTCGCGCAACGACATGTTGAGCATCCAGTAAATCGGCAGGAGCAAGACGAGCAAATAGATGATGAGCCAGATGAAGCGGAATCTGTTTTTCATCGTACCGCCCCCCTTTGCGCACGCAGCAGCACTTGATAAAAGACGTAGCTGAACACCAGCACGATTAGAAAATAAATGATCGAGAAGGCCGCGGCTTTGCCGACGTCAAATTCTCCCACCGCCAGCTTGACCAGATAAATCGAGAGGAAGGTCGTCGCGTCACCGGGCCCGCCGCCCGTCAGCACGAACGGTTCGGTATAGATCAGGAAGCTGTCCATGAACCGCAGCAGCACCGCGATCGTCAGCACGCCGCGCATCTTGGGCAGTTGAATGTACCAAAAGACGGCCCATCGCGAGGCGGCATCGATGCTTGCGGCTTGGTAGTAGGCGTCCGGAATCGATCGAAGGCCGGCATAGGCAAGCAGTACGACCAGCGGGGTCCAATGCCAGACCTCCATCATCATCACCGAAATCCAGGCCTGGATCGGTACGGTCGGATAGTCGAAGTGGATGCCCAGGGTGTGGTCGATAAAATGTCCGAGCAATCCAACGTCAGGACGTAAAAAGATTACCCAGATCGTGCCGATCACGTTCCAGGGAATCAGCAGCGGCAGCGCGATGATGACCAACGTCGTAGAGATTCCCCACCCGCTCTTGCGCGGCATGGTCAGGGCGATCGCGACGCCGAGCGGCAGCTCTATCAGCAGCACTAGTCCCGAGAACACCAACTGGCGCAGCAGCGCATGCTGCAGCCGCGTGTTTAGCAGCATTTCCCGGTACCATTCGGTGCCGACGAAGATCCGGTGGGTAGAGTCGAAAATGTCCTGGACCGAGTAATTTACCACGGTCATCAGCGGGATGAGCGCATTGAAGGCAACCAGCAGCACGACCGGAATGACCAGGAACCAGGCTCGTTGGTTTTGCCACTTTTGCATCGCGCGGCCCCTAGCCGACCAGTCGACCGTCGGCATAGAGGCGGGTCATCGCCGGGTTGAATTTCAGAATGCCGCGCTCCGAAAGAATCGGTTGCTCCGGCAGGACCACGACTTTGATCTCGTGCTCGCCGAGCCGGCAGGTTGCAATCTTGCGGGTGCCCAAATGCTCGACGTCGCCAATCTCAACGGCGAGGCCGGTCCCGCTGCTGCTAAGACCGATTGCTTCCGGCCGTATCCCAATCTCCAGCCCCGTGGCTTGCGTCGCCTTGGCCAGCAGCGTGGCCGCCAACGGGACAAACTGACCCGCCACCTCGGCGCCATCGCCTGACAACCGGCAAGGCAAAAAGTTCATTCCCGGGCTGCCGATGAAATAGCCGACAAACCGGTCGGTCGGCGTCTCGAACAACTCCTGGGGCGTACCCTGCTGAAGCACCCTCCCTTCATGCATCACTACGACGCGGTCGGCGAAGGTCAGCGCCTCGCTCTGGTCGTGAGTCACGTAGATAAGAGTCGTGCTGTGACGTTTGTGAATCTCCTTGAGTTTGCGGCGCAGTCGCCACTTGAGGTTCGGATCGACGACAGTCAAAGGCTCATCGAACAGGATCGCACTGACATCGGAGCGCACGAGACCGCGACCGAGGGATACCTTCTGCTTTTCGTCCGCCGCGAGGCCGCTGGCGCGCCATTGCAGGTGGTTGGTGAGATCCAGCATCTCCGCGACCTCGGAGACGCGGCTGCGAACATCCGCGGCCGCGACGCGGCGATTGCGCAGCGGAAAGGCGAGATTATCGAATACCGTCATGGTGTCGTAGATGACCGGGAACTGGAACACCTGGGCGATATTGCGCTGAACGGTCGAGGAGTCAGTGACGTCGCGGCCGTCGAACCGCACACGGCCGGCGCTCGGGCGCAGCAGTCCCGAGATGATGTTGAGCAGCGTCGTCTTGCCACAACCCGACGGCCCGAGCAGCGCATAAGCGCCTCCGTGCTGCCAAGCGAGATTCATCGGGCGCAATGCATAGTCTTCCATTCGCGCCGGCGAGCGCAGGTAGCTGTGCGCGACGTTTTCGAACTCGATCAGCGCCATTAGTGCGTCCCCGTGCCGCCGGCATTCTCTCCGGGTGCCGCCACCAGATTGCCGGCACTGTCAAACACGAACAAGCGCCGGGGATCGAGATAGAGGCTGATCTCATCCCCCAATCCGAATTCGTGCACACCCTGCAGCACGGCAATCATCTGAAAGTCGCCATGCCCGGCGTGAATGTAGGTTTCCGAGCCGTTGATCTCGGCAAGCTCGACCTTCGCCGGGATCAGGCAGCCGTACTCGGCGCGACCCGCGAGGCCGATGTGGTCAGCCC
>CAVRHN010000012.1:0-495886 GCA_963721025.1 uncultured Alphaproteobacteria bacterium | reverse complement strand
TGATCATTGCTGCCCGCTGGTGGTGGGCGATGCATCGCGGCTGAGCGAGGCCGTGCAGCGTACCGCTGCGCCCGTTGAAATTCAGCCAGTGGAGCGGGTATCCAGCGCGCGCTTTCGCTCCGGAAGCGTCGATTGCGTGGACCTGCGGTTACTGCCTGCCAATATGCCGTTCGGCAAATTATCAAAGGCGTGCGGCGCGGCCGCATATCGATACATAGAGCGCGCTGTCGAACTCGCCCTGAGCGGCACCGTCAACGCAATCTCTACCGCACCGATCAACAAGGCGGCTTTGCAAACTGCGGGGTACATCTATCCAGGCCACACTGAAATACTTGCCAAGCTTACTGGAACCCCTGAGGTATCTATGATGCTGGTTGCCGAGATGTCCGGGTCATTCACGTCACCACGCATATTGGTCTGCTCGCCGCGATCGCTCGGATCGAACCGGGTCTGGTATTTCGCACCATTAAGCGCGGCCGCGAGACGCTTTTGCGCAGCGGGATCGCGATCCCCGGATCGCGGATTGCGGCATCAATCCCCATGCCGGCGAGGGCGGGCTATTCGGGTCCGGCGAGGAGGAAGAAAAAATCGTTCCAGCGATCACGGCGGCGCACGAACAGGGTTGGGATGTAGTCGGGCCTCTTCCCGCAGACCCGCTGTTCTTCCGCGCTAGACGCGGCGACTTCGACATCGTTGTTGCCATGTATCATGATCAGGGCCATGGTCCGGTGAAGGTCCTCGGGCTTGATGCGGGCGTCAATATTACGGTCGGCTTGCCTGTAATCCGAACCTCGGTCGATCACGGTACCGCGTTCGACATCGCGGGTACCGGCCGCGCCGACCAGCGCAGCATGCTGGCGGCAATCAACCAGGCGATCGAGCTTGCTCCAAAACCGAATGCCACCTGATTGCTGAGCTGCTTGAATGCGCAGAGAGCGAAGCGACCTCTGTTAGCCGCTGGTCACCGTACGGGAATTCAAGCAGGCGAAGTCTGGCGTCCGGCTTCAACCTTTCTTTCTGAACGTCGGCGACGCAGCAATTCTTGCTTCCGGCGTTGCAGAACCAGCGCCGCGCGCGCGGGCGGCCAATCGAGCAGTCCCTTTCCCGATTTTATCCCGACATGGCCGTGCGACACGGTATCTCTCATTACTTGCAACGGTGTAGTATCCGAAGCAAGCTGGGGCATGAGCTGCTGCGAGATCATCAAGAACGTATCCAGCCCTCCCAGATCGGCGGTCAGCGAATGGACCGACAACCCCCTATCTGCGTCCCAGCGACAGGGTCATGACATTATCGATCTCTTCAGGACTGGCGATGCCCTCAGCGAGCCCAGCCATAGCGCTTCGCGCAACAGCGCGTATTGCAGCCGGTTGCCGATGAACCCGGCGACCTCCTGCTTCAGTACCACCGGCTCGTTGCCGATTTGCCTGACCCAGGCGATGGTTTGCTCTAGCGTTTGTGCATTCGTTTCCGGCGCCCGCACGACTTCAACCAGCGGAACCGCATAAGGCGGGTTCCAGAAATGCGCAACGATGAACCGTTCAGGATGCCTCATATCACGAACGAGTTCGGGGAGAGCGATATTCCAATGTCCGTGGCGATCACTGCGCCTGGCCGCACCACCTGCTCCAAAGCCGAGTAAAGCTCCCGCTTGGCCTGCCCGTCCTCGACAATCGCCTCCAGTATCAACTCGCAGTCGGCGAAGTTCCGGATTTCTGTCGTCGGCTTTAGCTGTTCCCTGACGCGGGCTGCCGCCCCGCTTTGACGCCAAGCCGCAGGTACTCTTCGAGATCCTTGACGATCGCTTCGGCGCTTGACGCCAGCTTCGCCAGCCTTTCAAAGTCTGCATCGAGAACCCGAACCGGGATGTCTGCAGCGCACATCATCGCCGCGATCCCGGAGCCCATAAGACCCGTGCCGATCACACCGAAGCGAGGATTCTTTTCCCGGTCCGTCTGGGTCGTCCCCTTCTCCTGGTGCCTTCGGCGTCGCCCAGCGTCATCTAGCGAGCATCCGGCCGACCCAAACCCCACTCCGCCCGCAAGAAGCGGAAGATAATGAGCGCCGCCACGATGATCGCGCCCTGCAGCAGGGTCTGCCATGCGGCGCTCATGCCGAGCGCCGTCATGTCATTCGACAGCGCGCCAACGGACAAAGCGCCGCCGACCGTTCCCACGAACGCACCGAGCCCGCCAAGGATCGATGATCCGCCCACCACGACTGCTGCCACGCTCGCCAATGTATAGGGTTCCCCCATCGACAAGATCGGAGCACCGACGAAGCCGAGCAAAACGATGCCGCAAAAGGCGGCGCAGATAGAGCTGATGGCGTAACATCCGACCGTGATCCAGTTCGAACGCAATCCCATGATAAACCCCGCCTTCGGGTTTGCGCCGATGGCATCCACCTTACGACCGAAGTTGCTCATGTCCTGGACCACCGCGCCCGCTACGACCAGAACCACTACCAGATAAATGATGATCGGAACGTCGTACCATTTCTCGCTAATGAGGTCCGAAATCAGTTGCGGTGCGGCTACCGCTTGGGGCGCGCCCTGGGTGTACTCAAGCACTGCGCTCTGCACGATGATGCCCATCGCGAGAGTCATCACGAACGCGGGAATTCGCAGTACCGTCACGCCGAACCCGTTCAGTCCACCGAGGACGAAGCCGATGCCCAGTATGACTGGAATCGCCCACCACAATCCCGCATTCGATTGCGGCACCCAGGCGCCCAGCAAGACCCCGCCCAGGGTGATGATCGACCCGATTGAAAGATCCAATCCGCCTGACAGAATAACGATGCCTTGACCGAACGAGGCGATGACAACAAACGAGCTGAGCAAGGCGATAGTGCGCAAACTGCCGCCGCTGAGCAGACCGGGTTCGATAAAGCCCGACGCTATGAACAATAGTACCGTCAGGGCAAACACGCCGAGTATGGCGCGTTGGGCGAAAAGCCTGTTCATTCCTTGCCTCATGTCACGCCCGCTCGCTGTCACGCCAGTCCTGAACCGCGCCGCATCATCAGCAGGGAGCTGACAGATCCGATCAGCACTGCCAGGATCATGAGTGCGCCTTCGAATATTCCGGTGAAAAACGATGACACGCCCAATGCGAATAGGGTCTTCTGAATCAACTGCAGGAGACAAGCACCGACGACGCTGCCCAGCACGGTGCCCCGACCGCCGCGAAACGACGTCCCCCCAATGGCGACAGCGGCAAACCCCAGCAACAAAAAGGAAGCGTCGAACCGAGGGTCACCGGTACCTGTCTGCGCGCTAACCATGTAGCCGGCAAATCCGGCCACGGCTCCTGCAAGGAGATAGGCGCGAAATTCCGTCCATTCGACGTTGATGCCGCAAGCGCGGGCCGCGGTGCGATCCTGACCGATGGCAAAGACCGAGATGCCGAACTTTGTGTAATTCAGCAACACCCACGTTAACCCGGTGAAAACGATCAGGATGACGGCGGCGACCGGCACCGGGCCCAGCAGCCCGGTCAGACCGTAGGCTATCGAATCCGGCACCTTGCCGCCAGGCGCATTTAACATGAATAGCGCCAAGCCTGAGGTCATGATCATGGTGCCCAACGTCACCGCAATGGATTGTAGCCTGTAATAGGCCACCAGTAGCCCGTTTACCGCGCCAACGACAGCACCCGACGCGCACACTATTACGAGACCTTCGATCGCGCCGGCGACGCCGTTCAGCGCAGCCACTGAAAGTATGGTGTTCGTGAGTGCAACAGTACCCGCTAGCGAAAGGTCAAAGCCTCCGGTCACAATCACAAAAGTCAGCGCCGTCGCTCCGATGGCCAGGGCAATGCTGTTGTTCAACAGTACCGAGATTCCGTAGGGCGTCACTGCGAAGTGGCCCTGCACCTCGACATAAACCGCGTATATCACGAGGTAGAGTGCGATGCTTACCAACGATGGACTTCTGCTACCGAGAGCTAACGCGTTGTTCCGGGCCATTGGAGATCTCCTGCTCGGCGACACGAGGCTGTGCATTATGCATTCCTTGAATGAGATTTTCTTCGGTTAGCAATTCGGGCGGGTACTCGCGGACGATGCGGTTGCCATAGATCACAACGCATCGATCGCATAGGCCGGTGAGTTCCAATAGTTCCGTCGAATATAGCAGGATGCCCATGCCGCTATCAGCGCAGCTACGTATCACCGCATAAATCGATTGTTTGGTCCCGACATCGACCCCACGAGTGGGATCGAACATCAAAAGACATTTGAAGTCAGCGAACAAGTTTCGCGCGATCAGCGCCTTCTGTTGGTTGCCACCTGAAAGCGCATCGATTGCAAGGTCGTAATAGCGCGAGTTCAAATCAACGGCGGCGCAAACGCCGCCGATCAACTTGATCTCCCTCTTGCGCCATACGATTCCCCAAACGCCGACTCGCCCGGGGTTCGAAATCGAAATGTTGCCGCGCGTCGGTATACCGAAAAACAGGCCCTCTTCCTTGCGCTCTTCCGGTACGAAGCTGAGCCCGGCATTTTTCGCGACAACCGGCGAGCGCATTTTTACTGCGCGGCCATTTATCCGCACCACGCCACGCGAGTCACCGCGGATTCCAACGAGCGCATTAAACAGCTCCCGCTGGCCCTGCCCGTCAAGAGCAGCGACGCCGAGGACCTCGCCAGCACCGACGCAGAAACTGACAGGCCCGAATTTCTCGCTTCGAAGGTCTTCGACGGCGAGGACAGGTTCCGCCGCCGCTCGAACACGCACTGACCGCTTGGGGAACGTCGTGCCCATCGAGCGGCCGATCATGAGCCGGAAAAGCTCGCTGTCAGAGGTTTCATGCAGCGCCACCACTCCCGCAACCTCGCCATTGCGCAACACCGTCGCGCGCTGGCAGACTTCGCGGACCTCTTTCAGACGATGAGTGATGAAAATCACGGCGCCGCCCCGCGCCGTCAGCGCGAAGATCTGCTCGTACAGCCACTCCACGTTAGTCAAAGCAGCGGTAGGCTCGTCGAGAATGAGCACCTTGGGATCGCGAGACAGGGCGCGGATGACCTCCAGCCTTTGCTTATCTGCGAGCGAGAGCGAGCTAACCATCATGTTTGGGCTGATGTCGGAGATGTGATAACGCGCGAGCACCTCCTCAGCGCGTCTGCGCAACTCGCCGAACCTCACTAAATTGAGTTTGTTTCGCGGGACGTTCGGCATCGCCAAGTTCATCGCGACAGTGAAGTCAGGTATAAGGCTCAGCTCCTGGAAAGCGGTGGAGATGCCCACGCGCTGAGCGTCAGCTAGGCTGCTCGGCCGATATTCTTGGCCGCCCAACCGAATGGCGCCCGAATCTGGCCGCACCAAACCATTCAGGATTTTCACGCAAGTCGATTTTCCAGCGCCGTTTTCTCCGAGTAACGCATGCGCTTCACCGGCTGTGAGGTCGAAGGCAACGTCCTTGAGCGCCTGTGTGGCACCGAATGCCTTAGTCAGCCCGCGTGTTTGCAGCAGTTCATCCATTTGGTCACCGATACTTCTGCGCAGCTCGCCGCGTATCGCACGCAGCAGCTCAATGCGCGGTCCATCCACCGTCGAGCAGTAGGCTCGCTCCTGTCATCAATTTGGCCGCGGGCGAGGCAACATAAAGCACCGCCATTGCTACGTCCTCCATCGTGCCCAAGCCCGAGAGGAGTAGGTTCGAGTCCACATAAGCTCTGAATTTCGCTTCTTCAAAGAAGGGCTTCGTCATCGGTGTCTCCACGAACGTCGGCGCCACCGCATTTACGCGGATTTCGGGAGCCAACTCGATCGCCATGGCCTTAGTCAGCCCTTCCAACGCATGCTTGGCGGCGCAATAGACCGTTCGTCTGATCAACCCGACGTGACCGGCCTGGGACGTGATGTTGACGATCGCGCCACCTCGGCCGTGATCGCGCATACGCCGCGCAACCGATTGCGCGACGAAGAAGGCGCCTCTAACATCGATGGCAAATATTTTATCGAATGTATCCACATCGACGTTCAGGAATTCTTGCGGGACATTTATGCCTGCATTGTTGACCAAAATATCCGGTACCGGCACGTTGGCCACGCAGGTCCGTACCGCAGCCACGTCGCTGACGTCGCACACCTCGACATAGGCTTGACGGTTGTTTCCACGTATCACACGCGCGACATCATCGAGTTCCTCACGGTTGCGCGCGATGATAGCAACATCGGCGCCGGCCAGCGCGAGGGTTTCTGCAATGACACGTCCTATTCCCCGGGATGCGCCGGTGACGATTGCGGTCTTCCCTTGAAGAGACAGGGAAGCAGCAAGCGCATTGACCTTTGCTGCGTCCGCCATAAGGTCTACTCCTTCCCGCAGCCGATCTTTGGCAACTCCTGGGCGGGAAATGCCGAGCGACGTCACGCGACCTTTGACGTCTCGCTCTGACCGAGACAAATTTCTGTTACGCGAAGGCCTTTCGCGTCGATGCTGGAAGGAAACTCGTCCCGCAGTCGCTCTTCGTGAACCGGAATCACCCGTTTTTTGTTATATTGAACCTGTTTCATCATTTCTTCAGTCACCAGCACCAGATTGGTTTGGCTGCCCACCGCCAAGCCGACCGGCAGGTACAGCTTTTTCACATCAACGAAACTGCCGTCGCCTTCCAGATTTTCATAGGCATAGATTAGGTCACCGGCGAGCACCCAAGTGTCCTCCGATTCTTTCTTGCCGTCGTTCCTGATTGTCACGTACATCGAGCCGAAGGTGTGCGTATCGTACGCCGCATGAAGATCGATTCCGGGAAGGACATCCTGCATGTCGCCGGTGACGCAAACTAGCCGGCCTTCTGTGGCGAGTTTGACTGCGCGCAAAATATCGCCGGGGTCCACTGCCAGCATCATCCAGTGCATTCTTTCCGGCAAGGACATTACCCAGATCCATTTAGCGATCTCGCGCTCCTGGATGTAGAATTTTGCGTTGGGAAAGTCCTCGACGTTACCGAAATGATCGAAATGGCTGTGCGTGATAAACACGGCATCGACGTCCTCGGGTCGAACACCACACTTACTCAAGACGTATTTCGGCGATTGCCACTTTTCGACACCGAACCGCTCGGCCAGAACCTCGCCATATTCCTTGTGGTTATAGCCGACATCGACCATCGCTACGTGGTCCTTACCCTTGATCAGGGCATAGCAGTACGGCAGCTTGCGGTATCCCTGATTGTGTGCGCCATAAATGATGCCGCTGAGATGATATTTCTCAACGTAGGCGTATTCCAAGACCCAGATCGAATAATCGGCCATGGCACCCTCCCTTTCAGTGATCGTCTTGCATGGCGTGCCCTTCGACCCCCACACAGTCGAAAGCGAGGCAGCAACAAGACTGGCGCATATCGACGACAGCGAAGCCGAGTTGTTCGTTCGCAGCGTTTCGCAGCGCGCGATAGGCACAATCGAGTCGACGCGCAATGTCAGATCCGTTCGGCCCCTCGGGCGCTTTTTCGCCAACGTTGAGCATGCGTTCTAAGACCCATTGCAGGTCAGCTACACACTGTGCCAGGAAGGGATGGGAATGACTCACCGCATTCGGCACTCTCACAGCGCTAATGCCATCAAAGGCCTCCTTGAGCCGTTTCCCGGCTGCCCCCAGAGTCGGATAGTCGGGCCAGCCGGCCGATCGTCGGCCTTGAGCAAGGATGGCAAGGCCGGCCAGCTGGATCAGGAGTTGGCGCAAACGCCGATAAATCGGCGCAACTTCTACGCGGTAGCGGACTAGATCATCCACACCGACGGTGTTGAAATCTGTAGACATGTGCTCGACACTCGTCTCCATCTGCGTTCCCTACCAAACTCAGTTTCTCTTTACTCAACACATCGCTTCGGCCGCGCTAGACAGCGGCGCGCAATTCGCTCAACCGCGCCGACGAGCGCATCACGAGCTGCCCGGGAAACAAAATAAGATTGGAGTCGTGATCGCAACTCCAATCGACCCGGGTAATCTCGGACACCAGCATATCAATCATGCGTTCGACCGGCTGTCGGATCGTCGTAAGGTCGTAGGCCGGCCAGGACGCCGCGGCGATATCGTCGAATCCGATCACCGACAAATCACTGGGAACCTTTATCCCGAGCTCGTGACGCACAGCGTCGAGAAGCCCGAGGGCAAGGATATCGTTCGCGCAGAACACCGCCTCGATCCCACCGTGCGTTCTCATCAGCCGTAGTGCGGCCTTATATCCAGCTTCATAGCTGTAGTTTCCTGCAGGCTCGATGACGCAGGGTCTGCCACGCTCCTTTACCGCAGACGAAAATCCCTGCATTCGATCACGGTTGGTGGAGGTGTCAGGCAGGCCGGAAATGTACGCCAATGTCTGGTGGCCGGCGTTGAGGAGGACTTCCGCCACTAGTCGACCGCCATTCAGATTGTCGCAGGCGATGCTCGTGACGCCTTGGCCGAGAACATACCGGTTGACAAGAAAGCTCGGAATGCCGTGCGCAGTGCAAATCTCGCAGGCACGCGACGAGTATGGGGCAGCCATGAAAACGGCGGCCTTGACCTGATACTCTAGCAATGGGGAAAGCGTCTCTTCGATGTCGATGCCGTCAACCATAGTAACAAGCATCGTATGCAATCCGGCGTTGGTCAGCCGCTTCGTCAATCGCTCGATGACTTCGGGATAGAACGGATTCGTAATATCGCCGACGACGACGCCGATTAGGCTGTTTTCCCGTTTGGCCAGCCCACGCGCGATGCTGTTGGGGCGATAGCCCAGCGACGTCGCGACCTCCATCACCCGCTCTCGCGTTCCGCGTGATACGACGCCATCGGTTTGCATGGCGCGCGATACCGTTGCCGTTGAAACACCCGCTGCTCTGGCTACATCCATTGCGGTGATTTTAGATCTGGTGATTTTAGATCTGGTGATCTTGGACCGCGGCCGTGGCCGCGATGCTCCATAGCGCTTCTTGTGCATTAAAATCGCTCGAGACCTGTCCGGTCTTTCCCCACGGCCCAATGCCATTGCAAGCTCCTCCATTTGCACTTTGCTCGCAATGACAATCCATCACAACATTGCTACACCTGCACGGAGATCAGCGGGTCAGGTTGAAGTCTAGCTGTTGGCTCCGTGGTAGCGGCGTACGCGCAGATCCGCTTGCGCCTTATGGGCGGTGAAATGCTCGATCTCACAGAGCCTAGAACAATATTCGCCGATTACCACACTGGCGCGTTGATCGCACTGCTGGTAGGTCACGGTCTTGATGAATTTCCCCACCCAGAGACCACCCGTGTAGCGCGCAGCTTTCTTTGTCGGCAGAGTGTGATTGGTGCCAATAACTTTGTCGCCATAAGCAACGTTCGTTTCCGGTCCGATGAACATCGATCCGTAGTTCGTCATCCGGTCGAGAAAAAAGCGGGGTTCTTTTGTCAGGACCTCGACATGCTCGGCCGCGATCTCGTCGGCTTCTGCGACCAGTTCTTCGCGCGTATCTACCAGGATGATCTGGCCATAGTCCCGCCATGCTTGCCCGGCGAGTGGCGCTGTTTCCAGCGTCTGAAGCTGTCGGTTGACCTCAATCGGGACCTCCTCTGCAAGTTTGCGCGAGGTCGTCAAAAGAATCGCTGGCGACGTTGGGCCGTGTTCGGCCTGGCCTAACAAATCCGTCGCCACCATTTCGGCATCGGCAAAATCATCGGCGATGACCAGTATCTCCGTCGGTCCGGCCAACAGATCGATACCCACCCGTCCGAACAACTGCCGTTTTGCCTCCGCCACGTAGGCGTTTCCCGGTCCCACCAGCATATCCACGGGTTTGATGGTTTCGGTACCGAGCGCCATGGCCGCCACCGCCTGAATACCTCCCAGGAGATAGATTTCTTGCGCACCGCCAAAGGCCATGGCTGCAATTGTTGCGGCGTGCGGCTTACCTTTCAGCGGCGGCGTGCAGGCGATGATCCGACTTACGCCCGCTGTCTTCGCGGTCACTATGCTCATATGAGCCGAGGCTACCATAGGATAGCGTCCGCCCGGAACGTAACACCCGACACTATTGACAGGAATATTCCTGTGGCCCAAGTACACGCCCGGTTCGGTTTCGATGTCGAGGTCTTTCAAGCACGCACGCTGCGCTTCGGCAAATCGCCAAATCTGCTTCTGCGCGAACTTGATATCGTCGATGGTTTGCCGCGGCAGACTATCGATGCATGCGTCAATTTCTTTCTGGCTGAGCTGAAAGCTCTTCGGATTCCAGTTGTCGAATTTTAACGAAAGCTCGCGAACCGCTTCTTCTCCGCCTGTTCGGATGCCTTCCAGCATTTCGGCCACTGCGGCTTGGACCTTCTTATCTGCTTCACCAGCCGTTTCCGGATCAATGCCGGGTTTGAGTACTTGTCTCACGGTCACCTCCGATGGTTCACACTTGGTTCGTATCGCACTGGCGAAAGGCCCGCGTGCCTCGAAATGATCCTCTCGGCATGCGCGCGCCTGAACACGCAAAGTCGCGACATTTCTCCTGTGATCAAGCCTCGCTTTGGCCTTCGAAACGACCTAATTTTCCGCTTCCCTTCGGAGAGGCTTCGGCGGGAGAATACCGCGGCGTACTGTCTTACAGTATCTATCGGCATTCCCCCCGCCGAATTGCGGCGGCGGTCCAAAGCAACTGGGCCGCCGTAGTGCTTCAACGCTTAGTGTGGCACCGGGATGGGGTTCACCTCGTAAACCGTATAAACGGGTTTACCGCAACCTTTGGCGCCCGCCTCGCAATTAATGCCTTCCTGATTGGGGGCATACTTCGTGCCATATTGGCCAATCGGCGGAAGCGGTTTGATTGTCATCCCAGGAACGGGCTCTCCGGTCTGCGCGGCGTGAAGATCCACTTCCGGAAGCAGGTGCGCATAGCCGGTCGCCGCGTCGGTCCAGGTCGGCGGTACGACACCTTCCTTTAACGTGTTGCAGCCCTCGACCATAGCGCCTTCCACTTCCTGGTGCTCCTCATTTGCACCGCATATCTTCACTTTATCCCAGGGAACCCAGGGAAGCGGGAATTCGACATTATGTTGATCAAGCTTCACCTTGTGCTGAAGGAGTTCCATCATCAGTTTGAAGGCGTAGCCCCCGCTCGCCGGCGGCGAACCGGAGGACACTCCCTTGAGACCGGCCTTCTGATATTCCGGATTGGCGAAGGCTAATCGGATGCCGTTGGTATCCTCGCCGGCGATGTATGGAAGCTTTTTTGGGTTTGCGGCTAGTGCCGCCTGGAACACCCCATACTCGCCCAACTGAGAATCAATAGCATCTACGTTTGGATGTGCAGCTAAGGCCTGAGCTGTAGCTGCTCGGCTCTTTGCATCGTCCCAATAGCCGTAATAGCTATCGACCACCTTGATGCCGGGATATTTGTTGAAGACCGCCATCATACCGTCGTTATGGCGGGTATCGACGGTGTTACCGGGCACCCCGCGATTGATCATGACGTTGCCTTTGCCGCCGAGGAGATTGACAAGATATTGTGCGGTATTTTCGCCGAAGCCCGAAGTGATGTAACTGACATTGTAAGCGCAAGGCGCGGTCACCGTTGCGTCATAATTGAAGAAGACCACGCCATGGCGGCAGCCGTCCTCAATGACGCGATTGAGCGCCGTCGGCGACACCGGGAAGCTGATGATCCCGTTTGCCCCGTTTGCGATCATGCTTTGATAATCGGAAATCTGCGACTGCGGGTTTGCCCCGGAGATGATTTCCTTCAACTCCACCATTTTATCGTAGGGCGGAGTCTTTGCTAAGGCCTTGATGACGTTGGCCGCTGCTGCCTGCCAGACGTTCCCGCTATAGCTCAAGCTGAGGTAGATCTTGTATTTTTTTTCCTGCGCAAATGCCGACTGGCCGGGAAGCAGTAACGGCACTACTGCGATTCCGGCAGCGGCTATAAGCGGTATCCAGCTTCTTTTCATGTCCGTCCTCCCTTGATTGCTGCATTGCAAAAAACTGCAAGCGCTTACAGTAGTTTTCAGCCTACGCTTTCACCCTCTATTGTCAAGACGGCTACCGTCTAGTGAGAAAAAAAGAGGAGCCGGGAGCTTGAGTACAGGCTTGGGGCCAGTTAGTAGATCGCCGCAGCCTGCCGGGCGAATAGATCGCGCGATGGCGCAGATGTCGCCTCATGTCTGCGCGTGGTTGTCGTGGGCGAAGATTGGCCCGTTGCGGGACGTTCCGACTGCCCCGGCATTATTCTTCTCTATCAAGAGGGATTTTTTCATGTACCTGATGCTCGATCACGTTCGCCGAAAGGCTAGGAAATCACCAGCGGCGACTGAGCGCCTGGAAGGTGTCGCATTCAGCGTCACAAAAATGTTGCAGTGCCCTTCGTCTCTTGTTGGCCCGAAGCTGCCGCGCCGTTCCCCGCGTCGGACGTCCGCTTTCAGGGTGTAAAGCTGCCGTGACGCGGACATCACGCGATGTCGCAGTTTGACGCGCAGCAGACATTGGGAGCTGATCGGGATATCCTTCGCGCATGGCAAACTCTTGTGCCCCGCCACCGCTTATCTTGCCGCCGCGACCCGACCGCCTGTCGCTCATCCACGAGGCTTTCCGGCTCGAATGGCTGACAATCGGATGGATGACGGTTGAAGCCGTCGTTGCCATTGGAGCTGGGGTAACAGCCGGAAGCCTTGTGCTGGTCGCCTTTGGCCTCGACAGCGTAATCGAGTTGGCATCGGCAGGTGTGCTGATGTGGCGTTTGTCTGTCGAGCTTCGCCACGGGCAGAAATTTTCCGAGGACGCAGAGCGCATCGCCAGCCGCGTCGGCGGCGGCTTGCTGTTTGTCTTAGCGGCCTACGTCACGGTCGCGGCCGTGTGGCAACTGTGGAAGGGAACGGGCGAAGAATTCTCATGGCCGGGCTTCATCGTCGCGCTGATCGCAATTCCGGCCATGCGTTATCTGGCGCAACGCAAGATCGCCATTGCCGAAAAGATCGGAAGCCGTGCGCTCCGCGCCGACGCCATTGAAGCCGTGACGTGCGGATGGCTCTCGTTCGTGGTTGTCGTCAGCCTCACCGCGCAATGGCTTGTGGGCGCATGGTGGATTGATGGCGTCGGCTCACTGGCAATCGTGTACTTTCTGGTCAAAGAAGGGCGTGAGGCATGGTTCGGCGACCAATGCGAGTGCTGTGCTTGACGGTCGCGCTTTCGCTATTCGCGGGCGAGGCATGGTCCGAAGAAAAAGAGCCTACCGCGATTGTCGAGTTAGGCGCGGCCGGCGAATGGGACTTCCCTAGTGGCAGGTTGGGGCCAACGGCGGCGGTAGAATTCACTCCAATCAAGGATTGGCTCGAAATAGAGGCGGGTATATCGGCCCTGTTTAGCGGCGGTCAGCCGGAATGGAGCACCGATCTTCTATTTAAAAAGCCATTCACTCTGTCTGACAAAGTGGAATTCATGTTCGGTGTCGGGCCGGAATGGACATTCTCACGCGACGGGACAAAAGTTGCTGGCGAGATTGCGGCGGACCTCTACTCCGGGTGCGAGTCTTAGAATAACGGCGCTAGAGAATCCCGACTCCGTTTTACGCCTCATGGCGGAAGAAATGATCGATGTTCCTCCCGAGTGGACGTTGTCGTTCGTGTTTCTTCGTCCTGTGGATCATCCGATACGGGGACCTGATCTCAAGGAAGAAACGACGATCGGTTATCCGACCCTTCAAGCTGTCGGCAAACTGATCCAATAGCCAGACTGACTATTCGTATCAAACTCACGGGCGAGGATAGTCACCTCGCGCGATCGGAGAACACTTGCCTTTCTCAATAGGCAACAAACGGAGCTGATATGTCCGAGAGTAACCTGGGCGGCGAACAGATTTTCAATGATGTATCGGCCGTCGTTGCGCCCACCAACCCCATTTATGGTGCTAGCACCATAAAACGGTCCCGTCGCACGAAAGCGGCGGTCCGCGGCATCCGCCGCGCGATCAAAGAGATTCTGGAGACAGATAATCCGCAAACCGTCCGGCAGGTCTTTTATGCTCTGACCGTTCGCGGCGTCATTACGAAGGTCGAGGCGGAGTACCAGCGCACCGTCGTCCGTCTCTTGGTCGAGATGCGCGAAGCTGGGGACATTCCATTCGAGTGGATTGCTGACAACACAAGGTGGATGCGGAGCCCAACACCTTCGTCGGCCTCGATGCTTGCCTGAGGAAGACCGCCAACTTTTACCGGCGCGACCTTTGGGCCTCGATGCCGGTCTACTGCGAGGTTTGGTGCGAAAAAGATGCCCTGGCTGGCGTCGTTGTTGAAGAAACCGAACCTTACGACGTGCCACTCATGGTTGCAAAGGGTTATGCGTCCATCAGTTTCCTGCACAGTGCCGCAGAGGCAATCGCACGTAAGGGCAAGCCCGCGTACATTTATCACTTCGGCGATCTTGACCCCAGTGGAGTTGATGCCGCTCGCGACATTGAGGCCAAGCTCCGCCGGTATGCCCCCGGCGCGGAGATACACTTCGAGCGCCCCGCTGTTACGCGCGAGCAGGCCACAGAATGGAATCTGCCATCCAGGCCGACCAAGATGACTGACACTCGGGCGAAGAAGTTTTCAGGCGAATCAGTCGAGTTGGATGCGATTCCCGCGAGCAAGCTCCGCAACCTGGTGCGCGGCTGCATCGAGCGTCATGTCGATCAGGAGCAACTTGCCGTGTTGCGGACTGCTGAGGAATCGGAACGCGAGACGCTCGGACGCTGGGCGAAAATCATTAACGGGGATGCGAGCAATTCTAAATATGGAACGGCGGACAATCGCCTATGAGCGCCATCAAACGGCAAAACCGTATCATCTTTGTGAGCGAGCGATGACCACACAGACCGCCAATGAGGCCGCCAATGTAGTTGCCGGTGACGACTAAAGTTATGATCGGTTCTCCCAAAATACCTCAAAGCCGAGGTTGTTAGTTGACAACAGCAACCCCGATCAGACCGTTGCGGCTCTGCGGGACGTTCTGGGATCGTCGGGCGATCTCTTTGATCGCGGCCTCCCAGTGCGCGTAACCTATGCTCAATCCCAGGGAGGAATGATCGCACAAGCGCTCACGCCGGATAGCGTCGTCCTGAAAGCGCACGGTATCTGCCGACCCTATGTGATCAAGGTCAACAAGGATGGTGCCTACGAGGCCGATGCTCGTCTGCCGCGTTCGGTCGCCGCCATGTACCTCGATTGGCGGGGCGAATGGCAGTTGCCCCTCCTGAACGGAATTGCCACGACGCCGCTGTTGCAGAAGGACGGTACTATTAACAGCACCGAGGGATACGACGCGGACACTGGAATGTGGTGCGAGAACGTACCCGATCTCGCTGCACTCGTCCCCGAGCTACCGACAAAAGACCAAGCTCTCGCAGCACTGATGTTGATCCGCGACACGTTTAAGACGTTTCCCTTCGCAGACGCAGAAACGATCGACGGCGGCAACCGCATTCCGGTGGTGGACGTTAGCAAGCCGCCGGGTCGCGACGAGTCCGCATTTATGGTTGCACTGTCGACAGCGGTGTGCCGGCCGAGCTTGTATCTTGCCCCCGGCGTGCTTTTGCGGGCAGCGGCTCTGTCAGGCGCAGGCGTTGGGAAAGGACTGCTGGCCCGCTGCATGTGCATCATCGCCTTCGGGCGGTCTCCACATGCCGTAACATCTGGTGCCAGCCCAGAGGAGTTGGACAAGCGCATCGCATCCGAGCTGATCGAGGGCAGTCCCGCGCTGTTTCTCGATAACCTGAACAACACATGTTTCAAGTCCAACCTGCTGGCAAGCGCGATTACCGAAAGGCCAGCGCGGGTGCGGCTGCTCGGCAGGTCACAGATGGTGCCGTTGAATGCCTCGGCCTTTGTGATTTTGACGGGGAATGGCCTCATCGTATCCGAAGACCTCGCACGGCGTTTCATTACCGTCGAGTTTGACCCTCGCATGGAAAATCCGGAGATGCGGTCATTTACGACTGACATTCGCGCGGAAGTGACGGATCGTCGCAGCGAACTGCTCGCTGCCGTTCTAACAATCTGGCGCTGGGGCAGGATCACTGCTGGTATCACGAAGGGCCTACCTCTCGGCAGCTTTCCGCAATGGTGCCGCTGGGTGCGTGATCCACTACTCGCGCTGGGCTGTCACGATCCCGTTGAACGGGTGACGGAGGCGAAGCAGCGCGATGGACGGCGGCAAATGATTGCCGAACTGTTCGCACTCTGGTGGGAGCGACACCGCGACCGCCCGATTGCTGTGCGCGACCTCGATGACGGCGTGAGGCGGGCCGTAGACCCGCAGAGCCACGGTCGCCAATACCTCGCCGCTCAGCTCGAAAAACTCGCCGGCACGCGTATGGCCGGCTTTGTACTCACGCGCCAAGCCTCACCTGGGAAATGGGGGGTGGCGACATACGCGCTAGAACAGACTGGCCAGGAGACCCATCGGGCTCATCGGGGGGATCAGGTCCAAGACGATTTTGCCGATGGCCCCGATGATCCCGATGCCGATCTCGACAAGCAAGCTGCCTGATGGCGTCAAGACTCAGAATACCAAAATGACGAAGCCGGCATCACCGACCCAGACGCAAGTGCGGCGCATGATCAAGGCAGCACGTCGCGAGGGGCTGGGGATCGCTGGGATCAAGCCCGATGGAACCATTATCGTCTATAACGGCGTTGAAAATCCGCTCGTTCCGGTTGACCACCCTGCCCTCCCGCCGGATGATGCCGACGCCCGTCGTTGGGGCGATGATGTCGAGTGAAATGCAGATCGACCTGCGCTATCTCAGCGAGGAGCCGGATCGTCACGGAAACATCCGGCTCTACGTTCGCCGTCATGGTCGGCGTATCCGGTTGCGCCTAGCGCGACACGATCCGGGCTTCCTGGCGGCCTATCAGGCGGCGCTCGCAACCTTTTCAGACCTACGGCCCTCTCCTGCTGCTCCAGTCAAGAAGATCGCTCCTCGCGGCTCTCTGGGCGGGCTGGCTGCGCTCTACTTTGCCTCAGATGAGTTCAAGGCGCTTGCCTCCGGTCCGACGCGCCGCGGCGTGATCGAGGAATCCTTGCGGGAAACCGTCCAGGAGGGTTCGAGCGACCTTATGGCGCATTGCCCGCTATCGTATGTGACCGCAGCCAAGATCAAGCGGCTCCGCGATCTCAAGAAGGGTCTGCCCGGTGCCGGCAACAATCGTCGTAAGTATCTCTCGGCGATGTTCGGTTGGGCCGTCGAGAACGGCCACATGACCACCAATCCGGCGCGCGATGTCCGGCGCGTCAGGTACGCCACAAACGGCTTTCACACTTGGACAGTCGCGGAGGTCGCGCAGTTCATCGAACGCCATCCGATCGGGACCAAGGCGTATCTGGCGCTCTGCCTCCTACTGTTCACAGGAGCGCGCAAGAGCGACATGGTGAAGTTCGGGCGTCAGAACGTATGGCGCGGGCTTCTTCGGTTCGTTCCGGGCAAGACCAAGCATGTGCGTGCCGACATCTCCGAGAAGCCGGTCCTGCCGCCGCTGGCGCGGGCAATCGACGCCGGCCCGACTGGCGACCTGACATTCCTAGTCACTCAGTACGGGAAGCCGTTCACGTCGAAAGGCTTCGGCAACTGGTTCCGGGATCGATGCAATGAGGCGAGGCTTCGGCAATGTACAGCGCACGGCTTGCGCAAGGCGGGTGCTACCATCCTGGCCGAGAATGGAGCCACCACCGCGCAGCTTATGGCGATCTATGACTGGTCCACTCCGGCACAGGCCGAGGTCTACATCCGGGCTGCGAACAGGACCAAGTTGGCCGGTCAAGCCATGCCGCTCCTAGCGAAATGGACAGAGCAAGAAGGTTCGTGGACGAATCAGGAAACCACTATTGTCGCACCTGCTAGTCCCACCTTGTCGCACCGCAAGGAAATCAAATAGTTAGCCGGTGGGGTGGCAGGAGTGGAGGGACTCGAACCCCCAACCCCCGGTTTTGGAGACCGGTGCTCTAGCCATTGAGCTACACTCCTACGGCGGCCGTCTCATGCCCTTTGCGGCGAAGCGGCGCAAGGGCCAGTTGGCCTGCCAAGCATAAAGGCGAAGGTTGGCTTGCCAACCGTAGCTGCGAAGCGGCGTCCGCCTTCGCTGAAGCTTCGGCGGACAACCTACGCCGCTTCGCAGCGTAGGTTGGAGCGGGTGAAGGGAATCGAACCCTCGTCATAAGCTTGGAAGGCTTCTGCTCTACCATTGAGCTACACCCGCGCCGGCGCAACGCGCACCCACGCGCAGGATACAATATTTGCGCCGCCGGCAAAAAACCACCTGGCGCTCCTGGATTCGGCGAACCCGCGGACGGCCGATGCGCATCGCTCGGACGTTTGTAACCCGGCACTGGTTCCTATAACCTGGGGCCATAAGCTGGCGGAATGCGCCCCGTAACCAGGCCACTGTGAAGTTCCTGCGGCAAAAAATGGGAGGTATCGACATGAACAGCACCAAGAGCGCAGCACGTCCATGGCTGCTCGGCGGCGCCGTCTTTATCCTCGCGCTCGCCCCCTTAAGCGTCTCCGCGCAAACCTCCGAGCCGATCAAGATCGGCGTCATCGCCGAAGCGCAGGCGGTCGCCGGCTCGTCGATCCCGCTCGCCGCCCAGCTTGCGGCCGACGAGATCAACGCCGCCGGCGGGCTCAACGGCCGTCAGATCAAGATTTTCCCTTACGATAATCACTCCTCCGCCGCGGAATTGGTTCGCGCATTCCAGCGGGCTGTGAGCGAGGATCATGTCAATGCCGTCATCGCCAGCTATGTCAGCGAGGTCGTGCTCGCGCTCGAGCCTTGGACCGGACGCCTGAAAACGGTGATGGTAACGCCGGGCGCCGCGTCCGACGTCATCACCCAGAATATCGCCAAGGATTACGACCACCTCAAATACACGTTCCACGGCTATGCGACCTCGACCAGCATTGCCGACGCCACATGCGCGGCCGCCAAGGATCTTCTCGTCGACCACCTGAAAATGAAGACCGCCGTCGTCATGAGCGAAGACGCGGCCTGGACGACGCCGCTCGATGCGGAATACCTGAAATGCCTGCCCAAAATCGGGCTCAAGGTCCTCGACCACATCCGTGTCTCGCCCGATACCACGGATTTCACGCCGATCTTCAATAAGATCGAGGGTGAAAAGCCCGACGTGATCATCACCGGCATTTCCCATGTCGGCGTGCAGCCGACGGTGCAGTGGAAACAACAGCAAGTGCCGATACCGATGTTCGGCGTTTCCTCGCAAGCGAGCAATTCGAGCTTCTGGAACGACACCAATGGCGCCGTCGAAGGCGTGCTGTACCAAGCCTTCTCCGGACCCGATGTCGCCGTGACGCCGAAGACGCTGCCGTTCGTCGCGGCCTTCCACAAACGCTACGGCAACTTCCCGTCCTATTGCGGCTACACCGCCTACGACGCGGTCTATTACATCGTCGATGCGATCAAGCGAGCCGGTTCGACCGAACCCGACAAGCTGGTCGCCGCGCTGGAAAAGACCGACTACGTGGGCACCATCGGCCGCGTCGAGTTCAAAGGCAGGGACACACCCGCCCCGCACGCTCTCAAAATCGGCCCCGGCACGATCACCGGCCTGATGCTGCAATGGCAGAACGGCAAGCAGGTCAACCTGTGGCCGGCCAACGTCGCCAATGGCAAGCTGAAATTCCCGAGTTTCATCAAGATTGGCTCGGCCAACTGACCGGGAAAGATCGGCGCTTGCGTCATTCTCCCCGCCCGCACCTGCGCGCGGGGAGAATTGTTGTCGGCGCCCAGTGTTCGAGCGCGGTCTGACCGATGCTGTTCTGGCAAATCCTGATCGACGGTTTCGCGATCAGTTCGCTTTACGCGTTGGGCGCGATGGGCTTCGCGCTGATTTTTGGCGTCTCCGGCGTGCTCAATCTATCCCATGGCGCGCTCATGGTCGCCGCCGTCGTCGCCGCCTGGGCCGCTGGCAACGACCTGCATGTCGGACCTTATATCGGGGCCGCGCTTGGCGTGGCCATCGGCTTTGCCGCCTCGCTCTTAACCTATTTCCTCATTGTTCGGCCGTTGCAGCACACCCGCAAAATCCGCGAGGAAGAAAAAGAGATCTTCATCCTCACGGCGACGCTGCTTTGGGGCATCATGATCCAGGAGTTGATTGCCTATCTCTATACCAATAATGCGAAAACCGTGGCGCCGATCGTGGAAGGCGTGGTGTCGATTGCCGGCGTGCGCACGCCTTCGAACGAAATTTTCACCGCGCTGGTGTGCTGGCTGGCCATCGGCCTACTCTGGCTCCTGGTGAACCGCACGCGCGCCGGCAAGGCGGTGCTCGCCGCTTCGATGAATCCGCGCGGCGTGACGCTGCTCGGCATCGAACTGTCGCAGGTCTACATCGCCGTTTGGGCAATCTACGGCTTGCTGGTCGGTATTGCCGGCGTGCTGCTCGGCATGTTTCTCGGCGTTTCCTCGTATAGCGTCGGGCCGTTGACGGCGAGCGCGTTTGCCATTGTCGTTCTGGGCGGACTCGGCAGCGTTTCCGGCGCACTGATTGCGGCTTATGTCGTGGGCTATCTCGAAACCCTCACGGCATATCTTATCTCTCCGGCCTATCGCACCATCCCCGCACTGCTGCTGCTCGTCGCCGTCATTTACGTCCGGCCGCGCGGACTGTTGGGGCGCAGGTGATGCGTTCGATCTCCACCGCGCGCGTGTTGCTTATCTCCCTCGGCGTGATCGTGATCGCATCGTTTTTGCCGCTGTGGGTGACCGGCTACATTCTCGGTCTATTGACCATCGCCTATTACTTCGGCGTGTTCGCGATGGCGTGGGACCTGCTGTTCGGCTTTGCCGGCGAAGTGAATTTCGGGCCGACGTTCCTGATCGGCACCGGCGGCTATACGGCGGGCATCCTCGATAGTCTCTATCAGCCGCCGATCTGGATTTGCCTGGTGGCCGGCGCGCTTGCCGCCGTGATCGGCGGCGTGGTGCTGGCGCTGCCGGCGCTGCGCGTGCGCGGGCCCTATTTCGGACTGACGACGCTGGTCGCCGTGCTGATGCTGCAGAATTTCGTCGTGGTCGCCGCTAGTCTGACCGGCGGCGAGATCGGTCTCACCGTGCCTGACGTGATCTCGATCAGCGACACGACGAATTACGAAATCGCGCTCTGGTTCATGGCGGTGAGCGGCGCCATCCTGTTCTCGCTGTCGCGCTCGCCGGTCGGCCTCATCCTGCAGGCGAGCGGGCAGGACGCGGTGCAGGCCGGCGCGCTCGGCTTCAACGTGACCAAGCACAAGCTTGCGGCTTTCATCATCAGCGCCTTCTTCTCCGGACTGGCCGGAGCGCTGCTGGTCTTCTACCTGGGCACGGCTACGGTCGGCACCCTTGTCGATATCACGGTCGGCGTGCAGATCATCATCGCTGCGGTGATCGGCGGCAGACGTACCATCCTCGGCTCCGTGCTCGGCGCCATCTTCCTCATCGCCATGAGCGAGGTGCTGCGACCGCTCGGCGACCTGTCGAACTTCGTCGTCTTCGCGATGGCGCTCGTCGTAGTGCTGCTGTTCCCGGGCGGCTTTTTCGGCCTGCTCACGCGCACGAAGGAATCTGGGTGAGCACGGCGGGCGCCCATCTCGAGCTCAACGGCCTCACCAAGCGCTTCGGCGGCCTGGTCGCCGTGAAAGAAATGACGCTCGACGTGCGCGCCGGCAAAATCCTCGGCCTGATCGGGCCGAATGGATCGGGCAAATCGACGGTCATGAAGCTCATCATGGGGATCGAGCGCCCCGATGCGGGTTCGGTCCGCATCAACGGCGTCGAGGTGGCCCGCCGGCCTGCGCACGAGATCGCGCGGATGGGGGTCGGCATCGTGTTCCAGCATTCGCGGCCGCTGCACCGCCAGACTGTGCTTGAGAACATCACGCTGGCGCTGCTTCCCGATAAGCTCACCCGGCTGTTCGCCGATCCCGCCATCGAAACGCGCGCCCGCGCCATCGCGGCGCGCGTCGGCTTGAGCGCCGTGCTCGATCGCCGGCCCGGCACCTTGCCGTTCGCCGATCTACGCAGGATCGAGATCGCCAAGGCGATTGCCCGCGATCCGCAGGTGCTTTTGATCGACGAGCCGTTCGCCGGCCTCACCTCGAAGGAAACGGCGATGTTCTCCGACCTGATCTGCGAGCTGCGCGACGATGGCCGCGCCGTGCTGCTGGTCGATCACAATGTCAAGAGCGTGGCCCGGCTGGTCGACCGCGTGCTCGCCATGTACGTCGGCGAGCGCATTGCCGAAGGCACCGCCGACGAGGTGATGCGCGACGAAACCGTGCGGCGTGTCTATCTCGGCGGCAGCATCGAAACCGCGGCGCGCGCCGAATTATCGTTCCGCGACAGCGTCACCCCGTTCCTTGAGGTCGATAACGTCAGCGTCCACTACGGCAAGGCGCAGGCGCTGGAGAACGTATCGATCCACGTGCACGCCGGGGAATTCGTCTCGGTCGTCGGCCTCAACGGCGCCGGCAAAACCACCCTCTTCAACACCATTTCGGGCTTTCTGCCTTATTCGGGCGACGTCCGCCGCGAGGGCAAATCGCTGCACGGGCTGACCGCGGCGACGATCGCACGCCATGGCATCGTGCAGTGTCCCGAAGGCCGCGAGTTGTTCACCGACATGACGGTGCGCGAGAATCTCGACCTCGGCGGCCAGCATCTGCCGCCTGCGGAGAGCGCCGAGCAGATCGCCTGGCTGTTCGACCTCTTCCCGATCCTGCGCGAGCGGCAGCGCCAGGCTGCCGGCACACTGTCGGGCGGCGAGCAGCAGATGCTGACCATTGCGCGGGCGCTGATGATGAAGCCGAAGTTGTTGATCCTCGACGAGCCGACGCTCGGCTTGGCGCCGGTCATCCTCGAGCAAATCTCCAAGGCGCTGGAAAAGTTACGGCAGACGACCAAGATCACGGTTTTGCTCGGCGAGCAGAACGTCACCTTCGCGCTGCCGCACGCCGACCGGGTCTATGTGCTCGAACACGCGCGCATCGTCTGGGAAGGCGATCCGGCGCGGTTCGCCGCGGAGATGAGCACCGGATATCTTTGAAGGCGGTCACAGCTCGCCGCGGGCGGCGAGCGCCTTGATGCGATCCGCGGTACGGCAGACGACCGCCCTGGATGGTGAGCGACGGGTTCACGCCGCCAAGCGGAGCGCCGTGGGCCATTGCTCTCCCCTGGCGGGCGCTGGCCGGGGCGGCGCTGCCACAGCCGCTGCGAGCCAAAGTGCCGCACGGTTCGGCTTCGGCCGCCGCGCCTAGGGAGCTGTCGAGCTACCCGGCAGAGGCCGCAGTTTCGGCGATCCAAGTAACAATTTTCTAGCAATTTCAGCATACAAGCTCACGGTGGAGCATTGCCCCATGTTCAGAAAAGTTCGGAATACTCGATTAAGCGGTCGAATCGCGCGCCTGCGGGTGCTGTTCGCCAATTTCCAATCGAATAGCCGGGGAAATGTTGCGGTAATCACCGCCCTGGCGGCGCTTCCGATGATGGCCGCTATCGGCTGCGTCATCGATTACTCAAACGCGTCGATGATCCGGACCAAGCTGCAGGCGGCGGCCGACGCCGCGGCCCTCGCCACCGTTTCCATCAACTCGCCCGTCATCGCCACCGCCAAGGGCATGACCGGCGGCGGCACCGTTTCAGGCGGTTCAACCTATGCGTCCAATTTTTTCAGTGCAAATTTGCCGGCAGGCTACACCAACCTGACTCCCACGGCCACCGTGACAGTGACAGGAACGACAATCACTGCAGTGGTGTCGTTTTCGACTACAGTTTCCACCTACTTCATGGGGATCCTCGGCTATCCGAACATCACGATAGCGAGCTCATCCACGGCGAGCTATGCGCTCCCCACCTACATCAATTTCTATCTGATGCTCGACGTCTCCGGATCGATGAGCTTCCCCTCGACGACCGCTGAGCAAGCAAGACTGCAGGCCGTCAATCCTGATAATTATGGCGAGTATCCCACCGGCTGCACGTTCGCCTGTCATTTCACCGCACAGGGAGCCTGCGGGCAATCAAACCAAGGACCGATCCCCGCCGTGGGTCACAGTTACAGCGGCTACATACCGAACCCAAACATTGGCAACCCTCCGGGAGGATATTGCCAAGGGTTTACCATTTCGCGCCTGGGAACCACACCCACGTCGTTCACAAGCGGAACCAATTCAAACAACGGAAACAATGTGAATTGGACCAATACGCAAGTTAGTTCCTGCCCGACTGCGGGGACAACGTCGTGCATCCAATTGCGCGCCGACGCGGTTGGCTATGCCGTGACCCAACTGCTGAGCACCGCCTCCACCACTGAGACCAACGACGGCGTGTCAAACCAATTCCAGGTGGGACTATTTCCGTTTATCCAAAATCTCTGCACTGCCAGCGCCGGCAGCAGCAATTCCTGCGCCGTTGGTCTGACCACAAGTCTCACCGGCAGCACGATCACCACCTTTGCCTCACAGCTCGCCAGCCTGTTGGATACCGGCCAGAACGCCACCTTGGGATCGGGCGGCACGCACTTCGAGAATGCGCTCAACAGCATGAACAGCCTTATTACGTCAGTCGGAACCGGCGCGAGCTCATCCAATGCGCTGCCCTATGTATTCATCGTTACCGACGGCTCGCAGGATTATCAAACCCAGTCGGGCGGCAACTGGGGATCACAAAACTGGGCGGCCACGACGCAGGTTCCCTATCAAAATTCGGCGACCGTTATTCCGCCAAACAGCGTGACCTCTACCGACTATTGCACGACAATAAAAAACCGCGGCATCACCATCGCCATTCTCTACATTCCCTATGAAACCATCCAGAATGCAAACGCCAGCTTTGCCAGTAACGAAGACGGCTACGCCAACAACAACATTCCGAACATTCCCGGAGCGCTGCAGACTTGCGCTTCGCCTAATTTCTTCTACACCGCGAACACGCCCACCGACATCCAGAACGCACTGCTGGCGATGTTCGAGCAGGCCGTGAGCACCGCCCACATCACACAATAAGGGTGTTTGTCGCCGCCTCGAAGCGGGAAGGCGGCGGGAGATCGGAACCGCGGCAGTCGCAGCACCCGGGCCAAGTCTCGCCCCCAGACTTACGCCGGCTTCAGCATCCGGTACCGGTCGTCGGGACATACGGTATGCAACTGCTGCTGCGCGGTGTGGCGTACACGGTGTCGGAAAAAGTAATCCCACTTTTTGAAAAAAACCCGAACAGCGGCGTATAGGTGTAACTCACTTGGGCAAGGATCAGATAACAGCCGGGATTGGCGCCCAACGTCTTAGAATAAGTGGTGCAGGTATTGTTGTTTTTGGTGTTGAGGGTTGACGGCAGCGTCACCGTGGATCCGGCCGACAGCGCAGTTCCGTTCAGCGTGGCGCTCCAGCGCACCGTGCCCGTGGTGGCTTTAGCGGCGCTCACCTCGAGCTCCGAAATGATGGCGACGACCGGTGTACTCGAATAGGGTGACAGCACCGCGGAGGTGGCGCTCATTATCCCGGTCATGTTGGCGGCTTGGATCGGCATGGTCGTCGAATATTGATTGGTAACCGACGCCAGAACGTACGTCGCCGACCGCACTTTCATGTAAACGACGATGGCGTTGCCGCCATCAAACGTCGCCAGCAGCATGACGAGCAAGACCGGTAGAATCGCGGCGAATTCGATCGCCACGACGCCCCGCGTCGAGGCGATGAAACGGCGATACAATCTGGCCAGCCGCAGCATGATCAATAGGGCTCCACCATAAAAGCACTGACCCCCACGATCTCCGCCGCACTGTTTGGAAGGTTGGAAATTACAAAACCCAGCGGCCCGCTGACGACCGACCACTTATAAACAAGCTGCACGACCATGACTTCACCGGGCGTGCCTGGGGCGTAAGTAAACGACGTGATCGGCTGACCGTTGCTGTACAAGGCCGGTGCCGACGTATTGGCGGCGGCAAAAGACGAAGCGTTTTGCACGACAACGATCACGTTGGCGCAGGTCATTAGTGCCTGGATCATCGGACAGACTTTGGTTTGGATATTGCTCGCCGTCCAATTGCCATTCTGCGCCTGACCGGTCAGAAAGTAGCGGCCGGCTTCCACGGCGGCATTTTGCAAGGCCATCTGCGCAAACAAGAAAAAGGCCGTTTGAAAAATCGCTATTAGCAGCGCGAAAAAAGCCGGGGCGATGAGCGCAAATTCGACCGCGGTAGCGGCCTGCCGCGCCCCGCAGAAACGGGAAATATCCCGCGCGCGGCGGTGGGAATATTTGGCTAAAAATCTAAACATGCCACCCTTGTCCCGTTTCGCAGCGGTCTGCCTTGGCATTTTCCCGCTATGAGCTCTTGATCGGTGGGCCGGATTTGCTGCTGTGTGCCCTTCGCCAATACCCGACAGGCATTGATTTTTCGTTGCCCGGAAGCCATAGCGCACCGGCTTATATCGTTAACGGCGGGTGATTTTGACGCGCGGGCGAACGCCAGGCGGCGGCCGCGGCGTTATTGCTCGAGCACGAGCTTGCCGGCGCTGTACTCGAAACGCCGCAGCCGTGACAGGAACGACAGGCCGAGCAGATTGTCGCTGAGCGCCTGGTCCGGCAGCACCAGCGCGGCGACGTCGCGGACAACGAGGTCGCCGATCTCGACTTCATCGAGCTTGGTGGACGCTGCGCGCACTGTCCCGTTCGCGGTCTTGACCTCGGTAACGAATTCGCGTTGCGCCGGATGAATGCCGAGCCGGGCGGCGTCGCTGGCGGTAAGCGCGATAACCGAAGCGCCGGTATCGACCATGAACCTGACCTTGCGGCCCTCGATGCGGGCGTCCACCTGGAAGTGACCGCGGGCGTCGCGCGACACGATCACCGAGCGTGAGGTGGCCGTCGTGGCTGCAGCCGGCGCCACCGGACGGGCCGCCAGCGCGGCGGTCGCCGGCTTGGCGCTGATTTGCGCGGCGTAGCGCGGCACCACGATGCCGGCGGTCAAGGCGAGGACGGCGAAAACAATGGCTGAGCGCATGAGACAAACCGAGCCGGTTCACGGCATTCAGCAGATGATCGCGACTAGCCTGCTAACGCGCCACGCCGGCAGGCTGATTTTGCCGCGCGATGATAAGCCGCCGCTTAACGGCTTTGCTCGCATTTGAACGATTCATGATTACGCGGCCTCCTCACGGAGCGCAGCGCAGCAATCCCTTCCAATCGCAATAGCCGTAACCGATGCGGCAGCAGCCGAAGGATTCCCGGGTGCAGTAGTAGAATTGGTATTCACGGCCGCAATGGTCGGAACAATAAAGGCGGCCGCGGAAGCTGTCGTAGGCGCAATGGTTGCGGAACCGTCGCGGCAGCGACGAAGGGTCTTGCCAATCCGCGTGAATGAGCCGCACGCCCGCGGGCCATTCAATGGTCTGCCGTGCGGGACAGGCCGACACCCATGCAACGCAGGTCAGAAGAGCAAGCAGAAAAGCTTTCACCGGCCATCACCCGCAAGAGGGAAACCAAGGCAAGCTATAGCAGAATGCCGGCGAAAGAGTCAGCCGGCGATCGAGGGCGCGTCCACCGGCGCAGCCGGCTCCACCCCAGCTGGCGGCCATTCCGTCAGCGCCGGCGCCCGCTTGATCGGCAGGCGTATGGTGAAGCGGGAGCCGTCCCCTTCTATGCTCTGCACCTCCACGGCGCCGCCATGCAGTTCGACGGCGATCTTGACCAGATACAGACCGACACCCGTTCCGACAATTCCGGAAACGTTGCTGCCGCGATGATAGCGCTCGAACAATCGATCGAGATCATCGGCGGGAATGCCAAGCCCGCGGTCGGCGATCGTGACGACGATACCTTCGGCGACGATCGCGGCCTCGACGTCGATGGCGCCGCCCCCCGGCGAGTACTTGACGGCATTGGACAACAGATTGCTGAAAACCTGAAACAGCAGCTTGGCATCGCCGACCATCGGCATCGGCGCGGCCGCGAACCGCTCGGCGATCTGCGCGCCCGGCACCATCTCGCGGTGCCATTGGCAGACCTCGCGCAGCAACGCCGTCATGTCCATCGCGGCCGGATGAAAATAAAGCTCGGCGCCGCCGTCGATCAGGCGCGCGGAGTTGAGCAGATTGTCGATCAAGTGCGTCAGCCGCAGCACCGCGGCGCGAATCTTGCCGGCGCGCTCGTCGATTTCGGTCGCCATGATCGAGTTTTTCATCTTCATCAGGCGGCGGGCGTGGCCGTCGATAATGGTCATGGGGGTACGGAACTCATGCGAGGCCATGGAAACGAAATTGCGCTGCGCCAGCGCCAGGCGCTGTTCCTGCGCCAATTGCTCCTCCAGCATCGCCGCCTGGCGCGCCAGCATGCGCTGGCTGCGCATCAGCTCGATCGCATTGTTGCGAAATACGACGGTGGCCTGCGCCATTTCGCCGATCTCGTCCCGCCTTTCGGTCTCCGGGATATCGATGTCGGTGTTATTGGCGGCGAGCCGGCGCATGCGGTCGGCAAGAAGAAGCAGCGGCGCCGAGATGGAGCGGCTGATATGGATGAGCGCGGCGACCACCATGACGCCGGCGATCACCATGCCGAGCAGTATGAGCCAGAATGCCTGCCGATAGGCGACGCCAAGGCGATCGCTGGCGGCCTGCGCGCTGGCGACCGCCTGGTCGGTGAGCCGGCCGAGCGTATCGCTCGCCGCGTCGTAGGCGGCGCGCGAGGTGCCGCCATAAATGGCCAGTGCCTCAGCCTTGCGGCTGGTGTGCGACAAAAACAGCATCTGGTTGACGATGGACCGATAATCGTTCCAGCGCTCCTTGAATTGGCCATACAGATCGTCCTCGGCGGCGGCGTGGCGAATGCGCTCGAAACCGCGCTCGGCTTCGGCAATGGAGCGGTCGAGTTCCGCCATCTGCCGTTCGGTCGCCGCGGTCTCGGCCGCATCCGACGACAACAGATTGCTGCCCTCGATGGCGCGGAAATCGGAGGTGAAATTGTTGAGGTCGCCGAGCACGTGGGTGGTGGGCAGCCACAGCTCGGCTACGTCGGCGGACAGCCGGTTGAAATTGCTCAGCCGCGAGATGCTGAACAGGCCGAGCACGGCCACTAGCAAAAAGAACAGCAGGAACACCGCGGTAAGGTGAAACCGGATCGAACGCGGCTGCCGCATGGGAACCATACCATCGGTGTGTGAAGACCGGAGTTAATGTCTCGGGACCGCAACGGCAGCCCTTTGCAGCCAGACACGTTTGCAGCAAGACCTATAAATAGTGAATAATATACGAGTCCGGTGTTGACTGAAACCTGATTCGACAAATGGTCGCTGCCATCAGGCTTGTCGGTTAATTCTGGCTCGTTTTGAGCTGATGCTCGCCCCGGTACTCCAAGTATGGCCGAAGCACAAAAGAAGATTCTTTGCATCGAGGACGACCGCGAGACCGCGGCGCTGATCGCCGAGGAACTGATCGACCGCGGCTACGCGGTCAGCTTGGCGCATGACGGCCGCGAGGGGCTCGCCGCCATCCTCAGGACCATGCCCGACCTGGTGCTGTCGGATATCAGCATGCCGCTGATGTCGGGGTTCGAGCTTTTGGAACGCCTGATCGCGCTGGCGCCACGGTTCGCGAAAATGCCTTTCGTCTTTCTCACCGCGCTGACCGATCGGGACAACGAGCTCAAGGGCCGGCAATTGGGCGCCGACGACTACGTGACCAAGCCGATCGACTTCGACGTGTTGGCGACCATCATCGCGGCACGGTTGGCCGGCGTCGCCCGCACCGGGCTATGGCCGAAGGTCGCCGCGCTCAACGATCGCGAGGTCGAGGTTCTGACCTGGGTGGCGCGCGGCAAGACCTCGGTGGAGATCGCGCAAATCATCGGCTTGACCAAGCGGACGATCGATTTCCACATCGACAATGCACGCGGCAAGCTCGGCGCCGCGACCCGCACCGAGGCGGTCATCAAAGCCACCACCGGGCGTCTGATCGAGCCTTAGGCCGTTACCAGACGGCGATGAGGCAGATCACCGCGAAGGGGACCGCAACCAGCCCGAGGTAGAGCCAGATTCGATAGTGGCTAGCGTCCCTCGGCGCCTTGAAGAGCTGGGCCCCCAGCCAGACGCAAACCGCCAGACCCAAAGCCATGCGAACGAGATCGCTCGGCGTATCGTAAACCGTCCAGATGGTTTCGTTCTGGGGCATGCTGACGCGGAGCGTGATTGCCAGCAGGCAGGCAATGAAGAGAGCCCGTAATACGGTGCTCGCTATCCGCAAGCCGAGGCTGACATTTGATGCCGGCGCTTTCGAGTCAGGGGCGTCTTTCGCCACCATTCGCCCGCTCCAACTGGCCATGCCACTGTTTGGTCCCCTTTTCATTTTGCGGGGTCTTCACCACATAGGCTTTTTTACCGAAGAAATACAGAACTTATATAAGATACAAAGTGCTGTGCGCTAAGCGTTGGAATTGGCGACACACCATATTGCAGAAATTTCTTTTAAATCGCGGATTTGCATGAGTTTTTGCTCGAAACCGAGCGGGCGCCCTCGCGCCTGCGGCTGGAAATGCGGATGTCATGCCGATCCATCTGCAAGGATCGATAGGAGCGACTCAGCACCGGCTTAGTGCTTGGGCCGGATTGTTGTACCGCTGATTTCAGCGGCCGACTTCGCCGGCCCGCCGATGCTAGACGGACCGAAGCCCGGCCGAACGATGGTGGTACCGTTGATTGTTCCGCGATTGAGCGCGGCAGGTCTAGTGATCCGATTTGCATTTAATGGCGGGTGTCCAACTGTCCCGCCGGTCCTGGCAAGGCCGCCGCTTGCATTGGCGCCAAAGGCCGTTGGCGCGCCGGCGGGATTGTGTCCGAGGGCCGGAACATCGTGCCGCGGGCCGACCTCCTCCAGGCCGTCGTGGGGCGCGACAGGCAGGCCGATCGCGTCGCGGGTGACAAGGCCGGAACCTTCATGTGCGGACCATCGCCGCGGCCGAAAGACGGGCGGAGCCAGCGGTTTGGTATGGCCTACCTCGTCTCGCCGGCCCAGGCGCCGGGGCTGCGCGGTGATGCGCGTATCGATGCCGTCGGAGTCCCTGCCGCCGGAAGCCGAGGGCTTAGCCGCGGCAGCATCTCCGCCGGCGGGTGGATGGGAGACGTCCGGGTTCGCCGTCACGGTCGAGCCGCTGCCGTCGCGGGCGGCCTCCTCGGCAAGGCATGCTTGCGTCATCCAGCTCGCGATCAGCGTGATCGCCAGGAGAAGGGAAACGTTCCTCAAGCCGGCCTCCTCGGCATCGTTGCTTCACTCGTTCGCAGGGGCCGCGGGCGCCGCGGCCTGGCCCGCCGCTCGATCGTCGCCACTTAGGAATAGCGTCTGCACCGCAGGCACGACCAAGAGCAGGATGATCGGCCCGATGAACATGCCGCCGACGACCACGGTGGCAAGCGGCCGCTGCACTTGGCTGCCGATGCCGGTCGACACTGCCGCCGGCAATAACCCGATGCAGGCCGAAAGTGCCGTCATCAGCATCGGCCGCATTCGCTGCGAAGCGGCGTGAAACATGGCGTCGATCGCGCCCATGCCGCTTGCCTTGACCTCATTATAATAGGTCATGATCAGGATGCCGTTCATCACCGATACGCCGAATAGCGACACGAATCCGACCGCCGCCGAAATGCTGAAATCCAAGCCGGAAAGATACAGCGCCAGCACGCCGCCGCCGGCGGCGAACGGAATGCCGGCGAGCACCAGCAAGCTGTCGCGGAGTGAATTGAACAGGCCGTACAGCAGCAACAGGATCATGGCGAGGCTGATGGGTACGATGACTGCCAGACGCGCTTTGGCCTGCTGCAATTCCTCGAACTCGCCGGCCCAGGCGATGCGGTAGCCGGTCGGCAGCTTGATGTTGCGCGCAATGCGCTGCTGGGCGTCGGCAACCGTGCCGCCGAGGTCGCGACCGCGGACGCTGAATTTGATCGGAATGTAGCGCTCATTGCGTTCGTGATAAATGTAGGAAGCGCCGGTATCGAACGAAATCTCGGCAAGCTCGCTTAGCGGAACGTAGGCATTGACGCCGGCCGGCGTTTGATAGCCGACCTTGATATTGCGGACGCCGTCGATGTTATCGCGATATTGGGGCGCCAGCCGCACCGTGACATTAAATTGCCGATCGGCCTCGAGCAGCGTCGTCGCCGTCGTACCGCCCAGCGCCGCCTGAATGACGGCATTGATATCGCCGGCATTGAGCCCGTATCGGGCCGCTCTGGCGCGATCGACCTTGACGTTCAGATTGGGTTGTCCGAGGACCGGAAAGACGCCGAGATCGGTCACTCCCGGGACCTTCGCCATTTCCTTCATAACCTGGTCGGCAAGCTGCTCGAGCTTCGCCAAGTCGCGGCCGATGATCTTGACCGAATTGGCGCCTTTGACCCCGGACAGGCCTTCCTCGATATTGTCCTGGATGTATTGCGAGAAATTGAAACCGATACCCGCGAACTCGTTGGAAAACTCCGACTGAAGGTCGTTGACGAGCTTTTCCTTGGTCATGCCGGGCGCCCATTCCTCGAACGGCTTGAGCGGCACGAAGAACTCGGCGTTGTTGAAGCCGGCGGCGTCGCTGCCGTTGTCCGGCCGCCCTTGCTGCGACACCACGGTGATCACTTCGGGATGGTGCAGCAGAATCCTGCGGATTTTGTTGACAATCGGCATGCCGGCTTCGAGCGATATCGTCGGCGGCATGGTCGCGCGAATCCACAGATTGCCTTCCTCGAGCGCCGGCAGGAACTCGGTGCCGAGCCGCGACAGCAGCAGGCCGAAGATCAGCAGGCATCCGACGGCGACCGCGACCATGATCTTTCGGTGCGACAATGACCAATGCAGCACCGGCGTATAGATCCGGCGCAGCACCCGGACCACGATGGTCTCGGCCTCCTCGACGTGATCGGGAAGCAGGTAGGACGCGAGCACGGGTGAGATGGTGAACGTCGCCAGCAAGGCGCCAATCAAGGCATAACCGTAGGTTCGCGCCATCGGGCTGAAGATTTGGCCTTCGACGCCCTGCATCGTGAACAATGGAACGAATGCGGCGACCGTGATCGCCGTGGAAAAGAACACCGCCTTGTCGACTTGCAGGACGCTGACCAGAATGAGCCGTAGCCGGTCGGTCCAGGTTCGCGGGCCCGACGAATCGCCGCCGCCTGTCGGATCGGGGCCCCATTTTTGCTCTGAAAGTTGCCAGAGCAGCGCTTGCCTCTCTTCGGGACGCGCCTGAAAGTTCCTGAAGATATTCTCGACCAGGATGACCGCGGAATCGATGACGATCCCGAAGTCGATGGCTCCGATGGACAGAAGATTTGCGTCCTCGCCGCGCAGTACCAGGATGACGATGCTGAAGAACAAGGCGAATGGAATATTGATGCCGACAATGAGGGCGCTGCGCAGATTGCCGAGGAAAACCCACTGCACGAAAAAGACCAGCAGGCAGCCAAAGATGAGGTTGTGTAGGACCGTATGGGTGGTGACCGACACCAGAATTGTGCGGTCGTAAAACGGAACGAGCTTCACCCCCGGCGGCAGCGTGCCGTCGCTATTGATCTTAGCGACCGCCGTCTTGATGCGCGCCACCACGTCATTGGTGTGCAACGTCCGATTCATGACCACGATTGCGGCGACCACATCGTCTTGGTTATCGCGGCCGGCCTTGCCGAGCCGGGGCACGTGGCCGACATAGACCTTGGCGACGTCCTTGACCGTCACCGGCACGCCGTTCGACTGCGCCAGGGCGATTTTCTCGATGTCGGCGACCCGGTAGCCCTTGGTCAAATCGGAATCGCCGCCGTCGTTCAACAGACCGATGCCGCGGATATTGACGGATTGCTGGCCGAAATTGATGGTGCGGCCGCCCACATTCGTGTTGGCGTTGCCGATCGCGCTGATCACCTGGGGCAAGGTGACGTTATAGGCATCGAGCTTGTTGAGATCGACCTCGACCTCGAATTCCTTGGTGGTGCCGCCCCAGGTGTTCACCTGCACAACCCCGGGAACCGTGAGCAGCCGGCGCTGCACGACCCAATCCTCGACCGTGCGAAGGTTGGTCAGCCCGAAATGCGGCGGACCGACCACTTGATAGCGGTAGATTTCGCCGACCAGGCTGGAGCCCTGGATTTGCGGCGTGACGTTATTCGGCAGGCTGACGTTCTGCTGCAGGTTGATCGCGGCTTGCGTGAGAGCAAAGTAATAATCGACTCCGTAGTTGAACGTGACGCGGACGAAAGAAAGACCGTAGAACGACGTCGAGCGAATGTTATTGACCCCGGGCGTGGCGGCGAGGCCGACCTCCATGGGAATCGTATAATAACGCTCCATCTCTTCCGCGGAGAGACCGGCAGCCTGCGCGGTGATCTCCAGGATCGGCGGCGCCGGGTTCGGATAGGCCTCGATATTGAGCCTGCTGAAGGCGAAGAGCCCGCCGCCGATGAAGACCAGCAAGCACAAGAGAATGATCGGACGACGGGTCAGTCCGAATTGCAGCACGCCCTTAAGCACAGATTGCCTCTCAATCCGATTGCATGTGCTTCGCCGACGATCCGCCTTTAGTCCGACGCGGTGGCAAGCGTATTGCTCAGGAACAGCGCGCCTTCGGTGGCGACCAGTTCGCCGACTTGCACGCCTTCGAGAATCTGCCGGAAGCCGTCGCGTTGCTCGCCGATCTTGACGGTCCGCTTGGTGAAGCGGCGGCGGTCGGCCGTGACCCACACCGTCATCGCGCCGTCGCCTTCCCGCACCACGCCGTTAACCGGAACCGCAGGCGAACGGACTGGCGGGGCGACCTCGATGACGAAATTGGCGAACATGCCCGAACGCAGCTCGTGCTGCGGATCCTTGATCTCGGACCGCACCAGGACGCGGCGCGTATTCGGGTCGACGCTGGCTCCGATGGTGGTGATCTTGCCGTCGAATACGCGGCCGGGAAACGCCCCGAGCTTGACCTTCACCTGCTGCCCGACGCGGAATGCCGGGCTGTCGCTCTCGGCGACATTCGCCAGCATCCACATGATATTGATGTCGGCAACCGTATACGGAGCCGGTGCGACGCCCGGCTGCACCAAGAGGCCCGGCGCCGCGCTGCGCGCCGTGATCCGGCCGGTGATCGGGCTCGCTACGATCAGCGTCGGATCGGCACCGCGGTTGGCGACGATGCGGTCGATATCGGCGTCGGTCTTGCCGAAGATGCGTACCGCGTCGCGCGCCGCGCGCAGATTGCCCTCGGCCGTCTGTTGGTCGGATGTCGCCTGGTCCAAATCGCGCTGCGATACGGCGAGGGTCTTGTAGAGTTCGCGCAGCCGCGCCAGGTTGCGCGTGGTCAAATCTAGAACACCGGCCGCGGCGATAAGGGTCGATTCAGCCTGCAAAAGATCGGGGCTGTCGATGGTGAACAGCGTCTGTCCTTTCTTGACGTCATCGCCGATGGCGGCGTAGAGCGCGATGATCTTGCCCTGATACGGCGTGAAGACTTGCGTCTCCATGTCCTCGTCGAAGTCGATGCTGCCGACGGCCTCCTTTTCAACGGGAAACTCGCGGTCTTCGACCGGCTCGACCTTCACCGAAGTAAGCTGGGAATCCGACAGATCGACGCTGTCCCGACTGTGCGCGGTTGCGCTTGGCGCATTGGCGCGCGCGGTTGCACCGATTTCCGCCTTCGATCGCACGCCGGACGGCCACGCCCAATAAGCGACCGCCGCAACCGCGACGAGTGCGACTATAACCGCTGCTTTTGCGCGGCTGCTGGTTATGCGGACAGCCATCGATAAACCGCATCCATAGTCGTCAAAATCGACGCGACATGGCCATTACTCGGCTCAGCGGTCCACTGTCATTAATCACAGAAATCGGATGAATTACGCGACGGAGACTAACCGCGGCGCTCGGATTGATCATACGCGGCCGTGCGACTCACGATCAGTTTATCATTTAATTCGCTATTTTCCGCCGCCGACATGCGCGCGGTGGAGGACACGCCATTGCGGCCGAAGCTCAGCATTGCGCTGGACCGCAGCACGGAAACTCGATTGACACTGTGAAAGATGACAGTGCAAATCCGAGGTAAATCGTCGACAGTGTGGCAGGGGGAGCACAGCCAATACGCGACAGTTCGTAAATAATGCTGGGCGATCCGGCCAGTCCCAAGGGCGATCAATCCTAGTCTGTCCGTTGCAATAGTGTCATTTGCAGATGCGTGGTCCGTCGGTCAGGTGGTTTTCGATAGGTGCCACCGCTCTCGCGGCAGCGATCCCTTTGGCGAGTTGCGCGGTCGGTCCGGATTTTCTCCATCCCGCCGCACCGGAAGTGACCGGCTACACCCAGGAGCCGTTGGGACTGCGGACGTCCTCGACCGACGCACCGACCGGACAATCGCAGCATTTCGTGCAGAGCCGCGACATTCCGCAGGAATGGTGGACGCTTTTCAAATCGCCGGCGCTCAATGCCCTGATCAAGCGATCGCTGGACCACAATCCGACGCTGCAATCGGCGATCGCCACCTTGCGCGCGGCGAACCAGGCGGTCTATGCGCAGCAGGGTCACTTTTTTCCGCTCGCCCAGGCCAATTTCAATCCGACGCGCCAGCTGACCGCTGGTCCGATCTCTCCGGTCCTCTCTTCGGCAGCCAATCCTTTCAATCTCTATACCGCGCAGGTCCAGGTGTCGTACACCTTGGACGTCTGGGGACTTAATCGACGCACCGTTGAATCGCTGCAAGCGCAAGCCGATAATCAGCGCTTCCAGGTCGAGGCGGCTTACCTGACGCTCGCATCGAACGTTGCCGTCGCGGCGATCAACGAAGCCTCGCTGCGCGGACAGATCGAGGCGACCAACGAGCTCATTTCGACCAATACCAAGATGCTCGATGTCCTGCGGCGGCAGCTTGAGATTGGCTACGCCAACCGCAATGACGTGGCTTTGCAGGAAGCCGCCCTGGCGCAGGTCAAGGCGACGCTGCCGCCGCTGCGCAAGGCGCTCGCCCAGCAGCGCGACCTCTTGGCAGCCCTTGCCGGCACATATCCCAGCGACGAACCGCGCCAGACATTCAAGCTGGCGAACCTGTCCTTACCGACCGATCTGCCGGTGAGCCTGCCGTCGCAGCTCATCGAGCAGCGCCCGGACGTGCGCGCCGCACAAGAGCAATTGCACGCCGCAAGCGCGCAGATCGGGGTCGCCACCGCCAACATGCTCCCGAATTTTACCATCAGCGCCAACGGCGGCTACATGAATACGGTGATCGCCGGCTTGCTCTCCCCTGCAAATGAATTCTGGCTGCTGTCTGGTAACGTCACGCAGACCGTATTCGACGGCGGCATCCTGCTCCACGAGCTGCAAGGAGCCAAGGACACCTATAACGCGGCGGCCTGGACTTATCGCGGCACCGTGATCGGCGCGGTGCAAAACGTGGCGGACAGCTTGCGCGCGGTACAGAACGACGCCGATGCGCTGAAAGCGACGCGCGATTTCGAGCGCGCCTCCAAGATCAGTTTCGATCTCGCGCGCCAGCAGATGCAGACCGGCAACGCCAACGTCTTGTTACTGCTCACCGCGCAATCGACCTATCTGCAGGCGGTGATCCAAGTGGTGCAGGCGCGCGCCGCCCGACTTGCCGATACGGCGGCCCTGTTTCAAGCGCTGGGCGGCGGCTGGTGGAACCGCCCGGCACCGCCGACCGAGAAAATTCTCAATGTCGGCACCGGGCAGGCCGAAACGGTTACCGGCAAGGAAAAGGAAGAGGGATTCCTGCGGGGTCTATGGCCTTTTGCCAAGGACCACGTCGAGTAATTGAAGGTCGGGTCAGGTACTTTGACGCCTACCCCACCATAGCGCGACGGTTTGCATAACTAAGCTCGCGGGCTTATATTATTGCCAGTCTTCTTTGAATTTTTTTCGACCGATCGGCATTGGCGGCGGATAATCCGGTATCAGCTTTCTCCAACCGCGCTGTGCTGCATCGAACCACGTGACCAGCCGATTGCCTTGGTTCTCAACATCGAGTTCGAAGCGCTCGGCGAGAAACATTGTCGCGCATCCGACCGGCACGCTGTTTTTCTTTGCGAACCGCAGCGCTGACCGCTTGAGCAGAAAAACGCCGCCTGTTCGCCCCTCGGCCTCGCGCGCCACCCACAGCGCGTTCTTGTTGCGCCCGATGAAAAACAGGGTGATCGTCGCGCTGAGAACGCCGGCGTTGGGCCGCCGCGGAAATTTGGCCGCCGTATCCGGCGCAGCGGGCATCCGATCCGGTTGATTGGCTGTCTTCTCATTGCCCGTTACGACCAGGCAAATGCCGCGCGGAAGCGGGCGCACGACCTGGGGATGTGAGAACGGCCTGATCATTTATCGTTGTCGCGTCGGCTGTACAGAGCGGCGCTGCGACATGCTAGCGCCGACCGGCACCAGGGAATTTCTGTGCATCAGCCGGCGAAGCCGATCGATGTCGTGCTTGGAACGGCGCAACGTAACTTCGGGCACTGCGCGCTTTGTCCGATCGACAAAATATTGATCGAGCGCCTGCGCAAGCCTTTGCCAAAAACTCCGCTGCTTCGCCGCGCTCGTCCCTGCGCCGGGAGGCTCATCGACAGGAATGACGCTCATCGCGCTCTCTCCTCCTATTGGTTGCTCGACACCAAATCTGCGCTCGATCGCATATGAATTCGAGACGGAACGGTACCCATCGTCATAAAGCCGGCATAGTGACGTAAACCAAGCCTGAACCCCGCCGACCGCTCAGGCGAAGTTGTCGCAGCAAATCGTTCGACCCGACGTCGGCTGAACTGCCGGAACCGCGGCGTTGGTTCCCAGTGCATTGTGGCTCTGTCGCCGCGCTTCGACCAACGCCCTGAGGACGGCCAGCGGCAATAGGTCGTGACTGGCCTCGACGGGATCGTCGAGCTCGATCGGCAGATGTGGCTGCCGCGACAGCGAGCACAGCCATTCGCCATTCTCATAAACGAGCCGGCGGAGCTTCCAGGCCGGCATTTCAAGCTCGACGAGGGCAAATGCGGCCTCGGTCCACGCGCCGGCCTCGATCAGGCGATCGATCCGAGTTGCGTTTCCCGATTGCCGGAGCGCGCGAAGCCGCATGCCGCCGCCGTCGATGACATTGCAGAACAGCTCGCGCTTAGGCGCTGGCGCAAGCCGCAACGCGTCATCCAAGCGATCAAGGGCAATGGCCTGTTCCGCACCAAGCATCATGATGCGATCTCACCGAAACAGCGGACCTGTCGGCCGCGTTTCGCTAAGATGGAGGGAAAGGCCGTAAAGAAACCAGACGGACCGGTGCACTAATATATGCAGGCAGCATAAGGATTGGACGGGCGTTTCATAGGAAAACCGGAAGCGCTCTGCCGATCCGGACGCAATATCGGGCCAATATGCTCCTTGGGCCGAAACGTCGTTTTGCTGAAAGTCAAAACCGGCCTGCCGGCTGTCTTCTAGTGTATGGCCTGGGCAAAGCCGGGAAGCGGCGCTGGATCGGGAGGTCGCTTGCGCCATGTTTGACGTCACCATGTTGGCGCTCGTCATCGTCTGTTTCGCGCTGGCGGCGGCCTATGCGCGCTTCTGCGAACATCTGCGCGCGCCGTCCGCCGGCAAAGATGCCTCCCCATGACGGTGGCCGGCTGGCTGCAGATCGCGCTCTTTGCCGCCATTGTCGGCGTTCTGACGCGTCCGTTGGGCGGCTATCTCGCGCGAGTCTATGCCGGCGAGCGCACACCCTTGCAGCCGCTGATCGCTCCCGTCGAGACAGCGCTCTATCGTGTTGCGGGTATCAAGCCACAGACCGAGCAGAGCTGGTACGCCTACACAATCTCCCTTCTGGTCTTTCACGCCACCGGAATCATCGCGCTCTATGGCCTGCTGCGGCTGCAGTCGATTTTGCCGCTCAACCCCCAGGCCCTGACGGCGGTTCCGCCGGATCTGGCGCTGAACACGGCGGTCAGCTTCGTCACCAACACGAGCTGGCAGTCCTATAGCGGCGAGACGACGCTCAGCTATTTAAGCCAGATGACCGGCATCACAGTGCAATCGTTTCTTTCCGCGGCTTCCGGCATGGCCGTGGCCATCGCCCTGATCCGCGGCTTCGCGCGACGCCGCGCGACAACGATCGGCAATTTCTGGGTCGATCTCACGCGCGGCACGCTCTATGTGCTGCTGCCGATCTGCGTCGTCGTCGCATTGTTTCTCATAGCCGACGGCGTGCCGCAGACGCTGGCGCCTGCGGCCGAAGTGACGACGCTCGACGGCGGGCTTCAGGTTATGGCCCGCGGCCCGGTCGCGACGCAGGAAGCCATCAAGCTTCTGAGCGGCGACGGCGGCGGCTTCTTTAACGCTAATTCCGCGCATCCGTTCGAGAATCCAACGCCGCTGACCAACCTCGTGGAGCTGGTGCTCATCTTCGCGCTCGGGGCGGCGTTGACCAATTGCTTTGGCCGGATGATCGGGTCCGAGCGGCAAGGCTGGATCTTGCTTTGCGTCATGGCGCTGCTGTTCGGCCTCGGCGTCGCCGGCCTCTATTCAGCGGAATCCGGCGCCAACCCCGCTCTCGCCGCCATCACTGTCGAGCAAACGCCCAGCTTGCAGCAGCCGGGCGGAAACTTGGAAGGCAAGGAAGTCCGCTTCGGCATCGCCGGGTCGGCCCTGTTCGCCGGTGTTTCGACCGCGTCCTCGGACGGCGCGCTCAATTCCATGCACGACAGCTTCCTGCCGCTGAGCGGCGGCATTCTTCTCGCCAACATGATGGTCGACGAGGTGATCGTCGGAGCTCCCGGCTCCGGCCTCTACGGCATGCTGCTGTTCTGTGTTGTCGCCGTTTTCCTGGCCGGGCTCATGATCGGCCGAACACCTGAATATGTCGGCAAAAAGATCGGTGCAGCGGAAGTCAAGATGACGATCCTGGCGCTGATTTCTATCCCGGCGGTAACGCTCGGTCTCACGGCGATCGCCTGCGTCGCTGAGCCCGGCCTTGCCGGCCTGGGCAACGCCGGACCTCACGGATACTCGGAAATTCTCTACGCCTACACTTCCGCGGCGGCGACCAACGGCAGCGCGTTCGCCGGTCTGAGCAGCAATTCGCCGTTCTACAATCTGACGCTGGCGTTGGTTATGTTCGTCGGCCGCTTTCTGGTCATCGTCCCGGTTCTCGCGGTTGCCGGATCGCTCGCCGCGCAGCCGATCGTGCCGCGCTCGGCCGGCAGTCTGCCGACCGACCGGGCGCTGTTTGTCTGCTTCCTGCTCGGCGTCATTGTTATCGTCGGCTGCCTGACCTATCTGCCGGCGCTCGCGCTCGGCCCGATCATTGAAGGCCTTCAGATGTCGGGCGGCGCGTTTCATTAGAGCAGAGCCATCCCAAGGCCACTCGGCACGAACTTTGCGCTTACGAAGGCGACGACCTCGTTAAATTTTTCAAACGGCGTAAGAGTTGGGACGGTCATTCATAAAGGGACCCAATAAAGTCCGGGAGTCACCTACGCGGAAACTAACGTTATTGAAACGCTTCACTATGCGCCACCCGACTGATCTTTATGGAATTCATATAAAGGCCCCGGGATGTCTGCGACGATAGTGTGTCTCCCGTGCGCAACATTCATTGTGAATCGGCGCCGGAGATCGCCTGAAAAGATAGCCTTTGCTTTATTTGCATCTTAATTCAGCACCGGACCATAAAAACTGCTCGATGCTGGGCGCGCAAGCGCCAGGGGGAAAGGGGCTTGTTATGAAGAGATTTGCTTTTTCAATCGTTGCTGCCATCAGCCTGGCATCCTCTGCCGCCATGGCCGCCGATATGGCGGTCAAGGCGGCGCCACCGGCGCCGGCACCGTCGCCATGGGATGTTGCCATCACCGCCGCTTTGATGTCGGACTACAATTTCCGCGGCATTACTCAGTCGAACCACCAGCCGTCAACCCAAGCCGGTTTCGAACCGCGCTACAACTTCAGCAAGGATTGGCAGGGCTACGTCGGCGTATCTGGCGAAAGCATCGACTTCCCCAATCGCGCCGCCGCCGAGGTCGACTTCTACGGCGGTATTCGTCCGACGTTCGATAAGCTCGCGCTGGATTTCGGCGTTTGGTACTACTGGTATCCGGGCGGCACCTGCTACAACTCGATTGTTCCTGGGTGCCAGACGTCGTTGCTGAACGGAAATGTCATCAAGTCGGACCTGAGCTTTATCGAGGGGTACGCCAAGGCGACCTACACGGTGAACGATAATCTCTCGTTGGGCCTGCAGGAGTGGTATTCACCGTCGGTCCTCAATTCCGGTGCCGATGGCTGGTTTACGACCGGCAACGTGACATTGACGGCCCCTTCGAATTTGCTGCCGAAAGGGATTGGTGCCGCTTTGTCCGGTGACGTTGGCTACTGGGCGCTAGGCACGAGCGACTCCTTCTATTGCACGGGCGCTGGAGTTGCTTGCGTCGCTCCTTATCCGAACGGCATCCCGTATAAGAGCTATTTGACCTGGGACGTCGGCCTCGACATCACCTACAAGATCTTCACCCTCGACCTGCGCTACTACGATACCAACCTGAGCAAGGGTGATTGCAACGCCTTTACCAGCGATCAGACAGCGTCGGGTGTGGCCAGCACCCCGATCAATCCGGGCGGTCCCGGCTCCAACTGGTGCGGCGCGGCCTTCATCGCGAAACTGTCGGCCGCCATCAACCTCAGCTCGATCAAATAGACCCGCGAGGCTGGTGAGCGCTCAAAGTTGCGGGCGGCGGCGGCAACGCCGCCGGCCTATCGAGTGCCCTGTCCTCATTAAAAGCCAGGTTATCACCCGACGTCGGCTAAGCCCAACGCACGGCGACCTTTATGGAATTCCTATACGATTGGCCCCCGGCGCCCTCTCGAATTCCTATGCAAACAATGACAGTTCATCGCGCGTGAACAGGCGCGGAGAATTCTGCGCGTTCGTGATCTACATCAAGGTTGCGTACCGTTTTAAGGTCTGTGCTGCCTCATTTCAAAATCATCGGATCGGAGCATTCCCATGATGGACGTCGTCATGTTGGCGATCGGGTTCGTCTTTTTTGCGCTGTCGATCGGCTACGTCTACGCCTGCGACCAGCTTTAAGGGGGAATCGCCATGATTTTCGACTATTCGCTCGCGGGTCTCGTGACCGCGGGGCTGCTCGTCTACCTGACCTACGCTCTGCTCAAGCCCGAGCGGTTCTGAAGGGATAACGACCATGACCGTCATCGGCTGGGTCCAGATTCTGCTCTATTGCGCGATCATCGTCGCCATCGTGCCGTTTCTTGGCGCCTATATGACCCGCGTCTTCAGCGGCGAGCGCACCTTTCTTTCCCCGATCCTGCGCCCGGTCGAGGTCGCGATCTACAAGAGCGCCGGCGTCAATGAGCGCAACGAGCAGCACGCGGTCACCTATACAATCGCCATGCTGCTGTTCCACGTCGGCGGCTTTCTCATTCTTTATGTGTTGATGCGCCTGCAGGCCGGACTGCCCTTCAATCCAGCCGATCAGTCCGCCGTCGCCCCGGATCTGTCGTTCAACACCGCGGTCAGCTTCATCACCAACACCAATTGGCAGAACTACGGCGGCGAAAGCACGATGTCCTATCTCGTGCAGATGCTCGGCCTAACGCACCAGAACTTCCTGTCGGCGGCGACCGGCATCGTGCTCGCGGTGGCGCTGATCCGCGGCTTCGCGCGTCACTCGGTTCGCACCGTGGGCAATTTCTGGGTCGATATCACGCGCTGCACGCTATACATCCTCATTCCGATTTGCGTGCCCTATGCGCTGTTCCTGGTCTGGCAGGGCATTCCGCAGACGCTCGGCCCCTACATCGACGCGACGACGCTGGAAGGCGCCAAGCAGACCATCGCGATCGGCCCGGTCGCATCGCAGATCGCGATCAAGATGCTCGGCACCAACGGCGGCGGTTTCTTCAACGCCAATGCGGCGCATCCGTTTGAGAATCCGACCGCCTTGTCGAACTACGTGCAGATCATCTCGATCTTTGCGCTCGGCGCCGCGCTGACCAACGTCTTCGGCCGCATGGTCGGCAATCAGCGCCAAGGCTGGGCCATTCTCGCCGTCATGGGCATCCTCTTCATTGCCGGCGTCGTCGTCTGCTACTCGGCCGAGGCGCACGGCAACGATGCCCTCAACGCCCTCGGCCTGACCGGCGGCAACATGGAAGGCAAGGAGGTCCGTTTTGGCATCGTCGCCTCGGCCTTGTTTGCCGTCATCACCACCGCCGCCTCGTGCGGGGCGGTCAACGCCATGCATGATTCTTTTACCGCGCTCGGCGGCATGGTGCCGCTGATCAACATCCAGCTCGGCGAGGTCATCGTCGGCGGTGTCGGCGCCGGCATGTACGGCATGCTGCTGTTCGTCATCATTGCGATCTTCGTCGCCGGTCTGATGGTGGGCCGCACCCCCGAATACGTCGGCAAGAAGATCGAAGCCAAGGAGGTGAAGATGGCGATGCTCGCCATTCTCGTCCTGCCGCTGATGTATCTCGGCTGGACCGCGGTGGCGATGCTGGTGCCGTCCGCCGTCGCCTCGATGAACAATCCCGGGCCGCACGGCTTCACCGAAGTTCTGTACGCCTACGTTTCGCAGGACGGCAACAACGGTTCCGCCTTCGCGGGGCTCAACGGCAACACGCTATTCTACAATTTGAGCGGCGCCGTCGCCATGTTCGTCGGCCGGTTCTGGATGATCATCCCGACCATGGCGATCGCCGCCTCGCTCGCCGCCAAGAAAACCGTGCCGGCGTCGGTCGGCACGTTCCCGACTACCGGAGGCCTGTTCGTCGGGCTGGTCGTCGGCGTGATCGTCATCGTCGGCGGCCTGACCTTCTTCCCGGCGCTGGCGCTCGGCCCGATCGTCGAGCAGCTCGCGCTCAACGCCGGCACGCTGTTTTCGGCCAATTAGGTTCGGAGTCGATTTCGATGGAAACCTCACATCTGCGCAAGCGCGTGCCGGCATCGGCGCTGTTCGATCCCAAGATCGTCGTGCCGGCGATCGGCTCCGCCTTCGTCAAGCTCAATCCCCGCTCGCTGATGAAGAATCCGGTCATGTTCGTGCTGGAGATCGTCACCGCGCTGACGACGGTGATCTTGATCCGCGATCTTTTCACCGGCGGCGAGCATATCGGCTTCGAGTTCCAGATCATCCTATGGCTTTGGTTCACCGTTCTATTCGCCAATTTCGCCGAAGCCGTCGCCGAAGGGCGCGGCAAGGCGCAGGCCGAGTCGCTGCGGCGGCAGCGCACCGAGACGCAGGCCAAGCTGGTGACCGTTTCGGGCGATTCACAGAGCTATCGGCTGGTGCCGTCGACCGCGCTCAAGGTCGGCGACATCGTGCTGGTCGAAGCCGGCGACATCATTCCGTCGGATGGCGAGGTGATCGAGGGCATGGCCTCGGTCAACGAAGCGGCGATCACCGGCGAATCGGCGCCGGTCATCCGCGAGTCGGGCGGCGACCGTTCGGCGGTCACCGGCGGCACCCAGGTGCTCTCCGACTGGATTCGCGTGCGCATCACCGCGGCTGCGGGCTCGACCTTCCTCGATCGCATGATCAGGCTGGTCGAAGGCGCCGAGCGCCAGAAGACACCGAACGAGATCGCGCTCAACATCCTGCTCATCGGGCTGACCATCATCTTCGTGTTCGCCACGGCGACAATCCCAAGCTACGTCGCCTATGCCGGCGGCGCGATCTCGGTCGTGATCCTGGTGGCGCTGTTCGTGACACTGATCCCGACCACGATCGGCGCGCTGTTGTCGGCCATCGGCATCGCCGGCATGGATCGGCTGGTGCGCTTCAACGTGCTGGCGATGTCCGGCCGCGCCGTCGAGGCCGCCGGCGACGTCGATACGCTCCTCCTCGACAAGACCGGCACCATCACGCTGGGCAACCGCCAGGCGACGGAATTCAAGCCGCTGCGTGGCGTGACCGAACAGGAATTGGCCGATGCCGCGCAGTTGGCTTCGCTCGCCGACGAAACGCCTGAGGGCCGGTCCATCGTCGTTCTGGCGAAGGAAAAATACGGCATCCGCGGCCGTGAGCTTGCCGAACTGCACGCCAATTTCATTCCCTTCACCGCCCAGACCAGGATGAGCGGCGTCGAAGTCGGTTCTTCCTGGGTCCGCAAGGGCGCGGTCGATGCAATCTTGAACTATCTCAACACGCCGCCGACGACCGTCGGCGCGGACGGCGCTGTCCAGGTGCTGCGCCCGAGCGTCACCGGCGAGACGATCCGCGAAGTCACGGCGATCGCCGACGGCATAGCCAAGTCCGGCGGCACGCCGCTGGCGGTGGCCAAGGATGGAAAATTGCTCGGCGTCGTGCAGCTCAAGGACATCGTCAAGGGCGGCATTCGCGAGCGCTTCGCCGAGCTGCGCCGCATGGGCATCCGCACCATCATGATCACCGGTGACAATCCGATGACCGCCGCGGCGATTGCGGCCGAAGCCGGCGTCGACGATTTCCTCGCCCAGGCAACCCCCGAGGATAAGCTGCGGCTGATCCGCGACGAGCAGTCAAAGGGCAAACTGGTAGCCATGTGCGGCGACGGCACCAACGACGCGCCGGCGCTGGCGCAGGCCGACGTCGGCGTCGCCATGAATACCGGCACGCAAGCCGCGCGCGAGGCCGGCAATATGGTCGACCTCGACTCCAATCCGACCAAGCTGATCGAGATCGTCGAGATCGGCAAGCAGCTGTTGATGACGCGCGGCGCGCTGACCACATTCTCGATCGCCAACGACGTGGCGAAGTATTTCGCCATCATCCCGGCGATGTTCGTCGCCTTCTACCCGCAGCTGCAGACGCTGAACATCATGCGGCTGACGACGCCGCAGAGCGCCATCCTCTCGGCCATTATCTTCAATGCGCTGATCATTATCGCGCTGATTCCGCTGTCGCTCAAAGGCGTCCGTTATCGTCCAATCGGCGCCGCCCCGCTGCTGCGGCGCAATCTTTGGATTTACGGCGTCGGCGGCGTGATCATTCCGTTCATCGGCATCAAGGCCATCGACCTCGCGGTCACCGCCTTGCATCTGGCTTAGATTTTCGTGGAGCATGATGTTTTCGGAAAACCGGCTTCCACTTTTCCGCATCATGCTCAAAAGGAGAACCGTCATGTTGCGCGAAATTCGTCCGGCGATCGTCGTTCTCGGCGCTCTGACGCTCATCACCGGGTTGGTTTATCCGCTGGCGATGACCGGAATAGCTCAGGCTGTTTTTCCCTATCGGGCGCAAGGCAGCCTGATCGAGCGCCACGGCAAGGTCGTCGGCTCCGAGCTCATCGGCCAGGAATTCACCAGCGACAAGTATTTTCACGGCCGGCCATCGGCGACGACGGCGCCCGATCCCAAGGATCCGACGAAGACCGTGGCGGCACCCTATAATGCCGCCAATTCCGGCGGGTCTAACCTTGGACCCTCCAACAAGGCGCTGATCGACCGGGTGCAGGGCGATATCGCCAAGCTCAAGCAAGAGAACCCCTCTGCCCCGGTCCCGGCCGATCTGGTGACGACGTCGGCCAGCGGGCTCGATCCCGATATCTCGCCCGAGGCTGCCTACTTCCAGGTCCCGCGTGTTGCCAAGGCGCGCAACTTGGCGGAAGATCGCTTGCGTCAGCTCGTCAGCGATCACATCGAGGGGCGTTTCCTCGGTCTTTTGGGCGAGCCGCGCGTGAATGTCCTGCTGCTCAACCTCGCGCTGGACCGTTTGTCTGCCGGATAGGACTGCGGGTGCCGGAAAGTCGAGACCTCAATCAGTGATGGCGGATCAGCGGCGCGATTCCGAACATCGACCCTCGCCGGAAGCCCTGCTCGAAGCGGCGCGCCGCGAAGAGAAGCGCATTGGCAAGCTGCGAATTTTTGTCGGCGCCGCGCCCGGCGTCGGCAAAACCTTCGAGATGCTGCAACAGGCCCGCGCCCGCAAGAAGGACGGCTACGACGTCGTCGTCGGCATCGTCGAAACCCACGGCCGCAGGGAGACCGAGGCGCTGCTGGAAGGCCTCGAAGTCATTCCGCGCCGGCACCTCGAATATAAGGGTCAGTGGCTCGAGGAAATGGACCTCGATGCCATCATCGCCCGCCGGCCGCAGATCGTGCTGGTCGATGAGCTCGCGCACACCAACGTCGAGGGCAGCCGTCACCCGAAACGCTATCTCGACGTCGAAGAGCTGATGAGTCACGGCATCGACGTCTACACCACGGTCAATATCCAGCACATCGAGAGCCTCAACGACGTGGTAGCGCAGATCACACACGTGCGCGTGCGCGAAACGGTGCCGGATGCCGTGTTCGATCGCGCCGATGCCGTTGAGCTGGTCGACCTGACGCCCGACGATCTGATCCAGCGGCTCAAAGAGGGCAAGGTTTACGTCCCCAAGCAGGCCGAGCGCGCGCTCGAGCATTTCTTCTCCCCGGCCAACCTGACCGCGCTGCGCGAGATGGCGTTGCGTCGCACCGCCGAGCGGGTCGACGAGCAATTGCTCACGGAAATGCAGGCGCGCGCCATCCAGGGCCCCTGGGCGGCCGGCGAACGCATCCTGGTGTGCATCAGCGAGGATCCGCGATGCGCGGGCCTGGTCCGCTACGCCAAGCGGCTCGCCGACCGCCTGCATGGACCGTGGACCGCGCTCTATGTCGAAGGCCGGCGCAGCCTGCAGCTTTCCGACGTCGATCGCGACCGCATTTCCGACACGCTGCGGCTTGCCGAGACGCTCGGCGGCGAAGCCATCACGCTGCCGGCCAGCGACCGGCACATCGCCGACGAAGTGATCGGTTACGCGCAAGCGAACAATGTGACGCAAATCGTGATCGGCAAGTCGGCGCGCACGCGCTGGTTCGAGATCTTGCACGGCTCCGTGGTCCACGATCTCGTCCGCCGTTCGGGTAACATCAGCGTCCACGTCATTGCCGGCGATACCATCGCCGGAGAGCCGATTCCGAAAAAATCGGTCCGCACCGCCGCGCAAGACGATGCCTTCAATCCTCGGCCCTATGTTTTGGCGGTATTGGCGGTCGCATTGGCGCTGGTTTGCGCGGACGTGATTCAGGTCTGGTTCGGCGTCGAGAATGTCGACCTGGTTTTTTTGACGGCCATTGTCGGAGTGGCGGTGCGCCTCGGGCTGTGGCCATCGCTGTTGGCGAGCATAGCGTCCTCGCTCGCCTACAATTTCTTTTTCTTGCCACCGATCTATACGTTTACCATCGCCGACCCGGCCAACCTTGTAGCCTTGGTTTTTTTCACGCTGGTGGCCGTCATTGTTTCTACGGTCGCCGCGCGCGGCCGCACCCAGGCAGTCAGCGCGCTGGAGCGCGCCCGCGCCACCGAATCGCTCTATTCGTTCAGCCGCAAGCTTGCCGGCGCCGGCACGCTCGACGACGTTCTTTGGGCCACGGCCTATCAGACCGCGCTGATGCTGAAAGTCCGCGTCGTGCTGCTGCTGCCCGAGGGCGGATCGATCGCGGTCAAGGCCGGTTACCCGCCGGAGGACATCCTCGACGAAGCCGATATCGCCGCGGCCAAATGGACCTGGGAGAACGACCGCGCCGCCGGCCGCGGCTCCGATACGCTTCCCGGCGCCAAGCGCTTGTTTCTGCCGATGCACACCGGCCGCGGCGCCATCGGCGTCATGGGCATCGACAGCGACAAGCCCGGCCCCTTGCTCACCCCCGATCAGCGGCGGCTGTTGGATGCGCTGCGGGATCAGGGGGCGCTGGCGATCGAGCGGGTACGGCTGGTCGAAGACATGGACCGCATCGAGCGCACCGCCGAGACCGAGCGATTGCGCGCGGCGCTGCTCACCTCGATCTCCCATGACCTGAAGACGCCGCTCGCCGCCGTACTGGGAGCAGCGGGAGCGCTGCGCGACCTCGACGACAAGCTGAGCGATGCCGAGAAGACCGATCTTCTGGCGACGATCATCGACGAATCCGAGCGGCTCAACCGTTTCATCGCCAACCTGCTCGACATGACCAAGCTGGAATCCGGCGCCATCACGCCGAACGTCGCGCTGCACGATCTCAGCGAGATCGTCGGCAGCGCATTGCGCCGCGCCGGCCGCATCCTGTCGCGGCATCGTGTGGAGCTCGAGCTGGCGCCCGATCTGCCAATGCTCGAACTCGACGCCGTATTGTTCGAACAAGTGCTGTTCAATCTTCTCGACAATGCCGCGAAATACGCCCCGCCGGAGACGACGATCCGGATCGAGAGCTGGCAAAACGCGGACACCGTCTACCTGCGCATCCTGGACGAGGGCGGCGGCATATCGCCGAGCGATCTCGATCACATCTTCGACAAGTTCTACCGGGCGCAGAAGACCGACCAGGTTCGCGCCGGCACCGGCCTTGGGCTGGCGATTTCGCGCGGCTTTGTCGAAGCCATGCACGGCACCATCGTCGCGGCCAACCGCACCGACCGGACGGGTGCTGCGTTCACCATCAGTTTGCCGATCCGGCGCCAGCGGCGACGTTTGGACAACGCCGCATGAGCGCCGCTCCGCTCCGCGTGCTGGTGGTCGACGACGAGCCGCCGATTCGCAAGCTGCTGCGCATGGGCCTGCACGCCCAGGGTTATCAGACGCTTGAAGCGTCCAATGGCAAGGCGGCGCTCGAGTTGCTCGGTCAGGCTCCGGATTTGATCATCCTCGATCTCGGTCTGCCGGATGCACAGGGCCTCGAATTGCTCAGGACGATCCGCGCACGTAACGAGAGCGTGCCGATTGTCGTACTGTCCAGCCGCGGCGACGAGGCCGGCAAAGTCCAAGCGCTCGATCTTGGCGCCGACGATTACGTGACCAAGCCGTTCGGGATGGACGAACTGCTCGCCCGGATGCGGGCGGCCTTACGGCATCAACTGCAGATCCACGGCGAACGTCCGGTCTTCCGCCTCGGCGACCTTTCCGTCGATCTCGTCCGCCGCGTCGTCAAGGTCGGCAACAAGGACGTGAAGCTCTCGCCGAAGGAATACGACCTGCTGCGCGTCCTGGTGCAGCATGCCGGCAAGGTGCTGACGCATAAATTCCTGCTCGGCGAGCTGTGGGACGATTTGACCGACGCCCAGTATCTTCGGGTATATGTCCGTCAGCTCCGGCAAAAAATCGAGGCCGATCCGGAGCAGCCTCAGTATATTCTCACCGAAACCGGTATCGGCTATCGGCTGCGCGCTCCCGACTAAGCTTTCATATCGTCGTCAAGTCTCAATCCAAGCATTCATGCGGTGTCGCTCGCCATGAAAATTTCCGACTTCCTGTCTGCCACCGACGTGACGACAGACGTCGCCGCCTCCGACAAGCAATCGCTGTTGGCGGAGTTGGCGCACAAGGCCGGGTCGGTCCTTGACATGCCGCCGGATGATATCCTCGCCGAGCTGCTCAAGCGCGAGGAACTCGGATCCACCGGGATGGGAGGCGGCGTGGCGATTCCGCATGCCCGATTCCATCAAATCGACAAGCCGTTCGGGGTGCTGGCTCGCCTGAAAACGCCTATTGACTTCGATGCCGTCGACGGCAATCCGGTCGACACCGTTTTCCTGCTGCTGCTGCCGGACGCCCCGGCCGGCGAACGGCTTGGCGCCCTGGCCTGCATCGCGCGAAAGCTGCGGAACCCGGCGACCATTGCCGCGCTGCGGCAGGCCCACGACGGTGCGGAGATTTACCGCACGCTTGCTGCCGACTAGGCAAAGCGAAGCCGGCGAGGCAGCCATTGCCGGCCGCTCGGCCGCCGACCATAGTAGCTGCCAAGCGTCAAGCAAAAGGAGGAAGCGGCCGATGGCCGATGAACTCGTCTTCTACACCAATCCGCGGTCGCGCGGTCGCATCGTGCGCTGGATGCTCGAGGAAATCGGTCAGCCCTATCGCACCGAGGCGCTCGACTACGGCACCACCATGAAGGCGCCGGCCTATCTCGCCATCAATCCGATGGGCAAGGTGCCGGCGTTGCGGCATGGCGACGTGGTTGTGACCGAGGCGGCCGCTATTTGTACCTATCTCGCCGATGCATTCCCGCACGCCAGCCTGGCGCCGCCCCCCGGCGATCGTCTGCGCGGGCCCTATTACCGGTGGCTGTTCTTCGCCGCAGGGCCGGTCGAGGCAGCGGTGAGCAACAAGGCTTTCGGCTTCGTGGTGCCGCAGGAACGCGAGGGAACCATTGGTTACGGTAGCTTCGAGCGGTTCATGAAGACGCTGGAACAAGCCGTGTCGCGCACCGATTATCTAGTCGGCGACAGTTTCACTGCCGCCGATGTCTATGCCGGCTCGCAGATCGGCTTTGGCCTGATGTTCAAGACCTTCGAGCCGCGGCCAGCCTTCCAGCAATATTGGCAGCGCATCAGCGCGCGTCCGGCTTATGCGCGCGCCCGCGAGCTCGACGAGGCGCTGATCGCAAAGCCGAAGGCGGCCAATTAGGGCAGCCGCAGCAGCGGCTCGCCGACGCGAATGATGGCGCCGTCGCGGACGTTGTCGCACAGGGCAAAGCCTCTCGGGGCAAAGACGATGATCGTCGAGCCATGCTCGAACCGGCCGAGTTCGTCGCCTTTGCGGTATCGCGCATCGCAAGCGATGACGTTGGGCCCGCGATGCCGCAGATTCAGGATAACATCGAGACAATTCAGACGAACGCTGGCGACCAGAATGGCGGCGACCGCCACCAAGGTGACCGGGTCGCCGCTTGTCGTGAGCTTCGTGCGCACGACCGCGCGTTCATTTTTGCAGAACAGCCGCTCAATGCGCTTGAGCGCGATTGGATTGACATTCCAGGTGTCGCCGGAGACGTAAACCACCTGCTCGACGCGACAATCGTGCGGCGCATGGAAGCGGTGATACATGCTCGATGTGAGCCGAAGCGTGACGTAGCAGCCGTAGCGGTGGGTTTCGACCAGATCGCGGTCGCAGAGCAGCTCTTCGAGCGAATAACGAAACCCTTTGGCCTGGTAGAGCTCCGTGCCGGCGATCGTGCCGCAGGCGCCGACAATGGCGTCACACGGACTGACCACGACGTCCGCCCGGCCGTCGATCGGGCGGGCGCCGTCCCTAAGCTCGCGGATGAAGCAGTCGTGCATGCTGCGGAATCGTGTCTGCTTCGCCTCCTGTAAGTCGAGGTCGGAAAACAGCCGCCAGATGCCGATCGAAGCATCGCGAATGAGCGGCTGCTCGATGCGGCTGAACCAACCGATGAACTGCGTGGCGAGCCGGCGCGGGATGCGGTTGGTAATGAGGAAATTGATATCTTCCCGCTGCAGCACGCTTAAGAGCTGGGAGCGGACCGTCATGGCGTTGTCAACTCCGGCGGATAAACCCCGATTTCGATGCGATGGGCCATGACAGCCTGGGCCACGACGACATTGGCGCTCTATGGGGTCGGCGGTGCGGCGCTGGTGACGTCGCTGGTGAAGTTGCGGCGGCGGTTTGATCTGTCGCAGGCCAAGCACGCTTCGCTCGCCGGCCATGCCCGGTTTGCCCGTCGGCTCGCGGCCCTGGTGCCGTTTTACGACTACGATGAGACGCGTTTCTTTTGCTCCGACGGCGCACCCGCGGAGATAACGGCGCGCCGCCGCGCCGGCTTCGGCCGGCTGTCCGCACTCTATAAGACACGCTTCGCCGAGACTATCCGGCGCACTGCGGCGGCCGCAAACGGCATTTCCGATCTGCAATTCACCGACGCCTACCGGGTGCCCTTCCAATATAGCCGCTATGTGCGGACGCACCTGCCGTCGGCCGCGTTCCTGCAATCGAGCGACGGCGTGACCGTCACCGATCTCGACGGCAACCGCTGCTACGATCTGAGCGGTTCCTATGGCGTCAACGTCTTCGGCTACGACTTCTACAAGCAAGCGATCGAGCGCGGCGCCGCGCAGGTCCGCGCGCTCGGTCCGGTGCTGGGCTTCTATCATCCCGTGGTCGCCGAGAACGTCAAGCTGCTGCGGGAGATTTCCGGCCTCGACGAAGTCTCCTTCCACATGTCGGGCACCGAAGCCGTGATGCAGGCGGTGCGGCTGGCGCGCTACCACACCCGGCGATCGCACCTGGTGCGGTTTTGCGGCGCCTATCATGGCTGGTGGGGCGACGTTCAACCGGGCGTCGGCAATCCGCTGCCGGCGCACGAGACCTATACGCTGCGAGAGATGTCGGAGGATTCGCTGCGGGTATTGCGCACGCGGCGCGACGTCGCCTGCGTGCTGGTCAACCCGCTGCAGGCGCTGCATCCGAACGCGCCGGCGCCGAGCGATGCCGCGCTGCTCGACAGCGCGCGGCATGCGCATTTCGACAAGGCGGCCTATGCCGATTGGCTGCAGCGCCTGCGTACGGTCTGCGACGAGCGAAACATCGTCCTTATCTTCGACGAAGTGTTCGTCGGCTTCCGTCTCGCGCCTGGCGGCGCGCAGGACTATTTCGGCGTCCGTGCCGATCTGGTCAGCTACGGTAAGACGCTCGGCGGCGGGCTGCCGATCGGCGTCGTCTGCGGGCGCAGCGAACTGATGAAACGGTTTCGCGACGACCGCCCGGCGGACATCTGCTTTGCCCGCGGCACTTTCAATTCGCACCCTTACGTGATGGCGGCGATGAACGAATTCCTGCGCCATCTGCAGACGCCGCAGGGGCAAGCGCTGTACCGCGACCTCGACCGGGTCTGGAACGACCGGGCGCACCGTCTGAATGAGCGCCTGCGCGCCCAATTGCTGCCCGTCGCGATCGCCAATCTGTCGTCGATCTGGACCGTCTGTTATACGCAGCCGTCGCGCTACAACTGGATGCTGCAATATTATCTGCGTGTGGAAGGGCTGGCGCTCAGCTGGGTCGGCACCGGCCGCCTCATCTTCAGTCTCGATTATACCGATAGCGCGTTCGACGCGATCGCCGACCGTTTCGTCGCCGCAGCGCGAGCCATGCAGCAGGACGGTTGGTGGTGGAGCAATCCGGCGCTGACCGACAAATCGATCAAGCGGGCGGTGCTCAGGGAAATGATCGCCCACCGATTGTTTCCCGCACGTATCTAATTTCGTCATTGCGAGGCAGCGAAGGGCCGAAGCAATCCAGGGTGGCTAGCTGGGCCTGGATTGCTTCGTCGCGAGCCTGTCATCGGGCCGGCCACTTCGGGCCGGACCCGGTTGGCTCCTTGCAATGTGTTCGCCGCGTTCACGTCAGGTGGGGGGCCTCTTCGGCGTCTTCCTCGTCCCATTCGGCGCGAATCCCTGGATCGATCAATTCCCCGCGCAGCAGCGCGAGTGGCGCCTTGTGGTAGAGCTTGATGTCGTGAAACGGATCGGTGAGGATCTTGGTGGCCCACACCAGCCCGGTCTGCACGTCCTTGATCACGAACAATTGCACGGTTCGGAACAGCACGCCGCCGATACCGACCGCAAGCCAAATCTCCGCGACATGACGGATGAAGTCGGTCTTGGTCGCATGCGGTGTGAACAGGCCGAAGAACGTCGGATCGAAAGTGAGAGGCAGCGGCGACAGCGCCCAGATCGTCAACAGCACGACCTTGCGGCGCAGGTTGTAGCCGACCTTGATTTCTTCCTTGTATTCGTGGCTGGCGTGATTGACCACGTCGTAGTCCTTGGGCTCGAAGAAAAAGTGCCCCGACTGGCGGGTGGTCATCGCTACGAGCCATCCGGCCAGCGCGGAGATGGCCGGATCCTTGAAAATCATCACATAGGAAAACAAAAAGCTCAGCGCGCTGACGAAGTGAAGCGACTGATTGATCCGGCTGTGGTGATAGTAGCGATGATCGTCCCAGCGCTGGATGCGTAAAGCCTCAAGAAAATTGCCCATATCGCGCCCCGTTGTGAGGTTATATCCGCTCGGCCTATGGCGATTCGGTGAATCCCTTGTGACAGAAAAAAGCGTCACAGAGCCGTCAATGCAAAATCAAAGCGCCGCCCGTCCCGCCGGATGGTTCTGTCGCGGCAGGCTTTGACGCACGTCACCTTCCCCGCCCTTCTTGGCGAAACGAATGAGTGAAAAATGCCCGAGCGGCGGCATGGCGCGCCGTTCGACGAGGCGGACGCCGGAACGGCTGGCCCATCGCGCGTAGCGCTCGAACGAAAACTCGGTGCGCCAGCCGAGCTTGCGTGCGGCCGGCGCAAAGCCGTGCTCGAGCGCTCGCCGCAATCCGGCCTCGGCCCCGACCCGGCTGACCAGCACGATCTCGCCGCCCGGCTTCAAAACACGGGCAAACTCGTCGAGCGTGGCCTCGGGGTTCGGCACCGTGGTGACCACATATTGCGCCACGACTACATCGAACGACTCATCGGGAAATGACAGGTGTTCGGCGTCCATCACCCAAAGTCCCTCGACGTTGCTTAATCCGAGCTCGGCGACGCGATCCTGCGCCTTGCGCAACATCGGCTCGGAGATGTCGATGCCGCAAACCCGGCAGTCATTCGAATAGTGCGGCAGCGATAGACCGGTTCCAACCCCGACCTCGAGAACGCGCCCGCCGATGCGTTCGGCCGCCGCAATCGCGGCGTGGCGGCCGCGCTCGAACACGGCGCCAAAGACCAGATCATAGACCGGCGCCCACCGCGCATAGGCCTTGGTGACCGTTTGTTTGTCGAGTTCCACATGCGATAGATTGGTCATGGATGTTCCTTTTGTTGCAGCCCGGCACCCAAGACTGCCGTCGTGCCGGCGTCAGCCGGGAGCGGTTTCCGTCACGCTCATCGCCGTCTCAAATTGGCGGCCGCCGCCGGTCGCCACCTTGCGGACGTGGCCAAGGAATTGACGCGCGCTGTTTTCCCAAGAGCACGCCAGCGCGAATTTGCGGCAGGCGTCGCGGGAAATTTCCAAAGCTTCGATGCAGGCGCGGCCGAGGTCCTCGTGCAAGACTCCGATCGGATTATTGCCGACCACGTCCTTCGGCCCGGTGACGGGAAAGGCGGCGATGGGAACGCCGCTCGCCAGCGCCTCGAGTTGCACGACGCCGAAAGTATCGGTGCGGCTCGGAAACACGAACACGTCGGCCGCCGCGAGATGGCCGGCAAGAATGCCGTTCTCCAACGGGCCGAGGAATTTTGCTTCGGGAAAGCTGCGTTTGAGCTTCGCCTCCTGCGGGCCGGCGCCGATCACGACCTTGGTGCCGGGCAGATCGAGCGAAAGGAAAGCTTCCAGGTTCTTTTCGACGGCAACCCGCCCCACTGTCATGAAGATCGGACGCGAGAAGGGAAGATCGATGGCGCGATCGGGTCGGAACAGGTCGACGTCGACGCCGCGGGTCCACATGCCGAGATGGGCGAAGCCGCGCTGCGTCAATTCGCTCATCAGCGACGGCGTCGCCACCATGGTTACGGTCGCGCCGGCATGGAACCATCGCAGTGCCGCATAAATCCACTCTTCCGAGATCGGTGATCGGGCCGAAATATATTCCGGGAATCGCGTGGTGTAGCTCGTCGTGAACGGCCGTCCGCGCCGGCGGCAATAGGCGCGTACCGAAAAGCCGATCGGTCCTTCGGTTGCGATATGGATGGCATCGGGCCGCGCCGCTTCGATATGCGCCGCGATCCGCCGCCCGCTCGGCACGGCAAGCCGCAGCCCCGGATAGGTCGGCACCGGAAGCGAGTGAAAGCCGTCCGGCGAGAGAAAAACGATTTCCACGCCGAGCTTGCTGGCAGCCCGTGCCACCGAACCAAGCGTGCGCACCACCCCATTGACCTGCGGACGCCAGGCATCGGTCGCGACCAGGACCTTCATCGAGCTTTGTTTCCGGCCGAGACCACTCGGCTTTAGTGTTGTCGAATTGCGTGCGACAACAATTGCCATTTCATATCTCAATCGTGTGACGGAGCCGGCCGGCGGCCGCTCGAAATCGCTTCGGCATGTAACACTACTGTTACAGTTGAATGAGAACTTGCAGCCGCGAATCGCGTGAGGCGTTGTTGCCGGGTATTTCATCGCCGCACGCTGATAACGAATGTGACGAGCAGCATCGCGCAGGGGATCAGGTCCAGGCTCAGCCGCAGCAGGATGAGCGCGGCGATCAGCCTGTTGATCCTCGCCATGGCGGCGTTTGCGCTTCATCGGCTGCTGCGCGACGTCGACTTCGGCAAAGTCGTCGCCGCGCTGGAGGCCCAATCGATCCAAAGAATTGTCATCGCCGGCGCTTTTGTCGTGGCCGGTTACGTCACGCTGACCTTCTACGACCTGTTCGCGCTGCGCACGATCGACCGGCATCAGGTTCCCTACTCGGTTGCCGCGCTGGCGAGCTTTACAAGCTCCACGATCGGCCACAGCCTCGGCGCCGCTGTCGTCACCGGCGGCCTGGTCAGGTTGCGCATCTATTCGGCTTGGGGCTTGACCGTCGTCGATATCGCCAAGATCGCATTCGTCACCGGCATGACTTTCTGGCTGGGCAATGCGCTCCTGCTCGGCGGCGCGACGGCATACGCCCCGGAAGCCGCAAGCGCCGTCGATCATCTGCCGTCGTGGATCAACCGGGTCATCGGACTGGCGGGACTATGCGCCATCGCCTGTTATCTGATCTGGCTCACCCCCCGGCCGCGTACCATCGGCCGCTCCAGCTGGCGCATCGTCTTGCCCAATCTGCGGCTCACCCTGCTGCAGATTGGAATTGGAGCGATGGATCTCGCTCTGGTGACGCTGGCGATGTACGTGCTGCTGCCGCCGAGCCCGGCAACCGGCTTGGTGACCGTGCTGGTCGTTTTTCTCACTGCGACGCTCTTGGGAACCGTCAGCCACGCGCCCGGAGGCCTGGGCGTCATCGAGGCCACCATGCTGGTCGGGCTAGCCCAATTCCAGCGGGAAGAGCTGCTGGCGGCGTTGTTGACTTTCCGCGCGCTCTACTTCGTCCTTCCGCTGCTTCTCGCCGCACTCTCGCTCGGTGTCAGAGAGGTCCGGATGCTGGCATGGCCCGGAGCTGCCGGCCGCGATCGCCGCGCGGGCGACGATTGACAGAAGCTTCGCCTGAGTTTTGCACGGTCGCAAGCGCTTGATCTATCCGGAACCTTGTAACGCGGATGGGCGCACGATAAGGTTTGGCCGCGCAGATTGAGGCAGATTGTGACGAGTAGAGTTATCGTTTCAGGGGCTCGAAAGCGATCGCAATCCCCGCCGGCATTCTCGCGGTCGACCCGCGATCACCCTGACGCCGAACCAGGCCGGTTTACCGCTTGCGGCACGCCTGCAATGCCGCGAGGGCGGTTTTCGCGCGCGGCAACGCCAACGATCCTGATCGTGCTGGCGCTCGTGGCGGCGCCGCGCCAACTCGCCGCGGAAACGATGGAGTTGGCGCTGGCGAAAGCCTATGAGGGCAACCCGCAACTCAACGCGCAACGCGCCATCGTCCGCCAGAACGACGAGGGCGTGTCGCAGGCGCTTTCCGGGTATCGGCCTACCCTTTCCGCAACGGCCACGGTCGCGGACCAATTTACGAATACAACGGGAGTTATCCCGCCGATTCCGCCCGGCTTACCGAACGGCGTCTCCTACTCGATCAAAGGCTATACCACCCCGACTGCGGTCGGCATCAACGGCTCGCAGACGCTCTTTAACGGCCAACAAACCGCCAACAAAGTGCGCAAGGCGGAAAGCCAGGTCTCCGCCGCGCGCGAGACGCTGCGGATGATGGAAGAGTCGGTGCTGCTGGCAGCCGCGACCGCCTACATGGACATGTCGCGCGATGCCGCGAACCTCGAGGTGCAACAGAACAATATTCGCGTCTTGCAGCGCACGCTCAAGGATACGCAGAATCGCTTCTCGGCCGGCCAGGTGACGGCGACCGATGTCGCCCAGGCGGAAGCGCAATTGGCGGCCGGCGAAGCCAGCTTGCACGGGGCAGAATCCACGCTGATGACGACGCGGGCCAATTATCGGCGCATCATCGGGGTCGAGCCGGCGAATCTCGCTGCGGCCTCGCCGGTAGATCGGCTCTCGCCAACGACATTGAAGGCCGCGATCGCGGTCGGCACGGCGGAGAATCCATCCGTGACCGCGGCGTTGTACGGCGTCGATGTCGCGCAACTGCAAGTGAAGATCGCGGAAGGCGCGCTGTGGCCGACGCTGGCCTTGCAGGGCAGCGTCCAGCAACAAAATTACCCCAATATCCTCACGCCCAATCTGTTCCTCGGCACGGCGATGCTCAGCCTGACGGTTCCGATCTACCAGGGCGGTGCGGAATATTCGGCCATCCGCCTGGATAAGGAGACGGTCGGCCAGCAACGGTTGAACGCGGATCAAGTGCGCGATCAGACCCGGGCCAACGTGGTTCAGGCCTGGGGCCAGCTGCAAGCGGCGAAGGCGCAGATCGAGGCCGCGCGGCGGCAGAACGACGCCGCCGAGCGGGCGCTGGAAGGCGTTCGCAACGAGGCGCAGGCCGGCCAACGCACGACGCTCGACGTGCTCAACGCCGAACAGGCTTTGGTGAATGCACGCGTCAGTCTGATCGTCGCGCAACACGATCGCGTCGTCGCCTCCTATAGTCTGTTGTCGGCCGTCGGCCGGCTATCGGCCACGGAGCTGCGATTGCCGGTGTCGATCTACGATCCGATGGTGCATTACCAGCAGGTCCGCGACGCCTGGTTCGGCTTGCGCACCCCCGGCGGCCGATAGGCCGACCGCGCCGTCATCCGGCGCCCATCCACGCTTTGAGCTACATCAACGCGGGCCGGCCACGTTTCGCGGCACGCTTGGCCATCGGTCCGAGCGGAAAGGATGACGTTGAAACGAGGCCACTTTGCTGCAGGTTTCATCCCCGCCGACAGCAGCGAAGTCCCGGTGGCGCCGGATCGACCTCCGTAGCCGCTGGGTCGTGGTGGCTCTGCTTGTTCTTGCCGCAGCCGCCGGTCTGGCATGGTGGAGCATGCATCGCTCCACACCCGTGCATTACGTCACGGTCCCTGCCGCGCGCGGCACGATTACCCGCACCGCGACCGCCACGGGAACTGTCAACCCGGTGCTCACGATCATTGTCGGAGCCTACGACTCCGGCGTCATTCAGAACCTTTACTGCGACTACAACACGCAAGTGAGGGCGGGTCAGGTCTGCGCCAAGATCGATCCGCGCCCCTATCAGGCAACGCTCGATCAATATAAAGGCCAGCTGCTGCGCGATCAGGCGGTGCTCGACAAGGACCGCATCGATCTCGCGCGCTATCAGCAACTGGCGACGCAGAACTCGATCGCGCGCCAGCAGGCCGAGGACCAAGTCTATATCGTCAACCAGGACGAAGGGCACCGTTAAGCTCGACCAGGCGCTGGTCGACGGCGCCAAGCTCAATCTCGACTACACCGACATCATCTCGCCCGTGGACGGTGTCGTAGTGTCCCGCAACGTCACCGGCGGGCAGACCGTCGCCTCCAGCTTCCAGACGCCCGACGCTGTTTCTCATCGCCAAGGACCTCAAGCAGCTGGAGGTGGACACCAATACCAGCGAAGCCGACATGGGCGGGGTCAAGGAAGGCGACAAGGCCACTTTTACCGTCGATGCCTTTCCGCAGCGGGTCTTCCAAGGCATCGTGACTCAGCGGCGTCAATCGCCGCAGACGGTGCAGAACGTCGTCACCTACGATGTCGTGATCGGCGTCGATAACAGCGATCTGACGCTGGTGCCGGGCATGACTGCGTCCACCACGATCATTATCGATCAAAGAGAGGACGTGCTCCGCGTGCCGAACCAGGCGCTGCGCTATGTGCCGGGCGGCCTTGCAGCGGTCGAAGCACCGGGTCGCTGGCAAGCCGACGGGCAGACAGCCGCAGGTCTGGGTGCTGCGCACGGTCGACCCGTCGCGGTCACCGTCGTTCCCGGTCTCAGCGACGACAACTTCACCGAGATCGTCAAGGGTGACCTGCATCCGGACGATCAGGTCATCACCGCCGAAAGCCGCGGTCAGGCGGGCGGCCAGTCCAAGTCTGCCGCCGCCGCGCCTATGAGCGGTGCCGCGATGACGCGCGAAGGTTCTGGCGCGCCAGCCGGTGATCAAGGTGGAGAATGTCGCCCGCACGTTCGTCGTCGGCGATGTCAAGGTTGAAGCGCTCCGCGGCATCAGCCTCACCGTCCAGCCCGGCGAGTTCGTCGCCATCATGGGCTCGTCGGGCTCGGGCAAATCGACGCTGATGAACATTCTCGGCTGCCTCGACCAGCCGACCAGCGGCCATTATTTCCTCGAGGGCGTCGATGTCGCGGCGCTGCGCGAGCCCGACCTCGCCCGCATCCGCAGCGAGCGCCTCGGCTTCGTATTCCAGAGCTTCAACCTCTTGGCCCGCACCAGCGCCCTCGAGAATGTCGGCCTGCCGCTTTACTACGCCGCCGCCGGCCCGAAGCGCCGCGCCGTACGCACCGAACGGGCGCGCGCCGCGCTGCAGCTGCTCGGTCTCGGCGACCGCGAGCGCAATACGCCCGGCCAACTCTCCGGCGGCCAGCAGCAGCGCGTCGCCATCGCCCGCGCCTTGATCAATGCACCGAGCCTTCTTCTTGCCGACGAGCCCACCGGCAATCTCGATACGCGAACGTCGCACGAGATCATGGAAACGCTCCGCTCGCTCAATCGCGAGCAGGGGGTCACCATCGTCCTCGTGACCCACGAGGCCGACATCGCCGCCTATGCCGACCGCGTCGTGACCATGCGCGACGGCGTCATCGTCGCCGACGAACGGGTGAGCAAACCGGCGGCGGCGGCGGCCGCCGCCGAGCCTAAGCGCGCGGCGTTCTTCCGGCCGCCCGAACCGCCAGCCCCGACGCTTCCGACCAGCGGCTTTCTCGCCTTCGCGCTCATGATCCTCGCCGCCGCGGCTCAGGCGATCGGGCGCAACAAGATGCGTTCGGCGCTCACCATGCTCGGGGTGTTCATCGGCGTCGCCGCGCTCATCGTCATGGTCGCCGTGGGCAATGGCGCCAGCGAGGCGGTCCGCAAGCAGATCGAGAGCCTCGGCACCAACGTCGTCGTGATCCTGCCCGGCGCGCTGACCATGGGCGGCATCCGCGCCGGCTTCGGCAGCGCCTCCACGCTCACAGTCGCGGACGCGCGCGCAATTCGCCGCGAGGATCCTGCGGTCGCGCAAGTCGGCTACCTCATCCGCCAGTCAGGGCAGGTGCAGTACAGCCACCAGAACTGGACGACGATGATCCAAGGCGTGAGCGCAAATTACCCGTCGGTCACGAACTGGCAGATCGCCGCCGGGCGAGGCATCACGGCCGAGGACGAGAGCAAGGCCAACCTCGTTGTCGTCATCGGGCAGACGGTTTACCGCCAGCTTTTCAGCGCCGGCGAAAACCCGATCGGCGCCTCAATCCTGGTCAAAAGCGTGCCGCTGCAGGTGATCGGCGTGTTGCTCGCCAAGGGCCAGTCGGTCTTCGGTACCGATCAGGACGATCTTGTCATGACGCCGTTCACGACGGCCGAACGCAAGGTGCTTGGCGTCGCGGCGCCGACCACGCAGCAAACCCCGCTCAATTGGCCGTATCCGCCATGGCCCAATCCGTACAATCTGCAGATACGATTGACGGGCTTTACCAACCAGATCTTCGTGCAGGCGGTCAGTCAGCCGCTGGTGCAGACCGCCATACGTCAATCGACCGACACGCTCATTCGCCGCCACCGCATCAAGCCCGGCGCCGTCAACGACTTCGACGTGCGCAACCTGAGCCAGTTCGTCGAAACCGCGGAGAGCAGCAGCCGCATCATGGCGCTTCTGCTCGCCGCCGTGGCGTCGATTTCGCTCATCGTCGGCGGCATCGGCATCATGAATATCCTGCTCGTCTCGGTGACGGAACGCACGCGCGAGATCGGCTTGCGCATGGCGATCGGCGCGCGCCGGCTGCATGTGTTACTGCAGTTTCTCGCCGAAGCCATCTTTCTCAGCGTCAGCGGCGGGCTCGCCGGCATTGTCACCGGCGTCGCGTTTTCTGCGGCGCTGTCCTTGCTGTTCCGCTGGTCCGCGCCGCTGTCGCTGGCGGCGGTGTTCGGCGGCTTTCTGTTCGCCGCAGCGGTCGGCGTGTTTTTCGGATTTTACCCGGCGCGCAAGGCGGCAAGTCTCAACCCCATCGACGCGCTGCGCTACGAGTAGGCGGCGCAAGAAGCGGCGCGCTCCGCAGCGCGCAGACTTTGTCTTAGGCCTTGCCACGACAGCGTTCGCCGCAGATTATCCAGTTTGCGCCGCCGGGCGGATATCCCGCGGCTGATGCCTATACAGCGCAAGCCACAGCTTTCCCACAGCCTCTTCCGGGCTGTCACCCATGGCAATTTGCTCCGGGTCGTCGCTTTCCGCCGTCCAAAGTGTTTTCGTGATCGACAAGCGCGAAAAATGCGCGCCGCAGGCCTCGATGAGGTCGGAAAGGTTGGGACAGTAATAGCCGTTCTTGAGAGCCTGCAACCGATCTTCCAGATCGTAATGCGTGACCGTCACACCATGGCGCCGCGCGGCATCCGTCCAGTCGGTATCATCCTCATGCGGATAGAAATGATGGCCGGCCCGGTAAGCCGGCATGGGAAAACCGGCGATTTTCAATTTCTTTGCCAGCTCGCGCTTCATCTGACGGCAACCTTCTCCCGCGGAGCGACGGCGCCCCGCGCACGCCCTTCGCGGTTACTGCGGCGACCCCACCGGGCGGCATCGCCCATATTCGGTGCTCACCTTGTCCGCCCCGTATTGCTGCCACACGATGCCGAAAGAGGATCGATCGATGCCGAGGCTGACATTGTCGGCCGCGCCATTGATAGACACGTTGCTGATGGATACCTTTTTGAGGCTGTAAGTTCGACCGCCTTCTTCGGCCGTCACGGTCTTTGTGCCTTCATCGAACACGACGACGATCGGCCGGCTTTCGGATGCGGGGCTCGCCTCCTTGTTGGTCAAGACGCAATCGAGCCGCTGCGCCGCGGCGGACGCGGCCGCGGTCCCCACTAGAACCGTCGCGAGCGCAACAACGATCATCGTCGCGTGAATGTCTCGGATCCTTAATGCGCCCGCGATCACGACGGAGACCTTATTGCCCGAGCACGTAGGCACCCGGCGCGTCGCCCAGCGGTGGGTAGCCAGCCTGAGGCGCGCCCATCGCCGGCACTGCCGTCAACGCACCGGAGCGATCTGCGAGCCACGCGACCCATTCGGGCCACCACGAGCCATCTTTGCGCGACGCCTCCGCGTAATACCTTTCCGGATCGAGGTAATGATTATTGGGTTTCTTCGTGGCAATCCGAAAGCTGCGCCCTAGGTGACCGGGCTCCGATACGATACCGGCGTTATGACCGCCGGTGGTGAGCAAATAAGTCACTTCGGCGTCGAATTGCAGGTTGACCTTGTAGGTCGACCGCCACGGGGCAATATGGTCGCGCTCCGTGCCGACGGCGAATACCGGCGTGCGAATATCGCTAAGCGTGATCGGCTTTCCGCCAGCCAGGAAACGGCCTTCCGCCAGATCGTTATTGAGAAATAGGCTGCGCAAATATTCGGAATGCATGCGATAGGGCATGCGCGTCGCGTCGGCATTCCAGGCCATCAGGTCCGTCATCCGCTCGCGGCTGCCGAGCATATAATCGCGGACGATGCGCGACCAAACCAGGTCGTTCGAGTGCAGCATCTGGAAGGCGCCGGCCATTTGCTGGCTGTCGAGAAAGCCCTGCTCCCACATCATGTCCTCGAGGAAAGCGACCTGACTCTCATCGATGAACAGCATGAGCTCGCCGGCCTCGGTGAAATCGGTTTGCGCGGCAAAAAGCGTCTTTGTTGCCAGCCGGTCATCATCGTCGCGTGCCATCGCGGCCGCCGCGATCGACAGCAGCGTTCCGCCGAGACAATAGCCGACTGCGTGCACTTTTTGATCCGGCGCGATCGCGTTGACGGCATCGAGCGCGCTCATCACCCCGAGCGTTCGATAATCCTCCAATCCCAAATCACGGTCCTCCGGTCCCGGGTTCTTCCAGGAGATCATGAACACCGTGAAGCCCTGCTCGGTGAGGTACTTGACCAGGGAGTTTCCCGGCGACAAATCGAGAATGTAATATTTCATGATCCAAGCGGGAACGATGAGGATCGGCTCCGGCCGCACGGCGGCGGTCGTCGGCGCGTATTGAATCAACTCGATGAGGCGGTTGCGGTAGACGATCTTGCCCGGAGTTTTCGCAACGTCGCGGCCGACGACAAACCTCTTGGCGCCGATCGGCCGCCTGCCGCTGATCGCGCGTTCCCAATCCTCGATCAAATTCTGCCAGCCCTTCAGCAGATTGAGGCCGCCGGCGCGGATCGTGTGCCGCAGGATCTCTGGATTGGTCAGGGAAAAGTTCGATGGTGCAACCACGTCAAGGATCTGGCGTGCACCGAACGCAACCATGTCCTCATGTTTTTTCGAAACACCGCGTACGCCGGTGGTTGCGTTGTACCACCATTGCTGCTGCAGCAGAAAAGCCTGGTAGATGCAGTTGAAGGGCCATTGCTGCCAGCCTTCGTCGATGAACCGCTGGTCCTGCGGCAACGGTTCGATACAGCACTCCGTCTTTGCCCCTTCCATCGCATAGCGGCCGGCGTAGTTTGCGAACCGAAGCGCCTTGCGGATCGCCTTGTCGATGAGCTGCGCGCGCTTGCCCGGCGCGTAGGTGAGATGCGTCACCCAGTCTAAATAGGCCTCGGCAAGTGCCGCAGGCGACATCCCGCCGGTAAAGCGAGCAAGGGCCGCGTGCAGCGAGCGATCGGTGATGTCCGCGAGCGCCGTCACGCTGTAAGAGTCGCGGTCTTCCGCTTGGCTCGCACGGTCCCCGACCGTAGCTCCGAACTCGCCGCGCATCGGGCGGCTTAGCGGCGGCTGCGTCGGCTTACCGGCCTCGGTTGCCGATGCCGCCGTCAAAGTCGTAATTTTTTGCGCCTCTTGTGGGGTGGCGACCATGGCATCAATCCCAATTGAGCGAACAATCCAAAAGAATTCTTTCTAATCTCTTTCCCTTTGATCTCGTCGGCACCATGATCCAAGTCAAATATCTTGGCCCAGCTCCCGAAAACGACCCGGCGTTGAGCGTGCCCGCGCGGCTCATTTAGCCACTTTTCAGGCGCAGGGAATTCGTCGCCGCGAGCAGCGCCGCGGCCGCCGCCATCGGATCGTCGGCGCCCATGATGGCACTGACAACGGCGACGCCGTCGGCGCCCGCCGACCGGACCGCGCCCGCGTTCGTGGCCGATACGCCGCCGATCGCGACGATCGGCTTGCCGGTGGCGCGGCGAACTTGCGCCAATCCGGCGAGGCCGAGCGGCAGTGTCGCGTCAAGCTTCGTCGACTGGGCGAAGATCGGACCGACACCGAGGTAATCGGCCAGCGCCAGGTCGGGGTCGCGGACGTCGCCAAGCTGGGTGATCGACAGGCCGATGATGGCCGCGGGCCCGAGCAACTGGCGCGCGAGCGCGACCGGCATATCCTGCTGGCCGACATGCGCGCCGTCGGCACCGGCAGCCAGCGCGACGTCGATCCGGTCATTGATGAGCAGCGGCACACGCAGCGGCGCGAGCAACCGTTTCAGCACCCCTGCTTGTTCGATGAAGGCACGCGTGGACGCGGTCTTTTCGCGCAACTGCACGATTGTGACGCCGCCTTTCACCGCCGCCGCCACAATGTCAACAAGGGAACGGCCGTTCGCAAGCGCGCTATCGGTGACGAGGCAGAGCTGGTAGTATTGGTCCGCCATTTCCAGGCATCAGTCCACGATCCGCAAGCGACTCTCGATCTCTTTCGGCCCGATCGATTCGAGCCCATCGAGAAATGCCACGCGATACGAGCCCGGGCCGCGCGCCTGCTCCGCGGCGATTTCGCCAACGATGCCATAGACCGCGACTGCGGCAACGGCCGCCTCGAATTTGTCGGTGGCGACGGCAGCGAATGCCCCGGTGACGGCGGAGAGCGCGCAACCCAGCGCGGTGACCTTTGCCATCATCGGCGAACCATTGCCGAGCTTCACCACGCGGCGGCCGTCCGTGACGATGTCGACCGCGCCGGTGGCAACGACGATGCAGTCCTCATGCGCGGCGAGGCTTAGCGCGAAGGCCAGCGCCTCCTGCGTCGTGTTGGCGCTGTCGACGCCTTTGGGCGCAACGCCGACACCGCCGGCGACTGCCATGATCTCCGATGCATTGCCGCGGATGATCGAGGGCCGGTGCGGCAGCAGCGATTTGACCGCTTCGTTGCGCAGCTTTGTGGCGCCAGCGCCCACGGGATCGAGCACCCACGGCTTGCCCTGCCCCTTCGCTGCCTCCGCGGCGATGATCATCGCCTCGATCCAGGACATGGACAGGGTTCCAATGTTGACGACGAGCGCAGCCGAAACGCCAATGAATTCAGCCACCTCCTCGCGAGCGTGCACCATGGCGGGCGAGGCGCCGATGGCGAGCAGGGCGTTTGCCGCCACATCCATCGACACGTAATTGGTGATGTTGTGGACGAGCGGCCGCGCCGCGCGCATTGTCCCGAGAAGTGTCGCGGTTCTTTCGGCAATGTCCGCACGGCTAACGCTCACGGTGGTTACCCCCTTTGACCTCATCGTTCTGTGGCTTTGGCAATCGTCAATTCGACGAATGAACCCAAAATAATCTTCTCCCTTTGGCTCGCCGCACCATGATCCAGGTCAAACGTCCTTAAAGAGCTTCGACCTTCATCGGAAGATTCGCCATAATGCGAAAATTCTCGGATGTTTCCGTTGATCTGGGTCAAGCCGCCGAGCGTGCGATATTGCTTCTTAGCCCACCGCGTCGGTTGCTGTAATGCGATAATTTGGTTTCTATTGCGGCAAGAGCGGATCTCATGCGGACATCACCGAGGCGTCGGGCCATTTGCACTGAGCCTCGCTCGTCAAGCAAAGCTGGAAGATTGCCATGGAAATATCAGAATTATCGACCACGGGCATAAGCGCTGCCAAGATTTTTCGTGTTTGCGCGTTTTTGCTTGTGAGCCTCTTCGCGCGCCCTTCATTCGCCGAGGATCCCGCCAGCGTCATCGCCGCTTTAGGCTTGCGCGAGAGCGTCGTCGCGGCCCGCGACATGAAGGGCTGGGAAAAACCGCACAAGATCGTAGTGTTGTCCGATAGCGCCGCGCGGGTGACGTGGTTTCAGGAGGTCGCCAAGGACGTGACTGTCGTTGGCGCACGCAGCCGTACGGATGCCATGGCACAAATCGCCGACGCGGACGGACTGGTCGGCAGCTGCAATCCGGATGTGATCAATGCCGGTGCCAGGCTGCGGTGGATTCAGACCCTGGCCGCGGGTGTCGAGGATTGCCTCGCTATTCCCAAGGTGCGCTACGGTGGCATCATCCTTACCAACATGCAGCGGGTGAACGGCCCCAACATCAGCGAACACGCCATGGCGCTGATCCTGACATTGACCCGCCAGATCAACGCTTACCTGGCTAATCAGAGCGAAGGAAAGTGGGACCGGCACCCTCCGCAAAAGCTGATGGACCTCGACGGTCACACCATGCTGGTGGTGGGCCTGGGCGGAATCGGAACCATGATCGCCGAGCGCGCCCATGCGTTCGGCATGCACGTCATCGCTACACGCAACAGCGGCCACGAGGGGCCGAGCTTCGTCGATTACGTGGGCGTCGCTGCTGAACTGCCGAAGTTGATCGGCCGGGCCGACATTGTCGTCAATGTGACGCCTCTGACCCCTGAGACCACCGGTCTGTTCAATGCCGCCATGTTCGAGCGCATGAAGCCCAGCGCTTATTTCATCAACGTCGGCCGCGGCAAAAGCGTTGTGACCGACGATCTCCTGACCGCGCTAAAGACCGGACGCATTGCCGGCGCCGGGCTGGACGTGGTCGATCCGGAGCCACTGCCTAAAGATCATCCGCTATGGCATGCCCGCAACGTCGTTATTACGCCCCATGTGGCAGGTAACTCGGAACTCAAGCTCGACCGCGCGATAGGCTTTTCTCCGTGGTCGACGTCAACCGCGGATATTGAGCGGTCGCTTTAACGACTCGCCGTTTCGCCGCGGTGCCGAGAAAGTAATTTCTGCGATTCCTCTCGCAGACAGGCGAGTTCTGAATTGGTGGGCGTCATTTTCCCTTCGGCATGAATGATTGTTTGCTAAAAGCTGACGCCGTCGGAACCTGAATCGTGATAAAGCCTACATGGGCCGCCTCGTGAGAGATGTTGCAGGCAACGGTGAGATCGGCGAAGGCACCAGCCAAGCGCGCGCCGTCTTTGGACTTGATAGCGCTGGATAGCGCTATCAGTGGTTGCTGAATCATGTTGATCTTCTCGACCGGAATTGCGGTTTTGGCTGCAATAGCTGACGACCACGCCAACAACGCGCATAGCGATAATGGAAGGAGAGAGGCGTCATGCGTATTGGGGAAATAGCTGGATACCTCGCGGCCGTGCTCGTCTTCCTGACTTTCTATATGAAGACGATGATTCCGCTACGCATCATTGGAATCTGCAGCAATTGCATGTTCATTTTATACGGGTCTCTCGACGGCCTATATCCCGTCTTGGTCCTGCATTTGATACTGCTGCCGTTGAATGGCCTGCGTCTTCGCGAGATGTTGCGGCTGACGAAGCAGGTGCGCAGGGCGGCACAGGGTGATCTTAACATGGACTGGCTCAGACCATTTACCTCGACGCACCGGGCTAGGAGCGGCGACGTGCTCTTTCGCAAAGGTGACACCGCCGATGCGATGTTTTTCGTCGTTTCCGGCCGCTATCGTTTGACCGAGTTCGGAATAGATATTCCGTCGGGGGAAATCGTCGGCGAGCTAGGCCTATTTGCATTAAACAAGTCACGCACGCAGACGCTGGAATGCATCGGGGATGGCGAATTGATGAAAATTAGTTATGAACAGGTGAAACAGCTTTATTATCAGAATCCGCAATTTGGATTCTACTTTATCCAGCTTACCACCCGACGGCTGTTCGAGAATATTGCGCGCCTCGAACGGGAACTGGCCGCGTGCAAGGCCAGAGGTGGTCCCACTTCCTAAGACAGCCGGTTAAGGTGGATTCGCCGATACAGAGGACGAACCATCATGAGGACGCGGAGACGGTTTTCGGCTGAGTTCAAAGCCAAGGTGGCGCTCGAGGCGATCAAGGGCCACGAAACGGTCGCAGAACTGGCGAGCAAGCACGAACTGCACCCGACCCAGATTGCTGCCTGGAAGCGTGAGGCGGTGGAGAAGCTGGCCAAGGTGTTCGACGAGAAGGGCAGCGCGCGCGAACAGAACCGCGACGCCGAGCTGACGAAGCTTCATGCCAAGATTGGTCAGCTGGTGGTGGAACGGGATTTTTTGTCGAAAGCCTTCGATCGCTGAGCCTGGATCGGAGGAAGACGATGATCGACCCCGGTCATCCACGGCTCTCGATCGTACGCCAGTGCGAGCTGGCGTCGATCAGTCGCTCGACATTCTATCGTAAGCCGACGGCGGAGAACGAAGCGACGCTGGTGTTGATGCGTCTCATCGACGAGCAGTTCCTCGAGACACCGTGGTACGGCTCGCGGCAGATGGTACGGCATCTGCGCCGCAACGGCTGCTGTGTCGGGCGCCATCGTGTCCGTCGACTGATGACCAAGATGGGCTTGGCGCCGATCTACCAACGCCCGAAGACCAGCGAGCGGCATCCGCAGCACCGGACATGGCCATACCTGCTTCGCCATCTGACCATCGACCGGCCCAACCAAGTCTGGTGCGCAGACGTGACCTACATCCCGATGCGCAGAGGCTTCCTATACCTGGTCGCGGTCATGGACTGGTTCAGCCGCAAGGTTCTGGCATGGAGGTTATCGAACACGATGGATGCTGACTTCTGCGTCGCGGCGCTGGCGGAGGCGATGGTCCGCTTCGGCAGACCTGAGATCTTCAATACCGATCAGGGCTCGCAGTTCACCAGCTTTACCTTCACCAACACCTTAAAGGCTGCCGACATCCGCATCTCGATGGACGGCCGTGGCCGCTGGATGGACAACGTCTTCATCGAGCGGTTATGGCGATCGTTGAAGTACGAGTGCGTCTACCTCAATGCCTTCGAGACCGGCAGTGAGGCACGAACAGGGATCGGTCGGTGGATCGGCTACTACAATGCCGATCGACCCCACTCGGTCTTCGGCGGCAGGACGCCCGACGAGGTCTATGCTACGCAGGCAAACGAGGAGAAATTGGCGGCGTAATCGAACCCAGAATCCACCTTAGCCAAGCCGCCATTCTGTCCCGTAAGGTGGGACCACCTCTGCCGCAAACGCTTCGCGACGCGAAGGTGGAGCATCGTTATCGCCTGCCTGACATCCTTCCGTCAGCCAAGCCGGTGTCTACGCCTCTAAACTCGGAACCGGTGCGATCTTCTTGCGCTCCGATTTTGATCGAATGGTCGTTATCGGCCCACCGCGTCACATATTGCGGTGCAAGCGCTTGGCAGCTTTCAGGATAACTGACGCACGTTTTTTGACGGTATGCCCCGTGAGGTTCGTGGTTTTTCCATGAGGAACCGAAACCACCGCGCAGCCCGTAAGGCATCGTGCCCCGTCTGGTGCTAGGCCGCATGACGCTCCGCTGGGGTCAAGACCGGATAATCGGTGTATCCTGCCGCGCTTCCGCCGAAGAAGGCCGCACGATCGGGAACGTTTAGCCGTGCTCCGATCCGCAAACGCTCCACAAGGTCGGGATTCGCAATATAGAGGCGCCCAAAGGAGATCAGATCCGCGAGATTGCGACGGCGTGCCTCAAGGGCCAGATCCAGGTCATAGCCATTATTCGCGATGTAGAGCCCTTTGAACGACTGCCGCAGAATTTGGAGGTCGAACCCACCTGGCACCTCTCGGGGCCCTTGAGTCACTCCTTCAATGATGTGGATATAGGCCAGACCGAACGCATTCAGTTGCTCGACCACGTAGGCGTAGGTCCCAGCGGGATCGCTGTCGAGGTCGGCACCGTTGACCGGGCTGACCGGCGAGAGGCGGATACCGACGCGCTGGCCGCCACAGACCCCCGCCACGGCCTCGGTCACATCGAGTAGGAGCCGGGCACGGTTTTCGCGCGATCCACCGTAGGCATCGGTTCGCTTGTTCGTGCTGTCGCGTAGGAATTGCTCGATGAGATAGCCGTTGGCTGCATGAATCTCGACGCCGTCAAAACCGGCGGCGAGAGCGTTTCGCGCTGCATGACGGTACTGCTCGACGATCTCCGGAATTTCGCCAGTTGCGAGCGCGCGGGGTGTTACACAAGTTTGAAAGCCAGTATTAGTAAAGGACTTAGCGTCCGGACGAATCGCTGAAGGAGCCACCGGCAGAGCACCGCCCGGCTGGAGCGAGGGATGCGACACCCGCCCGACATGCCAGAGCTGAGGAAATATCCGACCGCCGCGGGCATGGACGGCCTCAATCACCGGTCGCCATCCCGCGACCTGTGCATCATTATAGATGCCCGGCGTAAGGGCATAGCCTCTCCCCTGGGGCGAGATGTTGGTCCCCTCAGTGATGATTAGCCCGGCGGAGGCACGCTGCGCGTAGTATTCCGCCATTAAGGAAATCGGGACGCCGTCTTCGCTGGCGCGACTGCGCGTCAGCGGTGCCATGACGATGCGGTTCGCGAGCTCGTACGGCCCTAGCGACACCGGTTGAAATAAATCTGTGTGCGCCTCGGTAGTCTCTGTTCTATTGACCATGTCATTCTTCTCCTTACGGACAAGGAACAGGTGGCCACAACGCTCATTCATAGAATGTCGAAGCGTAAATGGTCTAAGATGAGCGGACTTGATCCAGGTCAATGTCCGGCACGTGCGGAGGGGCCGATGAGTGATCTAGCGAAGCTTCGCGAGGACATGGTCGAAAATCAGATCGCGGCGCGCGGCATCCGGTCCGCAGCGGTCCTCGGCGCTCTGCGAAAGGTCCCGCGGGAGGCGTTTCTTCCCGAGCGTCTGCGGGAATTCGCCTATGAGGATTCGCCGCTCCCCATCGCCGCCGGGCAGACCATTTCCCAGCCCTATATTGTGGCGCTGATGACGGAGGCGCTGGATCTGGCGGGCCGCGAAAGGGTGCTCGAAATCGGCACAGGCTCCGGTTATGCGGCGGCCGTGCTCGCCGAGATTGCGGCGGAAGTCTACACCGTCGAGCGGCTCGGCGAGCTAGCCGAAAAGGCGGCTTCGACGCTGGCGGCTCTCGGCTATCGCAACGTCCATGTCGTGCACGGCGATGGGACACTCGGCTGGGCCGCGGCGGCGCCATATGACGCGATCATCGTCGCCGCGGGCGGGCCCGGGGTTCCACAGTCGCTCAAGAAACAGCTGAAGGTGGGTGGCCGACTGGTGATCCCAATAGGCACCGATCCTCGAGCACAGGAGCTTGTACGCGTCACCCGAATTTCGAACGAGGAGTTCAAGAGCGAAGACATCGCCGATGTCCGCTTTGTACCGCTGGTAGGCAAAGAAGGATGGGCGCCGGCGGAGCTACCATTTCCGTCGAAACCAGGCGTGGCGCGGCTCCGCTCGGACGAAAGCGATATCGTGAATGCAATCACCGCTTTCTGCGAGCCCTTCAACTCGATCGGAGCTGCGGACCTCGACGGCCTGCTGGAGCGGATCGGCGGCGCGAAAATCGTGCTGCTCGGCGAAGCCAGCCACGGCACCTCCGAATTCTACCGCATGCGCGAGCGCATCTCGCAGGAGCTGATAACGCGCAAGGGGTTCCGCTTTGTCGCGATCGAAGGGGATTGGCCCGATGTAGCGCGTCTCGACCACTATGTGCGGCATTTCGAATATCCACCGAGCGAGTGGACGGCGTTCGCCCGCTTTCCAACCTGGATGTGGCGCAACAACGAAGTGCGGTCGTTCGTGGACTGGCTGCATGCCCATAATGCGGAGCGGGCGCCGCAGGAGCGGGTCGCGATTTATGGGCTTGACCTATACAGCCTCTACACCTCGATCGGGTCAGTGCTGAGATATCTGGACGAGGTCGACCCCGACTCCGCGCGGATCGCACGGCACCGCTATGGTTGCCTGACCCCCTGGGAGGCCGATCCCGCAACCTACGGCCATGCGGCGCTGACCGGCACCTACCGTACGTGCGAGAAGGAGGTTGTCCAAATGTTGGAGGATATCCTCCACAAACAAAGCGACTACGCCGCCCACGACGGCGAGCGCTTCATGGATGCGGTGCAGAATGCCCGCCTGGTGACCGACGCCGAGCGCTACTACCGGATCATGTATTACGGAAGCCGCGCTTCCTGGAATCTGCGCGACAATCACATGTTTGAAACGCTGAAGACCTTGCTCGACTTTCACGGGGCCGCAGCCAAGGCCATCGTGTGGGCGCACAATTCCCACGTCGGCGACGCCGCCGCGACGGAGATGTCCGCGCGCGGCGAGTACAATATCGGGCATCTGTGCCGGGAAGAATTCGGCAACGCCGCCTATTCGATCGGGTTCGGAACCCATGCGGGGACGGTCGCCGCGGCTTCCGAGTGGGACGGACCGATGGAGGTCAAGACGGTGCTGCCCTCGCACAAACAAAGCTATGAACGGCTATGCCACGACACCGGCCGTCCGCAATTCATGCTGCCGTTGCGCGGGCGTTCGGCCGGCGAGGTTCGTAACAGATTGGCGAAGCCGCGCCTGGAGCGGGCGATCGGGGTGATCTATCGGCCGGAGACAGAACTGGCGAGTCATTATTTCCAGGCGGTGCTGCCGGCCCAGTTCGACGAATATATCTGGTTCGACGAATCACGCGCAGTGACCCCGTTCGAGACCAAGGAACTCGAAGGGCTACTCGATACCTATCCATTTGGCTTGTGAGGCCGACATGCCGGCGGCGACGGGAATCGACTATGTCCTCGACAAGCTGCGCTGGATGCAGGCGGAACATATCTGGCCCAACGGATTACGCTATGTGTGGACAGACGCCTTCGGCGTTGTCCTCTTGGTATCCCTCTATCGCACGCTGGCTAAGGACGCAGGCTCAACAGACCGAGGCCTCCCATTGCCGATCCGGGGCTCAGACGAAAACCGGAACGACGGTGCGTTTAGGGCATCGGCGTTAGAAAATGGTAAAATTGAACTTTTAGGAGTTGGCCCGCATCCCGGCTTTACTTCGTCGCTTAAGGCCGCACGGATCGCCACGCTCCTTGAATTGTGCCACGACATGATTGGCAACGGCCGAGCGTTCGTTCTCGCTGAGTGCGAACGCCGTCATCGCGTGGGTTGCCGCAATGCAGCAATTTGGTTGCTATTGCGGGACAATCGGACATTGCTCACACATCGTCGATCTGTCGCTTGTGACCCATCACGACATGGCGGCTGCGGTCGCGAATGCACCTTCCGATGCGTTCGGTCTATTCAAAATCTCCCCATCCGCATTAGCTGCGACAAGGACGACATTGCATCCTTGTCAGCCGCCGAAAGCGCGTAGCCGTCGGCTTTCGCGGTACCAGCGGCGGGTCTACAGTTCCTTGTCGATCATGCGATCGACTGAGTAGGGTCCGCCGCCCCTGATCGCAATGGCGAACATCACGACGCCGAGCAGAAGCACCTCTTCGTAGCCGCCCTTGTTGACCCAAAATCCTGCCTTGAGGTGCACGACCAGAAAGGCAATGCCCAATTCTACGGCCAGCGCTGCCGCGAAAAACCGCGTAAATAGGCCAATGATGATGCAAATGGCGCCGACCGTTTCTAGAACCATAGCAGCAATTGCAAACGCCGTGGCGGGCTCCAATCCTTGTTTGGCCATGTAGCCGCTGACGCCGCCGAGACCGAAGGTGCCGACTTTAAGCCAGCCATGCATAAGCAAAATGTAGCCGATGACCACCCGAACGAGCGTGTAGGCAATGTCACGCCAGGATTCGTAAAATCCCGCGAGTCCCGGAAAGAGTAATTTGGTCTCGCCTGCGGTCATGATGTCCCTCCCTATGCTCTATCCCGCCGCTCGGGATGACGGGTGTTGTCCCCTGTCGAGATCATAGCACCAGATCGACCAGCGATCACTCATTGATCTAAATCGTGATGAGATTGAGGCGTCCCGCGCGTGCCAGAAAGCATCCTCCAGGATGGATGTCGCCCACGTCGCAAAGGCCCGCGCCAGGCTGGGCTCACCTGAAATGAAGACGATGATGGAGAAGAGCGGCGTGCTCGGCTCACCCAGTATCCGCTTCGCCGCCGCTGCCTAACTCGTAGCCGAAACAGATCCTAGTCGGGACGGTGCGCGGCGTGAGTGTTTGTTGCGTGGCTGTCCCGAAGATGGAAGCCCCAGCCCCCAGCCACCGACAACCCCCGGCTGGGGCAACCACTCTTCGTTGAAGTGATCCCATCAAAGTTGCGTTCGCGCACGTGTTGCTTGCGGATGTCCGTCTAAATGCAAACCACATGAGGCTGCACCATGGAACGCTTCTTCAGTCAGCAAGGCATTGAGCTGTATCGAAAGCTACTCGATCTAACCGCCGACGAGCCTCAGCGCCGGCGGATATTTAAGTTTTTGGCAGCCCAAGCGCAAATGATGCGAATAGGCGCCAACACCGAGCTGCAAGTTCGGACCGAGCGGCGCGGCGATAAATACGTTTGGGAGCTTCGCCGCGATGGTCCATTTTCGCCCAGTCAAGTTTTCCGCGCCTGTCTACTTGTCGGAAGAAGCGGCCAGAGCCGCCGGGAACGAAGTACGGGAAGCTTTTTGGCGCGTTCAGCCACTAGACCGCCGAGAGTAAAGTTAAATTCTAATACCAACTGCGCAGCACAGCCCTGCCCCTGATACATCGGCTCGTACCCCCACGCTGCAAACACAAGCCCCGCCACGGGCCTGGCTTTTCTTTTGGCGCACCTCCAGCTATAAGCGCCGCCGTTATCAAGAATGGATCAGAGAAACGCGCGCATGCCAAAGTTCGCCCTTATCGGTACGATTGAAATTGCGTCTGGCCGTAGGGAAGAGTTTGTGCCCTTGCTCATGGCGCACAGAGCCCGTTGCGTCCAAGAGGAACCCGGCACTCTGCGATTTGACGTCCTGTTGCCGCGGGAGGCCACCACTCAAGTGATGATTTACGAGCTGTACCGCGACGAAGCTGCGTTCGACGCGCACTCGAACGGACCATCCCTGGCACGTTTCCGAGAAGAAGCCACCGGAATGATAGTGACAGTCTCGGGGACTAGGTTCGATCTCGTCGAATAAGACGCCGAGCGATTTTAAACTCGCCCGCCCACATCGCCGAACGTGCGCGGGCCTTTTCTTTAACCAACTTACCGCTACAGGCACTCGCCCCACATGCCTGGAGAACAGATTACTACGAAGAATGGATCAAAGAAGAAACGCGCCTGGACATCCGCACACGTCCGGGAGCTCAAGGCCCTCGCTCGCAAGAAGGTTCCTGCCTCGAAGATTTGCCCGAACCCTGAAGCGCACCGAGGGCGTAACGCGCCAAAAGGCTTTCAGTCTTGGATTGTCACTCGACTCTCGCGCGTAACGAACCAAAGCCCAATTTACCTACGGACCCAAGCCCGGTTCAGTTGATTTAAATCAACGCGCCCTTCCATTTCTTATGCAGCCCTGTCACAGCCACGAACAGACGATGGCCCTCACTAGGGAGGTCGTTACATGACTGCGCAAACCGAGAAAAAGGCCGCAGCTTGATAAATAACGTCGCGGTCCAAATGACCATATTGGTCATTCCGGCAGCCGTCGTTATTGCACTCGCGGCGAAATACATCTGGTGACCCTCATCCGAGGTCGCGTCAGGCGACCGCCGCCATTGTACCTCGGCCACGATCCGCGTAGGCTTTTCGCGTGGCCTCCCGGTCCGAGACTATTTCACGCTGAATTTCCTACTTTCGCTATCAAACACAAACTGCTCACCGTGATGAGCCGAACCTCCAGTACGGGTCGGTTGCCTTCGACCTTGGACTGCGGAATGCCATCAACGAGGGCGTGGCTGCACTTTAATCTGTATCAACCCCCTGGGCGAGCCGGTGCCCCTTTGTTTGGTGACCAAATGTATCGAAGCGACTATCCGGCAGAAGTCATTACAATCTTTTTTACTCCAGGCAAATGTGAACCCGGAGACGCTGGATTTCGCGAACGATGTGGACGCCGCGAACTGGTGGGCGGAGGTGCCTGCCCGCAAGATGTGCAGTTCTCATTGCTTCACTTGCCGGCGAGCCGGATCGATAGGCCCGCCGGCAATGTATTGAGGTCAGCTTTCTGATGGGGCAATTGGAGAGACTAAGGATTGTCAGGGCCTTGATCCCCGTCAGGACTCGTCGTCAGCTGCCCATATCACGTCGTTTTTCCAGATATTCGTCACGGTTGATTTCACCGCGCGCGTAGCGTTCTTCGAGGATTTCGAGACCGGACGAGCGCGACGGCCCCCTCGGCGAGCCGGCGTCATGATGCGATGCCGACCGCACGAGCCAAACCGCACCGGCAATCAAAGCGACAATCACCAGGAGCCAGAAGATCATAAATATTGGCCCTAACCCGGCTCCGCCCCAGCCGCCCATGCCCCATTGAGGTCCATAACCCCACATTGGTCACCTCTCGCTCGTTGGCTAAACATCAGCGAAGACCAGCGACATGCTCAGCCCGCTGCGCGCGCCTGATCGGCCGTCTCAGCTCCGGTCGCCGCCTACCAACCGGAACCCATCATGCCGTAGCCGTAGCCGTGTCCGTACCTGCCAGAACCCGGCCCCCAATGATGGCGGTGGCCGTACCCGGGAGCATAACCGTAATAGCCGCGCATCATTTCGTATGGACCAGAGCCGTAATAACCGCCCATCATGCCGTAGCCGGGGCCGTAGCCATAGCCATACATCATGCCGGGACCCATCATGCCGTAGCCGTAGCCGCCCATCATGCCGTAGCCGCCGTAGGGTTGCGCCATCGCTGTACTGGCCGTCAGCGCTAACGCGAATGCGGCGCCGAGAAATGTCAACCTGTGCATAACACTGCTCCGTGATTTGTTTGCTTGCAACTCGTTCTGTACCTGCACGGCTCCCACGGCTCCGAGTCCGGTTCAGTCGCGCCCTGGGCACGCAAGCGTCAATCGCGCCTTGTGGAAGTAACTTACCCATGGGGGGTATATAGGCTGAAGTGGCACCCTGAGAATTGATATGGATCAAATGCGGCATTGTGTCCCGCGCGCCCTAGGATGTGGCGTGGGTGAGAACCTGCACAAGCTCGGCGACTTTGCGCCGTTGATCCGCTGCGTCGCCGGACATGATCGCATGCTCGACGCAATGCTCGATGTGGTCGCGAAGAATCGCGTCCTCAACCTTCTTGAGCGCGGCCTTTACTGCCCCGATCTGGTTGATGACGTCGATGCAATAGCGGTCGTCCGCGATCATGCGCGCGATACCGCGAACCTGGCCCTCGATGCGGCTCAATCGCACAGCCGCCGATTTCTTGACAGGGTTTCTCATGGGCGCAATATATACGGGTATACGGTATATGTCGAGACCAAGAGAACTATTATGACTGAGACCGTGCCGCACCGTCACCACGATCGCCCGCCGGCGGGTGAGGCTGGAATGGTCGGAGACCCGGTTTGCGGAATGATTGTCAATCCGCAAAAGATGCCGCACCGTACCGAGTATCAGGGGCAAACCCATTATTTCTGCTGCGCCGGCTGCCGCACGAAATTCATTGCCGACCCACAGCGTTATCTCGGCAAGGAAACAACAGCGCCCGCGCCGATGCCGCCACAGCCGATGCTCAAAGGCACGCTCTACACCTGTCCCATGCACCCCGAAATCCGACAGGTGGGTCCCGGCTCCTGCCCGATCTGCGGCATGGCGCTGGAGCCGGTTGGTGCCGGTGAACAAACCGGCCCGAGCGCCGAACTGATCGACATGACTCGCCGCTTCTGGATCGGCGCCACGCTGGCCGTGCCCACGGTGGTCCTGGAAATGGGCGCGCACTTTCCGGGCCTGAACCTTCGCCACTACGTCTCGCCACAGCTATCGGTGTGGCTCCAGTTCCTGCTCGCGACGCCGGTCGTGCTGTGGGCGGGATGGCCGTTCTTCGCACGCGGCTGGGCTTCGGTGCGCAACCGGTCGCTCAACATGTTCAGCCTGATCGCGCTGGGCGTCGGCGCCGCCTATCTCTACAGCCTTGCGGCCACTTTCGCGTCTGGGCTTTTCCCGGACACATTGCGGCAGGATGGCGTCGTCGCCGTCTATTATGAGGCGGCCGCCGTCATCACGGTGCTTGTCCTGCTCGGACAGGTTCTCGAATTGAGGGCGCGAGAGAAGACCGGAAGCGCGATCCGCGCACTCCTAAACCTCGCGCCGAAGACAGCGCGGCGTATCCGCGACGACGGCAATGACGAGGAGGTGCCGCTTGAGCAGGTGCATATTGGCGATCGCCTGAGAGTGCGTCCGGGGGACAGCGTGCCGGTAGACGGCGTCGTCGAGGAGGGCAACAGCGCCGTCGATGAATCGATGGTGACCGGCGAATCGATGCCGGTCGAGAAAGAACCGAGTATCAAGGTGATCGGCGGCACGATCAACGGCACCGGCAGCCTCGTCATGCGCGCCGAGAAAGTCGACTCGGATACGATGCTTGCGCGCATTGTCCATATGGTCGCGGAAGCGCAGCGCAGCCGTGCGCCGATCCAGCGGCTCGCTGATATCGTCTCCGCTTGGTTCGTTCCCGCCGTCATCGTCGCTGCAGTCGTGGCGTTCATTGTTTGGATGATTTGGGGACCGCCGCCCGCTTTCGCCTATGCACTGGTGGCAGCCGTTTCGGTCCTGATCATCGCGTGCCCGTGCGCGCTGGGCTTGGCGACCCCTATGTCAATCATGGTGGGCGTGGGCAAGGGTGCGACTGCTGGCGTCCTGATCAAGAATGCCGAGGCGTTGGAACGCTTCGAGAAGATCGATACCCTCGTCGTCGATAAGACCGGAACTTTGACCGAAGGGCAACCGCGCGTTGTCGCGGTGGCGCCTGCCGAGGGCTTCGACCAGGCGGCGGTGTTGTCGCTCGGAGCCAGTCTCGAACGGGCGAGCGAGCATCCGCTCGCCGCGGCCGTCGTCGCTTCCGCCAAGCAGCGGGGCTTGGAGATAAAAGCCGTGACCAACTTCGGCTCGGTCACCGGCAAGGGCATCACCGGTACGATCGGCGGCCGAAAGGTGGCCGTGGGTAATGCCAAGCTCCTGAAGGAAATCGGCGTTACCGGCGCCGACTTGGAGACGCGCGCCGACGAGCTTCGGCGTGAGGGCGCGACCGCGATGTTTGTCGCCGTTGACGGCCGGCCTGCCGGAATCATCGCGGTGGCCGATCCGATCAAGGCGACGACGCCCGCGGCGCTCGCCAGCCTCAGGGCCGTCGGGATTCGCATCGTCATGCTGACCGGAGACAATCGCATCACAGCGCAGGCAGTCGCAGGCAAACTCGGTATTACCGACATTGAGGCCGAAGTTCTCCCAGAGCAGAAGAATGCAATCGTCCGGCGCCTGCGAAGCGAAGGCCGAGTGGTGGCCATGGCCGGCGACGGAGTCAACGACGCTCCAGCCCTCGCTGAAGCCGACGTTGGCGTGGCGATGGGCACCGGCACAGATGTTGCCATGCAGAGTGCTGGCGTGACGCTGATTAAGGGCGATCTTGCCGGCATTGCCCGCGCACGAGCGCTCAGCCGCGCGACCATGCGCAACATCCGGCAAAATCTGGTCCTCGCCTTCGTCTACAATGTCCTCGGCATCCCACTGGCGGCTGGCGCTCTCTATCCCGCGTTCGGCTTGCTGCTCAGCCCAATCATCGCGGCCGCAGCCATGAGCTTCAGCTCGGTGTCGGTGATCACCAATTCGCTGCGCTTGCGCTTTGTCCGCTTGTGAGTCCGTCTTTCGTGTCGCTTGTGGATTGGAGAGCAGGTGGTGGTTCGCCACGATGGCGTTTCGCTCGGTCAAATACTCGGCCCGTCGTTTGCGTTGGTTGAGAGCCGCAATCACGCTCATCGCACGCCGACTGGCGCTATCCAGCGTTTCCAATTCAGCCGATTTCGACGTTTGACGTAGCGTGAGCGCATACTCAACCTGCTTCGATCGACAAGCGCGACCCTTGGCAGTTCAAGAACGTCCTGGTGCGCTGACGTGAACGGCAACAACGGACATGCTACGGGCGGCCACAAGGGCCGCCCGTTTTCGTTTCAGGGTCCATCGGTCGCCGCTATTTCGGCGGCTCGGGCTTGTTGTCCGGCGGCTTCTTCGGCGGCGGCCCCTTCGGCGGCAGCGGCGCGTGAACGGCTGCCGGAGGTGGAGCGTGCGGCGGCGGAGGCGCATGCACCTGAGGCGGCGGAGGCGCGTGCGCGGCTGGCGGCGGCGTATGCTGGGGCGGCGTTGGCTGCTTTGGCGGCGGAGGAACCGGCGTCACCGGATGAACGACGTTGGGCTTCGGCTGAGCGCCACCGCCCGGCGGTACAACGCGCCGCTCTTCGTGTCGCTCCGGCGGCTGCTCTTTCGGCGGCGCTGACGGCGTGGTCGGCGTGACTGTGGGCGCCGGGGCGTTGTGCTGTTGAATTGTCGCCGGCCCTTTCGGCGGCGGGCCGGCCGCTCCAGGTTTCGGCTGAGTTTGCGGCTGAACCTGGGGCTGCGGCTGCGGCGTCACCGTGCCTTGCGCGGCGCGCGGCGGATGGCTGCCGAGGACGCCGTGCTCGCCTTTGCTCAGCGGCTTGGGCGGCGGCGCGTTCGTCGTCGGCGCAATCGCCGTGGTCGTGCGCTGGATGGTCACCGGCGCGACGCGCCGGATGTCGCCTTTGTTTCGCAGCTCGTCGCGGCGCACGGTGACCGCGCCCTGCACGCCGGCGGTGCCGCCGAACACGCGCGGGCGCACGTTATAGGCATGCAGCGTCACGTGCGCACGGCCGGCGATGAAGCCGGGCGCCAAGCCCGGATTGACCCACACGCGGCGGCCCTCGATTTGCACCGGACGGTTGATGATTCGGGTGTCGCGCAAGACGACGACGCGGCGGTCGCGCGGCACGTAATAGCGGCGCAGCTCCAGCTCGCCGATGTACCGCAGCGGCACGAAGCTCCAATACTCAGCTTCGTCGTCGTACGCGTCGATCAGATCGTCCGGCGGCATCGGCGCCCAGCCGATATCGTCGCCGCCATAGCGCCAGTCGACCCAGGCCGGCGCCCATTCGTCGCCCGGCACCCAGAACCAGCCGGTGCGGCGGTCGTGCGCCCAGCGGCCGTAGTGATAGACCACCCAGCCCCAGTCATCCTCGGCATCGTCGGAAACCCAGTACCAACCCCAGTCGTCCGTATAGACCCAATGGCCGTATTCGTAGGGCCGCCAGTCCGGCGGCACGCCGTCCGGCACCCAGACTTCCCCGTAACGTGCATGGCGGATCCAATGGCCATAGGCGTCGAGCGCGGCGGCCATGTCGTCGGAGCTCTGCGCCATGGCGGGCGTCAGCGCGCCCGTCACGATCGGCACGGACACGCCGGCAACGGCGAGCGCAAGGCCGGTCGCGGTGCCGAGCAAGAGGCGGCGAACGATGTATTGGTCAATCATTTGGGGTCCCCATCAGCAATCGAATGACAGCAAGCAGCTGCCGGCGAACGGAATAGTTCCGGAACACTAGGCCAAGCAAGCTGAACGGCAGCCGAATTGTTCGGGCGTAAAAGCGCCGCATTTAATGAGTGGGCCGGGAAGCCGATCAGCTCCCAGGGGCGCCGGGCGTGACGAACAGCTCGCGATCTGGCAGGGCTGGGCCCGGAAGTCACCCCCAATATCCTGAGGCAATCTGCGCAAGAACGCTCTCGCGCACTGCATTCCAGGAGCTGCCCCCAGCAAAATCACCAAGGCGTCGCCCTAAGACGAACTCGTAATCTGCACCTGCCGCGACGTTCGCCTTCTTTGAATCCGTCGGACTTGCAATTCGGCTGGTAGGCTCCAATTTGCGATCATGATCGCGCTCGGGGGGCGGGAATCGAATCTCTCCGGGCGCGCCAGTTTATTCGATGCCCCGTGCGACTCGCGCGGCTTTCACACCGTCAGCCATGCCCTGGACACCGGTCCCCATTTGCTTGAGGCGGCCACTTCATTGAATCGCTGCAGACTGCAAATTCGCTTGCAATAGTGACCCCCTGAGGGGCGAGGGCTCCACCCTAGCCCCAGCAAGAACCAGGCGAGCACTGCATCGCAGCAAAAGTCACCCATCAACGGTAGTGTCGGATCACAAACGGAAGTGCCGCGCTTAAATTGCGATGTCCGCTTTGCCCCCCTGAGAAGACCGACCCTTGCGATGTCCGCTACTAGCAAACGCAGACATTCCGCTCGCACGACCGCGGTCGCGATTGACCCACACCGGACGTGGAGTGTGCGTCGCAGCAGTCGTCGAGGCACCTCGCAACAGCAGCGACGATAATTACGTGACCGTGTTGTCGGATGGGTCGGGATGTTGGCAAAGCACTACCCAGCGAACCCTCCGCCGTCCAGAAACTCCTGTTCGGCTGGCGTCGTATCGCGGCCCATCGCGCGGTTACGATGCGGAAATCGTCCGAATTTCATGACAATATCGTGATGGATCACCGCGTGTCTCAATCGTTCTGCATCACCAAATGCCCCGTACAGCCGTACCGAGCGATCCTGGTCGGCCGCCAGCTCGGAATGCATGAATGGTAGATAGAAAAACGACCGTACCATTTCGTCGGTTACTTGGTCAAAGCCGCGAGCAAGCGCCCGGTTCGCCACAGCACGCGCCAGCGGATCGGTCGCGAACGCATGGGCACTACCGCGAAACATATTTCGCGGAAATTGGTCGAGCAGAATCACAAGCGCGAGTGCTCCTTCTGGGCTTTCTTCCCATGTTGCTAGTTCACCTCGCGCCGCTGCCTCATGGATCACCAGAAACTTCGACCTGATAGTCAGGTCGAAGTCTTCGTCCTTCGTGAACCATCGCTCAGGCCCCGCTTCGCGCCAGAACGATACGACCTCAGCTAATGTAACGTTGCTCATTTGTGTTTCCCGCTGCCGCATGTAGATGCGGCGGCACCGAGCGGCGCGCATTTGCTAGGGGACCACACGGAGATCGATCTTGTCGATTAGTGCTGCCCAATCTGCCTCAGCCGTCGCCAACTCCTTCGCCGCTTCCTTTGCGGTGCTGCCGTTTGAGCCCCACACGACAATGCCGCCGAGCAATGATTAGGCACGCAGCCATCGAGCCCAAGCCGGCAAAACCAGCGATAGGCCAGATTGAGGTGGACCTCCTCGCAGAGACGCCGCTCGGAGCGGATGCCAAAGCAGTAGCCCACGATCAGCATTCTGATCATCAGTTCGGGATCGATCGATGGCCGACCCATCGTACTGTAGAAGGTGGCCAGCTCCCGCCTCAACTCGCCAAGCTCGACGAATCTGTCGATCGACCGTAACAGATGGTCAACGGGAACGTGCCTTTCGAGAGAAAATTCATAGAACAAAGCAGCCCGTTCGACTTGCCGAGGTCCCATCATGTTCGCAGTCCTGCTTGTCGCAGCGACTGAATCAGCGAACGTCATGAGTTGCAACTGCCGACTTTTTCAACAAAATCGATCAAAAGCCGACCTGATTTGGCCAAATCGTGATGTCCGCTCTTCCCGCATGCGGACATCCCCTGCGCGCTGATGAACTCGACGTCGCGCCGCTGCGTGACCGACTTTGGCGGAGCTTGCGACATTCGAGAGTTCTGATCGCGTGCTTCCGCCAAATACACGGTGATGTACGAACCGAGACCCATTTCCCGGGCACGCCCCTTCACTTTGATTGTTATTGGATCGCCTACGAGTTCTCCCGTCGTCGGGCTGCGTTCGGCAATCCAGAAGCGAAAGACCCAGGACTTCGAACCGCGCTTGGTAACCTGAAGATAAAGGCCGCCGCCGTCGCCATAGAGCCCCGGCCGCTTGGCCTGTGCCACCTTGAGCGCGGTGAGTTTTCCGGTGATGGCCATCGAAGTGTCCGCCTAAAGTGTCTGCCTAACTCGTACCCACGTCCTGACCCACATATGTTGTGGGTTAGCCGGCGAGCCGCCGCGCACGGCAGCGGGATTGTCTAGCACGAAAATGCTGAATTTGAAGGGCGTTAGCGAATGTCAGCGAACAAATGCGAACGACGTGGTGGCGGAGGGAGAGCGACTCTATTCCAACATTCTCTCGCAGGATTTCGCGCGGCTGCGCATGGGCTCGCCCTGATGTCCATCAATTTTCCTTGTCTGAAGCCATTTCGCGCGAATTGGGTGATACGTTGCATATTTCCTGCCGCCGCAAGAGATTGCATGTCCCGCCCCGGCCGCATCGTCGTGCCGGTCGGGAGCTCACGTCACCTAATGCGTCAGCTCGTTAAGCTTAGGGAATAGCCATCAATCGCCGCTTGACTATATTCCTATTCAGGCTATATTGTCACCGAATATGTTCTCATATGTCACTGTTTCCGTCATTGAGCCCTGGCGAGGAGACGCCTGATGGACCAACAGTTACGCGAGGCGTGGTACGCGCGCGAGCGCGCTTTCCCGATTTATCCGGTCCTGCATTTGGCGCCGGAAGGTCTGGTGCTGGGTGCCGGCACCGTGCTGGTCCCGGCCCAGGAAGCGCGCCAGCTGACGAGCCTCGACGGGCGGGAGGCGCGGGTGCTGGCGTTGTTGTCCGCCGCGTATGGCAAAGCGGTGGCGCCGGCGGTGCTCGGCAATTTCGCCCGCGCCGCTGACGCCTGGCGCCAAGGCGACGATTGCCTCGCCTACATTCATCTGGCGCATTCTCGTCTGCCCGAACTGCAAGACTCCCACGAGGCGGCGCGCCGCCTTTTCCTTGCCGAAGGATTCTTGGACGCTGGTGGCAGTCCCCGCGCAGTCTTCAACGCCCTCGATCTCGATGAGGCTTACATCGACGCGTTCGGAAAAGTCTACAATCCGGCGGAGCCGCGGGTGCCGGCTGGCAGCGGCCGAACAAGCGGACAGTGGACGCGCGAGCTTTCGCTTCTTGCCGACCTCGCAGAAGCCGCAGCTCAGCATCTGGCCGAATTTGGCACACGTCTTCTGGCGCGCGCCGGTGGCACAGCGGCAGCAGCCTTCGGCCTGTTGTTCATCCCATCTCCGAATACGCTCAGTGTCGGAGGTGAGGTAGCCGGTCTACCCGGCGTTAGCTACGCATGGAATCGCGACGAGAGCACGCTTCATCTCACCTATGAGAGTCCTAACGGGGTACAGAACACCTTCTCCGCTCAGCTGGAGGACAATGTCTTTCGCGATGAGCGCGGCCAAATCATCGGCCGCGTTTTATTACCCGACGGCAGCATCGCGATCGACACCGCCGCGGTATCCGCCGATCTGGCGCAAGATGATCAGCCGAAACTTTGTCCGGCACCGGCTCCCGACCGGCCCGGTGGAAGCGAGATTGGCCGCGACTACGAAGATTACGTAAAGAGCGTCGTCAATCCCGACAATCCGACACCACGCGGCTGGGGCTATCAGCTCTCGAACCCTGAGCAAAATGGCGCCCCAGTATATTATGACGACTGCCAGCAATCGACCGGCATGATGGTTGAAGCCAAGGGCGGTTATAGCGGAGTTCTGGCATTCCAGCAGGGCCGAGATTCGGTTTCGGCAGATTGGCTCCACCAGTCCGCGGCGCAGATCGCCGCATCCGGTGGGCGCCCTATCCGCTGGTACTTCGCCGAGCCGGAGACGGAAGCGTTTGCCAAGAAACTTTTTGAGAGTGCTGGCGGAGGTCGCGCTCGAATCGAAACTCAGGTCTTGCTCTGGCCGGGGAGCGGGCCATGAGCAAACTGTTTTCCTTAGAGGCCCGATGTCATCTTCCCCGCCCGTCGCATTACGCCAGACAGATGAACAAGCGCCATCAGCTGGTTGGGTCAGAGGCCAGTAAAAACACGACCAAATATCCCAGTTCCGGAAACGCGAACGCGAACTCTTCTGCGGATGGCTGAGCTATGAGTTTCAGCATTTACGTATCAACAGTGAACAATGACGACGGAAATACGTTCGATCGCGCGGTCGTCGAACGCGCCTTTGAAGATATAGCCGTGAATCAAGCTGGAGCTTGCTGGAATTTGCGGAGTCCGGACGGGCATATAGCGTCTGCGACAATCTTTATCGAGGAGCAACCCAAGATCTCTGGGTTCGCTGCAAATCGCCCGCCGTCATACTCCGGGTTTCCGAAATTCTGGGATGCGATGTTCGAGATATTGTCTCAGACGCGTACCATTTTGTTTTGGCCGGCAGGAGGTCCACGGCCGCACTGTTGCGTTGCAGATCCCACGTTATTGCCTGACCTCCCGAGCGATTTGACTAATGCGCTGGGCAAACCAGCGATCGTCTCGTCTGGTGCTGAGATTGAAGCGGCCATCGCGCTTACCGGCCACTAGTCCGGTGCATCTGAGCCACGCCCCTCACTCGCCGAAACCGTGCTTGCCCACACCGGATATTCCGCGTCGAAGGCTCGATACCACTCATAGCCGCAGCGTGCCGTGCACAAACGGAGAAAGTTGGATTACAGTTCCTCTCGCCTGGGGGTGGCGGAGGGAGTGGGATTCGAACCCACGATACGGTTTCCCGTATACACGCTTTCCAAGCGTGCGCCTTCAGCCACTCGGCCACCCCTCCGGTCAACTTGGAATGTCGGCAATATAGCGGGGCGGCCTCAAGTGACAACCCGCGTGCGGAACCCTGATCGTGTCTCCACCTGAAACCCTCGGCCTTGTGCTTGCCGGCGGACTGGCGCGGCGCATGGGCGGCGGCGACAAGGCCCGCATCCGCGTCGGCGGCGCCAGCATTCTCGATCGCGTCATCGCCCGGCTACGCCCGCAGTGCAGCCGTCTTGTTCTCAACGTCAATTCCGACCCTGCGCGCTTCGCCGATACCGGCCTCACCGTGGTCGCCGACAGCGTGCCGGACCACGCCGGTCCCCTCGCCGGCATTTTGGCCGGCCTCGACTGGACCGCCGACCATGCGCCGCAGATCGAATGGCTCGTCAGCGCGCCCGGCGACTGCCCGTTCCTGCCGCGGGACTTGGTGGCGCGTCTGCACCAGGCGCGTGTCGCGGCCGGTGCAACGCTCGCTTGTGCGCGCTCCGGAGAATGGCGGCATCCGGTTGTCGCGCTCTGGCCGGTGGCGTTGCGCGAAGACTTACGGCGTGCGCTAACGAGCGAAGGCCTGCGCAAGGTCGACCAATGGACCGAGCGCTACCGCCTCGGCGTCGCCGAGTGGCCGGCCGCGCCGGCCGACCCGTTCTTCAACGTCAACACGCCCGCCGAGGCCGCCGCAGCCGATCGCATGGCGGCGCTCTATCCGGACATCTAAAGGCGTCGCTGCGCCGCGCGCTCACGCGCTATCCGCTGGCGGCCCGATTCGATCGCGCGGCACGGCTTCCGCCTGCAAGACATTGGCGATGCTTTCGACATCGTCCAGCATCAGCACCGGCAGCGGCGCTTGTGGCAACGGCGCGTCGGTGGCGATCGCCACAACGCAATCGTCGTGGGGATAAAGCAGCGGCTTGCCGGCGGCGGCGCGATAGACTTCGAGCTTCGGAAGGGCGTGGCGCTTGAAGCCTTCGACGATCACCAGATCGACCGGGCTCAGCTTCGCCAGTATTTCCGCGAGCGGCGGTTCGGGTTCGCCCCGCAACTCATGCATGAGGGCCCAGCGCCGGCTGGAGACGATCGCGACTTCGCTGGCGCCGGCCTGGCGGTGCAGCCACGAGTCCTTCCCCGGCCGATCGATATCGAACTCATGATGCGCGTGCTTGACGGTCGCAACCTTGAGTCCGCGCTGCACCAGAACCGGAATAACTCCGGCCATGAGCGTCGTCTTGCCCGCTCCGCTCCATCCGGCGAGACCAATGATGCGCATCAGCATGGAGTTGGGTATCGCCATAGACATCGGCTCGGACATCGGCTTGGACACGGGTTTGCGCGGGACCACCGCCACTATGATAAGGACGGGTTGCGGTTTTTGCGACCCTCAGCCATGGCGGAAAAAACCCTCGATCTGCGCGGCCTCAAATGCCCGCTCCCGGTATTGCGCACGCGCAAAACACTCGCCGGCATGGCGCCGGACGACGTGCTGGTGGTCGCTTGCACCGATCCGCTGGCTGGCATCGATATCCCGAACCTGCTGCGGGAAACCGGCGACACGCTGGAAGAGACGCGCAAGGAAGCGAAGACGATGACCTTCCGGATCCGCAAGCGCTGATGCTGAACGCGGCAATGCCCGCTTACCTCGTGTCACGCCGGTTCGCCGACGGCGTTGCGGCTCAGATCGGCGAACACGCCGTCATCTTTGAGCACGACCCGATAGGTGCGCAACGGCACCTCGCAGGGTGGCTGCACCACCTTGCCGGTCGGGATATGGAACGCGCCAAAGTGCATGCAGCACTCGATTACGTCACCCTCGATCACGCCGTCGGCCAGGCTCGCCGCCGCATGGGTGCATTCGTCGTCGGTGACGTAGAAGGTGCCGTCGATGTTGTAGACGGCAAGCCGGTTGGCGCCGACCTCGAACGCCTTGACGGAGCCCGGCGCCACATCGGCTTGAGCGCAGACACGGACCACACTATCCCTACTTTCCGCCATGAGAGCCCCTCCTTCGCGATTCACGTAGTAGAATAAGCGCGGCACGGGTCAAGAGCGATGCAGGTTGTCGTCATTGGCGCAGGTGTGGTCGGACTTGCCGTCGCGCGGGCGGCGGCCCGCCGCGGCCATGAGGTGATCGTCGCCGAGGCGACCGGCGGTATCGGCAACGGCGTATCCTCGCGCAACAGCGAGGTGATCCACGGCGGCATCTATTATCCGACCGGCTCGCTCAGCGCCCGCCACTCGACGCGCGGACGGCGCATGCTCTACGAATTCTGCGCCTCGCACGGCGTCGCCCATAAGAAGTGCGGCAAGCTGATCGTGGCCACCAACGCCGCCGAGCTTAGCAAGGTCGAAACCGTCCTGGCGCAGGGGCTTACGAACGGCGTCGAAGGGCTCGAACTGATCGGCGGCAATGCGGCGCGAGCCCTCGAATCGGAGCTGTTCTGCACCGGCGCGCTGCATTCGCCGGAATCCGGCATCATCGACAGCCACGGCTACATGCTGGCGCTGTGGGGCGAGCTCGAGGACCGCGGCGGCAGCATCGCGTTCGAGACGCCGGTCGAGCGGCTCGGCTTTGCCCGGTCGCAGTGGCAGGTGCAATTCGGCGGCCGTGACGCCGGCATCGTCGCGTTCGATGCGGTGGTGAATTGCGCCGGCCTCGGCGCGCAGCAACTGGCGCGCCGTATCGAGGGCTACCCGGCCGACAAGGTGCCGCCGCTCATCCTCGCCAAGGGCAACTATTTCGGCTTTGCCGGCAAGGCGGTGTTCGCGCGGCTGATCTATCCGACGCCGGTCGACGGCGGCCTTGGCGTACATGTCACCCTCGACCTTGCCGGCCGCATGCGCTTCGGCCCCGACGTCGAGTGGATCGATCATGAAAGCTACACCGTCGATCCGCGTCGTGCGGAGACGTTCTACCAACGAATTCGCACCTATTGGCCGGGGCTTCCGGACGGCTCGCTGGTGCCCGACTATTGCGGGATCAGGCCCAAGCTCAGCGGGGCGGGCGAAAAACCGGTGGATTTCATGGTCGCCGGGGAAGCAGCGCACGGGCTGCCGCGGCTGGTCAGCCTGTTCGGCATTGAATTGCCGGGGCTCACCGCTTCACTGTCGCTGGCGGAGGAGGTCGTCGATTACCTCACCGCCTGAGCGCGCCCGCCCGCCGGTGCATCGGCGCGCGGCTCGGCGCTGCGCCGGGCCACCTGCAGGCGCGCGGAGCCGCCGTTCAATTCCGCGTTAATCGCGGCATGATCGACCGGCGTGAATGTTTCGGTCTGTCCGCGTCTGCCGGCATAGGCCACGAAACCGCTCTTGGTGGCGACCATGTCGCCGGGCCGCAGCGTCGGATCACGAGTGAGGTCGAACTTGGCAAGCCCGAACGCGTCCTTGCCGTTGCAGGTGCAATGGGGCACCAGCCGCTGCCGATAGACGAAGGCATTGTCGAGGTCGGCATAGCGGGCGCCGTCACGGGCGACCGCGCGGTCGATGGCGCTGCCGAAGAAGATCTTGGTCTTGCTGGCGGGGCACATCGCCCGGCAGGTCTCGACCGGCGTCGCGTTGGGCATGTGGTCGAGCGGAAAATGCTGACCGTCGCAGAGCCGCACGCAAAAGGCGACGAAGCGGCCGCCGCCGCTTCCTTGCGGCAAAGCTCCGAGATCGGCCGGCAACCGCGTCGCCGGCGCGGACGGCTCGGCATAGGCATTAACATCGGCCGGCGATGCCGGCTGCTGTTGCGGGCCGAACAGAAAGTCGAAAATGCCGGCGTTCGCCGGGCGCGGCACAGCAACCAGTAAAGCCGCAGAGACAGCGCCGAATAGCGCCACCGCAGGCCATTTTAACCGCTTGCTGCGAGAAAAGAACACCACGGGCCTCCCTCAGCCAGCCCTGGAGGGCACGCAACCGTAACGTGCTAGTACCTCATGTGGTTCCTGCCGCACCGGATAGCGATAGCGGCGGGTTCAAGATTGCGTGACGACAAGCTACCAAGCGGCGGTAAAGAGGGAATACGCAGCGACCGCCAGGATTTGCCGCGCGCGGTCATGCATTGTTAGCCCTGGCGCCGCAGACGGGCGTTCGCTTCTAACTTCACCTCCCCCTGGAGGGGGGGAGGTCGGCGCACCGATGGTGCGCCGGGAGGGGGTGAGCGGACTTGCGATCTCAGAGAAACAAAGGTCACCCCACCCCGCGCCCCTTTTGGGGCGCGACCCTCCCCTCCAGGGGAGGGTAAAAGAAATCGTTCTCGCGACGCGATCCGCGTCCAAGCCATGCCACACAATTCGTCAAACGCCGCTGAGCGAGATCGCGTCACACCTAAACCGGCGGTGGGATCGGCTTCGGCTCGATGATGCCCAACAAACAAAAGAGAAGCGGAACGCCGGCAGGCGCATTTGGTCCTTCGTCCGCGCCGCGCGAACGAATGTTGCCGCTCGCTCGCGCTACGGGCGCGGCTCGCGGGTTGCCCCGCAGACCGGTAGTAATACGATGAGTTCGTTCACGTCGCCGGGCGTGACCAGGGGTCACCACGCCCATGGCTGGATCGAGCCGGCCGTGGCAGCAGAGAAATCATTATTTCCGATCGCGGCGCGCTTCAGCGTTGGACCAGACCAGACTTGCTGATCGACGGCTGACAATAATCGTCGAGCAAGAGGCAAAGTCTATTTGGGGTAATTTGCGGCGGTTTGGAGCCGCGGGACGACGCTAAAGCTTACTAAAATCGCCAGATTAAATAAGTTCTCTCCTACGTCCTCGGGTACGCGCGCTTTTCCCGACGGGAACTCTCCCAGGTTGATTCCGCGAAGCGGAATGCGCGGCTCGTCCGCATCGGCGGCGTGCTTGTCAGTTCTCGAACCTTGGGAAGAGGATATTGTTCTCGATGTGAATGTGATCGGTCAGGTCCTCGGCCAGTTTGGCGAGCCCGGCATAGAGAGCACGCCACGAATTGCAGGCTCCGTCAGGCGCCGTCATGTCGCCGGTCAAAGCGGCAAGTTCCTTAAGTTCGTTGCCACACTCGTCGTGCTCATGACGCATCATGTCGATAGGGTGGACAATCATTGGATTGCCGCCGCCGAGCATCATCGGGAATAGCACTTGCTCCTCTTTCTGCATGTGAGATTCGAGGTTCGTCTGCATGCGCTCAAGGAGATCGGAAAGCCCTGCCGGCACGGCGGGATGGTCGACATGCACTTGCTCGACGCGAATTGCGAGCTGGCGTAGTTCAGAAAATTCCTGGCGGTGCACCTGATGATAGCGCTCCAGGATATAGCCGATGAGGTCCTCCACGTTTTCAGGGACCGGATCCTGTTGCGGGGACAGGCCTGACAGTTCGGCCTCGATAGACGCCGGATCGAGGCCCTTCTCGCGGGCCGCCTGTTCTAACGTTTCCGATCCGCCGCAGCAAAAATCGAGCTTGTGGCGACGGAAGACTGCGGTTGAGCCGGGAAGGCTCGCAGCAATCTCGCCCAGAGTGTGGGTTCCCAAAGATTCAGGTGCGGCTTGGCTCATGACAGATTTCCTTGCGGCGAGGCCAATGTGGTATTAGCAATACCAGTTATCTTAGCTCATAATGTGGTAGAGTCAATACCAATATAGAGCCGGTGAGTAGTCGTGATCAGATCGGGCCGGGACATAGCGGCCCGGCACATGATTGCCGGACGTCGGCGGGCGCGAACGCTTCAGCACGCGCGATAGCGCAGTTGCCAAGCCTTGCTTTGCAGTAGTCCACCGGCCAGGACAGTGATCGCGGCGACGGCAACCAGGATGGCGGCGGTGAGGTGCCAAGGCCCGACGATGGTCGGGTTAAGCCATTAGAACGCCAGGGGCAGTTAGTCGTCGTCGCCGGCAAAATGATCAAAAAGAAAGCGCCACTTCTGCGGGTCATCTGCGACGCTTCGAGCGCGCGCCAGCCACTTCCGCTGTTGCCTCAAAAGCTGCCAAACGCTTGCACCGCATTATCTAGGGCTTTGGGCCAAAAGGAGAAGTCAGGCGGCGCGTTCTGGCACGTCTATCACTGCGGCAGACCCGCTCTCGGGTGCGCCACCTCACATCGAAATTGACCCCTCGCGGAAGTCGCTGTGGCTGAGCCAAACGTTCACGATTATGGTCGCGCAGCATAGAACAGGTTCGTAGGGCTCTTAATGTCAAGCTGCTGAAAGCGTTGGAACCCGGCCGCACGAACCAACTCCTCAGCACGAGCCGGACCGAGGCAGGTGCCCAAACCCGGCCCTCCCTTTGCGAGCGATTGCGTCATGCAATGAAAGATGCTGAACCCGTACAGCATAGTGCCGATCGAATTAATGTTGTCTTCCAGGCGGTCCGCAGCCTTGGGCTCGACGATAAACAACGTCCCTTCTGGTTTTAGTAGGGCGCGGATTTGTTCGAGCGTCCGCTCGCGAGCGGTGAAGTCGTGAATGCAGTCGCACGCCGTAATGAGATCGAAACCGTCGCCAGGGTCAAGAGCCGCGGTGCTCGCCGCGATGAAGGAGACCTGACCGGAAAATCCGGCTGCGGCCGCCGTTGCCTGCGCTTGGCGGACCGACTCTGCGTCCGGATCGAGGCCGACGACGATCGCCGCAGGAAAGCGTTTGGCGAGCGCGATGCACACCCTTCCGGCGCCGCAACCGACGTCGAGAGCGCGTCCGCCGGCTTCAAGACGAGCCATCACGTCCGGCAGCGTGTTGAGCAAATAGGAGGTGAAACGCTGCTCGTACTGTCCCCGGTTCATCAGGTCCAGACCGACAACGCCGTCTGAGCCGAACTCCTCGAACGGCACGCCGCCGCCGCGCGAAAACGCCGTAGCAACGTCGGGCGCGACCCGCAGCAGTACCGGAATCATGCCGAACAGGCCGCCCATGAAATGGTCAGTGTCGTCGGATGCCAGCAGGAATGCATGTTCGTCGGGCAGGCGGTAGGTTTGGCCGGCGGCGTCGTAGTCGAGGTATTTGGCGCATGTCATGCCTTTGAGCCACTCTTCGACGTAGCGTGGTGTTAGCCTCGATTCCCGGACCACGTCTTCGACCCGCAGCGGTCCCTTGCCGGCCATGGCGCGGAACAGGCCAACCTTGATGCCCACGTAGCCCATGCCAGCTGTCATGGCGCCTGCCATGTCGGCGAACACCCTGTCCGCAAAGATCTTGACCTTGTCCTTGTCCATCGTTTCCCCCATCAGTCTGACGTAACGGGCAACGCGGATCGCCTCTAACCTGCGCCACCAAGTGATCGCGTAAACGCCGGCAGCCGCTGTTGCCGCTGTATTGATAGCATTGCCGCCAACTTTCCGCCCGACCGGCGAGCGATTCAGAGCACCGACGCACCTGTGATCACCGGCTCGCATCCACTTTTCTGCGCTCCCGGTCCGGGCGTAGCCCGAGGGCGTCACGAATAAGAAGAGGCCCTTGGTGCTAGGTGGGCGTCACGCATTCGCGACGAAAGTTCAACTCAGTCGCTGCCCAGACTTTACACAATTGCGCAATAGCGCATCGCGGCGAACTTTCTGTCCAAAGCTGCATCAACTTAAAAACCGTAGCGCTGACAAAGGCCCTATTCCGCGTGCACAAAAAGTTTGTGCATGGCACGTTTCTTGCTGAATTCTTGCTGAGTATTGTGAAGTACGTATTGCGGTCGGCAATAAATCGGTTCCGTGCTATTGCGTTTGAACCCGCGGTGCCGCTCGCGCACCAACATGAATTTAGAGAAGGCGAGATGACACTGGAACAAGGCAAATTAGTTAGGGAAAGCTTCTGGAAGATCTTGCCGATCACCGGCGTCGCCGCCGGCCTGTTCTACGACCGCCTGTTCGAGATTTCGCCGGAAGTACGTCCACTGTTTCCGGACGACCTCGTCGCGCAGAAAAGGAAATTGATGGCTATGCTCGCCGTCGCGATCACCAACCTCCATCAGGTCGACAAGATCGCGCCCGCGGTCGAGGACCTCGGAAGGCGCAACGTCGCCTATGGGGTTACCGCCAACCACTTCGAGTCGGTCGGCGCCGCGCTGTTGTGGACTTTAGAAGAAGGCCTTGGTGCCGAATTCACGCCGCCCGTTAAGGCAGCTTGGACCGAAGCCTGTAAGATCTTGGCCGGCGTGATGAAGAGGGTCGTCACAACGGGCTCAGGTCAACCTCACGGATTGCGTCAACTTGAATCGGCTTTTGCAGAGGCGGCCGCAAGAAAAGTCCGTAGCGCGCGCCAATTCGTTGCACAGCTTCGAGCAGTGACAGTCTCCCGCCGCTCATCAATTGAACAATTCCGGTGTAGCGTTTCTCGCTCAAACCCTTAATCACTGGTCTTCGTTGATCGAGCGAGGAAATCGTCGGCTTTGCGGTTCGGTAGATCGCTGATTCTACTCCGAGCTCAGCAAGCGCCGTTGCAAGAAACAGGCAGATGCTTTCCTGGTCGTCGATGACGACCGCAAAGAGAGCGGGTGTTTTCGGGTTGCCGGCATCCACCGCGCCCCCGAGGCGATCTTGGTCTTCGGCGCTCGCCGATAGCCGTATTCCGCCGTCTTCAGTCGCTGATCCGGTAGAGGCCGAAGACGACCGGCCGCTTAAAGCGCTATGATTTGGTCGTGGCGCCTTCAAAAATACCGCAGCCACACATAGACTTGGCAAATGGCGATGGAGACCAGCGTCATTGGCACGCCGTAGGCTAGATATTGAATGAAGCCGAAGCGGATGCCGTTGCGCTCGGCGATGCCGGCAACGGCGAGATTCGCCGCAGCGCCGGTCAGCGTGCCGTTGCCCCCGAGGCAGGCGCCAAGCGACAGGCACCACCACAGCGGCGCGATCGCGCCCGGGCCGCCATAAGCGGCCGCCATGCCCTTGATCACCGGGATCATGGTGGCGACGAACGGAATGTTGTCGAGGATCGCCGATAGAACCGCGGACAGCCACAGGATCAGCGCGCCGGCAATGGCGATCTTGCCGCCAGTCAACCCGACGAGCTTGTCGGCGATGAGTCCCAGCAAGCCACTGACCTCGACCGCATGCACCACCACGAACAGGCCGATGAAAAAGAAGATCGTGGTCCATTCGACGTCGGCGAAGGTTTTGTGCACGTTGTCCGCCTGCTTGGCGCCGCGCTGCTGCCAATTGTCGAGCAGCATCAGCGCCGCGGCGCCAGTGATCGCGATCGTCGCCGAGTGGAGGTGCAGCCGGCCGGCGGCGATGAACGCGATCAATACACCGCCGATCACCAGAACCGAACGGCGCAGCAGCACCCAGTCGCTGATCATCCCCGGCGCGTTCATGCCCATGACCAGGGTGCGCCGCTCCGGGCTGGCACGCAGCGTGCGGCCCCAGATCATATGAACCATGGCCGCCTGGACCGCCATCACCAGCACGGCGACCGGCGCCACATTGGCGAGAAAGCTGTTGAAGTCGAGACCGGCCATGGTGCCGATCAGGATGTTGGGCGGATCGCCGATCAGCGTCGCCGTGCCGCCGATATTGGAGGCAAACACCTCGGCGAACAGAAACGGAAACGGCGATAATTCCAGCTCCTCGGTGATAGCCAAAGTCACCGGCACGATCAAGAGCACGGTGCTGACGTTGTTGAGGACCGCAGAAAGGAGCGCGGTGGCGATCTGCAGCGTCAGCAAAATACCGATCGGGTTCGCCTTGACCCGCTGCGCCGACCAGACGGCGAGATATTGGAACACGCCGGAGCGGCGCGAAATCGCCACCAGGATCATCATGCCGGTGATCAGCCCGATGGTGTCCCAGTCGATGCCCTTGACCGCTTCGTCCTGATCGAGCGCGCCGATGACGATGACCGCCGCGGCGCCGATCAGCGCCACCACCGCGCGATTGAGGCGGCCGGCGATGATGAACGCATAGGTGACGGCGAGCACCGCCATCGAGACCCACATCGGGTCGAGGCCGAACGGAATATGCGGGGTGAAAATACGAGTCATGGCGGCAAGTTAAGGGATTGCGGTCGATCCGCGAAGCAAAACCCGCCGGCCATGTCTTCCTTCAATGCATGCATTGAATGCGGAGCGGTCTGCCGCCTCTGGCAGCTTAGGAATTTCGCAGACGATGACCGGCGATTGCGCGCTTGCTGGTCAATGCGCCGCGTCCCAATTATGCGCCGCGTGCGCCTCGACCGAGAGCGGCACCGACAGCGACACCGCCGGCAATGGAGCGTCTTCCATCACTTTCTTGATCACCGGCAGCGACTTTTCCACTTCCGCGTCCGGCACTTCGAAAACAAGCTCGTCGTGCACCTGCAACAGCATCTGCGCGGCGAGCTTGTGCTTTGCCAGCGCACCTTCGATGCGGATCATGGCGCGGCGGATGATGTCGGCGGCGCTGCCTTGCAGCCGAGCGTTGACCGCGGCGCGCTCGTTAAAGGAGCGGATCGAAGCATTGGCGGCGGCGATGTCCGGATAGTGGCACTTGCGGCCGAACAGCGTCACCACGTAACCGTGCTTCTTGGCGAATGCCTTAGACTCCTCGATGTAGTCGCGGATGCCGGGAAAGCGCTCGAAATATTTTTTGATGTAGGCGCCGGCCTCCTCGCGGCCGATGCCGAGCTGGTTGGCGAGGCCAAAGGCGGAAATGCCGTAGACGATGCCGAAATTGATCGCCTTGGCGCGGCGACGCACCTCGGGTGGCATGCCCTTCACCGGCACGCCGAACATTTCCGACGCGGTCATGGCGTGAATATCGACACCGTCGCGGAACGCCTTCTGCAGCGGCGCGATGCCGGCGATCTCGGCCAGGAGCCGCAGCTCGATCTGCGAATAGTCGGCGGAGACGAGTTTCGTCCCCGGCGCGGCGATGAAGGCGCGGCGAATCTTGCGGCCGTCCTCGGTGCGGATCGGGATGTTCTGCAAATTCGGCTCCGACGACGACAGCCGGCCGGTCGTCGTTGACGCGAGCGCATAGCTGGTGTGCACGCGATGCGTCGTCGGATTTACGAAGCCCGGCAGCGCGTCGGTATAGGTCGATTTCAGCTTCGAGACCTGTCGCCAGTCAAGGATTTTCTGCGGCAGTTCATGGCCTTGCTCGGCAAGTTCTTCCAGCGCCCGCGCGCCGGTCGACCACTGCCCGGTCTTGGTCTTGGTACCGCCCGGCAGGCCGAGCTTGCCGAACAAAATATCGCCGAGCTGCTTGGGGCTGCCCGGATTGATCGCTTCGCCGGCGAGCGCCTTGATTTCGGCTTCCAGCCCCGCGGCCTCCTGGGCGAATTCGCCGGACAGTCGCGACAACACCTCCCGGTCGATCGAGATGCCGCGCCGCTCCATATGCGCAAGGACGCGAAGGAGTGGCCGCTCCAGCGTCTCGTACACGGCGAGCATGTGCTCGGCCGGGAGCCGCGGTTTCAGCACCTGCCACAGCCGCAGCACGATGTCGGCGCGCTCGGCGGCGTAGGCCGCCGCCTGGTCGATACCGACGCTGTCGAAAGTAATTTTCGTCTTACCCGCCTTTAGCAGCGTGTCGATATCGACCGCCGCGTGCGTGAAGGTGCTTTCGGCGAGCGACGCAAGCGCATGGTTCTGCCGGCCGGCGTCGAGCGCGTACGACATCAGCATGGTGTCGTCGTAAGCCGCGATCTCGATGCCGCGCAGCGCGAACATCTGCCAGGCGAATTTCAGATCGTGGCCGATCTTGAGCACGCCCGGATCGGTGAACAGCGGCTTGAGCGCATCCAGCACCGCGCCCTCGGCAATCTGCTCAGGCGCGATATCGCCGCGGAACAGGCCGGCGCCCTCGCCGCCGCGCCGATGGCCGAGCGGCACGTAGCAGGCTTCGTTCGCTGCCACCGCGAGGGAAAATCCGCACAGCTCCGCCTGCATCGGATCGAGGCTCGCGGCCATCGCGTCGATGGCGACGATGCCGAGGTCGCGCGCCCGCTCGATCCAGGCCTTGAGCCGCGCGATGCTGCGCACGGTCTCGTATTTCGTGCGGTCGAATTTTTCCGCGCGCGCCCCCTCGATGCGGGCGCGGGCCAATGCCTGCGGGGTGAGCGCGAAATTTGCCGTTCGATCGCCGCCTGCGGGCTGCCGCGGCGCCATCCCTCCCCCCTTGAGGGGGAGGGTCAGGGAGGGGGGTCCTGCAGTAATGAATTCATTACCTCCCTGCCTAATGGGGGAGGCAACTCCGTGTCGGTGCTTGCTTGACCGGCGGCCGCGTGGTGACCCGCCAATCGCGCGTCGGGCTCGATCGCGCCGGCCTCGACGCCGGAAAACTCCGCCACGCGCCGCATCAGCGCGTTGAACTCCATCGCCTTGAGGAAGGCGATCAGCCTCTTGTGGTCGGGCTCGTGCACCGCCAGATCGCCGATCGGCACGTTAAGCTTGACGTGATCGTCGAGCGTGACGAGTTTTTTCGACAACCGCGCTTTCTCGGCGTTCTCGATCAGCGATTGCCGGCGCTTGTCCTGCTTGATCTCGGTCGCCCGCTGCAGCAGCGTTTCGAGGTCGCCATATTCGCCGATGAGCTGTGCCGCAGTCTTGACGCCGATGCCCGGCACGCCCGGCACGTTGTCGGTCGAATCGCCGATCAGCGCCTGCACTTCGATGACCTTCTCCGGCGGCACGCCGAATTTCTCGATCACCTCGGCGCGGCCGATTTTCTTGTCCTTCATCGTGTCGAACATGACCACGCCGTCGTTGACGAGCTGCATCAGATCCTTGTCCGAGGAGACGATGGTGGCGGTGGCGCCGGCCTCGCAGGCCTCGCGCACATAGGTCGCGATCAGGTCGTCGGCCTCGAAGCCGTCCTGCTCGAGGCACGGAAGATCGAAAGCCTGCACCGCTTCGCGGATGAACTTGAACTGCGGCTTGAGATCGTCCGGCGGATCGGGCCGGTGCGCCTTGTAGTCGGGATACATTGCGGTGCGGAACGTCTTCTCCGACTTGTCGAAGACGACCGCGAGATGCGTCGGCCGCTCGTCCGGCTTGAGATCGCGCAGCAGCTTCCACAGCATGTTGCAGAAGCCGAACACGGCATTGAGCTGCAGCCCGTCGGATTTGCGGCTGATCGGCGGCAGCGCGTGATAGGCGCGAAAAATGTAGCCGGAACCGTCAACCAGAAAGACGTGGTCGCCCTTCTTCAGCGGCTTGGCGGCGGCGGCAGGCTGGGCTTTTTGTGCGGCGGCCATGATGACCGCTAATATATGAATTCGGCCGGAATTATCACTGTGAATATCGCGCAAAATTCTCCGCCGCTGCCCATCGACGCCGCACTGCCGGATTTGACCGCAGCGCTGCGGACGCAAAACGCCGCCGTGCTGGTCGCCCCGCCGGGCGCCGGCAAGACGACGCGCGTGCCGCTGGTGCTCGCCGGTGAGGAATGGGCTGCCGGACGCCGTATCCTGGTGCTCGAGCCGCGCCGGCTCGCCGCGCGCGCCGCCGCGGAGCGGATGGCAAAGACGCTCGGCGAACGCGTCGGCGAGACGGTCGGCTTGCGGGTGCGGTTCGGCTCGAAAATTTCGCGACTATGCACTTGACAAAGGACATACCGGATATTGCGTCATGAACGCCGAAGTGCACCTAAACCGCTAGGCTACCGATTTTGGAGCGCGTCGCCTCTTCTTAGCTTTTTGTTTCTTTTCGTAGGCCGTCCAGCCCTCGGCGGGCGGCTTGACTGTTAAAGCGCGCTTGATTGCCTCATCAAACTTTACTGGAATCTTGAAGGCTTTTTCATGTTGATCTGCTTTTGGCATTCACTTCCTCTCCTGCCTTTCTTAGTCCCCACAAACCCTGACCTTTGTGCACAAACAGTTCTTCTTTACCGGCAAAATAGCGAGCCTCACGGCAATATGCTTGTAACGTTTGCCTAACCGTGCTTCGCCAAGCTGGTGATAATGGATCGGAAATGTTCCGCTCTATTTCTTCATATAAATCCGAAAGTTTTGCGCTGCCTCCCAAGCTCTCAAGAGCGGCACGTATGCGACTGGCCCACACGGTGCTACGACCGGCCGTCATCGGTAAACGTCCTTTCGGTGGCCAATATCGAGAATGACGATCTGACTCGGATTGCTCCTGATCGAGTAGAGGATACGATAATCTCCTTGTCGGACGCGGTGAACCGGATTCTCGCCGTCCATGACGCCGTGCAACTTTTTCGATCCTGGCGGGTTTGGATCGGCAGCGAGCGTTTCAATTCTCCGTTTCATTTGTCCCCGTATTTTTGCTGGAAGTCCCTCAAGAACTTTCAGCGCGCATTCCGTAAAGGCAAACCCGTAAAGCGCGGCCATCGCGCTAATTCTCTATACGAGCAAGCCTGTTACGAAGTTCATCACCATCGATCAACCTCTCACGCAAATCCTTCAGTTCGGCAAGACGCTTTCGTGCCGTCTCTGCATCGTCTTCATCATCTCCGTTATCTCTATATGGGTCCAAGCTTGCCTCGATTACAGACCCGAATTTCGTAAACATAACATCCGTGAATTTCTCAACGGCCCCCGAATGCGATAGCTTCACACTGGCAATGCGACTTGGTGTTATCTTTCGCCCATAATTGTACCGCCACTTTTCAAGGCGGATCGCCGACGCGGCCAACAACAAACGAGCAGGGTCCATCTTTTCCTTGGGGATGAGAACCAGGCAATCTGAATTTGGGGCGCATGGCTCAAGATGTACGAACGCCTCGCCGATACTCCCCGTTCTGGCGACAGTGATGAATGGCGGTTTCAGAACGGTCTTGAACTCCAACCAATCATAGCAGCCATTATATTTCTCCGTAGGAGAAACTATCAGCGTCTTTCCCGGCGGAATGCCCTCTCTGGTCTCAATCTCACCAAGACCATAGAGAATTAGGAATTGTCCCCCGACCTCGTTCGTGTTTCCTGTGATTGCTTCCGCATTTTTGCGCTTTGAACGCGAAACGTGGTCAAGATACGAAACTTTGTTTATTTCGCCGCGCTCAATCGCGCGACGCTGATTCAAAATCTCCGGTGCATAGCGAGTATAAAATGAGGCCAGGCGGCGCAACAGAACGTCTATCGCCTCTGTTAGCTCGTCATCATCAGGAACGGCAGACTCAATGTATGCGCCGGGCGCCCATTCAACCCCTTCGCCGACGTTCACAGCACGCGAGAAACCCGGCTTGGCGGTGCCGTTGATTATTGCATCGATGGCCTCTCGGATCTGATTTGGTCCTCGTTCAATCCGTGTGCCCTTGTGCAAGCTTAATCCGTCATATTGCAGCCGAACGAACGCGGTCTTGCGCTCCGAACTGTGTGGAACACCTTTCTCGAAAACCGCAAAGGATGTCGTCGCTGCGGCAAACGGCTGGAATAGCTCGTCCGGCAACTGGCAGACCGCAAGTAGAGAATTGTGCTTGAGGGCCTTGTCGCGCCATTTTCCTTTGTCCTCTTTTACGAGGATGCTCATCGGAAGGATCACCGCCAATTTGCCTCTGTCGTGCAATCCCTCAAGGGCGCGATCAACAAAACGATCACTCGGCTTGTCAGTTTTCCTATGAGGGAATGGCGGATTCATCAAAGCCACGGTCGCCTGACCGACCGGGTATCGCGGCGACGTAAAACAGTCCGCTTTATGCACACCAGTGGAACCATCACCGCGCAAAATCATGTTCGCGATGCAGAGAGCAGCAGTTATAGGCTCATCTTCAAAGCCTAGGAGATGTTGCTGAATAATTGCAACCATCTGAGCACGAGATAGTTTGTGCTCCTTCAAAATACGATCCATGCAAGCGATCAAAAACCCACCAGTGCCACATACAGGATCGAGCACAATATCGTCTTTGGTAACGCCGCAAACATCAGCCATCATCCGAGTGATGTGTCGTGGCGTAAAATACTGCCCTATCGTATTTCCCCCGGTGTAGCGGAAGAATGTCTCATAGAGTTGGCCGAGGTAATCATGCTCGGCCGTTAGAACGGTGACGTTCAGGCGCTCAAGGATAACTGCAATCCGTCGCGCTTTCTCTGCCAGCTTTTCATTTGCCACATCAACGCGAAGACTCGTAGCCAAGTCTGCTTTGCCCGCTCTCACAAAGGCGTCGCGACAGGCTTCATTGATATCTTTCAGAATGAACTTCGGATCGCGCCTAATATCGCCCTTAGAGTACCAGAGAGCGAGCATGATGGCAGCAACGACGGCTGGCCTCAGCTCGTCCTTAATTCTGGATTCGCGCAACAGGCGATTTATTTCGTCGGCCCGTGCTGCGAGCACTTCGAGTGGCGGAATGCTCGGTCTGATTTCTGTCGGACCGCTCGGAACCGCGATCCTCTCAAGGTCTGCCCGCGTCGGTATCCAGCTTATCGGATTCCCGTCATAGGTGATTGGCTTCCATTTTGCTCCGACGCGCTTGGAAACCCGTAACGCAAACTCATCATCGGTTGTACCGGCCAGACCAATAGCGAGTGGCTGCCAATTCGCATCCCACAATGCGTCGGCATAGCCCTGCAATTCAGTCAAAGCCTTTTCAATTTCATCGACCGTACCCTTTGCCTCGATAACAGCGAGCGGCGCACCAGATGAGCGATCCATGATGATCGCTTCGGGCACTCCAGGGCCGGGGCCTTTCTTGCTCGCTTTAGCAAGAGCTTCGGCAAGTTCCACATAACCACGATATTCATGCTGAAAGAGAAGATCGCCCTGCGGCGGTCGCCGTCGATCCCATCCTTGTGAATCAAGAAGATCGTTCAGCAAATGCTCAGAACGACGTTCCGAAACTCGTTTGGTCGCTGCGCTTGCCATATCACGCTCGTCCAACAGGACGGCGCAACATCAAGCGTTTGCCTTCAACCTTTTTCAATCCGGCGAGCGTGCGCTCGCCATCGGTAACCTTGCGGTGATTATATCTAAAATCGAACTCGGCAAGATATTGGTCCATGTACTGATGACCAATGTGATGAAATGTGCCATTCACTCCGCGTTTAAACAACGAGAAATATCCTTCGACAGTGTTTGTGTGAACGTCGCCACGGACATATTCGCCCACGCTATGATTGACAGTTTGATGAGAGGCAAATCGCGTTCCAGGTTTGCGATAGGCGCGCCAGTCATCGGTCATCAAGTTGGCGGATGGATCAAGATGCTCATTGAGAACACGCCTCAATGTCTTGCCAGTGACGTTTTTCACCGCGCTTGACCGCACGCGACCACCACGTTCGACCAGCGCAACAACCGGCGTTTTATTGCCTTTGTAAGCGCGGCCCCTCCCCTTGACCTTGCCTCCCACGAAAGTTTCGTCCGCCTCTACGGTTCCACCGCCGCCACCAAGCTTGTCCGCAAATACAGGATCGCGGAGCGCGTAGCGAATCCGATGCATCATGAACCAAGCGGAGCGATAAGAGCCAATGTCGAGCATGCGCATAATCTGATGTGCACTCACGCCTTTTTTGGAGGTGCAGAGCATGTACCAAGCGATCAACCACTTGCGCAGCGGAATATGCGATTTCTCGAAAATCGTTCCAACCGTAACGGTAAATGAGCCACTGCATGCTTTACATTCGCGAAGTCCGACGCGGACTTTCTTCGCCGGGTTTGGCGCAATGTCATAGATGGTTTTGCGATTCGCATTGCCGCAATGTGGACAAACAGGGCCGTTCGGCCAGCGGGACGCCTCAAGGTATTCGCGGGCTGCTTCGTCGGTCGCGAAGTGCGCCATGATTTGATTAAGAGTGAGATTTTCTGGCGTTTTGGGCATGGCCGGTTCCTCCTTACCCTTTATAATCTAGGGGTTGACGGAACCTTTGTCAAGTGCATAATCGCGGAAAATTTCGGCCCGCACCCGCATCGAAATCCTTACTGAAGGCGTTTTTACCCGGCTCATCCTCGACGACCCGATGCTCGACGGCGTCGCCGCAATCCTGTTCGACGAATTCCACGAGCGCTCGCTCGACGCCGACCTCGGGCTGGCGCTGGCCCGCGACGTGCAACAGGGCTTGCGCGAGGATTTACGGCTTCTCGTCATGTCGGCGACCATCGACGGCGCCCGCGTGGCCAAACTTCTCGGCGACGCTGCCGTGATCGCCGCCGAAGGCCGCGCCTTCCCGGTCGAGACCCGCTATCTCGGCCGCGGTGCGCGGCCGATCGAGCCGCAAATCGCCGACGCTATTGTGCGGACGATGCGCACCGATACCGGCTCGCTGCTGGCGTTCCTGCCCGGCGCCGCCGAAATCCGCCGCACAAAGGCGCTGCTCGACGGCCGCTTCGCCCCTTCGGTCGATGTCGTTGCGCTTTACGGTGGGCTTGCGGCCGACGAGCAGGATCGCGCCATCGCCCCCTCCCCGCCCGGCCGCCGCAAGATCGTGCTGGCGACCTCGATCGCCGAGACATCGATCACCATCGAGGGCGTGCGCATCGTGATCAATTCCGGGCTTGCCCGCGTGCCGCGCTACGAGCCCGATGTCGGGGTGACGCGGCTCGAAACCGTGCGGGTGTCGCGCGCCGCCGCCGATCAGCGCCGCGGCCGCGCCGGGCGCACCGAGCCCGGCATCTGCTACCGGCTCTGGGACGAGCCGCAGACCGCGGCGCTCGAAGCGTTTTCCCGGCCGGAAATCCTGTCCGCCGATTTGTCGTCGCTGGCGCTCGACCTCGCGGCATGGGGCGGCGGACCGGAAGAGCTCGCCTTCCTCGATCCGCCGCCGCGCCCGGCGCTCGTCGAGGCGAAAGCCCTGCTGGCCGAGCTCGGCGCCATCGACGGCGACGGCCGCATCACCGAGGAAAGCAAAAAACTGCGGCGTCTGCCGCTGCCGCCGCGGCTCGCCCGCATGGTGGTGGACGCGGCGGCCGAAGGCGCCGCGCTGCCAGCCGCCGAGATTGCCATCCTCATCGGCGAGCGCGGCCTCGCCGGCGACGACGTGGACCTGACGCATCGCCTCGCCGCGTTACACCGCGATCGTTCAGCCCGCGCGCGCGAAGCCCGCGCGCTGGCACGGCGCTGGGCGGAGATTGCCGCGTCGGAGAGAACTCCCCCAAAGGGGGAAGGAAACAGTTTGAGCGCGAGCGGCGAGCCGAGCATCGGCGCGTGGCTCGCGCTCGCCTATCCCGAGCGCATCGCCAAAAGCCGCGGCGGCGCGGCGGGCACCTTCGTGCTCGCCAATGGCCGCGGCGCGAAGGTCGATGCCGCCTCCCCGCTCGCCCGCGAATCCTACCTCGCCGTGGCCGAGCTTGCCAGCAGCGCCGCCGCCGGCCGCATCCTGCTCGCGGCGCCGATCGCGCTCGCCGAACTCGAAGCGCGTTTTGCCGACCGCATCGTCACGCGCGAGGACATCGCCTTCGACCCGGAAGTGCCAGCCTGCGGCTCCGCCGGCTGCGGCGGTTCGGCGCGATAACGCTTGCCGAGCAGCCGATGCCGGCCGCCGCGAGCGAAGGGGCGGCGCGCATCCTCGCCGAAGGGATCGCGCGGCTCGGCATCGGCCGGCTGCCGTGGACCAAGGCGCTGCGCCAATGGCGCGACCGCATCATGTTCCTGCGCGCGAGCGAGGGCGACGAATGGCCGGATTTGTCCGATGCCGCGCTCGCCGCCACCGTCAACGAATGGCTCGGACCGTCGCTCGGCTCCAAGACCGCGCTGCGCGACATCACCGCGGAGGAGCTGGAGCATGCGTTGAGCGCGTTGCTGTCGTGGCCGCTGAAACGCCGGCTCGAGGCGGAAGCGCCGACCCATTTCGAAGCGCCAACGGGCTCGCGCGTGCCGATCGATTATCAGGCCGATGGCGGGCCGAAGATCGCGATCCGCGTCCAGGAGCTTTTCGGCCTCGACCGCCATCCGGCGATTGCCGGCGGCAAAATCCCGTTGGCGATCGAGCTCCTTTCGCCGGCGCATCGCCCGGTGCAGATGACGCGCGACCTGCCCGGCTTCTGGCGCGGCAGCTACGCCGCCGTGCGCGCCGAGATGCGCGGCCGCTATCCGAAACATCCCTGGCCGGACGATCCGCTCGCCGCCCTGGCAACCCGGCGCACCAAGCCGCGCAAGGTTTAGCGGCTAGCTACGCCCGCGGCCTCGCGCCCAGCGGCCGGGGATCGCGGCGCGGTCGACCGTCGCATTCGCGGCCGTCGCCGCCGCACGTTCGCTGATCAGAGCGTCGTTGGCGGAACGACCAAAACTGGCATCGAGGAGCTTCTTGTACTTCACCAAGACCTCCGGCACGACCGCAAGCATCTCTTCCGCCATAGCGCGTGCCTGGCCGAGAAGCTCTTCCGGCGGCACGACGCGATTGACCAGGCCCCAGGCTGCCGCCTCGGCTGCGGACACGAAACGGGCCGTGAACGCCATCTCCTTGGCGCGATGCAGGCCGATGCGGCGCGGCAGGCGCACGGACAATCCCCAGCCAGGCAACAGACCCACCTTGGCGTGGGTGTCGGCAAACTGCGCTTGCGTGGAGGCAATGAGAATGTCGCACGCCATGGCGATCTCGAAGCCGCCGGTTGCCGCCACGCCGTTGATCGCGCCGATCACCGGGCCCTCGAATTTCAGCAGCGCCGCCACCGCATCGAGCTCGAACGCGCGCGCGGAGTTGGATTCCGCCTTGCTCAGCTCATTCAGGTCCAATCCGGCGCAGAACGCGCGGCCCGCGCCCGTCAGAATGAGCACGCGCACCGCCGGATCGCGCCGGAGCTCTTCGATGGCCGCAACCAATTCGCCGCGCAATTCCATCGACAGCGCGTTGAGCTTTTCCGGCCGGTTGAGCATCAGCACCGCATAGCCGGCGGGATGGCGCTCCAGAACAACCGTTCGATAGGAATGCGGCATGCAATCGATCCTGCTGGAGGTAAGCCTAGCCCGGATCGCGCGGCGGCGAAATCCGCTCTCCTTGCCGCCCGGGACCGCAAAGAAAGCTCGCGGTAAAGACGCAGTTTTGTGCTTTGGGTCACATCCCCCGTCGCAGCAGAGGCGCTATCAAAGCTGAAAAGACGGGAGGACGTCATGAATCATTCGATGAACAGCGCCGACCGTAGGACCCATGTGAAGATCGTGGTCGTCGGCCTTTTGTCTGCGACCTTGGTCGCGCTCATCGGCAGCTTCGCCCATGTCAGCGACATCGATCTCGGCACCGCGCCGATTGTCAAAGCCGGCCATTCCACGGCCTTGAGCGGCCGCTTGCCTGCCATTCGCTAACGTCGCCGCCAACACCGCTCATCGCGACCTGCATTCAGAAGCTCTCGCGAGCCGAAGCCCCCTGTCGCACGATCCGCTTGCCGCCGGCGCACATTGACAGGCGCCGGCGGCGGGCACGCAATATGGAAAGAGCGTATCAAGTGCGACCGACGCGCTGCCATTGATCGTGGCAGCGCCGGGCAGGCAAAATGGGGAACGAAGATGAGCGATCAACCGCCGCAAGGCACGGCGACCACGATGCTGGTCGAGAAAAAGACGTTCAGTATTCCTCGCTTCACCACCCAGGGCGGACGCCTGATCAAGGATGTCCGTGTCGGGTATGAGACTTACGGCCGGCTCAACGCGGCCGGCGACAACGCCATCCTCGTCTGTCACTACTTCTCGGGCAGTTCCCATTGCGCCGGAAGATATCGGCCCGATGACGAATTGGCCGGCTACTGGGACGCCATCATCGGGCCCGGCAAGGCGATCGATACCGACCGCTATTTCGTCGTCAGCGCCGACACGATGTCGAACGTCAACCCCAAGGACCCGATGGTCACGACCGTCGGCCCGGCGACGATCGATCCCGACACGGGACGCCCTTACGGCTCGACTTTTCCGATCGTGACCATCCGGGATTTCGTTCGCATACAAAGGGCGCTGATCGACCACCTGGACGTCAGGCGCTTGAAATGCGTCACCGGGCCTTCGATGGGCGCGATGCAGACGCTGGAATGGGGCGCTCAATATCCCGAGCTGGTGCAAAGGCTAATCCCGGTCGCCGGTGCAGGCCTGCATGCCGAGCCGTATTTCATCGCCGAGATCGACATGTGGGCGACGCCGATCCTTATGGATCCCAACTGGAAGGGTGGCGACTATTTCGGCGGTCCCGAACCGGTGGAAGGATTGCGGCAGTCGCTGAAGATCGTCACCGTCACGGCACGCGCGCCGGATTGGGCGCAAAAGTTGTTCGGCCGGGCTTGGAGCAAGCCGGGCGCCGACCCGCTCGCGGCCGCGGAGAACACCTACAGCGTTGAGAGCACGCTCGACGACGTCGTATTGCAGCGCGGCCGCCATGCCGACGCCGCGCATCTGGTGCATCTGGTGCGGGGCTGCCGCATCTATGACGTCGACGAGGGCGGCGGCTCGGCCAAAGCAATCCGCGCCCCGACCCTGTTGATCTCGGTGTGCACCGACGGCGTGATGTTCCCAGCCTATTCGCGGCGAGCGGCCGAGCAATTGCGGGCGCAGGGCACGCCGGTGCAACTGGCGGAAATCGACACCGCCGGCGGCCATTTGGACTGCCTGTACGAGATTGCCCAGGCCGCTCCGCAGATCCGCGCCTTTCTCGAACGCTAGAGCGCAATCGCTTCAGATTGAATTGATTGGTGCTCTAATATCTTGGTGGAGCATGATCTTTTCGGAAAACCGGCGTCCACTTTTCCGGATCATGCTCTAAAGCACGCAACCATTTCGATTACGCACTGTTTAGGCTATTACTGCGCCGCCGCCGGTCCCTGCGAGGTTTGAATGTTTCCCAAGCCAAGGGCTCAACTCAAGCCCAACACCTACGCCTACGAGTCGGAGCCGATGGTGAAGGCCACTGGCTTTCGCGAATACGACGCGCGCTGGCTGTTTGGCAGCGAGATCAACCTGATGGGCGTCGAGGCGCTGGGACTCGGCCTCGGCACCCTGATCCATGAACTCGGCGTCAAGCCCGACATCGTCACCGGCCACGATTTCCGCTCGTACTCGGCGTCGATCAAGATGGCGCTGGTCAACGGCCTGATGGCGGCCGGCTGCACAGTGCACGACATCGGGCTCGCGGTGACCCCGATGGCCTATTTCGCCCAGTTCGACCTCGACGTGCCCTGCGTCGCCATGGTGACCGCCTCGCACAACGACAACGGCTGGACCGGCGTCAAGATGGGCGCCAATCGGCCGCTTACCTTCGGCCCCGACGAGATGCGCCGGCTCAAGGACATCGTGCTCGGCGGCGCGTATAAAATGCAGGCCGGCGGCGGCTACACTTTCGTCGAGAACTTTCCGGCGCGCTACATCGCCGACCTCACCAAACGGCCGAAGCTCAAGCGCCGCCTCAAAGTGGTTTGCGCCTGCGGCAACGGCACCGCCGGCGCCTTCGCGCCGCAGGTGCTGGAAAAAATCGGCTGCGAGGTCATCCCGCTCGACTGCGAGCTCGATCACACCTTTCCCAACTACAATCCGAACACCGAAGACATGAAGATGCTCCACGCTATGCGCGACGCCGTGCTGGCGAGCGGCGCCGATGTGGCGCTTGGCTTCGACGGCGATGGCGACCGCTGCGGCGTGGTCGACAACAAAGGCGAGGAAATCTTTGCCGACAAGGTCGGCGTCATGCTGGCGCGCGATATCTCGGCGCAGCACAAAAACGCGCTTTTCGTCGCCGACGTGAAATCGACCGGCTTGTTTGCGACCGATCCGGTGCTGATCAAGAACGGCGCCAGGACCGATTACTGGAAAACCGGCCATTCCTACATGAAACGCCGGGTCAACGAGATCGGCGCCATCGCCGGGTTCGAGAAGTCCGGTCACTTCTTTTTCAACAAGCCGTTCGGCCGCGGCTATGACGACGGACTGATCTTCGCGCTTGCGGTCTGCGACATGCTCGACCGCAATCCGGAAAAGAGCATGGCCGACCTGAAAGACGCGCTGCCAAAAACCTGGTCGTCGCCCACCATGTCGCCGCATTGCGCCGACGAGGAAAAATACGCCGTGGTCGATGCCGTGGTGAAGCATTTCGAGGAGCAAAGGAAATTGGGCGGCATAGTCGCCGGCCAGCCGATCCGCGACCTCGTCACCGTCAACGGCGTGCGCGTGACGGTCGCGGACGGCACCTGGGGCCTGGTTCGCGCCTCCTCGAACAAGCCGGAACTGGTCGTCGTGGTCGAAAGCCCGCTGTCGGAGGCGCGCATGCGCGACATGTTCAAGGCGATCGACGCCGTGCTGCGTACCCACAAGGAAGTCGGCGAGTATAATCAGACGATTTGATTATCCTGCCTCGCGAAGCGGGGAAGGATAATTACACTTCCTGATAAACATCGATCTCCAGCCCGCCCGGCAGCATCGCGCGCCAGGCCTGGAGGAACGTCTGCATGCGCATGTCGGCGGCAATCGATTGGCGATTGAGCTCGAACGATGCCGGGGTCTCGTATTCGATCACCTGGATGAACTTGGCCGGATCGTCGGCGTTGCGCAATACCTTGAGCTGAGCGTTGCCGAACAGCTGATAGAACGGTGCCGACGCCCGCATCAGCGCCGCAAGCTGCTCGGAATCCGCGCCCGGAAACGTGAACCGCAAATGCAGCGTCCGCCGGACATTCGCTTCATCATCGCTCATCGCGCATCCCCCACCATCACTGCCCAACTGCGCCGCCACATGCGCCCTCCGGCTTTGTTTATTTCGAGCATGATCTTATCCAAGAACCGATGCCGGTATTTGGAGATCATGCTCTATTTGAACGTCTCGCGGAAGGCGTGCGCCGGGTAGACGCCGAGGATTTTCAACGTCTTCGGTTGCGAGACGAATTCCAGCTCTTCGAGCGCCAGGGCGAGCCCGCGATCCTTCGGATGGCCCTGCACGTCGGCATAGAACTGAGTGGCGGCAAAGCTGCCGTTGGCCATGTAGCTTTCCAGCTTGGTCATGTTGATGCCGTTGGTGGCGAAGCCGCCCAGCGCCTTGTACAGCGCGGCCGGAATGTTGCGCACCTGGAACACGAACGTAGTGATCACGCGGCGCTCCTTGCGGCTTGCCCAATGCGGCTTGCGCGCCAGCACGACAAAGCGCGTGGTGTTGTGCTTGGCGTCGGCGACGTCCTTTTTCAGGACGCGCAGCCTATAGATCTTCGCCGCCAGCTTGGTCGCCAGTGCCGCGCGCGAGATATCGCCGGCCTCCGCCACCTCGCGCGCCGCACCGGCGGTGTCGGCGGCGACCACCGGCTTGACGCCGAGCGCACGGATGATGTTGCGGCACTGGCCGAGCGCATGGATGTGGCTTTCCACCGTCCTGATGGTCTTCAATGTCGCGCCTTTCGGCGCCAGCAATTGATGCTGCACCGGCAGGAACCATTCCGCCACGATGTGAAGCTTGGACTGCGGCATCAGATGATGGATATCCGCCACGCGGCCGGCCACCGAATTGTCGATCGGGTATCATGGCGAGCTTGGCCCGGCCGCTGCGCACCGCGGCGAAGGCGTCCTCGAAGGTCGAACACGGCAGCGGCTGGTAGCCCGGATACGCCGCGTTGCAGGCAATGTGCGAATTGGCGCCCAGTTCGCCCTGGAACGCGATCTTTCTGCGTCTGGTCATGATCGACCCGATAGCATGGCGCGGGCGCGAGCCAAATCCTCCGGCGTATCGACGCCGAGCGGAACGGTATCGATGATCGCCACGTCGATCCGCATGCCGGCTTCGAGCGCGCGCAGCTGCTCGAGCTTTTCGCGCTGTTCCAGCGGCGACGGCGGCAGCGCCACGAAGCGCTCCAGCGCGGCGCGGCGGTAGGCGTAGAGGCCGATGTGGTGGAAAAGCGGGCCGTCGCCGAACGGGGCGGTGGCGCGGGTAAAATAGAGCGCGCGCAACCGCGATGCTGCCACCGGCGTTCCCACCACCTTGACCACACTTCGGTCGTCGCGCTCCTCGGCCCGCGTGATCTCCGCGGCCAGCGTCGCAATGTCGACCGCCGGGTCGGCGAGCAATGCCACCGCCGACGCAATATCCGAAGGCTCGATCGTCGGCAAATCGCCTTGCACATTGACGATGATCGCCGCACGGCGCTCCGGATCGACCTTGCCAAGCGCCTCGAAAATGCGGTCGGAGCCGGAAACATGGTCGGAGCGGGTCATGACTGCGCGCCCGCCGGCTTTTTGCACCGCCGCTTCGATCTCCGCCAAATCGGTCGCAACCACCACCGGGCCGACAGCGGCGGCGGCGGCCTGCCGCAGCACGTGCACGATCATCGGCTCGCCGGCGATGTCGGCGAGCGGTTTGCCCGGTAGGCGCATCGAGGCCATACGGGCGGGAATGAGAATGAGAACATCAGCCATCGCTCAAGCGGTCTTCCGGTTCGCCAGCTCTCGCGCGCTGATACGGGTTGCAAGACGCGCGGCAAACCGGCTATTTCTGCGTCGCCCTCCTCTGCCGCTGCGGAGCCATTCAGCGATGAATTCATTCGAAATCAACAAGATTCTCGGCGCCGTGCTGGGGACCTGCCTCATTTTGCTTGCCGTGCACATCGCCTCCGGCGCGATTTTCACGCCGCCGGTCCCGGCCAAGCCCGGCTATGAGATCGCCGTCAAGCAGGAGCAGCCGGCTGCTGCCCAACAGCAGGCCAAAGCCGCTCCGGCACAGTCCTTCGACGCCCTGCTGGCGAGCGCTTCCGTCGAACACGGCGCCCAGATCGCCAAGCAGTGCACGATCTGCCACAACTTGAAGGAGGGGCAAGGCCCCAAGGTCGGTCCCGACCTCTATAGCGTCGTCGGACGCCCGGTCGCATCCGTGCCGAGTTTCCACTACTCGGCGGCGCTGAAGGCGAAGGGCGGCACCTGGACGTTCGATGCGTTGAACAAATGGCTGACCGATCCCCGCGCCGACGTTCCCGGCACCGCCATGACGTTCGCCGGCATCCCCAACGAGAAGCAGCGCGCGGACGTCATCGCCTATCTCAATACGCTTTCCGCTCACCCGTTGCCGCTGCCGACGGCGAAAAGCGCAGGCGCCGCCGCCGCTCCGGCACCCGGCGCATCGGCCAAGCCCGCCGCCACCCCGGCGAGCCCGCCACCGGCCGCCGCCGCGCCGGCGCAGCCTAACGCACAGGCGCCGCCACCTAAGCAATAGGGACGCACGGCGTTCCGGGACGCGGGTGCAGCTGGCGAGTCCCGGAATCCATCATCACGGCGGGTGGAGAAACATGGTTTCTGCGCCCGTTCTGCCAGGTCCGCGGTTATGCATTCGGCTCTCGCTTCGCTCGCCCGGAAAGACGCTAAGACAGCGACCCACGGGGATGTGAAGTCCATTTCGTCGCGGCGCGCGCCGGCATGCTGGCGCCGCAATTGAAAAACACATAATCACCGCCGCTGATCGCTCGCGCGGCCCCTGCCGGGCGGCGCGCAAGCTGAATTTGGAGTTCCGCGTGAATCGCCGATCCCTGCTCACGTCCGCCCTGCTCGCGCTCGCCGCCCGGCGGCTTCCGCTTCCCCCTTGGATCGACCCTGCGCGGGCGCAGGAACGGGTCTGGCGGCACGGCCTTTCGCTGTTCGGCGACCTGAAATATCCGGCCGGCTTCAAGCAGTTCGATTACGTCCGCGCCGATGCGCCGAAAGGCGGCGCGGCGCGGCAGATCGCGCTCGGCACCTACGACAATTTCAACGTGGTGGTCGCCGGCGTCAAAGGCGCGCTGGCGACCGGCATCGACTTCATCTACGAGACGCTGCTGGCCCCGTCGCTCGACGAAGTGTCGACCGAATACGGCCTGCTCGCCGAAGCCGTCAGCTATCCGGACGATTTCTCCTCGGCCTCCTACCGGTTGCGCGCGGAAGCAAAATTTCACGACGGCAAGCCGGTCACGCCCGAGGACGTGATCTTTTCCTTCAACGCTTTCAAGAAATACAGTCCGCAGTTCGCCGCTTATTATCGCCACGTCGTCAAGGTGGAAAAAACCGGCGATCGCGAGATCACCTTCACCTTCGACTCGCCGGGCAATCGCGAACTGCCGCAGATCGTCGGCCAGCTCATGGTGCTGCCCAAGCATTGGTGGGAAGGCGCCGACAACAACGGCAACAAGCGCGACATCGGCGCCACCACGCTCGAGCCGCCGCTCGGCTCCGGCGCCTATCGCATCAAGGAGTTTTCGCCCGGCCGCAACATCGTCTACCAGCGCGTGAAGGACTATTGGGGCGGGGACCTCAACGTCAATATCGGCCGCGACAATTTCGACGAGCTGCGGTTCGAATATTTTCGCGACAGCACGGTCGCGCTCGAGGCGTTCAAGGCCGACACCGTCGATTGGCGCAACGAGAACAGCGCCAAGAACTGGGCCACGGCTTACGACTTCCCCGCGGTCAAAGAGAAGCGCGTGATCCTCGAGGAATTTCCGATCAACAATTTCGGCATGATGCAGGCTTTCGCCTTCAACATCCGCCGCGGCAAATTCCAGGATCCGCGGGTGCGGCTCGCCTTCAATTTCGCGTTCGATTTCGAGGAGATGAACAAGCAGATTTTCTTCGGCCAGTATAAGCGCATCACCAGCTATTTCCAGGGCACCGAACTGGCGTCGAGCGGTCTGCCGGCCGGCCGCGAGCTGGAAATTCTGCAGACGGTGCGCGACAAGGTTCCTCCCGAAGTCTTTACCACGCCCTATTCCAATCCGGTCGGCGGCAATCCGCAAGCCGTGCGCGGCAATCTGCGCGAGGCGGTGCGGCTGTTCAAGGAAGCCGGCTACGAGGTGCGCAACGAAAGGCTGGTCAACAGCAAGACCGGCGAGCCGTATGCGGTCGAATTCCTCGCCGACGATCCGAGCTTCGAGCGCGTGTTCTTGTTCTACAAGCCTTCGCTCGATCGCCTCGGCGTCACCGTGACGGTGCGCACCGTCGATGACGCGCAATACGAGAACCGGCTGCGCAACTGGGATTTCGACATCATCACCCATTCCTGGGGCGAATCGCTGTCGCCCGGCAACGAGCAGCGCGGCTATTGGGGCTCGCAAGCCGCCGATCAGCCGGGCTCACTCAACCTGATCGGCATCAAGAATCCGGCCGTCGACGCCATGATCGATCAGGTCATCTTCGCCAAGAGCCGGCCCGATCTCGTCGCCGCCACCAGGGCGCTCGACCGTGTGCTTCTGTGGAATCATTACGTCGTGCCGCAATGGTTCTACGGCAAAATACGCAGCGCGCGCTGGGACCGCTTCGGCCATCCCGATCCGCTGCCGAAATACGGCATGTCCGGGTTCCCGACCGTCTGGTGGTGGGATGCCGAAAAAGCAGCGAAGACGGGAAGCCGGCAGTGGGAGTTTTCCGCATGCGCGCCGGACGACGTGAATGATCCATTCCGCTCGTCGGCACGCGCTGCAGATGACGGCCGGCGCCATGGCCGCGCTCGGCGTGGTGCCAGCGGTCTGTGTCGCGGCGCCCGCGCCGACGACGGACATTGAATCCCACGGCCTGTCGGCGTTCGGCGATCTCGCCTACCCGGCCGACTTTCATCACTTCCGTTACGTCGATCCCAATGCGCCGAAGGGCGGCACGTTTTCGCAGATCGGGCCGGACCGGCAATACAATCAGAACTTCCTCACCTTCAACTCGCTCAACAGCTACATCCTCAAGGGCGACGCGGCGCAGGGCATGGAGCTGACCTTCGCCACGCTGATGGCGCGCTGCGGCGACGAGCCCGACGCCATGTACGGCCTCGCCGCCGCGAAAGTTCGGCGCTCGGCCGACGGCCTCACCTATCGGTTCTTCATCCGGCCGGAGGCCAAATTCCACGACGGATCGCGGCTCACCGCCCATGATGTCGCCTTCTCGCTCAATATCCTCAAGGCGAAGGGCCATCCGCTGATCACCCAGTCGCTGCGCGATTTTATCGGCGCCAAGGCCGACGACGATGCGAGCGTCACCGCCAGCTTCGCGCCGCAACGCGCCCGCGACGTGCCGCTCCTGGTCGCCGGGCTGCCGATCTTTTCGCGCGCCTATTATGCGGAGAAGCCGTTCGACCAATCCACCCTCGACGTGCCGCTCGGCTCCGGCGCCTACAAGGTCGGCCGTTTCGAGGCCGGCCGCTACATCGAATATGAGCGCGTCAAGGATTGGTGGGGCGCCGACCTGCCGGTCGCCCGCGGCCAGAACAATTTCGACATCGTGCGCTTCGAATATTATCGCGACCGCGACGTCGGCTTCGAAGGCTTTACCGCCGAGAGTTATCTGTTTCGCGAGGAGTTCACCTCGCGCACCTGGGCGACGCGCTACGATTTCCCGGCCGTCAAGGACGGCCGCGTCAAGAAGGACATCTTGCCGGACGAGACGCCGTCGGGCGCGCAGGGCTGGTTCATCAACACGCGGCGGGCAAAGTTCGCCGATCCGCGGCTGCGCGAGGCGCTCTGCAACGCCTTCGACTTCGAATGGACCAACAAGACCATCATGTACGGCTCCTATGAGCGCACCGTGTCGGTGTTTCAGAACTCGAACATGATGGCGGTGGGCAAGCCCGACGCCGAGGAGCTTAAGCTGCTCGAACCGTTCCGCGGGCATGTTGCAGACGAGGTGTTCGGCGAGCCCTACCTGCCGCCGGTGTCGGACGGCTCCGGCCAGGACCGCGCGCTGCTGCGCAAGGCCTCGCAGCTCCTCAAGGACGCCGGCTGCGCCGTCAAGGACGGCAAGCGCGTGTTGCCGAACGGCGAGCCCGTCACCATCGAATTCCTGATCGACGAGCCGACGTTCGAGCCGCACCACATGCCGTTCATCAAGAATCTCGGCGTGCTCGGCATCGACGCCTCGTTGCGCATCGTCGATCCGGTGCAATACCGGGCGCGGCGCGACGGCTTCGACTTCGACATCACCGTCGACCGGTTCAACTTCTCCGCCACGCCCGGCGATTCGCTGCGCTCGTTCTTTTCCTCGCAGGCGGCGGCGCTGAAGGGCTCGAATAACCTCGCCGGCATGGCCGATCCGGCGATCGACGCCTTGATCGACACCATCATCGCCGCGCCGACGCGGCCGGCTTTGGTGACCGCCTGCCGCGCGCTCGACCGCGTGATCCGCGCCGGCCGCTACTGGATACCGCACTGGTATAAGCCCTCGCACTGGATCGCCTATTGGGACGTATTCGGCCGGCCGCCGGCGCAGCCGCGTTATTTCCGCGGCATTCCCGAGACTTGGTGGTATGACCGCGACAAGGCCGAAAAACTCGGGCGGGCCGGCTAGAATTGGACATGTTCCCTCCCTCTAGTGGGCGGAGGGGAAAAGAATGACGCCATGACCGCTTACATCATCCGCCGCATCCTGTTCATGATCCCCACCATCTTCGGGATCATGCTGGTGTCCTTCGTCGTCGTGCAGTTCGCGCCCGGCGGCCCGGTGGAGCGCGTCATCGCCCAGCTCTCCGGCAACGATACCGGCGCCACCTCGCGCATTTCCGGCTCGGCCGGCGGCGACTTCGGCGCCCGCGGGGCGCTGCAAAGCGGCGCCCAGCTCGACGTCAATGCCAAGTATCGCGGCGCGCAGGGCCTCGATCCCGAATTCATCAAGAGCCTGGAAAAGCAGTTCGGCTTCGACAAGCCGGCCTATGAGCGCTTCTTTCTCATGCTCTGGAACTACGTCCGCTTCGACTTCGGCAAGAGCTACTTCCGCGATGTCAGCGTGCTGCAGCTGATCAAGGAGAAGCTGCCGGTCTCGATCTCGCTCGGCATCTGGATGACGCTCTTGAGCTATCTGATCTCGATCCCGCTCGGCATCCGCAAGGCGGTACGCGACGGCGCGCAATTCGACGTCTGGACCTCCGGCGTCATCATCGTCGGCTACGCCATTCCCGGCTTCCTGTTCGCGATCCTGCTCATCATCCTGTTCGCCGGCGGCTCGTTTTTTCAAATCTTCCCGTTGCGCGGACTGACCTCCGACGGCTGGGCGCAGTTTTCCTGGTGGCACAAGATTCTCGATTACTTCTGGCACCTGACGCTGCCGATCGTCTCCATGGGGCTCGCCGCCTTCGCCACCATGACGCTGCTCACCAAGAACTCGTTCCTCGAGGAATTGCGCAAGCAATATGTGCTCACCGCGCGCGCCAAGGGCTGCTCGGAACGGCAGGTGCTGTACGGCCACATCTTCCGCAACGCCATGCTGCTGGTGGTCGCCGGCTTTCCCGGCGCCTTCGTCGGCGCCTTCTTCGCCGGCTCGCTGTTGATCGAGACGATCTTTTCGCTCGACGGCCTCGGCCTCTTGAGCTTCGAGAGCGTGCTTAATCGCGACTACCCGGTGGTGTTCGCCAACCTCTATATCTTCGCGCTGGTCGGCCTCATCGTGAATCTGATTTCCGATCTGACCTACACCTGGATCGATCCGCGCATCGATTTCGAGACGCGGGAGGTTTGAGGTGGACGTCAAGACCCGCCGCGCAGACACCGTCGAAACTCCCGACCGGGTCAGGCCGCTGACGGTTGACGTCGAGCCGACCGGACCGCTCGGTCCGGTGCCGCCGCTGCGGCGGTTCGCGCTGTCGCCGATCAACCAGCGGCGCTGGCGGAATTTCAAGACCAACCGGCGCGGCTATTGGTCGTTGTGGATTTTCCTCGTGCTGTTCGTGATCTCGCTGTTCGCGGAATTCATCGCCAACGACAAGCCGCTCTACGTGCGCTTCGACGGCAAGTCCTATTTTCCGGTGTTCTTCACCTATCCGGAAACCGCGTTCGGCGGCGACTTCGAAACGGCGGCGGACTATCGCGATCCCTTTGTGCAGAAGCTGATCGCCGACAAAGGCGGCAGCATGATCTGGCCGCCGATCCGCTACTCCTACGCCACCCACAATCTCGACCTGCCGACCCCGGCGCCGTCGAAGCCGACCTGGCTGCTCACCGCGGCGGAATGCAAATCGGTGGTGCAGCGCAAGGGCCTCAATGGCTGCGGCGACCTCGAATACAACTGGCTCGGCACCGACGATCAGGGCCGCGATGTGCTGGCCCGCCTCATCTACGGCTTCCGCGTCTCGGTGCTGTTCGGCCTGATCCTGACGATCGTGTCCTCGATCATCGGCGTCGCCGCCGGCGCCGTGCAGGGCTATTTCGGCGGCTGGATCGATCTTCTGTTCCAGCGCTTCATCGAAATCTGGACGTCGGTGCCGGAGCTGTATCTGCTTGCTCATCATCTCGTCGGTGCTGGTGCCCGGCTTCTTCGTGCTGCTCGGCATCCTGCTGCTGTTCTCCTGGGTGCGGCTGGTCGGCCTGGTGCGCGCCGAGTTCCTGCGCGGCCGCAATTTCGAATACATCCAGGCGGCGCGCGCGCTCGGCGTGTCGAACGCGGTCATCATCTTCCGCCACCTCTTGCCCAACGCCATGGTGGCGACGATGACGTTCCTGCCGTTCATCATGTCGTCGTCGGTGATGACGCTGACCGCGCTCGATTTCCTCGGTTTCGGCCTGCCGCCCGGCTCGCCGTCGCTCGGCGAGCTGTTGTCGCAGGGCAAGGCCAACGTGCAGGCGCCGTGGCTCGGGCTCGCCGGCTTCTGCACCGTCGCCCTGATGCTGTCGCTCCTGATCTTCATCGGCGAAGCCGTGCGCGACGCCTTCGATCCGCGGAAGACGTTCACATGACCGACCCCCTCCTCTCCGTCCGCGACCTGTCCGTCGCCTTCAGCCATGGGGCGCACGGCGGCGAAGAGACACTCGCCGTCGATCGGGTCTCGTTCGACATCGGCAAGGGCGAGACCGTGGCGCTGGTCGGCGAGTCGGGCTCCGGCAAATCGGTGACGGCTTTGTCGATCCTCAAGCTGTTGCCCTACCCGGCGGCGCGGCATCCGTCCGGTACCATCACCTTCAAGGGCCGCGAACTGCTGGGTTTGCCCGACCGCGACATGCGGCGCGTGCGCGGCGACGACATCACCATCGTGTTCCAGGAGCCGATGACCTCGCTCAATCCGCTGCACACGATCGAGAAGCAGATCGGCGAGATTTTGCTCCTGCACCGCGGCCTCACCGGCGATGCCGCTCGCGCCCGCACCATCGAGGTCCTCGGCCAAGTCGGCATTCCCGATCCGCAAAGCCGCCTCGCCAGCTATCCGCATCAGCTGTCCGGCGGCCAGCGCCAGCGCGTCATGATCGCCATGGCGCTCGCCAACGAGCCCGATCTCTTGATCGCCGACGAGCCGACCACCGCGCTCGACGTCACGGTGCAGGCGCAGATCATCGCGCTGCTCAAGGACGTCAAGGCGCGGCTCGGCATGTCGCTGTTGTTCATCACCCACGACCTCGGCATCGTGCGCAAGATCGCCGACCGCATCTGCGTGATGAAGGAGGGCAAGATCGTCGAACAGGGCGCCGTCGAGCGCGTCTTCACGTCGCCCGAGCATCCCTACACGCGCGCGCTACTGGCCGCCGAGCCGAAGCCAGATCCGGCGCCGCCGCAACCCGACGCGCCGGTGATGCTGCAAGCGACCGATCTGAAAGTGTGGTTCCCGATCAAGCGCGGCCTGTTGCGCAAGGTGGTCGGCCACATCAAGGCCGTCGACGGCGTCAGCATCGACCTGCGCAAAGGCGAAACGCTCGGCGTCGTCGGCGAATCCGGCTCCGGCAAGACCACGCTTGGGCTTGCCCTCCTGCGCCTGATCTCCTCGGAGGGGCCGATCGTCTTCATGGGCCACACGTTGCAGGGCCTGCGCTTCAAGCAGATGCGTCCATTCCGCCGCGACATGCAGATCGTGTTCCAGGACCCCTACGGCTCGCTGTCGCCGCGGATGTCGATCGCCGAGATCATCCGCGAGGGTCTCAACGTCCACCATCCGGACATGCCGGAGCACGAACGCGACGCGCGCGTCGTGCAGGCGCTGAACGACGTCGGGCTCGATCCGGCCACGCGCTTTCGCTTTCCCCATGAATTTTCCGGCGGCCAGCGGCAACGCATCGCGGTGGCGCGCGCGATCGTGCTGGAGCCGACCTTCATCGTGCTCGACGAGCCGACCAGCGCGCTCGACATGCTGATCCAGTCGCAGATGGTCGATCTGTTGCGCAGCCTGCAGAAGCGCCGCAATCTCACTTATCTGTTCATCTCGCACGATCTGCGGGTCGTCGCCGCGCTGGCAAGCCGGCTGGTGGTGATGCGGCAGGGCAAGGTGGTGGAGGCCGGCGCCGCCGCCGACCTGTTCAAGAACCCGAAGAGCGATTATACGCGGGCGCTGTTTGCGGCGGCGTTCAATCTGGAAACCGCGCCGGCCGGCGTGGTGGCGCAGTGATGGGCAGCATCCGTCATTCCGCGGCGCGCGCTGTTGGCGACTTGGGCCTCGAAGGACAATCCGCAATGACACGGAGCGAGCTCTGCCGATGACCAAAAGGCTCCCGACGTTACTGTCAGGCGCGCTTGCGCTTGCCGTGCTGGCCGCATGGCTTGCCGCAGCCGCCGCGCAGCAGCGCGATCCTTCGCTGCAGTACGAATATCCGCTGGTCGGCGATGAGGGCCAGCAGCTGCCCAATCACACGGTCAGGCTGTTGGGACCGATCGACCGGCTCCCCGGCGTGGTGGTCGTCGGCAACTTGCACGGCAAAAAAACGCTGACCGAATTCTACGATCTCAATTGCCCCTATTGCCGCGCCGCCGCCGCGGCCATCGGCGATATGCTCGATCGCGATCCCGAGCTGCGTCTGGTGCTGGTGCCGTTTCCGGTGCTGGGCGTCGGATCGATCGAAGCGAGCCGCGTCGAGCTTGCCATAGCCAAGCTCGGTACGCCGCAGCAATTTTATGCCTTTCATCGCCGGATGTTTTCGCAGCGCGGCACCGCCGACGCGCAGCGCGCGCTCGAAGTCGCGCGCGGGCTCGGCTTCGACGAGCGCGCTTTGACCACGCTCGGCGACAGCGACGAGACCACGCGCACCATGAAGAACCTCGTCAGCCTCGGCGATGCGCTCGGCCTGCTCGCCACGCCCTCCTTCATCGCCGGCGGGGTCGCGATCCTCGGCTTTCCGGGGCCACATGAACTGCAAGCCATTGCCGACGCCGCGGGCAGCTGCGGCAAGGTGATTTGCTGACAGCGGACTTGAGCGACCCGGCGCGTATTTCACGCCGCGCCAGCCGGGGGTGCAAAACCGGCTCGCGCAATGTTGGAGCCATCTTACTTCGGCGCAGCCGCGGCGGTCTCGCCGGGCGGTAAAATTCTGAAAGTGAAGATCGATACTTTTTGGCCCGGCTTGAAGGGCCCGGCGACCTGATTATTGACCGGCGGAATGCTGTGGAGAAAGGCGACAATGGCCGCCACGTCCTCTTTCGTCAGATAGGAGAATGAGTGGTAGGGCATGATCGGCGCCAGTAGGCGGCCATCGGGCCGCTTTCCCGTCGTCAACGCCGCCGCGATCTGCTCCGTGGACCAGTTGCCGATCCCGGTTTCCTTGTCCGGCGTGATATTCCTGCCGGGAAACACGCCGAGGCCCGGAATTTCGAACCCTACATCGGAGCCGCCGAGATATTTCGCCATATCCGGTTTGCCGAAGAAAAATCCCGGCGTATGGCAGTCGTTGCAACCGGCAAGAGCGACCAGATACTTGCCGCGCTCGACCGGCGACTCGGCGTGAGCCCGCGGCAGCAGAGTTGCTGTTGCAATAGCGGCCACGGCCGCAGTCGCAATTCCGATCAAGCTGAAGTTCTCATGATGCTCCTCCCCTGGAATTGTCTATAGCGTGTCGCTGCCGCTTAGACCGTCACAGGCCGGTGCGCCAACAGGCGCCACGCCGGTGGCTGCCTATCTCTTGGATTACGTCACACCGCATCTGACGTAACCCGCCTCACGCTGGTGATCTCGCCGCCCGCGGCGCGGATACGGGCAATGGCGTCGTCGATCGGTTCGATACCGACCGCCATATGAAAGGCGTTGGCGTGGAGGAAGCTGACGCGGTCGCGAACGATGGCGACGTGGCCTTTCCAGAACACGAGATCGCCGCGCTGCAGAACGGAATAATCGGCGGCCGCGGCGACCGGCGAGCCCAGCGCCTGTTCCTGCATGTCGCTGTCGCGCGGGCAGGACATGCCGCAAGCCGATAGCGCGATCTGGACCAGACCCGAACAGTCGAGACCGAGCACGGTCTTGCCGCCCCACAGATACGGCACGCCGAGAAAGCGCTCGGCGACGGCGACGAAATCCGTCTCGTAGATATCGATCGGCGCCAGATGCGCGGCCGGGAGCATAGCCGCCGGAAAGCGTCACCGCCATGCGCTCTTCGCGGCGCGCGACGGCAATGCGCGCGCCGAGCGGCAACGCTTCGCGCGGCGTCAGCTTGATCGAGGGTCCCGGGAACACGAAGGTCCGCAACGCCACGACCTTGTGCGTCGGCGGCGCGCCGGGCGGCGCCAGCGCGTTGGCCGAGAGCCACCCGACATAACGGTCGGCGGCAAGCTGGCCCCAGGCCCAGCCTTCGTCATTCTTTTCGTAAATCGTGACGCGTTCGCCGTTGAGCGCCTCGGTCAACAGCGGCGCGTCGTGGCTAGGCTCGCCGCGCAACGGCGCCTGCGGCTCGATCACTTCGTAGACATCGCCAGCAACATAGCGCGCCGCCGCCACTTTGCCTTCGAGCTCCTTCGCCGCGAGATCGGCGCGGGCCGGCGTAACGCGAGGATCGAAGCCGCGCATCGCCTTGTTCCGCTCAGCCGTAGCGCTCGGCAAGGAGCGCATAGAGCGCCCGCGCCGCCTGGCATTCGCCGCCTTCGGGCCGGCCCGGCTTCGCCGTTGGCGTCCAGGCGTAGATATCGATGTGCAGCCACGCGGTGGCCGCCTCGACAAAGCGCTTGAGAAACAGCGCGCACAGGATCGAGCCGGCGAAGTTGCCGCTGCTGACGTTGTTCAGGTCGGCGACCTTGGAGTCGAGCAGCGCATCGTAAGGCTGCCACAGCGGCAGCTGCCACAGCGGATCGTTTTCCATCGCGGCGTGGCGCGCCAGCGCCGCGGCGAGCGGCTCGTCGGCGGTATAGAACGGCGGCACGTCGGGCCCGAGCGCCACGCGCGCAGCGCCGGTCAGCGTGCCCATGTCGATCAACAGTTCCGGCGCGCTCTCGTCGGCGAGCGTCAGCGCATCGGCAAGAACCAACCGCCCCTCGGCATCGGTATTGCCAACCTCGACGGTCAGCCCCTTGCGCGACGGATAGACATCGCGCGGCCGGAACGCAGCGCCGGAAATCGAATTCTCGACCGCCGGGATCAGTACGGTCAACCGGACTTTCAGCCCGCGGTCCATGATCATGTGCGCGAGCGCGAGCACGCTGGCCGCGCCGCCCATGTCCTTCTTCATCAAGAGCATCGCGCTCTCGGGCTTGATGTCGAGACCGCCGGAGTCGAAGCAGACGCCCTTGCCGACCAGCGAAACTTTGGGATGGTCCTTCTCGCCCCATGTCAGCTCGATCAGCCGCGGCGCCCGTTCGGAAGCGCGGCCAACGGCGTGGATGAGCGGAAAATTCTCCGCCAAAAGATCGCTGCCGACAGCGACCCGGATGTCGGCGCCGTGGCGCGCGGCCAGCGAACGCGCCGCTGCTTCAAGCTCCGCCGGTCCCATGTCGTTTGCCGGCGTGTTGATCAGATCGCGAGCCAGCGTCACCGCCTCGACGGTGCGATCGAGATCGTCGCGATCGACGCTCTGCGCCAGTTCGAGCCTGACCTGGCGTCGTTCGGCCTTGCGGTACAGCGTGAAACGGTACGAGCCGAGCGCGAAGGCGAGCGCGGCAAGCCTCGCGTCGTATGGATCGTTGGCAAACCGGTAGACGCCGTCCGGCAGCTGCTGCGGCAGCAACCCGGGGCGGAACAGGTCTTTCGGCTCACTGGCAGCTTCCAGCCCGAACAGCGCGCCACCCAATCCATTGCTGCCCGGCAGCAGCAGCAGGCGGCCGGGTTTGGGCTCGAAGCCCGCCGCATCGGCAAAGGCGCGGACCTCGGGTTCCAGCCGCTCGCGCACCTCCGGATAGCTCGCCGCGGTGACGAACCAGATCGGGACCGCCTCCGCCGTGCCGGGTGCCACGAAGATCGAGGTCATCAGCTTGTCCGCGCGCCGAAATTACGCCCTGCTATCACGTCGCCCGGCGATCGGAAAGGTGAGCAATGCTACGCGTGTGACGCGCTCGGCTGTCGGGCCGCCCCGTGGCTGTGCCTGATGCCGTAGAATACATAGATCAAGAGCCCGATCACGAACCACACGCCGAAACGCAGCCAGGTGTCGAGCGGCAAACCGAACATCAGGAACAAAGACAATACCGCGCCCAGCGGCGCGACGACATAGACTGCCGGGGTCTTGAAGGGACGCGACAGTTCGGGCTCCATGATGCGCAGAACCAGCACGCCCAGGCACACGATGGCAAAAGCGAACAAGGTGCCGATGCTGACCAGTTCGCCGACCAGCCCGATCGGCAGCAGCCCGGCCAGCACCATGACAACGATACCGGTGACGATGGTGGTGACATAGGGGGTGCGAAAGCGGCTGTGCACCTTGGCCGCCACCGGCGGCAACAGCCCGTCGCGCGCCATCGAGTAAAAAATCCGCGGCTGCGCCAGCAGCATGACCAGAATGACCGAGGTCAGCCCCAGCACAATGCCGACTTTGATGACCGGCGACAAAATGCTCAGCCCGATCGCGTCGATGCCGACCGCGATCGGATCGGGCACGTTGAGCTTGTCGTAGGCGACGATGCCGGTGAGCACGAAGCCGACCGCGACATAGAGCACCGTGCATATGGCGAGCGAGCCGAGAATGCCGATCGGCATATCGCGCTTCGGATTCTTCGCCTCCTGCGCCGCCGTCGAGACCGCGTCGAAGCCGATATAGGCGAAGAACACCACGGCGGCGCCGCGCACGATGCCGCCGACGCCGAACTGGCCGGGCCCGAGATTCGGCGGAATGAAGTGGCCTTCCGGGTTCGCCGCCGTCACCCAGTGCGCGGTGCTGAAAAACGGCGCGGCCGCCGCGATAAACACCACGATGATGACGAGCTTGATCGCAACGATGATGTTGTTGACTCGCGCGGATTCGTGAACGCCGACGACCAGCAATGCCGAAATTCCGGCGATGATCGCCATCGCCGGCACGTTGATCAGCGCGCCGGTCGCATGCCAGGCGCGCTCCGCGGCATCGTAGGCGAACGGCGACCCGGAATAAGCCGGCGGGACGACAATGCCGAGATCCTTGAGAAAGCTCACCACGTAGCCCGACCAGCCGATGGCGACCGTGGTGGCGCCTAGCGCATATTCGAGGATGAGGTCCCAGCCGATGATCCAGGCGATGAGTTCTCCCATCGTGGCATAGGCGTAGGTATAGGCGCTGCCCGCAATCGGCACCGTCGAGGCCATTTCAGCGTAGCACAGCCCGGCGAAGGCGCAGGCAAACGCGCCGAGCACGAACGACAAGGTGATCGCCGGTCCGGCATTAGCGGCGGCGGCATGTCCGGTCAGCACGAAAATGCCGGCGCCGATGATGGCGCCGATGCCGAGCGAGACCAGATTGATTGCCGACAGGCTGCGCTTGAGCGGCACGCCGTCGTGCGTGGTCAATGCCTGCACTTCCGGCTCCGCGGCCTCTGCTTCCAGGGCCTCGATCGGCTTTCGCGCCCAAATCTTGCCCATGGCGTCGACTCTCCCCTCTACAAGCCCACCGCCGCGAGCGCCGCCTGTTGCCGCTTGGCGACGCGATCCATCGAGAAATCCTCGATCGCCTCGTTGAACAAGCGATAGAAATTAAGTTCCGCGCGCAGATGCAGAAACACCGCGCCCAGCCCGATCGCGGCGCGATCCATGAAGACGAACTCGCGCGGCACCGTCACCGGCCCCTTTTGCTTGAGCGCCTGATGCACGCGGTAGGCTTCGCGGCGGCCGTATTCCGCCGGCTTGACCCCGTCGGCGATGGAGCGCAAGCGGTCGTCGAGCAGCGGCGCATAGATGAACCGCGCCCAGATGTTGAGCGTCTCGATGAGATCGCGCGACAGCCGGCGGAAGCCCCAGGTTTCGTAAGCGCGCACGACGAGTTGCTCGTCGCCGTGCAGAAGCCCATGATAGAGATCGACGACGCCACGCACGAAGGTCGGCGGAAAAATGCGGATGCAGCCGTAATCGAGCAAGTTGATGCCCGCGGGCTCTGCAGCTGTCTTGCGCGAACCCGCCGCGCCGGCCGCGTCGAACACCGTGTAGTTGCCGAGATGCGGGTCGCCGTGGATGACGCCGAAGCGGCTGAAGGGAAACCACCAGGCGGTGAACATCGCGGTGGCGAGCGCGTTGCGCACTTTGAGCGGATCGTCCTTGTGCGCCAGCATGCGGCTGCCGTCGAGCCAGTCGAGCGTCAAGAGCCGTCCGGTCGACAGCTCGGGCCAGGCGCGCGGCACGCGGACGATGTCGATGCCGTCGAGCATCTTGCGGTACAGCGCAACGTGCTTCGCTTCGCGCCGGTAGTCGAGCTCCTCGCGCACGCGTTCGCCGATCTCCTTGGCGATCTCGCTGGTGTCGATGGCCGTATCGAAGCGCCGGCGGATGGCGAACAGCCATTGCAGTTGCTGCAGGTCGGCTTCGACCGCCGACTGCATGTCGGGATATTGCAGCTTGCAGGCCAGCATTTGGCCGTCGAGGGCGCGCGCGCGATGCACCTGGCCGAGCGACGCGGCCGCCGCGGGCCGGTGCTCGAAACTCTGGAACTTGTTCTCCCAGTCGGGGCCGAGTTCCGCGCGCATCCGCCGCTTGACGAAGGCCCAGCCCATCGGCGGGGCTTCGCTTTGCAGTTTCTGTAATTCGGCGGCGTATTCCGGCGGCAGCAGATCGGGAATGGTCGCCATCAACTGGGCGACCTTCATCAGCGGACCCTTGAGATTGCCGAGCACCGAGGCCAGCGCCGAGGCCTCACCGGCGCGGTCGGGCTCGCCGCCGAGAAAGCGCCGCCCGGCATAGCGCGCCGCCACGCCGCCGACATTAGCGCCGACGCGCGCATAGCGCGCGGCGCGGGCGGAGAAGCGGTTCTTTTCGCGGTCGGTGGGGGACATGGGCCTAGTTTAGCTGCTAGCGCCCTTCATAGCGATTCCAGCTCCTCGATCATCCGCTCGATGACGCCGAGGCCGCCCTGCCAGAACGCCGGATCGCGGGCATCGAGGCCGAACGGAGCGAGCAATTCGGAATGGTGCTTGGTGCCGCCGGCCGACAGCATGGCGAGATAGCGCTCGGCAAAGCCATCCGCCGCATGCTCGTACACGGCATAGAGCGAATTCACCAGGCAATCGCCGAAGGCATAGGCGTAGACGTAGAACGGCGCGTGGATGAAATGCGGGATGTAGGCCCAGAACGTCTCATAGCCGGGCTTGATCTCGATCGCCGGCCCGAGGCTTTCGCGCTGGATCTCAAGCCATAATTCGCCGATGCGATCGGCGGTCAATTCGCCGCTTTTGCGCTCGGTATGGACGGCGCGCTCGAAGCTATAGAACGCGATCTGCCGCACCACCGTATTGATCATGTCCTCGACCTTGGCGGCGAGCATGGCCTTGCGTTCTTTTTTGTCGCGGGTGGCGGCAAGGAGCTTCCTGAAGGTGAGCATCTCGCCGAACACGCTCGCGGTCTCTGCCAGCGTGAGCGGGGTCGGCGCCATCAGCGCACCGTTCGGCGCGGCGAGCACCTGATGCACGCCGTGGCCCAATTCATGCGCGAGCGTCATGACGTCGCGCGGCTTGCCCTGGTAGTTGAGCAGCACGTACGGATGCACCGACGGCGTGGTCGGATGCGCGAAGGCGCCAGGCGCCTTGCCCGGCCGCACCGGCGCATCGATCCAGCGGTCATCGAAGAAGCGCTCGGCGATAGCCGCCATTTTTGGCGAGAACGCGCCGTAGGCGGTCAGCACCGTATTCCTGGCCTCAACCCAGCTGACCGTGTGCGTCGGCACCTGCGGCAGCGGCGCATTACGGTCCCAATACGGCAGCCGCTTCTTGCCGAACCATTTCGCCTTCAGCGCATAATAGCGATGCGACAGCCGCGGATAGGCGGCGCGCACGGCGGCAACCAGCGCATCAACCACTTCGCGCTCAACCCGATTGTCCAGATGGCGCGCGTCGGCGATATCGGCGAAGCCGCGCCAGCGGTCGGAGATTTCCTTGTCCTTGGCGAGCGTGTTGGTGATGAGCGCGAATTGCTGCACGTTATTCTTGAACGTGTGAGCCAGCGCTTGCGCGGCGGCCTTGCGCTTTGCGCCGGAGCGGTCCTGCAACAGGTTCAGCGTCGGCTCGATGGCCAGCGTCTTGCCCTGAACCTTGAACCGCAAATTGGCGATGGTGGCATCGAACAGCCGGTTCCAGGCGGAAGAAGCCGTCATCGACTTTTCGTGAAAGAGCTGTTCGACACGATCCTCAAGCTGATACGGCCGGTAGCGGCGGACGTCTTCGAGCCACGGCCGATAGTGGCCGAGTGCTGGATCTTGCATCGCCGCTTCGATCAGCGCGTCGTCGATGCGGTTGAGCTCGAGCGTGAAGAAAAGAAGATGCGTGGAGGCCGCGGTCAGCCGCTCCTGCACATCGCCGTAAAACTTGGTGCGCGCCGGATCGACGGTGTTGCCGGCGTGCAAGAGCCCGGCATAGGAGGCGAGCCGGCCCATCAGATCGTCGATCGCCTCGTAGCGGCGCACCGCCTCTGCGAGCGCGGCGCTTGCTTCCGCCGAGCGGGCCAGATCGGCAAGTTTGCCCTTATAGGCATTCTCGAAAGCGACGCACTCGGCGTCCGCGCGATCCAGATCGCGCGCGATCGCCGGATCGTCGAGGCCGGAATAAAGGTCGCTGAGATTCCACTCCGGCAACGCCGCGAGCGCGGCTTTTGTGCGAGCCGGCCGGCTTTTGGCCGTCCGTCTGGCAGCAATTTTCTTCGACATTGTCTTGGACATTGTTTGTGAACGAGGCATACGCTGGCGGGTACTCACCGGCCATCATGTGGCGCAACACTAAGGCCCTCGCAAGGCCGCCCGGGTCGACGCGGCCTGCGAATAAGCCGGGCCGAAGGGTACGAGCCGGAGACTGGAAGCGCGAGCCTGAAACTCCGGTGAATGGGCGGAGGTTAAAGTGGCGAACGTCCTCATTCCGATCCCGAGCCGGGATTTCGATCCGACCGAGGTGGCTGTCAGTTGGAGCGTGCTGAAACGGCTCGGCCATCCCGTCACGTTCGCCACGCCCGATGGCCGCCCCGGACAGGCCGACGACATGATGATCACGGGCCAGGGCCTGGATCTCTGGGGCTTCCTGCCCGGGCTGAACCGGCTCACCGCCATTGGCCGACTGATGCGGGCCAACGCGGATGCGCGGCAAGCCTATGCGCAGATGCAGCAGGATCAGGCCTACAAGACTCCGCTCACTTGGCGGCAAGCCAGCGCCGCCGGCTTTGATGGACTCCTGCTCCCCGGCGGTCATCGCGCGCGCGGCATGCGGGAATACCTCGAGAGCGATGTGTTGCAAAAGCTCGTGGCCCAATTTTTTGTCGCCGGGCTGCCGGTGGCGGCGATCTGTCATGGCGTGTTGCTCGCGGCGCGAAGCCGCACCGCCGACGGCAGCCGCTCCGTCCTGTTCGGCCGCCGGACCACGGCGCTGACCTGGGCGCTGGAGCGTGCCGGCTGGCAAGTCGGGCGGATCGTCCGCTTCTGGGATCCGAATTATTATCGCACCTATGTTGACGGGCCCGGACAGCCTGTCGGCACCACGTCGGTGCAGCAGGAAGTCACGCGCGCACTGGCGCGCCCTGAAGACTTCCTCGACGTTCCCGCCGACGCCGCCGACTACCGCCGGAAAACAAGCGGCATGGCGCGCGACACCTTCGACGACGACCGGCCGGCCTTTGTCGTGCGCGACGGCAACTATGTCTCGGCGCGCTGGCCCGGCGACGCGCACACCTTTGCGCGGAGATTCGCCGCCGTGTTGTCGGAGCGCGGGGGGTAAGAAAGTGCCAAAAAGCGGTCTGCGCGGAGGCGAGCAACTCGGCCACCGCGGCGCCGATCACGGCAAGCGGCAGGAAGCCGAGCCTGTGGCGCCGCAACCCGCTTAACACCCCCTTAAACCTCCTCGGCGAGAGTGCCCCGAAACGATACACCGGCCCGCTTTGAGCGGCCGACCACCCGGGGGTTCAATGGCCATCCTCGTCGTCGATGACGATCCGGTGCAGTGCCGGCTGCTCGAGGGCATGCTGCAGAAATTCGGCTACGAGGTCGTGACGCGCGACAACGGCGATGCGGCGCTGGCGCTGCTCGCCGGATCCGAGGGCGCGCGCATCGATGGCGTGATCCTCGATCTGGTGATGCCGAACCTCGACGGCCTCGGCGTGCTTGCCCGATTGCGCCAAGCCGCAATCACCGTGCCGGTGATCGTGCAGACCGCGCACGGCGGCATCGACAATGTCGTCTCCGCCATGCGCGCCGGCGCCGTCGATTTCGTCGTCAAACCGGTCGGGGCCGAGCGCATGCTGGTCAGCGTGCGCAACGCGCTCAATACCAGCGCGCTGGAAGGCGAGCTCGCCCGCATCAAGCACAGCCGATCCGGCACGCTCGGTTTTGCGGACATCATCACCAAGAGTCCCGCCATGCATGCGGTCCTGCGCATGGCGGAGAAAGCCGCCGCTTCGAACATCCCGGTGCTGGTCGCCGGCGAAACCGGCGTCGGCAAGGAGTTGATTGCGCGCGCCATCCACGGCTCCGGCGAACGGCGGGCGAAACCGTTCGTCGCGGTGAACTGCGGCGCGATGCCGGAAAACCTGATCGAGTCGATCTTGTTCGGCCATGAGAAGGGATCCTTCACCGGCGCGACCGAGCGCCATGTCGGCAAGTTCGTCGAGGCTTCGGGCGGCACTCTGTTCCTTGATGAGGTCGGCGAATTGCCGCCGGCGGCGCAGGTCAAGCTGCTGCGCGCCATCCAGGAAGGTGAAGTCGAGACGGTCGGCGCACGACGGCCGGTCAAGGTCGATGTTCGGCTCATCTCGGCCACCAATCGCGACCTGATCGCCGACGTGAAGCAGGGCCGCTTCCGCGAGGACCTGTTCTATCGGCTGCATGTGTTTCCGATCACCGTGCCGCCGCTGCGCGACCGCCCGGCGGACGTTCCGGCGCTGGCCCGACATTTCTTGGCACTTTTGGCAGCGGAGGAAGGTAGGCGCATCCGCCTGATCACGCCTGAGGCGTTACGGCTGCTCAGCGCCTTCCACTGGCCGGGCAACGTCCGGCAACTCGAAAACGCCATCTTCCGCGCCGTGGTGCTGGCCGAAGGCGACGCGATCGGGATCGCGGAAATTCCACAGATCGCGGCGCAGATATCGTTACCGGCCGCGGACCCCGCCCATGCCGAGGCTACAACAGCGCCGGTGGAGAACTCCAATGAGCGGCTTGCGGCCGCAGGTCCGTTCGACGACGCCCCGGCGATCTCCCCCGCCATGTCCGCGCCGGCACCGGTCGATGCCCTGCCTTTGCTCGATGCCGCGGGCGACGTGCGGCCGCTCGAAGAACTGGAAGCCGACCTCATCCGGTATGCCATTACCCACTACCGAGGCCAAATGTCGGAGGTGGCGCGCCGGTTGCGAATCGGCCGTTCTACGCTCTACCGAAAGCTGGAAACCCTTGGTCTCAACAGTGGCAGTGCGGAAGCGGAGGGCAAGGCGTGTCCGCAGAGCGACAGCCACGGAAAATTGCGTAATTCGACGGCGTTGTGACCGCTGACACAGGACAAATTTGTCTGGCTCACGTAAGGTAACGCGCAATCGGACTCGGTGCGCAAAATGGCGAGGTTGGGAACGCAATCGCCGAAAAATCCGTGTGAGAGCTGTGCGACCGCGTTATCGCGGGCTCTAAAGGAGAACTTGTAATGCCTGGCGTTCGTTTTTTCGCCTCGACAGCCATTATCCTTATGCTATCGGCCGCTGCAGGCAGCGCCCTCGCGGAGCCGAAGTCCGGGACAAACCTCGATGCCACCGCTCCGGCGCCGGGCGCCGCAAGTGTGCCAGCCCCCACGGAAGGCCAAGCGGGGCAGCCCGCCCAGAACCGCGGCCCCGGCCGCAACGGTGAAACCGGAACAGCCGGCCGCAGCCGCGAAATCCGGAACAATCGGCCGAACAGCCGGCGGCAGCAGCTGTGGCGCCAGCCGCAGCCGCAAAGCCGGAACAATCGGCCGACCAGCCTGCTGCGGCCGTTGTGGCGCCACCCGCATCAACGCCGAATCCGGGCGAATCGCCAGAGCAACCGGTGGCCCCGGCCGTTACCGAGGTCCCGCCGACCGAAGCCGGAATCCCCGGCGGCGGCTGGTGAGGGCGCCGTCCCGACCACCTCGGTTGCCGCACCGCCCGCGGCGCTGCCCCGAGCGAGGCCGCGGCAGCGGCTGCGCCCAATCCCGCTGTCGAGGCTGACGCGGCAATCGCCGTACAATTGCGTGAGCTCGCTAACGGCAAATTCGATCGCATCATCGCCGGCAAGAAGGAAAGAACGTCGGTCGATGCGTTCTATGCCGCGCGCAACTATGCGCCGCTGTGGATCACCGGCGGCAAGGCAAACGAGCGCAGTCAGGCGGCGATTGCCTATCTCGGCCAAGTTTACACCGACGGTCTCGATCCCGCCGACTACCCGGTCCCGAGTTTCGCTTCACTCACCGATCCGGCCGCGCTTGCGGAAGCGGAGATCAAACTGACCAACTCGGTCATTACCTATGCGCATCACGCGCAAATGGGTCGCGTTCATTGGTCGCGCGTGAGCGGCGACATCTACTATGATCGGAAGCCGCCGGAGCCGGCCGAGGTTCTCGCCAAAATGGCGGAAGCCAAGGACGTCGGCGAAGCGCTCGACGCTTACGAGCCGCAATTTCCGGCCTATGTCGCTCTCAAGACAAAGCTGGCCGAACTTCGTGCCGGCAAGAGCGACGTCGGCAAGACGCCGATCGCGAACGGGCCGGCACTCAAGGTCGGCACGCAGGACGAGCGGGTGCCGCTGCTGCGCGTGCGGCTCGGCGTTGCCGGGGAGGGAAACACGTACGACAAGCCGCTTGCCGAGGCGGTGAAGAAGTTCCAGCGGGAGAACGAGCTAAAAGCCACCGGCACGCTCACGGCGACGACCATTGAAGCGCTCAACGGCCGCCGGCCCGATCGGCCGACCGACATCATCCTTGCCAACATGGAGCGCCTGCGGTGGATGCCGCACGATCTCGGCAAGACCTACGTGATCGTCAATCTTCCCGATTTCACGCTGCGGGTGATGCACGATGGCAAGCAGGTGTGGATGACGAAGATCGTCGACGGCAAGCCGGCCATGCCGACGCCGATCATGACCGCGGAGATGAAATACATCACGGTCAATCCGACCTGGAATGTGCCGCCCTCGATCGTCGCCCACGAATACCTTCCGGCGTTGCAGCGGGACCCCACGGTGCTGGAGCGCATGGGGCTTAAGGTCAGCACTAACCCGGATGGAACCGTCCACATTTCTCAGCCGCCGGGCGACAAGAACGCGCTCGGCCGGCTGCGCTTCAATTTCCCCAACAAGTTCCTGGTTTATCAGCACGACACGCCGGACAAGAACCTGTTCGCACTACAATAAGCGGGCGTTCAGTCACGGCTGCATGCGGGTGCAGGATCCGGTGAAATATGCCGAGGTGCTGCTGTCGCTGGTGCGCCCGCACGACGGCTATACGGAGGAACGCATCCGCAAGATGTTCGGTAGCGGCGAAGTGGATATCTCGTTTCCGACCTTCATCCCGGTCCACCTGACCTACCAGACCGCTTTCGTCGACGAGCAAGGCAAGCTCGAATTCCGCGAGGATATTTACGGCCGCGACAAAGCCTTGCTGGCTATCCTCAAAGGCGACGAACACGAACGCAAGGTTGCGGACATTCCGGTCGAGCGCAGAGAGAACACGGTTCGCCGCGAGGCGCTGGCCATGCCGGACTATTACAGCGGGCAGAACTTCTTCTCGCGGCTGTTCGGTCCATTCAGCCAGCCGCAGCCGGCGCCGGCCTCGCGCAAGCGCGCGGCCCAAGGCCGAACCGAGTTCCGGTAAGTAGCGGCCGCTCCGTCTTAGGCGTGCCGGAAACGCAGCTAGCTCCGTTTGCCGCGGCCGGACTTGTGCTTGGCCGGTTTGCGCGCGGGTGAAGCCGCGGCAGCGCGGCGGGTCTTCCCCCGGCCCTTGCTTTTGCGCTTGCTTGGCGAAGCCTTTGCCCGCGGCGCAGCGCGCTTTGATTTTGCACCGGCTGCGCGCTTGGTGTTGCGCGCCGTCTTGGCTGCGCGTTTGGTCGCACTTTTCGGCGCAGCTTTTCGGCGGCGCCTTCGTCGGCGACGTTTCGGCGGCTCCTCGCTTGCGCTCGGTAAAATAGGCCACCATCGGCTCGAAATAGTTCTCTTGCCAGCCGCCCTCTTCGTAGCTCCGCTGTTCGTCCGGCACATTGCTGTGCTCGAGCGTCAACAAGGTCCCCTCGTCTGCTCCTGGAGCAGGATCGTGATCACCGAGTCGCCGTGCTCGTCGGCAAATTCGCCGTGCGCCACGACTGCACGATGCGCTCGCCCGGGACCAATTCGAGATTGCGGCCGCTGATATAACCATCCCACGCCGACACTTCGGCGCCGATCTGCTCGGACATGTTCGCCGCACCGCCGGTCATCTCGGAATGGGCGAGACTATCGAGCCATGCTTGGTAGATTTCCTCCGGGGAAGCCGGAATTGTCGTGGTCAGGGTGAATGTGTACGGCATTTTCACCTCCTGCGGACGCGAGCGCCGGGCGGCGGCATATCCACGCCGCGGCAGCGCAAGCGATGGTTTCTCAGGATAGGCTCTTCACATCGCTGGCGCATGACAATTTAGCGTGTCAGGGCGCGGTCAAAGCCGATCGCGCCGGCGCAATATCGATCGCGCGGCCCCTTGCCGCTTGCGACGGCACAGCCGCGAACTGTCGCCCGAACAGCACATCGTCCCGCGAAAAGATCGTATCGGCCCCGCAACGCCGGCGCAGTGTTGATATTCACCAGGGCGTGGGGCATGGTTATGGTTAACGCGATCGCTGGGGGCCGGGGGTCGCACCAAGCGGGCAGTTATTGAGGTAACGCTGGGCAGAGCGCAGCGGGACTTGGCGCGCATCGTTCTGTTCCGGGGCATACAGCGACGGATTTCGGCAGTGGTTGCGTTGGCCCATGCTGGTTGGAATCGAAGCGGTTGGGTGCGACGCGGAGCGTTTTCACGCACACAGGCCTGCTGCCTCGCGTTAATCGTGACCTTCGCGGTGGCCGGTTGCACCGTCGGGCCCGATTATCTTCCCGAGGCAGCTCCCACCCCGACGCACTACAAGGAGCTCAAAGGCTGGAAAGTCGCCACTCCCAGCGACGCGCCCAGATCGCGGCGATTGGTGGGCTTCTACCGGGACCCGAAGCTTTCGCTTCTCATCAAACAGGTCGAAATCTCAAACCAGACGGTGGCGGCCAACGCCGCCGCCTACGAGCAGGCACGCGCTCTGATCCGCGAAGCGCAAGCGGCACTGTTCCCGGTGGTGACGGCGAGTTACAACGCCACCCGAACGGGCCCAGGGAGCGGCGATGCAGCGGCGTCGGCGTCCCGATCACGACGACGACCTACGTGCCGCAGCTCACGGGCAGCTGGGACCTCGACGTTTGGGGCAAGGTGCGCCGGCAAATCGAGAGCAACACGTCCGCCGCGCAAGCCAGCAAGGCCGATCTCGACAACGCCAAGCTTTCCGCGCAGGCGCCGCTCGCCACCGCCTATTTCAATCTTCGCGCGGCGGATTCCTTGCACGACCTGCTCGATCGCACGGTCAAAGAATACAAAAAGACGCTCGATATCGTGCGGAACCAATTCAACGCCGGCTACGGTCCCCCGGTTCCACTTGCTGTACGGCCGCGGACGTGGCCACTGCCGAAGCGCAGGTGTTCACCACCGAAGCGCAGGAGATCAATGTTGGCGTGCAGCGGGCGCAATACGAGCACGCCATCGCCATGTTGATCGGCCGGCCGCCCGCCGAACTGACGATCGCGCCGCACCTGCTCACCGGCAGCATTCCGAAAATTCCGGTCGCGGTTCCTTCCACATTGCTCGAGCGGCGTCCCGACATCGCCGCCGCCGAAAGAACCATGCAGCAGGAAAACGCCCTGATCGGCGTCGCGGTGGCTGCGTATTTTCCGGACATCAGTCTGTCCGGACTTTTGCAGTTCAGCGGCGGCACTCCGCTGCCGTTCAATGTCGCCAATGAAGTGTGGTCGCTCGGCGCGGCCGGCACGCAAGTGCTGTTCGAAGGCGGACTGCGCGGCGCGCAAGTCGACGCCGCGCGCGCCGTTTATTGGCAGAGCGTCGCCAATTATCGGCAGACGGTGCTGACCGCGTTTCAAGGAGTCGAGGATCAGCTCGTCGCGATCCGTCTCCTGACGCAGCAGCTCGCGGTGCAGCAGAAAGCGGTCAAGGACGCGCGAGCAGGCCGTCGAAGTCTATTTGAATCAATTTCAGGCCGGCACGGCGGCGTTCACCACCGTGGTGACGGCGGAAATCACGTTGCTGGCCGACGAGGAGGCCGAGTTGACCATCCGGCAGGACCTTTTCCTTGCCAGCGTCAGCCTGATCGAGAACCTCGGCGGCGGCTGGGATAATGCGCTGCTGCCCACTAAAAAGGAGCTGGTCAAAGACTTCTCATTGCTGCCGCAACTTCCCCCCAATCGGGAGCGGTGGCTTGTTCGGACAACCGGCAAGTCCTCCAAGTCCTTGATTTAGCTTGCGATCTCGATGACATCGGGCAGGGTGCCAGCGTCCGGTCAATCGGCCTTGCTCGACTGCTTCGGCAGAGCCACGTCTGCTCGTGAGGCAAGTCGCGGTCGCATTAGCGAATTTTCATTAGGCGAGGCGTGCCGGTTCCCGTTATATACCGATAAAATGGGATGAACGAACGCACCGATGGACGAACGAACGCGTAGAACCGACGACGAGGCGGCGCCGAACCTTCGCCGAACCGTGCCGCTGCCGGTCATCGAGAGCCCGACCGGCCGCAAAGGCCGCATTGTCGTTGGGCTGATCGTCCTGATCGGGGTGGTTGTCGGCGCCTATCTGATCTTCCGTTCGCTCCATACCGGGCAGCCGGCCGCCGGCGGCGCGCAGTCAGCAAGCGGCGGCGCAGTCGGTCGGCGTTGCAACGATCGGCAACAGGGCGATATCCGCGTCATCGTCAACGCGCTCGGAACCGTCACGCCGATCGCGACCGTCACCGTGCAAACGCAGATCGACGGTCAACTCATGGAAGTCGGGTTTACCGAAGGACAGACGGTCAAGAAGGGCGACTTCCTGGCGCAAATCGACCCGCGCCCCTACCAGCTTCTGCAAGCCCAGTACGAGGGCCAGCTGGCGCGCGATCAAGGCTTGCTCGCCCAGGCGCAGGTCGATCTCGTGCGCTACCAGAAATTGGCCGAACAGAATTCGATCGCCCGCCAGCAATACGAAGATCAGGTCTACATCGTGCAGCAGGACCAGGGCACGGTGAAGCTCGATCAGGCGCAAGTCGATCAGCAGAAGCTGAACGTCATTTACTGCCACATCGTTTCGCCGGTGACCGGCCGTGTCGGCCTTCGCCTGGTCGATCCGGGAAATTACGTGCAGACCAGCAACAGCACCGGCATCGCGGTGGTGACCCAGTTGCAGCCGATTACGGTGATCTTCCCGATTCCCGAGGACGATCTGCCGGATATCGTGCCGCAACTCAACGCCGGGGGCACGTTCCTGGTGTCGGCGTACGACCGCGCGAACGTCAAGTTGCTGGCCACCGGCCGTGTCATCGCGCTCGACAGCCAGATCGATACCACCACCGGCACCGTCAAAGTGCGCGCGCAGTTCGATAATGCCGACTACGCGTTGTTTCCCAATCAATTCGTCAACGCCCAACTGCTGGTGAAGACGCTCAACGACGTCGTCACGGTGCCGACCGCGGCCATCCAGCGCGGCGCGCCCGGCGCCTATGTCTACGTCGTCAACGCCGACAACACGGTGTCGGTGCGGCCGATCAAGCTCGGCCCGACCGACGGTCCGATGGCGGCGGTCACGTCGGGGCTGTCGGCCGGCGAGCGGGTCGTGGTCGACGGCACCGACCGCTTGCGCGACGGGGCGCGCGTCACGATCCCTGCCGCCGCCGGCCAGGCGGCTACGGCGCCGGCGACGGAACCGCCGCCGACCACCACCCAACCCGCGAGTCCCGCGCCGACGACGGGCGCTGCCGCGCCGGACGCTCAATCTCACCGGCGGGATCATTCGCAAAATGGGCGCAATAGCGGCAGCCAATAGCAGCCGCGGGGCGGCGAGCGCAAATTCGGTCAAGATTTTGCGCGACGATGAAGCGATGCGATGAACGTCTCCGAACCCTTCATTCTGCGCCCGGTCGGAACGACGCTGCTGATGGCGGCGATCATGCTGTCCGGCATCGTCGCCTATACCTTTCTGCCGCTGTCGACCTTGCCTGAGGTCGACTATCCGACGATCCAGGTCCAGACCTTCTATCCGGGCGCCAGTCCGGAAGTGATGACGTCGTCAGTCACGGCCCCGCTCGAGCGACAGCTCGGTCAGATGCCGGGATTGAATCAGATGACATCGGCAAGCTCCGCCGGCGCGTCGATCATCACCCTTCAGTTCAGCCTCGAGCTCAGCCTCGACGTCGCCGAGCAGGAGGTTCAGGCCGCCATCAACGCGGCGAACAATCTGCTGCCGAGCGACCTGCCGATTCCGCCGGTCTACGCCAAGATCAACCCGGCCGATGCGCCGATCCTGACGCTGGCGGTGACGTCGAAGACCATGTCGCTGACCGATCTGGAGGATCTGAGCGAGACCAGGCTGGCGCAGAAGATATCGCAAATGAACGGCGTCGGGCTTGTCAGCATCAGCGGCGGCCATCGGCCCGCGGTGCGCATCCAATTCAATCCGCAATCGCTTGCCGCCTACGGCCTGAACATCGACGACGTCCGCACCACGGTCGGCAACTTCAACGTCAACACGCCGAAGGGAAACTTCGACGGCCCGGCCCAGGCCACAACGATCAACGCCAACGACCAGATCGTCAACGCCGCGCAATATGCCAACACCGTGATTGCCTATCGCAACGGCAACCCGGTTCGGCTCTCCGATGTGGCAAACGTCGTCAGCGGCGCCGAGAACATCAAACTCGGCGCCTGGGCGAATACCACGCCGGCGATCATTCTCAATGTTCAGCGGCAGCCCGGCGCCAACATCATCGAGGTGGTCGACCGGATCAAAACCTTGCTGCCGCGCATCGTTTCCACCCTTCCGGCGGCGGTCGATGTCGGCGTGCTCAGCGACCGCACCGTGACCATCCGCGCCTCGGTTGCCGACGTCGAATTCGAGCTCGCCCTCGCGGTCGTCCTCGTCGTGGTGGTGATCTTCCTATTCTTGCGCACGCTGCCCGGCACCATCATTCCCAGCCTGTCGGTGCCGCTGTCGCTGGTCGGCACCTTGGGAGCGATGTACCTGCTCGGCTTCAGCCTCGATAATTTGTCGCTCATGGCGCTGACCATCGCCACCGGTTTCGTGGTCGACGACGCCATCGTCATGATCGAGAACATCGCCCGCTACGTCGAAGGCGGCATGCATCCGCTCGAGGCCGCGCTGAGAGGCTCGCAGCAGATCGGTTTCACCATCATTTCGCTGACGATTTCGCTGATCGCCGTGCTGATACCGCTGTTGTTCATGGGCGAGGTCGTCGGCCGCCTGTTCCATGAATTCGCCATCACGCTCGCGGTCACCATCGTCATATCGGCCGTGGTCTCGCTGACGCTGGTGCCGATGATGTGCGCCAAGCTGATCCGTCATCATCCGGAGGCCGAGCGCAGCCGCTTCGATATTCAGGCCGAACACGTCTTCAACTCGACCATCGCGCTTTACGGCCGCGCGCTCAATTGGGTGTTGGATCGCCAGCCGCTGACGCTCTTGGTCGCCATCCTGACGCTGGCCGTCACCATCATTCTCTACGTCCTGATCCCCAAGGGTTTCTTCCCGGTGCAGGATACCGGAATGATCCAGGGCATCTCGGAGGCGCCGCAAAGCATTTCTTACGAGGCGATGGCGAAGCTGCAGAACCAGCTTGCCGAAGCGATCCTCACGGACCCCGATGTCGACAGCCTGAGTTCGTTCATCGGCGTCGACGGCACCAATCAAACGCTCAACACCGGCCGCTTTCTCATCAACCTGAAGCCGCACGACGAGCGCAGCCTCACCGCAACCCAGATCATCCGGCGCATCCAGCAGGAGGTGTCCGGCATCATCGGCGTCACGCTCTACATGCAGCCGGTGCAGGACCTGACCATCGACTCCACGGTCAGCCGGGCGCCCTATCATTTTGTGCTCGAGGACGCCAATCCCACCGAGTTCAACACCTGGGTACCGCGCTTAGTCCAACAGCTCGGCCAGTTGCCGCAGATCACCGACGTCGCCAGCGACCTGCAGCAACAAGGCCTTACCCTGAACATCGTCATCGACCGCGCCACCGCGGCCCGCTTCGGCATCACGCCGGCGACCGTCGATAACGCGCTGTACGACGCCTTCGGCCAGCGCATCATTTCCACGATCTACACCCAGTCGAACCAATATCGCGTGATCATGGAGGTCGACCCGTCGCTGCAGCGATCGCTCGACGGACTGTCCATGATGTACCTGCCGTCATCGTCGTCAACGACCAATGGGCAAGTGCCGCTGTCGGCGATCGTGCATGTCGAGGAGCATACCGGGCCGTTGTTGATCACGCATTTCGGCCAGCTGCCCGCCACCACCATCTCGTTCAACACCGCGCCGGGCGTTTCGCTCGGCGCGGCGGTCGACGCCATCGAACGGACCGAGAAACAGGCCGGGCTGCCGATAAGCTTCACCACGGCATTCCAAGGCACCGCGGCGGCCTTCCAGTCCTCGCTGGCCAACGAAGTGTTCCTCATCATCGCCGCGGTCGTGGCGATGTACATCGTGCTCGGCGTTCTCTACGAAAGCTTCATTCACCCGATCACCATCCTGTCGACCTTGCCGTCGGCCGGCGTCGGCGCCCTGCTGTCGCTGATGCTGCTGCACTACGATCTCGACGTCATCGCCATCATCGGCATCGTCCTCTTGATCGGCATCGTCAAAAAGAACGCGATCATGATGATCGACTTCGCATTGGATGCCGAGCGCACCGAGGGCCTGCCGCCGCGTGAAGCGATTTATCAGGCCTGCCTGCTGCGCTTCCGGCCGATCATGATGACGACGATGGCCGCGATCCTCGGCGCGCTGCCGCTGATGGTGGGGACCGGCACCGGCTCCGAGCTGCGCCAACCGCTTGGCATCGCCATCATCGGCGGGTTGATCTTCAGTCAGATGCTGACGCTTGTTCACCACGCCGGTCATTTATCTCTACTTCGATCGCCTGGCGGTGCGTCTCACCGGGCGGCGGCCGGCCAACCCGCTTGCACCCCGCGAGCCCGCCGAATGAATATCTCGGCGCCCTTCATCGCGCGGCCGGTGGCGACCACGTTGCTGACGCTGGCGATCGCGCTGGCCGGCATTCTCGGCTTCTCGAAATTGCCGGTGTCGCCGCTGCCGCAGGTGGATTTTCCCACCATCTCGGTCACCGCGACGCTTCCCGGCGCCAGCCCCAACACGGTGGCGACCAGCGTCGCAGAGCCGCTCGAACGCCACCTCGGCCAGATCGCCGACGTCACCGAAATGACCTCGCAGAGCGGCATCGGGCAGGCGCGCATTACCCTGCAGTTCGATGTCAGCCGCGACATCGATGGCGCCGCGCGCGACGTCGAGGCCGCCATCAATGCCGCTCGCGCCGACCTGCCGTCAAATCTGCCGAGCAATCCCATCTACCGCAAGGTCAATCCGGCCGACGCGCCGATCCTCATTCTGGCGCTGACCTCGAAGACGATGACGCAAGGCCAGATGTACGATGCGGCGAGCAACATCCTGGCGCAGCGGCTGTCGCAATTGAGCGGCATCGGCAACGTCATCATCGGCGGCTCGACGCTTCCGGCGGTGCGCGTCGAGCTCAACCCGCAGGCGCTCTACAAATACGGCATCGGCCTCGAGGACGTGCGCGCGGCGCTCGCTTCGGCCAATGCCAACAGTCCGAAGGGCACGATCGACGACGGCAACCGCCGCTATCAAATCTACACCAACGATCAGGCCAACGTGGCGGCGGATTACGCTCCGCTCGTGATCGCCTACCGCAACGGCGCCGCGGTGCGGCTATCCGATGTCGCCGACGTGCAAAACTCCGTTCAGGATGTGCGCAACCTCGGCATGTCCAACGGCCAGCCGTCGGTCCTGGTCATCCTGTTCCGCCAGCCGAACGCCAACATCATCGAGACCATCGACAACGTGAAGGCCGAGTTGCCGCATCTGGAAGCGGCGATGCCGGCCGACATGAACGTGAACGTCGCCATCGACCGCTCGACCACGATCCGCTCCTCGCTGCACGATACCGAACTGACGCTGGTGATGGCCGTCATCCTGGTCACCATCGTCGTCTTCCTTTTCCTGCGCAACCTGCGTGCGACGCTGATCCCCAGCGTCGCCGTGCCGATCTCCATCCTCGGCACTTTCGGCGCCATGTATCTGTTGGGCTACAGCCTCGACATCCTGTCCTTGATGGCGCTGACCATCGCCACCGGCTTCGTCGTCGACGACGCGATCGTCGTGCTGGAAAACATCTCCCGGCATATCGACGACGGAATGCCGCACGTCCAGGCGGCTTTCCGCGGCGCGCGCGAGGTCGGCTTCACCGTGCTCTCGATCAGCCTGTCGCTGATCGCGGTATTCATCCCGATTTTGCTGATGGGCGGCATTCTCGGCCGGTTGTTCCGCGAATTCACCGTGACGCTGTCGATCGCCATTCTGGTGTCGCTGGCGGTTTCCCTGACCACCACGCCGATGATGTGCGCGCTGTTGCTGCGGACGCGGGCGGCGCAGGAAATGGAACGCGGCCCCAACCTTTTCGAGCGGCTGCGCAACGGCTACGGACGGACGCTGACCTGGGCGCTGCGGCATAGCCGCTCTGGTATTGCTGATCTTTATCGCCACGATCTGCCTGAACGTGGGGCTCTACATCATCGTCCCCAAGGGCTTCTTTCCGCAGCAGGACACCGGCCGGCTGGTCGGCTCGCTGCAGGCCGATCAAAGCATCTCGTTCCAGCTGATGAGCAAGAAGCTGCGGCAGATGATGAATATCGTGCGCCAGGATCCCGCGGTGGAGAACGTCGTCGGCTATACCGGCGTCGGCTCCGGCGGCGGCTACGCGCAGATCAACAAAGGCAACGTTTACGTTTCGCTGAAACCGCTGTCGCAACGGGTCGGGGTGGAACAGGTCATCGCGCGGTTGCGGCCGAAGCTGGCGCAAGTTCCCGGCGGACGTCTGTATCTGGCTGCCGTCCAGGACCTGCGCGCCGGCGGCAGACAGAGCAACGCGCAATACCAGTACACGCTGCAGTCAGACAATGTGGAAGATCTCTACGACCTGGACGCCCAAGCTCGTCGACGCGCTCGAGCACAATTCCATCGTGACCGACGTGAGTTCCGACCAACAGCAGAAAGGGTTGGAGAGCTATCTCGACATCGACCGCGACACCACGGCGCGTCTCGGCATCAGCCCGCTGCAAATCGACAATACGCTGTACGACGCGTTCGGTCAGCGTCAGGTCTCCGTCATCTACAGCGCCATCAACCAGTACCACGTGGTGATGGAAATCGACCCGCGCTACACGCAGTATCCCAATTCGCTGCGCGACGTTTACGTGTCTCTCTCCGGCGCCAGACGCCGCCCGGGACTGCGACAACCAATGCGCCGGGGGGAGCGGTCACGGCGGCGACCGCGAATGGGACCGCGGCAACTCCGCCTCCTCCTCCACTCTCTGCGTTCTCCACGACCACCGCGCCCCCTGCGGCCTATTCGGCGGCCAGCGCGATCTCTCCAGCTTCCACGACTTCTTCCGCGTCCGGCACCAGCGGGGCGATTGCAACATCGGCCACATCCTCAAGCACGTCGGCCGCGACATCCGCCAATGCCCTTGCGGCGCGCAGCGCCTTCACCAACGCGCTGGCCAATACCGGCCACGGCCCCACATCCGCCGGCGCAGCGGTCAGCACGGCTGTGGAAACCATGATCCCGCTGGCGGCCGTCAGCCATTACCGGCCGGGCCACACACCGTTGTCCGTCAATCATCAGGGATTGTTCGTTGCTTCGACCATATCGTTCAATTTGCAACCGGGTAAATCGCTTGGCGAAGCCTCGGCCGAAATCGATGCCGCCATCGCGCGCATCCATATGCCGTCATCGATACGCGGCGTTATGGCCGGCACGGCGCAGCTGTTTCAGCAATCGCTCGGCAAGGAACCGATCCTGATCCTTACCGCCATTGCCGCGGTCTATATCCTGCTTGGCGTGCTCTACGAGAGCTACATCCACCCGATCACCATTCTCTCGACGCTGCCGTCCGCCGGCGTCGGCGCGTTGCTGGCGCTGATGCTGTTCCACACGGAATTCGATATTATCGGGTTGATCGCCGTCATCCTTTTGATCGGCATCGTCAAGAAGAACGCGATCATGATGGTCGATTTTGCCGTCGAGGCGAAGCGAGCGCGCGATTTGAGTTCCTACGACGCCATTTTCGAGGCCTGCCTGCTGCGCTTTCGCCCGATCATGATGACGACGTCGGCCGCCATTCTCGGCGCCATCCCGCTGGCGCTGAGCTTCGGCAACGGCGGAGAAATCCGGCGTCCGCTCGGCATCGCCATCGTCGGCGGGCTGCTGATCAGCCAATTGCTGACGCTGTACACGACGCCCGTGCTCTATCTCTATCTGGACCGCCTGAGCGGCTGGTCGATGCGCGCTCGGCGGCGCCTGCTGGGGATGCTGCCCGGGGCCTTCGGTACTCGTCCCGCGGTGGGCGAGGCATGACGCCGGAGGAAATGCCGCGGCGCAGACCGCGGCAGGCTGCCATCGGCTCAGCGAATATAAATCGGTCTGTGGCTGTAGCAGCACGGCGTCGTCCAACGCCAGCGCGGCCGATCCAGCGTCGCGCGCAACCGCATGATGTCGGCGCGTGCCCGGGTGATGATCGGCGCTTTGTAGCCGTCATCCGTTGCCGGGTCTGCCTCCAAGAGCGCGATCAGGTTCTCCAACTGGTAAATAGCGCGGTGGGTTTCGCGCCAGTGACCGCCGTGGCCGCTGTAGCCGCTGTACCAATATTGCCCCGCTGTCGCAGGCGTGCCGATACCGGCAAGCAGCCCGGCGGTACACGCCACCACGGTCCACGCGAAAACGGTACGCCTCATCGTCATGGCCATGCTCCGGTCGAGTGGGCGATGATAACCGCAGCGCGCGCGCAGAAGGAACCCCAAGAGCCGGGGGTTTTCTCCGGCGGTGTATCGCTGCCCCGTGCGCTTTGGCGTGACGATCGGCGACAAGCCGAACTTTGCAGGGTCGATGCGGCATGTTATGAATTTCGCAGGGGAGGAGGTTGTCGTGATCGGATGCGCGCGGGGCAAATCGCGGCGGGCGATCGGTTGGATCGCCGCCTATGCGTTCGCGCTGCAGACGATTGTCGGCAGCCTCGGTCTGATCCAAACCACCGCATCGGCCGCAGCCTTCGATCCGCTCGCCGTCATTTGCCACAACGGCGGTCATAGCGGCGCCGGCGATCAGACGCCCGCTAGCGGCGGACACGGCGGCCGACCCTGCTGCGATTGCGGTTGTTTTCTTGGCAGCCCGGCGTTCGTCGAGCCGCCGGACCCCGCCCTCCTCGTTTTCATCGCTCCCGATGCCAAGGCAAATCATTTGGCCGGCCGCCGATTGGCGAAACCGATTTGCCATCAGGCATCCGAGCCAGCCGCCCCGCGGTCCCCCGCTACCGGCGTGATGGCTGAGCCGCCCACGGCTCAACAGCAATCGTCATCGTCAATCCCAGCCGGCGCCCATCGCGAAGGGTGAGTTCGGCAATTCGGGGGATAGGTCATGATCAAGTGCGCTGCGAGCTTGGCTCGCGATACAAAACCACGCCGGTTATGGGAACGTCATCTGCAGCACATCGTCGGCCTGGCGTTGGCCGGGACTTCTCGCAACAGGCTCGGCGCTGGCCGCCGACATGCCGATGAAGGCGCCGGCGGCACCCGCCTATCAATGGGGCGGATGTTATCTCGGCGTGAACGGCGGCGGCGGCGCGAGCGGAACGAACTTCGGCAGCACCGTCGACCCGGGAACCTACCTTGCAGCGGGCGACGCGGCGACCGTCGGCGGAAGCGGCGGCGGCGGCGCAAACGCCGACGGCATCCTGGCCGGCGGACAGGCCGGCTGTAACTTCCAGTCCGGGACGCTGGTCTACGGCCTCGAAGGCGACTTCGACTACTTCCACACTGATCCGCAATTCAACAACAACACCAATACGCTGGCCAACGGCAACGCGTTTGCCATCTCGCAGTCGCTCACGACTAATTTTTTGGCGACGGTGCGGCCACGGATCGGCATCGCGGCGGATCGCAACCTCGCTTACATCACCGGTGGCGCGGCCTTCACCAGCGTCAGCTACACCACGAGCTATGTAGACGCGAATACTCCACCCGGCACCGGTACCGCGAGCGCCTCACGAGCGCTGTTCGGTTGGACTGCCGGTGCGGGCTGGGAATATGCCTGGACCGACCATTGGACGGTCCGCGCCGAATATCTGTTGGCAAGCTTTCCGACAACGAATGCGCTCGGGACCATTACCGGCGCCGGTGAAACCAACACACTGCACGGTTCCACCGACCTGATTGTCCAGATCTTCCGCGCCGGCGTGAACTTCAAGTTCTGACCGCCGGGAGCGCGCCATGTTCGATCACGCCCAACCCTGCATCCTTATCGCCCGCCTGCGCACGCGCCGTCATCCGGCTGTGTCGCGGCGCGCTAATCCGATCGGAGACACCATGTCGACCACCATCGCAAACAGACAATCCGCGGCGCCAAGCCGTCGCGCCGGGCGCTGCGTCGCCGCGGTGGTCTCGTTTTTTGCCGCCATCGCGTTGGCGTTCGTGCCGCTGGTCGGCTTCACCACCACGGCGGCGCGTGCGTGCGCCTGCGGCTGCAGCGTATTTGACGTTGGCGGGCTCGATTTGCCTCAGGAGCAGGATCACGGCGGCCGCATTTTCTTCGAATTTTGGAGCGGCGATCAAACTGAGAATTGGGTCGGCAGCTCAAGAGCTCCTGCGGCGCTCAATTCGGACAAGGAAATCAACACACAATGGTACAACGTCGGCTTCAGCTACAATTTCAACCGCGATTGGGGCGTGTTTGTACGGATCCCCACGACCAACCGCACTTTGACCACTGACACCGGGGCGTATGCCGGGGTCGTGCCCTTCAATACCAGGGATATTGGCGACATCGAGGTAATGGGCATGTACACCGGCTTCTTCAAGGACTTGTCGACCGGCATCATGTTCGGCCTCAAGCTGCCGACCGGCACCTTCACCGCCCCCGGGCTCGATCGCGACAGTCAGATCGGGTCGGGCAGCACCGATTTGGAGCTTGGCGCCTTCCATCGCGGCCTGCTCTCCGGCGACAATGCCTGGCAGTATTTCTCGCAAATCATGTGGCGGCAGCCGTTCCTTTATCAGGCGGCGCCGGACCCGCAGGGCTTTTTCGACGGCAATGCCGGGGTCGTGCAGACCTACTATCCGGGACTGCAAATCGACGGCGCCGCCGGCATCGTTTACAACAACTTGTACCACGTGCTCGGCTTCGACAAGATCACCCCGCTCGGGCAAGTCATCGTCTCGCACCGCGCCAACGACACGGGCGCCGGCGCCGATCCCTACAACAGCGGATTCGACCGGGTGATGCTGTCGCCCGGCATCGAATTCACCAAGGTGGTCGACGAGGCCAACAACCGGGTGATCAAGCTGTATTTCGACATCGAGGTTCCGGTCTATTACCGGGCCAACGCCGCCAACAATGCCGGGACCGAGGGCCAGCTGGTGGCTCCCTACTTGATCAGACTGGTATCGAGCTACAATTTCTGACCATCAACGGGCGGCCGGCATGCCGCTAACCCGGCGCGTCGCGCCACGCCAGGTAAGGCTTACTATGTCAATGACCGCGAGGAGAGCTTTGACGCCATCGAACATGCTTGCGCGTGTATTTGATCCGCCGGTGCGGCTCGACCGGCTTGGGCCGGTAGCGCGGCATGTCGGTGAAATTGGCTCCCGGCATCGGCTCTGCGGGGCCGCCGCCGCGAGCACTCGCAGTTCCAGCGCATATCGATGTCGCAAGCAGGGCGACAGCCAATATCTTCAACATGCCTTGCTCTGGATGGTTCGATGACGCATTGGATCGTCGGACTACGACAAGCGCGAATAAAGTCAATCGCCGTCGCGGCCGCCGCCATTTTTGCGCTCGCATCGGCGTCGGGACAGGCGCGCGCCGCACCGGAGATCGGCAAGGCCGCACCGGCGCTCGTCCTCACCGCGCTCGACGGCCAAACCTTCGATCTCGCCAAGCTGCGCGGCAAGGTCGTGCTGGTGAACTATTGGGCGACCTGGTGCGCGCCGTGCCGCAAGGAAATGCCGAGGCTCGACGCATTCTATCGGCGCTATCAAGGCCACGGTCTGGCAATGATCGGAATCAGCATCGATTTTCCGCGCGACTTCGAAAAGGTTCAGAAGGCAGCCGCAGCGGTCTCCTATCCGACGGCCGTGTCGAAGGCCATTAGCGAAGACGGCTTCGGGACGCCGCAAGGCGTGCCGATCACCTGGATCATCGATGCCGACGGCAAGATCCGCGACCGATTCATCGAGGTGCGCGATGAATTGCTCAATGGGATTGTCGTTCCGCTGCTGCCACATTGAACCAAGGTAAAGCCCATGGCTGGTTTGTTTTGATGAGACCATTGGCACGCGGCATGGCGGCTGCGGTGCTGGTAGCCGGCTTGATCGGCGGGGCGTCTTTGGCTCGCGCCGGGGAGTGGATCGCGGACAAATCCGGCTGTCACGTGTGGGATCCGAATCCGCAACTCGACGAATCGGTGACCTGGTCGGGTTCCTGTGCTAACGGCCGCGCGCAAGGCAGCGGGACCGTGCAATGGTCGAAGGGCGGCATGCCCATCGAGACCGACGAAGGCGAGTGGCGCGATGGCCGTCAGGCCGGCAAGGGTACGCAATCCTGGTCCAGCGGACGCTACGAAGGAGAGCTTGCAGACGGTGAGCCGAACGGCCACGGCGTATTGACGGTACACAAACTGCGGTACGAGGGTAAATTTCGTAATGGGAAACCGAACGGCGCTGGAATGTTGACCGCCGGGAGCGAAACCGTGCGGGGCGACTGGAAGGATGGATGTTTGCAGGGCCAGCGAAAGGCCTCGATCGGCATCCCTCTGTCCGCCTGCCGCTGACGCAGGACGCAGCGCGGATGCGGGTTCGGCCGAGACCGAAATCTGCGCGGCCAATGAATGGAGAATACGATGCGTGGACGCCACCTGTTTTTTACCTGCGGACTTCTTGCACTCGTTTCGATCTGCCAGCCCGCGATGGCCCGCGCGCAGGAGAGCAAAGGAAAAAATTGCCGCATGGAGCAACAATGTCATTGGGAGAATTTCAAAAAAATATGCACGTGGGTGAAAGTCTGCCGATAGCCGGCGGCGCCGGCGAGGATTATGAGCTTTCCGCCGCAGTAACCTCATGCAATAGCGCGCAGCTTTTCGCACGGCCGACGCCGAACCCGGCGCCGGCTTGGCATCGTTGGATAAACCGGAGTTGATGAAAAATGGCAGAGTTATTTCTTGAGGATTTCGCCGTCGGGCAGGTTTTTGGCTCCACGCGGCCCGTCCGCGTCGACAAGGACGAGATTATCGCGTTCGCCAAAAAGTATGATCCGCAGTTCTTCCATCTCGACGAGGAGGCGGCGCGTAGCTCCATTTTCGGCGGCCTGGTGGCGAGCGGCTGGCTCACCGCCGCGCTCACCATGCGTCTCTTGACCGAGCGCGAATCAAAGCCCGCGGGTGGCAGTATCGGTCTCGGCTTCGACGAGTTGCGCTGGCCGATTCCGGTCCGTCCCGGCGATGAGCTACGGGTCGAAAGCGAAATTCTCGACGTGCGCCCGTCCAAGTCGCGTCCTGACCTCGGGGTGGTCAAGATGCGCACCCGCACGCTCAACCAGCACGGCCAAGTGGTGCAGGAGATCGTGAACATCGCCTTGGTGCCGCGCCGCCAGCCGGAAAACGCCAAGGCCGACGCGGCTCGCTCGACGCCCTAACGCCGAGCGGTATAGTATGACGTCGGCCGTTGTCACGGCGAAGGCTTGCGTCGTTCGGTAGCGTCGCGCTCAACGGGGTGGTCGTGCGAATTCTGGTGGTCGGTGCTGGAGCGATCGGCGGATATTTCGGCGGCAGGCTGCTGGCGGCAGGCCGCGATGTCGTCTTCCTCGTGCGGCCGAAGCGTGCCGCTCAGCTGGCGCAGACCGGCCTGGTGATCCGTAGCCGTTTCGGCGACGTCAACTGGCCGGCACCGCCCACCGTCACGGCTGATGCGCTGCGCGATTCCTTCGATCTGATCCTTCTCAGCTGCAAGGCCTACAATCTCGCGGCCGCGGCGGATTTGTTCGCGCCGGCCGTTGGAACACAAACCGCGATCCTGCCGTTGCTCAACGGCATGGCCCATTTGGATGTCCTCGCGTCCCGTTTCGGCCGCAGTCATGTGCTCGGCGGCCTGTGCGTGATCTCGGCGACGCTCGGGCCCGAAGGCGACATCCGCCATCTCAACGACATCCATCGCATGGCATTCGGCGAGCAGGACGGCGCCATATCGCCGCGCAGCGAGACCATCGCGGTGGCACTGTCGGGCGCCGGCTTCGAGCCGCGCCTGAGCAACGCGATCCTGCAGGAGATGTGGGACAAGTGGGTGTTCATCGCCGCCGCCGCCGGCATCGCCTGCCTGATGCGGGCCTCCTTCGGCGACATTGTTGCCGCCGGCGCCGTCGACCTGACGACCGGGCTTTTCGACGAGTGCTGCGCGATCGCCGCGGCGCAAGGTTTTCCGCCCGGCGAAGCGAGCCGCAAGTTCACCCGAAGCATGCTCACAGCGCCGCAATCCACCATTACCGCATCGATGCTTCGGGATATCGAGCGCGGCGGGCCGATCGAGGCCGATCACATTGTCGGCGACCTGCTGCGGCGTGGCACGGCGCAGCCGCCCGCCGACAGCTCGCTGCTGCGGATCGCTTATGCGCATTTGAAGGCCTACGAAGCGCGCCGGAAGCGTGAGAATGCAGACAATGATCGAGACCGCGCTCAGCGGCTATGAGCTGCTCAACGATCCGCTCTTGAACAAGGGCACGGCGTTCACCGATGCCGAGCGCGATATGTTCGATCTGCACGGCCTGCTGCCGCCGTACGTGACGACCCTCGATCTGCAGGTCGGACGCCGGCTCGCCGCTTTTCGCAGCCTCGGCACGGATCTGCAGAAATACACTTTCCTTCGCGGTCTGCAGGACACCAACGAAACCTTGTTCTACGCGCTGCTGACCCGGAACATCGCAGAGCTGATGCCGATCGTCTATACGCCCACGGTGGGCCTCGGCTGTCAGCAATTCAGCCGCCTCTTTCGCAAGCCGCGCGGCTTGTTCCTGAGCTTTCCGCTCAAGGACCGCGTGCGCCGCATCCTCGGCAACCCGCGCTTCGACGGCGTCGAGGCCATCGTGGTCAGCGACGGCGAGCGCATCCTCGGGCTTGGCGATCAAGGCGCCGGCGGCATGGGCATTCCGATCGGCAAGCTGTCGCTCTACACCGCCTGCGCCGGCCTGCACCCGTCGACGACATTGCCGATTCTGCTCGACGTCGGCACCGACAATCAAGAGCTTCTGGCCGACCCGCTTTACATCGGGTGGCGGCATGAGCGCGTGCGCAGCGCGGCCTATGATGAGTTCGTCGCGTTGTTCGTCGACGCCGTCCGCGCGCGATGGCCGCATTTGCTGCTGCACTGGGAGGATTTTGCGTTTCGCAACGCCAACCGGCTGCTGGCGCAATATCGCGACAGGCTCTGCAGCTACAACGACGATATTCAGGGCACCGCGGCCATCGCCGTTGGCGCCGTGCTCAGCGCCATCAATGTCACCGGCGTGCCGCTCACCGAGCAGCGTATCGCGGTACTCGGAGCGGGTTTCCGCCGGCACCGGCATCAGCGCGCTCTTGCTGCGCGCCATGATCGAGGCGGGCGTGCCCGAGAACGATGCCCGCAGCCGCTTCTATCTCGTCGACCGCGACGGCCTGTTGGTCGAGGGCATGGCCGGCCTGCAGCCGTTTCAGGCGCCGTTTGCGCAAAGCCGCGACCGGCTTGCCGCTTGGAAACTCGCCTCCACCGATCGGATCAGTCTTGCCGAGGTCGTCGCCAACGCGCATCCGACGGTCCTCATCGGCACATCCGGACAGGCCCATTCCTTTTCCGAGAGCGTCGTGCGGACCATGGCGGCACTCGTGCAGCGGCCGGTGATCTTTCCGCTCTCCAATCCGACGGAGCGGAGCGAGGCAACGCCGCAAGAGCTTATCGCTTGGACCGATGGCCGCGCGGTCATCGGCACCGGCAGCCCATTCCCGCCGATCGAGCGAGATGGTCGTCCCTTCAGGATCGACCAAACCAACAACGCCTACGTCTATCCCGGCGTCGGTCTTGCAGCCATCGCGGTGCAGGCGCGCCGCATATCGGACGGCATGTTTCTCGCCGCGGCGCGCACAATCGCGGACCTGTCACCGGCGAAACGGGATCCGCGCGCCAATCTCTTGCCGCCGCTTGGCGAGCTGCGAAAGCTATCGTTCCAGGTGGCGATCGCAGTGGCTAAGCAGGCCGCAACCGAGGGATTGGCGACGTCCATTCCGGATCAGAACCTCACCGCGGCAGTCAATGCGAAAATGTGGGAGCCGGCCTATGCGCCGTATCGGCGGCTGCACAAGCCGTCGTGAAGGCCCTCGCTTATGCAGCAAAAGCCGCCTGCGATGTTCTCGCAGGCGGCTGTGTTTCGATCCGAGACCTACGCTGACGCACTTTGTCGGCGTCTTCAGTTCTTCTGGGCAGCCTGAGCAGCCGCCTGCGGGTTCGCCGCAAGATAGTCGCTATAGGTGAGGCCCGCGTAGTTCGACGGGGTCGGTAGTTGGGTCGCGTTGGCGGCCTTGTCGTCAACCGCCGGCGCTGGCGTCGCGTCAGCAGCCTTGCCATCGACCCGCGCACTGGCCGATTCCTTGGTGCAGAGATCCGCGAACACCACAAGACCGTCCGGCGTGTAGTTCTTGGTCAGGCAGGTGCAGGGTCCGGGGGCGGGGTCCACGACCGGCGCTACATCGACCACGTCGTCGATGATGATCCAGCGGCCGCCACGGAAGATCCGGTGATGATGGTGGTGTGCCAAATGGCCGTGGCCGGGGAAACCGGGACGACCGGGGCGACCGGGGTTGAGGATCGGTGTCAATGTGCGGCCGCCCTTCGCAGAGAAATGGCCGCCACCGACGCGGCCGATGCTGGCCGAGCGGCCGAACCCGCCGCCGCTACCACCGAAACCACGGGCGTCGGCGGCGCTAGAAGCAAGGCCAGCGGCGGCGATTGTCGCCGCGGTTGCGAGAGCAAGGATGACTTTGCGTGACATGGTCGTTCTCCAAGGTTTGAGTTCCGATACCCATTGGTCGCCGCTACCGGAGAAAGGTTCAGGCGATTGCCAAAAATCGCGGCAAGCCAAGCGACGAAGTTGGAAAACTGGCCAGGCCCCTACCGATCTCCGCAAAACCACTTGCCGGGGCCAGACCGGCCGAAAAGGCTCGCCAACACGCGACCGCGCACCATCGCTTGCCCAATTGCGCCCGAACGACGAAACTGGCGGACGGCACCTGACGGTCGTGCAGATTTTTCTCGATTCCCTTGAACCTGCGCGCCGCTCGCGGCGACCTACTCATGAGCCGATAGCCTGCCGATGCAGACGACTTCGGACGAGGTTCTGATCGGACGGATCGCCAGCGGCGATCGGCTCGCAATGCAGGTGCTGTTTGCGCGCCACCATGTCCGCATCTATCGATTTGTGCTGCGAATAGTGCGCAACGAAGCAACGGCGGACGACTTGATCAGCGAGGTGTTTCTCGACGTCTGGCGGCAGGCGGCAAAGTTCGAGGGGCGGTCGGCGGTTTCGACATGGATGTTGAGTATCGCCCGCTTCAAAGCGCTGTCCATGCTGCGGCGGCGGGGCGAAGAAGAACTGGATGATGAGACAGCCGGCGCAATCGAGGACCAGGCCGACGATCCGGAGGTCACGCTGGCGAAGAAGGACAAGGGCGCGGTGCTGCGGCAATGCCTGACCAAGCTGTCGACCGAGCACCGCGAGATCATCGACCTCGTCTACTATCATGAGAAATCGGTGGAGGAAGTAGCGGGTATTGTCGGCATCCCGGAGGCGACCGTGAAGACCCGCATGTTTTATGCGCGCAAGAAGTTATCGGAGCTCCTGAAGGAGCAAGGCATCGATCGAGGTTGGCCATGAACACGGCGAACAATAGCGAACGCAGCGAGATCGAAGGCCTGCTGCCGTGGCATGCCGCGGGAACGCTCGATCATCGCGACACGCAGCGCGTGGAAGCCGCGCTCGCCAACGATCCCGAGCTTGCCCGGCGCTACGAGCTGGTGCGCGAGGAACTCGCGCAGACCATCCATCTCAACGAGACTCTGGGCGCGCCGTCGCTGCGCGCCATGGCGGCGCTGTTCGCCAAAATCGACGCCGAGCCAGCGCGGAATACGGTCGCATCGATCAATCTCGGCGGGCGCGTCCGAGCATTCTTCGCAAGTTTATCTCCGCGCACGCTCGCCTGGTCGGCGAGTGCGGCGGCGCTTGCCATCCTGCTGCAAGCCGGACTGATCGCCGGCATGCTCAAGGAGAGGAACGCGGGCGGCTATGTGACCGCTTCGGCGCCGACGAATGTTGCCGGCGCCGGCGCCTATGCCCTGATCCGTTTCCAAGCGCAGGCCCGCGCCGCCGATATCACCAACTTCCTGGAAACCAACAAACTGAGCATTTCGGGCGGCCCATCCGCAGGCGGACTATACCGGGTGCGTATCGCGGCGACCAAGCTGCCGAAGGCGGATCTCGACCGCATCGTGAAGACGCTGCGGGAGGACAAGGTTGTCGGCTTCATCGGTATCGCCGAGTGATCAGCTGGAGAGTTGGCTATGCCAAGCAACTCAATGACGCCAAGACCGATCCTTGGACTGATGCTCTGTGGCCTGCTGCTGATGGCGTCCTGTATCGGCGGGTCGAACCCGGCGGCGGCGATGGGCGGCTTCGGGCGCATGGGCGGTTTCGGCGGACCTGCCATGGGCTTTGGCGGAAGACCACGGCCGCACATGGCCGCGCCACGTCGAGGCGCCAGCAGAGTTGTTGACCGGCCTCCCGGCGGGAAAACAGGTCACGCGGGTGGGAGGGGCTCAAGGCATTATCCGATTGCCGGCCCCGGTATCGGCGAAACCGGCGCGGACGTGCCGGGGCAGCAAAGCATCAGAAGCAGCGGAAACAACGGCCGCAGCGGCGTGCCACCGCGAGGAGAGCGGCGTTTTGTTCCCGACGAAGTCATCACTGCATTTGCGCCGGGTGCAACGCCGCAATCGATCGGTCAGATCGCGCGGCGGTACAATTTGATACAGCTCGAGGCACAAAGCCTGCCGTTGATCGGCACCACGCTCTATCGCTGGCGCGTCGGGGGCCGCCGTTCGCTGGCGGACGTGGTGGGAACGCTCGAGAACGAACGCATCATTGTCAGCGCGCAGCCCAACTACATTTTCACGCTGCAAGACGCCGCCACGAACTCTTCCAATACGCGCGCTGAGGCGGCCCAATACGTTTTGGGCAAACTGCTAATTGCGCAAGCGCATCAAATTGCGACCGGGAAAGGTGTTCTAATCGCTGTGATAGATTCGGAAATCGATGCGAAAAATTCGAATCTCGATGGAACGGTGGTAAAGGATTTCGACGCGCTGGGCGGTGAAGAGAGACCGCATCAGCATGGAACCGCCATAGCGGGCGCCATCGCCGCACACGGGACGCTTCTGGGTATCGCGCCGGGCGCGCAGCTCTTGGCGGCGCGGGCGTTCGGCGATACTCCCGGCGAGGCCAAGGGCACCTCTTTTGCCATTTACAAGGGCCTGCAATGGGCGGCGGACAACGCCGCGCGCGTCGTGAACATGAGCTTTGCCGGCCCCGCGGACCCTGCCTTGCATCGATTGCTGGCTGCCGCCTACGAGAAAGACATGGTGCTGATAGCGGCAGCCGGGAATGCCGGGCCGAATTCCGCGCCGCTGTATCCGGCAGCGGATCCCAACGTCATTGCCGTAACCGCAACCGATCGCAATGACGGCTTGTTCAAAATGGCCAATCGCGGGCCATACATCGCGGTTGCTGCTCCGGGGGTCGAGATTCTCGCGCTCGCGCCGGGTGATTCCTATCAGATCACCACAGGAACGTCGGTCGCAGCGGCGCATGTCAGCGGCATAGCGGCGCTATTGCTGGAATGCCGGCCTTCGCTCAAGCCCGCGGATGTTCGCAGGCTTATCACGACTTCAGCCAAGCCGCTTGGGTCGACCGGCGGGCGTTCGGACGTGGGTGCCGGCCTGGTAAACGCGTATCGGGCGGCGATGTTGCTGAGCGGCAAACCGCTTGGCAAAGACCACGACGAGCAGGCGAAGCAATAACCAAAAGCCATGGCGCACCCCGCGCGGGCGGCAAACATCCGGCGATCCGCATTCCCGAGCGACGGCGTTTTTGCGGGTGCGCGCTAATGCCCGGCCATGTGGCGACCGATTTCGGTCAGGTCCGCTTCGCTGGCGCGCGCTTCGTAGACCAGGGCGCCGTGGAACATCACCACGATGCGGTCGGAAAGCTCCAAAAGCTCGTCGAGATCTTCGCTGACCAGCAGCACCGCCGCGCCGCGGTTGCGCGCGGCCATGATCTCGGCGTGAATCTGCGCGACCGCCGCGAAGTCCAATCCGAAGCACGGATTGGCGGCGACCAGGATGTCGACTTCGCCGCCGAGTTCGCGCGCCAGCACGGTGCGCTGCACGTTGCCGCCGGAAAGCTCGCCGATGGGCGTATCGTCGGAGCGAGTCTTGATCTTATAGAGCGCGATCTTACGCATCGCCTCTTCATGAAATTTAGCGCGATTGAGCCACCAGCCGCCATAGGCGAACGGCGCACGATCGAACTCGCGGAAGGCAAGATTGTCGGCAACGCTCATACGCGCGACGCAGGCGTTCTTCAGCGGCTCCTCGGGAAGGACCGACAGATGATCGTGGCGCATTTCCTCGCGGGTCGCATGATAGCGTTCGCCCTGCAGATAGATTTGACCGCTCTCAGCTTCGCGTTGGCCGGCTAAAACTTCGATGAGCTGGCGCTGGCCGTTGCCGGACACCCCGGCGACGCCGACGATTTCGCCGCCGCGGATCGACAATGACACGTCGCGCACCGCCGGCTGGCCGCCGTCGTCGAGCGCATTCAGGTTCTCGATGTCGAGTTGCGGCGCGCCGAACTCGCCGGTGCGCGCCGGCTGCACGGTCAACTCCGCGGCACCGATCATGGCGCGTGCCATGGTATCGGCGTTCAAATCCTTAACGTGCCCCTGCCCCGCCAATTTGCCGCGCCGCAGGATGGTCACTTCGTCGGCGAATGCCATCACCTCGCGAAATTTGTGGGTGATCATCAGAATGGTGAGAACGCCGCGCGCTACCATGTCGCGCAGCATGCCGAGCACTTCGTCGGCCTCTCCGGGAGTGAGCACCGAAGTCGGCTCGTCGAGGATGAGAAAGCGGCGCTGCAGGTAAAGCTGCTTGAGGATCTCGCATTTCTGCCGCTCGCCGGCGGAGATCGCCGACACCTTGGCGTTCAGCGGCACGCGGAACGGCATGCGCGAGAGAAAGTCTTCCAACGCCTTGCGCTCGCGCGTCCAATCCACGACCGCCGGCACGTCGTCGCGCGCCAGCACGAAGTTCTCGGCAACGGTCATCGCCGGCACCAGCGTGAAATGCTGGTAGACCATGCCGAGACCGAGCGCATGCGCGGCGCGGGGATTGCCGATGATTTCCTGCCGGTCGTCGACGATGAGTTCGCCGGCATCGGATTGGTAATAGCCCATGATGCATTTGACCAGCGTCGACTTGCCGGCGCCGTTCTCACCAAGCAGCGCGTGAAACGTACCGGTTTTCACCTTCAACGAGACCTGATTGAGCGCGACGAACTCGCCGAAGCGCTTGGTCATGGCGATGGCTTCGACGCCGAAGGTCCGTTTCGACGCGGTCGGCGAGGGCAGCCCGCCGGGCGGGATCAGCGTGGCCAGTTCGCTCACGAAATGACCCCGATGAATTTTTCCGAAGTCGGAGACCGCGCCGAACACGCCGCCCTGCATCTTGATCATCTTCAGCGCGTGATCGTGATTGCTCTTGTCGGTCGCCCCGCAGCAATCCGCCAACAGCAGGCACTCGAAGCCGCGATCGTTGGCCTCGCGCATGGTGGTGTGCACGCAGACATCGGTGGTGATGCCGGTGAGCACGATGTTGTCGATGCCGCGCAGCCGCAGCATCAGTTCGAGATCGGTGGCGCAGAACGAGCCCTTGCCGGGCTTGTCGATGATCGGCTCGCCGGCCTGCGGCGCCAATTCGTCGATGATTTCCCAACCCGGCTCGCCGCGCACCAGAATGCGGCCGCACGGCCCGGGATCGCCGATGCCGGCGCCGATTTTGCGCGAGCGCCAGCGTTTGTTGTCGGGCAGGTCGGCGAGATCGGGGCGATGGCCCTCGCGGGTGTGGAAGATGTGAAAGCCCTGGGCGCGCGCGGCGGCGAGCGTGCGCTTGATCGGCTCGATCGGCGCGCGGGTGAGCGAGAGGTCGTAGCCCATCTTGTCGACATAGCCGCCGACGCCGCAGAAATCGGTCTGCATGTCGATGATGATGAGCGCGGTGTTCTCCGGCCGCAGATCGCCGTTGTAAGGCCAAAGGTAGGGATCGGCGGCCACGTAGCGTTCCGCCGTGTCGCTCTGCTTGCGCGCCAATCCGGCCATGGTTTACCTCGTAATCGACAGTTCCGCCGGCGCGCCGATCAGCGTGCGCTTGGGCGAACAGGTGGCGATCATGATGAACAAAGTGAGGAAATACGGCGCGGCATTGAACAGGTGATAGGCGCTGGTCACGCCGACCGATTGCAGCGCCGGTCCGAGCGCGGCGGCGCCGCCGAACAATAGCGACGCCCCCAGGCAGAGCATGGGATTCCAGCGCGCGAAGATGACCAGCGCCACCGCAGTGATACCCTGGCCGCTGGACAGGCCTTCGTTCCAGCTGCCGGGATAGAACAAGGAGAGGAACGAACCGCCGATGCCGCCCAGGAAGCCGCCGAACATAGTGGCGCGCAGGCGAATGAGGTTAACCGAATAGCCCATGGCGCGGGCGGCGTCGGCGCTCTCGCCGGCAGTTCGGATGATCAAGCCCCAGCGTGTGGTCTTGAGCGCCCAGACCAGGATCGGCGCCAGCGCCACGCCAATCAGAAACAAGACATTGATCCGCAGCGTGGAGCGGACCTGCGGAATGTCGCTCCACCAGCCGAAGTCGATCGAGGGCAGATGCGGCGCGGTCGGCTCGATCAGCGGCTTGCCGAGATAAAACGCGAGCCCAACGCCGAACAGCATCAAGGCGATGCCGACGGCGATGTCGTTGACGCGCGGCAGCCCGCAGATCGCGGCGTGCAAGGCGCCGAACGCGGCACCCGCCGCGCCGGCGGCAAGCACGCCGAGCCACGGCGAGCCGGTGAGGTAGGACACCCCGTAGCCGCTCATCGCGCCCATGACGAGCGTGCCCTCGAGACCGAGATTGATGCGGCCGCTGCGCTCGGTGATGCATTCGCCGAGACTGACGAAAAGGAACGGCGTCGAGACGCGGATGGCGCCGCCCAGCACCGCAAGCGGCACGGTCCAATATCCGATCGCTCCCGGGTCCGTCACGGTTAGGTTCCCTTTCGTTTCACGAAGCCTATTCGGCCGTAAAGCGAGTCGCTGGCAAGAACCATGACGAAGATCATGCCTTGCAGCACCAGGACCGAGGCGTCCGGCAGGTCGAGCCGGCGCTGCAGCAGGCCGCCGCTGGCGCCGATGCCGCCGAGCAGGATGGCGACCGGGATAACAGCCAACGGATTTTGCCGGGCCAGGAACGCCACCAGGATTCCGGCAAAGCCGTAGCCGGCGGCCAGATTGGCGTTGGCGCGGCCCTGCACGGCGGCGACCTCGAACATGCCAGCAAGCCCAGCGGCGGCGCCGGCGAGAAAGCAGATGATGAGAATGAGCTTGCCGACGCTCAACCCCACCACTTTGGCGGCGCGGATATTGCCGCCGGCGACCCGCGCGGCGAAGCCGAACACCGTGTGATAGATCAGGATGTAGGACAGGATCGCGGCGATGATGCCGAACACGAAGCCCCAATGCACCTCGGTGCCGGGAATAGTCCCGATCATGTTGGCGGCGCCGATATCCCGTGTCGACGGCTTGTTGAGGCTGGTCGGGTCGCGCATCGGCCCTTCGACCAGGTAATTGAGGATCGCCAGCGCTATATAGACCAGCAACAGGCTGGAGATCGTCTCGTTGACGCCGCGGTAATGGCGCAGCGCCCCGGCCATCATGATCCACAGTCCGCCGCCGATCATGCCGGCGCAGGCCATAGCCACGTCGACGAACAGCGGCGGCGCCGCTTGCAGCGCCAGCGCCGCGCTGGTGGCGGCGAGCGCGCCGATCAGTAGCGCCCCCTCGCCGCCGATGATCACCATGCCGAGTTGCGCCGGAAGCGCGGTGCACAGCGCGGTCAGGATGAGCGGAGCGGCGCGCGTCAGCGTGTTCTGCCAGGAGAACCAGGTGCCGAACGCGCCCTGGTACATATAAAAATAAAGGTCGAGCGGATTCTTACCGAACAGTCCGACAAATATGCCGAACAGCACGAGCGAAGCGGCCAAGGCGAGCGCGGGGATGACGATATATTCCGCCGCGCCGCCGATTTTCCGGCCAAAGGGCGGTAGGCGAAGAAGCTCGCCTACCCCGGATTTGGCACCAGGTGCGCCGACATCGGCCTTCACGAAGTCGCTCCGATGACGCCGCTCACCAGGTAATCCATCTTTTCCAGCTGGGGATCGGTTTGTCCCTGGGAGGTGCCGGCGGCAATCACCGTTTTGCCCTTGTTGTCGACGACCGGCCCCTTGAAGATGACATAGCTGCCAGCAATCAACCCTGCCTTGACGCTGTCGGCCTGCTTGCGCGCCGCTTCCGGAACCATGGCGCCGTACGGCGAAACCTTGACGAGTTCTTCCTTCAGGCCGCCGCGGTAGAAGTTCGGAATGATCTCGCCCGACGTGAACATCTTGACGAAACGCGGATAGAGCACTTCCCAGTTCCATTCCGCGCCGGTCAGATAGGCCTTCGGCGCCAGCACCGCTTGATTGACGTGATAGCCGCAAACGTAAGCGCCGCGGCGCGCGGCGTTCTCCACCACCGTCTTGGGACCGTCGACGTGACACGTAACGACATCGACCCCTTGATCGATCAGGCTGTTGGTGGCTTCGGCCTCTTTCACCGGCATCGACCAGTCGCCGGTGAAGATCACTTGCGTGGTGACCTTGGGATTGGCGAGTTTGGCGCCCATCGTAAACGCATTAATGTTGCGCAGCACCTGCGGAATGGGCTTGGCGGCGACGAAGCCGAGCTTGCCTGATTTGGTCATGTGGCCGGCGATGACGCCACTGACGTGCTGGGCCTCGTCGATGTAGCCGAAATAGCTGCCGACGTTCTTCGGATCCTTGGGCGTCCACAGACCGCCGCAGTGCTCGAAGCGGATCTTCGGGTACTTGACCGCCATTTTCAGCACGTGGGGATTGAAGTAGCCGAAGGAGGTGGGGAACAGCAGCGTCGCGCCGTCGAGATTGATCATCGACTCCATGGTCTTTTCGACCGCCTCGGTCTCCGGGACCTTCTCTTCCTCGACGACCTTGATGCCGGGCATCTTCTTGAGCGCGGCCGCGCCCTGCGCGTGGGCTTGGTTGTAGCCGTAGTCGTCGCGCGAGCCGACATAGATCAAGCCAACGGTCGTGTCCTTGGCGAATGCCCGGCTCAGCGGCAGTGCCGTGCCGAGGGTCAAAGCAGCCGTCCCTTGCAGGACGCGGCGACGCGAAATGTTGTCGAAGTTCATTGCATGCTCTCCCTGTATGCACGCGAGCGCCGGCGGCGCCGCTGGTTGCCGGCCATCAGGACGATGGGCGATCTTCGATTGGCGGTGAGGCAATCGCAAAGCCCATGCCAGCGCCGGAGCCCGCCTGGCACATGCCGACCGCTTTGAAAACGCTTAGGATTTTCCAGTAGGGGGCGCGGAATGGCGAACGCAATGTGCAGACCTTGCGCGCGCCTGACTAAAAAATAGGCAGCCTCACCATTATTCTGTGCATCGCCGAATCGGCCGCGGGACGCACAGCACCTCATTGCATTGGTCGGCCCGCCTGTCTCTCGGCGCCGAGGACGACGTTCGCGAGTTCGCCGGCCTTGTGCTCTTTGTTCCGCCGCCATGGCGACGTTGCCGACGTTTGCCGTCGCCTCCTCGGAAAACGGTCGCGGTGGCACCGGCTCGCGTCTTATTGTTGCTCGCCGCTTCCGCCATGACGTGCGCCCAAATCGGAGCGCCTGTTTCTCGACAATGCTTGCCTTGCGCAAGCGCCGCGCGAGCTGGCGACGAGTGTACGGCAAAGGAATCCGATTGCGGTATGCTCAAATTCTGCGTGGTTTACTTGCCATACGTGCTTGACACGTGGACAAAGTTATCCGTATGCATAGCGAGAGGCTGGGTTGCTCCAGCAAGGCGATGGAGTTCGCCTTAAACTGCCCCAAGGGCTGATGACTCCTTTCATCCGATTACGGACGAGAGGAGTCGTATTTTGAAAGCCTCATCTCACCTATCGGAACGGTCTGACAGCGTTTGCCCTAAGCACGCGGGCTGCGTCGCCGTGCCCGGTCCACACATGCGGAGTCGACCGTGATTCTCCGCGATGTCCTGCTGCAAATCTGCCAAGTCCTCACCGTGCTGTTGCTTGCACCGCTGTTGCAGGGCGTCATCCTTCAGTTTGAAGAGCGCGTGCAGCTGGCGCAAGGGCCTGGCATTTTCCAGCCGTACCGCGATCTGTGGAAGCTGTTGCACAAGCAAATTGTTGTCCCGCAAACTGCTTCCTGGATTTACTGGACCGCGCCGTTCGTCGCGTTTACGGCGATGCTTACGGTCCCCATCCTGATTCCGGTCCTGACCGATTTTCCGCTGCCGCTTTCCGATATGGGCGACATTCTCGGGGGCGGCCTCATCCTCACGCTCGGATCGTTTATGATCGTGCTTGCCGGCCTCGATAGCGGCAGCGCCTACGGCGGCATTGGCTCAAGCCGCGCGGTCATGGTGGCGATCCTGGCGGAGCCGACGCTCATTCTGGTGTTCGTCGGAATTACACTGTTGGCGAAGGCGATGCTGCCATTCGTGGTCAACCATCTTTTGGTCGCCAATCCCGCGGTCTACTTCAGCCCGGCTCATCTGTTTCTGATTTTGGCGTTTTTCACTCTGCTGATCGTCGAGACCGACCGGCTACCGATCCATTCCAGCACGCATATCGAAGTGTACATGATCGACGAAGCACGAATCCTTGAATATTCCGGACCGTTGCTCGCCATCCTTCGGTGGGCTTCGATGATGAAGCAATTCATCCTCTACACGATCTTCTGCAACGTTCTGCTCATCCCCTGGGGCTTGTCACGGGAGGGATCCGCGGTCGGCGTCCTCGGTTCGGTCGCGGCGCTTATGGGTAAGTTCCTGATAGTCGCCGTCAGCGTCGTGGTCGTCGAAACCGCCCAGTCGCGCCTGCGATTTTACCGATATCAGGAGCTGCTTGCGGCCTCGTTCGTCGTTGCCATCCTCGCCATTATCGCAACGCAGCTGGTTTAATCATGCTGGTCGCGCATCTTGATCCGCTGGCTTCATCACTGTTCAGCTTGATGGCGATTGTGAGCTTATTGCTTGCCTTCGTGATGCTTGGCTCGCGCTGGCTCAACAACTATCTCTATGCTTTCGCCGCCGAGTTATGGGTTATAGCGGCGCTGTCCGCAGCGGTCGGGTATTATGGAGACTATCCCGAACTTTATCTGATTGCGATCCTCACCGCGCTGTTCCGCGGCCTGCTGCTGCCCTATCTGGTGTCGCGAATTATCAGGCGACTCAATGTCGCGCGCGAGATCCATGAGATTCTGCAGCCGAGTTCGACGCTCGTTGCCGGCGCCGTTTGCGTCATCTTCGCGCTCGTCGTCTCCTATCACATCGGTCAATCCCTGGGGCTCGCAGGTACCGTAGCCGTGCTGGCGCTTACGATCATGCTTTCGATGAAGCTGATCGGATTTCTGATGCTCTCGGTGCGGCACGAGGCATTGAGTCAAATCCTCGGCTTGCTTGTCCTGGAAAACGGCATTTTTCTCGGCGCACAGATTCTTGTGCCGGGAATGCCCATGCTGATCGAGATCGTCATCCTCTTCGATCTTCTGGTGGTCGTCGCCTGCTTCGGAGTTCTGGTTCGCTATCTTGTCGCCCATGTCGGCAGCACAAGCAGCCTAGACCTCAATCGACTGGTTGGCTGAACATGGCCGGTGCGCTGCTCCTCGTGATGATCTTGGCGCCAGCGGTCGCCACCGTGGGATGCGTTCTGACACGCGCACCGCGCGCCGCAGAAGGTCTCAATCTTGCCGCCAGTTCCCTCGTGTTCGTAACCGCGGTTTTCCTCACGATATTGAGCGCGGCCGGACCTTATCACTATCTGTCTGAATACATCGTCGTCGACATGACCGGAGCCTGGGTGATCCTGTGCACGGCCATCGTTTATCTGCTCGCATCGATTTACGCGATCGGGTACATGCGCCTGCTCGGCGAAGACGATAGACTTTGGGGATTCTATGCGCTTTTTTCCGGCTTTGCCCTGACCATTCTGCTGAGCTCGGTCATGAACAACGCCGGGCTCTATTGGATCGCCATCGAGCTCACGACGCTCGTCAGCACGTTCTTGGTGGGATTTGAGCGTGCGGCCGAGAGCATCGAGGCGGCTTGGAAATATATCATCATCATATCGGCCGGCATCAGTCTCGCGCTGCTCGGCACTGTGCTGTTCTACTGGTGCGGCAGCTTCGTGCTCGGGCCGACCTACGACATGACCTGGGACGCCCTTCGGGGCGCGGCGCCTAAGATGAACGCCGCGCTTGCGTCGCTATCATTTTTGTTGGTGCTGGTCGGATACGGGACGAAAGTCGGCCTTGCCCCCATGCACTCCTGGTTGCCGGACGCGCACAGCGAAAGTCCGGCGCCGATCTCGGCGATGCTTTCGGGGGCGCTGCTGAACAGCGCCATGCTCGGCATCGTGCGCTACCTTACGATAGCCGACGCGGCGCAAAGCGGGCACCTTGCCCGCACGACACTTGTCGTCTTTGGTGTTTTATCGCTTGTCGTCGGCGCACTTTTCATCGTCCGTCAGAATGGCATCAAGCGGCTGATGGCCTACTCCAGCGTCGAACATATGGGCGTCGTAGCGCTCGGCTTCGGCTTCGGCGGCCCGCTCGGGATCGCCGGCGCGCTATATCACATGCTCAACCATTCCCTGAACAAATCGCTGATGTTCTTCGGCGCCGGCAATGTCATGCGCAGCTATAGTTCGAAGGAAATCCGCCGCATCCGCGACGTCTGGACGCTGTTCCCGGTGGCGGGCGCGCTGTGGCTTGCGGGAGCGTTCGCCATTACCGGCGCGCCACCGTTCGGGTTGTTCCTGAGCGAGCTTGTCATTCTTCGCGCCGGCTTCGAGCGCGGTTACGACTGGGCGGTTTATGTCATGGTCGTGCTTTTGATCATCATCTTCGTCGGTTTTCTCAATCATTTTCGCCTCATGTACTTCGACGCCAGCGCAACGTCCTCAGATCGGCCGATGCCGCTCAGTCGCTGGTGTGTGACGCCGATGTGGCTGGCGCTGGCTCCGCTGCTGGTATTCGGAGTTTGGTGGCCAAGCGGTCTGTGGGACCATTTTATGGCGGCGGCGCAGATTTTGACGGGGTCGGCCCCGTGACCGCACCGCACGCGACATCCCTGTATCCGGCGCAATTGAAGGACGCCGCAACCCGTCTGGTCGCTTCCGGCGGCCGAATGCAAATGGCATACGCCTGGTATCCCAAGCCGGACCGGCTCGAGCTTCGCTACACCGCGAGTCCCGCCGGTACAGCGCCCTTTGCCGTTTGGCGCTGCGACGCTAGCGAGCCGGTTCCAAGCCTCGCTGGTGTTTCGCCGCTCCTAAGCTGGTATGAGCGCGAGATTACCGACCTGTTCGGGCTGCGCTTTCTCGATCACCCGCAGCCGCATCGGCTCGTGCTGCATGAAGGCGTACGTTCCGGCAAGCCGCCGTTCGATCCGGATTATCCGCCCGATCGTCCGCAGCGGGTGGAGCAAACAAAGCAGGCTATTCCGGAGGTTGCCGGCGCCGAGGCCGATGTCCAGTTGCTGCCCTTCGGGCCGGTGCGCGCGGACGTGGTTGAATCCGCGGAATTTTTGTTCTTCTACGTCGGCGAAACGATACTTCACTATCATCCGCGGTTGTTCTTCAAACATCGCGGCATGGAGAAGCGTTTCGAGGGCCTCGAGGCTGAGCGCGGGACCGTCCTGGCGGAGCGCGTCTCGGGTGTCGGCAGCGTCGCGCATGCGCTGGCCTATTGCCAAGCGGTCGAGGCCGCATCGAATTGCATCGTTCCGGCGCGCGCGCGGGTCCTGCGCTTGCTGCTCGCCGAGATGGAGCGTCTCTATAATCATCTGCATTACTTTGGCCATCTCTGTCACACGACGACGCTCAAGGTCGGCGAAGCCGAAGGCAAGCTCTTGGAGGAGCAGGCCAAGCAGCTCAATACCCGCCTGACCGGCAGCCGGTTTCTGCGCGGTGTGCTGGCCCTCGGCGGGTTGCGGCGCGATTTGGCACCGAACAACTGGCTCGCTGTTGAACTTGAAGCTCTTCGCGGGCGGTTCACGCGTTATGCCGACCACATGGAAAATACCGCGAGTCATCTCGACCGCCTGATCACCACCGGAACACTCGATCGCCGCGTGGCATTCGATCAAGGTGCCACCGGACCGGTAGAGCGGGCATCGGGCATCGATCGCGACCTGCGCCGCGACCACCCTTACGCCGCTTATGCGGAACTTCCACCAATGGTCGCCGTGCGCGAGACCGGCGACGCTCACGCGCGCGCGCAGGTGCGCATGGCGGAGGTCAACGCCAGTATCGCGTTGATGCAGCGCGCAATTGATTTGCTGCCCGATGGCCCGGTCCGCGCAGAGTGCCAGGTTGCGCCCAGCGCCGAAGGCTTGGGCTGGGCCGAATCGCCGCGCGGCACGCTGTTCTATGCCGTGCATCTGGACCGCAACGGCAAACTGGCGCGCGTCAAGATCAAATCGCCGTCATTCTCGAACTGGCGCGTGTTTCCGTTCACGGTGCACGACAGCAACATGATGGATTACGCGATCAATGAAGCCAGTTTCGGCCTCACTATCGCAGGGTGCGATCGCTAGGAGCAGCCATGCCGCCGCAATGGACATTATTGGGCTTGCTGCAGGGCAAGCAGACCGCGCCCTGGCCGCTGGCCGAGGGAACCGACGGTCAGGCCGGCCTGCTCGGCATGCCCCGCTACCGGCCGGATTTGTGCACCGACGATTGCCGGGCGTGCGCCGACATATGTCCGACCACGGCAATCACCATGAACGCTTCGCCCGGCCGCGGCGGCCGGCTCGATATCGATTATGGCCGCTGCATCGTCTGTCAGCTCTGCACCGAGGCTTGCCCGACCGGCGCCGTGACCACATCGTCGGATTGGGCCTTCGGGGTGCGCTCGCGCGGCGACCTGATCTGGCAGGATAGCCCGGTAGCGGCAGCCGCGGCCGGCGCAGAAACGCGACGCGCATTCCAGCGCAGCCTGCATGTCCGCCACGTCGACGCCGGCTCGTGCAATGGTTGCGAATCCGAATTGCAAGCGCTCAACAATCCCTTCTACAACCTGCACCGGCTCGGCATTTTCTTCACTGCCTCGCCGCGCTTCGCCGACCTTCTGTTGGTGACCGGACCGGTCACGCACGCCATGCTTGGCCCGTTGCGCGCCACTTACGAAGCGATGGCGGACCCGCGTTGGGTATTCGCTGTCGGCACTTGTGCAGTGTCGGGAGGAATAGCCGAAGGCGGCTATGCCTGCGGCCATGGCCTTGAGGGGGTTCTCCCGGTGGATCTTTACCTGCCCGGCTGTCCGCCCAATCCAGCCGCGATCATCCAAGCCCTGCTGATGTTTCTCGACCGCGCGCCGCAACGGGTGCAGGGAGGTCGGCTTGTCGAGTGAGCTTCTGACCGCGGCGTTTCTCGCCTGGCTGGCCGCCGCGCTAATTTCGCTGACTGGGCGCGGATTGACGCTCGCGCGCGTCCTGCTTTCTTTGGGCAGTCTCGCGGGAATCCTTGCCGCCATCGCGAGCTTGCCGAATGGCACTTCCGCCATCACACTGCCGACCCGGCTGGCCGGCGAAGCGGTCCATTTTCGCGTGACTCCGGACGCCGTGTGGTTGCTGGGATTCGGACTGGCTCCGGCGGCGCTGGCCTGCGCGCTGGCGACCCCGGCACGGCAAGGCAGCGCCGGCTGGCTGTTCGGCGCCGCCATGAGCTTGATCGGAGCGCTTGGCGTATTCGGCATTCGCGACGGCGCCGGATTTCTCATTGCCTGGGAGGTCATGAGCTTCGGCGGTGCCGTGATGATCCTCAGCGAAAAGCTATCGTCGGATGCCGGCCGGTCGGTGCTATTCATGCTCGGACTTCTGGAAATCGGAGCGATCGCGCTCGTGGTCGCGGTGCTGCTTCTCGCGGTCAATACCGGCTCTTTTGCGTTCGCGACCTTCAGCGCGGCTGCTGGCAATCTGACGACACCGAGCTTGGCCGCGGTTGGTGTCCTGCTTGTCGTTGGATTTGGCGCGAAGCTCGGCCTGTTGCCATTCTACGAGTGGTTCCCGGCCGCTTATAGCGCCGGTAGCGGTGCTTCCGGCGCTCTGATGTCGGGCGTCGTACTCAATGCCGCCTTCTACGGCCTCAGCCGCGGCTTGCTCGAATGGGCGCCGGGCCAGCAAACTGCAATCGCCGCAGGTCTTGGGATTTTTGTTGTCATCGTCGCGGTCCTGAGCGCCATTCTCACCGCGCTCTATGCGTTCCAGCAGGAGGACTGGCGCATGCTCTTGAGCTTCTCGTCGGCGGAGAATGCCGCAATCGCTGTTGCTATGCTGGGTGTTGCCTTGATCTTTCGCGGTCACGGCAAACCCGAGCTCGCGAGCCTGGCCTGGACCGTATCGCTGCTGCATTTGGCCGGACATTCGCTCGCCAAAGGTGGACTATTTCTTGCCGCAGACGGCGTCCGCCGCGCTACCGGCCGCTACGCCATTCTTCAAACCAACCTATTGCGACGTAGTACCTGGCTGTTTGGCTTGGGGGCGCTTTTTGCCGCGATGAGTCTGGCGGCCATGCCGCCGCAGGCCGGCTTCGTCAGCGAATGGTACATGTTTGAAACCGTCTTTCAGGGCTTCCGGCTCGACACGCTGACCAGCCGGCTGGTCATGTCGCTTGCTGGTGCCGGCCTCGCGCTCACCGTGGCGATTGCGTTTGCGACTTACGTCAAGGTGTTCGGCGTCGGTCTGCTCGGACGTTCCGCGCGAGATTTTCCGCCGGTTCAGCCGGCCTGCGGGCTGGCTGTCGGCGTGTTGGGTTTTGCGGTCTTGGCGCTTGCCGTCGGAATGCCGGTCTGGCTCGGCACGCTGCAGGTGGCGGTGACCACCGAATTCGGAACGCAGGCCGCACGCGACATGCATGACGGATTATTGCTGGTACCGCTGACCGCCAAATTCGCCTTCATCTCGCCGACCACGCTGGTCGTCGTCATGCCGCTGCTGGCGGTCTTTCCGATCTTGCTGGTGATCGCCAATCGCCGCTTTGCCGTCCGCCAAGTTCCGGTCTGGTACGGCGGGTTCGATCAGGATCCCGCGCGGGCATCGACCACTGCGCTAACCTTCTCGAACGCGCTGCGAACTTTTTACAGCTTTGTCTATCGCCCGAGGGCGGAGACAACGAGGGAGGCCCGTGGCACCCATTACTTCGTGCACCGATTGGTATTTTCTCACGATGTCGCGCCGGTGTTCGGCCCCTATCTCTTTGCGCCCGTGACCCGCGCCGTCTTTGCCGTCGCAGGCAGGTTTCGGGCCTTGCAGTCCGGACACCTGAATTTTTACCTTGCATTGATCGGCGCGTTATTGGTGGTCATTCTCGCACTGGCGCTTTATTGAATGCGGCAATGTCGTGAAATGCACACAACAATAGACCGCCCAACAATCAAACCGCAAACGATGCGACGCGCGTAACGCCCTCCCCCCCTGGGTGAGCTCCCCGATAGTCGCCGACACCTGGTCGAGCCCGTTTGAGTCTTGCGGACCGTATATCCGGGCGTGGTTTCACGCCTCAACTATTCCTCAGATTTTGACACAATCGGTCACGCTTCCGCCCCAGCGAACGATTGAGATGCGCGTGGCCGTTCGGCCGCGGAGCTCCGTCATGTATGGCCGGCTGTTAACCGCCATCTTCTCCTTATGCCTTATTGGATTTCTTGCGACCGCGGCTTATGAGCGCGCGGGCGCGGCGACGCCGTTGGATTCCACGATTGCGGTTGTCGGCAATCGGCACACTGATGCGGCGATGATCCGCTCGTATTTTCACGCCGGTTCCGACGGACGGTTCGATGCCGGCGCGCTCGATGCGGCGCTGAAAAGCCTGTACGCCACCGGCCTCTTCCAAGATGTGAAAATTTCGCGAGCCGGCGATCGCGTCCTGGTCACGGTCGCAGAAAATCCGACCATTGCGCGGCTCGTCTTTGAGGGCAACAACAAGATCAAGGATGCCGACCTCAAGAAGGCCGTGCAATCGAAAGACGGCGGGCCGCTGTCGCGCGCCATCATCCACGGCGATGTCGAGCACATGATCGAGCTTTATCGCCAGCGCGGCTACTTCGCGGTGCGGATCGAGCCGGAGACGATCGCTGCCAAGCATGATCGCGTCAATCTTGTCTTCGAGATCAAGGAAGGCGACAAGCTCGCGGTCAGGGAGATCCGCTTTGTCGGCAACAACGCTTTTTCGCCAAACAAGCTCGCCGGCGTGATCAAGACAGGAACGACGAATTTCCTGAGTTTTCTGCTCGACAACGACGGCTACGACGCCGGCCGCATCGAGGGCGACCTCGGCCTTATCCACCGCTTCTATCTCGCACATGGCTACGCCGATGTCCGCGTGCGCTCGGCTGCGACCCACGAGGCCGACAGGAAGGGCGTCGTGGTGACGTTCGCGATCGACGAAGGGCGGCAATATCGGTTCGGCCGGGTGGATATCGATACCACCGTGCCATCCATCGACGCGGCGGCGTTGCGGCGCTACCTGCGTACGCAGCCCGGCGAGATTTACGACGCCGGCGCCGTGAGCAAGACCATCGACGCGGTCGCCATGGGGCTCGCCAAAAGCGGCGCGCCGTTCGCAACCGTTCTGGCGCACAGCGAACGCCTCCCCGAACGCGGTTTGATCAATGTTGTCTACACGATCGCGGACGGCAAGCGCCTCTACGTGGAACGCATCGACATTCACGGCAACAGCAGAACGCGCGACGCCGTGATCCGCCGCGAATTCGAATTCGGCGAAGGCGATGCCTACAATCGCGCGTTGACCGATCGCGCCGAGCGCCGCCTGCAAGGGCTCGGTTATTTCAAGTCGGTCAAGATCAGCACTCAGCCGGGCTCGGCGCCGGACCGCGTCGTGCTCGACGTCGCGGTCGAGGAAGACAAGACCGGAAACTTTTCGATCATGGGCGGCTATTCGTCCGCCGACGGCCCGCAGGCGACCATCTCCGTCGGCGACAAGAATTTCCTCGGCACCGGCGACATCGCCAAAGCGTCACTGACCTATGGCGAATTTGCCAGAGGCTTCGATCTCGCGTTCACCGTCCCCTATGCACTCGGCCCACGGCTTTCGCTCGGCGTCGATCTGTTCGGCAAAGAGACATTCGCCAGTCCCTATCAATCCTATGACAGCACGTTCTACGGCGCCAAGGTTGTGGTCGGCACGCCGTTGAACGACCAGCTTGGGATGCAGTGGAACTACGCGATCTACAATCAAGGCTTGACGCTGGATCCGGCAGCGGGGACGGCGTCGCTGCCCATCCAACAGGCGGCGCAGGCCGGCCCGATGTGGGTGTCTTCCGTCGGCACCGGCGTCACCTATTCGACGCTCGACAATGCCAAGAGCCCGACCGATGGCATTCGCGCCCAGTTCAACAATGAATTTGCTGGCCTCGGCGGCGCCGCCAAATTCGCCCGCATCACCGATGACGTTCGCTATTACCATGAGATCGTCGGCGACGTGGTCGGCATGGTGCGGGCACAGGGCGGCTACGTAACGCCCTGGGGCGGCCAGCAATTGCCGCTGCTCGACGGCTTCTTCAGTGGGCCGCAACTCATACGCGGCTTTGCGCCCGACGGCTTCGGGCCGCGCGACATCACCCCGGGCACCACCCAGGACAATATCGGCGGCAATATCTATTGGACCACCTCCGCCGAGCTGCGGGCGCCGATGCCGCTCGTCTCGGCGGACGCCCAACTGAAAGTCGCGCTATTCTCCGACGCCGGCAGTCTGTGGGCGACCAACGCATCCAGCGCTGCCAGCCTCGCCTCGTTGTCGCCGTCGCAGCAGATCGCCAATTCCAGCGCGATCCGCGCTTCGGTCGGGGGGAGCTTGATCTGGGATTCGCCGTTCGGCGCGCTGCGGGTCGACTATGCCTATCTGGTCGCCAAGCAGAGCTACGATGTTACGCAGCGGCTGAATTTTTCCGCCGGCGCGTTTTGATAAGCGATCAGCTAATTAGACCGTCATGGCCCGGCTTGTGACGCCGGCATGCTCGACACGGCGTCCGCTGAGTACCTGAAGGTTTGACGCCGCGCTAGGCGCGCGGCCTCTCGCTAGGCATTCGTGGCAGCCAATACTTGGTCCTCGCCACTTTCGTGTCCTTTCGAGCATAGCGGATATGGGTGGACCTTCCGCTAGCTCGACTCCGCTCGAATGAACCCACTCGTCGATGCACCGCCGTTATCCGGCAGCACCCTGTTGGACGATGTACCGTGCGTGTGGGTAAGAGCGAGCCGAGAGAAGCCTAATTCGATAAGAAGGATTACCGGAAGCATTTTGTCACTTGACACTGGTCCGGATATATGGGAATATGCTGCCCACCGTCCCTTGGAGATATTGCAATGGAATTAGACTTGGAAGACGAATACAGCGATCGGTTTCTCGAATTCGGCAAGGTCTATGAGGACTTTGAAGCCGATGACGTTCGCGAACTCATTTTGCGTTCGGGAGAACGGCTTGCGGCTCTATGTCTCGACGAGAACGCGGTCGACGAGGCAATGAAGCACCTACACAGAGCTTTAGGACTTCCCGACTTTCGAAGCGATCATGACGGTGACCGCTCATGGCGCGGTCTTTGGAAGGAAACCTCGTCTAACGACCTGCTTGAACTGCCGCTTGCCCAGAGGCTCACGAGCCTTAATGCCTACGCCTATTTCGGATTATCCCCGCTCTCCGATTGGCGATCCTGCACGATCGACGACGTGAAAAGCGCAATAGAGACAGTTAAAGCGGCGGTGGACGCGGACAGCGATGACCGCTCGATGACCGTGGAAATCGAGCGAACAGTGCTGGCGGCACAGGCCAGGTGCGCGCTTGATCAAGGCAAAGGGGTCATGCCGGATCAGTTGGCTGCGTTGGTGCGCATCGGACAAAAGAGCTTACGCAACGCACTCGCGCCGTCGAGCGGCTCCGGCCTTGAGCTAAGGGATGGGGCAATCACTGCGGCCAGTGCACTGAAGTGGCTTCGCGCACGGGGAGATTTCAAAACATCAATCTGGCGCGACGTCCCGACAAGTGTGCCCGAACCGGCTGACGCGATTGAGGGCGAAATTCTCTGGGTTCCTTTCGCAAGCGACAACACAGAATTCCATCCCGTTACGTGTCTGCGCGGGGCCGGTTACCCGATCGGTCCGAAAGGCTCTGAGAGGAGCGTGACCGATTATCGCCAAGCGCTCGATCAACTCGCGCGTATGCGGCCAGCTCCGTACTGGCGGCGTCCGAACACGGTGGGAAATTGGGGGATCGTGACTGGATTTGGATTCCGTCCTCGCACGGCCAATGAACTCGGCCTCCCATCTGACCTTGGAGTTAACAAATGATCATCACCCATCATGCTGCGGAGCGCCTGCAACAGCGAGCCATCCCGCCCTTCATGGTCGAACTGCTCGAACGTTTCGGAACTGCAAGGCGTTGTGGCAAGGCCGAGAAATTGTTCTTTGATAAGGCGGCGCGTAAGCGGCTAGAGCGTCATCTGGGGGGACCGCGCTCCCTTCGTCACGTTGAACGTTGGCTAAACCTCTACCTCGTGATTGGCGACAACGGCAGCCTTGTTACGGTTGCTTATCGTTCGCAACGTCTCAACCGCCACTAAATTTCCCTATCATTTTGATCAAAAGGAACCAATCATGGACATTACCAAACATGCTGATTTTTTCGATCGACATACCTCGATGCTCGCCACCTACTCTTCGTCGGGTGAAAGGGGTGACGAAATCTTAAGAAGGCTCAAGCTCGCCCAAGAGGGGCCCGTCACTATAGTTTACGCACCGTTCGATCATGTACCCCTTCATGCCGACTTGGTGATCGTCGGCATTACGCCTGGGCGTACACAGGCGATCAATGCGATTGCCGCAGCCTGCACTGCGCTCCAAGCCGGGAAAGACAATAAAGAGGCCTCCCGGCTCGCTAAAATCACGGGCAGCTTCAGCGGACCGATGCGTGCCAATCTCATTTCGCTGCTTGATCATGTCGGCTTGGCGTCTGTCCTAGACATCGCGACTTGTGCGGCCCTGTTCGATTCTGATCATGAATCTGTTCACTTGACATCGGCGTTGCGCTATCCGGTTTTCGTCGGAGGCGCGAATTATAACGGCAGTCCGGATATGCTGAAGACACCACTACTCAAATCGATGATCGACGCCTGCCTCGCCGATGAAGCACGGCGGTTGAGCAAAGCGGTTTGGTTGCCGCTCGGTCCTCAACCGGCTCGGGCGCTCGATTATCTATGCAGTCGCGGTCTATTGGATCGGAAACGGGTGCTGGTCGGCTTTCCACATCCGAGCGGCGCAAATGCCGAACGGATTGCCTACTTTACCGGTCGTAAGACCAGGGAGGCGTTGTCCTCCAAGACCAACTCCGACACTCTCGATGCGGCCCTTATAAGGCTGCGTCGACAGGTGGCCGATCTTTGCTTGGCGGCTTAGGTGTGTTCCAATCACTCGTCATTGCGGGGCTTAACCCGGCAATCCATCTTGCTTTCCATCAACAAAGATGGATCACCGGGTCTCGGCGCTTAGCTGCTATTCGGGCCGGCCACTTCGGGCCGGACCCGGTGATTCCTCGCAACGACGTCACGCCGCCTTCGCGACTTTGCCCGCCGCCGGCAAGGCCGCGCTCGATATCGGCGATGATGTCGTCGATATGCTCGATGCCGACGGAAAGCCGCACATAGCCCTCGGATACGCCGGTCGCTTCCTGCTCCTGCGGATTAAGCTGCGAGTGCGTGGTGGTGGCGGGGTGAATCGCCAAGCTGCGCGCGTCGCCGATATTGGCGACGTGATAAAACATCTCCAGCGCGTCGATGAAGCGGCGGCCGGCATCCTTGCCGCCGGCGAGTTCGAAGCCGACCAGACCGCCAAGCCCGCCCTTCAGATAACGCTCGGCCCGCTGGCGGTGCACGCCGGTTTGCAGCGACGGATGGATGATGCGGGTGATCTCCGGCCGCTTGCGCAGGAAATCGACCACGGCCTGCGTGTTCTCGCAGTGTTTGGCAATCCGCAGCGCCAGCGTCTCCAATCCCTGCAGGGTCAGGAACGCGTTGAACGGCGACATCGCCGAGCCCAGATCGCGCAGCAGCGTCACGCGGGCCTTGATGATATAGGCGATCGGCCCCAGCGGTTTTACCGCTTCGGTCCAGACCGCGCCGTGATAGCTCGGATCGGGCGTGTTGAGCGCCGGCTGCCGCTGCGGATGCGCGGCCCAGTCGAAAGTGCCGCTGTCGACAATCAATCCGCCGATCGAATTGCCGTGGCCGCCGATATACTTGGTCGTCGAATAGACGATGACCGCCGCGCCGTGATCGAACGGCCGGGTGAGGATCGGCGCCGCCGTATTGTCGACGATCAGCGGAATACCGAAGTTGCGGCCGATGTCCGCCACCTCGGCGATGGGAAACACCGTGAGTTTCGGGTTCGGCAGCGTTTCGGCATAGTAAGCGCGGGTGCGCTCGTCGGTCGCGCGACGGAAATTATTGGGATCGATGGGATCGACAAAGCGGACTTCGATGCCCTGATCCTTCAGCGTATTGGCAAACAAATTCCATGTTCCGCCGTACAGATCGGTCGAGCTGACGACGTTGTCGCCGGCGCGCGCCAAGTTTTGAATCGCAAAAGCCGACGCTGCCTGTCCCGACGCCAGCGCCAGCGCGCCGACGCCGCCCTCCATCGCCGCGACGCGCTTCTCCAGCACGTCGTTGGTCGGATTCATGATGCGCGTATAGATATTGCCGAGTTCCTTGAGCGCGAACAGGTTCGCGGCGTGCTCGGTATCGCGGAACTGATACGACGTGGTCTGATAGATCGGCACGGCAACGGCACCGGTCGTCGGGTCGGAACGCCAGCCGGCGTGAAGAGCGAGTGTTTCTGGATGTTTTTGACGACGACATGAGCGCGACCTCCCGGTTACAAGGCGCGGCGGTTCAGGGGGACTTTAATGACTTCGCAGCGCTATGGAGTATAATCTTCCACATTAGTCAAGCAATAGCCCAGACAAAATAATAATTTTGCTCTGATTGGCAATCTTAAAACGGCAGAAATATTCCACCAATGCCCGAAATGGGAGACCGCAGTGAGGGCCGACCCGAAATCGAAGCAATAAAGGTTCACAACGCCTGCGGAGCAACGCCGCGTGAGTGCGTGCTGCGCCGCACCGCGACGATTTCCGCAAGGATCGAGATCGCGATTTCGTCCGGCGTGATGGCGCCGAGATCGAGGCCGGCGGGAGCCTTGAGCTTCGCCAGGCGCTCGGCGGGAACGCCGCGCTTGGCCAGCGTCGCCTTGAGCGCCTCGGCCTTCTTGCGGCTGCCGACGAAGGCGACGTAATCGACGTCGACGGCGAGCGCCGCCAGCAACGCGGCTTCGTCGCCGCGGCCTTGCGTCGAGACCACGACGTAGCGGGAGGCTGCTTCGTCGACCGGCAGCGCGTAGCCTTCGATGCGGCGGTCGGCATCGCCGAAAGCCGGCTGCTCGGCCGCCGGCGCGCATACGGTGACGGCAAATCCGGTCCGCTTGGCCAGATCGGCGACGGCGACGGCAACCGGGCTCGAGCCGCAGATGACCACTTGCGGCCGCGGCAGCACCGGCTCGACGAAGATGTCCATGGTGCCCTGGCTGGGGCACATGTTCTTGGCGAAACGCACGCCCTCCTGCTCCTCGCCGGGCTCCACGCCACGATCGGCCAGCAGATCGGGCGGCTGCACCGAGACGAGCCGCGATTGGCCGTCGGCTGAGCGCATCCTTTGCGGCTTTGATCACCGCCGCGCGGGCGCAGCCGCCGCCGATCCAGCCTTCCGAGATCGTGCCGTCCGGCAAGATCACCGCCTTGGCTCCCGCCTTGGCCGCGGTCGCCGCGACCGTGCGGACCACGGTCGCCAGCGCGAACGGTTCGCCGGCCGATTTCCGCGTCGCGATGATCTGCAGAATTTCGTTCGCGCGATCCATGGATCAAATCCTCGCCAGGAACGGTTCAAGCGCGGCAAGGCTTTCCAGATTATGCGCGGGCGCGAACAGATCGACGTAAGGCAGCGCCGCCTGCATACCGCGCGCCTGCGGAGAATAGTCGCGCCAGCCGATCAGCGGATTGAGCCAGATGATCCTGCGGCAGCGCCGGCGCAGGTGCCGCATCTCTTCGCCGAGTTGCTCGGGCCCGCCGGTATCGTAGCCGTCCGAGACGATCATCACGGCGGTGCGGGAATTGATGACGCGCCGCGCATGCCAGCGATTGAAGGTGGCGAGGCTCTCGCCGATGCGGGTGCCGCCGCCGATGCCCTGGGCCATCAGCGCCAGCTTGTCGACCGCCCGCGTCACATCGCGATCGCGCAGCGACGGCGAGACATGCGCCAGCCGGGTATGGAAGACGAACGCCTCGGCTTCGCGGAAGCTGTCGACGACGCCATGCAGGAACCGCACGAAGAAGGCGGTGTAGAGGCTCATGGAGCCGGATGCGTCGAGCAGCACGACGAGGCGCAGCGGCTTGATCTTGCGGCGGCGCCAAGCCAGGTCGATCAGCGTTCCGCCGTGTGAAACGTTGCGGTGGATGGTGCGGCGCAGGTCGAGCCGGCGGCCGTGACGGCGGACCTGCTCGCGCCGAATGAGCCGCGCCCGCATGGTGCGGGCAAGCCGCGCCGCCAGCGCATGCGTCGCCGCGATATCGTCGGGATCGACGATATGACGCAGATCGGTTGCCGATAGCGATTCGGCGCGCGAAGCGCCTTCGCGGCGGCCGCGGCCGCCATCGGAGCTGTCGCCATCGCCATCGGTGCGCCGCTCCACGCGATGGGGAAGGCCGAGCGCTTCCTCCGGCACGCGCGCTTCGGCGAGCCGCCGCGCCGGTGCATGGCTCGCGCTCGGTGCGCCCGAGAGCACTTGTCTCTGACGCATGCCGCGGCCCTGCCAATAGGCGTCGAATATCGCGTCAAAGCGTTCCCAATCCGAATGCGTCGCACAAAACAACGATCGAAAGGCCGGCTTGAGCGACGAAGCACGGATTGCGGCCGGCGAGCCGAGCAGCGCCAACGCGTCTTGCGTTTCAGCAAGGCCGATCTTGAAGCCGTTATCGCGCAGCGTGCGGGAAAAGCCGGCGAGGCGCCGGCGCGCCGGCGAGCCAAAGTCTGTTCCCTCCCCCCTTGAGGGGGAGCGTTAGGGAGGGGGGTGCGTGACATGACTATCCCCTTCCCGCAACGATTTGATGCAGCTTCGGCCGCATTGTTCACGCCACCTTGCCGAGAAGGCGCTCGCTGACCTCACGGGTGAGCCGCGCGCGATCCTCCTGGGTCTTGAGCAAACAGATCATCGTCTCGTAAACCGCCTCCGGCTCCTGCCGGAGATCGTGCAGCTCGAGCCCGGCGAGCGTCGCCGCCCAATCCAGCGTTTCCGCAACGCCGGGCACCTTGCGCAAATCCTCCTTGCGCACCGCCGCCACCATGCGCGCGATTTGCAGCGCCAGCGTCGTATCGATCCCCGGCGTCCGGGTCAGGATGATTTTCGCCTCGCGGTCGACTTCGGGGAAATCGATGTAATGATAGAGGCAGCGCCGCCGCAGTGCGTCGGACAGTTCGCGCGTGCCGTTCGACGTGAGCACGACGCGCGGGATCGACGTGGCCTTGATCGTGCCAAGCTCGGGGATGCTGACCTGAAAATCCGATAATAGTTCGAGCAGGAACGCCTCGAACTCCTCGTCCGCGCGGTCCACCTCGTCGATCAGCAGCACCGGCGGCGTGGCGCGGCGGATGGCGGCGAGCAGCGGCCGCTCGAGCAGATATTTTTCGGAGAAAATGTGCTCCTCGATATCGTCGGCATTCTCGCCGATGCCTTCGCGGGTCTTGATGGCGAGGAGCTGGCGCTGATAGTTCCACTCGTAGAGCGCGGCGTGCTGGTCGAGGCCCTCATAGCATTGCAGACGGATCAGCTCGGCGCCGTGCACGGCGGCGAGCGCCTTGCCGACCTCGGTCTTGCCGACGCCGGCCTCGCCCTCGAGCAGCAGCGGCCGCTTGAGGAATTCCATGAGCCACAAGGCGGTCGCGATGTCGCGGTCGGCGACATAGCCGACGGCGGCGAGCTTGTCCGAAATTTCGTCGCGCTTCAGGGTCATGAAGAGACCAATGCCTTCGACTCGTCATGGCCGGGCTTATCCCGGCCATCCACGTCTTTACTCCCCTCATAATGTTGAAGTCGCGGATGCCCGGCACAAGGCCGGGCATGACGAATTTTGGCCGTTATCTGCTCACCCATGCAGGCCGAGCTTCTCCGCGGCGGTCCAGGTGCGCCAATTGTCGTGCGGCATCTGGATGTGGGTGGAGCCGAGGAACCCGAAGGCGTCGTTCACCGCGTTGGAGAAGCACGGCACGCCGCCGACATTCGGGCTCTCGCCGACGCCCTTGGCGCCGATCGGATGATGCGGCGACGGCGTCGTGGTCCAGTCGGTCTCCCAATGCGGGGTTTCGACCGCGGTCGGCAGGAAATAGTCCATGAACGACGCCGTCGTGATGTTGCCGTCGTCGTCGTAATGGAGCTCCTGGCCCATGGCGATAGCGAAGGCTTCCGTCAGGCCGCCGTGGATCTGGCCTTCGATGATCATCGGGTTGATGCGCGTGCCGCAATCATCGAGCGCGTAGAAGCGCCGGACCTTGGTCGTGCCGGTATCGACATCCACGTCCACCACGCAAATGTAGGCGCCGAACGGGAAGGTGAAGTTCGGCGGATCGTAGTAGTCCACCGCTTCCAGTCCGGGCTCCATGCCGGGCGGCACCTCGTGGTAGGCCGCCCAGGCGAGCTCGGTCATGGTCTTGAAGCGCTCCGGGTTGCCCTTGACGCGGAAGCGGTCGACGTCCCATTCGAGGTCGTCGTCGTGCACTTCGAGCATGTAGGCGGCGATCATCTGCGCCTTGGCCTTGATCTTGCGGCAGGCCATGGCGGTCGCGGCGCCCGACACCGGCGTCGAGCGCGAGCCGTAGGTGCCGAGCCCATAGGGCGCGGTGTCGGTGTTGCCCTCCTCGACCATGATGTTGTCGGCCGGCAGGCCCAGTTCGGTGGCGATGATCTGGGCGTAGGTCGTCTCGTGACCCTGGCCCTGCGACTTGGTGCCGAGCCGGCAAATGCCGCTGCCGGTCGGATGGATGCGGATTTCCGCGGAATCGAACATGGCGATGCCGAGAATATCGCAGGCGCGCGAGGGACCGGCGCCGACGATTTCGGTGAAGAAGGCGACGCCGATGCCCATCAGCTCGCGCGTCTCGCCGCGCTTGAAGGCTTCCCGCTTGGCCTTCTGTTCTTCGCGCAGCTTCTTGTAGCCGACCGATTCCATCGCCTTGTTCATGGCGGTGTGATAGTCGCCGGAATCGTATTGCCAGCCGAACGCCGACGTGTAGGGGAATTGCTCGCGCCGGATCAGGTTCTTGATGCGGAATTCGGCCGGATCCATGCCGAGCTTTTGCGCCATGATGTCCATGGCGCGCTCGATGCAATAGGCGGCTTCGGTGACGCGGAACGAGCAGCGATAGGCGACGCCGCCCGGCGCCTTGTTGGTATAGACGCCATCGACCAGCACATGCGCGGCCGGGAAATCGTAGGAACCGCTGATGATGCTGAACAGCCCGGCCGGCCACTTGGTGGCGTTGGCGCAGGCGTCGAAGGCGCCGTGGTCGGCGATGGTGTAGCAGCGCATCGCCGTCACCTTGCCGTCCTTGGTCGCGGCGATTTCCATGTCCATGTGGAAGTCGCGGGCGAAGGCCGTGGTGGAGAGGTTCTCGATGCGGTCCTCGACCCATTTCACCGGGCGTCCGGTCACAATCGAGGCGACGATGGCGCAGATGTAGCCCGAATAGGCGCCGACCTTGTTGCCGAAACCGCCGCCGATGTCGGGGGCGATGACATGGATCTTGTGCTCGGGGATTTTTGAGATCAGCGAGCCGACCGTGCGGATGACATGCGGCGCCTGAAACGTACCCCACAGCGTCAGTTCGCCCTTGATTTTGTCGAAAGAGGCGACGCACTGACAGGTTTCGAGCGGGCAGGGGTGACAGCGCGGATAAACGATGAACTCCCTGATCGTCACGTCGGCTTTGGCAAAGGCCGCATCGGTCGCGGCCTTGTCGCCAGCCTGCCAGGAGAAGATGTGGTTGTAATGCTTGCGCTTGCCGTGCGCGCCTTCGGTCTTGTCCTTGAGGTCCTCGCGGATCATCGGCGCGCCGTCGGTCATCGCCTTGAGCGGATCGACGTTGCAGGGGAGCGCCTCGTATTCGACTTCGACCAGTTCGACAGCGTCGGCCGCGGCCTCGCGATTCTCCGCGATGACAAAAGCGACTTCCTGGTTCTGGAACAACACTTTGCCGTCGGCGAGCACCATTTGCACGTCGCCGGCGAGCGTCGGCATCCAGGCGAGGTTGACGGTTTTGAGCGTCTCCGCGGTAATCACCGCGACAACGCCGGGAACCGCCGCGGCCTTGGTCGTGTCGATTTTCTTGATGCGGGCGTGGGCGTGCGGCGAACGCACTAAGTCGCCGTAGAGCATGCCCGGCAGTTTCAAGTCGTCGACGTAATTGCCTTTGCCCTGGGTGAAACGGATGTCCTCGACGCGCTTCCTTTTGCAGCCCATGCCTTCGAGCTTGGCGGCGCGTTCGGCGGAGGTGGGGGTCATGTCGTTCATTCTGCGGCCTCCTGGAATGCCACGCCGTTGAGCTTCGCGGCGGCGAATTGAATGGCTTTGACGATGTTCTGATAGCCGGTGCAGCGGCACAGATTGCCGGAGATGCCGAAGCGGATTTCCTCCTCGGACGGATTTTTGTTCTCCTGCAACAGCCGGTAGGCGCGCGTGATCATCCCGGGAGTGCAGAAGCCGCATTGCAGCCCGTGCATCTCGCGGAAGCCTTCCTGCAGCGCGTGCAGCGTGCCGTCGGCGTTCGCCATGCCCTCGATGGTGCGGATGTCGGCGCCGTTGGCCTGCACGGCAAATACCGTGCAGGATTTCACCGATTTGCCGTCGAGATCGACGGTGCAGGCGCCGCAATGGCTGGTCTCGCAGCCGATATGCGGGCCGGTGATGTTCTGCTGATCGCGCAGGAAGTGGATGAGCAAGGTTCGCGGCTCGACCAGCGCTTCGATGGTCTTGCCGTTCACCGTCATCGAGACTTGGGATTTGGCCATTGTTCTGCTCCTGCCGACTTTATTTGTTAGAGCATGATCTTTTCCGAAAACCGGATTCCACTTTTCGGGATCATGCTCAGCCGCGGGCGCGCGCTTTGGCGCGGGCAAGCGCGCGCGACATCATCACGCCCGCCATTTTGGTGCGGTAATGCGCGGGTCCGCGCGCATCGGCGGCCGGCGCGGTGATCGCCTCGGCGGCGGCGACGGCCCTTTTCACCGTTGCCGCATCGAGCGCGGAACCGACGAGGATTTTTGCCGCTTCCTCCGCCCACAGCGGCGTCTCGGCGACGTTGGTCAGACCGATCGAGCAGCTCGAAACCTTGCCGCCGCTCATGGTCAACACGACGGCAGCGGCCGCCGTCGCGTAATCGCCGATCTTGCGCTTGAGTTTCTCGTAGGCGTAACCGTGACCGGCGGGCGGAACGGGAATGCGGACGGCGGTGAGCACGTCGCCTGCTTCCAGCGCGGTGAAATAGGCGCCGTGGTAGAACTCGCGCGCCGCGATGCGGCGTTCGCCGGCCTTGCCCATGACGTGATAGGTCGCGCCGAGGCACATCATGACCGCCGGCATGTCGTTGCCGGGGTCGCCGTTGGCGACATTGCCGCCGAGCGTGCCGAGATAGCGCACCTGCGGATCGGCGATCTGCAGCGATGTCTCGCGCAGGATGGGGATTTTCGAGCCCAGCAGCTCGGAGCCGGCCAGCTCGTGCTGCGTCGTCATCGCGCCGATGACGATGTCGTTGCCCTCGCTGCGGACACCTTTGAGTTCGGCGATGGCGGCGAGATCGACGAGGTTCGCCGGCGTCGCCAGCCGCAGCTTCATCATCGGGATGAGGCTATGGCCGCCGGCGAGCGCGCGGCCTTCGTCGCCAAGCCGGGCGAGCAAGCCAACCGCTTCCTTGATGGATGTAGGACGATGATAGGCGAATGAGCCAGGTATCACGGGCATCCTCCCTGGCGCAGTCCGCGGCGCCAAGGTCATCGCCAAGGCCTTCCGGATTGCGCACAATACCGTCAGTTTCTGACTGCAAAATTTTGCCGAGTTGTGCGATGCAGCAGCAAGAACCGGTGCACCAGCTTGTCCGGCGATGCACGAATGGCTGGGTCGCCGCATGAATGGCGGTAAACCTGCACGAATTGCGTCAGCACTGCTGACACACCTGGAAGCAAAGGGTCGCGCAATAGTTCTTCTATTGCGATGCAAAACGGTGCCGGCGACGCAGCGTAAATTCGGGGCCGGCCCCGGTCAGTGCGGCAACCCGCGATTTGAGCGAGCCGATGCGGCTGCGGCTCACCGGCACGAGATAGGGATGTGCGCCGGCCATCTCGACCAATTCGTTGTCGCCGGAGCGCTTGTAGCCGACGACCCGGCCGATATTGATGATGTGGCTGCGGTGAACCCGGACAAAACGACTGTTATCGAGCCGCGATTCGACGTCGCCGATGGCGAGCGGGCAAAACAGCTTGTCGTTGCCGTCGAAGATGTAAGTGTAATGGGCGTTGGCATGAACCGCGACCACGTCGTCAACGGCAACGAAATGCGTGCCGCCGTCGCGCTCGATCGGCAGATGGCGCGCAAAGCGCCGCGGCGGAGCGCCCGCACCGCCGAGCGGCGCGTAGGTTCCGCGTCCGAATTCCGGATTGTCGCCTTCACCGCCGGCCGGCACCGTTGACGGCGCCACCGGCACCTCCGTCGCGGTGGCCGCAATCGCATCGCCGTGCAACACCGCAGGCGATGCCGCGCGGGACGAATCGGGCAAAAGCAGCAGCAGAAATATTCCGGAAATACAAAATGCCACGATAGAGACGATGATGGCGAGGAGATCGCTCGATAGGACCGGAGCGGCAGAGGACGACGTGGCAAACGGATAAAGCGTCACCCCGGCCATCGCCGTATAGTGCATGCCTGATACGGCAATGCCAAAGACCATCGCCGACAGGATCAACGGCGGCCGACCTCCCCGGCCGGTGGCGAGCCAAAGCGCCAATCCGGACGCGGCAATGGCGATCGCCATGCTCGAGGCGACGTAGACGGGATCGTGGATCATGTAGGTGCTGGCATCGAGCGCGCTCATGCCGATGTAGTGCATCGTGAAAATGCCGCCACCCATCAGGCATGAAGACAGCGTCAGGCGCAGCAGCGTGAGCGGCCCGGAACTGGTGGCATAAACCGCCGCCCCGACCACGATGGCGCAGACGAGGAACGACAGCAGCGTCGGCATCACCAAATAGTCGACTTGGAAGGGCAGCCGGACCGCCAGCATCCCGACAAAGTGCATGGTCCAAATAGCGACGGCCAGCGAGGCGGCGGCGCCCGCAAGCAACAGGCGCCGCCGCATGCCGGTTGCGTCCACGATTTGCACGGCAAGACTCAAGCCGACATAGGCGCCTTGGATCGCCATCACGATCGAAAGTAGGACCAGCCAAGTCGAATAAGTCACTGGCATTGCCGTCATTTCCTCTTCGGCATGCGACGGCCACTTCGCCCCATCGGGTCTGCAGGTATTATAGAGGAAATTCAACCGATCGCCGAGACCTATCGACCGCTTTGCCGCGAAAGTCGGTGATCCACGCGCCCCCCCGGGGCGATGCGCGGCCGTGCAACCAGCTTACGCTCCCCGCGGCGACCCTCGGCGGCTCAGCCCAACGCCTCCATGATTTTCTGCAGCGAAACGGCGGCACGCTCGTGTTCCATCGTCGCGACGGTGCGTTCGCCGTCCTCGATGCGGACCGAGAATTTGAAGCGATTCTTTTCCCTTTGCACGAGCGCCGCTTTGATCACCAATTCAGCGCCGACCTTACTCGCTCCCAGATGATTGATGACAACCCGGGTGCCGACCGTGACCTGCCCGGGCTCCAGCCGATCTTTCACCAGCGCCCCGCAGGCGATCTCGCCAATCGCCACGAGGTACGGCGTCGCCGCGACCGGCGGCATGCCCGGAACGAGTGCGCCGACCGTGTCCTTGTATTCGACGATGGCATGCGAGATCGAGCTGAGCTCGGGTGTCGAAGTAGCGGTTTCGGAAGAACTCATCGTCGCTCCTGATTACCAGGCAGCCTCCCCTCCTTCCCCTACGCGCCGTAGCTCCAAGCGAGCGTCGGCAAGCCGCGCGACCGAGCGGAAGCCTGAATCGATCATGCGAATTCCGTTACATGCGCCGGCGGCCGGGGTTCCAGCTGCGTGCCAGGTTTTCGATGAGCTTCGGGTCGTAGAGGCACAAGCTCTGCTGCCGGCTATACGTCGCGACGTAGCGCCGGAAAACCGACAAGGGCTCCTCGGCGACGCGGAGCGCTTTGCGGTTGCTCACCGCGCTCGTCATGCCGGCGCGCACCAGTTGCAGCGCGTTCCTCTCGATTACCGCATCCATCTCGTCGGTCGGAACGACTTCGTCGCAGATCATCCGCCCCTCGGGACTATCCGCATGGAAGACGCGCTCGAAGAAGATGCCTTCGCGCGCGAGCTTGATGCCGACGAGCCGCGGCAGCCGCAAATTGGCTGCGCCGGGGATGAAGCCCTCCTTGCTGGCGGGAAGATTGAAATACGAACCCTGTTCGGCAAGCACGCGGTCCATGACGCAGAGCAGCTGGCAGCCGCCGCCGATGGCGAACGCTTCGACCGCCGCCACCCAGGGCTTCTCGACATAGTCCTCGAACTGTTCATCATAGGATTCCGCACGCCAGTGGCCGCGATAGATCTTGTGGAGCAATCCCAGCTCGCGCTCGATGAAGAAATCGACCAACGAGATCTGGCCGTAATAAAGATGCGTGAGATTGATACCGGCGTTGAAAACGCGACGGCCGGCATATTTCGGATGCGGCACGATGCCGCCGCGCAACACGCCGACTTCGATCGCGTCGTCGAGCAGCACCAGATCGACCGCGGTTTCCAGCGCCGCGGTGGCGCGATCGTCCTCGGCGTTGAGGAATTTGGGATTGGTCAACGTGACGTAGCCGATCTTGCCTTTGCGTTCGGCCTTGGCTTCGCCGAGGTCGGCAAAACCACTGCGGCGGAATTCGCCGAGCCGGTCCAGCGCCTCCCGCTTCGGCTTGAGCATCGCATGCACAAGATGCATGCCGCATCGCTCGTCGGCGAGAATTTGGGCGATGAACAGCCCCTGATCGACTTCGTAGCCTTCCTTGGCGCTCTGCTGCATCAGCGCCCGTTCTTCGTCGATCCTTTCGCGCGTGGGCAACAGCGCCGGGTAGCGGCCGGAGGCCGCTGCGAGCAACTCGGAAACGCGCAAGCTGAGGGCGCAGTGATCGGTCAGTTCGTCGTAGATCGCGGCGGCGTGAAGCCTGAAGAAGCGCTCCTTGACGGCGCGGGCGCCCGCCTTGAGTGCCGCGGTTTCGCCTCGGCGGTCGTCCGCGCGCGCGGACTGCAGGCGGGCTTCGAGATCAACGAAATACTTGCTGGCCGCCTCGGCGTCGCGCGCCAGCGATGCGCCGAAAGCCGGCTCGGCGAGAGCCAACGGGGCCGAACGGACGGCAAGTTTTTCCACGGGAACCTCCCTGATAGGCCGCAGCATAGCGCCGCTTGCACGTCAAATTAAAGCAACTCGCTCGCGAAACGGTTGCACGGCATGCCATAAAACGGAGCCGGCCATCTACGGAAAGATCGCATCGCTCAGCGTCGTTATAGTGCCGGCAAGCGAGGCGTCGTAGCCGGGATAGGCATGCACGATCCGGCGAAAGGACTCGCTGCGCAACACCGCAATCAGGCTTTCGACGTCTTCCCGCTCGGTCGTTTCCCGCTTGGCGAGCAAATAGTAATCCTCGGCAAAAAGCGGCACAAATTCCATCTTGAGCTTGCGCGCGGCCGCCTCGATCCCGAGACCGACATCGGCCACTCCGCCGGCAATCGCCGCGGCGACGGCGAGGTCGGTGAACTCCTCGGAATAAAATCCGGCGATATCTTCCTTCTCGATGTTGCTGTCCTTCAGCAAGGTCTCCAGAGCAAACAATGTTCCGGACCCGCGCTGCCGGTTGATGAACCGCGCCTTGGTCCTGGCCACGTCGGCGAGATTGCGGATGTCAAGCGGATTTCCCGGCGCCACGATGAGCCCCAAGGTCCGGCGGACGAAATGAATGAGACGCTGCACGCGCGGCTTTAGCCACGGCTCGTACTTGCGATAGACTTCGCGGCCGAGCGCGCCTTCGGGGAGGTGAAAGCTCGCCAGCTCGCAGCGCGACTTGCACAGCGCCACCACGCTGTCGAGACTTCCGGCGAAACGCACGTCGAGTTGCGGTCCCGATTGGGTCCTGAGAAAGTCCCGCAATTCGGCCAGCGCCAGATCGTGGCTGGCATAGAGGCAGAGCGCCGGATAAGGCTCGTTGAGGACCTCCTTGAGCTGTTGCTCGATTTCGGACGACGCACTTTCCAGATGCGGCAACAGCCGCGCCGTGATCCGCTCACGGATCCACAAAAGCCGTTCCCCGAGCGCGGTGAGGCGCGTGCCGCGTCCTTGCTCTTTGGCGACGAGCGGTTGCCCCATCTTGTCCGACCAGAGCGCAATCAAGCCCCAAGCCTGCCGGTACGGGATTCCCACCTGCGCCGTCGCCGTGGTGAGCTTGCCGGTCTGCTTGATCGCCTCGAGCAGTCGGAAAAGGTCCGGATCGATTTGCCGGCGACCCTGGCCGGCCATCCACACCAGATCGAGGTCAAGCGCCGGTCGCTGTTGCGGTGCGGAAAGTCCCGGTTCCGACATATGCCTCATTCTTCCTATTTATGAGCCGGACTTTTGGACTTACTATAGATTACATAAGTATACGCAACATATGCGTACTGACGCATATTAAGGGAGGCGCCCGCGGGTGTCCACAATGGATCAAGGAAGCCGCAATCAAACCCGCGTTCCTTGGGACAAGGATATCGCGCGTGTCCGCATTCGGGAATGCCTCGATCGGGAAGGTCCGCTGCTGCCGATCCTCCACGCGCTGCAGGAGGAGTTCGGCTATATCGATAAAGCCGCCGAACCACTGATCGCCGAGGCGTTGAACATCACGCGCGCCGAAGTGCACGGCGTCGTGACCTTCTATCACGACTTCCGCCGTGAACCGGCGGGCCGACACACACTCAAGCTCTGCCGCGCCGAGGCCTGCCAGGCTGCCGGTGGCGACCCGCTGGCGCTGCATGCCGAGACGCGCCTGGGGTTGTCGATGGGACGTACCGCTGCCGACGGCAGCGTGACGCTGGAACCGGTTTATTGCCTCGGCCTTTGCGCCATCGCGCCGTCAGCGATGTTGGATGGGCGGGTGGTCGGGCGGCTCGACGAGCGGCGGCTCGATGCCTTGCTGGCGGAGGCGCAGCAATGACGCTGCGGTTGTTCATCCCTGCCGACGCCGGCGCGCTGGCGGTCGGCGCCGAAGAAGTCGCATCGGCGCTCCGTGCCGCCGCGGCGCGGCAGAACGTCGCGGTGGACATCGTGCGCACCGGCTCGCGCGGTCTCTATTGGCTCGAGCCGATGGTCGAGGTGCAAACCGTGGCGGGCCGGGTCGCCTATGGGCCGGTCGCGGCGAGCGATACCGAAGGCCTGCTCCGCGCCCTCCTCGCCGATAGCGCGCACGCGCTGCGGCAGGGCCTGACCGAAGAAATCCCCTGGCTCAAGCGGCAGACGCGGCTGACTTTCGCACGTTGCGGCGTCGTCGACCCGCGCTCGCTGCAAGATTATCGCGCCCGCGACGGCTGCAAAGGCCTTGAACGCGCGCTCGCGCTCGGCCCCGCGGCGACCGTCGAGGAAGTCGTGCAATCGGGCTTGCGCGGCCGCGGCGGCGCCGGATTCCCGACCGGCATCAAATGGCGCACCGTGGCGCAGACGCCGCCGCAGCAAAAATACATCGTCTGCAACGCCGACGAGGGCGACAGCGGCACCTTCGCCGACCGCATGATCATGGAAGGCGATCCCTTCGTGCTGATCGAAGGGATGGCGATTGCCGGCATCGCCGTCGGCGCCACCAAGGGCTATGTCTACATCCGCTCTGAATATCCGCACGCCGCGGCGACGATTGAGGCGGCGATCGCGGCCGCCCGGCGCGGCGGACTCCTCGGCAACCGCGTTGCGAATTCATCATTTGCCTTCGACATGGAGGTTCGCGTTGGTGCCGGCGCCTATGTCTGCGGCGAGGAAACCTCGCTGCTCGACAGTCTCGAAGGCAAGCGCGGCCTGGTCCGCGCCAAACCGCCGCTGCCCGCCCATAAGGGCTTGTTCGGCCGGCCGACGGTGATCAACAATGTCCTGTCGTTCGCTTCGGTGCCGATCATCATGGACAAGGGCGCTGGCTTCTACCGCGATTTTGGCATGGGCAAGTCGCGCGGCACCATGCCGATTCAGCTCGCCGGCAACATCAAGCACGGCGGCCTGTTCGAGACCGCCTTCGGCATGACGCTGGGCGAGCTGGTCGATGACGTCGGCGGCGGCACGCGCAGCGGCCGCCCGGTGCGGGCGGTGCAGGTCGGCGGTCCGCTGGGCGCCTATTTCCCACGGGCCTTGTTCGATACACCGTTCGATTACGAGGCCTTCGCCGCCCGCGACGGTCTGATCGGCCATGGCGGCATCGTGGTCTTCGACGACACTGTCGACATGGCGAAACAGGCGCGTTTTGCTTTTGAGTTCTGCGCCATCGAATCCTGCGGCAAGTGCACGCCGTGCCGGGTCGGCTCGATCCGCGGCGTCGAGGTTATCGACCACATCACCCGCGGCGAGAATCGCGCCGCCAATACCGCATTGCTGGAAGACCTGTGCAATACACTGAAGTTCGGTTCGCTCTGCGCGCTCGGCGGCTTCACGCCCTATCCGGTGATGAGCGCGTTGACCCACTTCCCCGAGGATTTCGGCGCGCCCCCGCGCCTGCTGGCTGCCGAATAGGAGACGCCCCAATGTCTCTCGTTGAAAAGTCGCTCGCCCAAGAACCGCTCCGCCAACGCCCGCTGCTGCAAGAGATCGATTACGGCACGCCGCGCTCCTTATCTGAGAAGACGGTCACGTTGTCGATCGACGGCAAGCAAATCTCGGTGCCGGAAGGTACCTCGATCATGCGCGCGGCCATGGAAACCGGGATCGAGATTCCGAAGCTTTGCGCGACCGACATGCTGGACGCATTCGGTTCCTGCCGGTTGTGCCTGGTCGAGATCGAAGGCCGCGCCGGAACGCCGGCGTCCTGCACGACGCCAATCGCCGAAGGCATGGTGGTGCACACCCAGAACGAGCGCCTCGACCGCCTGCGCAAGGACGTCATGGAGCTTTACGTCTCCGATCATTCCGTGGATTCGCTCGACCGCGCTAAGTATGCCGACGTCGATTTGCTGGAGACGGCGGCGGCGGTCGGCCTCAAGGAGGTGCGCTACGGCTTTGACGGTGCGCGGCACCGCAATCCCGGCATCGACGACTCCAATCCGTATTTCGCCTTCGACCCCGCCAAATGCATCGTCTGCTCGCGCTGCGTGCGCGCCTGCGAGGAGGTGCAGGGCACCTTTGCGCTGACGATCTCGGGCCGCGGCTTCGACTCCATCGTGGCCGCCGGCATGGACGAAAAATTCATCGAATCCGAATGCGTCTCCTGCGGCGCCTGCGTGCAAGCCTGCCCGACCGGCTCGCTGATCGAGAAGACGGTCATCGAGAAGGGCAAGCCCGAATGGTCGGCGATCACCACCTGCGCCTATTGCGGCGTCGGCTGCGCCTTCAGGGCGGAGATGCGCGGCGACGACGTCGTGCGCATGGTGCCATACAAGGACGGCAAGGCGAACCGCGGCCATTCCTGCGTTAAGGGACGCTTCGCCTGGGGCTATGCCAATCACCGCGAACGCATCCTCAAGCCGATGCTGCGCGAGAAGATCAGCGAGCCCTGGCGCGAAGTTTCGTGGCAGGAAGCGATCGGTCGCGTCGCCTCGGAGTTCAAACGCATTCAGGCGAAATACGGCCGCGGCTCGGTCGGCGGCATCACCTCCTCCCGCTGCACCGACGAGGAAACCTTCTTGGTGCAAAAGCTGGTGCGGGCGGCGTTCGGCAATAACAATGTCGATACCTGCGCCCGCGTCTGCCATTCGCCGACCGGCTATGGGCTGAAGACCACGTTCGGCACATCGGCCGGAACGCAGGATTTCGATTCCGTCGAGCATGCCGACGTCATCATCGTCATCGGGGCCAACCCGACCGACGCCCATCCGGTGTTCGCCTCACGGATGAAAAAACGTTTGCGGCAAGGCGCCAAGCTCATCGTCATCGATCCGCGACGCATCGACCTGGTCCGCACGCCGCACGTTGAAGCGGCCTATCATCTGCCGCTCTTGCCCGGCACCAATGTCGCCATGCTTACGGCGCTGGCGCATGTCGTGGTGACCGAAGGTCTCGTCGACGAGAAGTTCGTCCGCGCACGCTGCGAGTGGGACGCCTTCCAGGATTGGGCCGCCTTCGTCGCGCAAGAGCACAACAGTCCCGAGGCCGTCGCCAAGATAACCGGCGTCCCGGCGGAGACAATCCGCGCCGCGGCGCGGCTTTACGCGACCGGCGGCAATGGCGCCATCTATTATGGTCTCGGCATCACCGAGCACAGCCAGGGCTCGACCGCCGTCATGGCCATCGCCAATCTCGCCATGGCCACGGGCAACATCGGCCGGCCCGGTGTCGGCGTCAATCCGCTGCGCGGGCAGAACAATGTCCAGGGCTCCTGCGACATGGGCTCTTTCCCGCATGAGCTGCCCGGTTATCGGCACATCGGCGAAGACGCCACGCGCGCAATGTTCGAGGCGCTGTGGCACAAGCCGCTCGACAGCGAGCCGGGCCTGCGCATCCCGAACATGCTCGATGCGGCGGTCGACGGGACGTTCAAGGCGCTCTACATCCAAGGCGAGGACATCCTGCAATCCGACCCGGATACGCACCACGTCGCGGCGGGCCTGGCGGCAATGGAATGCGTCGTCGTGCAGGATCTGTTTCTCAACGAGACCGCGAATTACGCCCATGTGTTCCTGCCCGGATCGACGTTCCTAGAAAAGGACGGAACGTTCATCAACGCCGAGCGCCGCATCCAGCTCGTGCGCAAGGTGATGGAGCCGAAGCCCGGCTATGCCGATTGGGAAATCACCTGCGCCATCAGCGAGGCCATGGGCTATCCGATGCACTACAATCACGCGTCGGAGATCATGGATGAGATCGCGCGCCTGACGCCGACCTTCGCCGGCGTCTCGTTCCAGCGGGTCGCGGAGCTTGGATCGATCCAGTGGCCGTGCAACGAGAAGGCGCCGGAGGGCACACCGGTGATGCACATGAACGGCTTCGTGCGCGGCAAGGGCAAGTTCGTCGTCACCGAATATATCGCGACCGACGAGCGGACCGGCCCGCGCTTCCCGCTGCTGCTGACGACGGGCCGCATCCTCTCTCAGTATAATGTCGGTGCGCAGACCCGCCGCACCGCGAATATCGTGTGGCACGAGGAAGATCGACTGGAAATCCATCCGCACGACGCCGAACAGCGCGGCATCCGCGACGGCGATTGGGTGAAGCTGGCAAGCCGCGCCGGCGAAACCTCGCTGCGCGCGCTGATCACCGAGCGCGTGGCGCCAAGCGTCGTCTATACGACGTTCCATCACCCCGAAACGCAGGCCAATGTCGTCACCACCGAGTATTCCGATTGGGCCACCAATTGTCCGGAATACAAAGTCACCGCGGTCCAGGTGTCGCCGTCGAACGGTCCGACCGAGTGGCAGCAGCAATACAGCGACCTCGCCCGCAAGAGCCGGCGCGTGATCGTCACAGCCGAGGCTGCGGAGTAGCGGCATGCGCGAGCCGACGACCGCCGTCGCTTGCTCGATCTGGCGCCGCCACGGCGTCGCCGACGGCACCCGCATCATTCCCGAGGAGACCGCTATCGCCTTCACTTATGAGGGCGGGTCCTATGCGGTGATGATGGCGACGCCGCGGGATCTCGAGGATTTTGCGGTCGGCTTCAGCGTCACCGAGGGCCTCGCGTCTTCACCAGCGGACATCCGTCAACTCGATATCGTCGAGCATGAGGCGGGCATCGAACTGCGCATGTGGCTGACCGAGCCGCGCGCGGCCGCCCTGCAGGAGCGGCGGCGGCATCTCGCCGGCCCGACCGGCTGCGGCCTATGCGGCATCGAAAGTCTCGACGAGGCGGTGCGAACGCCGCTGCGCGTGCGGCAAGGCGATAGCTTTACACCGGCAGAAATCATGCGGGCGCTCGACGCGCTGGCGCCGCGTCAGGAGCTCAATCATCAAACCCGCGCGGTCCATGCCGCGGCATTCTGGCAGCCCGGCACCGGGCTGCTCGCCGTCCGCGAGGACGTCGGACGCCACAACGCGCTCGACAAGCTGGTCGGAGCGCTGACGCGTGACGGCGTGCCCGGCCACTCGGGCATGGTGCTGCTCACCAGCCGCGTATCCGTGGAAATGGTGCAGAAGACCGCCGCCGTCGGCGCGCCGCTGTTGGTCGCCGTGTCGGCGCCGACCGCGCTGGCTCTACGCTCCGCCGAGATGGCCGGCATCACGCTGGTTGCGGTCGCGCGCGGCGACGGCTTCGAGATCTTCACTCACCCGCAGCGCATCAAAGAAGCGGCAAAAGAAACTGTAACCCATGTCGCTTGACAAGCTCGTTTACATGGCCAATCAAATTGGCAAGTTCTTCGTGACTCAGGGGCCGGAGCAAGCCGTGGCGGGGACGGCCGATCACCTGAAGAAATTCTGGGACCCGCGGATGCGCGCGACCATCCTTGCGCATCTGCAGGCGGGCGGTCAGGGGCTGGACCCGGTGGTCCGTGCCGCCCTCGAACGTCTGACAAAAGCCAATTCGGAGGCAGCAAAGCAACAAACGCAACTACAATAAAAAAATGGAAGTCTAACGACAAAATGCCACAGGGAGGGAAACGATGAGTACAATTGCGCAACCGCAAGCATCGGCTGGCTTGCTCGGTTTTCTTGACCGAGGCCGGACGATTGCAAAGCCTGGATTCAGCCGCTGGATGGTACCTCCAGCCGCGCTTTGCATTCATTTGTGCATCGGCCAAGCCTATGCCTTCAGCGTCTTCAATCTGCCGATGACCAAATTGATCGGCATCACGCACTCAACGCCGCAAGACTGGAAACTGACCGAGCTCGGATGGATTTTCTCGATTGCGATCTTCTTTCTCGGCGCCTCGGCGGCCGTTTTCGGCCGTTGGGTCGAGGAAGGCGGGCCGCGGCGCGCCATGTTCACGGCCGGGCTGTGCTGGGCGGTCGGATTCTTCATCTCGGCGATCGGCGTCTATTCGCACACGCTTTGGATCATTTATGTCGGCTACGGATTCTTCGGCGGCCTGGGTCTCGGCCTCGGCTACATCTCGCCGGTTTCCACCCTGATCAAATGGTTTCCCGACCGTCCGGGCATGGCGACGGGAATGGCGATCATGGGATTCGGCGGCGGCGCGTTCATCGCCTCACCGCTGTCGGTCTGGCTGATGAGCAGGTTCACCACGCCAAACCACATCGGCGTTGCCGAAGCCTTCATCGGTCTCGGCGTCATCTATCTGATCTTCATGTGGGTCGGCGCCGCGATCGTGCGGGTGCCGGCACCGGGCTGGAAACCGGAAGGCTACATGGCGCCGGTGGTGGCGCAGAAACTCATCACCAAGAACGACGTCTATGTTTACGACGCGCTCAAGACGCCGCAGTTCTGGCTGATCTGGTGGGTGCTCTGCCTCAACGTCACCGCCGGCATCGGCGTGCTTGGACAGGCCTCTGCCATGAGCCAGGAAATGTTCCCGGGCAAGGTCACCGCCATCGCGGCGGCGGGCTTCGTCGGGCTATTGAGCCTGTTCAACATGCTCGGCCGCTTCTTCTGGGCCTCGACCTCCGACTTCATCGGCCGCAAGAACACCTACTTCTGCTTCTTCGTGATCGGAACGGTGCTCTACGCGCTGGTGCCGTGGACCGGCGAGATCCACAGCGTCACCCTGTTCGTGCTGTGCTTCCTGGTGATCATCAGCATGTATGGTGGCGGCTTCGCCACCGTGCCGGCCTATCTCAAAGATATGTTCGGCACGCGCTACGTCGGCGCCATCCACGGCTGGCTGATCACGGCGTGGTCGATGGCCGGCATCTTCGGGCCGGTGCTGGTCAACTACATCCGCCAGTACCAGATCGATCACGGCGTGCCGAAGGCGCAGGCCTACAACGTCACCATGTACGTCATGGCCGGGCTGCTGGTGATCGGTTTCATCTGCAACTTCCTCATCAAGGCGGTGCATCACCGCTTCCACATGAGGCCCGACCACGAAGCCGAGTTGGCGCAGGCGGAAGTGGCCGCCGCGGGCGAACCGGCCGGCGCATAAGGGAGAAACACCATGGCACCCGCCAACCAAAACGGCACATCAACCGTACAGCTTGTACTCGCCTGGGGTTTCGTTGGCATTCCGCTCTTATGGGGCGTTGCGGAGACGATCACCAACGCGATGAAGCTGTTCCACTAGAGCACCAATCGCTTCAGATGGAATTGATTGGCGCTCAAATTTTTTGCTGGAGCATGATCTTTTCGGAAAACCGGCTTCCACTTTTCCGGATCATGCTCTAGCACCCGAGCCTCGACGATCGGCGCGGCGGCTTCGGCCGCCGCGCTTCTTTTAGCGGGCTCAGCCCCTCCCTTGCACGGCTAGACTGGCTGCCGGGACGACATGCCCCTTGACGATCGGGGTGCTTATCGGCGTGACTTCACCGGGCGCTTTCCGAGGAATCAACCATGGCCGGCACACATCTCTCCATCCGTATCGATCTGGCATCCGGCGACCGCATCGGCCCGGGCAAGATCGCGCTTCTGGAAGCGATCCGCTCCACCGGATCGATCTCGGCGGCGGCGCGCTCGCTCGGCATGTCCTACCGCCGCGCCTGGCTTCTGGTCGAACAGATCAATCACGCGCTTCGTGAACCGGCCGTGACTGCCGAAACCGGCGGATCGGGCGGCGGCGGCGCCGTGGTCACTGCCGTCGGCGAACGGGTCGTCGGGCTTTACCGGGCTATCGAATCGCACGCGCGGGCTGCCACCGGAGGGGACTTCCGGGCGATCGGCAAACTCATTCGCCACGACAAACATGCGGGATGATGCATTTGCCCGGGGCGCAATCGACGACTTGCCGCTTTGCTATTCGTTGTGGCGCGTCGCCGCGCAATCAGTGATATTGGGTGAACGCAAACTCGGAGGGAGAGGCCTATGAGCGACGCTGTCGCCGTGACCGATGATGGCGCCGTCCGCATCGTCCGCATGAATCGCCCGGAGAAGAAAAACGCGCTGACGCTGGCGATGTATAGCGACATGACCCGGGCCTTGCGCGAGGCCGATCAAAGCGACGCCATCCGTTGCGTCATGTTCGCCGGCGCGTCCGGGGCGTTTTGCGCCGGCAATGATATCGGCGATTTTCTTAAAGCCGCCCAAGGCAGCCGCGATCTGCGCGCGTTTGACTTTCTCAAGGCCCTGGCGCTGGGCGAGAAACCGATGGTCGCCGCAGTGGCCGGCGTTGCCATCGGCATCGGTACGACCATGCTGCTGCACTGCGATCATGTCGTCGCCGGCGCCGACGCGATGTTCTCGACGCCGTTCTTGAAGCTCGCGCTCATTCCCGAAGCGGCGTCCACTCTGCTGGCGCCGATGCGCATGGGCTATGCGCGCGCATTTTCGATGCTGATGATGGGCCGCCCGCTGTCCGCCGAGGAGGCGAAAGCTGCGGGTATAGTCAATACCGTCGTCGATACCGCCGCGGTCGACGCCATCGCGCTGCAAGCGGCGCAAGAGATCGCCGCACTGCCGCCCGGGGCGCTTGCGGTCGCGCGCCGGCTGATGCGCGGGCATCGTGACGCCGTCATCAAGCAAATCGAAACTGAATCGATGCATTTCGGGGATCTGCTAAAATCCGACGAGGCCCGCACCGCCTTCCAGGCGTTCCTCGCGCGCAAGAAGTGAGGTGGACGATGTCGTTAGCTGGCAAGACCCTGTTCATCACCGGCGCCTCGCGCGGCATCGGGCTTGCAATCGGACTGCGCGCCGCGCGCGACGGCGCCAATGTGGTGATCGCCGCCAAAACCGCCGAACCGCACCCGAAGCTTTCCGGCACAATCTACAGCGCGGCGGAAGACATCGAACGCGCCGGCGGCAAGGCGCTGCCGCTCGTGGTCGATGTTCGCGACGAAGCAGTGGTCAAGGAAGCGATCGACAAGGCGGCGGCGCATTTCGGCGGCATCGACATCGTCGTCAACAATGCCAGCGCCATCTCGCTGACGCCGGTGGCCACTACCGACATGAAGCGCTTCGATCTCATGCATCAGATCAACACCCGCGGCACTTTCGTGGTGTCGAAGTGGGCCATTCCGCATCTGCAAAAGGCGGCAAATCCCCACATTCTCATGATCTCGCCGCCGCTCGACATCAAGGAAAAATGGTTCGCGCCGCACACCGGCTACACCATCGCCAAATTCGGCATGAGCCTCGTTGCGCTCGGCCTGGCCGGCGAACTGCGCGGCAGGGGGATCGCCGTCAACACGCTGTGGCCGCGCACGGTGATCGCCACCGCCGCGGTGCAGAACCTGCTCGGCGGCGACGCGCTTATGCGCCAATCGCGCAAGCCCGAGATCATGGCGGACGCCGCTTATACGATCTTCAACAAGCCGTCGCGCGAGTTCACCGGCCGCTTTCTCATCGACGATACATTTTTGGCGGAAAACGGCGTCACGGATTTCGATCACTACCGTGTCGATCCGACACAACGACTCGCATCGGACTTCTTCGTACCGGACGACATCGCGCCGCCCAAGGGCGTTAATCTCGAAGCCTGGCCGCGCTGACAGCAACTCCGTCGAGCACGCGCCGCCCTCATCCAAGCCAACGCTTGCGCCGCTTGTAGTGCTTGCCTTCGCGGAACGATTTGCGTCTGCCTTCGGCGACGCCGAGGTAGAATTCCTTGACGTCCTCGTTCTGCGCCAGCGCGGTCGCCGTGCCGTCGAGCACGACGCGGCCGTTCTCCAGGATGTAGCCGTAGCCGGAATATTTGAGCGCCAAGTTGGCGTTCTGCTCCGCCAGCAGGAACGAGACACCTTCGCTGTCGTTGAGGCTCTTCATGATCGTGAAAATCTCTTCGACGATCTGCGGCGCCAAGCCCATCGACGGCTCGTCGAGCAAGATCATCTTCGGGCGCGACATCAGCGCGCGGCCGACCGCGCACATCTGCTGCTCGCCCCCGGACGTGTAGCCCGCCAGCGCCTGGCGGCGTTCGCCAAGCCGCGGAAAATAGGTGTAAACCTTCTCCAGATCGGCGCGGATCGCGGCCGTCCCGTCACGCCGGGTAAAGGCGCCGGTGAGCAGATTTTCCTCGACGCTGAGATGGCCGAAGCAGTAGCGGCCCTGCATCACCTGGATGCAGCCGCGCCGCACCACCTCGTTGGGCGAGAGCGCCTGCACCTCGGCGCCGTCGAACACGATCGCGCCCTTCGTCACCTCGCCGCGCTCGGAATGCAGCAGATTGGAGATCGCTTTCAGCGTGGTCGTCTTGCCGGCGCCGTTTGCTCCGAGCAGCGCCACGATGCCGCCGTTCGCCACCGAGAGCGACACGCCCTTGAGCACGAGAATGACGCGGTCGTAGACCACTTCGATGTTATTGAGCGAGAGAATTGGCGGGGAATTCGTTGCCGGTACCGGCGCGGCCATCGTCGAGGTAACGGCAGTCATCGTCGCTTTCTCCCTGCGTTTCAGGAGAGTTCGATTGCTACCCGGAGCAAGCAAGGGATGAGGTCCCGGGTTATGCGAGCCCCTCATCCCTTCGTGGTCGGCCGCCCGCGGTCCCCTTCCGCGAGCGGCGCCAACGTCAGCCTACGAGGACTTATCGCAGGGCTCGGTGCGCTTCGGCCAGCCGGCGCTGGCTTTCACGTACGCCTCGGCGGCGCTGTCGATCAGCGGCAGCACCTTGTCCTTGATCGGTTGGATCGAGGGGACCACGGTGTCCCACTTCGTCCCGTCCCACTGCACCAGCGAGATGCCGCTATGACCGTTGTGGTCGGCGCAGCTCAGATGGATCGGCGAGGCAAAGCCGGGCAGGCCCATTTCCTTCCAGCGCGCCGCGGTGATGTTGAGCGCCTCGAAGCCCCGGCGCACATCTTCGCCGTTCACCTGCTTTTTGCCGGTGATTTTCTGCGCCGTGCGGATCGCTTCGGCGATCAAGGCCGAGTTGAGAACGGCGCGGTTGTAGAGGTTCTCGCCGACCTTGTCCTTCGAGGCGACCTGGCTCTTACCCTTTGCAACCACGTATTTGAGGATGTCTTGGATCGCCGGGAAGTTGGTGCCGACGCCATTCAGGTCGAGCGAACTATAGCCTTTGGCTTCCGCGCCAGCCGGACGCGCATCGTCGTCACCACCCGACCACCACACGCCGACCAAGCGGTTCATCGGGAACCCGATCTTGGTTGCTTCCTTGACTGCGGTCGGGTTCATGGCGCCCCAGCCCTGGATATAAATCCAGTCGGGCCGGTCGCGACGCACGTCGAGCCAAAGCGACGTCTGATTCTGCATCTGCGATGCGGGCACCGGATAGAGCTTCAGCTCGAAACCATAATCCTTGGCGAGCGCCTGTAACAGCGGGATCGGCTCCTTACCGTACGGCGCGTCGAGATGGACCAGACCGATCTTCTTACCCTTGAGCTTGGCAAAGCCGCCCTCGACATCGGCGGCGTGACGGATGAATGCCGATGCGCCGTCCCAATAAGTCGCCGGCGCATTGAAGATCCAGGGGAACAGATTGCCGTCGGCCGAAGCCGACAGCCCGTAAGCCATCGAGAAAACCGGAATCTTATCGACCGCCGCCTTGGGGATCAGCTGCAACGTAATTCCCGTCGAAAACGGCGTGATGACGACGGGATTCTTGCCCTTCACGGTGTCGTAGCATTCGACGCCCTTTTTGGTGTCGTAGCCGGTCTCGCACTCCTCGACGATGAGCTTGACGCCGCCGATGCCGCCGTCGCGCTCGTTAAGCATGTTAAGATAATCCGTCAGCCCGTTGGCGATCGGAATTCCCGAGCCGGCAAACGGGCCGGTCCGATAGGTGAAGAACGGAACGTAAATTCCGTCCGCTGCCTGCGCCGTCGCGACCGCGGCTGGCACCGCGATCACTACCGCCAGGCCGAGAGCAAGATGCTTCAGACGCATGGCCGTTTCTCCCTTGTTTGCGCCGACTTAGCCGGCGGGGTCGTGCGGCCCTCGATCCCGGTCGGTGGGACGGAGGGACTCCCGGCCGGCCAGTCCGCCGGAGCGCGGGAATTGCGGTGGAGTGTGCACCATCAGTAAGGAAAGGGCCACACCCTCAACTTCTGTTTTCCGATCTGCCAAAGCCGCGCCAGCCCGTTCGGCTCCATCACCAGAAACACGATGATCAATGCCCCGACAATCACGAACGTCAGTTGCTCGGCGGCGGCCGGGCGGATCGGCAAGCCGAATGCCGAGGGGATCGCCCGCAGCGCGATCGGCAAAATATAGATCAGAGCGGCGCCGAAAAACGACCCGATCAGCGTTCCCAGCCCGCCGATGATCACCATGAACAGCACGAGAAAGCTCTGGTCGATGGCAAACACGTCCGCTTCGGCACCGCCGTACCAGAGGAAGACCATCATCGCACCGGCCACGCCGCAATAGAACGACGACACCGCAAAGGCGAGCAGCTTGGCGCGCAACAGCCTGATACCGATCAGTTCGGCGGCAAGATCCATGTCGCGCACCGCCATCCACATCCGGCCGATGCGGCCATGGACGATGTTGGAAGCTACCCAGGTCATCGCCACAACGATGCTCAGCACGACCAGATAGCGCGTCAGCGAGGTTGCGGTCGGGCCGGTGACCGGAATGCCCATGAAGGTCCGCAACGGAACCTCGATCGCTCCCGAGACGCTGTTATTGTAGAGCCAAGGAATGCGGATGAAGCACCATTCCAGGAAGAATTGCGCCGCCAGCGTCGCCACCGCGAGATAAAAACCTTTGATGCGCAGCGACGGCAGGCCGAACAGCACACCGATGGCGGCGGAGAAGAAGCCCGATGCGATAATCCAGATGATGATGTCGACATTGGGAAAGAAGGTCGTGAGCTTCAGGCAGGCATAGGCGCCGACCCCCATGAACGCGCCGGTGCCGAGCGACAGCAGGCCGGTATAGCCGGTAAGCAGGTTGAGCCCGATGGCGGCGAGCGAGAAGATCAGAAACGGGATCAGCACCGCATTGAGAATGAAGTCATTGCCGGCAAGCGGAACGGCCACGAATGCCACCAGCAAAATCACCGCCATTCCGATGCGGTCCTGCAGGATCGGGAATACCGCCATGTCGGCGGCGTAGCTCGTCTTGTACTGGCCGGCCTCGCGATACAGCATCGTCAAATCCGCTCGATCAGCCGTTCGCCAAACAGGCCCTGCGGCCGGAACACCAAAAATCCCAGCGCGATCACATAGGCGAACCAGCTCTCGATGCCGCCGCCGAGCAACGGCCCCCAATAGAATTCGGCGAGTTTCTCGCCGATCCCGATGATCAGGCCGCCGACGATAGCCCCCGGAATCGAGGTGAGCCCGCCGAGGATCAGCACTGGCAGTGCCTTGAGAGCGATGATCTGCAGCGAAAATGAAACCTCCGAGCGGGCGCCCCACAAGATGCCGGTGGCGAGCGCTACGATGCCCGCGGCGAACCACACGATCACCCAAATCTGCTCCAGCGAGATGCCAACCGACAACGCCGCCTGATGACTGTCGGCGACCGCGCGCAGCGCGCGACCGATGCGGGTCCGCTGAAAGAACACCGCCAGCACCGCCACCATCACGGAGGCGATGATCACCGCTGCAATATCGATCTTCTGCAGCGACACGAAGCCGCCGAGCCCTTTAAATTCGATGGCGCCGCCCGGCAGATAGAGCTGTTGCGCGATCATCACCTTGGGGTTGCCGCCGAATACCAGCTGGCCGAAGCCGATGAGGAAATAGGTGATGCCGAAGGTCGCCATGAACAAAATAATGTCCGACTGGTTGACCAGCGGCCGCAGCACCAGCCGTTCGACTGCGAACGCCAACACGAACATGACCACGACGGTGAGGCCGAGCGCGACAAAGGCCGGCACGCCATGCTCGTGCAGGCCCACCAGCGTCAGCGCGGCGAACACGACCATGATCCCTTGCGCGAAATTGAATACGCCCGATGCCTTGAAGATCAGAACGAAACCGAGCGCGATCAGGGCATAGAGCACGCCGCCGACGAGGCCGTCCCATAGGGTCTGCACCAGCAAATCCGGCGCCATGCCCATCTGCACGAACGGATCGATGAAGACCTTGTAGAGAATATCCATGCGGGACCTACCCGGTCGCCTGTACGAGCGCGATGACGTGGCGATGAGGTGTGACCGGTGCCGGATCCATCGTCATACGCTGACCCCATGCGGCTCGCCCAGATAGGCGCGGATGACGTTCTTGTCGCTCTTCACGTCGTCGGGCGCCGCGTCGGCAATCTTGCGGCCGTAATCGAGCACAACGACACGATCGGAAAGGTCCATGACCACGCCCATGTCGTGCTCGATCAGCGCGATCGTCGTGCCGTATTGCTGGTTCACGTCGAGAATGAACCGCGACATGTCCTCTTTTTCTTCGAGGTTCATGCCGGCCATCGGTTCGTCGAGCAGCAGCAGGTCGGGCTCCATGGCCAGCGCGCGACCGAGCTCCACCCGTTTCTGCAGGCCGTAGGGCAGCCGTCCGACCGGGATTTTGCGGATGGCCGCGATCTCGAGAAAGTCGATGATTTCCTCGACCCGCCGCCGATGCTCGACCTCTTCCCGGAGCGCGGGGCCGTGACGGATGATTTGCCAGAAGAAGCCACACCGCATCTTGAGCGCGCGGCCGGCGAGAATGTTGTCGAGGGTGGTCATGCCTCTGAACAGCGCCAGATTTTGAAACGTCCGCGCGATGCCGCCTTCGGCCGCGGCATATGGCCGCATCGATGTACGCTCCTTGCCCTTGAACGTGATGCGTCCCGATTGCGATTGGTAGAAACCGTTGATGACGTTGAGCATGGAGGTTTTGCCGGCGCCGTTGGGGCCGATGATGGCGCGGATCTCGCCCTTGCGGATGTCGAACGAGACGCTGGTCAATGCGCGCACGCCGCCGAATGCGAGCGAAACGTCTTGCACTGCGAGCAACGCCTCGCCGAGCGCCGCCTCACGCGAGGAGGGCGCTCTCATGCCGCGCGCTCCATCTTCGCCGCCTGCGCCGGATAAGGTTGCAGGTCGCGGATTGCCAAGCGTGCGGCGATCACGCCCTTATGCCCATCCTCGAAGGTGACTTCCGTCGAGATTTCCGCAGTCGTCGAGCCGTTGTAGAAGGCCTCAACCAGCGGCGCGTAGCGATCGATGATGTGGCCGCGGCGGAGCTTCTGCGTGCGGGTGAGCTCGCCGTCGTCCGGATCAAGTTCCTTGTGCAGGATGAGGAAACGCCGGATTTGCGCGCCGGCCATCACCTCTTCTTCCGCCAGCGACCGGTTCACTTCGTCGATATGCCGCGCAATCATATCATAGACCCGCGGATTGGCGGCGAGTTCCTGATACGAGCCGTAGACGACGTTGTTGCGTTCGGCCCAGCTGCCGACCGAAGTCAGATCGATGTTGATCATGGCGCAGACGAAATCACGACCGGCGCCGACCGCCACGGCCTCGCGGATGTTGGGATAGAACTTGAGTTTGTTCTCAATGTATTTGGGCGCGAACACGGTGCCGTCGCTTAAGCGCCCGACGTCCTTGGCGCGGTCGATGATCTTCAATTGGCCGGACTTCGGATCGAAGAAACCGGCGTCGCCGGTATGCACCCAGCCGTCGGGCGTGAGCACCTCCGCGGTTTTGGCGGGATCTTTGTAGTATCCGACGAACACGCCGGGCGAGCGATAAAGGACTTCGCCGCTGTCAGAAATCTTGACCTCGACATCGGGCGAGGCTTTGCCAACGGTGTCGGCGTAGATTTCGCCGTCCGGCTGCGCTGTGACGTAGACCGAGGCCTCGGTCTGCCCGTAGAGCTGCTTCAAGTTGAGCCCGATCCCGCGCCAGAAGCGGAAGATTTCCGGACCGATCGCCTCGCCCGCCGTATAGGCCACGCGGACACGCGACAGCCCGAACTGGTTCATGAGCGGGCCGTAGACGAACAGGTTGCCAAGGCCATAGAGCAAGCGAGCGGTCAGCGGCACCTTCTCCCCGTCAAGAATCTTCTCGCCCCAGCGCCCTGCCACCCTGATGAAGAAATCGAACACCTTGCGCTTGAGCGCACCGGCATCGGCCATCCGCACCGTGGTCAGCGTCAGGACGTTCTCGTAGACCCGCGGCGGCGCGAATGCGTAAGTGGTGCCGATCTCGCGCCGATCCTGGACCACGGTGTCGGGTGCCTCCGGACAATTGACGCAGTAGCCCGCGACGTAGGACTGGACGTAAGAAAAAATGTAATCGCCGACCCACGCCAACGGCAGATAGGCGATCACCTCCTCATTCTGATCGAGATGATCGAAGGCGTTGGCATTGCGGGCGGAGACGATCGTATTCTCATAGGTGAGCATCACCCCTTTGGAGCGGCCCGTCGTTCCCGACGTGTAGAGGATGACGCTGAGATCGCTGCCCTTGCCCTCCGCCACGCGCGCTTCCCAATGCCGCAGACACTGGGGATCGCTTGCAAGCTTTTCGCGGCCGAGGCTTTGCACGTCCTCGAAAGCGACCAGGCGGCCGTGGTCGTAATCCTTCAATCCGCGCGGCTCGTCGTAAATGACTTGGCCAAGATGCGGCAGCCGATCCGACACCGCGATGATCTTGTCGACCTGTTCCTGGTCCTGGACGACGGCCAGCGTCACCTCGGCATGCGCCAAGACGAAGGCCATCTCGTCGGCTACGGCGTCGGCATAAACCGGCACCGGCACGGCGCCGAGAGCCTGGCCCGCGCACATCGCCCAATAGAGCCGCGGGCGGTTGTTGCCGACGATGGTGAACTTGTCGCCGCGCTTGAGGCCGAGCTCGGCCAGCCCGATCGAGAAAGCGCGCACCTCCTCGAGCATCTGCGCCCACGTCCACGCCTGCCAGATGCCGAGATCCTTGTGGCGCATGGCGGGTCGGCTGCCGATCGCGCCGGCATTGTGGATCAGCAGCTTGGGCAGCGTATCTAAGCCGGGATCAGTTGACAGCACGGGGGGACCTCCGCCCACTATGAAGAATCGCGCTTAGCGGAGAAGCGCACCGCTCGCGACTGGCCGGCGCGCCATCTCGATGAAGGCATGAAAGATGCGGCGTTGCAGCGGACGCGTATCCCCCGTCGGCACCCTTGCGAACGTCAGCACCGTATCGGCCGACAGGGTGGAATTCGCCATGGGGACCCTGCTCGCTGCCGGCAAGCAGGATCGCGGCACAAGCGCCTCTAGCCACTTGGTGCAATGCTCCTCCCGGGAACTCCTTAGGACAGGAATTCCTTCTCTGTCAGATTGCCGCCAATCGGTAATTTGGCCAGCGTTCACTTGACAGACGAACCTAGATTTTGTTCGGTACAAAAGCAATCATTTGCGCTTTTCGTACCGCAGTATGCGTCACTTGGCCGGAGGCATTCGGCCGGCACGCCGGTATTCTCGCTAGTCGCCGAAGCGCAGCAACCGGCCAAGATCTAGCACCGTCAGCCCGCCGTGCTCGAGCCGCAGCAACCCCTTCTTTTCAAGCAATTTGAGACTTTTGTTCGCGACCTGACGCGACACCCCAGACAAAAGGCCGATCTCCTCCTGGGAGATTTCCAGATGCGGCGGCAGCTGGGGGTAGAGGGTCGGATTGAACAGCCAGGCGATGTTACGCGCCACGCGCGCGGGCGCATCCAGCATGCGGTCGTACTCAACCAGCGCGATAAATTGGCCCAACCGTTCGTTGAACTGGCGAACTAGGAAACGGTTGAAGGCGACGCTATTTTCGAACAACCACAGGAACGTCGCCCGATTCATCAGGGCGATCCGCGTATCGCGCAACGCGACGAGATCGTACTGACGAATCTCGTTCTTCAAGACGGTGCCCTCACCGAACCAGCCGCCCGAGCGGATTCCGGCGAGCGTGACGGCCTTGCCGCTTCGCGACAACGTGCTCAGCTTGATGAGGCCGGAAACGACGCCGATCCAAAAGTCGAGGCGGTCGCCGCGGTGACAGATATAGGCGCCTTTCGGGAACGCCTTTTCGACGATCCCGTGCCGCGCGTGCTCGCGTTCGCTCTCGGTCAGATCTTGCGACCAGACCGCGATGCTGCGTAACCGATCCGTTGTGATCACGTGTGCCTTCGCGCTCGCCTCGCGCCCATTCGCGGCCGCGATTATGACCGCGGCACGTCCCCGGGCTCAAGCCCCGACGCCGGCCCCTATCAGGCCAGGGTCGCACGGCTCAAAGCAGTTAGATACCCCGCGACTATCGTGCCAAACACGGCGACGGGGGCTTGGATCCCTCGACAGTGAAAGCACCGATCAACGCCGCCAGTATCGCCATGCGCGGCTGAAATTCTCGCATTGCTGGGCGAAAACGACAGTGCTATTGCACACGTCGAGCTCATTTTAACGCGGAAATCCTTGGGTCCAGAACCCTGACCCAACTGGCCGCCAGGCTGGGCAATGCCTTTATGCTCGATTCATCCTCAGCCGGTTCGCCGCAATTTTCTCTCGCGGAACACCAGGTCGCCGTCCGCGACATGGCCCGCGCCTTTGCCGCGGACGTGTTCGCGCCGCACGCACTGGCGTGGGACGAGGCCAAGCATTTCCCCGTCGCCGAAATGCGCATGGCCGCCGAGCTTGGCATGGGCGGGGTCTATATTTCCGCGGATGTGGGCGGCTCGGCGCTGTCCCGCCTGGACGCAACGTTGATTTTCGAGGCGCTGGCCACCGGCTGTCCGACAGTGGCGGCCTATATGTCGATCCACAACATGGCCGCTTGGATGATCGATGCCTACGGCTCCGACGAGCAGCGCAAGAAATGGCTGCCGAGGCTGTGCACGATGGAGCTTCTGGCGAGCTATTGCCTCACCGAACCGGGTGCGGGCTCGGATGCGGCGGCACTGACGACGCGGGCGGTGCGCGACGGCGATACCTACGTCCTCAACGGCCAAAAGCAGTTTATCTCGGGAGCCGGCGCCGGCGACCTCTACGTGGTGATGGCGCGAACCGGCGGCGACGGAGCGTCCGGGATTTCGACGCTCGTCGTTTCAGGCGATACGGCAGGCATTTCGCTCGGCGCCAACGAGCGCAAGATGGGCTGGAACGCCCAGCCGACACGTGCCGTCATATTCCAGGACGTTCGCGTACCGGCCAGCAACCGGCTCGGCGATGAAGGTGTCGGTTTTAAGATCGCCATGGCTGGCCTGGACGGCGGGCGGCTCAACATTGCCGCCTGTTCGCTCGGCGGCGCGCAGACCGCCATGGAAAAGTCGCTGGCCTACGTGAAAGAGCGCCGCCAGTTTGGCAAACGCCTCGAAGAATTTCAGGCCCTGCAATTCCGCCTCGCCGATATGGCCATCGGGCTCGAAGCGTCGCGTACGCTGTTGTGGCGAGCAGCCGCCGCGCTCGACCGCAAGGATGCGAATGCGACCCAGCTCTGCGCCATGGCCAAACGCTTTGTCACCGATACGTGCTTCGAGGTCGCCAATCAGGCGCTGCAGCTGCACGGCGGTTACGGTTACCTGGCGGAATTCGGCATCGAAAAGATCGTGCGTGATCTGCGCGTGCATCAGATTCTCGAAGGAACCAACGAGATCATGCGCCTCATCGTGGCAAGAAGCCTCATCGGACGATGAGCGAAACGGTTCTTCAGGACGGCGAATTGATCGTCCGGCAGGAGCGGGCGCTGCGCCGGCTCACGCTCAACCGGCCGAAAGCGCTCAACGCGCTCACGCTCGACATGGCCTTGGCGATGACCGCACTGCTGCGCTCCTGGGCGACGGATCCCGGCGTCGGCGCGGTCCTGCTCGACGGCGCCGGCGAGCGCGGCCTGTGTGCGGGCGGCGACATCCGCGCGCTGTACGATGCGGCCAAGTCCGGCGACTCCCTGCCGGCGCAATTCTGGTCGACCGAATATCATCTGAACGTCTTGACCGCGCGCTATCCGAAGCCGGCCATCGCGGTGATGGACGGCGTGGTGATGGGCGGCGGCGTCGGGCTCTCGGTGCACGCCGCGCACCGCATCGTCACCGAGCGCTCGGCGGTGGCCATGCCGGAGGTCGGGATCGGATTTTTCCCCGATGTCGGCGCCTCCTTCTTGTTGGCGCGATCGCCCGGCTATGCCGGCACGCATTTGGCGCTGACCGGCGATCGCATGAACGCCGCCGACGCGATCTATTGCGGCTTTGCCGATGTGTATATTGCCGCCGCCCGGCTTGGCGAATTGCCGGCAGCACTGGCCGAATGCCGCACCGCCGATGACGTGCGGGCCCGCCTCGGCAAAATGTCGACCCCGCCGCCTTCCGGCCGGTTGCCCGGCGCTCGGCAATGGATCGATCGCTGCTACGCTGCAGACGACGTCGAAGACATTGTCGACCGCTTGCGCGCGGACGGCGGCGATGCCGCGCGCGCGGCGCTGACGAACATCCTCACGAAATCCCCGACCTCGCTCAAGGTCACATTGCGAAACCTTCGTTCCGCTGTATCATTCGGCAGAGTTGAGCAGAGCTTCCAGCAGGATTACCGCATCGCGCTCGCCTGCATCGCCGGACATGATTTCATCGAAGGCATCCGCGCCACGATCGTCGACAAGGACCGCAATCCAGCTTGGCGACCGGACCGGCTCGAGGGCGTGACGAAAGAGATCGTCGACCGGCACTTCCGGCCGGTCGGCAAGTTGGAGCTGACCTTCGACCATTGAGAGGGGCTTACTGCCATGCCGACCATCGGATTCATCGGTCTCGGAAACATGGGCGCGCCCATGGCCGCCAATCTCGTCAAGTCCGGCGAGCGGGTGTTGGGCTTCGATATGGTCGCGGCGGCGCGTCAGGCGGCGGCCCAAGACGGCGTGAAAATCGTCACCGACGCCAAACAGTCCGCCGAGCAGGCGGACGTGGTCGTGACCATGCTGCCGGCCGGCGAGCACGTCGTGTCGGTCTGGCGGGACGTGCTGCCGGTGGCGAAGAAAGGCGCGCTGTTCATCGATTGCTCGACGATCGATATCGCCAGCGCGCGGGCGGCGCACGCGATGGCGGCCGAGCACGGCATCGCGTCTCTCGACGCCCCGGTTTCGGGCGGCGTCGGCGGCGCCAAGGCGGCAACGCTCACCTTTATGGTCGGCGGCTCGGCGGAAGCATTCGCGCGCGGCAAGCCCGTGCTCGAACGCATGGGCAAACGCGTCGTCCATTGCGGCGAGGCGGGTAACGGTCAGGTCGCCAAGATCTGCAACAACATGATCCTCGGCATCTCGATGATCGGCGTGAGCGAAGCATTCGTGCTGGGCGAAAAGCTCGGCCTCTCGCACCAAGCCTTGTTCGACGTCGCTTCGGCGTCCTCGGGTCAGTGTTGGTCGCTGACCAGCTATTGCCCGGTGCCGGGGCCGGTGCCGGCGAGTCCGGCCAACAACGGCTATAAGCCGGGATTTGCCGCGGCCTTGATGTTGAAGGATCTCAAGCTGGCCAGGGAGGCGGCGCAGTCGGTCAAGGCCCAAACCGCGCTCGGAGCGCACGCCGCCGAGATCTACGATCTGTTCGCTCAACAAGGTCAGGGAACTTTCGATTTCTCCGGGATCATCAACTTCGTTCGCGGGCAATCGAAGGGCTGACGTTAAGTCTTCAGGGGCTCGCAGCAACCTCCACCGACGCTCCACGCGTGAGCCAGCCGGGGTCGGTCGTCGGAAGCGGGATCGCATCGATCAACATGCGCGTATAGGCGGCGGCCGGCGCGGCGAAGATCCGCTCACAGGGACCCTCCTCGACCACCCTGCCCTCGCGCATGACCACGACGCGCTGGCAGATCGAGCGCACGACCGAAAGATCATGACTGATGAAGGCGAGCGCCAGATGCATTTCGCCGGTCAGCTCCTTGAGCAGGCGCAGCACTTGCGCCTGCGTGGAAACGTCGAGCCCCGACACGATTTCGTCGGCGAGAACGAAATCGGGCCGCAGCACCACCGCACGCGCGATACCGACCCGTTGCCGCTGCCCGCCGGACAGCTCGTACGAATAGAAGTCGACCGTGCTGCGGGACAATCCGACGCGATCGAGAATGCCGTGCACCAGCGTCAGCGCCGCAGTGTGGCCCTTCGCTAAGCCGTGCAGCAGGATCGGCTCGATCAGGATGCGTCCGATAGTGTGCCGCGGATTGAGCGAGGACATCGGATCCTGAAAGATCATCTGCATGCGCCGGCGCAACGGCCGCCTGGCGCGTTCGTCGAGCGCGGTGATATCGCTGCTGTCGAAGACCACCGAGCCCGCCGCCGGTTTGATCAGACCGAGCAGGGCGCGCCCGAGCGTGGTCTTGCCGGAGCCGGACTCGCCGACAATGCCGACTGTCTCGCCTTTGCCGACGCGAATATCGACGCCATGCAGGACGACCGGCGCGGCGCCGCGGCGGGCGAACAAACCGCCGGGCCGTGCATAAGCCACGACCAGCCCGCGGGCGAGGAGGAGATCGTCAGCCATCGCGCGACCCGGCAACGCTGGCGTCGAAGGCGGCGATCTCGGCGCGCAGCGCCGCGACGACCTCGGGCGGCGTCGGCTCCAGCCCGGTATCCGGCCGATCGTAACGCGGATTGGCTGCGAGCAGCGCCCTGGTATAGGGGTGACGCGGGTCCGCAAGCACGTCGGCCGTGCTACCCTGCTCCATCACCTTGCCCATATACAGCACGGTCAGGCGGTCGCAGATTTTGGCCACCACGCCGAGATCGTGGGAAACAAAGAGCACGCTGGTGCCGTGACGTTCCTGCAGCGAACGGATCAGCCGCAGAATCTGCTTTTGCACGGTGACGTCGAGCGCGGTGGTCGGCTCGTCGGCGATGACAAGCTTGGGCTCGAGTGCGAACGCCGCGGCGATCAGCACGCGTTGGCGCATGCCGCCCGAAAGCTGGTGCGGATAGCTGTCGAGCACGCGTTCCGGATCGCGAATCTGCACCTCTTCGAGCAAGGCGCGCGCACGCAGGCGGGCTTGTTTCGCCGACAGGCCGCGCTTGAGCCGCAGCCCGTCGGTCATTTGCGCGTCGATCCGTCGCGACGGATTGAGCGCCGTCGAGGGGTCCTGGGGAACGAGCGCGATGTCGCGGCCGAGCACCGCCCGCAGATCCTTCGGCGGCAGCGCGAGAAGGTCCCGGCCCTCGAACCCGATTCGTCCGTTCATCAGTTTCACTTGCGACGGGATGATTCCCAGGATCGCCTTGGCGATGGTCGACTTGCCCGCCCCGCTTTCGCCGACGAGCCCGTGCACTTCACCGGTGTCGACGGCGAGCGACACGCGGCGCAGAATCGGTCTGTTCCCGTCGCGCAACGAAATCGCGCTAAGCGCTTCGATCGCAAGCCGGGGCACAGTCATCGGCGCAGCACCGGATCGAGGCTGCGGGCCAATCCGTCGCCGAGCTGGTTGAAGGCCACGACCGTGGCAAACAAGGCCGCCAGCGGCGCCGCCAGCACCCACCACGCCTCGTGCACGATCTGGCGGCCCTCGGCGATCATGCCGCCCCAGGTCGGCGTATCGGAAGATACCGAGAGGCCGACGAACGACAGAATCGCCTCGACCACGACGGCGATGCCCATTTCCAGCGTCAGCAAGGCGATCAGCACCGGCACGATGTTCGGCAGGATTTCGCGGAACAGGATCGCCGGGCGCGAGAAGCCGATGGTGCGGGCCGCAATCACATAGTCCATCTGCGCTTGCCCTTTGGTTTCGGTGCGCACGACCCGGCAAAAGCGCGTCCAGTCGATGACAACGATGGCGGCGATCACCGAATGCAGCCCGGTGCCGATGACCGCAATGAGCAGGATCGAAAACAGCACCGGCGGGAATGCCATCCAAACATCGACCAGCCGCGAAATCAGCGCATCGACAAGCTCGCCGAGAAAGCCGGCCAAAAGACCGAGCAGCGATCCGATCAGACAAGCGAGCCCAGCCGCGACGAATGCGACCGTGAGCGAAACCCGCGCGCCAAAGATCACCCGCGACAGCACGTCGCGCCCAAGCCCATCGGTACCGAGCCAGAAACCCGGTTCGGCATCGGCGAAGCCGGCGGGTGGCGTCGTCGCCATCAGTAGATTTTGCTCCAGCGGATCTTTTGGAGCGACCAGCGGCGCGGCAACGGCGACAACGATCAACAGCAGGATGAAACCGCCGGCGCAAACGACTTTGGGATCGCGTAGGAGCCGGGCCGCAACCGACGGCGGTTGCGACCCGGTATCCATCGTCGATGTTGGTGACCAGTGTTCCACTTCGCGCCGGTTCCGGCTCAGGCATGCCGCAGTCTTGGGTTGAGCGCCGCCACCGTCAGATCGACACCGATATTGATGAGGATGAAGATCAAACCGAACAGCAACACCAAACCCTGGATCAGCGGGAAATCGCGATTGATGACGGCGTCGATCGCCAGGTTGCCGATGCCGGGATAGGCAAAGATGCGCTCGACGATCACGGTGCCGCCGATCAGGAAGGTGAACTGGACGCCAGTGAGCGCGATGGTCGGGCCGATCGCATTGCGCAACGCCTCCTGCAACACCAGGCGCAACTCCCTGAAGCCCTTGATCCGCGCCAACAGCACATAATCCTGCACCATGGCCTCCTTGAGCGATTGTTTGAGCAGCCGCACGATGACGGCGGCGAGCGGCAACGCCAGCGCCAATGCCGGCATCGCCATATGGCTGAGGATGTTGCCTGCCACCGCGAAGCGGCCGGTCAGGATGCTCTCGGCGAGATAAAATTTGCTGTGAAAGCCTTCCGCCAGCGCGGGGTCGATGCGGCCGGCGAGCGGCAACACCGGCAACGCAACGACAAGCAAGAGCACCAGCGCCAGCGCCCAGATGAAGTCCGGCACGGCCAGCATAATGCTGTTCAATCCGTCGATTACGGTCTCGCCGAATGTGCGCCGCATCAGTGTGCCGGCGACGGCAATGCCGCCGCCGAGAGCAACCGCGATGATCAGCGCCATGATCGCCAGTTCAAGCGTGGCCGGCAGCCGTGACGCCAGCACGTCGGTCACCGAGACATGGAGCGTGATCGAGGTTCCGAAATCTCCGGTGACCACTCCCTTGATCCAAATCCAGAATTGCGTGATGAGCGGCGCATCAAGTCCGTAATGCGCCTTGAGGGCGGCGATGTCGGCCGGGCTCGCCCCCGGCGAGATCATCATGGCGACGGGATCGCCGGGAACCACGCGCAGCAGCACGAAGATGACGACCGCGACGCCGGCAAGCGTCAGGATCGCCATTGCCATGCGATTGACGACGACTGCGGCGATCAACATGAACGGTCCTTGACCCCGCCGACGGCCGCCGCGCCCCGGCGCGGCGGCGGACCGCATCGACGAGACGCGTTTAAGCCCTGGAGACCAGCGTCGCCGGCTGCAAGGCTCCCGAATGGTTCGGGGTCACCTTGAGATCCGACTTGTAGAGGATCGGCTGCGCGTACTGCAACAGCGGCAGGATGTAACCCTGCTCGGCGATGTAGCGGTCGACGTCCTTCCAGCCCTGAATGCGCTTTTTCTCGTCCTTCTCGCCCCAGAGCGGGCCGATCTTGGCGTCGAGGTCGGCCGAGTGCCAAGCCGAGTGCGGCGACTTGCTCCACATCGCGAACCCGGTCGACGTGGTCGGATCGCCGATGGCGTTGCCCCAATTGTAGAACGCCGCCGGAGCGAGCTTATGCGACATCCGCAGCTCGAAGTGCTTGGCGATCTCGTAGATCTCGATATTGGCGTCGATGCCGACATTGCGCCACATACCGACGATCGCCTGGATCATCTCGTAGTCCTTCGGCTTGTAGCCGCGCGTCGTCTGGATGGTGAACTTGACCGGCTTTTCCTTGGAATAGCCGCTCTTGGCCAGCAGTTGGGCGGCGAGCTTCGGATCATGAGGCACTTTGATCGACGGATCGTAGGCGGCGTATTCCGGCGCCTCGAGCGTGTCGATGGCGACGCCATAGCCGCGTAACAGCCGCTTGATGATCGTCTGCTTGTCGACGGCGTGACACATGGCGAGGCGAACGTTCTTGTCGTCCATCACCCGGCCGTTGGTGATGAAGATCTGGCCGATGTCGGAAATCGGCGTGCAGACTCCTTTCAGTCCGGCCTTTTTCCGCAACCGATCGTATTCTTCATACGGCACTTCCAGAGTGATGTCCGACGAGCCGCTCTCGATCTCGGCGACGCGGCTGGTCGCGTCGGGGACGAACTTGAAGACAACGGTCTCGAAGGCGGGCTTGCCGCCCCAATATTTCGGGTTGGCCTTGAGCCGGAGGTAGGCGTTGCCCTCATAGGCGTCGACCATGTAGGGGCCGATGCCGATCGGCTTTTTCTCGAAGCCCTGGGGGCCAACCTTTTCATAATAAGCCTTGGGCAGCACGTAGCCGGTGAGGAACGCCATCCACTTGAAAAGGACCGGGTCGTACTGCTTCACGTCGGCGGTGATGCGGTGGCCGTCGATCTTGAAGTTGTCGATCCCGGCCCAGATGAACGCCACCGGATTGCCGCCTTTCGGGTCGCCTTCGCGCTGGATCGACCACACGACGTCTTCGGGCGTGAACGGCGTGCCGTCGTGCCAGACGACGTTCGGCCGCACGTCCATCCAAACCTTGGTCTTGTCGTCGTTCCAGCCCCAGCCGGTAAGGAGGCCGGGTTCAAACGCCAGACTGGGTTTCTGGCCGATGTATTGATCGAATATCGAGCGATAGATCGCCTGGATCGTCGGATTGACGGAGGAAGGTCCGACATCGGGGTCGAACGACGGCAGGTTGACGTTATAAGCGATATTGAGCGTGTTGCCGACGGCGGCGCCGGCAAAGCGCCGAGGCGCCAGCAACGTTGCAAGGAGGCCGCCGCTCGCCGCGAAGGCCTGACGACGCGTAACGTTGAACATGTTGGACACTCCCCCTTTTGACCACCGCTGGCAGCAGCTCGTTCGCTCGACTTCACGCGAAGGTGCGTTGCGGTTCGGCGCCGCTGAACGGATACTTTAAGCCTAAAGCAACACCGGGACAAGCGAACGCTTTGGGCTTTTTTCCGCAATTTTAGGCACGAAACTGCGTGCACGATGCCAAGCCCGGCGCCACCGCAAAATCGGCGGCCCGGCGCCACCGCGAGTCCCTATTCCGCCGGCCGCGAGGCCGTTGCAAGACGAATGGGAAGGTTTCATAAGTATTAGATCGGCCGGCCTCGCTTGATCGATAATGTCGGCTCGGAGCCATTCATGGCGGAACGGTCGTTTGCACGCGAAGTGCAGGATCTCAAACTGGGCGACGGCGAAGAGTTCCGTGGTGAGGGAATTCTCGCCATCACCAAGGCGCTGCTGCAATCCGGCGTGGCGTATGTCGGCGGCTATCAAGGGGCGCCGATATCCCATCTCATGGACGTGCTCAACGACGCCAAGGACGTGCTCGACGAGCTTGGCGTCCATTTCGAGAACTCGGCATCGGAAGCGGCCGCCGCCGCGACGCTCGCGGCTTCCGTGCATTATCCGATCCGCGGCGCGGTCACCTTCAAATCTCCGGTCGGCATCAATGTCGCCTCCGATGCGATCGCTAATCTCGCCTCCGGCGGCGTGACCGGCGGGGCGCTGATCATCATCGGCGAAGATTACGGCGAAGGCTCCTCGATAATGCAGGAGCGGTCCCATCCGTACGCGATGAAATCGCAAGTCTGGCTGCTCGATCCGCGGCCGAACCTGCCGTCGATCGTCAAGGCCGTGGAAGACGGCTTCGAGCTTTCCGAGGTCTCGCACACGCCGGTGATGCTGGAGGTGCGCATCCGCGCCTGTCACGTCCACGGCCGCTTCATGGCCAAGGACAACAAGCGGCCGAGTTTCTCGTTGCGTGAGGCGCTGGAGAACCCCCGGCGCGATACCGAACGCGTGGTGCTGCCGCCCGCCTCCTATCTCCACGAACGGGAAAAGATCGAGCAGCGCTGGCCTGCCGCAGTCAAATTCATCAAAGAGCGCAAGCTCAACGAATTCTTCGGACCTGAAACGGCCGATGTCGGTATCGTCGTGCAGGGCGGGTTCTACAATTCGGTGATGCGCTCGCTGCAGCAGCTCGGTCTGGCCGACGTCTACGGCGAGACTGCCGTGCCGATCTACGTGCTCAACGTCACGTATCCGTTGATCGACGACGAGGTCGCCGCCTTCGCGGCCAGCAAGAAGGCGATCCTCATGGTCGAGGAAGGCCAGCCTGAGTTCATCGAGCAGGCGCTCAACACCATTCTTCGCCGGCGCGATATCCAGACCAAAATCTGCGGCAAGGACGTGCTGCCGATGGCGGGCGAATACACCCCTGCGGTCGTCACCAAGGGCATCAAGGCTTTTCTCGAGCTGCATGCCAACAAGTTGCTCGGCAACGCGCCGCCGCATCCGGACGCTTCCGCGGTGCTCGGCGATCCGAAGGTCAAGGCGCTCGGCAAGGCGGTGCCGCCGCGGCCGCCCGGCTTTTGCATCGGCTGCCCGGAGCGGCCGATTTTTGCGGCGCTGAAACTCGTCCAAGCGGAACTCGGCGAGCATAACGTCGCCGGCGACATCGGCTGTCACCTGTTCGCCAGCCTGCCGCCGTTCAACATCGGCGCCACCACCATGGGCTATGGTCTCGGCCCGGCATCGTCCTCCGCCTTCAACGTCAAAGCCGACAAGCGGCCGATCTCGATCATCGGCGACGGCGGCTTTTGGCATAACGGCCTTTCCTCGAGCGTCGGCAACGCCGTCTACAACAAGCACGACGGCGTCATCATGGTGGTCGACAATTTCTATTCCGCGGCGACCGGCGGCCAGGACATCATGTCGTCGCGCGCCATCAATCCGGCGCGCTCCACCAACAACACGATCGTCGATGCGGTGAAAGGCATCGGCGTCAAATGGGTGCGCCACATCGACCGCACGTACGATGTGCCGCGCATGCGCGATACGCTGCGCGAGGCGCTGACCTCGAAGGAGGGCGGCCCGAAAGTGATCGTCGCTTCCTCCGAATGCATGCTCAACAAGCAGCGCCGGGTGAAGCCGCTGTTCCAAAAATCGGTGCGCGACGGGGAGCGCATGGTGCGCGAACGCTTCGGCGTCGACGAGGACGTTTGCACCGGCGATCACGCCTGCATCCGGCTGTCCGGCTGCCCGTCGCTCTCCGTCAAACATACCGACGATCCGCTCAAGGACGATCCAGTCGCGGCGATCGACCAGAATTGCGTCGGCTGCGGCAATTGCGGCGAAGTATCTGAGGCGGCAGTGCTCTGCCCGTCGTTCTACCGCGCCGATATCATCCACAACCCGACTCGGTTCGACCGCTTCGTCGCCGGGCTGCGCCGCGCGGTGATCGGCTTCCTGCAGCGCCGTCGCGAAGCTCGCCGGATCGCCTTTGCAGAATAATCGGAACGCGGCGTGATGAACGATCTATCGCGGACGCCGGCGAGGTTGACCACCGAACGGCCGATCTGCGTCGCCGTCCACGCCATGGGCGGTCAGGGCGGCGGCGTGCTTGCCGACTGGATCGTCGAGCTTGCCGAGTCGCAGGGCTGGCACGCGCAATCGACCTCGGTTCCCGGCGTCGCCCAGCGCACCGGCGCGACCCTTTATTATGTCGAGATGCTGCCGCCCAAGGCCGGCCGGGCGCCGATCCTGTCGCTGATGCCCGCCCAGGGCGAAGTCGATGTCGTGGTTGCCGCCGAATTGATGGAGGCGGGCCGCTCGATCCTGCGCGGCCTGGTCACGCCGGACCGCACCACGTTGATTGCCTCGACGCACCGCTTGTACGCAGTCGCCGAGAAGGCAAAGCCCGGCGACGGCACCGCCGATCCAAACACGGTGGTGGAAGCCGCCGGCGTCGCCGCAAAGCGCGTGATCGCCTTCGACATGGAGGCGGTCGCCAACAGCAATAACAGCGTCATCTCGGCGTGTCTGTTTGGAGCATTGGCGGCGTCCGGCACCCTGCCGTTCGGGCGTGACAGCTTCGAAGCCATCATCAAATCCGGCGGCCGTGGCGTGGCGACAAACCTCAACGCTTTCCGCGCCGCCCATGATCAGGCCGCGCAGCCGCCCGCTCCGCGGCGCCCGGCGCTGAAAAAGCCGGGCAAGCGCTTTAAGCCGCTGCCGGCTTCCGCCGGCCGGCCGGAGCTCGACAAGCTTTTGGCGCGCATCCGCAAATTTCCGGCGCCGCTGCACGATATGGCGTTCGCCGGCGTCAAGCACCTCGTCGATTTCCAGGATCCGGCCTATGCGAACGAGTATCTCGATCGCCTGAGCAAGATCTACGAGCTTGACCGCGCGCATGGCGGCGCTGCCAAGGCTTACGCGCTCACCGCCGCCGCCGCCAAATATGTCGCCGTGGCGATGGCCTATGACGACGTGATCCGCGTCGCCGATCTGAAAACGCGGCGCAGCCGTTACGATCGCGTGCAGCGCGACAACGCCGTGGGCGAAGGGCAGATCGTCTACACCACCGAATACATGCATCCGCGCCTCGAGGAAGTGGCCGGCACGCTCCCCGCCCCGCTCGGGCGCATCCTCGAAGCGAACCCGGCCGCGTTCGGCTGGATGTTTCGTAAGGGCCGCCGCGTACGCTCGGGAACGATCCGCTGGTTTTTGATGCTCTATGGACTTGCGGCGCTCAAGCCGATCCGCCGCACCACGCTCCGCCACAAGCGCGAGACGGCGCATCTCGAACAATGGCTGTCGCTGGCCGCCGCTCAGGTTGCGCAGAACTACGATCTTGCTGTTGAGATCATCAATACACGCCGGCTGGTCAAAGGTTATTCCGACACCCATGCGCGCGGCCAATCGAAATTCGACCGCGTGCTCAGCGCCGTGCCGCTGCTCGCGCCTCGCGCCGACGGCGCCGACTGGATGCGGCGGCTGCGCGACGCCGCCTTGCTCGACGAAAACGGCATCGCCCTCGACGGCGCGCTCAAGACCATCGCGACGCTTTAAGGGCCGCCTCGGCGGCGCTCAGCCCAGCGCCTTCGCCAGCAAAAATCCCGAGCCGCCGCCGAGGCCCGGCCCGGGATGGGTCGAGGCGCCGATGTGATAGAGCCGCGCGACCGGCGTGCGGTGATTGACGGAGCCGTGAAACGGCCGCCAGAGAAAAAATTGGTCGATGCCGCAGAACCCGCCATAAGGATCGCCGCCGACCAGATTGATGTTCAGCGCTTCGAGGTCGGCTGGCGAATAAGCCTTCCGGGCAATCACGTTGTCGCGGAAGCCTTCGATGTGCGCAGCGAGGATCGCCTCGACCCGGTCGGCGTACATTTCCCGCACGACTTCGGTCCAGCTTCCGTCCGCCGGAATGGCGATCTCGCCGGCTGCATCGCCCTTCACGGTTCGCGGCGCCTCCGGCAATTGCAGCCACAGGATGGAAGCGCCTTGCGGACAGCGGCTGGGATCGAGCGCCGCCGGCTGGCCGACACAGATGGTCGGTGTCGCCGGCAGCATGCCGCGCTCCGCCTCGTTGGCCGCTTTGGATACGCCGTCCAGTCCCGGCGTGAGATGAATAAGCGCGACAGCCGCCAACGCCGGCGCCTTCCCACTGCGGCGGCGCCTTGAGTGCATAGTGGATTTGCATATTGCCCTTGCCGTAGCGGTACTGCGCGACGGCTTCGGCGATGTCCGCCGGCAGCGCGGCGTCGGCGAGGAGCCGCCGGTAAAGCTGATTGGGCGTCACCGAGCAGATAACGCCCCTGGCGGCGGCGAATTCCTTGCCGGTGGCCATGCGCACGCCGCACGCGACGGCATTTGCGTCGACCAGCACGCGCTCGACATCGGCGCCCAGAAGGATTTCGCCGCCATTGTCGCGGATCAGGCGCTCGAACGCCGCGAGCGCGTTCTTGGCGCCGCCTTTGACGATCGGCGCGCCGGCGGCTTCGAGCGCAAAGGCGATGACCTTCGCCATCTGGCCCGAATAGGCGCTTTCCGGCCCGAGCCCGGTGTGCAGCACCCAAGGCGCGAACAGCGCGCGAACGAGTTCGGACTGGTACCGCGTCTCCAGCCAACCGCGCGCGGTGCCCAGCGCTTCGCCGAAGAAACTTGCCAATCCGCGAAAGCCGCGGCGCCAGGCTTCGCGCGCCACGATCTTGAGCATGCCGCGCGACCAGAGCGAGCCGCCAAGGAGCGCGAACAGGAACGGCGCGTCGGCACCGACGCGATCGATGTCGGCGGCAAAGCGCCCGCCGTCGCCGGCTGCAAGCTTGTCGAAGCTGGCAACATTGGTCTTGCGGTCCATGGAAAGAACCGCGTGACGGCCGTCGGGCAGCAGCACGGCCGTGGGCGTCGGCGTATGGGCAAAGGCAAGGCCGCGCTTTTCCAGCTCCGGCCCAAGCTCGGCATAGGCGGGCGACGTCAGGAACAGTACGAACGTCGTCGCCATGATGTCGTGCAAAAAACCCGGCGCAGTGATCTCCTCGGTACGAACGCAGCCGCCGATGCGGTCGTTGCGCTCGAGCAGCAAGACCTTGTGACCCTTACGGCCCAACAAGGCTGCCGCCACCAGCGCATTGATGCCGCTTCCGACGATGACGTAGTCGGCATCCGCCATTTTTGGGCGTGCCCAACTAGTTCTTCGGAACGAGCGCGAGTACCCGCAGCGGACTGCCGGTGCCTTTGACGATTTTCAGCGGCGCCGCGATCAGGATCGCGCCCTTCGGCGGCAGCTTGTCGAGCTGGCAGAGACTGGCGAGGCCGTAACGGTTGGCCTGGTGCATGAAGGTGTGCGCCGGGAACGGCGAGTCCATGCCGCCGGCCGAGCCGGCATCGGTGCCGACGGTCTCAGAACCCCAGCCGCGGACCCCCTTCGCGATCAGATAGTGGATGGTCTCGGCCGTGGGGCCGGGTGAATGCGGCCCCTTGTCATCGGCATTGAGGAATTTTGCTTCGCTGTCGTTGCGCTTGTACCAGTCGGTTCGCATCAAAACCCACGAGCCGGCCGGGATGTCGCCGTGCTTCTTCTCCCAGGCCTTGACGCCGTCGACCGTCAACAGGAAGTCGGGATTCTTCGCGGTTTCCGCCGAGCAGTCGATCACGCAGGCCGGAGCCACGAAATTCTTCACCGGGATGGTGTCGGTGCCGCCGTCTTTATAGTCCTTGCCCGAGATCCAATGGTTCGGCGCGTCGAAATGCGTGCCGGAATGTTCGCCGAGCTTCAGCCAATTCCACGCCCAGAACGGGCCGTCCTTGTCGTACTTGGAGATCGGGTGAATCTCGATGGGCGGCGTATTCTTGCCGATCTCCGGCGGCAGCTTGATCAAGGGCGTTTCCGGCCCGAGCGGCGCGGTCAGGTCGACCACCTCGACGGCGCCGGACGCAAGCGCCGATGCAAAGTCGCTGAGAACTTGAGTGCTGGTCATGCGGTCTCTCCGTGGCGCTCGTTAAGGGATGAAAGCGTGTTGTGGCGGTCTGCCGAAATCTAGCCTAAACATTTTAGATATGAAATATCTGCGCTGGCAAGCGACCGGCTTGCGGCGCGGCCGGCCGGGTCGGCGCAACGCGGGGCGAGCGAATGGCTTACGATGCGATCGTGGTCGGCGCCGGCATCAACGGGCTCGCCGCCGCGCTGCATCTTGCCGCCAAGGGCTGGAAGGTCGCCGTCGTCGAGCGCGCGGATGTGGCCGGCGGCGCGGTCAAGACCCGCGAAATCACGCTACCCGGCTATCGCCACGATCTCTATGCCATGAATCTGAGCCTGTTTGCCGGGTCACCGTTCTTTGCCGCCCACAAAGATCGCCTCGCCGCTCATGGCCTCGCCTTCGTCAGCGCCGAGCAATGCTTCGCCACGGCGTTTCCGGATGGCGGCTGGCTCGGGGTGGAACGAAACATCGAGGCCATGGCCAGCCGGATCGCCGCGTTGAGCCCGGCCGACGCCGAGCGCTGGCGCGCCATGGTGACGGCGTTCGGGGAGGACGCGCCGCACATTTTCGCGTTGCTTGGCTCGCCGATGCCGTCGTTGCAGGCGCTGCGCGCGATCTTTGCGGCCTGGCGGGCGCGCGGCACCGCTTGGCTCGCCGACACGGCGCGCTTGCTGGTCGCCTCCCCGCGCGAATGGCTCGACGAGAATTTCGAGAGCGAAAAGCTCAAAGTCATGATGGCGGTGTGGGGCATGCACCTCGACTTCTCGCCGGACTGCGCCGGCGGCGCGCTGTTTCCGTATCTGGAATTGATGGCAAACCAGTGCTTCGGCATGGCGCTCGGCCGTGGCGGAGCCGACACGATCGTCACCGCTTTGCTGCGCGCCATCGCGGCAGCAGGCGGCGAGGTGCGGCTCGGCGCGCCGGTGCGCAGCATCGCCGTCGAGGCCGGCGCCGCCAGAGCTGTTGTGCTCCAGGATGGTGAGCGCGTCGAGGCGACGCGGGCCGTGATCGCCAACCTGCATCCCCGGGTGTTATTCGGAAATCTCCTTCCTGCTGCATCGCCGGCGGCACAACGATTAGCCAAGCTTCGGCCCGGCCCGGCCACGATGATGATCCACCTGGCGCTCAACGATTTACCCGCCTGGAGCGCCGGCGCTGCGTTGCGACGGTTCGCCTATGTGCATTTGGCGCCGTCGTTCACCGCCATGGCGACGACCTATACCGAGGCGCTCGCCGGGCTATTGCCGGCCGAGCCGGCGCTGGTGGTCGGCCAACCCACGGCCATCGATCCGTCCCGCGCTCCCGACGGACGGCATGTGCTCTGGGTCCAGGTACGGGTTTTGCCGTCGCGGATACGCGGCGATGCGGCGCGCAGCATCGCCGGCACTGACTCGGACACCATCAAGGACGCCTATGCCGACCGGGTGATTGGGATCATCGAGCGTTACGCGCCCGGCCTGAGCGCCAACATCCTCGCCCGCGCCGTGCTCTCCCCCGCTGACCTCGAGCGCGACAATCCCAATCTCATTGGCGGCGACAGCCTTGGCGGCAGCCATCACCTCGATCAGAACTTCGTGTTCCGGCCGGCTTTCCGCTGGTCGCGCTACCGCACGCCGGTCGACCGCCTCTATATGGTCGGCGCTTCGACCTGGCCCGGCGCCGGCACCGGCGCCGGTTCGGGCTTCATGCTGGCGAAGACGCTGGCGGGCGCTTGAGCGGCCTCGTCAATTCCGCGGCTTGAGCAGCTCGCGGCCGATGATGAGTTTTTGCACCTCGGTCGCCCCCTCATAAATTCGCAGCGGGCGGATCTCGCGATAGAGCCGCTCGACCACCGAGCCGACGCTCACGCCGATGCCGCCGAACATCTGCACCGCCCGGTCGATCACGCGCTGCGCGCCTTCGGTCGCGGCCATTTTGGCCATCGCGGTCTCTTTGGTCGTGGCCACGCCCTCGACGTCGCGCAACCACGCGGCCCGATAGGTCAAGAGCGCCGCCGCATCGATCTCCAGCGCCATGTCGGCCAGCGCGGCTTGCGTCAGCTGCAAGTCGCCAAGCGTCTGGCCGAACATTTTTCGCGTTTTTGCGCGCCCCAGCGCTTCGTCGAGCGCGCGGCGGGCGAAGCCGAGCGCAGCGGCCGCCACGGAGGCGCGAAAAATGTCGAGCGTGCGCATGGCGATCTTGAAACCTTCGCCCGGCGTTCCGAGGCGGTTGGCGGTCGGAACGCGGCAGTCTCTGAAGCGCAACCGCGCCAACGGATGCGGCGCGGTGACGTCGATTCGCTGCGCGATCTCCAAGCCGGGCGTTTCGGCATCGACCACAAAGGCCGAGATGCCGCGCGCGCCTGGCGCCTCGCCGGTGCGGGCGAAGACGACGTAGAAATCCGCGATGCCGCCGTTCGAAATCCAGGTCTTCTCGCCGTCAAGCACGTAGTGGCCGTCCACGCGCCGCGCCGACGTGGAGAGCGCCGCGACATCGGAGCCGGCCTCGACCTCGCTGAGCGCGAAAGCCGCGGTGCCGGCACCGGCGGCGACGCGCGGCAGATAGCGCTTTTTCAGCTCATCCGAACCGGCGAGCGTAATGGGACCGCTGCCGAGGCCCTGCATGGCGAAGGCGAAATCGGCGAGCCCGCTATGCCACGCCAGCGTTTCCCGGGCGATCACCAGGTCACGCGACTGCAGCGTGTCATGGGCGCCGCCATAGGCCGCCGGAACGCAATACTGCAGCCAGCCGGCGGCGCCGAGCGCGCGCACCCAGCGCGTACAGGTGGCGTCAATGTCGCTATGTCCACCACCATCGCCAGCCTCACCGCCATGCCCGATATCGGCTTCCGTTTCGCCCGCCCAGGCGTCGATCTCGTCGGCGAAGGCACGATGTTTCGCGTCGAAGAACGGCAGGCGCAGATGCGCGGTCCGGCTCATGATGGTCCTCCTTGAAAAAAGTCGGCACTTCGGGCTTTGGGCGGAATTTCGGCCGGCGATTACGCCTCCACCGCGGGCTTTGCCGCGAGCAAGTCAACAAAGAAGTCTAAGGTTAGCAGGGCCCGTCATCCTGAGATACGTGTGGACGCGGTCCACCAAGTTACTCCGCGTCCGCGCTGTCGACACCATCGAGGCTAGCAGAGGATTGATCCAGCAACCGTGCAACCAGTTCGTCGATGTGCAGAGCGACGCCTGACTCGGTCAAGGCATCGCGGATGAGTTTGCGCGCGCGTTGAAACTTGACGGTTTCGGGCAGTTCGAAGGCTGCGGCTATTCGCTCGGCTTCAGCGGAGGCTGCGGCGAGTTCGTTGTGAAGCGCTTCGGAGGAATCGAAGCGCGGGATCGGAAGAGTGAACATCACTTTGTCGAAATGCCGCGCGCCCCATTGGCCGCGAGCCTGAAGCGCAGCCACGCGGGAGCGTGCCGTCTCACTGTTTAGCAAAGCCGCCAGATACAGCCCCTCGTTCTCGCTGGAAGCCTGAGACCAATAGATCGCGTGCTCAATCACGGCTTCTGATCCACGCAGCAAGCACGCTGCTGGAATTGTCCCGGACGCTGCATAGACCACACGAAGGCGTGGGATTGGAAACTGCGCGCTGAGCTTTCCGTAATAGTCGAATTGTTGAATTAAAGAAATTTCCGACGGTCTGTGTCCATTCCAAATCGATTCCGCAGCGGACATCCAGCCGTGCAAGCCGACGTAGCCGCGATTTGCTGCCGCTTGCGCGTCCAGCACCGCCCCTTGCGCCGTCACCGGCACAACCCCCTCAAAAAGCCGCCACACCCGATAGGGCAGAATGCTTTCGCCCAACAGCACCGGGTGCAGAAACTCTGCTTCGACCCGATGCTCGACGCCGGGTTGGGATTTCCAGGGCTTTTTTTCCTGGTTATTGCGGCGGCTGGCAACGAAGGGGGCGGTCGGATCGCCGCCCAGGCGCCCCAAAATTTTTCGCTCCACGAGGCACACATGCGCGGAACGAGGGTCGCTCCCTGCCGAAACGATTTTCGATAGGCCGAGCCGCCCTTGAAGCGGCCTTCGGCTGGCTTCGGCGCGTTCTCCCGTACTCTCAGGGTTGCGTCGGCGACGGCCTCCGACGCGTCGCGCGTCGGCAACCGCCCCGAATACGCCCGGACCTTGTCGGGCAAGGTCTTGGCTATCGCGCGGCGGCGGCCGAACACCACGCAGGACGGCACCGGAAACAGCGGCTGCACGTCGTCGTCCATGGTCCAGGCTTCCTCCCACGCAATCCTCGCGCTGGAAAACGAGCCCTTCCGCAATTTCTCGAACTGTCCGCGTGTCAGCGCGGCAAGCGGCAGCACGAATGCGATGCGCCCGCCCGAGCGAAGATAGAGAGACGCCGCGCGCACCGTGAACAATGCGGCGAGGTCGTTCTGTGTCGCGAACTTGCCGCCCACATAAACCCGCTCGCCGTTGGCCAGCTCACGAAACCGCTTTTGCAGGTCTGCGCTCATGTACCGAAAGGCGAGCCAGGGCGGGTTTCCGACAACGATGTTGGCCCAGCCGGCGCCGAAGGACAGCGCCAGCGGCCGCGACAGATTGCGTGCGACGTAGGTCCAGACCGAATCCCTGCCCTGCCGGCAAAGCTCGTCGAACGTGGCATAGGTCGCGACCATTTCGCGGACACCCTCGGCTTCTGCCTTGGTCATGTCCCGTTTGTAATGGCGTTCGACTTCGAGCCTGAAGGCCCGTTCGATCTGCCGCCCAGTCATCTTCGGCTTTTGCTCCGAGCCTTGTCGCATCCGCGCGACCAGCTTGTCGAACAGGTGGATGTCTTTGCAGAAGATTTCTGGAAATTTGAGATCGGTGCCTTCCGGCGGCGGCGGCACGCTGATCACCAGCTCTTTCAGATGCATGGTCGTCGCGGTCGACAATTGTAGCGAATCGCCGAGATAGACGGGAATCGAAAGTGAGCCCGCGCGTTTGGCGATAACCGGCGCGAGCGCCAGCAGATAGGTCACGCGCGCGATAATCACCGCGACCGGATGAATGTCCATTCCGGCAATGTGGTTCGTTGCCTCTTCGGCCCGCAGCTTGTCCTCCAAGCCCGCTTCTTCAGCTTCCTTGATGAAGTTGCGGATGGCGTGAAACAAGAAGGTGCCTGAACCGCATGCCGGATCGAGCACCCGTTGCTCGATCGGACGCTCGACCGCGCGACGCACGATTTTCGCTGCTAGCCAGTCCGGCGTGTAGTATTCGCCCAGACCGTGGCGCTCCTCACGGTCGATCAAAAATTCATAGAGAATCTTCAGCACATCGCTCTCGACCTGATCGAGGCGGAAACGCCGGACATGGGCCAGGATTCGCCGCACAAGCGCCTCGCCGTCGAGTTCGGCGACCACCCAATCGAAGAAGTCGCTCTCGGCCGCGCCGAAAATGCCGGCCGCTTCGAACGCGGCTCCCGAGAGCACATGCCGCGGGTTGTCGTCGCGAAGGCCGAGCACAGCCAGCGCGATCGCCTTCGCGACGATCACGAGGAACGTATGCTGAAAGAACAGCGCGTCGCTTTCGACCTCGCGCCCGTAGACCAGCTTCAGGAGTTGCGCCCACAATTGCCTCTTCAGTGCGACAGCCGGATCGGCCTTCACTCTCTCCCAGATCGTCCGCAGGCCATCGTTAGCGCGCCGGAACGCCACCAAGTCATGGCCCAGTTCCATCCGCACTGTGACCGGGTCCGGCAAAAGCGCGCTTTTGAGCGCGACGGCTCCATCAAGCCACGCGAGAAAAATATCCGGCTTGTCGGGATCGAGGATCGTGTCTTTCAACTTGACGAGTTGATCGCCGCTGCGCTCGAACACCACCCACTTGAGTCCGTCCGACGCGATACCGACGAAGCGCTCGCCTTCCTCGCGCTCGCGATCGGCGAGATAGTCCGGCATGCGCCGGACCACGTCATCCCATTCCTGATCGAGATTCCGCTTGGCTTCGAAAACGGTGCGCCCGATCAAGGCATCAAGCCGACCCTTCACTTCGGGAACCCGGCGCTCGAAATCGAGCGCGCCGAGCTCGACGCCAAACTCCTCCACCAGGAGCTGTCGAAAGTCGGATTTCACCTCGTCATGGCCGGGACGGGTGGCGAGATGACGCAGGAGTTCGCGGGTTCGCGGATTGTCGGTCAACGCTTCCTCGATCTCGGCCGATGGGGCGGCTCGGCTTGTCTACAACCCCCGAATCTCGTTGATAACGATGCCACAGGCGAGACTCATGCTAACTATCTACGATACCAACATGGATCGGTCGAACCCCGCGTAGGCCATGGCACGTTCACCCCAACAAGACCTTTTCGAGACCGAGTCGCAGCCCGAATTGTTCGAAGCCGACGCGGCCCCTCCGGCCTATCGGCCCGATCCGGACAAGGTCCGTGCCCGGCTGCACAAGATTTTGGCCGAAGCCCGCGCGGCGGAAAAGCTTCCGTGGGATGCGGACAAGGTCTTGCTTTATCGGACGATCTTTCCGCACATGGCCGACTGGTTGCCCGAGGAGGAAGCCCGGCAGTTGCGGTTCGAGTTCGACACCGAGATGGCGCGGCTGAAAGCGGCCTGACCTAGCCCCGCCGCGCTTTGCTCCCCCGATTAGCGTTATTCGGGCCGGTCGCATAGCCACCGGCTCGCTACCGCTCGTTCAGCCCGTCACTTTCTCCGCGACGCCATCTTGACATCTGTCCCCCTTTCAGCTACATCTGTCACCGAATCTCGCTCGGCTACAGGACGGCAGCCGGTGACGCCGGCTGTCCGGAGCGAGTGCGGTTCCCGCGGGCGGGGGCTCGTCACCTCCGCTCCCGGGCGGCTAACGGGAAGACGCCCGGCCGGCATTACGACCGGTCTGCGACTTTGTCGCTAGACTGGGATAGGCCGCCTTCAGGTAACGCCTGGAGGATGCCGCGTCCCAGGAAGCGCGTTCTGGAGCTGAGCGGCGGCGCTGGTTCGCGGCCGCAAGTACCGCGGTGGAACGCCGTCAGGCGAGCGCGCTGCGATCAGCGCGAGCCGCGCCCGTATGGCGCGGAGCATCGGAAGACATGCGCCTGGCGGCGTTTCGCCTTCCTGATTTTATCGTTGTTGTAGCCCGGGTTGAACGAAGTGAACCCCGGGGACGATAGGAAAGCTTGAAAGGTCCCTCCCGGATTTCGCTGCCGCTCAATCCGGGTTACATGCGCAGAGCATGATCGAGCCGAAGCCGGTCCCACCGCCGGTTCAGGCGTGACGCGATGTGCTCAGCGGAATGCTTGAAGCGTTGTACAGCAAAACTCGGACGCGCATCGCGCAGCGAGAAGGAATGAGTTTTGGCCTGCGCATTTTCCTTCACCCTCCCCTGGAGGGGGAGGGTCGCGCCCGAAGGGCGCGGGGTGGGGTGACTTTTAGCTTCTTTCAGATCGCGAGGCTGTTCACCCCCTCCCGGCGCACCATTGGTGCGCCGACCTCCCCCCTCCAGGGGGAGGTGAAGTGCAGGCGGACGCGCCGCGCGTGCACCCACCCTGACGCGGGAGAAAGGAATTTTCGCATGAAGAAAGCGGATCCGACAGTGCCGAGCGGAAAGGATTTCAGCAAACGGCGATCGGTCGAAGCGGGGCTGAAGCTCGCCGACGCGGCGCATGTGGCGACATGGCGACTCTATTGCGAGGTGCTGGCGCTGTGGCGCACCTGCCGCAACAAGAAGTGCCGCCGCCATCGGCGCTGCCTGGGCGAGCCGGCTCCATGCCTGTTTCGGGCGATGCCGACACTTTCGCCTGCACGGCAACTGGAAGCGGAGAAGGAGGTGATGGCGGGCGGTCCGCGGCGCCTGCCGCCGGCGACGCATCTGGAATGGACCGTGCGGCGCCAGCCGCTGCCCAGCCTGACGCGGTGGCGCGTGACCTCGGCCGACGATCGGTGAAAGGCGGCACGCTTGATCGCGCCGCTAGAGCGCAATCGCTTCAGGTTGAATTGATTGGCGCTCTAGATTCCTTGGTGGAGCATGATCTTGTCGGAAAACCGGCTTCCACTTTTCCGGATCATGCTCTAGCTCTCCGGCACCACCGCCGTCGCCTCGACTTCGAGGCGAGCCTCGGGCGCGACCAAGCCTGTGACGGCGACGAGCGTCATGGCCGGATAGTGATCGCCCATCACTTCGCGCCAGACCTTGCCGAGCGCAGGCCGTGCCTCGAGATACTCGTCCATGTCGCGCACGTACCAAGTGAGCCGTACGATGTGGCCGGCCGACGCGCCGCCTTCGGCCAGTACCGCGAGGATATTGGCCAAGAGTTGCCGCGTCTGCGCGACAAAGTCGCCGGCAAAGCGGCCGCGCTCATCCGCACCGACCATTCCGCCGATGAACAGCTGGTCGCCGCGCGCCTTGATGCCATTGGCAAACCCTTTCGGCCGCGGCCAGTCGGTGGGTTGCAACACGATGTTGGGCCTCGCGCGCGGCGGCAAAGCGTCGATCGGACTGTCGGACAATTCAATCTCCATCTCAGTGATCAGAACCTTCTAGGACGCGAGCTTGCTGGCGGCCGATTCCGCCGCCATGCGCCGCAACGCGAAGCGTTGCAGCTTACCGGTTTCGGTGCGCGGCAGGCCAGTGACGTATTCGATCGCGCGGGGATACTTGTAGGGCGCCACCGTCGATTTGACGTACTCCTGCAGCGCGCGGGTCAGCGTTGCGTCGGCCGCAAAGCCTGGGTTGAGGACCACGTAGGCTTTGACGATCTGTCCACGCTCCGTATCGGGCCGGCCGACGACGCCGCATTCCGCGACGGCCGGATGAGTCAACAAGACCGTCTCCACCTCCGGCCCCGCAATGTTGTAGCCCGCCGATATGATCATGTCATCGGAGCGCGCTTGATACCTGAAATAGCCGTCGGCGTCCTGGATATAGGTGTCGCCGGTGACGTTCCAGCCCCGCTGCACGTATTCGGTCTGCCGCCTGTCGCCGAGATAGCGGCAACCGGTCGGCCCGCGCACGGCGAGACGGCCGGCCGTGCCCGGCGGCAATTCGCGGCCGCCCGGATCGATGACGCGTGCTTCATAGCCGGGCACCGGCTTTCCGGTCGCGCCCGCCCGCACCGCCTCTTCAGGCGATCCGATGAAAATATGCAGCATTTCCGTCGAGCCGAGGCCGTCGATGACGCGGATGCCGGTCGCCGCAAGCCAGGCCTCGAACGTGGCGGCGGGCAAGGTCTCGCCGGCCGAGACGCATTTGCGCAGCGACGAGAGGTCGTGGTCCGCGAGCTTGCCGAGCATATAGCGATAAGCAGTCGGCGCGGTGAAACAGATCGTGGCGCGCAATCTGCCGATCGCGGCGAGCAGATCGTCCGGCGCGGCTTTCTCCAGCAGGACGGCCGCGGCGCCGACCCGCAGCGGGAACAGCACCAGCCCGCCAAGCCCGAAGGTGAATGCAATCGGCGGCGAACCGATGAAGCGATCGTCACGACCGGCCCGCAGCACGTATTTGCCGAAGGTGTCGCAGATCGCCAGCATGTCGCGGTGGAAATGCATGGTGCCTTTGGGCACGCCGGTCGTGCCCGACGTGAACGCGATCAGGCACACGTCGTCGCTCGCGGTATCGCAGGTGTCGAAATGCTCATAGCCTGGTTTTCGCATCAGGCCTTCGAGGCAGTCATCAGCACCGGCGCCCCAATAAACGACCCGTTCGAGCGCGGGCGCGAGCGCGCTTGCCTTCTCCATTTCGTCGGCAAGCCGCGCGTCACACAGCGCCAGCCGAATCTCGGCCTTGGTGACGGGAAACGCGATCTCCTTGGCGCGCAACAGTGGCATGGTCGCGACCACAACGGCGCCGGCCTTGATCACTGCAAAATACGCGGCCACCATCATCGGGCTGTTGGGCCCGCGCAGCAGAACCCGATTCCCGGGGACGACTCCGAGATCGCGCGTGAGCACGTTGGCGATGCGATTCACCCGCTCCGCCAGAGCAGCATAGGAAAGGCGTTCCATCGGCGAGATCAGGCAATCGCGGTCGGCCTGACCGGCGGCGAGCCAACTATCGACGAATGCGGCCACGCAGTTCAGGCGGTCCGGATAATGCAGGTCCGGCAGGTTGAACAAAAAGTCCGGCAACAAATCAGGCGAGGGCAGATGGTCCCGCGCAAACGTATCGATATGGGCCGAGCGGATCATTGGCGCGTCATCTTGCCGGGTCTGCGGAAATCGCACGGCGGGCCGACGCCTTCGTTTTGGCAAGAAGCCGCATCAACGCCTCGACGTCGGCAGAGGTCAGACTGGAGAATATCTCGGCGATCCAACCCTCGTGGGCACGCGCCATGACGCGGAACGCGCGGCGCCCTTCCGCGGTCAGGCTGACAAGCTGCGCTCTGCGGTCGCTGCGGGACTGACGCCGATGCAGCAGCCCCAACGCCATCAGCCGCTCCGAAAGCCCGGTGACGTTGCCGTTGGAGACCATCATGCGCCGCGAGAGCTCGCCGAGCGTCATGCCGCCGGGCGCCTTGTCGAGTTGCGCCATCAGGTCGAACCTCGGCAAGGTCACGTCGAATTCCTGCCGCAGCCGACGGCGCACCTCGCCCTCGATCAAAGTGGTGCAGGTCAACAGCCGCAGCCAGAGCCGCAATTCGCTTTCATGGTCGCCGGGTCGTTCGGTGACCTTGGTTTCCGCGTCCAGCGGGATGCTTGTCGTTTCCTGCACGCGATGCCTTGTTGTCGGCGAGAGCACGGCACGGCCGATGCGCCACCATTCCCGGTTGAAATCATTTTAAGGTTCAAATTTATAGGCTTCAAGTAGCTCGTGAAATCCGCCGCCCTAGCCGGCCATGACTTCGCCGCCGGCAATCACAATGGCCTGGCCGGTGATGGAAGCCGCGTCGGCGGACGCGAGCCACAGGACGGTTCTCGCCACCTCCTCGGGCGTCACCAGACGGCCCTGCGGGTTCGACGAGGCGAGCGCCGCGCGCGCATCGTCGCGGCTGCGCTTGGTCTTGGCAATGATGTTGTCGACGGCGCGCTCGAACAGCGGCGTTTCGGTATATCCCGGACAGACCGCATTGACGGTGATGCCGGCACGGGCGAATTCGAGCGCCAAGCTGCGTGTGAGCCCGATGACGCCGTGCTTTGCCGCCACATAGGCCGACACATAGGCATAGCCGACAAGTCCCGCCGTCGAGGCGATGTTGATGACCCGTCCGGCACGCTTGACGATCATGTCAGGCACGACCTCTCTGGTCACCAGGAATGTGCCGGTGAGGTTCACCGCGAGCACCTGCTGCCAGGTCGCCAAATCGATTTTCGTGAACGGCGCGCTCGGCGCCTCGCCGGCATTGTTGACCAGGACATCGACCGGGCCAAGAGCGTTGCGCGCGGCGGCGACGCCGGCGTGGACTTTTTTCTCGTCGGTGACATCGAAATCGGCCACCACATGGGCTCGGGTCGGTCCCAAGGACGCCTGCAACGCGACCAGCGGCTCGCGGCGGCGGCCGACCAGACTGACGCGGGCGCCGGTTCCGGCGCAGGCGACCGCAATCGCCGCACCAATGCCGGTTCCCGCGCCGGTGACGAGCACGTGCTGATTGTGCAGCGAACTATTTGTCACGATCGTCGCGGCTGCGCTCAACTCGACGGCGGACCGGCAGCCGCGCGAGCAAGGTTGGTTTCGTACTGGGTCTTGCCGGAGAGATATTGCTTCGGCCAGGGCACCGACTTGACCCCGATTTTGGCGGCCTCGTGCAGGGTCCAGGCGGGATCGGCCAGATGCGGCCGGGCAAGGGCGCACAGATCGGCGCGACCGGCGCCGATGATCGAATTGGCGTGGTCGGCTTCCGAAATCGCGCCGACGGCGATGGTGGCGATGCCGACTTCGTTGCGAATCTTGTCGGCAAAGGGCGTCTGATAAAGTCGGCCGTAAACCGGCTTGTCATCATGCCAGACCTGCCCGGACGAGCAGTCGATCATGTCGGCGCCGGCGGCCTGGAACAGCCGCGCGAACAGCGCCGCGTCCTCCGGCGTGTTGCCGCCTTCGGTCCAGTCGTGACACGACAACCGCACCGACATCGGTCGATCTTGCGGCCAGATCGCTCGCACCGCGCGAAAGATTTCCAGTGGGTAGCGCGCCCGGTTCTCCGGCGAGCCGCCAAATTCGTCGGTGCGCCGGTTGGTCAGCGGCGAGAGAAAGCTCGAGAGCAGATAGCCATGCGCGCAATGCAATTCGAGAACGTCGAAGCCCGCTTCGGCGCCGCGGCTGGCGGCGGCGCAGAAATCCGCCTTCACCCGCTGCATGTCGTCGCGCGTCATCTCGCGAGGGACGGCGCCGTTCGCCAGATAGGTCACCGGCGAGGCCGACATGACCGGCCAATTGCCGTGCTGCAGCGGCTGATCGACGCCTTCCCACGGCACCCGGGTCGAGCCCTTGCGGCCCGAATGACCGAGTTGAAGTCCGGCTTTGGCGGGGGTGGTGTGAATGAAATCGACCAGACGTTTCCAGGCTTCCGCCTGTTCGTCGTTCCAAAGACCGAGGCACCCCGGCGTGATGCGCGCGTCCGGCGACACGCAGGTCATCTCGCCGAACACAAGGCCGGCACCGCCCAGCGCGCGGCTGCCCAGATGCACCAGATGGAAATCGTTCGGCATGCCGTCGACGGCCGAATACATCGCCATCGGCGAGACGACGATACGGTTCGGCAAGGTGACGCCGCGGACCGTGTACGGCGTGAACATCGGTGGCACCGTCGGGCTGTTTGACAGCACGTTGACACCACAGCGCGCCGCGAACCAGCGTTCGTAGCCTTCCAGCCATGCCTTGTCGCGAAGCCGGAGATTTTCGTGGCTGATGCGCTGCGAGCGAGTTAGCAGCGAGTACATGAACTGCTCCGGCTCGAGCGTGTCGGCGTAGCGGGTGCCGACCACCTCGAACCACTCCATGGCGTTGCGCGCGGCGTTCTGCATGCGAGCGACGTCGATGGCGCGTACCTGCTCGTAGGCGGCGAGCACGTCACGAATCTTGTCCGGCGTGGCGCCAAGGTTGCGAAATTGGCGGGTCAGCTCGATAGCGTCTTCGAGCGCGAGCTTGGTGCCGGACCCGATCGCGAAATGCGCCGTGTGCGCCGCGTCTCCCATCAGAACGACGTGGCTGCGGCCGTTGAAATGACTCCAGGCGCCGCAGGTCAGCCGGTTGAAATTCAGCCAGGCCGACCCGCGCAGGTGCCGGGCGTTGCTCATCAGCTTGGCGCCTTCGAGCACTTCGCTGAACAGTTCCTCGCAGAACGCGATCGAGCGCGCCTCGTCGGCCTTGTCGAGGCCGTGCGCCTTGAAGATTTCTTCCGTCGTCTCGACGATGAAGGTCGAGGTGCTCTCGTCGAATTTATAGATATGCGCTTGGAACCAGCCGTGTTCGGTACGGCGGAAATCGAAGGTGAAGGCGTCGAACGGCTTGTTGGTGCCCAGCCAGATGAAGCGGTTCGGCCGCACCACCAGATCGGGCTTGAACACGCTCCCGTAGCGGTTGCGAATCTTGGAATTGATACCGTCCGAGGCGATGACGAGATCGGCATCCGGGAACTCGAGGTCGGAATCGACCTCGCGGTCGAAGACCAGCTCGACGCCGAGCTCCTCGCAGCGTGCCTGCAGGATATTGAGGAGCTTCTTGCGGCCGATGCCGACGAAGCCGTGACCGGTGGTGCGCATGCGCCGGCCCTTGATCAGGACCTCGATGTCGTCCCAGTGGTTGAAGGCGCTTTCAATGGCCTGCGCGGTCTGCAGATCCCAGGCGCGCATGTTCTCCATGGTTGCGTCGGAGACTACGACCCCCCAGCCGAACGTGTCGTAGGGACGGTTGCGTTCAATCACCGTCACTTGGTGCGCGGGGTTCTCCTTCTTCATCAGGAGCCCGAAATAGAGCCCCGCCGGGCCGCCGCCGATGCAAACAATGCGCATATTGTTCTCCGTGCATTCCGGCTCGCCTGGTTCGAGATCGAACCTTAGCAGCGGCTTGCGAACCGCGGCGAGAGCATTCATTGGCCACGCAGCGCAATGCGCGGTCGAATCTTAAAGCAATTATACGCGATGTTCTCAGAGCCGGCGTCAACCATTAATGCTTATGGCCTTATCCACGACAATCATTGGACGCTTGGCGGTTTGGCATCTGCGGATGCGCATAATCGAAAGGGCCGTTCGCGATCGCCGGACCCGCACTGGTCGCGACCAACGGCAAGGTTCCGAGCTCATTTCCCATTGGGCGTCGCAGCCGACGGAACTGCCGGTAGCACTGTTCGCGCTGACCTTCACGGATTATCTTTCACGGCGGCCGACCCTATCTGCGCCCGGAAATCCGCCCTACTGTGGGTGGTTTTTATGGACGCTGGTGGCGCTTGCTGGACCGTTCCCGAGGTACGCATGTCCTTCAATTGGACCATCGAGTGACGCAAAGTCGAGGCTCAGAAAAGTTCCGACGAACAATCAGCCACCGTCGCAGCCAGCCGCCACGTTTGCGACCATCCTTGGCCAACCAATCCGATGGCTAGCCAAGACGACGGACATGATTGCGGTTGAAAAGAACCGTTTGGCAGGGAGCAACACATGGCTAAGACGAGGCGTAGATATTCCCCCAGTGCGGGCAAGGACGTCGAGAGCGAGATGCGCCGCTATAAGCGCGGCACGGCTAAAAGCGGAAAGGGCGGCAAGGTGAAGAGCCGCGAGCAAGCCATCGCCATCGGCTTGTCAAAGGCGCGGAAGAAAGGCAAGAAGGTTCCCAAGAAGGCCTCGTGAGCCGAGCAGCGAGAAATCAGCATCGAGCTCGCAACCGTCCTGCGCTCGATCCTCAAATACATAAACTGCTTGCCTGGCGCGGAGCCCTGCGCACGTTTTATTCATCCAGAACGGCGCGTACCTTGGCCGCGAGTTGATCGAGTGTGAACGGCTTGCTGATCAAGTGGACACCGGCGTCGAGGACGCCGCCGTTGACCACGGCGTTCGCCGTGTATCCGGTCGTGAATAATACCTTGAGGCCTGGGCGGCGGCGCACCGCTTCATCGGCGAGCTTCTTGCCGTTAATGTCCGGCATCACCACATCGGTGAACAGCAATTTGACATCAGCTAGCCGGTCAAGAACAGCGAGGGCATTGGTCGCATTCTCGGCGTCGAAAACCGTGTAGCCGAGATCGTGAAGCGCTTCGGTCGTCAGCCGGCGCATCAGCGAATCATCCTCGACGACAAGGATGATTTCGCTGCGCTCTCCCGTCCGCAGCGGCTCGGATGTTGTTCGTTGGATTCTCTTGGCGTCGCCAACGAGCCGCGGCAGATAAATCTTCACGTTGGTACCGGCGCCAACCTCGGAATAGATTTTGATGTGGCCGCGCGACTGCTTAATGAAGCCATACACCTGGCTCAAGCCGAGCCCAGTGCCTTTACCCGCGGGCTTGGTGGTGAAAAACGGATCGAACACGCGCGCCGCCACCTCGGGCGACATGCCGGTGCCGCTGTCGGTGATCGCGATCATCACGAATTGCCCGGGCACGATTTCCGGATTCTGCTTGCAATACGCTTCATCCAAATAGGCATTCATCGTTTCGATGGTCAGCTTGCCGCCGTCCGGCATGGCGTCGCGCGCATTGATCGCGATATTGAGGATAGCACTCTCAAGCTGTTGCGCGTCGGCATGGACCGTCCACAATTCGGCCGCCGCCACGGTCTCGATGCGGATTTGCTCGCCCAAGGTGGAGTGCAGCAAATTGGACATGCTGACGATCATCTTGTTGGCATCGATCGGCTGCGGCGCCAAAGGCTGCTGGCGCGCAAAGGCGAGCAGGCGTTGCGTCAGAATGGCGGCGCGCTCGGTGGCATTGGTCGCCGCATCCAGAAAACGCTCAATACCGAAGTCGCCCTTTTTGATGCGCCGCGAAATGAGATCGTGCGCGCCCATGATCACGCCCAGCATATTGTTGAAGTCGTGAGCGATGCCGCCGGTGAGCTGCCCCAGCGCCTCCATCTTCTGCGATTGCCGCAACTGGCTCTCGACCTGCTCGCGCCGGCTGATTTGCTCGCGCAGCGCCTGGTTGGACATCATCAGCTGGTCGCGGGCGGTGGTAATTTCGCCCAGCGACCGGCGCGTGTAGCGGGCGATCAGAACTCCGAGGATACAAATCAGCAGGAACGCGAAGGCAACGCCGGCCTGCAGCAGAATACCGGAACGGGCCGCAATTGATTGCCGGCTCGCGAGCACCCGGTCTTCCGCCGTCTGCAGGGCCGCGATTTGATCGCGGATTTCCTGCGTCAGCCGCAAGCCGTTGTCGCTGTTCACCATGGCGAGGGCCGCCTCGGCATGGCCGGCCTGGCGCTGTTTGACGGTTGAGTGCAGTTCGGCAAGTTTGGCGCTGACCAACCGCCGCAGCTCCATGATCTGCCGCCGTCGCTGCTCATCGCGGACCAAGTCGCCCAAACGATTCAGCGTCGCCGGCACTTGCTCGACAGCCACATTATAAGGCGTGAGGTAGTCGTCGCGGCCGGTAAGCAGATAGCCGCGCTGCCCGGACTCCGCGCTCTGGACCAGGGTGAGTACCCGCATAAGCTGGCCGCGTACCGACAGCGAATGGATCACCCACTGGTCATCGCTCTTGTTTCGCGCGTCGAGCCAGAAGACGACGGCCACGATCAGGGCTGCCAGTGCAGTGGTAATAACGAGGGTCCGATTGAGCGGAGCCAGAGGTTTTGCGGTGCTCACAGGGGCGTGCACGGGACTTGCGGTCTAGTCGGGACGTTGACGCCCCGCCGTTGATTGGCATTTCTCCGACTCGACATGACCCCGCTCATACTATTTGCAAGGCGCCCCCACCACCACCACGAGCGCTCCTGCCGCCCGACGCTATTCTACATCTGCCAAATGAGCGCACGCAATCTACCGGAACCGCATCTACGCCGGTTGAGAAAAATGCATCTCGTTGCGGACCAGGCCTCGAGGCGCGCAGACGCCTCGAGGCCTCGGGACGAACGGCGTCAGCCGTGCACCAGCGGGCAATGTCCGTCCTTGAGCGGCCGAAATGCCTGATCGGCCGGAATGGTCGCCAGGATCTTGAAGTAATCGAAGGGGTACTTCGATTCCGCGGGCGACTTCACTTCTTCGAGATACATGTCGCGCATCACCCGGCCGTCCTCCCGGATCCAGCCGTCTTTGGTCATGAAGTCGTTGATCTTCATCTTGCGCATCTGCGCGACGACCTTGTCGGCATCGTCGGTGCCAGCGGCCTGGATCGCTTTGAGGTAGAAGGCCACTTCGGTGTAAATGCCGGCCTGGATGTAGGTCGGCGGCAATCCGGTGGGGTTCCTCGCCATGAACCGCTTGGCGAAGGCTCGGGACGCATCGTCTTTGTCCCAATACCAAGCCGACGTGATGATCAGGCCTTGCGCTGTCTTCAAACCCAGCGAGTGGATATCGCTCAGGAATACCAGCAGCCCTGCAAGCTTCTGACCGCCGGCCACAATGCCAAACTCGGACGCTTGCTTGATCGAATTGATGGTGTCGCCGCCGGCATTGGCGAGACCGATGACCTTCGCCTTGGAGGCTTGGGCCTGCAGCAAGAACGAAGAGAAGTCCTGCGTGTTGAGCGGAGCGCGTACTGCGCCCAACACCGTGCCGCCCGCAGCTTTGACGGCATCACCCGTATCGCGTTCCAGGGCGTGCCCGAACGCGTAATCGGCGGTGATGAAAAACCAGGTATTGCCGCCCTGTTTGACCAGAGCGCCGCCAGTGCCGTGGGCGAGCGCGTAGGTGTCATACGTCCATTGGAAGCCGTAGGGCGAGCAGGCCTTGCCGGTCAGGTCCGAAGATGCCGGCCCTGACATCAGGAAAAGCCGCTTCTTCTCGCGCGTGACCGCCTGGATCGCCAGCGCCACGGACGACGTTGGCACATCGACAATGGCGTCGACATGGTCGGTATCGATCCATTGGCGCGCGATACCAGCGCCGATATCGGGCTTGTTCTGATGGTCGCCGCCGATGATCTCGATCGGTGCGCCCAGCACCTTGCCGCCAAAGTCCTCGGCCGCCATCTGCGCGGCGACGACGCCGCCCTTGCCGGAGACGTCGGCGTAGAGGCTCGACATATCGTTGAGCACGCCGAGCTTGACGACTCCGTCCGAGACCTGGGCCCAGGCCGTTCCACAACCAAGAATGCAGACCGCGACCGTCAGGCCGAGCGTGCGTTTCATGCGTTTTCTCCTAGGTGACGGGCCAACTTCGACATCCAATTTCCGCGGCCAAAGTACACACCGCCGAGCTTGAGTCCAGCGTCCTTGATTGCGTGAGCAATCGCGCTACAGAACGCATACGGGCACTATAGCACGCCGCATTCGGGCTTCCAGTCAGTTCGAAAACTGCCTACCATCTAAATTACAAAAGACAGACGCGGGCAGCGGCACGGCAACCGGCGCAAAAGCCCGCTTTCAGGGAGGAAAACTCATGCTCCAGGTCGAGAGCGTTGCGGACATGTCCACGGTCGGCGATATCGCGCGCCATCACGCCAAGAGCCGTCCGCAGCGGGTAGCAATCCACTATGAGGGGCGGCACCTCAGCTACGGCGAGCTCGATCGGCGAACCAACCAGGTCGCAAACGGGTTGATCGCCGAGGGTCTCAGGCCGCAGACGCGCGTCGCAATTCTGTCGAAAAACTCGCCGGCTTTCTTCGAGCTCTGGTTCGGTGCCGCCAAGGCCGATTTTGTCCTGGTCCCGGTCAATTTCCGCCTGGCGCCGCCGGAGGTGGCCTACGTGGTGGAGGACGCAGGCGCCGAGGTGCTGTTCGTCAGCGCCGATTTTTACCCGGTCGTCGAGAAGGTGGCGAGCGAATTAAAGTCGGTTCGCCGGATTATTGCGCTCGATGGCGGCCACGCTTCCTGGACCGATTACGCCAATTGGGTCGCGGCCCAGTCGGCAAGCGATCCCGCCGTGGCGATCGCGACGGACCACTGCGCGATCCAGATGTACACCAGCGGCACGACCGGCTACCCGAAAGGCGCGCAGCTCAGCCACGCCAATCTGTTGACCTTGCTCCCGGGCGCGCTGCGCCAGTTCGGCAACTGGCACGACAACGACGTCAATCTTGTCTGCATGCCGCTGTTCCATATCGGCGGCAGCGGTTGGGGCTTGGTTGGTTTCTACCGCGGCATCGAAACCGTGCTGATGCGCGACCCGGACCCGGCCGCCATTCTGCGGTTGATCCCGGAATACCGGATCACCAAGGCCTTCCTGGTACCAGCCCTTCTGCTCTTTCTGCTGCAGACGCCGCAGTGCGCGACGACGGATTTCTCGTCGCTCGAGCTGATCGTATATGGGGCATCGCCGGCGCCGGTCGATCTCGTGCGCAATGCGCTCAAGGTGTTCGGCTGCGACCTAGCGCAAGTGTACGGCTTGACCGAAACCACCGGCGCCATCACCTATCTGCCGCCCGAGGACCACGCCGAGCACGCCGGTGTGCGGCTCAAATCCTGTGGCAAGGCGATGACGGGGGTCGAGCTTCGCGTGGTCGACGCCGCCGGCAATGACGTCGCAACGGGTAAGGTCGGCGAAATCGCCTGCCGGTCGCCGCAGAACATGCTGGGCTACTGGAACCAGCCCGAGGCGACCAGCCGCGCCATGCGCGACGGCTGGTTCCATACCGGCGATGCCGGCTATCTCGATGAGGACGGCTACCTCTACATTTACGACCGCGTGAAAGACATGATCATCTCGGGTGGCGAGAACATCTATCCGGCCGAGGTCGAAAGCGCGCTGTTCGGCCACCCCGCGGTCGCGGACGTGGCGGTGATCGGCGTGCCCGACGACCAATGGGGCGAGGCCGTGAAGGCGTTCGTAGTCAGAAAACCCGGCACCGAGGTGGCGCCCGATGAATTGATCGGCTTCGCGCGCCAGCGGATTGCCGCCTACAAGGTGCCGCGGTCGATCGATTTTATCGACACGCTGCCCCGTAATCCGACCGGCAAGATCCTCAAGCGCGAGCTGCGCAAGCCATTCTGGGTCGGCCAGGAGCGGCAGGTTCACTAGGTTGCGGCAAGCCCCATGAGGCCGCGGGCTTCCGCCGGGCTTGCGACCGCCCGGCCGGCCTCGCGCGCGTAGCGCGCCAGCATCTCCATCAGCGCTCCGTTCGAACCGACCTTGCTGCCATCGGGCAAATAGAACGTGTCTTCGAGGCCTGTCCGCAAATGGCCGCCGAGTTCGGCGGCGCGCCGGTGCAGCGGCCAGATCTCCGCCCGGCCGATGGCGGTGACCTGCCAAGGCGCCCCGGCGATGGTGAGCTTCTTCAGGATCGGGAGCAGATCCGGATCGGCCGGCATGCCGGATTCCACGCCCATAACGAAATTGTATTTCGCCCGGCCCTTGTACATGCCGTTCTTCGCATACATGCCGACACAGCGCACGATGCCAACGTCGAAACATTCGAATTCCGGCTGGGTGCCGGTCTGGGCCATGACATCGAGATAGGCTTTTATTTTGTCGACCGGATTGTCGAACACGTGCGGCGGCCATGCCCACGATCCATCGGCACGCACTTTCAGATAGTTCAGCGAGCCGGCGTTGCAGGCGGCGATCTCAGGCTTGACGGCGCGCAGACAGGCGAGCGGGCCGGAAATATTCGACCCGATGGTGCCGGTCGACTCGTTAAGAATCACGCCCGGGCAGGCGTCGCGGATCGCCTGCATGATGGTGACGGCGAGGTCGGGCTCCCACGACGGCAAGTGCCCCTTGCCGGGCGCTTGCTGGCGGAAATGCACATGCATGACCGCGGCGCCGGCGTCGAATGCGGCTTTCGCCTCGCGCGCCATCTCTTCGGGCGTGACCGGCACCGGATGTTGCTTCGGGTCGGTGAGCACGCCGGTGAGCGCGCAGGTGATCACGACCTTGTCGTTCATGGCGTCCCCTCCGTCCGATCCTGCGTTGCGCTCGGTTCCGGCTTGAGCTCGACCAGAAGCTGGCGGGTAGCGACCTGGTCGCCCGGCTTGACTAGGATCTTGTCGATGGTGCCGTCGCGCTCCGCGCTGATCTCGTGCTGCATCTTCATTGCCTCGAGTACGACAATGCGCTGCCCCTTGCCGACGCGCTCGCCGGGCTCGGCGAGTACGGCGATGATGGCGCCGTTCATCGGCGCGACAAGACGCGACGAGCCGTCACGGCGTCCGGAGCCGGCCGTATCGAGAGCGGTTTCGCGCACCGCGACGGTGGTTCCGCCCAGATCGAGATGCAAGACCCCGTCCTGAAGAGCAAAGCGCGCGCTCTGCTGCAAGCCGAATGCGGCGAACCGAAGCGAACCTTCGCGGCGCTCGATGATTGAAACCTCGACCATTTCCTTACCCAGCATGACCAAATATCCATCCGGACCGGCCGCCATGATGCTGGCCGAATGATGCACGTCGCTCAAAGTCAATCGCAAAGGCCAAATCGCGATACCCGTCGAAGACCAGTTCGTCGCAGCGCGCGCAGCGTCGGCGGCGCCGCGTCTTCTGTCCTCGAACAGCAGCACAGCTGCGATCGCGAGCGTCCGCAGATCGGCCTGCGGACGCCGCATGGCGTCGCTGCCGGCCGCAAAATGCCGGCCGATGAAAGCCGTTGTCGCCTCGCCCGCGACGAAGGCGGGGTGCCGGAGCATGGCGGTGAGGAAACTGCGATTGGTGGTCAATCCGAGCGCCACCGTGTCCTCGAGCGCAATGATCAGTCGACGGCACGCTTCCTCCCGCGTCGCCCCATGGGCGATTACCTTCGCCAGCATCGGATCGTAGAATGGGGTCACGCTCTGGCCCGGCGCCAGCGCGTGATCGATGCGCACGCCCGTCCCCGACGCCGGCCGCCAAGCGACCAGGATCCCGGTTTGCGGCAGAAAGTTTTTGTGCGGATCTTCGGCATAAAGCCGCGCTTCGATGGCGTGGCCGCTGAACCGCACTTCATGTTGATCGAGCGGCAGCCTTTCGCCGGCCGCCACCCGCAGCTGCCAGGCGACCAAATCTACTCCGGTGACCGCCTCGGTCACCGGATGTTCGACCTGAAGCCGGGTGTTCATTTCGAGAAAGTAGAATTTTCCCGACTGGTCGAGCAGAAACTCAATGGTGCCGGCGCCCACGTAACCGATCGCGCGGGCCGCCGCGACCGCGGCCTCGCCCATCTTCGTCCGCAGCTCGGTCGAAACCGCGGGAGACGGCGTCTCCTCGATGACTTTCTGATGGCGGCGCTGAATCGAGCAATCGCGTTCGCCGAGATGGATGATGTTGCCGTGCTGGTCGGCAAAAACCTGGATTTCGATGTGTCGGGCGTCGGGCACTGCGTGCTCGAGGATCAACTCGTCCGACCCAAATGCGCTAGCCGCCTCGGAACGCGCCCGCGTCAGCGCGCTGGCGAGATCGTCGGCGGCGGTGACGAGACGCATGCCGCGCCCGCCGCCGCCGGCCGCGGCCTTGACCATCACCGGAAAGCCGATACGCCCGCCTTCCACTATGAATCTCTCTTCGGACTGATCCGGCCCCAGATAGCCGGGTACGCAAGGAACGCCGGCAGCCTCCATCAATTCCTTGGCCCGCGCCTTGTTGCCCATCGCAGCAATGGCCGCCGCCGGCGGACCGATGAAGACAAGGCCCGCATGGGCGCAGGCCTCCGCGAACGCGGCGTTCTCCGAGAGAAATCCATAGCCGGGATGGACAGCGTCGGCGCCCGCAAGCTCGGCGGCCGCCAGCAGGGCATCGATATTCAGATAGCTATCCTTTACCGGCGGCGGTCCGATGCGGACCGCCTCGTCGGCCTGCCGGCCGTGCAACGCGTCGGCATCCGCATCGCTGTAGACTGCGACCGTGCGATAGCCGAGAGCACGCGCCGTGCGGATGATGCGGCAGGCGATCTCGCCGCGATTGGCGATCAGGATTTTGCCGAACGCGATCATGATGTAAAGGCGCCGGACGAGCGAGAGTGACCTTGGAAGCTGGTCATCCCTCGCGCACCTGCGTGACCCAGGACGGTTTGCGTTTCTCGACGAATGATCTGGTACCCTCCCGGCCTTCCGGGCCGCGTACCGCCGCCGCAAAGCTCTCGGCCGCATCGTCGAGCAGTTCCGGCACCGGGCTCGGACCCGCGGCGCGCAACATCAGCCGTTTGGTGGCGGCGACCGCGCCGGGGGCACATTTAAGAACTTGATTACAGGCGTCGCTCACGGCCGCATCGAGCGCGGCGGCGTCGGTAACCGTACGATGCGCGATACCGATGGCGGCCGCCTCGGTGGCGTCGAGACGCGCGCCGGATACGGCCAGGCGTCGCGCGGCGGTGAGTCCGATGCGCTTAACCACGAACGGCGAGATCGCCGCCGGCACCACGCCGATCGTCGCTTCCGTCATGCCGAATTTGGCGTCGGCAGCCGCAATGGTGATGTCGGCGACGCAGGCCAAACCGAAACCGCCGCCCATGGCGTAACCCTCAACCGCGGCAATCACCGCCTGCGGCGCCGCGTTCACGGCGTCCAGCATGGCGCCGAACCGCCGGTTGTTTTCCTTGAGCTCGTCAGTCGCGCCCGGCGGCGGCGCCTCCTGTGCGGCCGACATGCTCTTGATGTCACCGCCGGCGCAGAACGTCCCCCCTGCCCCGCGCAGCACGACGATGCGCACCGACCGATCGTCGGCAATCGCGGCGAACGTCGCCAGGATCTCGCGCACCATCTGCGGGCTTATGGCGTTGCGCAGCTCTGGCCGATCAAGCCACAGGTGCAGCACCGCGCCGCTTAGATCGAGCCTGATATGCGAGGTCTGCCGCGGCAGCTCAGCCATGATCGGCCCTTTGCTCCGGCGCATTCGACGTTCCCGGAAGCGTTCCCATCAGCTTGCAGATGATGGTCAGCATGATTTCGTCGGCGCCGCCACCGATCGAGCCCAAGCGGCCATCGCGATAGGCCCGGCTCACCGGCGTCTCGTTCATGTAGCCCATGCCGCCCCAATATTGCAGACAGGCGTCCGACAGCTCGCGGCGCAGCCGTCCGCCTTTGAGCTTCGCCATCGAAGCCAGCCGCGTGACGTCGGTACCGGCGAGGTACAGTTCGCACGCGCGATAGGTGAGCGCGCGCAACAGCTCGACCTCGGTCGCAAGCTCGGCCAACCGGAAATGCACGACCTGATTGTCGAGGATCGACTTGCCGAAGGCCTTGCGGTTGCGCGTGTAGTCGATCGTCTGTTGGATCAGCCGCTCCATCGACTTCAAATTGGCGGCGGCGGCCCACAGCCGCTCCTCCTGGAACTGCAGCATCTGATAGATGAAACCCTTGCCCTCTTCGCCGATCAGAAAACGTTGCGGCACCCGCACGTCGTCGAAGAAGATCTGGGCGGTGTCGGAGGAACGCATGCCGAGCTTGTCCAGCTTGCGGGCGATCTCGACGCCTTTGGTCTTCATCGGCAGGCAGATCAGCGACTTGTTCTTATGGACCGCGCCGTCGGAGGTGTTGGCCAGCAAGCACATCCAGTCGGCTTGCGTGCCGTTGGTGGTCCACATTTTGCCGCCATTGATGACGTAATCCCCGCCGTCCTTGCGCGCGGTGGTTTTGATCGAGGCGACGTCGGAGCCGGCCCCGACTTCCGAGACGCCGAGGCAGGCCACGTAATCGCCGGCGATCGACGGTGCCAGGAATTTGCGCTTGATCTCGTCCGAGCCGAATCGGGCAAGCGCCGGCGTCGCCATATCGGTCTGCACGCCAATCGCCATCGGCACGCTGCCACAGGTGATGTTGCCAAGTTCCTCGGCCATCGTCAGGGCGTAGGAATAGTCGAGGCCCTGGCCGCCATACGCCACCGGCTTATTGAGGCCGAGGAAGCCCAGATCGCCCATTTTCTTGAACAGCTCGTGGGCCGGAAAGATGCCGGCTTCTTCCCATTCATCGACGTGGGGGTTGACCTCCGCGGCGATGAATTTTTGCAGGCTGCGGCGCAGCTCCTCGTGCTCGGCCGTGAACAGCATGGCGTTCCCTCTTTTTTACATGCGCCCGACGCCGAACGTATTGGGTTTGAGCGGGCGAAGTTCCGCCTCACGGCAGATCGACAGACAGAAACCTAGCACTTTGCGGGTGTCGCGCGGGTCGATCAGCCCATCGTCCCACAACCGGGCGGTAGCATAGAGCGCGGTGGATTCGCCTTCCACGCGCTTGATGATGGCCTGCTCCATCACATCGAGCTTCGCCTTGTCGACCGGCTTGCCCTCGCGCCTGAGCTTTTCCTCGGTGACGATCGCCATGACCTTCGCCGCCTGCTCGCCGCCCATGACGGCGATGCGGTTGCTCGGCCAAGCGAAAATGAAACGCGGGTCATAAGCGCGTCCGCACATGCCGTAATTGCCGGCACCGAATGACGCGCCGACATGGATGGTCAGTTGCGGCACCGTGGCATTGGCGACCGCCTGAATCATCTTCGAGCCGTGCTTGATGATGCCGGCCTGCTCGGCCTCGCGCCCGACCATGTAGCCGGTGGTGTTCTGCAGATACACGATCGGCATGTTGGCCTGGCAGCACAGCTGGATGAACTGCGCCGCCTTGCTGGCGCCGTCGGCGTCGATCGGTCCGTTGTTGCCGATGAGCCCAATGGCGTGGCCCTCGATCTCGGCGTGGCCGCAGACGGTATGCGGGCCGTAGAGCGCCTTGAAGTCCAGGTAATCGGAGTCGTCGACGATGCGGGCGATGATCTCGCGCACGTCGTAGGGTTTGCGGTAGTCGGTCGGCACCACGCCGGCGAGCTCCTCAGGCGGATAGCGCGGCTCCTTAAAAGGCTTTTGCTGCCGGACCGGAAGCTGCGCGTTCCACGGCAACTTGGCCATGATTTCACGCGCGAGGCGAATGCCGTCGGCATCGTCCTCGGCGAGGTATTCACCGAGCCCGGAAACGGTGGCGTGCATCTCGGCGCCGCCGAGTTCCTCGTCGGTGGCGATTTCTCCGGTCGCGGCGCGCAACAGCGGCGGCCCGGCCAGAAACACCTTCGCCCGGCCACGCACGAGGATCACGTAATCCGACAGGCCGGGCAAATAGGCGCCGCCCGCGGTCGACGAACCGTGGACCACGGTGACCTGCGGGATGCCGGCTGCCGACAGGCGTGCCTGATTGGCGAAGCCGCGGCCGCCTTCGACGAACATCTCCGCCTGGTACAGCAGATTGGCGCCGCCGGATTCAACGAGCCGTACCATCGGCAGCTTGTTCTCGCGAGCGATCTGCTGGACGCGCAGATGCTTCTTGACCCCCATCGGGGTCGACGTGCCGCCCTTGATCGCGCTGTCGTTGGCGGAAACAATGCAGCGGATGCCGGAGACGTAGCCGATGCCGGCGATACCGCCGCCGCCCTGGATGCCCGCGGCGCCGTCGTCGTCGTGCATGCGAAAGCCCGCGAGCGTCGACAGCTCCAGCCACGGCGCACCGTGATCGAGCACGAGGGCGACGCGCTCACGCGGCAACAGTTGATTGCGGGCACGAAAACGGTCGCGCTTGGAGTTCGAGAAATCCCGCACCTTCTGCTCGAGTGCGCGGAAATCGCCGATCAACGCCAGCATCTGTTCGCGGTTGGCGCGAAAGGTCTCGGACCTGGTATCGACGCGGTTCTCGATGATCGGCATGACAAATTCGGCGACGGTAACGCGGGCGACTACGCGCCGCTAGAAGCCTTTGCAGGCGCCGGTTGGGCAAGTCAATATCGAGACCGCCTGCCCATTAGCGAAACGAATGGGCGAAGAGGAGATGGCCCCGCCGGTTACCTTACTGTGGCTAATAAAAGAGCTGTAGTTGGCGCAGCCGCCCTAATAGGCGCCGACAGAGAACCAGCTTGCGATCGTTGCCGGGTGCGCGGGCGGCGTGATAGGAACCTAAGGGAGGAGCGCACAAGACAAAATCAGCGGATAGGAGCACAGGCCATGCGCGCACACGCCATTGTAATCCTGGCCGGGGCTGCAGCTTTATCGGCGGCAACGCCGGCATTTGCGCAGCAGACCATCAAGATCGGCGAGCTCAATAGCTACAAGAGCCAGCCCGCCTTTCTCGATCCGTATAAGAAGGGCTGGGAAATGGCGATCGACGAGATCAACGCTGCCGGCGGCGTCTTGGGCAAGAAGCTCGAAGTGGTTTCGCGCGACGACGGCGCCAATCCCGGCGACGCGGTTCGTGTCGCCGAAGAGTTGGTGACCGCAGACGGCTTGAACATTCTCTGCGGCACGTTTCTTTCCAATGTCGGGCTCGCCGTGACCGAATTCGCCGGCAAAAAGAAGGTGTTCTTCCTCGCCGCCGAGCCGCTGACCGACAAAATCACTTGGGCGGACGGCAACCACTACACCTTCCGCCTGCGGCCCTCGACCTACATGCAGGTGGCCATGCTGCTGCCTGACGCGCTCAAGGCCAAGAAGAAGCGCTGGGCTCTGGTTTACCCAAATTTCGAGTACGGGCAGTCCGCGGCCGCCGCCTTCAAGGAGCTCATGAAAAGGTATCAACCCGACGTGGAATTCGTCACCGAGCAGGCATCGCCGCTCGGGAAGATCGATGCCGGGGCGGTGGCGCAGGCGATCGCCGACGCCAAACCGGACGGCATTTTCAGCGCGCTGTTCGGCGGCGACCTCATCAAATTCGTGCGCGAGGGCGAGACTCGTGGCGCGTTCAAGGATCGCGTGGTCGTCGACCTGCTCGGCGGCGAGCCGGAATATCTCGACCCGCTCAAGGACGAGGCGCCGGTCGGTTGGATCGTCACCGGCTATCCGTGGAACGAAATCCAGACCCCGGAGAACAAGGCATTCGTTGCCGCGTACCAGAAGCGTTACCACGACTACCCGCGGATGGGCTCGGTCGTCGGCTATCTGACCATGAAGTCGATTGCGGCCGGAATCGCCAAGGCCGGCTCCACCGATACCGAGAAGCTCGTTGACGCCTTCCACGGCCTGAAGATGGATGGCCCCTTCGGGCCGTTCTATTTCCGCGCCATCGATCATCAGTCGACGTTGGGCTCGTTCGTCGGCAAGATCGCCTTGAAGAATGCCAAGGGCACCATGGTCGATTTCAAGTATGTCGACGGCGCCAGCGTGCTGCCTTCGGATGCCGAGGTGACGAAATTGCGGCCGGCGTCCGCCGATTGATCGCTGCGCAGCCGCGGTGACGCGTCTAGCGACGTTTGCTATCGTCCGGCAATGAACTGGGAAGGCCTTGCTTTTCAGGCGCTGGACGGCCTGGCCTCGGCGTCCGGCCTGTTCTTCGTCGCCGCTGGGCTTTCCCTCATCTTCGGCGTCACGCGCATCATCAATATCGCGCATGGCTCGCTCTACATGCTGGGGACCTATATCGCCGTCACGCTTGTGACGGCGATGGGCGGCGGCAGCAGCGCGCTCGGCTTTTGGGGCGGCATCATCGCGTCCGCAATTATCGTCGGCGTCATCGGCGCAGTAATCGAGGTTCTGCTGCTGCGTCGCGTCTATGCCGCGCCGGAACTGTTCCAGCTTCTCGCCACCTTCGCGCTGCTCCTGATCATCAACGACGCGACCCTGTGGCTGTGGGGACCGGAAGATTTGCTCGGTCCGCGCGCTCCCGGCCTGCGCGGCGCCATCGAGGTCCTCGGCCGCAATTTGCCGAGCTATGATGCCTTCCTGATCGTCGTCGCGCCGATCGCGCTCTGTGTGCTGCACATCGTGTTCGCGCGCACGCGCTTCGGCCGCCTGGTGCGTGCCGCGACCGAGGATCGCGACATGCTCGGCGCGCTTGGCGTCAATCAGTCGGTGCTGTTCACCGCCGTTTTCGCCCTCGGCGCCTTGCTCGCCGGTCTCGGCGGCGCGTTGCAGGTCGCGCGCGAGCCGGCTGACCTCGGTATGGACCTGACCGTCATCACCGACGCCTTCGTTGTGGTGGTCGTCGGCGGCATGGGCTCGATCGTCGGGTCCTATGTCGCGGCCGTGCTCATTGCTGAGGTCAAGGCTCTTTGCATTGGCCTCGGCCTCGTCACTTTCGGCGGTTTTTCCGTGAACTTTTCCAAGTTCACGCTGGTCGCCGAGTTTCTGGTCATGGCGATCGTGCTGATCGCCAGGCCGTACGGTCTGCTCGGCCGGCCGCAGGTCGCAGCGCGCGGCGCCGCCGCCGAGCCTGAGGCGCCGATCCGTCCGGCCTCACGCGTTTTCGCCGTTTTTGGCATTGCCGTTCTCGTCGTGCTGATAGCGTTGCCGCTATTGGCGCGCTCCTCGCCCTACGCGCTCGTGCTCGGCATCGACGTGCTGATCGCGGTGCTGTTCGCGACCAGCCTGCACTTCATCATGGGCCCGGGCGGCATGGCGTCGTTCGGCCACGCCGCCTATTTCGGCCTCGGCGCCTACGGCGCGGCTTTGGCGGTGAAATGGTTCGCCGCGCCGATGGGCGTCGCTCTCGCCGCGGCCCCGGTCGCGGCTGCGCTCGGCGCGCTGTTGTTCGGCTGGTTCGCGGTCCGGCTTTCCGGCGTCTATCTCGCCATGCTCACGCTCGCCTTCGCTCAAATCGTCTGGTCGATCGTTTTCCAGTGGCAGGAGTTCACCGGCGGCTCCAATGGCGTGCTCGGTATCTGGCCGAGCGTGCCATTCGATCGACTTTCCGCGTTTTTTCTTCTCACCCTTGTGCTCGTCGTCGCCGGGGTTCTGCTGCTGCGGCGCATGCTGTTCGCGCCATTCGGCTACGCCATGCGTGCCGGCCGCGATTCGCCGCTGCGGGCGGAAGCGATCGGCATCGACGTGAAGAGGGTGCACTGGCTCGCCTTCGCCATCGCCGGCACGGTTTGCGGCGTCGCCGGCGGCGTTTTCGCCTTCGCCAAAGGCTCGATTTCGCCGGAAACGATCAGCATCGGCCGCTCGATCGATGGCCTGGTGATGGTGCTGCTGGGCGGCATTCAAACGGTTTCCGGCCCCATTGTCGGCGCCTCGGTCTTCGCCGTGCTACAGGATTTGGTCATGCAGCAGACCCAATACTGGCACGCGCTTCTTGGCGGCATCATCCTCTTGCTGGTGCTCGCCTTTCCCGCCGGTCTCGCCGGCGGATTGCTGCGGCTCGCCGCGCGCTGGCGTTTCTCATGACCGAACTTGCGGTGAGCTCGCTGAGCAAGAGCTTCGGCGCGGTGCGCGCGGTCGACGACGTGAGCTTTTCCATCAGCGGCGGCGAGTTTCTCGCTTTGATCGGACCCAACGGCGCCGGCAAGACCACCTGCTTCAACACCATCAACGGCCAATTGTCGCCCGACGCCGGAACCATCCGCTTCGACGGCAGCGACATCGCCGGGTTGCCGCCGCGCGACATCTGCCGCCGCGGCATCGCCCGCACGTTCCAGATCGCCGCGACTTTCGGCTCGATGACCGTCGTCGAGAACGTGCAGATGGCTTTGATAGCGCACGCGCGCGAGACCTACGGACTATGGCGCGCGGCGAGATCGTATCATCGGCCGCGCGCGCTCGAACTCTTGCGCCAGGTCGGCATGCATGAAGCGGCGGATCGGCCCTGCCGCGAACTCGCCTATGGCGACGTCAAGCGGGTGGAACTCGCCATCGCGCTCGCCAGCGACCCGCGCCTGCTGCTGATGGACGAGCCGACCGCGGGCATGGCGCCGCGCGAGCGCAACGAACTGATCGCTCTGGTCAAGGCGCTGGTGGTCGAGCGCGGCGTCTCCGTGCTGTTCACCGAACACTCCATGGACGTGGTGTTCGCGTTCGCGGACCGCATTGTGGTCATGGCGCGCGGCCGTTTGATCGCCGACGGCGACGCCACGACAATCCGCGCCGACCCGCTGGTGCGGCAGGTCTATTTCGGCAGCGGCAGAACGTTCGAGCGCGCGGGGACGGTTTCATGAGCGCGTCGCCGGCGCTCGCGGTCGAACATCTCAACGCCTGGTATGGCGCCGCGCAAGTTCTCTACGACGTGACGTTCACGGTGGGGCATGGCGAAGTCGTGGCGCTGATGGGAAGGAACGGGGCCGGCAAATCGACGACCATGAAGGCCATCATGGCGCTTTTGCCGCGACGCAGCGGCACCGTGCTTTTCAATGGACGCGATATTTCCGCGCTCAAGCCGTTCGAGATTGCCCGCCTCGGCGTCGGGTTCACGCCGGAGGACCGCCGCATCTTTTCCGATCTCACGGTTCTGGAAAATCTCGACGCCGGCCGTCAACCGCAGCGCCAGCTCGTCGACGGTACGCCGGCGCCGGCGTGGACGCCGGAGACTTTGTTCCGGCTGTTTCCCAATCTCGCCGAACTCCGTCACCGGCCCGGCGGCCGTATGAGCGGCGGCGAGCAGCAGATGCTGACGATCGCACGCACGCTGATGGGCAATCCGCTCATTGTGCTGCTTGACGAACCGTCGGAAGGCATCGCACCACTGATCGTGGAACAGATTGCCGACACCATCGTCGAACTGAAAAAGCGCGGGTTGTCGATCCTGCTGTCCGAACAGAATGTCGGCTTCGCCGAGATCGTGTCCGATCGCGCCTATATGCTGGAGAAAGGCCAGATCCGCTGGGGCGGAACGATGGCCGAGTTGGCGGCAAACGCCGAGCTTCAGCGCAGTTATCTGACGCTGTGATGCCGTAATCCGTGTGATGCCCGCGAAAACCGCGCGGAACGCTCGCGTTGAGGCCCCTGAGTGTTTAGCATACAACGCATTGGGAGCTTCGGATTGAGAAGGGGCCTGGCCCGGTGAAGCCTGCGCCGTTCGTCTATCATGCGCCGAAAACCGTGGACGACGCGCTAGCGAAGCTCGCCGAGCTTGGCTCGCGCGATGGCCGCGTCCTGGCCGGCGGTCAAAGCCTGATACCGATGATGGCGTTCCGCATGGCGCGACCGGCGCATCTCATCGACATCAATTCGGTGGCCGGTCTCGATCGGCTCGCGGTCGAGGGAGACACGCTTTCGATCGCGGCATGCGTGCGTCATGCAGCGTTTCATCATCCGGTCGTTGCGGGACCCACTGGAGCGCTGCTCGCCGCGGTGGTGCGGAATATCGCGCATTACCCGATCCGGCTACGCGGTACGTTTTGCGGTAGTCTAGCCCATGCCGACCCGGCTTCGGAATGGTGCCTCGCCGCCGCGACGCTCGGCGCCGAAATCGTCGCCGCAAGTCGGCGCGGCCGCCGTACCATCGCCGCCGACGATTACTTCGAGGGCATGATGATGACGGCGCTGGCCGAGGATGAATTGCTGCTCGAGACCCACCTGCCGTTGCTCGCTCCGGACACACACTTCGGCTTCTACGAATTCAGCCGCCGCGCCGGCGATTACGCGCTTGCCATGGCGCTGACCACCTTCCGGCTGCAGGATGGCCTGATCGTCGAGCCGCGGATCGGGATCGGAGGAGCCGAGGGGCGGCCGCGCCGGATCGCCGCGGCAGAAGCCGTGCTTGCCGGCCGCAGGCCCGACAGCGAAAGTTTTCGCGCCGCGGCTGAAGCTGCCGCCGAGGCGGTGGATCCGATGGAAGATGTGCATGCGGATGCCGAGTTCAGGCTCGACCTGGTGCGCGCCGTGACCCGGCGCGCGCTCGAGCGGGCGGTCGCATGACAGCGCCGACCAAAGGCTCGGGTTTAGCGTGGGTCGGCCGCTCCATCCGCCGGCTGGAGGACCCGGCTCTGCTCACCGGTCGCGGCCGCTTCACCGCCGATCTGCCGGCGACTCATCGGGTCCGCTTTGTGCGCAGCTCGTTCGCCGCGGGCGAAATCAAAAAAATCACGGTACCCGACAACGCGATGGTGTTCACGGCGGCCGACCTCGCGACGGTGAAGCCGATCACGCCGGCGCTGCATAAGTTCAACTACGTTGCAGTAGCACAGCCGGTTCTCGCCTCGGGTTTCGTCAGATTCGTCGGCGAACCCATCGCCGCGGTCGTGGCGCCGAGCGAAGCGGAAGCCGAAGATCTTGCCGACGACGTGTTGGTGGACATTGCCGAAGCCGCGCCCGTGATCGACGCGCGCGCGGCGCTCGCCGATGACGCGCCGACGGTTCACGCCGAGGCCTCGCGAAATCTCGTTGTTGAGGGAACGATTGAGACGCCGGGATTTGCCGCCGCGCAACAGACGGCGCATTGCCAGGTCACGGTCGAGGCACGTTCGCGGCGCCAGAATGCCACGCCGATCGAGGCCCGCGCCGGCCATGCCGCCTTCGATCCCGCATCGGGACGCGTCACGCTGACCTGTGCCACGCAGATGCCGCACCTGATGCGCACGGCGATAGCGGACCTGATCGGCATGGCGGAAGCCGAACTGCGCGTCATCGCGCCCGATGTCGGCGGCGGGTTCGGACAAAAAATGTCGCTCGTTCCCGAATACGTCGTGCTGGTTTGGCTGGCGCGGAAGTTGCGGAGCTCGGTCGCCTGGACCGAGGACCGCCGCGAGAATCTGGTCGCCTCGTTTCACAGCCGGGACCAGTACATCCGATTGCAAGGCGCGTTCGACGCCGATGCGAAAATCGTCGCGCTTGCCGCCGATGTCACCACCAATGTCGGCGCCTATTCCTGCTATCCCACGACCTGTGCGGTCGAGCCGCTGATGGCGATGGCGGAGCTGCCCGGTCCCTATGACATACGCGCCTATGCTTGCGTCGCGCGTGGCGTGCTCACCAACACCTGCCCGATGGCGCCCTATCGCGGCGTCTCGCGCCCGGTCATCACCATGGCCTTGGAGCGGTTGATGGATCGCGCGGCCGCGCAATTCGGCTTGGACCCCGTCGAAATCCGTCGGCGAAATCTCATCGACAAATTTCCCTATACCTCGGCGACTGGTCTTGTTTTTGACGAGGGAACCTATCGGCAAACGCTGGACATGGCCGTCAGAGCGCTCAACTTAGCGGCGTTCCGGCAGCGCCAGCGGCACGCGCGATCGGAAGGACGTTATCTGGGCATCGGCTTTGCGACGTTCTCCGAGCGGACCGGTTACGGCACGCCGGCCTTCGCGGCGCGTGGCATGGGAGTGGCGCCGGGATGGGAAACCGTCGAGCTGACAATGGATCCTTCCGGATGCGTCGAGGCACGGATCGGCGCCAGCCCGCACGGCCAAGGCCTACACACCACGCTCGCCCAACTCATCGCCGATCAGCTCGGCCTTTCTCCCGACCGGATCAAGGTGGTCCATGGCGACACCGACCGCACGCCGTATGGTTGGGGCACATTCGCCAGCCGATCGCTGGTCATCGCCGGCGGCGCAAGCCTGCTGGCGGCGCGCAAGGTGCGAGCGAAGCTCGTGAAGATCGCCGGCAGCCTGCTGGAGGCCGCGACGGACGACATCGTGCTCGCAGACGGTGCGGCGCGGGTGATCGGAACCGATCGCACGATCCCGATCGAAACCTTGGCCCGCGCTGCCTATCACCAAGTTCACATCTTCAACGGCGAAATCGAGCCCGGAATCTCGGCGACCGCGACCTACGACCCGCCCGGTACGTTCTCCAACGCCTGTCATGCCGGAATCGTGGAGGTCGATCCGGAAACGGGGCTGGTCACCGTCGAAAAGTTCGTGGTGGCGGAGGATGCCGGCCGCCTCATCAATCCAATGATCGTCGATGGCCAGATTCTCGGCGGGGTCGTGCAAGGCATAGGTAATGCCCTGCTGGAAGAAATCGTCTACGACGACGTGGGCAATGTGCTGACGGCAACGCTCGCCGACTTTCTGCCGCCGACCTGCCGCGAGGTTCCGCCGATCGAGTTGTTTCATCTGGAAACGCTGAACGGCGCGACGATCACCCAGGCCAAGGGCCTTGGCGAGGGCGGCGCCATCGGCGCGCCGGCCGCCATCCTCAATGCCATCAATGACGCGCTGGCGCCGTTCGGCGTGACGATCGACGAAATGCCGGCCACGCCGCAGCGAATCCGGGCAGCCCTGCGCCAGACCAGGAAGCAACAGGCATGAGTGACAGAAGCGAAATCACGCTGATCATCAACGGGCAGGCTCATTCCATTCGCGTCGAGCCGCGCCGCACACTGGTGGACGCGATCCGCGAGGATTGCGGTCAGACCGGCACGCATATCGGCTGCGAGCACGGCGTCTGCGGCGCCTGTACGGTACTCGTCGACGGCGACCCGGTGCGGTCGTGCCTGATGTTCGCGATCCAGGCGGACCGCAAGGAGATCCGTACCGTCGAAGGCCTAGCGAAAGGCGACGAACTCAATCCGCTGCAGCGCGCCTTCATGGAGCACCACGGCTTGCAGTGCGGTTTCTGTACGCCCGGCTTTCTCATGCTGATCACCGGGGTGCTTGAGCGCGATCCCGCTATCAGTGACGAGGATCTTGTCGACGTGCTCTCATCCAACCTTTGTCGCTGCACCGGCTATCAGAACATCGTCAAGGCAGTGCGTTCGGCCGCCGCCGAGCTGCGGCAGCGCTGAGAGGCGTGGTCGGGATTCGGAGCAGCGGGACCGGCGGCCATGCCAAAAGCAAAATTTGTCGGCCGTTCGGTGCCGCGCTTGGAGGATCGGCCGCTGTTGATGGGCCGCGGCTCTTTTGCCGCCGATATCTCGTTTGCGCAGCAGCTGCACATGCGCGTCGTTCGCTCGCATGTCGCCCACGGTCGCATCCGGTCGCTCGACGTCACCGCGGCGCTCGCGGAACACGGCGTCCACGCAGTGTGGACCGCCGCCGACGTTGCCGACATTCCTCCGATCGACTTTCGTCTCACCCGGATCGAAGGGCTCGAGCCCTATCGCCAGAGCCTGTTCGCGACCGGCATGGTGCGTTACGTCGGCGAGCCGGTCGCGGCCGTTTTCGCGGAGGATCCCTATCTCGCCGAAGATGCGGCCGACCTCGTCGTATTGGATGTTGATGAATTACCGGTCATTTTGCATGCCGCAGATGACCCCGGTGAGTTCGAACCCGGCCGGTCGACCGAGCCTGCTATCGTCCGCAAGGGCTACGGCGATGTCGAGGCGGCCTTCCGCTCCGCACACGCCGTGGTCTCCGCGACGCTGCCGACCGGGCGCCATTCCGGCGTCCCGATCGAAACCCGCGGCGCGATCGCCCGATACGACGCGGCGCGCGATATCCTCGAGCTTTACGGCGCCGCCAAGGTGCCGCACTGGAACCGCGATCAGATCGCCCGCATGCTTGGACGTGCCGCGTCGTCGGTTCACCTCTATGAGGGCCATGTCGGTGGCGGTTTCGGCATCCGCGGCGAGCTTTATCCCGAAGACGTTCTGGTGTGCGCCGCCGCGCTACGCCTGCGGCGGCCGGTCAAGTGGATCGAGGATCGCCGCGAGCATCTCATCGCCGCCAACCATTCGCGCCAGCAGCAGCATCGCGTCCGTGCCGCCGTCGATCGTGAGGGGCGTATTCTCGCGATCGAGGACGATATATTTCATGATCAAGGCGCCTACATGCGCACCCATGCGGCGACCGTCCCCGATCTCACCGCGGCGATGCTGCCGGGCCCCTATCGCGTGCCCGCCTATCGTGCCAACGCCCATATCCGGCTGACCAACAAGACACCGTGCGGAACCTATCGCGCTCCCGGCCGGTTCGAGAGCACCTTCGTGCGCGAGCGGCTCATGGATGCGATCGCGGACCGGTTGGATTTGGATCGCGTGGAAGTACGCCGGCGAAATCTCATCGCCAAGCATGAAATGCCGTATGTGCGCCCGCTTGATACGCTCGGCACCGATATCATTCTCGATTCCGGCGACTATGCGGGACTGCTCGACAAGGCGCTGGCCGCTGTCGAATGGCCGAAACTGCGGCAAACGCTCGCTGCGCGCCGCGCCGCCGGCGAGCTTGTCGGTGCCGGCCTTGCGTTGTTTGTTGAAAAGAGCGGACTGGGTCCGTTCGATCAGGTCAAGATCGGCGTCGACACCGACGGCACGGTAGAGATCGTGACCGGCTCCGCATCGCTCGGGCAAGGTATGGAAACCGCGATTGCGCAAATCTGCGCCGACGCACTGGGTATCGACTACCGCCGAATACGGGTTACGCACGGCCAGACAGATCGCATCGAATATGGCATGGGGGCGTTCGCCTCCCGCGTGACCGTCATGACCGGCGAGGCGACCCGCATTGCGGCCTGCGCCGTCAGGGCGAAGGCGATCGAAGTGGCTTCCGAACTGCTGCAGGCCCCCGTCGCCGTCCTTGATATCGCAGACGGCGAGGTTGTTCGCACCGACGCAGAGGCCGGCCCGTCGATCGGCCTTGGAGCGATTGCCCGCGCCTTGTCGCCCGGCTCGAATTTGCGCCGCGGGCGTCCGCCGGGACTTTCAGCGGAGGGTTGGTACCATACCGATCATATGAATTACCCGTACGGCGTGCACATCGCCGTCACGCGCGTGGATCGGGACACCGGCGCCGTTGCCATCGAGCGCTATCTCGTCGCCTATGACATCGGCAAAGCGGTCAATCCGATGCTGATTGAAGGCCAGATCGCCGGCGGCTGCGTACAGGGTATCGGCGGCACGTTATTCGAGGAGTTTTTGTATGACGCGCGCGGCGAGCCGCTGTCGGTGACGCTTGCCGACTATCTCATGCCGACCGCGCACGAGGTGCCGCCCATCGAGGTTCTTATTTGCGAAGACGCGCCCAGCCCGCTCAATCCGCTCGGGTTGAAAGGCGCCGGCGAAGGCGGCGCCAATGCGGTGGGGGCGGCGATTGCCGCAGCGATCGACGATGCGCTCGGAGCGCCCAACGCCGTGACCGAGCTTCCGGTGACGCCGCAACGGCTGCGGCGGTTGATCCGGCGGGCGGCAGGCAACAGCGAAGCTCGCAAAGTGCCGGAGTTGCTGGACCGCTCGCGTAGCCCCCGGTAGTCAATACGCAACGGATCGGTGTCCAATTTATACGATTACCAGGGAGAAAAAACGGATGGACCTCAAGCTTCAAGGCAAGACGGCACTGGTGACCGGCGGCAGCGAAGGCATCGGCAAGGGCATTGCGCTGGCGCTGGCGAAGGAAGGCGTGGACATCGCCATGTGCGCGCGGCGCGAGGAGCCGCTGGAAGCCGCAGCGAAGGAAATTATGCGGACGACGGGCCGGAAGATCGTTCCCATTCCCGCCGATCTGCGGCAGGACGCCGACGCCAAAGCATTTATCGAGAAAGGGCACAAGGTTCTCGGCCGCGTCGATATCATGGTCAACAATGCCGGATCGGCGGCGGGCGGCGTGATCGAACATCTGACCGAGGACGATTGGGGAAAGGGCCTTCAGCTCAAGTTCATGGGCTATGTGCGCTGCCTGCGCTACGTGCTGCCGATCATGGTCAAGCAAGGCAGCGGCCGTGTCGTCAACTTGATCGGCAACGATGGCGTCAAGCCATCCTACTGGGAAATATGCCCGGGCGCCGCCAACGCGGCAGGACAGAATCTGACGCTCTCGCTCGCCGGGCAATACGGCAAGCATGGCATCAGCTTCGTCGCGGTCAATCCCGGCCCGGTGCGCACTGAGCGCTGGGCCGGGCTGGTCAAGGCCATGTCACGCGACATGAAGATTTCATACGAAGAAGCCGACACCCTGGCGCCTGCCTCAATCCCCATGGGCCGCATTGCCGAGGTCGAGGAGGTCGCCAATCTGGTGGCGATGCTGGCCTCGCCGCTGATGCAAATGGTCAACGGCACCATGATCGAGATCGACGGCGGCCAGGACAAGCCGCTGATGGACCGCTTTCGCGACAAGAATCGATAGCGTTACAACGCTGAGGCCGCTCGATGCCAAATTGGCCGCTTTCTCAGACAATCATGTTCACTCCGCTGTGCTAAGTGGTGATGACCCGTTGCAGGCTTTGGCCCGAGAATGAAGATACTCACCGTCGGCGGCGCCATGATCGACACGATTGCGATCATCGACAGCGATCGCATCGAGCGCATGACCATGCTGAACGCGGACTCATCCTTCCTGCTGCTGGAGGAAGGCCGCAAGACCGAAGCCGAGGAGGTTTCGACCCATCCCGGCGGCGGCGGCGTCAACGCTGCGGTCGCCATGGCACGCCTGGGGATGGATGTCGCCTTGCTGGCAAAACTCGGTACCGATGCGCGGGCCGAAGCGATTTTGACGCGGCTGACCCAGGAGGGCGTGTCGAGCCGCTGGACCAGCCGCGACGCGCGTGCGCCAACTGGCGCTTCCGTTCTCGTCTCCTCGCATGATCGCAACGCCGCGATCTTCACTTTTCGCGGCGCCAACACGCTTCTTCAGGTCGAGGACCTGCGCGACGAGGCATTCGCCGTGGACCTCGTCTACATCGCCAATTTGAGCAACCAATCGGCCGATTGCTTTCCGGCGATCGTCAGGCGCGCCAAGGCGCGTGATGCGCGGGTGGCGGCAAATCCGGGGCCGCGGCAGTTGTCCGCCCGGGGCCAGGCATTTCTCGAAAACCTGTCCGCGATCGACATCCTGGTGCTGAACCGAACGGAGGCCGATCTCTTGGTGCCGAGCCTGGTCGCTCGCGCCGGCGAAGGCGGCCCCACGCTCGCCCTTGCCCCGGGCGAGGAGGCGCCGGCACTAGCCGCGCGCGGCCTCGTCGGCGGCGGCTTCGAGATGGGAATTGCCGCGTACTTCCGCGCGCTCGCGCGGCTCGGCCCCAAGCATATCGTCATCACCGACGGCGCCCACGGCGCTTTCATCGGATCGTCCGCGGAAATTCTCTTTGCGCCGGCACTGAAATCGAAGGTCGTCGGCACGGCAGGAGCGGGCGACGCCTTCGGTGCCACCTTTGCCACCTACGTGATGCTCGGGCAGCCCATCGCCGAAGCGCTGCGGGCGGCGACGATCAATTCAGCCTCGGTCGTGGGACATATCGATACCCAGACCGGCATGTTGCGACGCGAGGAACTCGACCGGCGGCTCGCCGCAGCGCCGCCGCAACCGGCGATCCGCAGGTGGGCAAGGTAAGGCCTCTCTCGCGGCGCGATGCGCGCCCGAGGCATGCCGTACAACGCATCAAAAAACTCCGCCGAGCACCATCGCGTCACGCCTGAACCGGCGGTGGGACCGGTTTTTGGCTCGATCCGCGCCATACGGGCGCGGCTCGCGCTGACCGCAGCGCGCTCGCCTGACGGCGTTCCACCGCGGTACTTGCGGCCGCGAACCAACGCCGCCGCTCAGCTCCAGAACGCGCTTCCTGGGACGCGGCATCCTCCAGGCGTTACCTGAAGGCGGCCTATCCCAGTCCAGCGACAAAGTCGCAGACCGGTCATCGTGCCGGCCGGGCGTTTTCCCGTTAGCCGCCCGGGAGCGGAGGTGACGAGCCCCTGCCCGCGGGAACCGCTCCTGCCCCATCGACCGGTGTCACCCGGTCGATGTCCTTTGCTGGGCAAGATTCGCAATGGCGATTGTCTGCCTCTTGACAATTCCTCTCAGCCATGGCAATATCCTCCTACGCTAAGGTTCAAGGGGTAGCCGTCATGGCAAAACGTCCTAAGCCCGTCCCGCAGATGACCACGGCCCAATTTGAGGCCCGTTTCCCGATTGGGGACGACGAAGCTTGCCAGCGGTACTTGATCGCCCGCCGCTGGCCGGAAGGCGTCCAGTGCCCGCGCTGTGGCAATAAGGACCTGTACGACGCCTCCAGCTACAAGCCGTTTCATTGGCTCTGCAAAGCCTGTGATCCGAACGGCTATCGGTTCTCGCTGCTGGTCGGGACGATCTTCGAGAACACTAAGAAGCCTCTGCGCGACTGGTTCCGGGTCGCCCATTTCATGTTCGCCAGCAAGAAGGGTATGAGCGCCCTCCAAATCCAACGCATGATGGGCTTCGGCTGCTACGAGACGGCCCATTCTATGTGCCACAAAATCCGAGCAGCATTGATCGCGCCGGAAACGAAGCTTGGTGGCATTGTCGAGGTTGACGAGACTTGGATCGGCGGCAAGGACAAGAACCGCCACTGGAACAAGAGAAGCGGCAAGCGCGGCGTTGCCGCCGACAAGACGCCTGTTATCGGGGCCGTGGAACGCCAAGGCAATGTCGTCGCCCGCGTCCTGAAAAACGTTGATGGTACGAGCGTAGCAAGATTTGTCAGAGAAGCCGTGTCCGAAAAAGTTAGCCTGCTCGCTACGGATTCGTGGCCCGGATACGTTGATCTGCCTGCAACGCTTCCTCACGCGATGGTTGACCACAGCAAAAAGCAATACGTGATCGGCGCCGTTCACACCAACACGATTGAAGGCTTCTGGTCGCTGTTCAAGCGCGGCGTGGTCGGCACGTTCCACAAAATGTCGGCTAAGTACATGCCGCTTTACGTTGCCGAGTTTCAGTTCCGCCATAACAACCGCTTCAATCCCGACATGTTCGGGACGGCGATAGCAGGCTGCTGAGGCGTGGTCACTGGCATCCGTCTCAGCTAAACGGAAACGAAGCCAGCGAATCGAAACAATTGGAGTTGCCATTACGATTTTCTCCCAAGGCGGCGCATGATTTTTATCGTCAAAAGAATTGATGCAAGCCACGCTATAAGAAGGGGAGATATGTCATGATTCCTGATTTGCCCGGATGGGATTCCCTGCCCGCAGTCACCCGCTATCATGGTTGGGCCGAAATGGCGGGAATTGTATTCGTGGCGTTGCTCGTAGTGGCGGAAATCGTCGCTTACAAATACGGGCATCGCAAAGACCATCTGGCCGAGCAGCAGCAAATAGCCACTAATCAGCGCCACGATGAGGAGATGGCGCGGCTTCATTTGGATGCCGCGCAAGCAAATGAACGAGCCGCTGGGTTGGCACTTGCCTTAGAGCGGGAGCACGAAAGAATTTCGAACCGAAAACCAGAAGAATGGCAAATCAAACTTCTGACCGAAGCCTCATTTCCCGGATATACGCGACATAACCTACCGCCGCCGGGATATAAACCGTTCCCAATTTTTGATGTCGCGTATTTGACGGGCGACACCGAAGCTGAATTTTTCGCATACCGATTGTATTCCAGACTCTCCAATCGAATAACGCTCGTACCCCTCCGTGTATATGACCAAGTTCGCCAGTTAGACCCGTCTGGCATCGAATATTTTGACCCTGACGGAGAAACCGGAGGATTCGCGGAGGTTATGAAAAAGGCTTTTCCCGACGCCGTATTCAGAGCCAAAGACTGGCTGTACAGAGAAAACAGTGGTAGCCATCCTACCCTGTATATCTGGCGCAAGCCGCTGTGACGCTTCCTCAATAAAGAAGGCCAGCCAGCAGCACGGCCAGAAGCGCCAGCTTCCACAAGTCCAGCTTGATCTCTAGGCACACCTCCCGCCTCCGCCTTTTCCAGCGGAGGGTAAGGGTGACAGTCATGGCTGACTAATTCGTCTCCGTTCCGGCGGGCCGTGTCACCGGATCGTCCTACCCTTGGCGACCTACCGTTGTCAAGAGGCAGACAATCGCCTTCGCAATGATGTAACTCAAATAGAGACGGACGTCAAGGACAATGTCTCGAAATAGGCGACACGTGCTCGCTGGGCGATTATCTGCTAGTTGACAAAGGTAGGTCGCTGCCTTTAGGACAATCTGGTGACAAAGGCCATCAGCTCGGAGGCGGCTCACAAAAGCGGCGTTATAGTTTCCTCCCGATCATTACGTGGATGGCTTTCGCATTTGTATTTCCGGAGACCGCCATCCGCCCGCTATTCGCCTTGAGTCCAACATCATTGAAAAATGATGTTAGCGCGGAGACGGGCTTCCAAAGTTCGGGGTCTGCTTCCGGATTTACGAAAATCGCGATTCCGGCGACCGAGACCATGCCTATGACGGGATCAGGTGCATTGTGTAGCAATTGTCCGGGGCCTTCCCATCCGACAAAAATCCAGCCTGCTTTTTTAAGGGCTCCAATAACATCCCGGATCAGCAAAATATACTCCGGGTCGGGTGCCGTTATACCAGCATCAAATATGGTCCCGGAAAATGCACTCATTCTTTCAATAAGAGCGACCCGGTTCTCTGCCGATAATTCTCTCGGGGCTTTGAATTTTTCCAATGCCAATTGGGCATTCGCCGCTTCTGATTTTGCAAGTGACGCTCCTTTTTCAGCGTTTGCGGCGCGTTCTGTCAGAGCGGTAAATTCAATTGCATTAAGCCTAGCTAATTCTAGCCGAAGCGGTGGTAATTGGCGATCTTTCAGCCAATGGGCGACACTGAATACGACTTCAAGCGTAAGGCCGATTGCGACGACGGCGGCAAATATCAGTACCCAAGTATCTATGGAGCGAATAGAGCCTTCTAGCGCACCAATTGCCGCCTCAACTGCTTCTTTGTTCATTGAGGATGACTCCCGATCCGACACGTTTTTCTATGCCTTTATTGGTCTCACCATTTGGATGGGGCTGTTGGGTTTAGTGTGGCCCGCTGCAATTCTGTACGACCCGATGCGGCGCAAATGACTACCATTCCGGCGCAAATAGCTCCAATTGCTCTGGTTCATTTTCGCTGGCCTCGTTTCCGTCTAGCTGAGACGGATGCCAGTGACCACGCCTCAGCAGCCTGCTATCGCCGTCTCAAACATATCGGGGTTCATGCGATTGTTGTAGCGGAACTGAAACTCCGCAACGTACAGCGGCATATATTTGGCGCTCATTTTGTGGAACGTGCCGACAACACCACGTTTGAAGATCGACCAAAAACCCTCAATCGTGTTGGTATGCACCGCGCCGATGACGTACTGCCGCGCCTTGTTGTCAACCATTTGGTGCGGGTACTGGCGCAGATACTCGCTGTATCCCGGCCAAGAGTCAGTCGCCAGAAGGCTGACTTTGTTGGAAACGGTTTCGCTCACAAAAGTCAGCATCGCCTCAGACGTAACCCGCTTAAGAACGCGGGCGACCACGTTGCCCTCGCGCTCCACCGCGCCGATGATAGGCGTCTTACCCTTTGTCGGGCTGAATTGCTTCTTGTTCCAATGGCGATTTTTGTTTTTACCGCCGATCCACGTTTCGTCAATCTCGACAATGCCACCAAGCTTCTGCTCGGGCGCCGTCAGCGCAGCGCGGATTTTGTGGCACATGGAATGGGCCGTCTCGTAGCTGCCGAAACCCATCATGCGTTGGATTTGGAGGGCGCTCATTCCCTTCTTGCTGGCCAGCATCAAATGGGCGACCCGGAACCACTCGCGGAGAGGCTTCTTGGTGTTCTCGAAAATCGTCCCGGCGAGGCAAGAGAACCGATAGCCCTGCGGCGCACAGGCCCGGCATTGCCAATGGAAGGGCTTGTAGCTGGAGGCGTCGTACAGATCGAGATTGCCACAACGCGGGCAGGCGACGCCCTGCGGCCAGCGGCGGGCGATCAGGTAGCGAAAGCAAGCTTCGTCGTCCCCAATCGGGAAACGGGCCTCAAATTGAGCCGTGGTCATCTGCGGAACGGGTTTAGGACATTTTGCCATGACGGCTACCCCTCAAATCCGAGCGTGGAAGGATATTGCCAATGCCTGAGAGTTTTTGTCAAGTGGCAGATAATCGCCGCTCGCTGGCGTCATGGCTCCCACCGCGCAGACTTTCGTTCGGCAAATATCGACGATCTCGGGCGCAATTGAAACTTGCCCGCATTACGGCGCGAACGCTACCAGCCAGTTAGGTCAGCATTCCTTACCTCATTCCGCGAAGTCCTCAGCATAAGGATTCGGCTATTCTGCCTAGCACTACTTTGGCAGATTTTTAGCGGCACGGGATTCCCAAATCAGTTTTTCAATGATTCATGGGTGGTCGGCTTTTGGAGGGCCGACCATGGTAGGCACAACGTCGAATTGGGAAGACGAGCTTCGAGGATGGCTCAAGCCGTTCTTGGATCGCCTAGGCCATAAATCGCGGCGGCGAATGTGTCCGCTTTATGTGGCAGGGCTGATCGGACCCGGCGATCGCAAGAGCGTTCAGCCAATGGCGGAGCGGCTTGCGCCTGGCGATTACGACCAGCTGCATCATTTTGTTGCGGCTGGCGTCTGGGACGCGGCGCCATTGGAGACGGAGCTGCTCATTCAAGCGGATCGGCTCGTTGGTGGCAGCGACGCTGTGTTGGTAATCGACGATACGGCGGTGCCAAAGAAGGGCACGCACTCGGTCGGCGTCGCTGCGCAATACGCTTCAGCGCTAGGCAAGACCGCCAACTGCCAGACTCTGGTGTCACTGACGCTCGCCCGCGGCGAAGTTCCGGTGATGGTGGCATTGCGGCTTTTTCTTCCAGACCGTTGGGTCAACGATCGGTGGCGGCTGAAGCGAGCTGGTGTTCCGGCCGAATATCGAACTGCACGGACAAAGCCCGAGATCGCACTGGCGGAGATTGATCGCTTGATATCGATCGGCGTGCGCTTCCGCTGTGTGCTGGCGGATGCCGGTTACGGTCTCAGTGCGCCTTTCCGTCAAGGGCTGACGGCCCGCAAGCTTGCATGGGCGGTTGGCATCCCTCGTCACCTCAAGGTGTACCCCGTTGGGGTGCAGCTCATTTGGCCAGTTACCAAAGTTCGAGGCCGGCCACGTAAACGACAGGTGCCAGATAGTCTATCGACAGCAGCTGAAGACATGATGGCCAGTGCGCGGTGGAGAACTGTGAGTTGGCGCAGCGGTACGAAGGGTCGGCTCAAAGCCCGGTTTGCTGCCGTCCGTGTGCGTACTGCCGACGGTCCTCCCCAGCGGATATGGGACAAGGGCCAGCAGCATCTTCCAGGGGACGAGGCCTGGCTGATCGGCGAGCACCGCGCGTCGGGAGAGAAGAAATACTATCTCGCCAACTTGGCCGCCGGAATGGACCTCCGCAGCTTAGCCGCGACGATCAAGGCACGATGGATTTGCGAGCAGGCCCATCAACAGTTGAAGGAGGAACTCGGTCTCGACCACTTCGAGGGAAGGTCTTGGCACGGCCTTCACCGTCATGCGCTGATGGCGATGATTGCTTACGCGTTCCTCCAACATCGCCGGCTCAAAAAAGTGAGGCGGGGAAAAAAGAATCAACGGCCCGCCCCCTCAACCGACCTTGCCGGCGGTCCGCCACGCCATCGTCGACCTCATCATGCGATCAAGTCCTCAGCGATGTCCGTACTGCCGATCCTGGATCAGCGAGGAAAAGCAGCGTGAGTAAATCTGCCAAAGTAGTGCTAGGATGGCTCCCGAAGATCGCAAGGCACTCACCGGGACCGTTATTGGTCTAGCGTGCGGCGGCCTGACAGAGGTGGTCCCACCTTACGGGACAGAATGGCGGCTTGGCTAAGGTGGATTCTGGGTTCGATTACGCCGCCAATTTCTCCTCGTTTGCCTGCGTAGCATAGACCTCGTCGGGCGTCCTGCCGCCGAAGACCGAGTGGGGTCGATCGGCATTGTAGTAGCCGATCCACCGACCGATCCCTGTTCGTGCCTCACTGCCGGTCTCGAAGGCATTGAGGTAGACGCACTCGTACTTCAACGATCGCCATAACCGCTCGATGAAGACGTTGTCCATCCAGCGGCCACGGCCGTCCATCGAGATGCGGATGTCGGCAGCCTTTAAGGTGTTGGTGAAGGTAAAGCTGGTGAACTGCGAGCCCTGATCGGTATTGAAGATCTCAGGTCTGCCGAAGCGGACCATCGCCTCCGCCAGCGCCGCGACGCAGAAGTCAGCATCCATCGTGTTCGATAACCTCCATGCCAGAACCTTGCGGCTGAACCAGTCCATGACCGCGACCAGGTATAGGAAGCCTCTGCGCATCGGGATGTAGGTCACGTCTGCGCACCAGACTTGGTTGGGCCGGTCGATGGTCAGATGGCGAAGCAGGTATGGCCATGTCCGGTGCTGCGGATGCCGCTCGCTGGTCTTCGGGCGTTGGTAGATCGGCGCCAAGCCCATCTTGGTCATCAGTCGACGGACACGATGGCGCCCGACACAGCAGCCGTTGCGGCGCAGATGCCGTACCATCTGCCGCGAGCCGTACCACGGTGTCTCGAGGAACTGCTCGTCGATGAGACGCATCAACACCAGCGTCGCTTCGTTCTCCGCCGTCGGCTTACGATAGAATGTCGAGCGACTGATCGACGCCAGCTCGCACTGGCGTACGATCGAGAGCCGTGGATGACCGGGGTCGATCATCGTCTTCCTCCGATCCAGGCTCAGCGATCGAAGGCTTTCGACAAAAAATCCCGTTCCACCACCAGCTGACCAATCTTGGCATGAAGCTTCGTCAGCTCGGCGTCGCGGTTCTGTTCGCGCGCGCTGCCCTTCTCGTCGAACACCTTGGCCAGCTTCTCCACCGCCTCACGCTTCCAGGCAGCAATCTGGGTCGGGTGCAGTTCGTGCTTGCTCGCCAGTTCTGCGACCGTTTCGTGGCCCTTGATCGCCTCGAGCGCCACCTTGGCTTTGAACTCAGCCGAAAACCGTCTCCGCGTCCTCATGATGGTTCGTCCTCTGTATCGGCGAATCCACCTTAACCGGCTGTCTTAGGAAGTGGGACCACCTCTGACAATGGCCGGCCCTCTCGCATTCCCACGCGCGCCACCTTGGATATGGCAGGCCTCCTTCGGCCTTTCCGCGATCGTGGTAGTGGCTGGCCTCTGTGTACTGGCTTATGATTTCTTTATACGCCCACGCTTACAGGGACGCAGATTGGACCCCTTTCTCGCAATAGCTGCCGTCGCTATCGTCGTGGCGGCAATATCGCTCGGCATGGTTATCGCTAGAAATCCTTCGAGCAACACGGGACCGGGCCAACAAGTCGTGCCCCCTGAACTTGAGCTTCTGCCGCCGTCTACACGCCACGAAATTATATGGAACCCCCAAAAAAGCTACATGATCTTTGCGGGCCCCGAAGGCGCTGTAAGCAATAGCCTGTCTACCACTCCGATTTTTTACGTGAAAACAACCAACAACACCTACGTGCAGGACGCGACCATAACGTGGCAAACAGAAATCTCTGGCATTCAAAAGCTAGTCAAAGCATCAAAAAACTTATCTGATTACACGATCAACGTCGACAATGGCGACATAACGATCATGGGGGGTCCAAACAATTTAATTCCCTTTACATATCGCGACCGGGACATAGCGTCGTCTCAAGATGTTTCTATTGCATTTATCACCGGCGCCGGTGCGAAAGCGTTTATTCCAAGCAACGTTTACAATAGCGCCATGCTATATGCTCTCGCCCTCATGCCAGACGCCGCGGGCGCGAGACTAGACCCTTTCACATTTTCTGTATCAGTCGCATGGAATCTTCCTGTTCCTGGCGCCCAAAGATTTTTGGTGAAAACTACTATAGTGAACGCGAAGCCGCCCGGGGCGAGCGAGCCAAAATTAGATGCTCTTATGAGTTTCGAGGTTACAAAAGTTCATTGAACTAAATATAATCGAGCAAGGGTGATCGGCGAGATCACCGTCGATGCGCCCGAGCTGATGGCGGGCATGAGCGGCCGCGCCACCGTGCCGCCGCCGCAAGGCGGATGATCGGCGATCGCCCGAGTTTCGCCGCGCCGGCGCTCAATTTCCTTCGAAGGCCGGCTTTGCCTTCTTCACGAAGGCCTCATAGGCGCGCTCGTAATCCTTGGTCTGCATGCAGATCGCCTGCGCCTGCGCTTCGGCTTCGATGGCTTCGTCGATGCCCATGTTCCATTCCTGGTGGATGCATTTCTTGGTCATGGCATGGGCGAAGGTCGGACCGTCGGCAAGCGAACGCGCCAAAGCCTGCGCATCGGTCAGCACCGTTTCCGGCTCGCACAGCTTATTGTAGAAGCCCCATTGCGCGGCCTCGTTGCCGTCGATGGCCCGCCCGGTATAGAGCAGCTCGGCGGCGCGGCCGGCACCGATGATGCGCGGCAGCATGTTGCAAGCCCCCATGTCGGCGCCGGCGAGGCCGACGCGCACGAACAGAAAAGCGACCTTGCTGCGCGCCGTGCCGTAGCGCAGGTCCGACGCCATGGCGACAATCGCGCCGGCGCCCGCACAGATGCCGTCGACCGCCGCCACGATCGGCTGCGGGCAGGCGCGCATGGCCTTGACCAGGTCGCCGGTCATCCGCGTGAAGGCGATGAGGCCGGCCATGTCGCCCTGGCGCTGCATCTCCACCAGCGGTCCGATGATTTCGTGCACATCGCCGCCGGAACAGAAGTTGCCGCCGGCGCCGGTCACCACCACGGTCTTGATGTCGTCGGCATAGGCCAGATCGCGAAAGGTGTCGCGCAGTTCGGCGTAGGACTCCAGCGTCAGCGGATTCTTGCGCTCCGGCCGGTTGAGCGTGATGGTCGCCACCTTGCCGTCGCCATCCCAGCGAAAATGCTGCGGCTTGAACTTCGAAAAATCGACGCGGGAAGGGCGGAAACGAGCAGCCGTTGCGAGCATGGGTCGGTCCTCTTGGTTATCGGTCCAGATCTTAGTGGAGCATGATCTTTTCGGAAAACCGGTATCCACTTTTCCGGATCATGCTCTCGGTGTCGCCGGTCGAAAAAAGCCTTCGCTTTCAGCCTGCGAAAGTCAGTCCGCCGCTGACGCTCAACACCTGCCCGGTAATGTAGTCGGAGCGCGAGCTGGCGAAAAACAAAATCGCGTCGGCGATTTCCTGCGGCTTGGCAAATCGTCGGAATGGTATGGCGCGGATGAAAGCCTCCTTGAGCTTTTCCGGCCGCGACTGCAGCATGGGCGTGTCGGTCGGACCCGGACAGACGCAGTTGACGTTGATCGAATAGCGCGCGACTTCGCGAGCGAGCGACTTGGTAAAGGCGATCACGCCGCCTTTCGCTGCCGCATAAGCCGTTTCGCCGCTGGAGCCGACCCGGCCGGCATCGCTCGAAACGTTGACGATCTTGCCTTTGCTGGCCGCGACCATCGCCGGCAGCAATGCCTGGGTGAGATGCAGCAGCCCGCCCAGATTGACCGCCAGCACCCGATCCATGTAGTCGGGCGCATTTTGCAGGAACGGCTGGATGTCGTTCCAACCGGCCGCATTCACCAGAATGTCGACCCGGCCGTATCGATCGAGCACCTCCACCGCGCAGCGACGCACGCTGACCGGATCCGCCAGATCGATCGCGACGAACTCGACGGCGAGGTTGCCGGCCTCCTTCACCAGATCGGCGCCCTTGGCCGCATCGATGTCGGCACAGATGACACGGGCGCCGCAGCGCGCGAATTCCATCACGGTCGCCTTGCCGATCCCGGAAGCGCCGCCGGTGATCAGTGCCGTTTTGCCGGTAAAATTCATCGGTCCCCTCCTCCACTACGATCTGCTGAAGTCATTGCGGCTTTTTTGATTACATCCGAGCAAATCCGCTCGGCGGCTGCGGCGGCGAACAGGCTTGCCATTTTCAGAGTCCCGTTTGGATGCCGCCCCGGTCCGATTGAGGCCCATTGTCGCGCAGCTTGAAACGCTGGATCTTGCCGCTCGCGGTCTTCGGCAGGCTGTCGACGAACTCGATCCAGCGCGGATATTTCCAGGGTCCGATGGTGCGCTTCACATGCACCTTGATGTCCTCGTAGAGGGCGCGGTTGGCGCCGCCGTCGGACATTGCCTTGAGCACGACGAACGCCTTTGGCTTGATCAAGCCATTGTCGTCCTCGGCCGGTACCACCGCGGCCTCGAGCACGCTCGGATGGGTGACCAGCGCCGCCTCGACCTCAAACGGCGACACCCAGATGCCGCTCACTTTGAACATTTCGTCGGCGCGGCCGCAGTAGAGGTAAACCCCGTCGGCGCGGCGCAGGTATTTGTCGCCGGTGCGCGTCCACTCGCCCTCGAAGGTGCGCCGCGATTTCTCACGCTGATTCCAATATCCGGCAGCAGCCGAGGCGCCGCGTACCAGCATCTCGCCGATCGTTCCGTCGGCGACATCGCGCCCGGCCTCATCGACAAGCCGGATGTCGTAGCCCTTCACCGGAACGCCGGCGGTTCCGTACTCGACGGCATGCGGGACATTGGTCACGAACAGATGCCCCATCTCGGTCGAGCCGACGCCATTGACGATGTCGAGGCCGAAGCGCTCTTTCCAAGCTTCGCCGATGTGCGGCGGCAACGGCTCGCCGGCCGAGAAACAGAGCCGCAGCCTGCTCGAGCCGCGCTCCGGAGTGCATTCGGCATCCGCGAGAATGGCGGCGTACAGCGTCGGCACCGCATAGAACATGGTCGGCTGATAGCCGCGTAGCGTTTCAAACACGGTCTGCGGCGTCGGCCGCTCGGGGTAAAATACCGACGTCGCACCCACCGCCATCGGGCAGATGATCGCATTGCCGAGGCCATAGGAAAAAAACAGCTTGGCCGCGGAAAAAATCAGATCGTCCTCGCGGACGCCGATGCGGTCCTGCCCGGCTTGTCGCGCCATGACCATTGGGCTCGAATGCACGTGCATGACGCCTTTCGGCATGCCCGTGCTGCCGGAGGAGTAAAGCCAGTAGGCGACCTCGTCGGCGCAGGTTTTGGCCGCTGCGGGCCGCTCGTTCACGGCAGCGAGCAACGCGGCCAGCCGCGGCACTCCGTCCGGACCGCCGCCGACCACGACGATCTCCTTCAATGCCGGCAAGCCGCTGGCGGCTTCCTGCACAACCGGCAGCAGCGCGGTCGAAACAAAGACCACCTTGGCCCGCGAGTCCTCGAGCAGCTGATGATATTGATCGGCGTTGAGGCGGGTATTCAACAGAACCGGAATGATGCCGGCCCGGATGGCACCCCAAAACAGCACCGGGAAATCCACCGAATCGAGCATGACCAGCGCGATACGGTTTTCCCGCTCGACACCCAGGCGGGCGAGCATCGGCCCCACACGCGCGGCCTCGTCAAGCAGCTGGGCGTAGGTGATGTTTCGCGACGGGTCGATGCACGCGGTCTTGTCGCCCCGGCCTTCGAGCACGTTACGGTCCACGAAATCCGCGGCGGCGTTATATTCCCGCTCAGTGGCCATGCCAGAGCACAGTTCTCAAAGAAAATTCGCAAATGATTCCCAGCGCAAGCGCCGGCCAATGTCCTTGACTTAGGTCAAGTCGCGCCAATGCGATAGCGATGTCGGCGTGATCGCTTGTGTTTTGATTCCACCATGCGGCCGTCTGCCGGCAGGTTCTTGACTTTTGTCAATGTCGGCGCAGCGGCGGACGGTCTATCAAAAAAACAGGGTATTGCCGTCGTCAAGGCCGAATGCCCGGGTGGAAAGCCCTGTTTGCCGATGGAAAGCTCGCACGCCGCCAAACGGCTGCTCAGAGTGCAGGTCAACGGTCGCCGGCGTGAAGATGCCGTAGCCGAAAACCTGCTGCTGGTGGATTATCTGCGGGACATCGCGCGCCTGACCGGGACGAAGACCGGTTGCGATGGCGGCGAATGCGGCGCCTGCACGGTGCTGGTTGATGGACAGGCGGTGCCTGCCTGCATCACGCTGGCGGTGCGTTGCGAAGGGCGCTCGGTCGAGACCATCGAAGGTCTTGTGGCGCACGGGCGGCCCAGCCGGCTGCAACGCGCCTTCCACGAGAAGCTGGGGACACAATGCGGTTTCTGCACGCCCGGCATGATCATGGCCGCCGAGGCGCTGTTGCGGCGGAATCCGCAGCCCAGCGATCACGACATTCGCGTGGCGCTGTCCGGTAATCTTTGCCGTTGCACCGGCTACGTGAAGATCATCGAATCCGTGCGCAGCGCGGCGGAGCCGGCGTCATGAAAGCCGGCGCGAGCGGCAACGGGCGGGCCGGCGTCCCGCTGATCGACGGCATCGACAAGGTCACCGGCCGCGCGCGCTACACGGCGGATCTCGAACATGCGGACGCTCTGGTCGGTCGGATTTTCCGCAGCCCGGTGAGTCACGGCGAGATCATTCGGCTCGACGTGTCGAAGGCGCGGGCGCTGCAAGGGGTCGTAGCCGTCGTCACCGGCGACGATTGCCCGCACACCTACGGCGTCCTGCCGGTCGCCATGAACGAATACCCGCTGGCCCGCGAGCGGGTGCGTTACCGCGGCGAGCCGGTCGCGGCCATCGCCGCGATCGACGCCGAGACCGCCGAACGCGCGCTCCAACTGATCGAGCTCGAGGTCCGCGAGCTTGCCGCCTATTACACGTCGGAGGACGCGCGTGTCGCCGGGGCGACGCTGCTGCACGACAACAAGCCGGGCAATCTCGAACGCGAGGTGCACAACGAGTTCGGCGATGTGCGTCAAGAGTTCGCCGCGGCCGATCTCGTTCGTGAAGCGACCTTCCGCTGCGCCGAAGTCAATCACGCCCAGATCGAGCCGCACGCCGCGCTCGCCGACTATGATCCGCTGACCGGGCGTCTGACCGTTCAGAGCGTGTCCCAGGTCATCTACTATCTGCATCTGATGCTGGCCCGTTGCCTGGAGATGGACGCCTCGCGGATTCGCGTGGTGAAACCGTTCGTCGGCGGTGGCTTCGGCGCGCGGGTCGAGGTTTTGAATTTCGAGATCGTCACCGCGCTGTTGGCCCGCGCCGCCGGCGGCAAGGTGATGATGCAATTGACACGCGAGGAAACTTTCTTGACCCACCGCGCGCGGCCGCAGACCGACATCAGGCTGAAACTTGGCATGCGGCGCGATGGACGCATCACGGCGTGCGAGTGCGAGGTGGTCCAGCGCGGCGGTGCCTATGCCGGCTACGGCATCGTGACCATCCTCTATGCCGGCTCGCTGCTGCAGGGAATCTACGACGTTCCGGCGATCAAGTACGACGGCTACCGGGTCTACGCCAATCTGCCGCCCTGCGGCGCCATGCGCGGTCACGGCTCGGTCGATAGCCGGCATGCCTTCGAATGCCTGCTCGATCGCATGGCGCGCGAGCTCAAGCTCGATCCGTTCGCCGTGCGCCGCGCCAATCTGCTGCGTGCGCCGACCCGCACCTTGAACGATCTGATGGTGAACAGCTACGGCCTCGGCGAATGTCTCGACAAGGTCCAGCGCGCCAGTCGATGGGCGGAGCGCATCGGCAAGCTGCCGCCCGGCAAGGGCCTCGGCATGGCCTGCTCGCATTACGTGAGCGGCGCCGCAAAGCCCATCCATTGGACCGGCGAGCCGCACGCCGTCGTCAATCTGCGAGTCGATTTCGACGGCGGCGTGACGGCGCTGACCGGCGCCGCCGACATCGGCCAAGGCTCGTCAACGATGGTCGCCATCGCGGTGGCGGAGACGCTCGGCATTTCGCTCGAGCGGATACGCGTCATCGCCGCCGACAGCGCCATTACGCCGAAGGACAACGGTGCTTATTCGTCGCGCATCACCTTCATGGTCGGCAACGCCGCGATCGACGCGGCCCGCGGCCTCAAAGCCCTGCTGACCGCCGCGGCGGCGCGTAAGCTCGAGGCGAGGCCGCAAGACATTGAATGCATGGGCGAAGTCTTTCAAGTCGGCGCCGGCGGCCAATCGAACCTTTCCTTCGCGGAAGTCGTGAAAGCGGCGCTCGCCGAGCACGGTCCGATAACCGTTTCGGGCACCTTCACCTGTCCGCCCGAGGCGCAGGGCGGCAAGCATCGCGGCGGCGCGGTCGGCTCGACGATGGGCTTCAGCTATGCCGCTCAGGTGGTCGAAGTGACGGTCGACGAGGCAACCGGCGCGATCTCGGTTGACAAGGTGTGGGCCGCGCTCGATTGCGGGCATGCGATCAATCCGCTCGCGGTCGAAGGACAGATCGAGGGGTCGGTGTGGATGGGAATGGGTCAAGCGCTCACCGAGGAAACCCGCTACGCCGAGGGTCTGCCGGTGCACGCAAGCTTGCTCGAATATCGAGTTCCGACGATCGCCGAATCGCCGGCGATCGAAGTCCAGATCGTGGAAAGCCACGATCCCTTCGGCCCCTTCGGCGCCAAGGAAGCGAGCGAAGGCGCGCTCGCCGGATTTCCACCGGCAATGATCAACGCGGTCGCCAACGCGATCGGCATCGACATGAATGAGTTGCCGGCAACGGCTGACCGCGTGATGGAAGCGCTGGTCGAGCGGCGGCGGCGGAAACGGTTGGGCGAGGCGCGGAGGGAGGCGTCATGACGGCATTGATGCCCCACTTCCAGATTGCACGACCACGCGACGTCGAAGCCGCCGTCGCGGCGCGCCGCGGCCATGCGGATAGCCGTTTCCTTGCCGGCGGAACCGATCTGCTGGTCAACATGCGCCACGGCATCGCCAGCCCGACATTGTTGATCGACCTCGCGGAGATCGGCGAGCTTGCCGGGATCGAGGCCACGGACGCCGGAGTGCGGATCGGAGCCTCCGTCACCGCCGCGGCGCTGCCGCTCTCGCCGATACTGTCCGAGCGCTACCGCGCCCTGGCCGAGGCCGCCGAGGCGATCGCGGGCCCCGGCCATCGTGCCATGGCGACGGTCGGCGGCAATTTATGCCTCGATACGCGCTGCATCTTCTACAATCAGAGTGAGTGGTGGCGGCACGCCAACGGCTACTGCCTCAAGCACGGCGGCGAGGTCTGCCATGTGGCGCCCCAGGGCCAACGCTGCCATGCCGCCTTCACCGGCGATCTCGCACCGGCGCTGCTGGCGCTCGGAGCTGAGGTCGAGATCGCCGGAGCGCAGCAACGCCGGCGCATTCCGCTCGGCGATCTCTATGTCGAGGACGGCCAAGCGCATCTCGCGCTCGGCACCGACGAAATCGTCGTCGCCGTGTACCTGCCGCCCGACCCGCCGCCGTCGGCCTACGCCAAACTGCGCGTGCGCGGCGCGATCGACTATCCGCTTGCCGGCGTGGCGGTCGCGCTGGCGACGGACGACGGCGTAGTGAAAGCCCTCCGCATCGGAATCACCGGCACCAATTCCCGCCCCTTCCTGCTCGCCGGAACCGCCGAATTGCTGGGGCGGCCGCTCGACGAAAAAATACTGCAGCAGGTCGATCGATTGGTGCAGAAACAGGTGCAGCCGATGCGGACCACGGTCGCCTCGGCCCATTACCGCCGGCTTGCCGCCGCCGGCCTCGCCCGCCGTCTGGTGTCGGCGCTGGGTGCCGCGCCAGCAAGCGGACCATGAGCGATCATCATCACTGCGCGCGTCCGCGTGACGGATCGCGCCTCTGGCACGAGGCGGACGGCTTACATATCGACGTCTGCGGGCTCGAGCCGCCGGAACCGTCGCTGGCCATCTTAGCCCTGATCGACAATGGCGAGGCCGGCGCCACGCTCACCGCGCATCTCGACTGCGAGCCGATCTCGCTTTATCCAGAGCTCGAGGAGCGCGGCTGGGACCACGAGGTGCTGTCGTCCTGCGAGCACGGCGCCCACGACGACGAAGTGAAGCTCCGATTGGTCCGCCTGCGCGCCTGACGAGAACGCAATCGCTTCAGATTGAATCGATTGGCGCTCTCATATCTTAGTGGAGCATGATCTTTTCGGGAATCCGGCTTCCATCCTCGGATCAAGGCCGAGGGCAGGCTTTTTCCGGATCATCTCTAGTCAGGCAATGCCCCGGTCGAAGCACAAATGCTGCGACGGCCGAAAACCGCATCGATCGAGGAAGACGATCAGCTCGCGGTCGCGCCAATCTAGCTCCGTTCGCACGATTTCGACCCGCAACGTGGCAAGATTGACGAGCAATTGCGACAACAAAGCGCGACCGACACCGCGGTCCTGGTAATCAGGATCCACGCCGATCGTGTCCAGGACCGCCGCCGGTTCGAGGCGGCCGAATTCCCCGAGATCGACCCGCGCCATGATGAACCCGACCGGCACGCCATCGAGGTCGGCGACCAGCGACACACGCACGTTGGACTCATGCAGTGCGTCGGCAAACTTGCGCTTGAAATAGCTCGAACGGTCCCGGCCGGTGATGCGGCCGTCGATCGCGATCAGGGCCGGTAAATCCTCTTCCTGCATCGACCGAATGGGAATCTTGTCGCGCCCCAGCGGACCGAAATCCGCGGCCGGCGGATTCCCGTAGTTGATCTCCCGGGCATCGCCGACGCGTTCCGGAATCGTGATTGCGGTATTTCGTGCCATCGTGTTCGCCTCGCAGGAAACTCTTACACCTCGTCGATCTCTTCCGCCAACAAATCGACGGCCGAGCGTTGCAGGACAAGCCGCGGCGCGAGCTGGAATTTGGCGGTATCGAAGAACCGCAACAAGCCGTGGTTCGTCCAATCGGCCTGCGACTGCAGCGACCGCACGCTTTTGCCGCGCAAAACCTCGACGAGCCCCTGCATCAACACCTGCCCGATACCATGATCGCGGCTGTCGGGGGCGACACCGACGGCGTCGAGCGTGGCGCTTGACTGTTCGCGGCCAAATTCACCGTGCAGCAGGTGCGCAAAGGCGTAGCCGGCGAGCGACTTGCCTTCGTCGACGCCGACGAGGACGTAATCCTCGGGGTGCGCTTCGGCGGCAGCGAACCGCTTCTCGAAGAAGCGATGGCGGGCGTGACCGGTGTGGGCGCGATCGATCGCGATCACCCTTTCGAGATCGTCGACGCGCAACGAGCGGGCGCGCCCCGGGACGGCGGCGGTGGTGCTGGTCATGGCTAAGCTCTCAGCGTTCTCGACATAGTCTGGTAGAGGCGTGCTTCGGTTCCGGCATCCATCGCGCCAAGCGCCAAGCTGTATCAGCCGTGCAACTGCTGATACTTAGCTAGCAGGTCGTCCTGGCTCTCGACCCAATCGGGATTCGGCACGATACAGTCGGCCGGGCAGACGAGCTTGCACTGCGGCTCGTCCTCGGCGCCGACGCACTCCGTGCATTTCAACGGGTCGATGACGTAGATCGGATTGCCGGCGGTAATCGCCTTGTTCGGACACACCGGCTCGCACGCATCGCAAGCGGTGCATGTGTCGATGATCAACAGCGCCATAGCGTCGTCTCCTTGCCGGGCATCGCGTCAGGCCGCCCGCGGCAGATTGCCCGCGGCAGCGAGTTTATCAAATCGATAGGCGCCCCACAAAGCCGCGCCGATGGCGCCGGCGTAAATCGAGTCCGCATGGCTGCGCACGACGCATTTCATGTCCTTGATCGTGGCAATGTCCTCCGTCAAAGCGGCAACCAGGCCGTTGTCGAGCGCCAGCCCACCGGTGCACATCACCACGCCCTGCATCGCGCCGATCGACTTCAAGAGCTTGGACAGCCGCGCCGCCATCGACAGGTGGATGCCCTTGAGGATGTTCGATGCGGTGATGCCGCGTGACACCATGTTGATGACGTCGGTCTCCGCCAGCACGGCGCAAATGCTCGACACCACCTCCGGGTTGTCGGCCTCGCGCGACAGCGCGCCGATTTCCTCCTGGGCGATGCCGAGATAGCGGGCGATGTTCTCCAAAAACTGGCCCGATCCCGATGCGCACTGGCTCGTCATTTTGTAGCTCAAGACCTTGCCGCGCTCGTCGATGCTGATCGCCCGCCCGTGCAGGGCGCCGATGTCGAGCGCCGCCCGCGACTCTGGATCGAGGTAGATGGCGCCGCGCGCATGGGTGGTCATCGAGTAGAAGTGTCCGGTACTGAACGGCGCGGCCTCGCCCTCGCCGGTGGTGGCGACGTAGTCGACCTCATTCGGCGCGAGCCGCGCATCCTCCAGGGCGTTGTCGTAGACCACGCGGGCTAGCTCGATCGGATCGCGCTGGCGCATCCGCAACGTCGACCGGGACAGCCAGGTTTCCTTGCCATCTTCCACCTTGAAGATCGCCGCCTTGACGGCGCCGGTGCCAACATCGATTCCGGCTGCAATGGTCATGTCTGGCTCCCGTCGGCGTTGCCAAAATGCGCCCGCCGCGCAAATTCCGCCGCACCCAATGCGCCGGTATAGATCGAGTCCGGATTGATATTGATCGTCACCTCCCCGTAGTTCTCCTTGATGACCTTGCGCAGCTCCCGCACCGCAGCCTCGTTCTTGGCGACGCCGCCGGTGAAGGTGAATTCGTTGGTCACCCCGCCGGAACGGGAAATGATCGAGATCGCGCGCAGGATGATGGCGCGATGCAATCCAGCCAGGATGTCCTCGCGCTTCTCGCCGAGCGAAAGGCGATCGCGCAGCTCGGCACCGGCGAAAACCGTGCAGGTCGAATTGATGCGCGCCGGCTTATCCGACTTCATGGCCATCGGGCCCAATTCGTGCAGGCCCATGTTCATCTCGTCGGCGATGTAGCCGAGATAGCGGCCGCAGCCCGCCGCGCAACGATCGTTCATCTGGAAGTTCGCCACGATGCCGTTGGCGTCGACCTGGATGCCCTTGGTATCCTGGCCGCCGATGTCGAGCACGGTGCGCGTGTTCGGGTACATCATGTGCGCGCCGAGGCCGTGACAGAGGATTTCCGACCGGATGTGCTCCTTGGAGAACGGCAAGGTGACGCGGCCGTAACCGGTGCCGACCAGATAGGTTTCTTCCAGCTCGATCCCCAGCGCATCCTCGATATTCTGCTGGATATTGCCGGCTGCCGCCTGGATCGAAGGTTCCAAACGCAGGACGCGGGCCAGCGCGCGGCGGAACTTGTCGCTGAGATTGCCTTGCGGCGGCCGGTTCTCCACGTCGATGATCGACTTGTCATAGACGTTAAGAAGGAGATCGTACGGCGCGTCGGCCGCGCGTGCGACCTCCTCGGCATGCACGTGGTAACGCGAGCCGGCGATATCGCGGAAGAAGTCCGACTTGCGCTTGGCGCCGGGCGCGTAGAGCGCCGGCGCTTCCTCGCGCAGCCGGGCGAACACTTGGCCGAGCGCTTCCTTGACCCCGGCCTCGACCTTGCGGAAGCGTTCGCCCTGGATGTGGCTGAGGCAGGTCTGCTCGAGGTCTTCGAGCTGCTCGACGAATTGCTCGTAGCGGAAGGCCCGCTCCAGCGCCCCGAGGAAGCTGTCGAGCCCGCCGTTGAGCCCGCCCGCCTTTGACAGCGCCCGCCGGAATAGCGTGAAGCGGCCGTCGACCCCTGCCTCCTGGCTGGCGACGCGGGCCGCGGTGCTGTAGTTCGACCGCGAATTGGTGATGCCGCGCCCGATAACGTCGCAATTGTCGTCGAGCAGCACCGCCTTGGTGGTGGTGGAGCCCAGATCAATCCCGACGAAGGTCTTCATCGTGCGTCTCCTCACGCGGCGGCGCGCCCGGCGGCGCGCTTCTGCTCGATCATCTGAAAATAGCTTTCAAGCCGATTCTTGATGTTGGCCGCAGAGAAGTAGCGCGGATCGACCAGGTCCGACTCGATGAACGCCGCCGGCTTGCCGGTCCGCTTCTCGACCTCGCGCATCATCAGCAGCTGGCCGGCGGAGAAGCTGTTGCAGCTCTTGATCGAATTGATCAGCAGGCCGTCGGCATCGTACTCCTCGATATATTTCGACAGCATGTCGATGCGCATCGGCAGGCTGCGGTTGGTGTAGACGCCGAGGCAGTATTCGGCCAGCGTCCCCAGCGGCTTGTCGGGATCGTGGCGGAACCCGAGATCGTAGACGCCGCCGACCTTGCTGTAGCTCGAGGCGACGACCACCGCGCCCTCGTCGTAGAACATCTTCCAGAACTGGCGGAAGCTCGTGTAGTTCGGGGGCCCCTCGACCACGAGCCGGTATTTCTCCTTGCCCATGTCGCCGTCCGGCGTGACCGGGCCTTGGTCCTTCGCCAGGCGATCCTCGACTTCATCACGGAGGAACTTGTAGTACTCGATGGCGTCGTCGGTTCCGCGGAAAGCGCCGAAGATCGGACCGATGTAATAGATGGCGCCGAAGTAGGCATCGATCGGCGACGGCTTGTGCTTCGCGCTCTGCAAAACTCGAACCAGGTCATCCTCCGCCTTGACCGATTTCTTCAGGTACTCGCGCAGCCGATCGATGTCGAACTTGATTCCCGAGATCTGCTCAAGCTTTGGAATCACTTCCTCTTTCAGCTGTTTCACCATGTAGTCGACCATGTTCTTGGTGATCTTGCCGTCGCCCATATAGGGCGTGTGCAACATGATCGTCTCGCACTTGTACTGCTCGCGCAGCAGCTCGAACCACTTCATGAAGGTGAAGCAGCCGGTGTAGGACAGCAGCAGGACGTCGGGATTAGGAAACTTCTTGCCGTTCGGCGCGATGTTGCCCTTCGACATCATGCCGATATCGGATTTCACGTAGGTGCAGACGTCTTCCGAATGGCCGATTTTCTCGGCCTCGAGCACAAAGGCGCCGCTTGTCCGCCGCAGTCCGTTTTGGATGGCGTTGACCTCGGGCAGATTGTTGACGAGGTCGAAGCACATGATCAGCTCGTTAAGATTGCCGGGCACGAAGGTGGCGGCGATTTTCTCACCGGTCTGCGGTGCGCTGGTCAGGCGATCGTAGTGCGCGGCCATCATCTCCTTCTGCTTCACCATCGAAGCGTCCTTGACGACCTCTTTAGCCGGCGCCGCTTTCGGCGTAACGATTACCGCGGTCATCTTCCGCTCCATAGTTTGATCGAATCGGCGAAGGTGCCGGCCTGCTCCCGGATCGGCTGCATTTGCCCGGAGTTCTCCGCGTATTTGAAGGCGATGAAGGGAATGCCGGCGTCCTTGAGCACGTGCTGCAGCATCGGCCGGTCCAGCAGCGCCGGATCGCAGAAGCTCGGCGCCGCAAAGATCACGCCTTCCGCGCCCGAGTTTTGCACCGCGCGCACGAGGTACTGGCCTTTTTCTTTCAGGTCAGGCTCATACTTGGCCGCCGTCGATTCCGAATGATGCAGGAACGCCAGCGCGAGATTCTTCAGGGGATCGCCCTCGGTCGGCACGTCGCCGGTCAGCCAGCGGGTGACCAGCAGGAGATCGTCGTCGACCACGTAACAGCCGGACAGCTCGAGCGACTTGATGAGATTGAGCGGCGGCTGCTCGCAGAAGGCGCCGGTCAAGACGATGCGGCAATTGTCGCGCTTGGTCCGCTCCTCGGCGCGGGCCGCGGCGAGATAGTCGCGGACCATCGCCGAGTGCTCCTCGACCGGAAGCACCATGCCCGCTCGCACCACGAGATAGACTTCGGCGGCCGGCGCCTGCCATGGGCGCTCGGCCCGCAGGGCGTACAGCTCGCGCACCAGGCGGCGATTTTCATTGTAGAGCGCGATGGAGCGGTTGAGCTCGGCGTCGGTTATCGGGGCGCCGCGCAGTTCGCCGAGATCGCGCCTGAGCTCGGCCAGCTCGTTGATGTAGTAATCGCCGCCGATGTCGTCGCGGTAATTCTGCGGCACGTCGAAGTAGCGGACGTAGACGCTCGGAAACATCATCTTCCACATGCCCGACAGATTGCGGATCACGTCGCAAATCGAGGGGAACAGCATGCCATCGACGAAATCGATGCGGCCGGATACGGCGAGCTCGATGGTTGAGCGCGGAATGCGGCAGATGTAGCTCTGGTAATAGGCGTCGCCGTGGATGACTTCGAGCTGATCGCCGCCGCCGAGGACGCCGAGCGGCAGCATGTTGGCGGCATGAATGATCTCGCGCGGCACGTAGATCGGCATGTAGCCGACAACCTTTCGGCCGGCCGCCGCCGCTTTCCATTCGCGGGCCGCGGTGAACGACAGATCCTCGAACAGCGCATTCGCACGCGCGACGATCGGTGCCGTGGTCGGATTGTTCAGCGATGCATCCATTGTGCCGGTCTCTTCGCGATAAAGGCCTCAAGACCCTCCACCGCATCGTGCGTTGTCATCAATTCATCGAGATAGATGCGCTCGACGGCTTTCAATTTGGCCTTGACGCGCGCGACATAATCGATCCGCGCAGCCTTGACGGCGAAACGCAGCGAACTCGCGCTCTTGGTCTTGAGATGCTCTTCGAAGTAGCCAAGCGCGGCCGCGGTCGGATCGGTCGCGGTTTCGCGGGCAATGCCGAGCCGGGCAGCCTCGACCCCGGTAATACTCCGCCCCGACAGCAGCAGATCGAGCGCCCGCATCGAACCTGCCAGCTCGGGCAATAAGCAGGATGCAGCCGGCGCGAAGACCCCGAGCTTCATTTCGGGTTGGCCCAAAGCGGCATCGGGCGCGACGAACAGGATGTGCCCGGCGAGCGCGACTTCAAGCCCACCGCCGAGGCATTGCCCATGCACCGCGACCAGAATGGGAACCGGTGACTTGACCATGCGCAAGATCAGACGATGCAGGTTGCGCAGCATCGCCGCGCACTGGCCGGGCAGATGCTCTTCGACACTGGCGCCGAAACTGAAATGCGGACCTTCGGCCTCAAGCAGCACGGCACTGAGACCGGGGTTGGCCAAATGTTGCGCCAGCGCACCGTCCAGCGCCGCGATCATGGCGGCGTCGATCAGATTGGCCTTCGGCCGATTGAGCGACAGGCGCAGCAAGCGGCCCTCGGCGTCGAACCAGATCTTCAGCGGCGCTGTCATCGCCCGTCCTTCGTCCGCGGCATGACGCTCTCGGTAAGTTCGTCGCTCCACGGCGTGTTGGCGGCAAGCGCGCGACGCAACCCGATGAAATCGATCTCGCGGCCGGTTTCGCGCGTACCCTCGTTGAAGGCGCGGAAACCGGCGCGCGCTTCGGTCATCATGTTGAGGGCGAGCCACGCCCGCGAGTTTTCCTTGTTGCGATTCCAGGCATCGAGCTTCGGCTTGCGCAGCTCCTCGATGGTCTTGGTCATGCAGTCGGGAAAGGTGTAAAGCAGCTTGGTGCACAGCGCCTCGACCTTCTGATCGAGCAGATCGAGATCGACGGTGCCGCGCTTCATCAGTTCCTGGCCCGCCTTCAAGGCATCGCCGGTCTTCGGCTTGCCAAACACCAGACGGCCGTAATCGTCGACGATGCGGGTGGTTTCGACCAGTGGATTGGCGACGTATTTGCCGTCCACTTTCAGCGCCGGCGCGATATCGCTGATCACGCCGGTGAAATAGGCCTCGTGCGCCGAGAACGGCTCGCACAGCACGCAAGCCACCATAGCCCGTTCCGCACCGATGGTCACCGGCAGGAAGTCGGTGGCACCGCCGATCGGCGCCGAGCCGTGCTTCGGGCCGGCCTGACCGAAGCGCGCCAGGTCCTGCGCGATCGTGAAGTCGCAGGCCATGCCAATTTCCTGGCCGCCGCCGATGCGCATGCCGTTGACGCGGCAGACCACCGGCTTGTCGCAGGCGAGGATCGCCGAGACCATGTCGTTGAAGAGCCGCATGTAGCCGCGGTATTCCTGCGGGTTACCGGCGTAATATTCCGCATATTCCTTGGTATTGCCGCCGGTGCAGAACGCCTTGTCGCCGGCTCCGGTGAACACCACCGCGACCACATCGCGTGCGGCGCTAGCCTCGCGGAATGCGAGGATGACGCTCTTGACCATGTCCGTCGTGTAGGAATTGAACTGCGACGGATTGTTCAGCGTGATCCAGGCGTTGCAGAGGCCGGCAACCGGTTGGCCGTCGCTGTTTTTGACGGCGCGTTTTTCATAGAGAACGCTGCCTTTGGCGACCCTTTCCCGCACGTCGGCGGGGACCAACCAATGGTCTTTTGCCTCAACCGCGGCCAGTGAACTGACGCGGGCTGCTTCGGCGTTCATGGACTTTCTCCTCATCAATTGGGAACGAGAACGGCCCGGCGTTTCAGTGCGCCGTCGTGGGCCGATGCAAAAACCTGATTGATCTCGTCGAGCGGATGCTTCTCGACAAAGGTGGCGACATTCACCCGGCCGTCGAGCACAAGCTCCAGCGCCGCCGGGTAAAGCTCGGGCGGACATCCCCAGTTGCCCAGCGCACGGGCATGAAAGGCCATGAGATTGGACAACCGGACTTCGACCTTGTCCATGGTGAAGCCGATGATGCACAATGTCGCACCGTGATTGATGAGGCCAAAGGCGGTCTCCTGGCCGGCCCGCGTGCCCGAGCATTCGAGAATAATCCACTCGGTTTGACGCAGCTTGCGTTCCTTGGCGAAGGCCTGAATCGTTCGTTTGATTTCGCGGAGGTCGAGCTGGCGCGCATTCAATGTCAAGGCGACGCCGACGCCGCCGCCAATAGCGTCGAGCTTGTCTTGACTGACATCGATGGCGACCACCGTGCCGCCTTGGGCAGCCGCAATCTGCGCCGCGTAACCGCCGACCCCTCCGACCCCATTGACGACGACGAGATCGCCCGGGGCGACGCCCGCCTGAATGACCGCCTGATAAGGTGTGGTTACCGCGTCGGCGATCACCGAAAGATCGGCAAGCTCGATGCCGGCCGCCTTCAGTCTCGGCTCGTCGACGGCGCAAAGGCCGCGCGCCGGCACCACGATGTGCGTGGCAAAGCCGCCATGGATGTCGTTGCCCGGCATTTTCTGATTCGGACAGATGGTCGATTTGCCGCGCCGGCAAACGTCGCAGGTTCCACAGGGAATGACCGCGGGAACAATGACCGCCCTGCCCTTCCACCGCACAGCATCCGCGCCCGCGTCCACGACATGGCCGCTGATCTCGTGACCCAGCGTCAACGGCAAAGCATGCTTGGTGCGGACCCCGTCGTAGTAGTAACCGAGATCGGTATGGCAAACCCCACAACCCGCGATCTCAACAACGACCTCGTCCGGCGCCGGCGGAAATGGATTGAACTCAGCACGGATCAGCGGCTGGTCCTGACCTGTCATCATCCATCGGATCGGCGCGGTCGACATCCCAAAAAGCCTCCCTCGGTCGCGGATTTTCTGCCGCACTAGTGGCAAAATACTTACTCCGGCAGGGGGATTCCTTGATCTATGACAAATAACTCCGCGGCTGCCGTCGCTATGTTTGTGGTGTCTTAACAAGGCCCTGCAAGCGTAGGGATTCTGCGTGACGGAAGCGGAACACCTCTCGATCGCCATCATCGGAAGCGGCGGCGCCGGCGCGCTCACTTCGGGCAATTTGTTGCTCGAGGCGGCAACCGCCGCCGGATGGTATGGCCTGCTCACGCGCACCGTGGGGCCGCAAATCCGCGGCGGCGAGGCAGCGGCGCTGATCCGCTTAGCAAGCCGGCCGGTCGAGTGTCTCGCGGATCGATTCGATCTGCTGATCGGCATCGATTGGCTGAACGCCAATCGATTCGGCGCCGAGATCGAGATCGGGCCGCACAGCCTGGTGATCAGCGACCCGCGCGGCAGCGACCTGCCCGCATTCGTGAAGAGCTCCGGGGCGCGCGTCGTCGAAATTCCGATGAAGGAGATGGCGAAATCGATCCTCGAAGGGCGACCCAACATGGTCGCGCTCGGGATCGTCGCCAAGCTTGTCGGCCTGAACCAGGAAGTTTTCACCGCGCTGATCGAGAAGCGGCTGGCGGAGAAGGGGCAAGTCGCGTCCCAGGGCAGCCGGGTCGCGCTCCAGGCCGGGGTCGCCGCGGCCGCCGCTATTCCATTTGATAGGCGTCTCGCACCACCGGTCGCCGGCAAGAAAAGATGGTTGGTCTCAGGCAACGAGACGACGGGCCTCGGCGCCATTCGTGGCGGCATCCGTTTCGCCGCCGCCTACCCGATAACTCCGGCGAGCGAAATTCTCGAATGGTTGGCGCCAAGGCTGGCCAAGGTCGGCGGTGTTTTGCTGCAAGCCGAAGATGAGCTGGCCTCGATCAACATGATCATCGGCGCTTCGTTCGGCGGTACACCGGCATTGACCGCTACATCGGGTCCCGGTCTCTCGCTGATGATCGAAGCGCTCGGACTCGCCACCGCGGCGGAGATTCCGATCGTCGTCATCGACGTGATGCGCGGCGGACCGTCGACCGGCATCCCAACGAAATCGGAGCAAGCCGATCTCAACATCGCCGTCTACGGCTTCCACGGCGATGCGCCACATCTGGTGCTGGCGCCGCAGTCCGTCGGCGATTGCCTGTTCACCACACAATGGGCCGCCTATCTCGCTGAAACGCTGCAGGCTCCGGCCATCGTGCTCTCGGATCAATTCCTCGGCCAGACAGTCGCCGCGATCGAACGACCGGCGGATGTCGCGTTTATTGGCGAGCGGGTCAGGCATATCGCGACCGATGCTCCTTATCAGCGCTATGCGCTGGCGGCGAACGGCATTTCGCCGATGGCGATTCCCGGCACGCGCGGCGCCCAATACACCGCGGAGGGATTGACCCATTCCGAACGGGGAACCCCGACCAGCGGCGCCGCTGAGCATCGCGTCCAGCTCGACAAGCGTCGTGACAAGCTCGAGCAATTCACCTTCGGCGATCATTGGGCCACGATCGAGGGCACCGGCGAGATCGCTGTCGTCACCTGGGGCTCGCTCACCGGCGCCGTGCGCGAGGCCGTCGAGCTCGCAGGTCGCGACGGCGTCGCGGTGCGGCTGGTGGCTCCGCGGCTCTTGGCGCCGGTGCAAAATGCTCGCTTTGCCGCGGCGCTCAATGGCGTGAAACGCCTTCTCGTTGTCGAGCAAAGCCACAGTGGTCAATTTTACCGCTATCTCAGGGCCCATTACGACCTGCCCGGTGAAATCAAGGTGCTGCACCGGCCCGGACCTTTCCCAATTCGTCCAAGCGAAATCCATCAGGCAATCACCGAATGGAGGAACTGATATTGACGGCAGACACGCAGCTCGCTTGCAAGCCGAGCGACTATCGATCCGACGTCAAGCCGGTGTGGTGTCCGGGTTGCGGCGACTACCACGTGCTGATGGCATTCACGCGCGCATTTGCCCAGTTGGCTGTGCCCGCGGAGCAGATCGCCGTCATCTCCGGGATCGGCTGCTCTTCGCGGATCCCGGCCTACACCAACTGCTACGGCTTCCACGGCGTGCACGGCCGATCGCTGGCACTTGCCTCCGGCTTAAAGGTGACGCGGCCCGATCTGACGGTCGTGGTCGCGAGCGGCGACGGCGACGGCTACTCGATCGGCGGCAATCATTTTCTGCACGCCTGTCGTCGAAATATCGATATGACCTACGTGGTGATGGACAATCGCGTGTACGGCATGACCAAGGGCCAACCGTCACCGACCACCGAACCCGATTTCGACACCGCGATCTCGCCCGGCGGCACCGGCCTCAGTCCGTTCCATCCGCTGGTGAACGCGCTCGCATCGGGAGCCAATTTCATCGCCCGCTGCTTCGCCGGAGAGCCGAACGAAACGGCAGGTATCCTGGTCGAGGCCATTCGCCATCCCGGCTTTTCCTTCGTCGAGATCCTGAGCCCGTGCGTCACCTATCGGCCGGATCAAAAGGAATGGAAGGACCTAGTGCATCCGGCGCCGGTCGCCGCGACCAACGATCCCGCCAAGGCGGCGCGCCGCATCATGACCGACGATGGCTTCAACATTGGCATTCTCTACCGCGGCGAGCGGCGGCCGTACCAACCGAAGTTCGGGCCGCAGAGCCTCGACCCTTCGGTACTGGAGCAGGAATTCGAAATATGAGCAAAACCTCCGGCGCCCCGACGGTGTCTACGCTCGCGGACCTGTTCGGAGCCGCCTATCAGATCGAAATTGATGCCGTAGAACGCTACACGATGCTCGCCGAGCAGATGGAAACGCACAACAATCCGGAAATGGTCGACGTGTTCCGCGATCTGGCGAGAGCCGAAGGAATTCATGCCGAGGAAATCAAACGGCAAGCGGGAGAGATCGACGTCGTTGCGCACGCGCGCCGCATCGGCAAGTGGACCAAGGGTGAGAGCCCGGAGGAAGTGGACCTTGCCGCTGCGCATTACATGATGACGCCGTGGCATGCCCTGCAAATGGCGCTCGAAGGCGAGAAGCGGGCTTTGGCCTTCTTTACCCACATTGTCGAGACCGCGAAGGACCGGAAAGTCAGGCAAATGGCCGCGGAATTCGTCGAGGAGGAGACCGAGCACGTCAATCTAGTGCACCGCCTGTTGCGCAAATACCCGGCGCCGCCCAAATCGTGGCCGCAAGATCTCGATCCGCCGGTTTCGCAGGAATAACGCGGACCTTGCTGGAACGGCGCTGAACGCCGGCCCACCGCCAACACTCGCCGATTGACCTATCAGTTCGTCTTATTCCGCAGATCCCTGACGCGCACGGCCTTGCCCTGCGAGCGCGGCAGCTCGCCCGGCGCCCTGACGGCAACATGGCAGGTCACGCCAATCAGCGATTTGATGTGTTGCCGCACTTCGTCAGCCTTGCCGCCACGGCCGGCCTCCGTATCGCGGGAGCCCGGCTCAACCTCGATCTCGATCGTCATGGCATCGAGCGCGCCCTCTCGGGTCAATACGATCTGGTAGTGCGGCGCCAGCCCGGGGAAGCCGACAAGCACGGCTTCCACTTGCGACGGATAGACGTTCACCCCGCGGATGATGAGCATGTCGTCGTCGCGACCGGTCACGCGCATGATACGAACATGAGTGCGGCCACACGGACACGGCTCGTTGCTCAGTCGCGTGATATCGCGCGTCCGATAGCGGATCATCGGTAGCGCCTCTTTGGTCAGCGTGGTGATGACCAACTCGCCGGTTTCGCCGATCGGCAGCGGCTGCAAAGTTTCCGGATTGACGATTTCGAAGACGAAGTGATCTTCCCAACCGTGCAGGCCGGCTTGCGCGACGTGGCATTCGCAAGCGACGCCGGGCCCCAGGATTTCCGACAAGCCGTAGACGTCGATCGCCTTGATGCCCAGCCGCTCCTGAAGATCGCGGCGCATCGCGTCGCTCCACGGTTCCGCGCCGAACAGGCCGACGCGCAATGAGGATTGCCGTAGATCGATCCCTTGTTCGAGCGCGACCTCGGCAATGTTGAGCGCGTAGGACGGCGTGGCGCACAGGACATTGGCCCCGAAGTCGCGCAGCAGCACCACTTGGCGCTCGGTGCCGCCGCCGGACACCGGAACGATGGTGCAGCCGAGCCGTTCCGCGCCGTAATGCGCACCCAGCCCGCCGGTGAACAGGCCGTATCCGTAGGCATTGTGCACGATATCGCCGGGCATGGCGCCGCCGCAGGCGAGCGAACGCGCCATCAGGCCGGCCCAGCGGTCGAGGTCGCCCTTGGTATAACCGACAACGGTTGGCTTGCCCGTCGTTCCCGACGACGCGTGAAGCCGGATAACCTTGTCGCGCGGCACCGCAAACATCCCGAAGGGATAATTATCCCTCAGGTCCGCCTTGAGCGTGAACGGAAACCGCGCCAGGTCGGCGAGCGACTTGAAGTCGGCGGGTTTTACGCCGGCGGCGTCGAATTTCTTTCGGTAGGCGGGTACGGCGGCGTAGGCGTTGTTCAACGTCTGTTTCAGGCGTGTTGTCTGCAGCCTGGCGAGCGCCTCGCGCGACATCGTTTCGAGGCTCGGCTCGAACATAAAAATTCCAGTTTCCTGAATCGCCGATTGTGTGCTCATCATTGCTTTTGTCAGGTCACGGACCATCCGGGTCTAATTGGCCGTCCGGCGATCCAAGCGTCGTGAACGGCGGTGTGGTTGAGTGCGTATCCTTGATTATAGGCCGCGCGCGTCACCAGGACGAATTTCAGGTCCCATCCGGTAAAGAATGCACAAAGGCCGCCTAGCGCAAACAGCGAAACGGCGGCTCCGGTCGTGAAGAAGCCGGCCGCGATGAGTGCAATCGGAAGAACGAAGCCGAACAAGAACTGCCGGATCCTTGCCGCATCGAGGACTTGCAGCGTCCGTACCGGCGCGCCCTCCCCTCGTAGCGCACCGAGATAGGCCTGCCACGCGAATGCGCGAACCGCAAGGAGAACCGAGACCGCAACCGCCGCGATTTGCGAAACCAGCAGTGGCGCCAGCGGCGCCGTCAAGGCCACGAACAGGCCGCCGCCTTCGGCCAGGCCCGTTGCGAGGATCAGGGGAACGATCAACGGCTCGCGCCATGCCGGAATGCCCTTTGCCTCCTTCAGCATCATCGCTTGCGACAGCAGGAACAGCAAACCCGCGACGGCGGCCGCGACAAGCGCGGGACGCCAATCGAACCAGAACGCAAGTGCGGCAAGTGGAAAGAAGATGAGGGCCAGCCACGCCTCCCGCGCCATCCATGAGCGCCGCGGCTGGCGCAGGACGTAGGCGAAGCGCCACGGGCGGCCGATCTTGAGCAGGACCAGAAACAAGCCAACGGCAACGAGCAGGGCGGCGAGCGGAATAAGCGGCAGCGGCGGCGCGCCGAGAGCGGTTGCAACCGCCGCAAACGTAAAGAGCCCGATGCCGGTTCCGCCGCACATGAAGTTGCCGGCCGCCTTCCAATCCCAGGACCGCTGCTGCCAAGGCTCGACGCCCTTGGTTCGAATCTTCCCCACCTCCGGCGCGAGCGAAGGCACTTGGTGGGTGGCCGACGAGGTCGGCTCGCCGCCATCTGCCTTGTCATAAACATAGTAGAAGCCCGGTTCGGTGCCGATCTCCTCGTGCATCCGGAAGTGCTTCTGTTTGCGCAGCAGGCGCGAAACGTTGCTGTTCGGATCGTCGATATCGCCGAAAGACAAGGCATCGGCGATGCAAGCATTGACGCAAGCAGGCGTCGCCCGCGGATCGACGCCGGGAATCATGCCATTATCCAGTCCGAAATCGACCCGATCCGAGCAAAACGTGCATTTTTGCGCGACGCCGATGCGATGCAGGTCCTCGCGCATGATTTCGTTTTGCATGGCGGCCCGGCCATAGGCAAAGCCGGGCGCGTCGATTTTGAATCGTGCCTGATACGGACAGGCAACGGCGCAATAGGCGCAACCGATGCAGAGGTCGTAATCGACGGTCACGATACCATCCGCGCGCCGTCGCGTCGCGGTGGAAGGACATACGTGCATGCACGGCGGATCTTCGCAATGCTGGCAGCCGACGGGAACAAAGGTACGGCTCACGTTTGGATAGCTGCCCGCCTCGATATCGAGAACGCGGCGCCATTGCACGAATGGCGACGTCGCGTTGGCCTGCTTGCAGGCCGCGGTGCAGGTCTGGCATCCGACGCAACGCTGCAGGTCGGCCACCATCACCCAACGTGTCATGTCGCTCCCCTCAATCGCGTCACCTTGACCTTGACGAGGTCCGCGCTTGATCCGGTGGCATCCGTGAGATCCAGCAGCATTGGCATGAGCGCGTTCATGCTTGGTGCCGTAAATTCTTTGGCGAACGGCGTCGCCCATTGGTCGAATTGACCGATCATCAACAGCGTATCCGGGCGGATGCCCTCACACAGCATGACGGGTCCCTTGGTGTGGTCGAGCGGCGAGCGCACTTCCACCAGATCGCCGTCGGCGATGCCGAGTTTCTCCGCCGCGCCGTGGTTCATGATGACCTTGCCGTGACCGGCAATGTTCTCAGCCACTTCCCTGATAAACTGGAGGCTGACGTTGCCGCCCCAGGAGTACTGCATGCTGTGCGTGGTGATCAGCCAGAACGGATAATCACCGATGCGCACGTTGAAGTGACGCTCGAATGCGCCTTCCCATCTCGCGCCGAGATCGCGCCAATGGGGCATCGGCTCGTATTCGGCGAGTTGTTGATCCCACCAGTTGATGCCATGCTCGTGCAGCCGCCGGCCCAGCTCCTTGCCGATGCGAAACAACCGTTCCTGATACGGCTGCTCGAAGCGGAGGCCGGAGGCGATGAGTTTCGGATAGAGGTACCACTTCAATCGCGGGAATGGCTTCACCCGGAAGCCGTGCTCGCGGTAATAGTTCAGGCCTTGCGTTTCTTTACCGTCGGTCAGCTCGGCGCTTGCCGCACGGCATACGGCGTTCCAAATTTCCTCGGTCTCGTGCACCTGCTTTGGATCGATTGAGAAATCGTAATTCTGGCCTGCGAGCTTGACGCCGGCGGCGCCGCGGTTGATCGCAGCGTTGTACTCCTCCAACAGGCCGGTGCGTCTGGCGAGCTCGGTGGTGATCCAGGTGAAATCCCTCGCCTCGCCCTGCGGCCGGACGGCCGGATCGCGCAACGCAAAACCCTGGTGGTCCCAGAACTGCTCGATATATTTCGTGCCGCCGATCCGCAGCAATTGCAGTCCCTCGAGATCCGTGCAGTCCGGCAGCAGCACGTCGGCCATGTAGTTGGTTTCGTCTTGCGTGTAGGCAAAGCAGACGGTGAAGGGAAAGCGCGCCATCGCCGCGCTCAGGGCCTTGCTGTCCCAGTACGAGATCGCCGGGTTGGAACGGTACACCAGCCACACGTCAGGCTGCGTGGCGTGCGGCAGATGGTCGAAATCGTGGGCCTGCATCATCCAGGCGAGATGAGTCGGACCGAGCGCTTGGCTCCATGGGGAGTTGCCGACCAGCGGCACCAAGGTCCGATAGGCGTTGCGCGTGGATGGATGGGAGACCCAGTCCTTTTTGCTCGTCGGGTTCATGGGATAATCCATGAAGCCGTCGGGGCCCGGCCGCACGCTCGACCAGCGGTTATCGGCGGGACGATTGAGGCGCACTGTGGTGCCGAGCGTCCCGCCCGGCACTTCCAGCGCCCCGACCAGGCAAGCCAGCAGCGTGCGCGCCCAACAGCACTCATAGCCGCCCCAGCCGCTATTGACCGTCTTGCCGAGGGAAATTGCGACTGGGCGCAGCGGCAGCGTCTCTCCGTCAATCTCGATCGTTTGACCGACGCTCGCATGGGCGAGGAACTCGTCGGCAATGCGGCGGATCGTCTGCGCCTCGACATCGCAGATCGAGCTCGCCCACTCGGGTGAATAGCCGCTGACATGGCGAACCAGGCAGTCGAACGATGGACTGACCTGCACGCCACGGTGCTCGGTGACCTCCTGGTCGGGACCAAGCTCGATGCCGTCGACGGTGAAGACGCCTTCGAGCGCCGGATCGATGCCCGGCGTGTCATAAGGCACCGCGCGGCCGCTCGACTTGTCGATGACCAGCGGCTTGCGCTGATTCCGATCGCGCAGGAAAAAGCCCTGCGGACCGACTAGATAGGGTGACGACGTGTGATGCTTGAGAAACTGGATATCCAGCCGTTGCCGCGGCTGCTCGTGCAAAAAAACGTGCAGCATGGCGAATAGGAACGCGACGTCGGTCTTCGGTTTGATCGGTATCCACTCGGCGGAGCAGGCGCCGGTCACCGAAAGGTGCGGCTCGACCTGTACGCGCTTCATGCCGCGTTTGCGCGCATCGGCGTGACGTTTGACGCCACAAACCCCGCCGGACGCTTCGACGTTGCCGCCGAACGAAATCAGATAGTCACAGAGCGGCGTGTCGGGCGAAACGGTAAAAGCGCGGTGCCAAAATTCGCCGTAGAGATGCTCGGAATGGGTACACTTGACGCCCTGGCCGCCGCCGAAGCTCATGTCGATCGGCCCCCACGCAGCCAGGAGCGCGGGGAGCGTCCCCATATAGGCAACCGGCGTGCCGCCGCCGCCGAAGCTGACCGCAAGGCGTGGGTACCCTGATGCGTCAGTAAGCCCCGCCGCGCGCGCCGCCTTGAGCTTTTCAGCGACAAGATCGAGCGCTTCGTCCCAGGAGATTTTTACAAACCCGGGATCCTCGCCGCGGCCTTTCTTCGCGTTGGTCCGCTTCATCGGATGCAGGATGCGATTGGGATTGTAAGATTTTTGGATCAAGCCGAAGGCCTTGACGCAGACTTTGCCGCCGGCTGGAGGAACTCCGGCCGCCTCGAAATTCGGCAGCACCTCGGTCGCGACGTCGTCCTCGATGCGGACTTTCAGGAGATCGGGACCGGCGACGCATTGGTAGCAATAGGTGGAAACAGTGCGTTCGCGGCCGAGGTTGGCGGCAATCATGATGCGTCCATTCAATCGGCGCGCGCCGTCGCGCGCTTGGCGGCCTTCGCCTTCAGTCGTTCGTGGGATTTTCCGACGTCGACGACGAACCGTGTGTGGGTGCCGCCGCCGATCGGCTCGATCTCGTCCTTGGCTGATACTTCGAAAGTCACCTTGCGGCCGTCGACTGCGCTCACGGTCGCAGTGATCTCGACCTCCATCCCCAGCAGTGTCGGTGCGGTATGCCGAAGAACCACCTCCATGCCGACCGAATCTTCCCCGGCATCGGAGTGATCGAGCAAAATATCGCGGCAGGTCTGCTCGATGTCGCGGCAAAGCCATGGCGTGCCGTAGACTCGGCCTTCCTCACCCATGAAACTGATCGTGCGTTCGCGGTCGACGACCAGACGACGGGCCTTCGAGATTCCGGGCCGAAGACTGTTCTTCATCGCTATTCCTCCCAATTTTCCATCATAAATTTGCCGAGCGGCCGACAAATTGATCCAGATCAATCGGATGCGCCTTGTTCACACGCCGAGATACGCGGCGCGCACGCGCTCGTTCGCCTGAATATCCCTCGCAGTTCCCGTCGCCGTGACCCTGCCGGTTTCGAGGACATAGCCGCGATCGGCGATGGCCAGCGCGGCACGCGCGTTCTGCTCGATAAGAAGCACCGTGACCCCATCCCGCTTGAAGCCAAGGATGATTTCAAGAATCTGATCGACGAGGATCGGCGCCAACCCAAGCGAAGGCTCATCAAGCAGAAGGACCCGCGGTTTCGCCATCAGCGCGCGGCCGATGGCGAGCATTTGCTGCTGCCCGCCGGACAGCGTACCGGCGGCGGAACGGCGCAGCGCGGCGAGCACCGGAAACAGCCCGTATATGCGCGCCAGCTCGGCGCCGAGGTCGACGGCGCGCCGCGACCAGGATCCGAGCTTCAGATTGTCTTCCACCGACAATGGCGCAAACAGCTGGCGGCCTTCGGGAACTTGGACGATACCGAGCGCAACGCGAGCGTGGGCCGGCAGCGTTTCGATCGGCTGACCGCTGAAGGTAATCCGTCCGGCCGTGATCGGCCGCACGCCCGAGATCGCGCGGAGCAACGTGGTTTTTCCCGCGCCGTTGGCGCCGACAATGGCGACGATTTCGCCGCCGCGAACCTCCATCGAAACGCCGTGCAAGACTTCGATGCGGCCATAGGCGCTGGCAAGGTTCTCAACCGAAAGCACGCGCGGCCTCCCGCGAGCCGTGAACTCCGAGATAGGCTTCGACGACCGCCGCATTCGACCGCACTTCGGCGGCGGTGCCCTCCGCGAGGGTCTTGCCGTTGGCAAGGACGTGAATGCGGTCAGATATGTTCATCACCAGCCGCATGTCGTGCTCGACGAGCACCACGGTGATGCCATCCTGCACGATCGATCGGATGATGCCGTCGAGTTCCTCGGTTTCCACCGGATTGCAGCCGGCGGCGGGCTCATCGAGCAGCAGCACTTTCGGTTCACTGGCAAGGGCGCGGGCAATTTCCAGACGCCTGAGGTCGCCGAACGCAAGCGATCCTGCAGGGCGTTCCGCGTTGGCGGCAAGGCCGACGCGGGCTAGCGCCGATCGCGCCGCCTCCCGCGTTCGCCGGTTCTGGCGACCGACCGAAGGCAAATGCAGCAAATCGGACAGGATATCCGCGCGCTCGTGACGATGGCGACCGACCATGACGTTTTCCAGCACGGTCATGCGTAAGAACAGCTGCAGGTTCTGAAACGTACGCGAGAGGCCGCGTCGCGCCAGCAGATGCGGCGCCAGGCCGGTGACGTCCTCGCCGCCGAGCCGCACGAAGCCATCCTGCGGCGTGTAGACACCCGAGATCAGGTTGAGCAGTGTGGTCTTGCCGGCCCCGTTGGGACCGATGATCGAGAACACCAGTCCGGACGGCACGCTGAGGTTAACGTCGCTGACGGCGCGCACACCGCCGAAGGCGATTGAGAGACGCTCGACCTCGAGAATTGTCACGTTCGCATCCGCCCGAAGGCGGCGGCGATTCCCGGACAATCCCTTGCCGCAGGAAAATCATGAAGCCCATCACAACAACGCCGAGCACCATCTGCTCATATTCATGCAGTAGCGTCAGCATCTGCGGCAGCACGACCAGAAGAATGGCGCCAACCAGCGAACCGACCACCGAACCCATGCCGCCGAGGACCACCATCGCCACAAGTTCGATCGAGCGCAGAAAGCCGGAAACGTCGGGCGTGACAAGCTCATTCAGCAGCGCAAGATACGATCCGGCGACGGAGGCATAGATCGCGGAAATAACGAAAATCACCAGTTTTTGCCGGGCGACATCGATGCCAAGCATCCGCGAGGCGACTTCGCTGTCGTGGATCGCCCGCAGCGCTCGACCCATCGGGCTGTCGATGAGATTCAACGCCAGCGCCGTGCCGATGACAAACGTTATCCCGCCGATCCAGTACCAAGCTTGCGGGCCGTGCAGCGGAAAACCGAATAGCACGAGATGAGGCACCAACATGCCGTCGGGCCCACCGGTCCAGGCGGCTTCATTGGTGAGGACGATGGCGACGAGAAGCCCTAATCCGAGCGTCGCCACCGCAAGATATTGGCCCTTGAGCTGAAGTATCGGCCTGCCGACGACAAATGCGATGAGGCCCGAGAGCAACGCACCGCCGAGGATGCAGAGCCAACAAGGTACGCCCAGATGGATTGCTCCGATGGCGACAGCATAGGCCCCTATGCCGAGAAAGCCGGCGTGACCCAGGCTGACCTGTCCAGCGAAACCCATCAGAAGATTAAGCCCCAAACTCGCCAGGGCGAAGATAAAGACGAGCGCCGCAATTCGGTAATAATAGGTCGATGGAAAGATCAGCGGTAGCAGCAGAAGAATCACCGCGATCACTGCGGCCGGCGCCAGGCGATGATCGAGCAGCGCGCGCATGCTCAAACCCGTTCGACCTGAGCCCGACCGAGCAGGCCCTGCGGCATAATGAACAGCACAGCGAGAATGACCAAGAATGCGACCGCATCCTTGTAATTCGAAGAGATGTAACCAGCGCTGAACGCCTCCAGCAGACCAAGCAGGAGGCCGCCGACCACTGCGCCGAAGGCGCTGCCCATGCCGCCGAGCATGGCGCCGGCAAATCCCTTGAGCGCCAGCAACGTTCCGACATCATAGCTGGTCAGCGTAATCGGCGTGACCAGGATCCCCGCAACAGCCCCGATCGCCGCCGACACGGCGAACGAGAAGTCAACGATACGCCGAGTGTTGATGCCGACGAGACGCGCCGCGAGCCGGTTCGCCGCAGTGGCGATGACCGCCTTGCCGAGCAGCGTGCGATCAATCACCCCCCAAAGCAGCACGACGACAACGGCCGCGCCACCCAGCACGACGAGGCTCTGCGGCAGGATGGCGGCGCCATTGAAACGGATCGGATCGGCGCCGAAGAGCGGCGGCAGGCTGTGAAAGCGCTTGTCGAAGACAATCTGCGCGGCGCCGCGCAGGAAAATCGACGCGCCGATCGTGATCATGATCAGCGTGACCGCATCCGCTCCGCGCGCCGGCTCGATGGCGAAGCGATGCAGCGCCAGCCCGATTGCGACCGCTACGATCACCGCAATCAGTGCAGCCAATGGCAACGGCACCCCGGCGAGCGCCAGGAATACCGTCGACATTCCGCCCAGCATCACGAATTCGCCCTGCGCGAAGTTGACGACGCCGCAGGCGTTGTAAATGAGAGTAAAGCCAAGAGCGACAAGCGCGTAGACTGCGCCGACCGTTAATCCCGAGAAGGCGAATTGCAGAAATTCAGCCATCGGATCAAGACGCCTCGCGCCGTTGCCGTTATCATCGTTTCGCGGTCAGGCGAGCAGGCGACGAGCGCCTGCTCCCCACCTTTTTATGAGCCGGCGTCGGGAACCAGGGTCCATTCTCCGTGCTTGATCTCGAGCATACGGAAAGCCGATAGATCCAGGCCGAGGTGATCGGTCGGCGACATGTTGACGATGCCGCCGGTGCCGATATAGCCCTTGGTCTTTTCGATCTGGTCGCGCACCTGCGCTTTGTCGGCGCTCTTGGCCCGCTGCATCGCCTGCACCAGGATCATCAGGCCGTCATAAGCATGCCCGCCGAAGGTCGAGACCGGCTGCCCGGTCTTTTTCTCATACTCCCGTGTATAGTTCACAACGATCGGCTTTTGCGGATCGCTGTCCGGCAATTTGTCGGCGACGAGCAGCGCCGCCGCGGGCAGGCGGACGCCTTCGGCCGCGGGGCCCGCGAGGTCGATGAACTGTTTCGAAGCAACCCCATGACTCTGATAGAGCGGCAGCGTGATGCCAAGTTGGCGATAGTTGCGCGTCACGATCGCCGGGCCTTGGCCGAAGCCGGTGTTGACCACTGCCTGCACGCCCGCGGTGTTCTTGATGTTGATGAGCTGCGGCGTCATGTCGCTGTCGCGCGGCCCGTAGGTCTCATCGTGGATGATCTGGATGCCGTACTGGCCGGCGACCTTATGGCATTCCTGGCTCATCGACTTGCCGAAGCCGCCGGTGCCCGAGATAATCGCGATGGTCGTCAGATGGCGATGCTTGAGGTCGGCAAAGATCTTTTCGCAGGCCATCCTATCGGTGTGCGGCGTCTTAAACACCCACTTGCGCACAGGCTCGATGATCTGGACGGAGCCGGCGAGCGAAATAAACGGAATCTGCGCTTCTTCGAAGACCGGCATCATCGCCAGTGTCGTGCCGGTCGTAGTGCCGCCGACCATCGCCGCGATCTTGTCTTCCTCGACCAGGCGAGTCGCGAACGTGCGCGCATTGTTGGCATTGCCGCCATCGTCGTAGATGACGAGCTGAAGCTTCTGGCCGTCGACCCCACCCTTGGCGTTGATGGCATCGACGTACATTTCCAAGGTCTTCTTCTCCGGATCACCGAGAAACGACGCCGGGCCGGTGACCGAAAGCACCGAGCCAATCTTGATCTGCGCCGACGCCGGGTGGGAAGCGGCGAACAGGATCGACACACCGATGCTGACCGCCGCGACGATATGATTCCGTGTCATGTTGTTATCCTCCCAAGGCAAATTCTGTCGAAACTATCAGTGCTGGTAAAGCCGAAATTGATCTAACTCAAGACGCATCGGCCCCTTTGGTCGCGAACCGGGCCTCCGCGTTCACCCGGGCGCCCGTTCGACACAGGCGCCTGTGGCGATCGGGCCGCGCCGCACAAGGGAGGAAAAAGCAGGGAAAATAGAACCACAACCGTCTTACGAGCGCCGTTAAGACGCCCGAAGTGCCGTTCGTCATCCTGCAGGGAGTCATTGATCTAGCGCAATAAATCCGGCCGGATTGCGTATATTGTACAATCAAACATCGGACTTTAATCCATGACAAGAATTATCGAGAGTTTACGCGAAGAACATCGCAACATCGAAGAATTGCTTCTCGTTCTGGAGCAGGAATTAAGTGTCTTCGACCGCAATAAACGACCCGATTATGAAGTTATACAGGCAGTCATCCGTTATTTTGAGGACTATCCCGACTGCTGCCATCATCCGAAAGAGGACATGATTTTCGAGAGACTGAAGGTGCGTGATTCCGTCGCGGCCGAGGGCATCGGCGACCTCGAAACTGAGCATCAAAACGAAGGCAAACGCTTGCGGCAGGTCGCTCACGTGGTCAGGAGCGTCCTGACCGATCATGATATCCTACGGCAAACGTTCCACAACACGATGCGCAACTTCATCGACCTGGAGCGCAAACACATGGAAATGGAGGAACGAGTCCTATTTCCGACTGCGATCGGTATCTTGCCACCCGAGGATTGGGCGGAAATCGAGGCGGTATGGAGCGAAAAGAAGGATTCGCTGTTCAACGCGGCTATCGAAGAGCGATGCCGCTCGCTCCGGGAGCGCATTTTGCAGTGGGAGCGGGAAAACCAGGAGAATTGGACGGCGCAGCACGCCGATTCGCGCGCGGAAAATCAACATTAGAACGGGTCGGCCGCAATTGTTTCGGCGGCGCGATGTATTGGCGCGAGCCGGGACGAATTCCAACGAGAACCGCGCGGCGCCGCGGCGCCGCGGCGCCGCGGCGCCGTTCGAAGTCCCAACGGAAACGTCAACCGGCTGTCGCCGCAGGTATCACGGCGGTCGCCTCGAGCTCAATTTTCGCGGGTTGGTCAAGCAGATCGGCGACGAAGATCATGCTCATGGCCGGGTAATGCTTTCCCATCAAACGATTCCATATGCGCCCCAGCTCGGCGCGCCCCGCAAGGTATGCCGGCCGGTCGATGCAATAGGCCGTCATCCGGCAAATATGCTCAGGCGTTCCACCGGCCTCCGCCAGCACAGCGAGCACGTTCTTGAGCGCCTGTTCGAATTGCGGGACGAGGTTCTCGCTACCAAATTGCTGTTGCTCGTTCCAACCGACTTGGCCGGCGATGAACACAATGCGTCCGGCGGCGACAGCGATACCGTTGGCGTATCCGATGGGAGGCGCCCAACCATGCGGCAGCAAAACCGACATTAAATGCTCTCCTCGACCTTATCGAACCCCGTAATGCAAAACTTCGTTCACGACGGCATTTCATTGACTTAGATCAAGGGGAGGCTACGAAAACCTGGGAAAAAGCATGTTTTGCGTTTGGTATCGGTGTTTAACGGAAAATCGTAAGTGATACCGTGATCTCGACGTCTTCAATGCTCGATCGGACCAAGAAACGTGCTACTCGCGCGCGACGTGAACGTGAGCCACCCCATGCAAAATGACCTAACTCACATCCTCAACGAGGTCGAGGATCCGGAACTTGGCATCGGCATCGTCGACATGGGTATGGTTTATCGCGCCGATTGGAGCGCAACCGGCATCGAGGTGGAATTCACGACGACCTCGGCCTCGTGCCCGTTCGCTGAGGCGCTGCTGCAGCAGATCGACGACATCCTGCGTCATCGCTTCCGCGAGGCGGCGTCGATTCGCGTGCGGCTCGTCCTGGATCCGCCCTGGACGGTGGAACGGCTCAGCGACAATGCCCGCAGGAAACTCGGTTGGTCCGAAACTGCGACTGATCCGCCGGCGCATTTCTGCTCGGATGTCGCACCGGATTCATGGAAACACTGAACAGTTCTCGCCGGACTTTTCGCGGAGCAGTTATCTATTTCACGATTGGCACCTTGCTGCGGTCTTGACTCACCAGCACGGCAGCAGCGCTTCGGCATACGACTTGGTTCGGCAGACAAGAGCAGACAACCATGAACAGCATAAAGGATAAGGTCGTCCTGGTGACCGGAGCAGCAGGCGCGATCGGATCGGCGGTCGCTGATGCGGTGGCACAGAGCGGCGGCATCGCGGTCACCAGCGATCTTCCCGGTCGCCGGGATGTCGATCACGCCCTCGACGTCACCTCGGAAGAGGACTGGACGCGGACCATCGCCGCCATCGAGCAGGACGTTGGGCGGCTCGATGGTCTCGTCAACGCCGCCGGCATCGTGGCGGTCGGCACGGTCGAAGAAACCGACTTCACGACTTGGCGCCGCGTCATGGCTATCAATCTCGACGGTACGTTTCTGGGCTGCAAGTACGGCATGCGCCTGTTGCGGCGGAGCGGCGGCTCGATCGTCAACATCTCATCGGTTTCAGGGCTGGTCGGAGGGCATAACCTCGCGGCGTACAACGCCTCGAAAGGCGGCGTGCGGCTTCTGACAAAATCGGTGGCGCTGCACGGCGCCCGACAAAAGCCGGCAGTGCGCTGCAATTCCGTGCACCCCGCCTTCATCGAAGGTCCGATGGCGGACGGCATGATCGCGCAATTCCGCGATCCCGCCCGCGCCCGCGAGCGGCTGTCCGCCTCGGTGCCGCTCGGCCGGTTCGGCACGCCTGCCGAGGTCGCGGCGCTTTGCGTCTACCTGCTTTCGGATGAATCCGCCTTTGTCACCGGCGCCGAGTTCGTGCTCGATGGCGGACTCACGGCGCAGTAAGGCGCCGTGCTCTCCACCGTCACGGTACCGACCAGCTCAGAAGCCGTAAAGCGCCGCCGGATTGTCCACCAGTATGCGGTTGCGCGCCGCTTCATCGGGGACCCATTCCGCGAGAAGGTCGAGAAGGACGCCGTCGTTCACCATGGGCCCCTTGATCGCAACATGCGGCCAGTCCGAGCCCCAGACCGCCCGCTCGGGCCGCGCCGCAACCAGTGCCTGCGCGAAGGGAATCGTGTCGCGGTAGGGAATCGGTTGCGACGAAATACGGTTCGCGCCGGAAATCTTGACCCAGCAATCGGCTTCTTTCAGCAGCTTGCACAGCTCCTGAAAGCCCGGATCGCCGAGACCGCCGGCGGTCGGAATATATCCCACATGATCGACGACGAAGGGCACGGGCAGCTTCGCCAGCCGCGCGGAGATGGACGGCAAGCGCCGCCCGTCGATCAGAAGCTGAAGATGCCAGCCGCGGCGCGCAATGCGTTTGGCCAGAGTCTCCATCGCTTCCAGCCCAATACCGCCGCCGAACAGCTCGTTACAGCGTAGGCCGCGCACCCCGGCGGCATCGAGGACATCGAGTTCGGCCTCCGCAACCTCGGGCGCGACGACGGCAATGCCCCGCAATCGTTGCGGATGGCGCCGCAGCGTTTCGACAAGCAGCCGATTGTCGGTCCCATGCACGCTCACCTGCACCAGCACGCCGCGCTCGATACCGAGCGCGCGGTGCATGGCGAAATAAGCCTCCTCGGGCGCCGGCGGCGGCGTATAGCTGCGCTCAGCCATAAAGGGATAATGTTCGGGCGAGCCGATAACATGGGCATGGCAATCGCAGGCGCCGCGCGGCATGCGAAAGTGCGGCGCACGAGGATGCGCATCCGGTCCCTGGCATGGCGGTGCCTCCAGACCGGCCGTGGAAGGCTTGGACATCGGGGCTTTCTTGTTGGTGCCGTGGATTGAACAGACGATCGCATTGTGGATAGTTGGACCAAAACTCGAATGTAACGGAGATGGGAATGCAGCCAGTCGCTAGTGAGGGGCAGATCGACATTGACGGCATGGCTCTCGAGTATCGGCAATTCGGCCCGTCGCCCGCACTTTCGCCCACGATCATCATGTTACACGAAGGGCTCGGCTCCATAAAAACCTGGGGCGAGTTCCCCCGGCGTATTTCCGAACGAACCGGCGCCGGCGTGTTCGTTTATTCGCGGGCCGGTTACGGCGCGTCGCCACCTTTCGGTGACGGCCTGCCGATCGACTATGTCCGGCGGCACGCGCTCGACGTATTGCCCAAGATTCTCGAGGCCATCGGATTTCGGCGCGGGATGTTGCTCGGCCATAGCGACGGCGCCTCGATGGCGGCGGCTTATGCCGGCAGTATCGACGATCCCAGACTCAGCGGACTGGTCTTGATGGCCCCGCATTTTTTCGTCGAACCCGGAGACTCTTGCCGAAATCCGCCACGCCCGCGACGCCTACAAGACCCGCGACTTGCGCCAGCGGCTGTCGCGCTACCACAGCTATATCGACACGGCCTTCTGGGGCTGGAATGACGCATGGCTCGATCCCACCTTCGCGTCCTTCAACCTGCGCGACGAACTGGCGAAGATTCGCATTCCGACGCTGGTCATCCGCGGCGACGACGACCGCTACGGCACCCACCGCCAGGTCGCAATGGCTAAGGAAATATGCAGGTGCCGGCTCGAGACATTGATCATTCCGAACTGCGGTCACGTCCCGCATCGCGAGAAGCCGGAGCAAACACTCGACGCGATTGCGCAGTTCTATGACAGCGTCGCGCTGTCGGAACAAGAAAGACCCGTGCGCGCCGGCTGACTTCGCTGCATCGACTTCTGCCTCCAGCGCGGACTGCCGTGCGACCCTGGAACTAATGGCCGCGCCGGCGAACGCCAGCAAGCGCGGCTTCAATCGTCTCACCGATCGCGAGAAAGGTGTCATCCGCGCCATCGAACCGCGCCAGCATCAATCCAACCGGAGCATCCGGCTGGCGATGACACGGCAGGCTCAGCGCGCAGCCGTCGAGAAAGTTGATCAGTGTGGGATTGCGCAGCACAAGAAGGTTCAGCCGATGGTAAAGCTCGCCATCGCGCTCAAGATCGGCGATCGCCGGCGCAGCGATCGGCACGGTCGGCATCGCCAGCACGTCGAATTGCGCGGCGCGCGCCCGCATACCGGCAATCAATTGCTCGCGCTGCCGGACCAGCCATAGATAGTCGGCGGCGCTGATTTGCCGGCCGCGCTCCAGACGCTCCGCGACGCGCGGATCGTAGCGATCCTTGGCCCGCGCCATCAGCTCGCGATGCCACGCAAATCCTTCAGCCGCGGGAAAGGTTGCCACTTGCGCCGCCCGAGCGACCTCGGCGAATTCGGCAACTGCAATTCGTGAAACTCGGGCGCCGGCGTCGGCGATCGTCGCGATCGCAGTTTCGAACGTTTGCGCGACATGCGTGTCGATGTCATCGAACACAAGTGTCGTCGGAACTGCAATTCGCAACCCGCGCAGATCGACCGGCTGCACGCGAGCGGGGCCTTGACCGCTCAGTACGGCGTCGAGAATTCGGCAACATTTCACGCTGCGCCCAAGAGGTCCAACCGAGTTCGAGCGACTTTGAAAGAGGCAGCACGCCCGCAAGGGGAACCCGCGCCGCCGTCGGCTTAAAGCCGGTCAAACCGCAAAACGCGGCCGGAATGCGAACGGATCCGCCGGTGTCCGTCCCGATCGCGGCGACCGCCATTTCATCGCAGACCGAAACCGCCGCACCCGAGGACGACCCGCCCGGAATTCGCCGGGAACGACGGTCGAACGGATTTGCCGGCGTGCCATAGTGCGGATTCAGTCCCAGTCCGGAAAATGCGAATTCGGTCATATTCGTCCGCCCGATAATGACCGCCCCCGCCGCACGCAAACGCTCGACAACGACCGCATCCTGCGTAGCCGCCGGCGCCTCGGCAAGCACGGTTGAGCCGGCGGTCGTCGGCAGTCCGCGAATATCGAAGAGGTCCTTGACCGAGACTGGAATGCCCCCGAGCAGGCCAGTCCAGATTCCGGCGCGTCGTCTGCAGTCGATGGCGTCGGCTTCGGCGCGCGCGGCGTCAGCGAACAGATGCACGAACGTGCGAGAGCCTTCGCCGGCTGCCGCGGCGGCCCGTTCAAGACAGTTCTCCACCAGAGACCTGCTGGTGGTGGCACCTGATTCCATGGCGGCGCGGAAGGTTTCAATCATGGCGTAATGCCCAGCCCGGCGTCGGTGCCGGATGCTCGACCTGCAATGTCAAACGTAGTAATGCAGCTCGAACAGCAGACAGCCATCGATGGATTTGAACGGACCGTGCGCGATACCCGGCGGCCGGCATGCGAACGTCATCGGCGCGAACGATTCGCCGCCATTGCCGTTGGCATCGTTGCCGACGATCAGATCGCCGGAGATCAACAGCACTTCTTCCCAGTAGTCGTGGACAAAAGGTTTGCTCGTGTACGCGCCGGGCGCGAAGCGCAGCAATCGAGACCGGTTCCCGGTACCGCTGCGTTCATCCAACGATCCGGCCAAGATTTTCTGCTGGATGCCCGGCGGATAGCCTGCCGGAGTTTCCCAGCCCGTCGTCATATCGACGGCCTTGAATTCGTCATGGAGCTTCGGATTTTTCATCGGTGATGGTCCCACTAAAAATAGCCGTCCTGCACTCAAACTTGCCGTGTCACGTTGCGCTGGAAGGCCAAGATATGATCTCGCATTGCCGCTTCCGCGGCATCGGGCTGCCGACTCTGCAGCGCGCTGACGATGGCACGGTGCTGCGCGAGCACGTCGCGATGATGGTCAGTGGCGCGCAGCGAAATGAACCAAAACCGAAGCGAGCGTTCGTGCAGGTTTCGCAGCACGTCCGTGAGAACCGAGTTCTTCGCCGCGCGCGCCAGGGTGTCATGAAACTCGCGGTCGAGCAGCATCAGCTGCTCGACATTGCGTCTTTCCATGATTTTCTCGGACGATTCGACGATTTCCTGAAGCTTCTGCAGCTCGGCATCGTCGGCGCGATCGGCGGCAAGACGCGCGCAATAGCATTCGGTCACCAGCCGCACACCGATGATCTCCATCGCCTCGTCGATGCTGACGGCCCGCACCATCACGCCTTTGCGTGGCATGATTGATACAAGACCATCCATCACCAGATGATGGATAGCCTGATGAATAGGTGTGCGCCCGATCTTCAATTCCGAGGAGATCGCAGCCTCGCTGAGCACCTCGCCGGGACGATAACGGCAGGTGATAATGCGAAACTTGATTTCATTGTAAGCCCGATCGAGCAAGGATTTCGCCGGGTGCGCCGCGAACGGCGCTCGCTTGGCGCTGGCCGCGGACGATTGCCTGGCTGTTTTGCTCATGGCGCCTCCGCTATCCGACGTTCGGAAGCGTAACGATGTCATAGCCGTGAGCGATGGACCTGTTTCGAACCGGGTCCGCTAACTCGAACGAAAACCGGCTGGACGGACGAATGCCGCCGCGGGCGGCGAGCGTGCCGCAAAACATGACGGTCCCGTCGGCCAATCCACCGCTCGGTTCAAAGCCGGAAACGATCGTGTGCGGAACTAGCATCGCCGTCACGGCGCCCTCCTGATAGAGGCACCGTTCGCCGCCTTCCTCGATCCATGAGCGCAGCATCAACGTGTCCCAATGATCGCTCACCTCGTCGAACGGCCAGAGCTCGGGAGCGATCGGCTTGTCGCACATCTGCTTGGATATGGTGACGTTGTAGGTCTCGACCTTGCGGTCGGTGTGGTCGGAGCCGACGCCGACCCAAATTTTGCCGGCGTCGGCGATCAGCACCACTTCGACCTCGCCGCTCGAATTTTCCCCGACTGCCTCGATCTGATTTGCCGTCGTCAAGCGCGAGGTGGAAATGCGATAGTAAATCGGCGTGGTGGCCGGACGGGCAACGCCGAGCGCGGCCAGCTCGGCAATGTGCTTCTCGCGCGCCACCGGATCGCGTCCGGTCCAGCCGGCAACAACGGCGGTTCGCAGCGCGATCGGACGAGTTTCCTCGCCGTCGCGACCGCGGGTGTGGAATATTAGGGTCTCAACGGACATGGCATCTTCTTCTCATTCTTAAGCGCGCAGCCCGTCAGATACGGAGGTCGATGGCATAACGACGCCTCATGCCAACCAAGTCATTTGCGGCGCGCGTAAGCCACTCGACTTAAAGGCTGCGCCATTCGCGATTGCGGCCTGCCGGGCATGGCGCGCACCACGCATGGGCGGGCTCGTCATCGCGCATCGAAACCGGCAGCCGGCCATCGGACGCCTCACCCGGCCCCAGTCATCTGCTGAAACGACCATGAAATGCACCGGCCGCTCTAATTTCAATCACATCAGAATCGGTTATTGAAGTCAAGGTGATATTTCACTGGCTCAGAGCGTTACGCGTTGAAATCCAGCAGGTTACCGGGCGGCAGCGGGTGCTCACGACGTAGTCGCGGCGCGCTTCTTCGCCGTCTCCAGGATTGCATCGACCATGCCGGCATAGCCGGTACAACGGCAGAGGTGTCCGCTCAGCATTTCGCGCACCTCCTGCTCGGAGGGCTTGGCATGGTCCTGCAGGAACGCCTCGGACGAGACCAGGATGCCCGGCGTGCAATAGCCGCATTGTAGCCCATGATGACGACGAAACGATTCCTGCAGATCGTTGAGAGTGCCGTCGGCCGGCGACAGGCTGCGGACCGTCTCGACGCGCCGGCCGCCGGCCTGCACGGCGAAGGTAAGGCAGCTGCGCGCCGGCTTGCCGTCGAGCAGCACTGTACAGGCGCCGCAAACGCCCTGCTCGCAAGCGACGTGCACCTCGGTACGGCCCAGTTCATGCCGCAGAAAATCGCTGAGCAGCATGCGCGGTTCGGCAAAGCCGCGCACTTCAGCGCCGTCAAGCATAAACGTGATCCGATGCCGCTCGCCGGCTTTCAGTTCGAGCATTTCTTTGCCTCCTCGATAACGCGGCGGCCAAGCTTGCGCACAAGGTCACGGCGGTAACCGGCGCTGGCGTGAATGTCGTCGCTGCCACCAAGCTCCCAGGCGAAATCGTTGAGCGCGTCATCGATCTCCTCGTCACCGAGCGCCGGCCAATCGCGCACGGCCGGCTTTTCCGCCACGCCGCCGACGCCGAGCCGCACCGCGGTTCCGGAAACCACCGCGGCGACCGCGCAGATGGCAAAATCGCCCTGGCGTTGCGCCATCTCCGCGAACGCGTAACCGGCGCCCGGTTTGCGTATCGGAAATCTTACCGCGGTCACCATCTCGTCCGGCTGCCGCGCGGTCGCCAGCATGCCGATCTGAAATTCGTCCGCGGTCAGGACGCGCGTGCTCCGCGCCGATTGCAGCACCACGCTGCCGCCAAGCGTCGCCAAGCAGAGCGGCAGTTCCGAACTCGGATCGGAATGCGCAATGCTGCCGCATAAAGTGCCGCGGCTGCGAGTCTGAAAATGACCGATATGCGGCATCGCCAGGCTCAGCAATGGCAAGGACTTGGCCAGCTTCGGCCAAGCCAGGGCGTTGGCCTGGGTTTCGGCTGCGCCGATTTCAATCTCGGCGGACGTTTCGCGGATATAGGCCAGCGACGCCAAGCCGGATATGTCGATCAGGTACTTCGTTTCGAGCAGACGAAAATTCATCATCGGCACCAGCGACAATCCGCCGGCCATGACGCGCGCGTCGTCACTCAGCCGCTGCAGGGCCTGCAGCGCCTCCTGCAGATCGTCCGGCCGAAGATAGCTGAATGGTTTCGGCTTCATGTCATCAGAATCCCAGCGCGCGCAGCAGGCGGCGCCACCATGGCAGCGGCGCCGACCCGGCGCCCGGGCCGCCTTGCATGTCCGCGACCAGCCGCTGGAAGAACTGTTTGATCACGACCTTGCTCGCGCCATCGAGCATTCGCCCGCCAACCGCCGCGACGGTGCCGCTGATTTCGATGGTGTAGTCGTAATCGATCTTCGTCCCCGCAGCGGCCGGACTGAGCCGTACCCGGCCGCTGCCGGCCGAAACCCCAAGCGGGCCGCTGAGCGAACCCGTCAGCAAGGCGCTGTGCGGCGGATCGAGATTGGATAAGGTGACGTGCGCGGTGAACCGGCCTTTGATGACGCCGACGCCGAGCGAAACTTCGGCGCGGTAGTCGTTCGGCCCCACTTCGTCGAGCTGATGACAGCCGGGAATGGTGCGCGCGAGCACGGCTGGATCGAGCAGCGCCCGCCAAACGCGTTCGTTCGCCGCCGCGACGGTCAGCGACCCGCTGCCGCTGAGCGCCTTGGCGCCGGTGCGGGTTGGCTCCGCGGCGGCCGCAATCGCCGCCGGCTTGGTGCGCGGCGGCTTTTCGATAAGTCCAATCAGTTCTTTGACCCGCGCCGGCGTGAGCGGCAACTTGACGTCCTTGACGCCGAGCGCGTCGGCCACCGCATTGGCAATACAGGCCGGCGTACTCATGCAGTTGCCTTCGGCGATGCCTTTGGCGCCGAGGGGATTGAACAGCGACGGGCTTTCCATGTGCAGGATGACCGGGCGCGGTATTTCGCAGGCGGTCGGGCACAGATAGTCGGCGAATGTTCCCGACATGAAACTGCCGTCGGGGCTGTACACGAATTCCTCGAGCAGAGCACAGCCGACACCCCACGCAAACGAGCCCAGCACCTGGCCTTCGGCGAGCAACGGATTGAGCAGCTTGCCGGCATCGTGCAACGTGACGTATTTGTCGATCCGCACGGCGCCAGTGTCGCGATCGATCTCGACACCGCAGAAGTCGAAGACGAATCCGTAGGTCAGCGAAGTATTGATCTGATCGGCATCGTTGGGCGGCTCGAGCTGCGGCGCGGAGTAAGAGGCCGTTTCGGAAATTCCGGGCGCCATGCCCATCGGCAATTCGCTCGGCGACCAATGCGCGGTTCCCGCCAGCCGGCTGAAGCGGATATTGTTGTCGGGATTGCCTCGGGCAAATGCCTTGCCGTTGCCGAACGCGACCTGATCGACCGATACATTGAGCGTCGCGCTGGCAATCTGCGCCAGCTTGCTCCGAACTTTGCTCGCGGCTTGCTGGGCGGCGACCGCCGTCGATGAAGAAAAGCGGCTCGAATAATTGCCGGTCGCGATCGACCACGGATCGCGCTGAGTGTCGCGCTCCATGTTGCAGCGGATATCGCGCGGGTCGAGGCCGAGTTGTTCGGCGACGATCTGCGCGAGAATGGTGGCGTGACCCTGCCCTTGCGGCAGACTGTCGGCGGTGACACTGACCGCGCCGAGGCAATCGACGTGGACGGTCGCATAGGCCACGTTGCCGCCCTTGGGTCCGGCCTTGCGACGCTCTTCAACCGGAACGATCGTGCTCAGGTAGCCCATGTTCGACTGGGCGGGCTCGACCACGGCGGCGAACCCGATTCCGTAGAGCAGGCCCGCGGCACGCGCCTGCTCGCCACGGCGGCGCAGCTCCGCCAATCCGCCATCGCGCTCGGCCATGGCAATCGCCGTTTGATAATCGCCGGAATCGATCAACGCCCCGGCTGGCGCCCGATACGGGAACGAGCCCGCCGGAATGAGGTTCTTCCGGATCACATCGAGCGGGTCGAGGCCTAGCTCGACGGCGACGCGATGCATGAGCCTTTCCAGACCAAAATAGATTTGCGGACCGCCAAAGCCGCGCACCATTCCGGAGGGCGTCTTATTGGTCATCACCAGCTTATTGGTGATGCTCATATCCTGCACGGCATAGGCGCCGGTCATGATGCCGTGCTGACGATAGAGCGGTCCCGGCATCGGCGGGCGCAGATAGGCGCCGTAGTCGTCGATCTGCTCGAATCGAAACGCGGTCACGGTGCCGTCGTTCTTCACGGCGGCCTGGGCGCGGATCACCCGGTTCGGCGCAGCGATCGCCGCGGTGAGATGCTCGAAACGATCCTCCACCCATTTGACTGGCCGACCGGTGCGCTTCGAAGCGATGCACATCAGCACGACATACGGAAAGATCGCCTGCTTGACGCCAAAGCCGCCGCCGGAATAGGCCGGAGTGCGGATGCGCAGCTGCGCGCCTTGGCAACGCAGCGCCTTCGACATCACCGGGTGAACCGTGAATGGACCCTGAAAATTGCAAAGAACGTCGTAGACGCCCTCGCCCGGCTGATAGTCGGCAACAACGACATAGCCCTCGAGCGGCGTCTGCGAATTGCGCGGGTAGTCGATGGTGAGCGACACCACGCGGTCGGCTTCGGCAAATTTCGCGTCCGGATTTCCATAGGTGAAATGCCGGTCGGACGGAACGTTCGATCCGACCGCGGGATGCACCAGCGGCGCATCCTTCTCGAGCGCCGCCAGCGGGTCGACAACGGCGGGAAGCTTGCGATATTCGACTGCGATATCGTCCAGCGCATCCTCGGCAACGTAACGGTCCTCGGCCACAACCAGCGCTACCGCCTCGCCGACGAACCGCACCCGGTCGATCGCCAGCGACCACTGGTCCATGGGTTGGCGCAGGACAATCAGAAAGGGGTCGGAATCCTGCTTGATTTCCCGCCCGGTCAGCACCGCCATCACGCCCGGCCGCGCCTTGGCTTTGGCGGCGTCGATCGCCAGGATTTCCGCGTGGGCATGCGGCGAGCGCAGCACCGCCGCATGCAGCGTTCCGGCCCGAACCGGCAAATCGTCGGTATATTGCCCGCGGCCGAGCAGAAGCGTCGCATCCTCGATCCGCTCCACCGAGAGGCCAAGCCAAGAGCGCTCCGGCCCGGTTTTCGAAGGGGCGAATGAACTGACTTCCATGGCCATTTGCAACGTGTAATACTATTGTGATATTTCTTATATCTGCTACATTCCGGGCGATGTCAACTGCGAACGCCAGTGCCGATCTGGCGAAACCGCCGCTTGCTCTGACGTCGCAATAAGGAAGCGCGCATGGCCGAGACTGACGAGCGTGACCACACGGTCGCCATAGACGAGAGTGTAGTGCCGAACGCGCTAAACTTTTCCGCAAACTTCAATGTCGCCGTCCCGTTTATCGACCGACACCTCGATGAGGGCCGCGGCCAGCGCATCGCGTTACGTCATGAAGGCGGCGAGGTGAGCTACGCGCAGCTGGCGGAGAATACCAGCCGTGCCGGCAACGCGCTGCTCAGTCTCGGCATCGCTCCCGGCGAGCGACTGATCATGGCGGCGCTCGACGAACCGATTTTTTTCTATGTGTTCTGGGGCGCCATCAAAGCCGGAATCATTCCGATCGTCGCCAGCACGTTTCTCAAGACCGCCGACTATAGGTTTCTGCTGAGTGATGCTGGTTGCTCAGCGTTCGTCTATTCGTCCGCGCTGGCCGCGGAAGCCGCCGAAGTTGCCGGCGCGTCCCCGCAATTGCGGGTGGTGCTTCCTCTCGATGGCCCCGGTTCGCTGGCCGAGCGCATGGCGACCGCCTCCCCCGAGCTCGCGCCGCATCCGGCCGCGGCCACCTCCGAATGTTTTTGGCTATACTCGTCAGGCTCGACCGGAACACCGAAAGGCGTGGTGCACCGTCACCGCGACATGGTGGTGACCAGCGAGCGTTATGGCCGAAAGACTGCCGGGTTAACCGCCGACGATGTCGTGTTCTGCGCCAGCAAACTGTTCTTCTCGTTCGGTTTCGGCGGCGGAATGACGTTTCCCATGTGGGTCGGCGCGTCGATCATCGTGCAGCCGGCGCGCAGTACCGCCGAACTTGCGCTGGATTACCTCGAACGTTCCGCGGCGACCGCGTTTTTCGGCGTGCCCACCCTCTATGGGCAAATGGTCCAGGCGCTCGAGCGAAAGCCGCGCAACCTCAAGTCCTTGCGGCGCTGCCTGTCCGCCGGCGAGGCACTGCCGGCACCGATTTTCCAGCGCTGGAACGAACTGACCGGCGTGCCGATCCTGGATGGCATCGGCTCCACGGAGGTCCTGCATATCTTCGTGTCGAACCGGATCGACGACATCCGGCCGGGAACCTCCGGCAAGCCGGTGCCCGGATATTCGGTGAAAATTGTCGGCGAGGACGGGCAAACGTTGCCGCCCGGCGAAGTCGGAACGTTGTGGGTGAAGGGTGAATCAAACGCGCTTTGTTATTGGAACAACCCCGAGAAGACCCGCGCCACCATGGTCGGCGAATGGCTGAACACCGGCGACATGTATTACGTCGACCCGGACGGCTATTACGTCAATGCCGGACGCGGCGACGATATGTTGAAGGTGGGCGGCATGTGGTGCTCACCGATCGAAATCGAGTCGCGGCTGCTGGCGCATCCCAAGGTGCGCGAAGCGGCGGTCATCGGCCGCCTCGACGACAACGGCCTGGTCAAACCGGCCGCCTATCTCGTTCTGCACAATCCCGCCGATGAGAACGATGGCACCGCGCGCGAGCTGCAGCAGTATTGCAAGTTGCATCTGGCCGGCTTCAAGTATCCGCGCTGGTTCTATTTCGTGCGCGAGATTCCCAAAACGATAACTGGAAAAATCCAGCGCTTTAAGCTGCGGCAGCTGCCACCCGAGCAGAACGTCAAGGCCCACGGCGTGCAATAGCCGGCCGCAGCCAGCGCCTATCCCGCTTCCAACAACAACGCAAAAAAGGACACCAGATGACGTTCGAAGCTCCGATTTCGCGATGGCGGGAACGCGTACTGCCCGAATGGCTGGATTACAACGGCCACATGAACGTCGCGTATTTCGTGCTGATTTTTGATCACGGCACCGACGCCTTTTATCCGCTCATCGGGCTTGGCAAGCCCTATCGGCAGAAGACCGGAAAATCAACTTTCGCAGTGGAAACCCACATCACCTATCAGCGCGAATTGAGCGTCAACGAAGAAGTGATGGTGACCACCCAGCTGCTCGGATTCGACGCCAAGCGCATCCACTACTTTCACCGCATGTGGCACCCGGAGAAAAACGTGCAGATGGCGACGCTCGAGCAGCTCGCCTTGCATGTCGACCTCACGACCCGCAAGGTGGAGCCGATGCCCGAAGAGTCGCAACGGCTGCTGGCCGAGGTCTGGCAGACCCACAAGGACCTGCCGCCGCCGAAGGAAATGGGCAGCGTGATGGCGGTGCAATCGAAGCGCAAATAGGCCGGGCGCGCGCCACCGGCGCGGCGGCGAGCGGCGAGCGGCGCCGCTCAGCTCACTTCGCCGCGCTCGATCGTCAGCGCGCTGTCGACGATCTTGTCGAGCAGTTTCGGCGTCGACTCGGTGATCAGCAGGCCGAGATCGGGCCGGCTGCGGCGCAGCCGCGCCAGCGCGTCCGCGTATGATAGGGCAAGAGCCGGAGCGAGGCCCTGGAACGGCTCGTCGAGCAGAACGTAACGCGTGCCGACGACGAGCGCGCGCCCGAGCGCGACCATCTTGCCCTGACCGCCGGAGAGCACGCCCGCCGGGCGTGCACGCAGCTCCGCCAATTCCGGCAGCAGCGTATAGACCTCCGCCAGCCGGCGCCGCCGCTCGTCGGCTGCCAGACGCAGTGCGACGGCTGGCAGCAGCAGGTTTTCCTCGACCGAGAAATCGACGATCAAACGCCGGTCCTCCGGCGCATATCCGATTCCGAGACCGGCGCGGTGAAACGAAGGAACGCTCGCCAGGTCCAGATCGTCGAGCAAAATACGTCCGCCGTCGAGCGACAGCAGCCCCATGATGCTGCGCAAGGTCGTGGTCTTGCCGGCGCCGTTGCGCCCGATCAACACCGTTGTGCGCGATGGCACGATGGTAAAACTGACATTGCGGAGCACGGGATGCTGGTCGATGCCGGCGCGGACCTGGTCTAATCGCAGCATCAGCCGACTCCGATGATGCGTTCGAGCACGTCCGCGCTGTGCAGGACTTCGTGCGGCGGCCCGGCAGCGGCGACCCGTCCGGAATCCCATACCAGCACGCGGTCGGCATAGCGTTCGACGACGTCCATGTCGTGCTCGACAAAGAGCGCGGTAATCTTTTCGGCGCGCAACACTCCGACGATGGTATCCATCAGCGGGATCTTCTCCGCGGTGCTGACGCCGCTGGTTGGCTCGTCGAGCAGCAGCAAGCGCGGCTTAAGCGCAATGGCGATGGCGATGTCGGCGAGCTTGCGCATGCCTTCCGGCAGGATCGCAGTCAGCCGATCCGCGACATCGCCAAGGGTCAACAGATCGAGAATCTCGCGCGCTTCATCACGATAACCGTGCCGGGCCAGCGGACGCCAAGCGTCCCAAATCCCACGCCGGGCCGCCACCGCCAGCATGACGCATTCAAGCACCGAATGACCGGCGAACAATTGCGGAATCTGGAACGCACGGGCAATCCCGCGCCGCGTAATGCTGCGCGGGGGCAACTCGGTGATCGGTTTGCCCTCAAAAGTGACGGTGCCTGAAGCCGGGTGAATATAACCGGTACAGAGGTTGAGAAATGTCGTCTTACCCGACCCGTTTGGACCAATGACTGCGACCAGTTCGTGCGGATAGACGTCGAGATCGATGCCGTTGGCGGCGACGACGCCGCCGAAGGTGATGCGCAAATCGCGGGCCGCGAGGATCGGGTTCATTTTGGATTCCGCCTGCGCCGCTCCAGCCGCTGGATCAGCCCGTAGAGCCCCTCCGGCAAAAAGAAGATCACGACCAGCAGCGAGGCGCCGATCATCGCGTTCCAAGCTTCCCCGGCGATGCCGACGGCGAAGGTGCGCACCAGCTCGAGGAAGAACGCGCCGATGAACGCGCCGGGAACGCCGCCGATGCCGCCCAATACCGCGACCAGGACCAGTTGGCCCGACACGGTCCAATAGGACATGTCCGGTACGACGTGGCCGATCGCCACCGCCGAGATCGCGCCGCCCAGTCCGGCGAGGCCGGCGGAAACCGTGTACGCCGCCCAAATAATGCCGCGCGCCGAGACACCGAGATATTCGAGCCGAACTTCGTTGGTGTCGATGGCGCCGAGCGCCTCGCCGAGCGGGCTTTTCAGGTAGCGGTCGATCAACAGCGCCGCCGCCACCATCAGGATGAGCGCGGTATTTTGCAGGACCACATCGAATGTCGCGCGACCGAGCTGCATGCCCAGCACGGTCGGCGTCGCCACGGCCACCCCGTCGGTTCCGCCGGTGACGTAATAGAGCTTCGACAACAGCGTGAAGAACACCATGGAGATGGCTAGGTTGAGCATGGCGAAGAAGATGCCGCGATAGCGCACCATGAAGGCGCCGATGACGAACCCGACCGCCGTCGCGACAATTGTGGCGCCGACAAACAGCAGCAGCAGATCGTCAACGCCCGCGTCGCGCATCAGAAAGGCGGTCGCATAGGCACCGACCGCATAATAGAGCGCGTGTCCGATCGAGATGAGGCCGCCGCGCAACAGCGTGGCGACGCCGAGTGCGGCCAATCCGGTGCCGACCGCGAGCGTGAACACAAAACCGAGCCACGGCACCGCTATCGGAACCAATGCGGCGACGACGGCGAGGATCAAGATGAACGGAATGGCCACGTCAAATCCGCCTCAATCCGATGGAGCCGAACAGTCCGTAGGGACGCACGATCAGCACCACGACCATGACCAGATACGGCACCACCGGCTGGAACTCGGGAGCAAAATAGATCGCCGCGGAGCGCGCGAACCCGATCAGGATCGCCGCCAGGGCCGCGCCCTCGATCTGGCCAAGGCCGCCAATGGCGGCGACGGCAAACGCCAGCACGATGATCTCGGCGCCGAGTCCGGGCGCAACGCCGATCGTCGGCGAAGCCAGCGAGCCGCCGAGCGCCGCCAGGAACACGCCGACCGAGAACGCGAGCATGAACACCCGCGGCGCGTTGATGCCGACGGTGCGCGCTAGTTCCTCGTCGGCGACCACCGCGATGATCAACTTGCCGATCCGGCTTTTCTTCAGCAGCAGGCGCAGGCCGACGGCGACCACCACCGCGAGCACGATCAGCAGCAGCTGATAGTTCAGATAGACGATGCCGCCGATGTGGCTGGCGCCAAGGAGCCGCATCGGCAGATCCTGCGAATAGGGCTGCACGCCGAAGATGAGCTTCTGCGCGTCTTCGAGGATGAGAAACAGCCCGAACGTCACCAGGATCTGCAGCGCCTCCGGCCGGCCGTATGTCCAGCGCAGCAGAGTGCGCTCGATCAATGGACCGAGCGCCAGCGCGACCAGCAAGGGGCTGATCACCAGCGCGGCAAGGCTCAATAGCGGCCAACCGCGGGCGGCCAGGAGCGTGCCGATGACCACGCTGAGATAGGCGCCGAGCGCGTAGAAGCTGCCGTGCGCGACGTTGAGAATGCGGACGACGCTGAAGACGAGCGTCAGCCCGACCGCGACGAAGAAGATCAGCGCCGCATCCGCCAGAGCGTCGACAATGAGCGGCAGGTAGTTGGCAATCATCGCCCTATTTGTACGAGCCCGGTTTCGGCGCGGACGCCAGGATCGCCGGTTTCAGACCCTTGATCCAGGCGATCGGGTCGGTGCCGACCGGCGGCGTCACCAGGGTTGCCGGATAGCGCACCATGTTGCCCATGATTGGGAACGGATAGGCCGGGTCCTTCTTTGTTTCGCCGACGATCTGATCGACGAGCCCGTCATGATCCTCGCGCAGCTCCAGGGATCCGGTGAGCGTAGCGACCTTCAGATCGTTAGCCGCGGCCACGAGATCGTCGCGCGTCGGCCAGCGGCCTTTGTTGGCGGCGATGGCCTTTTCGTAGACGGCCTTCACCGCATAGAGCGTATTGGCCATTTTGAACGAGGGGAACACCGGGTATTCGTGGAAGCTCTGCCGATAGCTGGCGACGAACGCCTTGGTCTGCGGCTTGCGTTCCGCATCCGGCGTCAACCAGTAGCCGTCGCCGATCACGCCGACGATGACGCCGTCCGGCAGCAGCGTACCGACGTGTTGCAGCGCGGACTCGCCCAGCGCCAAGATCACCGTGCTGTGCGTGAACAGCTCGCGCGGCGCCGCCTGGCGGACGAAATTCTCCAGGTCCGCGCCCCAGAAGTTGGAGAAGATCACGTCGGGCTGCGCCGATACCAGCCGCGAAATCTCCGTGTTGTAGCTTGGCGAGCCGAGCTTGGGATAAAGCTCCACTACGACCTCGGCATCCGGTTTCAGCGCCTTCAAGGTCTCCTTGAAGATAAGGGCGGCGTCGCGGCCGAAAGCATAGTCCGGGTCGATGATGGCGACCTTCTTGAAGTTTGGCTTCACCGACAGAAGGTAGAGCGCGTCGGCGATGAATTCCGGAACCGTGCTGCTGTTGGTGCGATAGACGTATTTGTATTTGTCCTTGAGGAAGAGCTGGTGGGTATCGCAGTTCCACATGAAGGTCGGCATTTGCAGCTGGTCGGCCACCGGCGCCAGCGCCAGGCAATTGGCGCTGGAGAGCGCGGCGATCATGACCTCGTTGGTCTTGTCGGAAGCCAGCCGGCGATATTCGGCGATCACGCCGGCGCTGCCCTGCCCTTCGTCGACATAGATCGGCTTGATCGGCACCCCGCCGATGCCGCCGGATGCATTGATTTGTTTGATGACGAGTTCAGCGGCATTGCGCCCGGGCATGCCGTAGGCAGCCGCGGGACCGGAAGTGAAGGTGAATATGCCGAAGCCGACTCCGGCGGGCTTGTTGGTCTGCGCCGCGGCCGCTCCGAGCCCGGCGGCCAACAGCAATGCGGTGGCGGCGATTGTTAGACGTGTCATCTCCAGGCTCCTTCGGCTGTCACTAACGCTGACCGTTTCGCGCGCCGAAGCAACCGCCGATCACAGCCGCGATCGGCAGCGCTATCCGCGCGCAGCACGCGAACGGACCGTCCCATTTCGAGTTTTGCACCCTATTTAACAGGCGCACAAAGCGGATGTGATGTCAAGGTGATATTTCAGAACGCGGATACTGATTGTTGGATGATGCTGCAACGTTTGGATTCGGCCATATGGGTGACGGAAGGGCCGCTTAACGCCGGAAATGCGGGGCCCCACGATTGGCATCAACGCTGATATATTGCGAAGCTTCGCCGTACCGCGACAGATACAATGCGCCAAGGCGGCCGGGCCGATTTTATCTTGGAAAAAAGGCGACGCAAAAACTAAGATCAGAACCATGTGAATGCCGAACAATTCGCTGACAAACGCCATGACGTTCGTTCCGGAGCAAGCACAAGCGCTCGAATTTCGCGTGCGCGGCCGCGTGCAAGGCGTCGGTTTTCGCCCGACCGTGTGGCGCATCGCGCGCGACCTGGGTCTTGCCGGGGAAGTGCTCAACGACGGCGAAGGGGTCTTGCTGCGTGTCGGCGGCGATCAAACGCGGGTTGCCGCCCTGCTCGACGGCATCGAACGCAAGCTACCGCCGCTTGCACGGATCGACGGAATAGAAAGCCGCGGCTACAGCGGCGTGCTACCTCGTGAATTTCGCATCGCCGAGAGCGCCGGCGGCGGCGGGCATACGCAGGTCGCCCCCGACGCTGCGATTTGTCCGGCATGCGCCGCTGAATTGCGTGATCCGCGCGGTCGGCGGTTCCGATATCCGTTCACCAATTGCACGCATTGCGGCCCGCGCCTGAGCATTGTCACCGCGATCCCCTACGACCGAGCGACGACGACAATGGCGGAATTCACGCTGTGCGAGGCCTGCCGTGCCGAATACCACAACCCGCAGGACCGCCGCTTCCACGCCGAGCCGATTGCCTGCCCGGCCTGCGGCCCGACCGTTTCATTAGTCGCGCTTGATGGAGCCGCGCCGCCGCTCGCCGCGGAGGTCGACGCTATTGAGGCCGCTGCCGGTCTGATCCACAACGGAGAGATCCTCGCGGTCAAGGGCCTCGGCGGCTACCACCTGGCGTGCGACGCCACCAATGCCGATGCGGTTGCGCGGTTGCGCCGCGCCAAGCAGCGCGACGCCAAACCGTTTGCGCTCATGGCGCGCGATCTCGAAATCATTCGTCGCTATTGCACCGTGAGTGCCGAGGAAGAGCGCCAGCTCACCGGCGTGCCGGCGCCGGTCGTGTTGCTGCGCGCCGACGGCCCCTTGCCGCTCCCCGAGACGATCGCTCCCGGCCTGCGGACGCTCGGCTTTATGCTGCCGACCACGCCGCTCCACTTGCTTCTGCTGCAGGACTTCGCCGTGCCGCTGGTGATGACCAGCGGTAATCTTTCGGAAGAACCCGCCGTCATCGATGACGCCGAGGCTCGCCGCCGCCTTGCCGGCATAGCCGCCTATGCAATCATCCACGACCGAACCATTGCGAACCGGGTCGACGATTCCGTCGTGCGGGTCATGGACGGAAAGTCGCGCCTGCTTCGGCGTGCGCGCGGTTTCGCCCCGGCGCCGGTCAAACTTCCCGCCGGCTTCGAACGCGCTCCAGAGCTTTTGGCGATGGGCGGCGAGCTCAAGGCCACCTTCTGCCTGGTCAAAGACGGCCAAGCTGTGCTTTCGCAGCATCAGGGCGACCTTGAAAACGCACCGACCTTCGACGATTACCGCAAAAGCCTCGCGCTCTACCGGCAACTGTTCGACCACATTCCTTCGGCGCTGATCGTCGATTGCCATCCCGAGTATCTGTCATCGAAATGGGCGCGGGCGGAGGCGCAAAGGCTGGCATTGCCGCTCATCGAAGTGCAGCATCATCACGCTCACGTGGCCGCATGCCTGGCCGAAAACGGCTATCCGCTCGACGGACCGCCGGTTCTCGGAGTGGTGCTTGACGGGCTGGGCTTTGGCGACGACGGTACGTTCTGGGGGGGCGAATTCGTGTTGGCCGATTATCACGGCTACGAGCGAGTTGGTGCGCTCAAACCCATTGCGATGCCGGGAGGAGCGCAGGCGGCGCGTGAACCGTGGCGAAATCTTTACGCGCATCTGGCGGCGGCCATGGGATGGGATGCCTTTGCAGCGCGCTGTTCACGGCTCGAGGCGCACGCCTATCTGAGCGGCAAGCCGCGTGCGCTGCTCGATATCATGATCGGGAAGGGATTGAATACGCCACCGGCCTCATCGTGCGGGCGGCTGTTCGAGGCGGTGGCGGCGGCGCTCGGCGTATGCCGCGAGCGGCAGGCCTACGAGGGCGAGGCGGCGGCATGCATTGAAGCGTTGGCGGACGACGCCGTGCAATCCGGTGACCGCGGCGGCGTGTATTATCCCTTTAAGCTCTCACTCCTGCCGGCAAACGGCTTCCTGCAGCTTGATCCGGCGCCGCTATGGGATGCCATTCTCGACGATCTTGCCGACGAAATCCCTGTCGGCAGCATGGCACTGCGCTTCCACCACGGATTGGCTCGGGCGCTTGTTGAAGCGACTTCGCAGATCGTCGCGCGCAGAATGAAGCAGACGACCTTGGACACCGTTGCGCTTTCCGGGGGCTCGTTCCAGAATCGCATACTATTCGAAGCTGTTGCGTCGTCACTGCGCGAAGCCGGATTGGTCGTACTGACGCACGCTGAAGTACCCGCAAACGACGGCGGGCTGGCGCTTGGGCAAGCGGCCATCGGCGCCGCGCGTTGCATCAAGACGGCCGCGACAAACAGAAGGGACGCATCATGTGCCTAGGCATTCCCGGCTGTATCGTCCGCATTGATGACGCCGACAACATGGTGGCGACCGTAGACGTTTGCGGCGTGCGCCGGCAGATTAATATCATTTGCATCGTCGATGAAGACCACCCCGTCGACGCTTGCGTCGACGACTGGGTGCTGGTCCATGTTGGTTTTGCCATGAGCCGCATTGACGCTGCGGAAGCGGCCCAGACGCTCAAGATACTCACGGAGCTGGGCGAGACGCAGGCCGAGCTGGAAAGCATCTGCGCGTCGGATACCGCGCTGGCGGCGGCAGAGTAGGAATAGATCATGAGCAGTGAGAACGATCTGAAGGAGCTCTACCCGTTCCTGCACGGCAAGCAACGGGACGCGGCGTCACTCGATACCGCTTTACTGCATTCGGTGACGGAAAAGGCGCGCGAATTGCGCGTGACGAACGAGCGATTCTTCGGCGAACAGGGGGAGGTCCTGGTCGCCGCCGCCAAGGCGCTGGCCGGCGTCTACCGCCGCGGCGGCCGCATGTTCTCCATGGGCAACGGCGGCTCGAGCTGCGACGCGTCCCACGTCGCCGTCGAATTCGTGCACCCGATCACCGCCGGCCGACCGGCGCTGGCCGCCATCAATCTCGTCGCCGATCTGGCGATGATCTCCGCTGTCGGCAACGACGTCGGCTTCGAGCATGTCTTCGTTCGCCAGGTCATCGCTCAAGGCCGCGCCGGCGATGGCCTTATCGGCATTTCCACCAGCGGCAACTCGTCGAATCTAATTGCCGCATTCGCCAAGGCCAAGGAGATGGGATTGGTGACGATCGGACTTGCCGGCGGTGACGGCGGCAAGATGAAATCGAGCGGCGTGTGCGACCATCTCCTTGTCGTGCCGACAACCTCGATCCATCGCATCCAGGAGTGTCACGTCACCGCCTATCACATCCTTTGGGACCTGGTGCATACGCTCTTGGCCAACGATCGCGGCTCGACCAGTGCGAAGGAGGCTGCGGCATGAAATATGTCGACGAGTATCGGGATCGCGCCAAAGCTCGGATTCTGGTGAAGGATATCGAGCGGCTGGTCGCCGGCATAAAGATCGCCGAACAGCGCCCGTTGCAGATCATGGAAGTGTGCGGAGGCCACACTCATTCGATCTTTCGCTACGGGATCGAGGGCATGCTGCCGAAATCGATCGAGCTGGTGCACGGACCGGGTTGTCCGGTCTGCGTCCTGCCGATGGGGCGCGTCGACGATTGCGTCGCCATTGCCGAGCATCCGGGCGTGATCTTCACGACCTTCGGCGACGCGATGCGGGTGCCGGGTTCGCGCAAGTGCTTGTTGCAGGCGAAGGCCGACGGCGCCGACATCCGCATGGTGTACTCGCCCATTGACGCGCTGGCGCTGGCGCGTCGTAACCCATCCCGCGAAGTGGTGTTCTTCGGGATCGGCTTCGAGACCACGATGCCTTCGACCGCGCTGACCGTGCTGCAAGCCGAGCGGGAAGGCATCGAGAATTTCTCGGTCTTCTGCAACCACATCACGATCGTTCCCACCATCAAGGCGATCCTCGACAGCCCCGACCTGCATCTCGACGGCTTTCTCGGCCCGGGCCATGTCTCCATGGTGATCGGGACGGCGCCTTATGATTTCATTGCACGGTTCTACAAGAAGCCTATGGTGGTCGCCGGCTTCGAGCCGCTCGATATCTTGCAATCGATCTGGATGTTGCTCAAGCAAATCGCGGAGAATTGTTGCGAGATCGAAAATCAATACGCTCGGATCGTGCCCGAGGCCGGTAATTCTCCTGCGCTGAAAGCGGTCGGACAGGTTTACGAATTGCGCGAATTCTTCGAATGGCGCGGGCTCGGCTCCATCGACCATTCGGGGATAAAGTTTCGCCCCGCCTACGCGCGCTTCGACGCCGAGCGTAAATTCGCCGTTCCGAGCGTCAAGATCGCCGATCCAAAGTCGTGTCAATGCGGCGAGGTGCTCAAGGGCGTCATCAAGCCGTGGCAATGCAAGGTGTTCGGCACCGCCTGCACGCCGGAGACGCCGCTTGGTGCGCTCATGGTCTCATCGGAAGGCGCTTGCGCAGCCTATTATCAATACGGCGGCGTGAAACGGCAGCGGTCGCAGCCGGCGGTCCAAGGTGCGGCATGAACGTTCTTCCCAAATCCCACCGGCGCCCGCGCGGAAAAGTTCATGTGCCGACCGTGACGCTCGCCCATGGCGGCGGCGGCAAGGCGATGAAGGATCTCATCGACGACGTGTTCGTCGAGGCGTTCGACAATCCGCTCTTGGCGCCGCTCGACGATCAAGCGCGGCTCGATCTCGCGGCGCTCGCGCGCCACGGCGACCGTCTCGCGTTCACCACCGACTCGTTCGTCGTCGATCCGCTGCTTTTTCCCGGCGGCGACATCGGCAAGCTCGCAGTGTGCGGCACCGTGAACGATCTCGCCGTCGGCGGCGCGACGCCGCTCTACTTGTCCTGCGCGGTCATTATCGAAGAAGGGGTTCCCATCGAGCTGCTGCGCCAGGTCGCCCGCTCCATGGCGGTCACGGCACGGGACGCCGGCATTGCCATCGTTACCGGCGACACCAAGGTGGTCAACAAGGGCGCCTGCGACCGATTGTTCATCACCACGACCGGGATCGGCGCTATCCGCGCCGATGTCGATCTCGGGGCGCATCGTGTGCGGCCCGGAGACGTCGTGCTGGTCAGCGGTCTTCTTGGCGACCATGGCGCGGCCATTCTGTGCGCCCGCGGCGACATGGCGTTGCAGACGCCGATTTCGAGCGACTGCGCGCCGCTCCACGATCTCATTGCCAGCGTGTTGGCCGCTGCTTCGACAACGCGATTCATGCGCGACCCGACCCGCGGCGGCGTTGCAACGGTGCTCAACGAGATCGCCGAGGCCGCGCAGCTGGCCATCGAGATCGACGAGGCTGCGACGCCGCTGCGCGACGAAGTCAGAGGGTTCTGCGAGATTCTCGGGCTCGATCCGCTTTACCTCGCCAATGAAGGAAAAATCGTCGTGATCGTTCCGCAAGATCAAGCGCCGCAGGCGCTCGCCGCCATGCGGGCGCATCCGCTGGGTCGCGCCGCCAGCATCATCGGCCGTGCGGTTGCCGGCGAACCCGGACGGGTCACCATGCGAACCGTATTCGGAGGTCACCGCATCGTCGACATGCTGGTCGGCGAGCAACTGCCGCGGATCTGCTGAAGGCCGGCCATGCACGAACTCGCGATCACCTGCAATATCGTCGAGCTGGTGGCAGAAGCCGCCAAGGGCCGAAAGGTGGCGCGCGTGACGGTCGAAATCGGTAAATTGTCCGGCGTGATGCCCGACGCGGTCGCCTTCTGCTTTGCGGAAGTCGCCCGCGGAACAGAGGCGGAAACGGCATTCCTCGATATCCGCGAGGTAAATGCATCGGCGCGCTGCGAGGTCTGCGACACGGAGTTTCTTACGCCCAGCATGCTGACGGTCTGTCCCTGCGGATCGCCACGATTTCAGCGCTTGTCCGGTGAGGAGCTGAATCTTAGAAGCATCGAGCTCGAGGAGGTCGCGTGATGTGCACCACCTGTGGCTGCCAAGGCCAGGCGACAACGACGATGCTGAACTTGCAAACCGGGGTGGTGACGCCGATCGCGCGCGCTCATGATGCTCACGAGCATGCCCACGCGGACGGAACGCGGCATAGCCACTCGCACGACCACGCCCATTCGCATTTCCATGAAGATGCCGCGCAACGTAATGGCCATTCGCACGACCACCACCACCGCGATCACACGTCCCGCGACGGTCATTGCCACGCGCACGGACCTGCCCGCGAGGTGCTTGCGATCGAGAGCCGTATCCTCGCCAAGAACGATGCTCTGGCGAGCAAGAACCGCGCTTGGCTATCGGGGCGCGACATCCTGGCCCTGAACCTCGTCAGCTCGCCGGGTGCCGGCAAGACCACGCTGCTCGAGCGCACGATTATGGGCCTGTCGCAGGAAGTGCCGCTGTTCGTCATCGAGGGCGACCAAGCCACCGCGAATGACGGCGAGCGCATTCGCCGCGCCGGAGCGCCGGTCGTGCAGATCAATACCGGCAGCGGCTGTCATCTTGACGCCGAGATGGTTGCGCGCGGGCTCGCCGAACTCGAGCCCGCGGCGGGCAGCATTGTTTTCGTCGAGAATGTCGGCAATCTCGTTTGCCCGGCGTTGTTCGATCTCGGCGAAGGGGCCAAGATCGTGATCTTTTCTGTGACCGAAGGGGAAGACAAGCCGCTGAAATATCCACACATGTTCCAGGCCGGCTCGGCGATTGTCATCAACAAGATCGATCTGTTGCCGCATCTGGATTTTTCGCTGCAGACGGCGATCGACAATGTGCGGCGGGTCAATCGCGAAGCGCCGATTCTGCAGGTTTCCGCTCGCACCGGTGAGGGCCTGCATGCTTGGCAGGATTGGGTGCGAGGCAAAGCCGCCTTGGCCCGAGAGCTCGTGTCGCCGTGATGGGCGACGGATGTTTCGAGCAGGCAGAATTAGGTTGTGAGGAGAGTGACCATGCTTTCGCGGATCTTTGACGACGCACCGGATCGGATGCGCAGCAAAGTGATGGGAATGTATGCGATCCTTGTCACTGCCAATGTCGCCGCCTGGCTGTGGGCAGCGGTTGAATTCAACGACAATCCGCTGCTGCTCGGCACGGCATTCCTGGCATACAGCTTCGGGCTGCGGCATGCCTTCGACGCCGATCATATCGCCGCCATTGACAACATCACCCGCAAGCTGATGCAGGAGGGCCGACGGCCGATCGCGGTGGGATTCTTTTTCTCGCTCGGTCACTCCACGATTGTGGTCGGCCTGGTGCTGGCGATCGCCTTGGCCACTACCGCACTGCAAGGCGGCTACGGCGCGTTCAAGGACATTGGCGGAGTGATCGGCACTTCGGTCTCCGCGTTGTTCCTATTCACCATCGCAGCGGCCAATATCTTGGTGCTGATCCAGGTCTACCGCGCATTGCAGGCGGTGAAAAAAGGCGATCACCTCGCTGACGATGATGTTGATCGCATTCTCTTCCAACGCGGTCTACTCGGACGGCTGTTGCGGCCGGCCTTTGCCTTGATTGAACGCAGTTGGCACACGTATCCGCTCGGCCTTTTGTTCGGCCTCGGCTTCGATACCGCGACGGAAGTCGGCTTGCTCGGTATCTCGGCGGCCCAAGCGGCGCATGGGCTGTCGGTCGGGTCGATCCTGATATTTCCGGCGCTGTTCACGGCCGGCATGTCGCTGATGGATACGACGGATTCGACTGTGATGGTCGGGACTTATGGCTGGGCCTTCGTCAAGCCGGTCCGCAAGCTCTACTATAATATGACCATCACATTCACCTCCATAGTTGCCGCCCTCGCCATCGGCGGGATCGAGGCGCTTGGATTGATCGCCAATAAACTCGGAGTTGAAGGCCCGGTCTGGCGAGTGGCCGCCGCGCTCAGCGACAACTTCAGCCTCGTCGGCTACGTGATTGTTGCGTTCTTCGTCATGAGCTGGGTCGTGTCCTATCTGCTCTATAACGTGAGACGCTATGATAGGATAGGCACGAAGCCGGCCGAGGATCCGCTGTGCAGGGTGACCTCCCGGTAACTCGCATCATTGAAGTGATCCAGGAGGAAATGGGCTCGATGACCCGCAGGAGCTCGGTTGGGACCGAATCGCACCGCGGCGCCGGCGCGTTTCCGCTCGGACTTCGCCGGCGGTCCATGGAAAAACCGGACTTTCAAGTTATCGTCAAACCGCCTGTGACCTGGAACGCACCTCTAACGCACTACTGCCGGATTGAGTAATCAAATTTTGCGGTCTGACCTGAGCCCGCCTCCGCAAGCCTGAGAGATCTCGCATTATTTGAACTACCATTGCCGGTTTGCAAGAGTAATTTTGCTCGCAGCGTCATGTGCCGAGTCCACACAGCTTTTAATAGCCCCCTGCATTGCTGGTGATAGACGCCGTGCGCGCGATCCCGCCGCTCGTCTTCGCCACGGAGACCCGGCTCGTGAACTGAGGGCGGTAGGTTCAATCGAGAACCTCCATAATTCTGCCGGCGAGCGAGAAGAGATTACGGTCAAGTGATGCTCATTTTGCGGCATATCAATGTTGGCCTCGTCCGCCCCTGATAAGGGAGATGCCTTGTCGCTCATGGTGTGGAGGCGCGGGTGAACATGGAACCCGATGCTCGCAAGCGCCAATTCATGACCTGGTACGTGCTCGCCGCCGTACTAGGCGTTTTGTTGTTTCAGGCGTTCTGGAGCAACTATTCGCAGGTTGAGACCATACCATATAGTGAATTCGAGACCCTGCTCGGTCAGAACAAGGTCGCCGAGGTCACCGTCGGCGCCGATTCGGTCCAAGGCATGCTCAAGGAACCCTTGCCGAGCGGCAAGCGCGAGTTCTTCGCCGTCCGTGTCGATCCGCAACTGGCCGAAAAGCTCGCCAGCCATCAGGTCGTGGTCAAGGGCGTGACTTCCGGCGGGATCATTCAGACCATTTTATCCTGGGTCATTCCGGTCGCTCTCTTCTATGTGATGTGGATGTTTCTGTTCCGCGGTTTTGCCGAAAAGCAAGGGTTCGGCGGGCTCATGACCGTGGGCAAGTCGCGCGCCAAGGTCTTCGTGGAGACCGACACCAAGGTGACGTTCAAGGATGTCGCTGGTGTCGAGGAAGCAAAATTCGAGCTGCAGGAGCTGGTTGCCTTCCTGCGCGATCCGAAGTCCTACGGGAGGCTGGGGGCGCGGGTGCCGAAAGGCGTCTTGCTGGTCGGTCCGCCGGGAACCGGCAAGACGCTACTGGCGAAGGCGGTCGCCGGCGAGGCTGGCGTGCCGTTCTTCTCGATCTCCGGCTCCGAATTCGTCGAGATGTTCGTCGGCGTCGGCGCCGCGCGCGTGCGCGACCTGTTCGAACAGGCGCGCAAGGCCGCGCCGTGCATCATTTTCATCGACGAACTCGACGCCTTGGGGCGCAGCCGTGTCGCCGGCGGCTTCGGCGGCACGGACGAGAAGGAGCAGACGCTCAATCAGCTCCTGTCCGAGCTCGACGGCTTCGATCCGAGCGCCGGCGTGATCCTTTTGGCAGCGACCAATCGGCCGGAAATTTTGGACCCGGCACTTTTGCGCGCGGGACGGTTCGACCGCCAGGTGCTGGTGGATCGCCCCGACCGCAAGGGCCGGCGCGAGATTCTCCAGGTGCACGTGCGCGGGGTCCGTCTGGCACCCAACATCGATCTCGATGCAATCGCCGGGTTGACCACGGGCTTTACCGGCGCCGACATCGCCAATCTCGTCAACGAAGCCGCCATCGTAGCGACGCGGCGCAACGGCGAATCAGTGAACCTCAGCGATTTCACCGAGGCGATCGAGCGTATCGTCGCCGGCCTTGAAAAAAAGAGCCGTGTGCTCAATGCCGAGGAACGGCGTCGCGTCGCCTATCACGAAATGGGCCACGCGCTGGTAGCCGCCACGCTTCCCGGCGTCGATCCGGTGCAGAAAGTCTCGATCATTCCCCGCGGCGTCGGCGCGCTCGGCTACACGATCCAGCGTCCGACCGAGGATCGCTTCTTGCTCGGTCGCGGCAATCTGGAGAACCGCATCGCCGTGCTGATGGGGGGCCGCGCTGCCGAACAGTTGATTTTCGACGGCGATGTGTCCACCGGGGCCGCCGACGATCTGCAGCGTGCCACCGAAATCGCTCTCGAAATGGTGACCCGCTATGGCATGGACGAGAAGGTCGGCCAGCGCACCTATGCGCCAGTGCCACAGACCTTTGTACCGGTGCCGGCCGCCGAGCACGTGCAGGCAGCAGAAACCACGACCCGCGAAATCGATGTCGCCGTGCGCGATTTGCTCACCAAGGGATTCGAACGCGCGCAAGAAATCCTGCGGACGCGGCGTGCGGATCTCGATGCCGGCGCACAGTTGCTGCTCGAGCGCGAGACCGTGACGGTTGACGACTTCCCCGCCATTCGTTCGGCAAACGTCGTCGAACCGCGGTTGACGGTGGCGCCGGCTTGAAGGGCGAACGCCAATGGCCATTGAACTGACGCCTGTTGAATCGGATTGAGATTGAGTCATGACGGATCGGCGCTTGTGTTTGTTTGCTTTGAACGCCACTGCTGAACTCGGCTCAGCAGTGGCCGCCGCGCTGAACCAGTCTTTGGCCGCGCACGAGGAGCGTGAATTTGAGGATGGCGAACACAAGACGCGTCCCCTCGCGGCGGTCCGCGGCGCCGATGTTTTCGTGTTGCAAAGCCTGCACGGCGGTCCCGAACAAAGCGCCAACGACAAGCTGTGCCGTCTCCTGTTCTTCATCGGCGCGCTCAGAGACGGCGGTGCCGCGCGGGTGACCGCGTTGGTGCCCTATCTTTGCTATGCACGCAAAGACCGCCGCACCAAGCCTCACGATCCGGTGATCACGCGCTACGTGGCGAGTCTGTTCGAGGCCGTAGGCACGAACGCCGTCGTCACCCTGGACGTGCACAATCCCGCCGCCTTCGAGAACGCCTTTCGCTGCTCGACGGTGGCGCTGACGGCGGCACCGCTCCTTGTCGAATACGCCAAGGCCCTGGGCGACCAGACGCTCTGCGTCGTCTCGCCCGATCCGGGCGGGACCAAGCGTGCCGATCTGTTTCGCGAGGCGCTGGAGGCCGCGTTGCAACGACCCGTCGGCAAAGCCTTCGTCGACAAGCGCCGCAGCGCGGGCGTCGTCTCGGGTGATCTGTTCGTCGGCGAGGTGGCTGGAGCGACAGCGCTCGTCGTCGACGATCTCATCAGCACGGGCGGCACGCTTCTGCGCGCGGCGCGCGCCGCCCGAAAGGCCGGCGCCAGACGAGTTCTCGCGCTGGTGACGCACGGCCTGTTCATGCCTGGGGCCGAAGCCGTGCTCACGGACCCCGCGATCGACCGCGTCGTCGTTACCGATTCGGTTCCTGCATTCCGCCTCGGCAGCGAAGCTGCCCGGGCCAAAGTGGACATCCTTGGAGCAGCGGCACTCTTCGCCGAGGCCGTTCGCCGCATGCACGCCGGCGAGACGCTGACCGAGCTACTGGTCTTTTAGCGGAGCCTGATTTTTTCGGAAAAACCCGATTTCCACTTTTCCGGACACGCTCTGAGGTTTTTTTCGAGTTTCACCGCGTCTGCGGCCGCAAGCCTCAGATAAATGCGCGCCAGCGGCGCCCATTTCTCCGGCGCGCGCGGGTCTGGCTCCAACAAATGCGCGATGGCAAGCCGCGCCCGCAGCGTGGCGCGATGGCAGCGATAGAAGATAAAAAGTTCTTCGGAGTCTCCGTCGTGCAGCGCGTGCATGATGCGACGCCGTAAATATTCGCCGGCCCAGGCGGCGCCGAGCCGTTCGCATTCGACACACAGGAACGCGATTTCGTCGAAAGGATCGACCATTCTCAGGCGCGCGTTGAATTCCAGACAGTCGATTATGCGGACCGGATCGCCGAGGCAAACATGTTCGGGGCGCAGGTCACCGTGCCCCTCGACGATACGCCGCATTCGCACGCGCTCGGCCAATAGCTTAACCCTTGCAGTCAGGAAGCGGCGCTGCATGGTATCGATGTAGCGCACCGCTCCCGCTGCAAGCTGAAAGCGCGGGTCGAGAAGAATGCGACGATTATAGGCGAGGCTGCGCCACCACTCCGCACCGTACGCGGCGGGCGAGATGAACACGGCGCCGGCGCGGCGATAGAACTGCACGAGAACGGAGGCCAGGCGGTCGAGTTGCCAGCGATGCAGGCGTCCCTCAATGATCACGCGGTCCAGCATCCGGGTCTCGTCGAGCCGGTTCATGACCACGAGCCAGTCGACGACCTCGCCGGCGCCGCCGATCGCAAGCCCATGCGCTGAACGCACCAGCGGAACCACGTCACGATAGACGTCAGGAGCGAGACGGCGATTGAGCCTGAGCTCGGCCCGGCAAGCCGCCTCGCGGCGGGCGAGCGTCGAGAAATCGAGATAGGGGAAACGGACCGGTTTTTTGAGCTTGTAGACCCGGTCGCCAGCAAGAAATACCTGCGACATGTGCGTCTCGCGAAGCGTGACTTCGGGCACAGGCGGCCGGTAAGCGTCGCCCCGCATCAAAAATTTGCTCTCGTCGGCGAACGACAGATCGGTCGCCGCAACCGGCTTCGGTTCTGGGCTCGGTGGGTGCTTCTCGACCAGCATGAATCAAGGATATGGCCTGCCGAAGCCAAGCGCCAATTGATGCGGATCAATCCGCCTCTTGCACAAGGGGATAAAACCTCAGTCCAGAGGCGGTGCCATCGGGATTTTCTGCGTCTGGTTTTAGCCACTCAGGACGTGCAGCGCTTTGTACGTTCGACCTTGATATGCATCAACGACGAGCCAAGTCCATTCAGTGTTGAATTTTCCACCGCGTGGTTCTATCGCAGTCGTTTCCAAGGCACGGAACTCATGGCACACAAACATGTCCTGCTTCGCTCTGCTGCCCTCGAAAAACATCGCGCAGCGCGGAGAACGCCGGCAACGTGGTGCGCGAAGAGGTCAGCAACCGGACGATCCTGGCACATGCCAGTTCGCCGACGATGATCGAGATGCCGGAGGATAAGAAAGAGCTAAAAGCCGAGCCGGAAATGGTGCTCGGGTGCATCAGCGCGGACCTGATGTCGGGCATTTCATCGTTGAACAGCAAGTAGGAGCAGGACATGCAAACGCCGCCTGAAATCGAATTTCAAGGCATAACCAGAACGCCGGCAATCGAAGATGCAATCGAGAAGCACGTCGCGCAGCTCGAGCAGCGCTGGGGACGCATAACCGCGTGCCGCGTGATGCTGAAGGGCCCCGGTCAGCATCACCGCACCAGCGGGCTTTACGAGGTCCACATCCTTCTCTTGCTGCCGGACGGCCGGGAGGTCAATGTGGAAAGGACGCCGCCGGCGGATGAGCGGCATGCGGATCTCACATTCGCCCTTGACGATGCCTTCAAACACGCCCGCCGGCAGCTCCAGGATCAAGTCCGCCGCGCCCAGGGCGAGGTGAAACATCATGAGAGCTTACCCATAGGAACGGTCGTGCGGATAGATCCATCCGGTGAGTTCGGCTTCCTCGAGACTAGTGACCGCCAGGAAGTCTACTTCCACCGCAACAGCGTTCTCGACGATGCATTTTCCCGGCTGCGCGTGGGCTCACGCGTGACTTTCGCCGAGGAGCTCGGCGAAAAGGGTGCGCAGGCAACGACCGTTAAGCTTCTTGGAAAACATGGGCTCCATGTGTGATCGCACCGTCAGTCACGAGTTGCGCAAGATGGGAGCATTTTTCCCATGACGCCGACGTCGGGGTGCGCGGCATTGGCGCAACGGCCGCGGAGGCGTTTGCGCAAGCGGCCCTGGCGTTGACGGCGGTCGTCACCGCGGCGCGCGTTGAGCCGCTCAGTTCTGTCGAGATCAGATGCGAGGCGCCGGACCTTGAGCTGTAGTTTGCCGATTGGCTCAACACGATCATCTACGAGATGGCGGTGCGGAGCAGGATATCTGTTGGATGCAACAGGCCTTGGATCGGGAAAGCCGGAAGTTTGGGGCCGGTATCCTGTTGAATCCAGAGGGCCGACTTACTCTGTCCTGGAAAGAAGCAATTTGATCGGACCACGGGCCCTTATTTAGGCCGTGGGCTGTTTTGCCTCTGCAACTCTCTGCACCGGAAACCGCTGAAGAATCTCGATCACCTCCTTGTCGGGAACCTGACTGAAATCCGTGTAATAGAAGCCGATCGCGCCAAAGAACTCGTGATCTTCAAGACAGACGACATCGTCTGCGTCGCCATGGAGCGCGGGAAGGCTGTCGGTCGGCGCTACCGGCACCGCGAGAACCAGCCTTTTTGGCTTGCGCATGCGCGTGGCGCGCAAGGCCGCGCGGGTCGTTGCGCCGGTGGCAACGCCATCGTCAATCACGATCGCCGTGCGGCCACTGATGTCCACGCGTTTGCGGCTGCCTAGGTAGTGCTGACGCCGCCGCTCGATCTCGCCGAACTCCTCGTCGCAGACGGCCTTGAATTCGGATTCGTCGATACCGGCATGCCTAATCACGTCCTCGTTGCGTACGATGATCGGCGCGCCGCCGTCGACAACGGCGCCCATGGCCAGCTCGGGCTGAAAAGGGACGCCGATCTTGCGCACAAGGATCAAGTCAAGCGGCGCATTGAGCGCAGCGGCAACCTCGGCGGCTACGGGCACGCCACCGCGCGGCAACGCCAGTATCACCGGCTGCTGACTCTTGTAGGCGGCAAGCGCCTTGGCCAACTGGCGACCGGCGTCAGAGCGATCCTTGAATGGCATAACGGCCTCCCGCTAGCTTATCACCCTCGCCATGCGCGCCCGCTCGGGGGTCGTTGGTCCCAAATGGCGCTCAAACCACCTTGCCGCATAGTCGATTACCATCTCCAAGGCTCCGCGCTCGGGAAACAGATGGCTCGCTCCCGGAACGATCTCAAGCGCCTTGGGTCCCCGAAGTCGCGCGAACGCCTGCTCATTGAGCTCGATGACGCCGAAATCCGCGCCGCCGACGATCAGAAGCGTCGGCGCCTCGACCTTTTCGAGGGCATCTCCGGCGAGGTCGGGGCGCCCGCCACGCGAGACCACGGCACCGACCCGGCGAGGAAGCTTCGCTGCAGCGACAAGCGCCGCGGCCACTCCGGTACTGGCGCCGAACAGGCCGAGCGGCAGCTTGGAGATCGGCGCTTCGCCGTCGAGCCAGTGGATAGCATCGGCAAGCCGGTCGGCCAGCAGCAGGATGTTGAACACGTTGGCGCGGTCGGCTTCCTCCGTAGGGGTCAATAGATCGAATAGCAGCGTCGCGATGCCGCAATCGTTCAATGAGGCGGCGACAGCCGTGTTTCGCGGGCTCAAACGGCTTGAGCCGCTGCCATGCGCGAAAACGACGAGCGCATAGGCTTTCAGCGGTATCTGCAAGATTCCCGCAAGCCCGAGCGGCGGAATGCGGACATCGCGGCTTTCGCGCGCATTGGTATGTGCAATCATGATAACACCACGTCATCAGACGCGGCTTTTCGCTCCGGGCAATTTTGCCGGATCTGGCGCGCCATGCTGCGCGCATTTGCGGCCGCTCGATTTGACTTGAATCAAGGACGAAAATACTGCGCCACAAAATCGACGGGCGGTGGCTGAAGGCAGCGGGATTATTCGCCGCAAGTTCGAATGATTTCGATGCACGCGCCAGCCTTGTAAGATGGAGATTTTTCGATAGTTCGAGGACGTATTTGCACCGTCCGCGCTGGCTGGCTGAGCACGCAGTCAGATGCCAACCAGTCTCCAACACAAATTCCCCGCTAACAGGGAAATAAACAGGGAATTTTGCGGAAGTCACCCCTTTCGTTACGATTCAGATGCCCAGTAACCAGCCAAATTCAATACCTTACGCACAAATTCCCTGCGCAACGGAACAGGGAGCCTTCGAACGTATAACAGCGAAAATTCTACGAAGAGCAGGGAAATTATCGCTCCCTCGAGTGACCCGCTACTTTTGCGCCCTAGCGTCGCTGCCGGATCCAACTTTCAGCCGCATCAATCGCTTCATACTTTGACAGCGTCTGACGAACCTCAGTCTCTTCGTGCGGTTTCCACCACCAAAAAGCCGGCCCGGTCCTTCCACACCGTCACGCCCAGCTTGCTGTAGCGATCAATATAGATGTCATAATATTCATCGTCGCCGCCGATGTGCTTGGCCCACCCTTCGGGAAAACCATCCTCCCGCGCGGCATCCTCTGGACTGTCATCCTTCCACTTGTCCAAAAAATGGTGTTCAAGTCGCGAATAACGCCGATCCAAATCGGCATCTGTCTTTGCATTTCGCTTCCTATACAGATTTTTCCACTGCTCGGTCTTCTTCTTTTTCCGATAGTCGTAGCCGAACACCGCGAATTGGTCGGGTAGGAAAGACGCTGGCAGCGCCTTGTTCTTCTCGTCCTTTAGAACCCGCTTCATTCTATTCCTGATCCAGACAATCGACTTCCCCGACTTATGCATCTCGATCGACAACTTTACTCCGGCAATTTGATCTTGATCGACAATTTCGATCACTACATCCCTCCCAATCTGTAGCATGCCGCGACATTTGCGCTCCGTCCTCTTCGCCCCGCGCCACGGTCATGGATCGCTCAGAGCGTTTTGTTGTAGCCGGCGCTTTTGCCGCGCCGTCGCTGGGGCCCCGCCGCGCTCGCGGCGGGCCTGCCGGCCTCGACGCCGTTCCCCCGGCGCGTTGTGCAATGCACTCATGGCAGTTAGGTTTGCTGCAAGGATTAGCAGCCTCGAACGGCGCCCACGTCCGAAAAGGTCGACAGAAGACATTTCGCGAACCCCGATTCTCAGCACCGTCGTGCTGGCGCCACCCGCAGCCCATTAGTGAGCCTCCCGTGAGCTTGATCCTGATAGCCAGAATCAGTTGGCCTCCACTTTCCTCCGTTCCCGGTCGCGGAGTTCCCGACGGAGGATTTTGCCGGTCGTGGTCATAGGCAAGCTTTCAACGAATTCGATGGCCCGAGGATATTCGTGCTTAGCAAGGCGAGAGCGGACGGAAAGGCGGATGTCTTCCGCAAGGCTGTTGCTCGGTTGATATCCGGGCGAGAGTACCACGAAGGCTTTAATCGATTCTGTGCGCACGGGGTCGGGCACGCCGATGACCGCAGCCATCAGGACGCCCGGATGACGTGTTAGCGCATCCTCGATCTCAGAAGGACCGATGCGATAACCGGAGCTGGTGATGATGTCGTCGCTTCGACCGTGGAACCAAAAATAACCATCCTCGTCACACGCAGCGCGATCGCCAGTTATCAGCCACTCACCGACGAATTTCTCAGCCGTCGCAATCGGATCGTTCCAGTATTCGAGCAACATCACGGGGTCCGGTCGGCGGAAGGCAAGATTGCCTACGTCGCCGGTTGCAAGCGGATTACCCTGGTCGTCAATAACTGCCGCTATATGACCGGGCAAGGGCCGACCGAGCGAACCTAACTTCGGCGGCAACACCAAACCACAATTGCCGAGCACGAGATTGCACTCTGTCTGTCCGTACCCCTCGTTCACCTGGATCTTCAGAGTTCGGCTTGACCATTCGAGTATTTCTCTTCCGACGGATTCGCCCCCGCTCATCACAGCGCGCAGCTTGGGGTCGAAGCGGCCGACAGGATCGCGGACTTGCCGCATCATTTTCAGCATCGTCGGCGTTAGCAGCGCCGTGCGCACCTGATGCTTACCAATTAGGCGATAGGCTTCCTCGGGGTCGAAGCTCGACCTGCTATGAGTGAGAACGGGCCTGCCGTGGAACCAGGCCGGCATAAGCACGTCCATGAGCCCCGCCAGCCAAGCCCAATCTGCCGGCGACCACATGATGTCGCCATCCTGCGGGAAGAAGTCGTACAGGAATTCGAATCCCGGCATGTGGCCCAGCATCGAGCGATGGCCCTGTAAAGCGGCCTTCGGCCAACCTGTCGTGCCGGAAGTGAAGTTGATGAAGGCCGGGTCGTCAGGCGTCAGCGAAAGCGTCGCAAATCGGTCCGAAGCGCGCTCGAGCGTCTCCCAGAACGGCAAGGCGTCCGCCTCCTCACCGTCGATCAGCAGCACATGCTTTAAGGACGGTGCATTCGCGCGGGCCGCGGCCGCGGTCGGATAGTTGGTACGATCGGTGACGAGGAGCGTAGCGCTGGAGATTTTCAGACGGTATTCGAGGGCGTCAACGCCGAACAGGATCGATGTCGGCACCGACACGATGCCGGCCTTCCAGCAGGCGACATGCGTGATAGCCACGACGGGATGCTGGCCAAGATAGAGCAGCACCCTCTCGCCCCTTTGCAAGCCCAGATGTAACAGCGCGTTGGCGAGCCGGTTGGCGAAGCTCTGAATCTGTCGGAAGGTGTAACGTTCGATACCGCCATCAGGGCGCTCAAAAATAAGCGCGAGCCGTTCGGGATGCACTGCATGACGGTCGCAGACGTCGTAGGCAATGTTGTAACGCTCGGGCAACTGCCAGCGAAACGAGGCGTAGACTTCTTCGTAGGTGTTGGCACGCGTAATCAGCATTGGGCCGCCTCAATTGCGCTTCATAATTCGCCGCGCCAGCGCCCAGCGGTGGACCTCGGAGGGACCGTCATAGATACGGAAAGGTCTGATTTCCTTATAGATGCGCATCACAACCGTATCGCTGGTGATGCCAATGCCGCCCAGTACTTGAAGGGAGCGATCGACCACACGGCTCAGCGCCTCGGAGCAGAACACTTTGCACTGGCTGGTCACCGTACGCGCTTCCCCGCCTTCGTCGAGCAGCCAAGCCGCATGCCAGACCGCTAAACGACAGGCGTGCAACTCCATCTCATTATCCGCCAGCATGAATCCCACGCCTTCATGCTCGCCGATCGTTTTCCCAAAGGCGCGCCGCTGGCGGGCGTAGTCTACCGCCACGTCGTGAGCCCGACGCGCCGCCCCAAGCCAACGCATGCAATGGGTCAGGCGCGCTGGCGCCAACCGAACCTGCGCATAGCGAAAGCCCTGACCGACCTCGCCGAGCACGCACTCACGGCCGACGCGCACGTCTTTGAAATCAACGACAGCATGGCCGCCCGGCGAGATCGTGTCGATAGTGTCGAGCAGGCGCACGATGGAAAAGCCGGGCGCATCCGGTTCAACGAAGAACATCGTGGCACCGATATCGCGGCCCGCGCGGTCGAAGGTGCGCGCCATGACGATCATAATCGCAGCGCCGGGTGCGCCGGTAATGAGCCATTTCCGACCGTTGATGATAAAATCGTCACCGAGCATGCGCGCTTCGGTTTTCATCAGCGAGGGGTCCGAGCCGGCGCCGTTATCAGGCTCCGTCATGCAGAAGACGGTGCGAATGTCGCCAGCCACTAGTGGCTGGAGCCAGCGCCCCTTCTGCGCAGGGGTCGCCACCTGATTGAGCAGATTGGTGTTACCCTCATCGGGTGCCTGGATGTTCAAAGCCAATGGTCCCAGCAGGCTGTAGCCTGCGGCTTCGAACACAACCGCCATAGCGCGATGATCGAGCCCGAGGCCGCCCCATTCTTTGGGCCCATGGGGCGAGAGGAGGCCCGCAGCTCGCGCTCTTTCAACTAACTCACGACGGAGCGCATCACTCGGTCCATGGGCATCTTGGCGCGGGTCATGTTCGCGCGGAATCACCTCTTCGCGGACGAAGGATTCCACCCGCTGCTTCAACGCTGCAACATCTTCAGAGAGTGAGAAGTCAATCATTCCTGACCTCCGAGAGGATCACTCAGATATCCTCAGTGAGCAACAACTCTTCGGCGCGACCGAAAAGAAACGGGATGGCCAAGGCGAATTTTTCCCAGATCGGATCCGGTCGGCGGCCGGTTCGATGCAAACGCACGTTTAGGCAGCAGATCGCGCCGAAGCGGTAGCCGGCAAGCGCGCGATACCAGGCCACACGCGCGAAGCGACAACCGAGCGTCTGCTCATAGGCCTCGCGAAGGGATTCAAGGGACGGTGGCGATATCGGCCCCCAATTTCGCTGCCAGCTTGACTGGTCTGCCATCATCATCAGCCAACCAAGATCGAGCAATTGGCTGCTGATCGACGCTAGCTCCCAATCGATAATGCCGGTCAGTCTGCCGGAGTCGTAGAGCACGTTCCCCGGCTGAAAGTCGCCATGCACCAAACCGATCGGATCGCCGTCCGGTAGCCGCGTAAGCAGGCGATTGCGCAACCTCTGTCCGGCTGCAAGCCAGCTCGGCTCTTGTGCCTTGGCGAGAATGCCGTCCCATCGCTCGACTTCCTCTCGCAAGGATCGAGGCGTCTCCCAATCTTCCAGGTCGCGGCGCCAATTGAAGCGATGCAGCGCTGCCAGAGAGCGCGCGGCTTGATACCATACATCCGCAATGGCGGTAGGATCACGATCGAAGGTGGGATCAGGACCCCAAACGAGAAAAGGTTTGCCCGCAAGCCGCTCCATTATGATGAAGGGGGTGCCTAATTCGACCTCACTGGCGCTGGCGAAGGGTACGTCTGGCACCGGTAGACCTGCGGCGTGCAGAGCGCGGAGAAGCGGTGCCTGGCGATAGACATCGGTGTTGCCCTGGCGGCGAACCCCTGGCGGTGCGAGCTTTAGGATCAGGCTTGCGCGCAAAGCGCCGTTTGGTCCGCTGACTTCGAAACCGAAGCTCAAACCCGCGTGGCCCATTTCCATCACCGCTAAGTTCTGGACCCGAGCACCGGCGCCAAATTGTCCAGTGATGTAGGCCTGCAACACAGGAAGGATTTGTGTAGGAGTGACAGCCCCCGACATTGGCTACGACCGCGGGCGCAGTCCCTCCATCGTAAGACGTAGAAAAATTTCAGCCAACTCCTTGCCCGTGAGCCGGCCGTCCGGCTTGTACCAGCGCGGCAGCCAGTTGAGTGCCCCAATTACGAAGAACTCGGTAATTTGCGGCTCGGCACCGACGATACTGCCGTCTGCCAAGCCTTCGGTGAAGAACGCCTGCAGCATTTTATCCACCACTCGGGATTGCCTGCGGACGTTTCGGCGCTGCTGCGGCGTCAACGCCGACATATCGCTCAGCACCCAAGCGGCGCCGTCGGCACTGGCCAAAGTTTCGAATTGCCACCGGATATAAGTCTCGAGCTTATTCCGGCCAGTGCATCCCGTATTGGCGGCCTTCGTCAACGCCGCCATGGCGCCGTCAAGCGAGTAGAGATAGCACGCATAGAGCAACTCGGTCTTGTCGACGAAATAGTGGTAGAGCAGAGCTTTGGAGAGACCAAGCTCGCGTGCGATCTCCTCAACGGAAGTCGCGTAGAAGCCCGAGCGGTTGAAGAGATGCACCGCTGTCCGCACCATGGCGGCACGTCGCTGATCGTGGCGTTCAACGGGGTCAAAGGCGGGATGGCGGGCCCGGGGTAGGATCCGCTTCGCTGCAAGCTGAGGGCGCGTCCGAGCCACTGTCCCTCTCAATGGATTGCGGCATACATGATCTTTTCCTCGGTCGCTTCGGAAGCTGAGAACTCCTCAACGACCTTGCCTTGCCGGACGACCAGGATCCTGTCGGAGATAGCCATGATTTCCGGAAGATAGGAGGAGATAACCACGACAGCCTTGCCGTCATCGGCAAGGCGATTGATGAGCTGATGAATCTCGCTGATGGCACCCACATCGACGCCGCGCGTCGGTTCGTCGAAAATGATGAGGTCAGGTTCCTGCACCAAGGATTTAGCAATCACCACCTTTTGTTGGTTGCCGCCTGACAGCTCCACCACCTTTACATCCTTACCGATAGCGCGGATGTTGAGTGCCTTGATCCATTTATCACCGACACTCTCAGCTTCGCTCTGTGACAGCAACGTTCGCTTAGGCCCGAGCTTCGCCAGCAGTCCGACATAGATATTGCGAGCAATCGACATCGTCTCGAAGAAGCCCTCAATCTTGCGATCCTCGGTGACGTAGGCGATCCCATCGCGCACCGCCGGTGCCGGCACCCGGTAACGCACCGGAAGGCCATGCAGGTACACCTCGCCGCCGTGAAAGAAGTCGCGCTTCATGACGCCCGAAACCACTTTGAACGTTTCGGTTCGCCCAGCGCCCACTAGTCCGAAGACGCCAGTGATTTGGCCGGCGAAGACCGACAGCGATGTGTTCTTCACAAAGGAAGCCATGCGTAGGTTCTGAACCGAAAGCACGCGCTGCCCCGGCGGCCGCGTCAGCTGCTTGCGCTTGCCATAAAGGGTCTGGGACAGATCGCGGCCCACCATCGCCTGAACGATGCGTGCCCGATCAAATCTCGCGGTGTCGTCGGTCACGACATGCTTCCCATCGCGCAATACCGTGATGCGGTCCGAAATTTGCAACGCCTCTTCAAGAGCGTGTGAAATAAAGATCACCGACACGCCGCGGCGTTTGAGATCAAGCATTAGATCGAAAAAGTACTTTTTTTCCTCGGGCGTCAGGCTTGCCGTTGGTTCATCGAAGATGATCACCTTGGCGTTGTGAAGGACCGCACGCGCAATCTCGACCATCTGTTTCTTCGCGGCACCGAGCAGACTGACGGTCGTGGTTGGCGCGACATCGAAGTTAAGCGATTGCAGGAATTGCTGGGCCGCAATGTAAATACCGCGCAGGCGGTTATAAAACTTCTCCTGGCCGAGAAAGAGATTTTGCGCAACCGTCATTGTTGGAACCAGGCTATTCTCCTGGAACACCATGGCGATGCCAAGATGACGCGCTTCGAGGGGGGTGCGCGGCTCCGCCTCGCGTCCTTCGATCAGCATAGTGCCGGAGCTCAAGGTGACAACGCCTGCCATCACTTTGGTGAGCGTGGATTTCCCAGCGCCGTTCTCGCCGACAAGCGCGTGAATCTCGGCCCGACGTAAATCAAAATCCACGTTCTCGATTGCTGGTACGCCGGCATAGCGTTTCGTCGCTTGACGCAGCTCAAGTATGGGAGCGGTCATGCCGGCGTCTCCCGTTCCAAGGCCGCGACTTGAAGGCGGAGGATCTTCCCGCACCCCTTGGCGAGAACGAAAAGCTCGCCGCGGCACTCTACCGCGGCGACGACGCCATGGTGACTGCCGTCGACCCGGCTGTGTAGCGAGTAGCGCGGCAAGCCTTCCCGAGTAAGTCTGATCACGAGCCCGTAAGAGCGAGGTGGCGCCCAGGGCTTGAGTATGCCCATCGTCTTAATGTGTGCACCCTGCATTGGCTCAAGGAAAGTATGGCCGGAACTGAGCCGGGGCGCGATCCAGTAGCGGGGATCGATCTCGCGCATCATTCTGCGGCGATAAGCAGTCTCGCGGAGAACGAACTCGACGAGCTGTGTGCGGGCAATGAAGGCAGTGAGCCAGTACCCGCCGCCAGCTGCCGGCGAGAGGCGTGAAGGATAAACCGGCAGATGGCCGACTACCGTACGCCGAGAATTGGCATTGATGGCTAGAATCCGGTGTCTCCAACTTTCTGACACCCATACTTCGTTTCCTGCGGCGCAGGCGCCGAAGGCATAGGCGAGCCCTTCCGCCACGACGCGCTCGACGCCAGTGGTGAGATCAAGTTCGATAACGCGGCCGCTTTCGCCGCGCTCCATGAGGTCGTAACACCACCGCTCGTAGGGCTGGGCGTCCGAGCCGTCGGTGACAATGAGGGTCCGATCGTCGCCGCCCTGCGCGATAGCATTCACCGCAGTGAAGGGTTTGCCGGCTGCCTGATGCCATTGCTTTCCGTCAAAAGCGCCCCCTATCACCTGCACATCGCGGCCGTCGAGCGCAACCGCAAGGCCGCCGCCGCGGAGACAACAGAGCGCAGTGATGTGTCGATCAAAGCGGGCCACTTCCACTGACGCCGCGCCATCCAGTCGCAGCACGGCGGCACCATTTGCGATCAAGACAGTTTTGCCGTCGGTAGCAAGGTCCTCGGGCGCGTCGAACTCGGCGATGACTGGAGCCGTCTCAAGCAGCTGGTTAGGTTTCAACTGGCCATCGAAGGGTGGCACTGTGGTTGCGGCTTCGCCGCGACCAAGCAGTTGATCCACCAGACGCGTGGCGGCGGCAATCACGACCGTCTCCCCCAGCGCATGTCATACTGCACGAAGTTCGCATCGGCCCGCGGCAGCTTGTAGCGCCCGATCCGGTTGTTCGCGATGCCCCCGAGATACAAATAACCGCGATGCTCGCGCATCGACGTGATCATAGGATGATTGACGCCGCCGAGATCCCAAAGCGTCTCCAAGACATCGCCACGCTCGTTGAACTTGAGGACGCATCCGGTATTGATGTTCGGGAACAGCCACTCGTCGACCGGCAGGCGCTTCGCCATCCGCCTCCGGAATCCCGGCATGCGCCACGCGAGGTCAAGCGTCGGGCAACGCATGCCGACCAGCGCCAGCCAGTAATTGCCATCCGAGGCGAGATTGATGTTGTCCGGATAACCGGGCAAATTGCCGAGCACTGTCTCGACCTTTCCGGTGTGAGGTCCGGTGAACCAATACCGCTTGACTTGGCAGCCCCAGGTTTCCGCGAACAGGATCGACTGGCCGTCACTCGCGACGCAGACGCCGTTTGGGAATTTGAGGCCGCTCAGCACCGTGCGCGTGGTGTTGGAGTTGGGGTCGTAGCAGACGATGCGTCCGTTGCCGCGCGCTTCGAGTCCGTCCACCGGCCATTCATGCATCTCGTAACGGACCGTCGCTTCCGAGAAGAAAATGCGGCCGTCATCGGCGATGTCGAGATCGTCGGCTAATCGCAGGCGGCTATCGTCGTTTACGGATCGCAAGCTGCGATTGGTCTCGTCTGTCGCTTTCTCGACCTGGCGGTTGGGCGTAATCCGGTAGAGTCCCATGCCGCCGATGCAGACATAGAGATTGTCACGACGATCGAATGCCATGCCTAGCGGAGTGCCGCCGATATGCGCGTAGACTTCCATGCGCTCGTAGTCCGGCGGAAAGAAGCGAATGATGTCGCCGTGGCGCGAGCCGGCATAGAGATTGTCATCGCGGTCCAAGATGACATCCTCAGGGCCCTCGATGCGGCCAAGGCCAATTTCACTGACGTCGCGCAGGCGATCGTTGAGTGCGTAAGCAGTGCCGCTCTTCGGGTCCGTCGATGGCGCCGGCGGCAACGCATGATAGGTTGGGCTGACATAGACCTTGCTGATGATTCGATATCGGTTCTTGACCCAGCGGATGTCGATCATCGCTGCCAGGATCAATATGCCAGCCAGAACCATTCGGTTGACGCCGCCCGGTGCAGACATCGTGGTGAGGCCGTTGATGATCAGGAGCACGATCAACGTGCCGACCAGCGCTTTCGCTACCGAACCCTTGCCGCCGCCGAGGCTGATGCCGCCGAGGATCGCCGCGGTCAACACTGTCACCTCAAGTCCCACACCGATGTCGCCGCCGACGGTGCCGAGACGTGCCGCAAAAAACAACGCGCCCACGGCGGTGAGTATGCCGGAGAGGACGTAGCACTGCGCGATGGTGCGGCGGACAGGTATCCCGGAATTGTAGGCGGATCGGCGTGAACCGCCGATCGCTATGACGTGCCATCCGGGCCGCAACCGCGTCAGGAAAATATGGCCGAAGATCGCTACCACGGCATATACGAGCGCGACGCTGGGGACTCCTAGGAAATCACCTCCCCCCATGAAGTTCCAGCTCGGCATATCCGGGAAGGCGGCGGCGATCTGGTTGGAGTAATCGAGAATAAGTAGATCATAGGCGGCGCGATAGACAATAAGAGTGATGAGCGTCGTGATAAACGCGCGCAGCCGGAAGTAACCGATGAGTATGCCGTTGACGAGCCCTAGCAGCGCGCCAACGAGGAGCGTGGCGACGATAACCGCCGCCACCGGCCACTTCAAAATATCGAGACAAAAGAGGGCGCTGAAATCAGTGAGGGCGAACATTGAGCCGACTGAAAGGTCAACCCCACCCACGATGATGACCAGCGCCATACCTAGCACAACGAAGCCGATCTCGCCGGCCTGACGCGCGGTGTCTGCGAGGCTGGCAGGCGCCAAGAATCCGGGGATAGCGCGGCTGAAAACAATCGCCACGATAATCAACACGATTACCGGGATCGCCGTCTCGGTCGACCTCTTGGACAGGATTTCGCCAAGCAGATGGTCGGGCCAGTAGCGATAGCGCAGCCTGACGAGCTTTTCGTTCATGAGCGTCTTGCGATACAGGAAGAACGGGGCGGGACGGTCGCCAGGCAGGCTGGCAATGCGCTGCCTGCCCGCCTGGCACCATTTTTATTTCGTCATCGTAGCGAGGCTCCAGCACGTCCCTTCAGTGCCGGCATTCTCTTTTGTGATCGGTATCAGAGTTGTATACATCGATGCCTTGTAGGAGCCGGGCTTCATGCCCGATGAGAGCAGCCACTTGATTATGCCGGCCAAATCATGAGCCTGAGTTGGCACGTCGTAGCTGAGATTGAGGTCGAACGCGCCGGACTTCACCAAGTCGCAGGCACCGCGTTGCGCACCGCCGCCCGAAGTAGCAACGAACACTTTGCCCGTCAGTCCAGCTTCCTTTACCGCGGCCGCAGTGCCAATATCCATGCCGTCCCAGAATCCGACGATGCCGCATAGATCGGGGTTCTGTTTGAGCACGGTCTGGGTGATCGCCTTGGCCTTGGCCGCGTCCCAATCCGCCGCCTGACTCGACACCACCTTGATCTCGGGATGCTTCGCCAGCACATTCTCGACGCCCTTTAGCGTATAAGCGCTGGCCGCCGCCGAGAGCGCGCCCTGTACGATCGCGATCTTGTTCGACTTGCCTTTACAGGCGGCAACGACGGCTTCAGTGTCACGCTCGCCGACCTCAATCCAGTCGGCACCGACGAACGCGGTCGTACGGTAGGCTGAACCCATATTGATCTGAACGACGTAAATGCCTTCGTTCTCGGCGCGCTGCAGCAATTTTGCGTAGGTCTGTACGTCGGGATTATGGATGATCATCACCGCCGGCTTTTCAGAGAGCAGTGTCGTCACCGCTTGCGCCCCCGCATTCGTGCTCCAGTTGGGATCGCGTACTTCAATCTTGATTCCCCACGGCTCAAGCTCGCGCTTAACCCCGGCATACCAGCCCTGGGCGAGATCGAAATTCATCGCTACCGGCACGTAAGCGACAACCTTGCCGGCGAGGTCTTTCTTGAATGGACCCTGGAACGGCTCATCAAGCCCCTTCTGCGCTAATGCAGGCACGGCTGTCGCGGCAAGCAGGCAAAGCGCGCTTACTGTGGGTTTGACCCAGCCCAGCGATCTCTTTCGTAGCATCGTATTCTCCCTATCTTGGCGACGTGCATCGTGAACGGCGTCAGATGTCGCCCTGCTGCGCCGTCTCTTCGTTACGCGGGTTGATGAACGAGTTAGCCAGAATGGCGATCAGAAGCACCAAACCCTTGATCAGATTCTGCGCGGAATAGGATACATTGAGGATGGTCATGCCGTTAAGCATCGTACCAATCACCAAGGTGCCGACCACCACATTGATCACGCCGCCCCGGCCGCCCGAAAGACCAATCCCACCAAGCACAACCACAAGAATCACGTCGTAGATCAGCGTCGAATTGAAGATACGCGTCGGCATGCTGTTGACGGACGCTGCCAAAACCATGCCGGCGAAGGCCCCGATCAGCGCTGCGAGCACGTATTGCAGCACAATAATAGGCCGCGTCGGCACACCGGTGACCCGCGCGCCAAAGGGATTATCGCCGACGGCATAAGTAAAAGCACCAAGCCGGGTCAGTCGAAGAAAGAATGCCACGAGTACGCTAACCAGGCCGAACATTATTACCGGCGTGGGTACGCCGAGTAGCGAGCCTTGGCCCAGCCATAACAACGGGTTCAAGGGGGCGCTCCACTGCACCACGTCTAGCTGGAAGAATGCCACCTGCCCAAGCCCGGCGAGAAAGAGTCCGCTTGCCAGAGTGGCGAACAGTGATGGCACCTCGGCATAAGCGATGAGCCAGCCGTTGATGAGGCCGAAGGCGACAGTCAAGAGCAAAGCCGACAGTAATGCCGCCAGCACGGAGTGCCCGCCCTGCACCATCTGCAGCACAAGGCCCGCCGGAACCGCGAGAGATGCAACAATGGAGAGATCGATGCCGCGGCCAATCACCACCACTGCCATCGCCAGTCCCAAAATGCCGAGAACCGCAACATTCTGAAGAAGCGTCAGCATATTGTCGGCGGTGCGAAAGCCGGGCAGCAAGGCTGAGAACGTGGCGAACAGCAGCACGAAAATAGCGATGACGATGTTCTGCTGCGTGAGACGCGGTCGCTTCATCGGACCCCGTCGATGCGGTAGCCAATAAAACGCATCGCCTCCGCCGCCCGCTCGCTGTGCGTCGCCAAGAGAACGTTTCTTCCCACGGGTAAGGCTATCAGAAGCCCCGGACCGGTCAAGTCGGTCGATTGAACGGTGGTTCAGGCGATTGACCGCCGCATCGATTGACGATCTGCCCCGTTGGACAACTGCTTTGTCGCTTCCGCTACATCCGATTGCAATTGACGCCGTCTAACGCACGTCACACTCGTTGAAGGGGCACTGACGGCATGCGACCGATTGACGACGGCGAAGAGGTCCGCACGCTCTAAGGTTACGCCATCAGTCATTGGGCATGGCCTCGACCAAATAGTCCTGCGGCAGAGATGCAAGATTTTCCGCCAGCTCGCGAAGCCGCGCGTTATCGTTCGTGGCGACGGCAATGCGAACGAGCGTATTCAGCTTTTCGTCTTTGTCGACACTGATCTCGGCCCTCGCTCCTTGGCCGAATACACGCTCGATTTCCAGTTTGGCCTTCTCTTTAACGGCAAGATCCCGCAATGTCGGCTTGAAGATCTTACCAACCGCCGTGACCGGCAGTGCCTCCAGGACGACCACGCGTTTGGGCTTGGCCGGCGGCTCCATGACGTTGCGCTCAAGATAGGCTTGCAGGGCGCTAACGTCGATTACCCGTCCCGGTGCGGGCACCACGAAGAGGATAGGCACCTCGCCCGCATATTGGTCCGGCATGCCGACGGCTGAGCTGATCTGCACGCCGGGGAATTCATTCGCGACGTCTTCGATCGCCGCGGGATCGATATTATGTCCGCTGCGCACGATAAGGTCCTTGGCGCGCCCGGTCAGGACCAGCCGTTCGTCCTTGGTCAGATAGCCGATATCGCCGGTTATCAGCCAACCGGCATCCGTCAGCACGCCTTCGTTATGTTTCGGATCAACGTACCCCGGAAACACCTGCGGGCCTTTAACAAGGACCAAGCCGCTCGTGAGCGGGGGGCACGGCTCGGGGTTCTTGTCCTCGCTGCCGAGGGCGGCAATCAGGGTCTTCGCGTAAGGCGCCCTGAAACCGACGCTGCCGGCAAGCGGCTCCCCTCGGCCGGGATTGAAAGCGATAGCTGCCGCCGTTTCGGTCATTCCATAGGTTTCAAAAAGCCTTATTCCGGTGCGCGTCTCGAACCGCTCGCCGACAGCCTTGGGCAAAATGGCACCGCCGGTAAGCGCCATCCGCACGGAGGCGATTTCGCAGTTTCCAACGGGAACCTCAGCGAGCGCCGCAATGGATGTTGGAACTCCGCTGACGATCGTTGCCCGAAATCGCTCGACAATCCGCCAGTAGTTTTGAATAACGCGCGGCAGCCTTAAGCTGTAAGCGGACGGGATGATCATGTGCCCACCCGCGGCCAGGATCGACAGTCCCGCCGTCACCGTGCCGCCGACGTGGAACAGTGGGAAGCCGTTGATTCCCGTGTCGAACTCATCGAGCCCATGAACCTGGGCAAAACTCCAGGCTGCATGAATTTGATTGCCGTGCGTCAAGCGCACAAGCTTCGGGCGCCCGGTCGTACCACCGGTGTGAAAGAGCGCGCATACTGTGTCGCGATCCGCCGTCATCTGGAAGTCCAGGGTGTCGCTCTGCGCTGACAGGCTTTCATCGAAGCCAACGGTCTTACGATCGAGATTGCCTTTGTCGCCGACAACCAGAATCCGTTGAAGCGACGGCATACGGTCAATGACCGCGTTAGCCTTCTCCCAGAGCACCGCATCATTGGTCTCCGATGGAATGACGAGCACCGTCGCGTTTTCGACTTTCAGAAGATCAACAATGGCGTCCACGCTGAGCAGAAAGTTTATTGTGCTGGCAACTCCAGCGACCTGAGCGCCAATGAGAGCCGGCGGAATCTGGGGCAGCGCAGGGCAAAGGAAAGCGACACTGCCGCTAGACGGCGATATGCCGAGTGACCGGAAAAGATTTGCCGAGCGTGTAATCGCATCGAGCAATCCCTTGTGCGACAGCGTGAGGGCGTTCTCATCAGGATCGCCAGCCGCCATGACTGTTAGCGCCGACCGATCGGCATCGATTTGCGCGGTAGCCTCGAATAGCTGGTAGATATTCCGCGCAGGCACAAGTTCATCGTAAGCCGATCGTTCCAGCGCCACGATGTCAGCAATCGTCCTGACGGTCCTAGAAAATCTAGTCGTCCTTGGCACGCTACTTGGCATGATCTGCCTTTTGCCGACGGATGCACTGCATTTGACGGAACGGGATGCCCATCTTCTGCACCGGGTAAGATTCTCACAAGGTTTATCCCAATCCCACTCCTCGCTAGCCTTCCAGATATACCGCATAACTGAGTCAGTCTGACGCTCTTACCTAAGACGACTTCGATCGAACCGGTCTGCGCAATCACGAACCGGGTCTCCGTGACGCGAGCGACCGGAGCCGCCGCCGTGTCGGCGTCTCGAACTAGTCTCAGTGCAGTCGAACCCGGTCTCGGGACCTAAAAATCGGATATCGAAAATTATCGAGCAGAGACTTTTCCCAAAAATACCCCAATGAAAGGCGAGAGAGTCGAGAAATTCCGCTCCAGAGACTAGCGAGGCGCTTGCTAAGCTCTGGAATTGTCGCAAGTTTTTCGACAGCGCGGAAACGCGCCACCGAGACCGGACTGGCTGGCTGACGACGCAGTCCTGTGCGAACGAGTCTCCGCCCCAAATTCCCTGCTAACAGGGAAATAAACAGGGAATTTTGCAGTTTTCCGCCCGTTTCGACAACTTTGCCCCCAAGACGGCGCGAAATTTCAATGGCTTGCAGGTGATTTCCCTGAATAGCTGATCAGGGAATTGTTGAGTGTTTTGCAGGGAAAATTTCCAAGTAACAGGGATTCAACTCGAGGAAGAATTTGGGCTATCATTCAAGCCGACGGCAGAGCAATTATCTCCGGTGTTACCGACGTATTCCGTCCACGCTGGCCTACGGAGTTGCAAAAACTATTCTGCCAATGCAGCATCAACAGGGCGGATTCCGGCAACACCTGCTTGGACATGTTTCCCTCCTCTCAAACGGCTCTCCCTTCATGTGATTCGTCCCCGACGAACCACCCTATGGCACTTCGATGCCGAGGGCGGGTGCCGTCCGCCACATCACGAGCAGACAATCGCTCCATTCACCCCCAAATAACCTTGGCAGCTTCAACGATCAAGGTCAGCTTGGCGCGCTCGTCGGCGTCGGAGAGCGGATTGCCGGCCACCGTGCAGCACCTCTGACGCTCTCTGATGAATAAGACGGGCTAAGGGGGTTTGAAATACTCAAATGTTTCCACCCGGGACGTACAGTTCTGGACAACGATGATATCCCGGCGGCGAAGAGCCTGCCCAAGGCAACGGGTCTCCCGACTGACCCGGGCCCTCCGGCAGGCGGGCTACCTCGTCTACGATCATGACAGCGGCAAATTTACGCTCGGAGCGACCCTTCTCACTTTTGGTTTCACCTTTCAGCAACATGCCGATTTTGCATGTCGCTCACGAGCCCGTGCAGCAGCTTGCGAACTTCTCGCGCGATCCCATCACGGTTGCTTGGCGACTTCCGTCGCGGATTTTACCGCTGTCGGCTGCCGCCTGAACCGTAGCAGCGCGGGCACGAGACCCTGCGGCATCAGCAGGATGACCACTATAATCAGAATGCCGTAGATGAACGAATGCAACCCAGGTAACACGCCCCCAAGGTGGCCACGCACGATCTCGCCGAATGGCACAAGCAAGCAGGCCGCGAGCAGCGGGCCGAGAGGCGTTCCCAGACCGCCGATGGTGGCTATGAGGACGATCTCGATGGTGAGGGTCGGCGACGAAAACTGATACGGATCGACAAAGGACGAGTAGCGCGCCCACGCCGTGCCGACCAGGGCCGTCAGCGCCGCGCTTATCGCCATGGCCAGCGCCTTGTTCTCGAACAGGCCGATGCCGATGGCCTGCGCGGCGTCCTCGTTGCCGCGGATGGCGCGCAGATTATATCCCAGACGGGTGTTGATGATGGCGAAGTTCGCCACTGTGCATATGGTAGCGAGACAAAGTAGAACCCAGAAATAGCCCTTCGAACCCCCGAACTGGAAAATGCTAATATCGCCGGTGTCACGCGGTAGATAGAGTCCAGAAGCACCACCCAGGAAATCAGAGCCGAGTACGACGAGCTCGCCCACCTCGGCGAAGGCCAACGTCACCAGCGCGAAGGAGAGATGGGGCAGACGGAAGCGAAAATCGACCCAAGCGATGAATATGCCTATGGCGGCGGACGTCAGCGCTGCCAGGACCATTCCCGCCCACATATTGACGCCAAATGAAATTAGCAGGCCGCTGGGCAATAAGCCGCCGATGGCGACGAATAGACTGTGCGCCAGCGATATCTGACCTGCCAGACCGCCAACGATGTTCCAGGCCAACGCAAGCCCCACGAACACCAGCGTTTGGGTAGCGATGCCGAGATAATAGGGCGGCACCCACAGTGGCATCGAAGCGGCGACCGCCAGCACGGCCCAGAAGATTGGGGAAAACAGCAGATCAAAGAAGTCGCGCTTCATGACCGGTTAGCTTTTCGCCAGAATGCCTTTGGGACGCAGCAGCAAGATCAGGACGAAGATCACGTAGGGAACGATCATTCCCGCAGTACCCGGCAGGTACACCGTACCCATGGCTTCGCTAACGCCGAGGACCAGGCCGCCGAGGAGGATGCCGAAGAAGTTAGTCATGCCGCCAAGTATGACGGTCATTAGCGTAATGACTGTATAGCGCAGGCCCATTCCGGGACTGAGCGGAGTGCCCGGCACCAGTAGGGCCGCGGCGACCGCCAGGATGCCAATGCCGATGGCGAAGGTGATCATGCGCACGCGGTTGACGTTGACCCCCATCAGCGCCGCGGCCTTGGGGTTCTGTTGCACGGCGCGGATCGAACGTCCGAGATCGGTCCACGTCAGCATCCAATAAAGCAATCCGGACAGCATAACGCATACGCCGAAGGCTATGACCAGCGACATGCGCACGACAATGACATCGCCGAGCAGCAGCAGCTTTGCCTCGATCCAGGCGGGCGTGCGCTGTGGCTGGCCGCCGAATATCATCAGCAACCCGTTCTGCAGAACGAAGCTGATGCCGAGCGTTAACTGGATGACCATGAGCACATGTCCCCCGACAACGGGCCGGATTACTAGGTAGTAAACGCCGGCTCCAAGGAGGAAGAGGAGCGGGAACGTTACGATCACCGAAATGTAGGGGTCGAGAGAAAACGCCGAAAACAGCGCCAGTGCTAAGAACATGCCGAGCGTCAGGAAGTCGCCGTGAGCGAAGTTCACGACGCCGCTGACTCCGTAAGTAAGGCCCATCCCTAGCGCGATCATTCCGTAGGCGCCGCCGATCAGCAGTCCCTGCATCAACGCTTGCGCTAAGAGGTCCATTCGCCGTGCCCCCAGCTCATAAGCCCAAATACGCTCGGCGCGTGCGCGGATCATTCTTGACCTCAGCGCCCCGACCTTCGACGACGATGTGGCCTTGTTCCAAAACAGCGCACCGCGTTGCATAGGCCAACGCGAGGTTCAAATTCTGCTCGACGACCAACACTGTCAGGCCGCGTTCGTGGAGAGCGGCCAGCGTCCGGAAAGTAGATTGAACAAAAAGCGGCGAAAGGCCCAGCGATGGCTCATCGAGCATGAGCAGCCGCGGATCCGCCACCAAACCGCGGCCGATCGCCAACATTTGCTGCTCGCCACCCGAAAGGGTGCCGGCAAACTGCTGGCTGCGCTCGCGCAGACGAGGGAACAATGCGAATACTTCCTCAATGCGGCGCGCGCGCTGCGACCTTGCGCGATCGCTGACGCCGCCCATGCGAAGATTGTCGAGCACCGTCATGTGGGGAAACACTTGCCGGCCTTCGGGCACCTGAATCACTCCGAGACCGACGATTTCATGGGCGCCTAGGCGCGAGATGTCCTGGCCATCCAAGAGAATGCGCCCACGGCGGATCGGCACGATACCGCTGATACAGTTTATCAGCGTGCTCTTGCCTGCGTTATTAGCGCCGAGCAGCCCGAAGAATTCCCTTGGGGCGATACGAAACGACACCTCGTGGAGGACGTCTTGTTCACCGTATCCCGCCGAGAGGCCTTCAACCTCAAGCATCGATACCCTCGTCCCCGAAATAGGCGAGGCGAACCTGCTCGTCGCGGATGATGTCGGTGGGAATCGCATCAGCGATCTTCTCGCCGAAGTTCAGCACCACCAGACGATCGGCAAGATTCATCACCACCGGCATGACGTGTTCGACCATCAAAAATGTCATTCCCTCGGCGCGGAGCTCTTTGATGATACCAATCGGAGCTTGCGCCTCGGCGAGGGTCAGACCAGCCATTACCTCGTCGAGGAGGATGAGCCGCGGGTCGGTGGCGATGCATTTCGCCACTTCGAGCATCTTCTTATCCTGAAGCGACAAGTTGGAGGGGTTAAAGAGCCGCTTCGGCAACAGACCAACGCGCTCGAGCACTTCGTCGGTTCGGCGCAGGGCCTCCTTCATCGGCCGGCGCAGCAGCGCCGCGGCCGCTACCGAATCGTGGACCGTCATTTCGGCGAAAACCTGAACGATCTGGAAGCTCCGCGCCAGGCCCTTGCGAACCACTAGGTGCGGCGCCAAGCCAGTCAGACGCTCGCCGTTGAAGACGACGTCTCCGTCGTCGGGTTTGAGAAACCCAGATATAAGAGAAAAGAGCGTGGTCTTGCCGGCGCCGTTGGGACCGATAATGCCGACAATTTGGCCGTTCTCGACAGACAGATTGAGCTTGTTGACAGCGACCACGCCTCCGAACTGCTTGGATATATCGGTGACTTCAAGGATGGGTTCCATCCGCCCACCGAACCCTCACTTGGCCGGACGTGGCTCGGCCGTTGCGAATTGCGCCGGATAGACGATCTGCTGAGACTGATCCGGCAGCCACTGAATGACGGCGGCGCTGCCGTCAGCGATCATGTGATCTTCAGCGAAGGTCAATCCTTTCGGCTTCAGCAAATACAGATTGGGGCTGCCAAAGGCAATGTTCACCTTCTTGAAAGCCTCCATGATCCGCTGCGGATCGGTCGAGCCGGCGAGCTCGAGAACCTGCTGGATGACACGCGCGCCCTGAGCGCCCTGGATGGCGGCTTGACCGACCTGCATTTTGAGTCCGCCGTTTTGGTGCAGTTCTTTGACGATGTTTTGGACGGCTGGAATGTTAGCGGCGCTGCTGAATCCGGTCATGCCGAACAGATCGTGGGTCAGCGCAACGCCGCCGATCTCGCTGCCAAGGTTCTTCCATAGGATAGGATCAGAGAAGCCACCAGTGCCGCCGATAAAGATACAGTTGAAATAGTTCAAGTTGTAGCGCGCCTGATGCAACAGCGTACCGTCGCGTGGCGTCACTAAACCGACCGTTGCGTCGGGCTTGAGCGAGCGAATGCGCAGGACTGCGGCGGTCTGATCCTGAGACTTGGTGTCGAGCGGCACTTCGCCGACGACGTTGAAGCCCATCGCCTTGACCTTCTGGAGCAGCTGCTTGTTGGTCTGTTGGCCGGCCTCGTAGTTTGAATACACCATTGCCACATTCTTAATCGGGAAGCCCTTTTGCTTCACCAAGTACTCGAGAAAGTTGGCCATCGTCGCCGAATAGCTGCGGTCATATGGATAGCCGATCGAGTACATGTATTGCGCCTTGACCTCGGCGGACCAGATCGACAGGGTCGGAGTCTTGAATTCGTCGATTACTGGAGAGACGGCCAACGCCTCGGCGCTCAGCAGTGTCCCGGTAAGAAGTTGCACCTTCTCCTCAGTGATCAGTCGCCGCGCCTCGGCCGCTGTGCGTGCAGGCTGACTGCTGTCGTCGGCGAGGAACAATTGGATCTTCGCCCCGCCCATGCTCTTGATGCCGCCCTCCTCGTTGATCTTTTTGATGATGTATTCGAAGGCAGGCTCTCCCTCTTGAGCATAGCCGGACCAATTCCCGCTCATCGGCTGGATGACGCCGATGCGAACCACATTGTCGGCAACCGCAACGCCACCGGCCGTGATCACGACGGCAATCGTAAAAAAGAGGCAGCCAATACAGGATTTCATGGTGCACATTGCTCTGCCCCGTGGCTCGGTATAGACCCAGCCTTCATAGAGGCTTTCTTGCCGGTCTGGGCCGACCACGACGGTAACGCCTTCGGCCAAAGTCCGTTTGACCTACATCAAAGGGCCTGATCCCCGGTCCAATAGCATGTACACCTATTGCGATTTCATAAATGCGTATATCGGAATATTGGCGTTGGGAAGATGCAGAGCGCGGAACCGGCCCGAGGCGCGCCCGTCGCAAGATTATCGGCCTGTCCCGCCCTCTCTGCGGTGTATTTTACACGCATTGTCCTGGGGATCCTGGTGTCAAGATGAAAGAGATCGAAGAGGAAACCTATTCGGTGGCGGCACGAGCTTGTTTTTCGGAGGCGCCAACTGCGCCAACGGTCGGCTCGACGCTCTAAGCGCCGAATCATTTTTGCGCCGACCAAGAACAAGGCTTGAGGAGTGCTGAGATGACGCTGCTGCAAGACCGAGATGCCGAAACCCGCCGGGCGGCGGCCCTACCCGATACTTACGGGGAGAACCTCTACCGCAACGACCAGTCGCTACGTTCGGTACTGCCGCTCTACCTGGAGCCCGGCCTGCTTCAATTCCTGGAGCCGCAACTGGACTGGCTGGGTGACAATATCACAACGCGGCTGGATGCCCTCGCCGCCACCGCTGACAAGAATCCGTCCGTGCTCCACCATCGCTCGCGGCGGGGGATCGCGGAAGACCGGATCGAGAAGCCCTCGTCCTACGTCGAACTCGAAGGGATCGCTTTCGGTCAACTGGGCCTTGCCGCAATGTCCCACCGGGCCGGCGTATTGGGCTGGAACAGCCAAATGCCGCCGGCGGCGAAGTACGCCCTGACCTACCTGTTCGTGCAGTCTGAATTTGGTCTGATGTGCCCGGTCAATATGACCGATTCATTGACGCGCACGCTGGTTAAATATGGCGAAAAGGGCCTTGTTGATCGCTTCCTTCCGGCACTGACCAGTACCGACCTCGACACATTGAGCCAGGGATCGATGTTCATTACCGAGCAGCAAGCGGGCTCTGACGTTGGCCGCGTCGAGACAGTAGCGCGGCTGGTCGACGGTGTGTGGCGACTGTATGGAGAAAAGTGGTTCTGCTCTAATGCCGACGCCGCTCTCGCCATGGTCCTGGCCCGTCCGGAAGGGGGAAAAGAAGGCACCAAGGGTCTGGGGTTGTTCCTGCTACCGCGAACCCTCGATGATGGTACCCGCAACCACTATCGAATCGTTCGGCTCAAGGACAAGTTGGGCACAAGGGCGATGCCCAGCGGCGAAATTGTCCTCGAAGGCGCAGTCGCCTACCTGGTGGGCAACCTGGGCGCCGGATTCCACCAGATGACCGAGATGATCAACATGTCTCGCTTGTCCAATGGCGTGCGCGCAGCCGGACTGATGCGCCGTTCCATGCACGAGGCTATGCACGTCGCCCGCCACCGGACGGCCTTTGGACGCAGTCTGGTCGACATGCCACTGATGCGCCGACAGCTGGTGAAGATGCTGGTGCCGACCGAGCAGGCGCTGTCCTTCGCCCTGTTCACCGCGGGAGAACTCGCGGCATCGGACGCCGGCGACGCGACCGCAACAGCAGTCACGCGCATTCTCACCCCGCTCATCAAGTTCCGGGCGTGCCGAGACGCTCGGAAGACCGCCGGCGACAGCATGGAGGTGCGCGGGGGCTGCGGCTACGTGGAGGAATGGATCAATGCCCGCTTGGTGCGCGAATCCCACCTCGGCTCGATCTGGGAAGGCACCAGCAACGTCGTCGCGCTCGATGTTGTGCGCGCCGCCAGGAAGCTCAATTCACACCGTGCCCTGCAGACAAGGTTGAACGATCTGCTTGATGATTGTCCGAACCTGCCGACGGTGTTCAAAGGACGTTTGCAATCAGCGCTCGGCCGAGCCGTCGACTTCGTCGACCACGCGGCAATTGTTCGCGACGACGATCTGCACGCGCGCAAAGCCGCGACCGCGCTCTACAACGCTACCTCAGCGATCATCCTCGCCCGCGAAGGGAGCCAGATTGCGCGCCGCAACGGTGATGCCAGGCGGGTAGCGCTCGCGCATCAGGTTGTGGCGTGGCGCCTAGGCACGACGGATCCCTTGCAGATCGACGATGCGGCAGCTGAAGCGCGCGTACAGGCGTTCCTACTCGATGAACGCCCACCGACAATGGCTGAAGTCACTGAACTGCTGGCCAGTTGAGGCGCACCGCAAGGTGAAAAATGGCGCATATGAACCAACGGCAGCCTCAAGCGCGCTTCTATGGTCTCTGCGGCGTCGAGGCAGAGATCCTTTTTTACCAAACGTCGACGAAAGGTCGCTTTCTTCCAACCCTAGACTGAGGCTTCGGAGTGGAAGCGAGCCCCCGAATGATCCAGCGCCGCGTCTCCGCGGGATCGATCACCTCGTCAATTTCGAGCACCGATGCGATCGAGATCGCCTTTCCATCCTCATAACGCTTGGCCACCATCTTCTCATAATAGGCTTGGCGCTCTGCGGGATCAGCGATCGCTTCCATCTCCTTGCGGTAGCCGAGGCGAACATATCCTTCAAGTCCCATGCCCCCAAACTCGCCTGTCGGCCAGGCAATGGTAAATAGAGGCGAATGGAAACTGCCTGCCGCCATCGCCTGGGCGCCGAGTCCATAGCCCTTGCGGAGCACAATAGTGAAAAAGGGCACGGTGGAGTTACTGCCGGCGACAAACATACGGCAAACGTGACGCACGAGAGCGGTCTTCTCCGCCTCCGGTCCGACCATGAAACCTGGCGTATCGCACAAGGAAAGGATGGGAATGTCGAAGGCGTCGCATAATTGCATGAAGCGCGCAGCCTTATCACCCGCCTCGGCATCGATCGCGCCGCCGAGGTGCCGGCAATTGTTAGCGATGAGGCCGAAGGGCTGCCCTTCGATCCGGATCAGCGCGGTTATCATGCCAACTCCGAAGCTTGTGCGCAGTTCGAGTATTGAGCCCTCGTCGGCGAGAACTTTTATAATTTTTTGAATGTCATATACGCGCAGCCTGTTCTCAGGGATGGCGCGACGCAGCAGGCGTTGGTCCGCGGCCGTCCACGACTTGAGCGGTCCTTGAAAGTAGGAGAGGTATTTGCGTGCGGCGTCGGTTGCCTGCTCTTCGCCCTCCACCAGAACGTCGATGACCCCGTTGGACGCCTGAACGCTGGTGGGGCCAACTTCCGCCGGATGATAGACGCCGAGCCCTCCGCCTTCGATCATGGCGGGGCCTCCCATTCCAATCGATGCATTCTTAGTAGCGATGATGACATCACAGCAGCCAAGCAGAGCCGCATTGCCAGCGAAACAATAACCTGAAACCACGCCGATGAGCGGCACGTGGCTGGAAAGTTTTGCAAATTGCGCAAACGTAGGAACGTCAAGACCCGTCAATCCGATCCGGTCAGTATCGCCGGGCCGGCCCCCGCCGCCCTCGGCGTAAATGACCACAGGAAGCCCCCAGCGCTCCGCAAGCTCGAACATGCGGTCCTGCTTTTTATGGTTCATCTGGCCCTGGGTGCCGGCGAGAACCGTGTAGTCATAGGCAACGACAAGGCAACGGGCGACCTCTGGACCGAAGTGAGTGGCATTGATAGTCGCAGTACCGGCGATCACACCGTCTGCGGGTGTGCGCTTGATTAGATCATCGAGCGAGCGGCGGCGGCGTTGCGCAGCGATCGCAAGCGCACCGTATTCCAGGAAGCTACCGGGATCGCAGAGCTGCGCGACGTTCTCTCGGGCCGTTCGCTGATTGGTCTTTCGACGCTTTGCAATGGCGTCTGGGCGGTTCTCGTCCAACGTGTTGGCGTGACGCCGCAATACCTCGGCGAGATCTGGCCTGAGTTCGTCGAACACGACCTCATCCGTTTCTTCGACGATCTCAGTATCCATCTCGGCCTGCTCAATGAAGACGATGCCCTGGCCTGGCATCAGCGTATCGCCCCTCGCGGCCGCTACGAGCCGCACAACGCCTCCGCTCTCCGCGGTCACGAGATGCTCCATCTTCATCGATTCGAGCACCGCCACGAGCTGACCGGGACGCACTAGGTCGCCTTCTGACACCTCCAATGCCACAATCGTCCCCTGAATCGGCGCCCGCACCGCAACGGTCCCTGTAGGACCGTCCGGCCCATTGGCCATCTCTGTGGCGCCGGTGCCTTGGGGCGCCGCCCGGAAGAAGAATTCCATGTGGGATTCTGTCGTTGCGTCAATCAGTTCGCCGATGTGCTCTTCGACGAAGCGTGTGGTCACACGATTTTCCCTTACTGCAGAGTTCTGCAGAAGGGCCTGCAGAAAGGGGATATTCGTGGCGACACCTTCGATGTGAAACTCGCACAGAGCGCGATAGGCCTTGTCCACGGCTTCCGCAAACCGCGGCGAGTTGGAGTGAACAATGAGCTTTGCTAAAAGCGAGTCGAACGCGGCGTTTGTGCGATAGCCGGCATACCCGAAGGTCTCCAAGCGGATGCCCTGCCCAAAAGGCGGTTCAAAGGAACTGAGCGTTCCCCCTGTTGGTTTTGTTGCACCACTCTTGTCCATCGTCTCCATGTTGATGCGCAGCTCGATGGCAAAGCCCCGCGGGCGGGGAATATCTGGCTGCAGCAGGTCGAGATCGGCAAGCGTGCGCCCGGAGGCGAGTTCCAGCTCGAGTCCTCACCAAATCGATTCCAAGCGTCTCTTCGGTGACCGTATGCTCGACCTGGAGCCGCGGATTCGCCTCGATGAAGGCGAAGAAGGGCTCGGTGCCCTTCAATCCCGCGTCCACGAGGAATTCGAAGGTGCCGAGGTTTTCGTATCTCGCAGCCTGCGCGAGTTCTCGCGCAGCTTGCGTGATCCGCTCACGCAGCGCCGGAGTCAGTGATGGGCTTGGCGCAATCTCGACAAGCTTTTGATTGCGCCGCTGGAGGGTACACTCGCGCTCGAACAGGTGGGTAACGTTGCCTGAGCGATCGCCAACAATTTGCACCTCGATGTGGCGAACATTTGCCAGAAGGCGCTCTACATAGAGGGCATCGTCGCCGAAGCTGGTTCTCGCTTCGGACTGACAACGGGCGTATGCCTGCTCCAATTCGTTGCGGCGCCATACCGGACGCATGCCTCGACCCCCGCCGCCGGCCACGGCCTTGATCATCACGCCGGTACCCACTTCGACTGAATCAAAAAATGCAGTTGCCTCCTGGAGCGTCGTGGGTCCAGACGTCCCCGGAATGACTGGTACGCCCAGCCGCTCCGCAAGCGCCCGTGCCGCGGTCTTGTCGCCAAACAGCCTAAGTATCGCCAAGGACGGACCGACGAAGACCAGTCCCTCCTCCGCGCAGCCGGTGGCTAGGCTCACATCCTCGCTGAGGAACCCGTAGCCCGGGTGAATAGCGTCGCACCCCGTTTTTTTGGCTGCGGCCACCATTTTCTCGGCGTCCAGGTAAGCGGAGGCACCGCTGCTGCCTAGCGCGCAACTCTCATCGGCCTTGCGCACGTGCAGCGAGAAAGCGTCGTCGTCCGAATAGACAGCCACGCTGGCAATGCCGAGCTCACCGGCAGCGCGAGCGATACGAATTGCGATCTCGCCTCGATTCGCTATGAGCAACTTCCGAATGGCCATACTCCTTTACCTCGCTTGACGTTTGAGTAAGGCTAGCGCGGTGAACCCTGGAAGCGCTCAGCGCCTTGGCGCGATGCCGAGTTCGGTGATCAGCGCTTGTTTCAGCTTGTACTTCTCAATCTTGTTGGTCGGCGTGACAGGCAACGCAGCGACGAAGCGTACATATTTCGGCGTCATGTATTTCGGCATCACTTTGGCGCAGTAGGCACGAAGTTCGTCCTCGCTCAGGGTTTCCCCCTCAACGAGCTCGATGAAAACTGCGATATCTTCCTCGTCACCGATTAGCGCCGGGATTGGGACCGCAGCCGTCGCCCGCACCTTGGGGTGCCCGTTGATGAGCGCCTCGACCTCGTAGGAGGAGACGTTTTCGCCCCTAACTCGGAAGAAACCACCCAAGCGATCGATGAACACGAACACGTCCCCCTCGCCATCAAGACGCGCGCAGGCGTCGCCAGTGTGGAACCAGCAGTTGCGGAAGACCTTAATCGTGGCTTCGGGTTTGCGGAAATATTCCTGCAGGAGAAGACCCGGGAATCGTGGACGCAATGCCAGTTGGCCAACCATCCCGGGCCGCAGTACATTGTCCTCCTCGTCCAAGATTGCAGCCTCGAAAAGTGGGCTTGGGGTACCCATGAAGCCCTTCGGCAGCGGCTTTCGTCCGTCCACTACGAGCCTGCCGAACGTGCGGCACCGCGCACGATATTCTGCCTTCGACAGACCGCGATAGAGGGATGCCGGCGTCCCTTCTTTCTCACCAAACTGATCAATCACTCCGGAAAAGGGCGCACCAGATTCCGTCTGACCAAACCCGGCGGTCACGAAGTCGAAGCCGAACCGGCGAGCTACCTCGTGATGGTTCACTGGGAGCGGCTGCATATGCACTTTGTTGAGCGTGTTTGCACGATCCTCGGGACGAAGCTCAGCGCTCATCAGCCAGGGCACCATGACATCGAGGAGGACGCAAGTCGTTGCTCCGCACTCAGCGATGCGCTGCCAAAAGCGGCTATGGCTGAAACGATCCCACAAGCCAACCGTATTGCCGTTCCATGCTGCCCGCGCCACGAGATAAAAGGCGCCACCCACATGATAAAGCGGCAAATCACAGTAGATGACGTCCTCGGAATTGGACAAAAGGCGGCCCGAGAAACTATACTGGTTCATCCAGCGAAAGTTTTGGACTACGCCTTTGGATGGGCCCGTGGTGCCTGAAGTGTATACGATGTTGGCGATGTCGTAGGGGCTCCTTGCGATTGCAGGCACGGTTGTCGTGCTCTCACAAAGCGCCGCGAAGTCGATGATCTCGCACCGAGACGACGTCGTGCGCAGGTTCGCGGCGGCATGGTCGTGGTCTTCCTGCGACGTACTATGCATGATCAGTCGGCGCAGTGTGGTGCCTCCGATGACCTCGCTGATCGTAGCGGCGAAGGAAGCATCAGAGACAAGGGCCGTTGGTGCAGTATCGTTGAGTTGGTATGAAAGCAACTGTCCCTTGAAATTGAAATTGATCGGAGCGAACACCCCGCCCGCCCGCCAAATTGCGAACATGGCCATAGCACTGACCAGCGAGTTACGTGTCAAGACGCTCACGGGTTCGCCAGGCTTCATGCCGAGCGTTGCCAAGCCCGCAGCGAGCCGGTCAGTGAAGCGCTTGAACTCACCGAAGGTGAGGCGGATTCCGGTCTCGCCATAGTGAATGAACACTTTGTCCGGTGCGCGGAGCGCCCATTGATCGAGCTTGTCGAGCACGATGTCACCTTCGGCCACCATTTGGGCGAACTCCTGGTCTGCGGATATGGCCGGATTTATTAGTTTTCTGCCTCAACGGCGCGCTTAATGATGGGATCGAGCATCGTACGTATGGACCCTCCGAGTGGTTGAAAGCGAGCGCAGTAATGAGTATCGCCAGGCTAGGGGGATACAACTGCTCCGGCGCAAGGTTCATGTTAAGATAAGTCCGCGCCAGCATTGCACCCCAACTTACGGAGGCGGCTGGATACCGAGCCAACTCGCCTCAGCGAGTATCGATAGCGCAAGCAAACTGGGCGACCTGTACCATGACGGGCTGGATGGCATTTGGTAGCACGTGGCGCGCAAAGGATGTGGGTCATCGGCGCTCCGAAGCAGCGCGCAGAATCAACGTAGAGTTTCTGGCGGACGATAAGCGTTCGTGCCCGTACCTGAGAACCTGATATTCATGCTCATTGCGGTGGTTCTTGAGGGTAGATTTATCCACCGTGAGCCACATCAGCGGGTGGTCCGGCCTTGCCTCATACGAGGAGGCCCCTTCGAGGTCGGCAATCGCGTGGATACGCGTGCAACCAAGAAAGGATCCGGAATATGGGACTAAGGGACTACACGCTGTTCGACATCATTTCTCGCAACGCGCGCCTCCATCCGCAACGCACAGCTATAATTTTTGAAGGCCAGCGCATTACCCACGGCGAATACCTCACCCGGGTGGAGCGCTTGGCGGCCGGTCTGGCGGCCGTGGGCACTGGCATCGGCGACCGTATCGGCATCGTGTCGCTGAACTGCCTCGAGTATCTCGATCTCTACGGCGCGTCCGCCCGGCTGGGCGCGATCGTGCTCCCGGTGAACTGGCGGCTGAGCGGCGAAGAAATGGTGCGCATATTGAACGATGCGACGCCGAAGCTCGTCTTTGCCGACGCCGAACACCAATCGGTTATCGCGGCGGCACGCGCACAGTTGCCCTCGGTCGAGCGCTATTACGCTTTGGGCACTGTGCGGTCGGCCTTCGCAGCTTACGCCGAGCTACTTCGCACGGAAACCGCTGCTCCCGAGCCCGAGGTAGAAAGCGACAACGGCTACGTGATCATCCACACCGCAGCGGTCGCCGGGCGAGCCCGCGGCGCGCTGCTCTCCCATCGCAATCTGATCGCCGCAAGCGCGCAATTAATCCACCACCTTAACCTGGACACAAGGGATGTCCAGCTCGGCTTGCTGCCATTTTTTCACATCACCGGCCTAGGTCTCTTCCTCGCGCTGCAACAGGTGGGCGGTGCCACAGCCTTGCTGGCTCGCTTCGAGCCCGCAGCGGCGGCCCGTGTGATTGCCGAGGAGCGCGTGAGCCTGTTCGCGGAATTTCCCCCGGTACTCGCCAATTTGCTCGATCACGCGGCGGCGGCCCGCACCGACCTCTCCAGCCTGCGGACGGTACTGGGCCTCGACATGCCGGAAACCATCGCCCGCTTTGAAGCAACTTGCCCGAATGCGAGGTTTTGGGCTGCTTACGGTCAGTCAGAAACATCGGGAGGCGTAACCTTTGCGCCATTTCGCGAGCGACCCGGATCTGCCGGGCGACCAGCGATATTCAGCAACGTCGCCGTGTTCGACGATCTTGACGACGCCCTGCCCGTCGGAGAAATCGGCGAGATCGTGGTGCGCGGCCCGTTGGTATTCAAGGGCTATTGGAAGCGCGATGCGGACAACGCGTTCACCTTTCGGAAGGGTTGGCACCACACTGGTGATATGGGGCGCTTCGATGCGGACGGTTACCTATGGTACGCGGGACGTTCGCCCGCCAAGGAGCTGATCAAACCCGGCGGTGAAAACGTCTATCCGGCCGAAGTCGAGCGGACGATACTCGAACATGCAGCGATTGCCGAGGTCGTGGTGATCGGCGTGGCCGATGCGCAATGGGGCGAGGCGGTCAAGGCGGTGTGCGTATGCAGGCCTGGACAAGGCGTGAGCGCGCAAGATCTCATCGAGTTCGTCGGCCAGCGCATTGCACACTTCAAGAAACCCAAGCACGTGGTATTCGTTGCCCAACTTCCCCGGACCGTATCGGGTCAGATCGACCGCCAAGCGGTAAAGCGGGAGCATGGGCAGGACTGAAACCACGACCGCGCCTTTGCTACGCGTCGCCGTCGGCGCGGGATTGGCAACCGCTGTGCGCGTCACGCCGTAGCGGCGCAGCAGCCCTTATGGCGCACGCTGACATCCTGCGTAGCAATTTGCACACCTTACGTTTCTCGATCTTGTTTGTGGACCCAGGGGTCGGTACTGAGATAGCTTATCGAAAATCAAGGGCGAACGTGATTCACCGCGGTCGGAAGATCATGCGATTTGATTTGAGCGATGGCGAATAGGCTCTTCTGGAGCCGTTGATGCCGAAGAGTCGCCAGAGCGCGCGCCGATGATCGCAAGATCATGAACGCGATATCTTGCGTGCTGCGCACCGGGATGCCCTGGCGCGATCTGCCGAAACGCCAGCTTGGCGAACAGTATACCGGAAAGCGTGTTGCGTATTTTGCTCGCTCGGACGTCATCATCGATGCGGGGAGACTTGATGACATGAGAGTTCAGCGGTTGGGTGGCCTGCCTCCGACAAATCACCCGGGCCAGCACATCTTGTACACGGTAGTATATATACGGGAGGAGAAAGGTTCTTGCGCTCGATCTTAATCGCCAACCGAGGCGAAATTGCCGTCTGGATCGCGCGGGCCGCCCACCACCTGGGCCTTAAAGCCGTACGCGATGGCCCGTGCCGGCTCGGTGCTGGAGCCGCGCCGAGGGTTCGGCCTCGGCATGATCACCGAGCTGGCGCGCATCGAAAGCCGGCCGGTCGGCGTGTACGCCAAGGACCCGCATCACCTCGGCGGCACGATCGAACCAGATGCAGCCGACAAGGCGGCACGCTTTATGCAGCTGTGCAGTGCGCATGGTTTGCCGATCATCAGCCTGTGCGGCACGCCTGGCTTCACGGTCGGCCCCGAGGCCGAGCGTCTAGCTCAGATGCGCTATGCCTGCCGCCTCTTCGTAACAGCTGCGCACCTGCGCTGCCCTGTTTTATCATCGTGGCGCGCAGGCGCTACGGGCTGGGCGCGCCGGCGATGGCTGCGGGAGAGCTCGAAGCACCGGTGTCCACCGTCGCTTGGCCCACCGGCGAGTTCGGCCCAATGAGGCTGGAAGGCGCAGTCAAACTCGGGTTTCGCAATGAGCTCGAGGCCGCGGCGCCTGGCGCGGAACAAACGGCGCTCTACAACCAATTGGCGGCGCCGCGAATACGCCAACAGCTCGGCGATCAACATGGCCACCGGGGTGGAGATTGATGCTGTGATAGACCAGGCTGAAACGCGTAGCTGGTTGGTGCGCGGCTTTGACAACGCGGCAAGGCAGCCGCCTGCGGCCACGGATCGCTTTAGCGACAGCTGGTGAGGATGAGCAAAGACCCTCGGTCAGCCGAGGAAACAAAAGAGCGAGAGGGATGGATGAAAAGGAAGTAGTGGCCGTGAAGGTGAGAGATATCAATTTGTCTTTCGGCGGCGTCAAAGCCTTGACCGATGTGAGCTTCGACGTCCGCAAAGGAGAAATACTGGCCATCATAGGACCCAATGGAGCAGGCAAGACAAGCATGCTGAACTGCATCAACGGTTTTTACCGTGCCGATGAAAGCGGTTCGATTGTCTACAAGGATAGAGAACTAATAGGCATGCGGACCTATGACATTGCCAAGCTCTCGGTGGCGCGCGTATTCCAGGGGATCCAAACATACGGCGGCATGACTACGCTCGATAACTTGATGACGGGCATGCATCTCAAACTCGATTACGGCGTGCTAGCATCTTATTTCTATTTCTGGTCGAAAGCAAAAAAAGAGGAGATGGAAAAGCGAAGGAAAGTCGAAGACATCATCGATTTCCTGGAGATTAAACACATCCGTAAAGCCTATGTGGGAGAACTGCCCTACGGCCTGCGAAAACGGGTGGACTTTGGTCGCGCTCTTGCCTTGGACCCCGACCTGCTTTTGCTGGATGAGCCGATGGCAGGTATGAACCTCGAAGAGAAAGAAGACATGGCACGCTTTATCCTCGACGTGTCGGAGGAGAAGCAGACGACCATGGTGCTGGTCGAGCACGACATGGGGGTCGTCATGGACATAGCAGACCACATCGTCGTATTGGACTTTGGCAAAAAGATTGCGGACGGCACACCCGATCAGATCAGCAAGGATCCGGCGGTCATTGCTGCTTATCTAGGTGAGGATGCGAAATAGCCGTGATAGACAATCAGAAATTACTGGACCAATGCAAACCAGCAATCGAAGTCTCTGGTGTTGATTACAGCTATTTTGAGAAAACCATTCTGGACCTCAAGCACACGCTGCCAAAAATCATGCTGGGACACCGCGAATCCCGGCCGCATGAAGTGGCTATGAGGAAAAAGGATTTCGGCATTTGGAACAGTTTTACTTGGGAGCAGGTCTACCAGCATGTCAAGGATATGGCCCTCGGTTTGAAGAACCTTGGGATGGAGCGGAAAGACAAGGTCTGCGTTGTTGGCGACAATGATCCCGAGTGGTACTGGGCGGAAATCGCGATTCAGTCCCTCGGAGGGGTTTGCATCGGCCTTTACACCGATGCCATGCCATCGGACATGGAATACATCATCAACGATTCCGACAGCGTCTTCGTATTTGCCAAAGATCAGGAGCAGACGGACAAAATACTCGAAATCAGAGAGAAGATTCCCAAAGTCACGAAAGTAATTTATTGGGACCGCACCGGGATGTACCGTTACCGAAGCGACCCGTGGTTGCTTGAGAACAAAGACCTTATGCAACTGGGCAGGGCGTACGAAAAGCAACACCCTGGTTTTTTCATAACATCCGTCGAGGCCGGGAAAGAAGACGACCAAGCGATCCTAAGTTACACCTCAGGGACCACCAGCCTGCCCAAGGGGGTAATGATCAGTCATGAGTATTTGCTCAATAGCGGCATTCGCTTGGCGACGGCTTTTGCACCACGTAGAGATGACGAATACCTTTCCTTCGTGTCGCCTGCGTGGATTTCCGAGCAGTTGATTCTCACGGTCTGGCTCGTTTTTGGCACCAGGATCAATTTTCCCGAAGAGCCGGAGACCGCCATGGAAAACATCCGCGAAATAGGAGCGCGATTTTTCCTTTTGGGTCCTATGCAGTGGCAGGGGATCATGTCGCAAGTGCAAATGAAGATCTTCGACACGGGCCCGATTCGGAGGTTCCTCTATGAGACCTGTCTAGCGATAGGTTACCGGGCCGCCGAAGACAGGATCAACAGCAAGGGCGGAGAGAGCCTTCGCTGGAAAGTGTTATCCGCAGTTGCCAACGCTGTTTGCCTCAGCCACGTCCGCGACAATCTTGGATTGAGCAAACTTCAGTATGGATTGACTGGCGGCTCCGCTCTCGGGCCCGATGTGATCCGCTGGTTCGATGCGATCGGGGTTCGGATCAAGGACGCCTATGGCCTAACGGAATTGACGCCGGCAACCATACACCGAGGGCAGATCAAAGCAGGGACAAGCGGGCCGCCGGTTCCGGGGGTCAAGGTAAAGATCGGAGAGAATGGCGAGATATTCCTCTGGGCGGAGAAGATGTTCGACGGTTATTACAAGAAGCCTGCAGAAACCCAGGCCATGCTCGTGGATGGATGGATCAAGACCGGGGACTGCGGCACCTTTGACGAAGACGGGCAGCTTATCGTCTATGACCGGCTTAAAGATATGCTGCCGCTGAGTGGTGGAGGCACATACTCCCCTACCTACATACAGAACCGTCTCAAGTTCAGTCCCTATATCAAAGAGGCATTGGTAGTAGGTGGCGAGGAGCGTGAATTCCTCTTCGGGATCATCACCATCGATTTCGATATTGTCGGGAAATGGGCCGAGAAAAATAGGATCTCCTACACCACCTTTGTAGACCTCAGCCAGAAAGATGAAGTCTACCAATTGGTCAGGAGGGATGTCGTCCGCGTCAATGGTACTCTGCCGCAGAATGCCAGGATTGTTCGATGCACGATGCTCCACAAGGAATTCGATGCCGATGAAGGGGAACTGACAAAAACAAGAAAGCTCAGGCGGGGCTTTCTTGAGAAGCGCTATGCCGAGCTTATCGAGGCGGCGTATACGGGCAAGGACAAGATCAGCGTGGAGGCGGAGGTCAAGTACCGGGACGGCAGACTGGGCAGGGTCAAGACCGATCTGCGTATTCACACCGTCGAGGAAAAATTCACACCATCGAGGAAAGAGGCTAGTTATGGACTTTTTCCTGCAGATATTCACTAACGGACTACTGACCGGATTTGTTTATGCGCTGATGGCTTTGGCCATCGTCGTCATCTATAAGTCGTCGTCCATCTTCAATTTTGCGCACGGATCCCTCGTCGGCCTGTGCACGTTCTTTGTTTGGCAGATGGTCGTCGGCTGGGGGTTGCCGCTGTACGCGGCCTTCATTTTCGAACTGGCCGCGATCGCTGCGCTCGCGTATGCGCTGCAACAGCTGGTGCTGAAGCCCCTGACGGGGCAACCGCTGATGGCAGCCATTATGTCGACGATCGCGCTGGGGGAATTTTTCAGCGGGATCGTGGTCCTTTTCTGGCCCGGACCCGGGCGCGTTCTTCCGGTCTGGATCAAGCTTTCCATATTGAAAATCGGACCCGTCATCATTTCATCAGACAGCGTGATCAATTCCATTGTGTGCGCTCTCGGTTTCGTGATCTTCCTATTATTTTTTCAGAAGACCAGACTTGGCTTGGCCATGCGCGGGACTGCCGAGGACCATACGCTAGCGCAAAGCGAGGGTGTAAAGGTCGATCTTATTTTCGTAGTTTCGTGGTTCGTGGCCATTCTAGTGGCAGCCATCGGGGGCGTGCTGATGAGTTCGCTCTATGGCGTCAGTTACGAGTCGCTGCAAGGCCTGGGCATGAAGGCGTTGGCCGTGGTCATCCTCGGCGGGATGGAGTCAATCCTCGGTGCGCTGATTGGCGGCTTGATCATCGGCGTCGTGGAATCTTTGGGTAGCGGCTACATCGATCCCCTCGTCAGTGGCGGTTTTAGCGAAGTCGCGCCGTACATCGTGTTGCTGATAGTCTTGGTCTTTCGGCCCTATGGCCTATTTGGCTACGAAAGAATCGAGAGGGTCTAGAAATGTACAAGAAACCATGCGGAGTTTTCGACGAAACCTATGTTCAGGATAGCGCCCTGGTGCGCACGGCCTTCCGCTGGTCCATGCTAGTCCTGTTTCTTGTGTACCTTTTCGGCGCCCTTCCCCTGTTTGCCAGCAACTACTTCCTGGACGTGATGATCAATATCGCGATCACGGCAATCGCCGCCCTTGGGCTGCAGATCATCGTCGGCTTTACCGGCCAGATCAGCTTGGGGCACGCAGCGTTCATGGCGGTCGGGGCTTACACGAGCGCCATACTGTCCACCCATTTGGGCATGTCCTTTTGGATTGCCATGCCCTTGGCGGCCCTGTTTGCCGGGTTGATTGGCATCGTGATCGCCATGCCCGCTCTCAGGATACGCGGGTTCTACATTGCCGTGACGACCCTCGCTGCACATTACATTATCATGTGGCTCATTCTGCATGGTGGCAATCTGACAAAGGGCGTGTCTGGCATGACCGCTGGCGAGATTAGGATCGGCAGTTTTGCCTTCACCAGTGAACTTAGGTTTTATTATCTGGTCATGCTGTTTGCCTCTGTTGCTGTTTTCCTTACGAGTAACTTGATGCGCACGAAAATCGGTCGAGCGATGATCGCCGTGCGCGACAATGACTTGGCCGCGGAATTTATGGGCATCAACGTTTTCAAGACGAAAGTCCTGTCTTTTTTCCTATCCGCTCTTTACGCAGGGGTAGCAGGTTCGCTACTGGCCCACTATCAGGGAATAATCACAGTCGACCAATTCACTTTATTGGATTCAATCTGGATGCTGGCCATGCTCATCATCGGTGGAGCAACTATCGCCGGAGCTATTATGGGCGTCGTGTTTCTTAAGGTTCTCAGTCAATTGGTACTTTTTGGGGCCCCCGTGATAGGACATGCATTTCCCAGTTTCGCAGCATCCGGAGTGGCGGCATTTATGCAGATACTCTTCGGAGCGGTGATCATTCTGTTCCTCATCTTTGAACCAAGAGGTCTGTTCCATCGGTGGCAAATCACGCTGTCTGCTTTCAGATTGTGGCCATTTCCCTACTGATAAGGCGATGCCAGCGATAACAAAACAATGAATTCTATTGAAGTGCTCTAGGTTGCTCGCCACGGAAGCCAGTCATGCTGAAGGTCAATAACATCGAAGTAGTTTACGCCAAGGTGATTCCCGTACTGAGGGGCGTGAGTTTAGAGGTAGGGGACGGGAAGATCGTGAGCCTCCTCGGCGCCAACGGTGCCGGTAAGAGCACCACCCTGAAGGCGATCTCGGGCCTGCTTAGCGTCGAGCTGGGGCAAGTTACGCACGGGAACATTGAGTTCAACGGCCAGCGCGTCGATAAAATGGGTCCCCAGGAAATTGCTCATCTGGGAATACGCCAGGTCATTGAGGGGCGTCGGCTTTATGGTCATCTCACCGTGGAAGACAATCTCATGATGGGCGCGTATCTGAACAAGGACCGCGCAAATGTCCGCCAACGATTTCAGCAGGTCTACGATTATTTCCCAGGACTCGCAGCGAGGAGGAAGGGAATTAGCGGGTATCTTTCGGGTGGCGAGCAGCAGATGCTAGTCATCGGAAGAAGCCTGATGGCCCACCCCAAACTGATCATGCTGGACGAACCGTCCCTGGGGCTGGCCCCCCTCGTGGTGAAAGATATCTTCGCCATCGTGAAGAAGATCAATGAGGAGGAAAAGATTTCCATTCTCCTTGTTGAGCAGAACGCCAAAATCGCCCTTTCGATGTCGGATTACGCATATGTTATGGAGAATGGCAGGATCGTTCTGGACGGCCCGGCCGAAAAGATCGGAGAAAACGAAGATGTGCGGGAGTTCTACCTGGGGCTCTCCGGAGTTGGAAAGCGCAAGAGCTATCGTGACGTGAAACATTACCGGCGGAGGAAACGGTGGTTGGGTTAGGATGCGTTATATCATTCTGCGTGCAATTTTTGAACGCCGATTGACGGCGTTATTTTGAAGGCGCAAATTACCCTTCAACTTGGGAGGCTGAAATGATGATGAAGAGACTCAGGCACGTATCGTTGGTAGGAATTTTATTATCAATCGGTATTTTTCTTGCTGGAACCTGCGGAGGCGCGCTGGCCGAGGAGAAAGTAAAGGTTCGAATCGGGCATCTCGTTCATGTTACCGGCGCTTATGCCGCGGGACAGGCTGGACTTCCAGAGGGATTTCTTGATGGCATTGAAGCGGCTAACACCTACATGAAAATTCCAGGTGTGGTGCTGGACGGTTTCAACATTGATGGAGGCACCGACACCGCAAAATCCATGTCGGCGTTCAAGCAGATGACGGAGGGCAACGACGCCATTGTCGTTATGGTTGGGGAATCCACCGCCATCGGCATTGCCTTGAAAACTTGGAACATCAGGAAAAAGATACCCAATGTCGAAGGGGGGAGCGATGTCGAGTTTTTTAAGCTGCCATCCTACACGTTTTCGACCGTAGCGCCGTATGTAAATCAAGCCGGGGCTTGGGTTGATTACTACATGAGCTCGATCTGGCCGAAGAAGAACCTGAAACGGGCGCCCCGCTTTGCCTGGCTGACGTGGGACAATTCCTACGGAAGAGCCCCCATCACGCCGCAGACCATTGCCTATATCAAGTCGAAAGGCATCGAGATCGTAGATGAAGAGTTCATCCCAAGCTCGCCCACTGACGTCGGCGCCCAGGTGCTGCGTATGAAGGAGAAGGGCGTCGACGTTACTTTCGGAGGCATGTACCATAATGCACTTGGCGTTGTGCTCAAAGAGATGGACAAGTACGGTATGATCGACCAGATCGATATCGGCATGACCTACGCCATCAATCCCGAGTCGCTGCTTGCCTTGGCGAACGATCTGGCGAGAAACGTCTACATCACGAATTTGTTCTGGGATTTCCCCAACTGGCAGAAGCATGCTCCTCGGATTCTTGAGTACTACCAAAAGCGAGCGACACCGGTTACGAAGTTCGGATATATTGTGGGGTTTGACAAAGCTTTGGTTGCTGCCGAAGCGGTGAGGATCGCGGTGGAGACTGTCGGGCCCGCTAAGGTCGACGGCGAAGCCGTGTACAATGCGTTGCAGAAAATAAATGGTTTCGATTCTTGGGGAATCGGGCCCCCTGAAAGCTTTTCGGCGACCAAGAGATACGGTCAAGACTCCGTATACGTCATGAGGCTCAATAATAACACTGTCAATTTTCTTGTAGAGCAAGGAGCGCCCAATCTGACCGGCGTGAAGTAGTCGCCGTGCCGGCGACGCGCAGAGTTAAAGCCCGCGCCGTCGTTCGACAGCCAGGTCGACTTCAATTACTGTTGTTGCCAGAAGTCGCGGTGACTCTTATTGATGCGAAGCAGCGCCACCGCGACTATTCCGTAATGTGTCATTATCCGAACGCCCGCTGACAACGTCGTGAAGTATTTTCAATTTCGCCGTGAATTTTCCACAATGAATCACGCGTAGTTATCCGCGGTACGGAGTCGATATCATGGCGCAACCAAACCCCGAACTCGTAGAATTCAACCGAAAGAACAAAGCGTTTTGGCACGATCAAAAGGTCTTGATGGACCGGCGTATGGCTGACGGGGCTATTCTCGAAACTGCGGTGGACGCTATCGCCTCCGAGGCGAAACGGGGTGTTTCGATCCGGAGCCAGATGTCGTTCGAAAAGGCCCTCGAGGATGCTGCAACGGCGGGACACCGATTTATTCAGCAGCAGGCTCGGTCAGGCGGAAAGGCCGCAAAGGCGGATTCGTTGCAAAGTGCAATCGTCGATATCGTTCGCCAAACTCCTAACATCCAGTGCTCAGGATTGTCAATCGGCGTTCAAATTTGACCCCCGATCGGCGTCCAATTTTGACCCCTTCTGGCGGCGTGTTTTGGCGGTAGCGGTCGCGCCGTCGGAGCTGGTCGGGGTTGCGGAGACGGCGCGAGCGCGGGTTGTCGGGTGATCATCAGCCCTGCTCTTGAAGCGCCAGCTGTCATTGCCGGTTTCGATGATGTCGCAGTGGTGAGTGAGGCGATCGAGCAGCGCGGTCGTCATCTTGGGATCACTGAAGACGCTCGGCCATTCCCCGAATGCGAGATTGGTGGTGACGATGATTGAGGTGCGCTCGTAGAGGCGGCTGACGAGGTGGAATAGGAGCTGCCCTCCGGATTGAGCGAACGGCAGATAGCCGAGTTCGTCGAGAATGATGAAGTCCATTCGAGTGAGTTGATCGGCGATCCGACCTTGCCTTCCGTTACGGGTCTCGGTCTCGAGCCGATTGACGAGATCGACCACGTTGTAGAACCGGCCACGGGAGCCGGAGCGGATGCAGCTTCTGGCGATGGCAATGGCCAGATGGGTCTTGCCAGTGCCGGTACCGCCGACCAGTACGGCGTTGCGCTGCTGGGCGATGAAGCCACCGCCGGCGAGATCGTTCACAAGTGTCTCGTTGATCGGCGTGCCTTCGAACTGGAAGTCGTCGAGGTCCTTGGCTAGCGGCAGCTTGGCGATGGTGAGCTGGTACTTGATCGAGCGCGCCTGCTTCTCGTTGATCTCGGCGTTGAGCAGATCACCGACGATGCGCTGCGGTTCATGCTGGCGTTTGACGGCCGTAGCCATGATCTCGTCGAACGCGGCCTTCATGCCGTAGAGCTTGAGCTCGCCCATGAGGTCGAAGAGTTCGGATCGTTCCATTAGTTGGTTCTCCTGAGGTTGTCGTAACGGGCACAGTCGGCGATGGGCGCGTGGCGCAATGTCAGCGCGGCCGGCGTAAGGATGGTGGCTGGCGAGCCGGGATCACGCTGGCGGGCCAGGATGTTGAGGACGACATCGGCAGAGTGGACGCTGTGGGCGATCGCTTCGGCACACGCGGCCTCGACCGCCGGCAGCCCGTCGGTCAGCACCGCGGTGAGGATGTCGACCATCTGCCGATTGCCATCGTCGGCACCGGCGAGTTTGCGCCGCACGCGCTCCATCGACGCCGGCAGCACCCAGTCCTTGAAGGGTGCGCCATTGCGCAATGCGCCGGGCTTGCGGGCGAGCACCGGTACGTAGTGCCAGGGGTCGTAAACCGTCTCGCCGCGGCCGAATGAACGGGGATGCTCGGCGACGATCCGCCCATCCTGGCGGATCACGATGTGGTCGGCATAGGCGTGAACTTCGACGGGACGACCGACGGCACTGGCGGCCACCGAGTACTTGTTGTTGTCGAAACGCACCAAGCAGGTTTTCGAGACCGATGCCGGCACCGCGTGGAATCCATCGAACCTGCCGGCATATGGAACGAGCTTCGGCCGCTCTGCCTCGAACACCTCCCAGATCGTCTGCTCGGTCAGTTCCGGATGGGGATGCACCTTGGCGTAGGCAATGCATTTATCGAGCAGCCAGGTGTTCAGTTCGTCAAGATTCTTGAACCGCAGACGCGGCGTGAAGAACCGCTGACGGACGAGCCCGACCTGGTTCTCGACTTGCCCCTTCTCCCAGCCCGACGCCGGCGTGCAGGCGATCGGATCGACGAGGTAGTGGCTGCACATCTGCAGGAAGCGGCGATTGTAGAGGCGCTGCTTGCCGACGAAGATTGTCTCTACCGCCGTCTTCATGTTGTCGTAGATGCCGCGTCCGCACGTCCCCTTGAACAGAGCAAAGGCCCGGTCATGGGCATCGAACACCATCTCCTGCGTCTCGCGTGGATAGGCGCGCACAAACAACATGCGGCTATGACAAAGCCGGACATGGGCGGCCTTGACGATCACCGTCACGCCGCTCAGCAGCACGACTTCGTGGCTCCAGTCGAACTGGTAGGCTTCTCCAGGAGCAAAACTCAGCGGGACATAGGCTGCAGCCGTCGCTTGCCCATGCTGCTTGGCCCATCGCTTGGCATAACGGCGCACGGCATCGTAACCACCGTCATAGCCGCGCCCGCGTAGCTCTTCGAAGATCCGGATCAGCGTCAGCTGCTCGCGAGCAGGCTTGGCCGCGTTGCCTGCCAGGACCGCATCGAGTTCTTCTGTCCATCGCCCGAGCTTCGGTCGGGGCTGAACCTCTCGTTCGTACTCGAAGGATGTAGCACCCGACCGCAGCACCCTACGGACCGTATTCCGGGATACCTTCAGATCCCGCACGATCTCCTTGATCGTCTTGCCCTTGATGAAGTGCTCGCGCCGTATCCGGCCAATCGTCTCCACTGTCAGCATTCCCCCACCGCCCGCTTCGAATCAAAGCGAGCAGCGCAACAAGCCAACCTTCAGGGGGTCAATTTTGGACGCCGATCCCCCGGCTCAGGGGGTCAAAATTGCACGCCGAATAACAGTACAATTTTCTAAGCCAATACCAGCAGAACCCCTCCCCTGCTGGCGGCGCCATGGTGAAAACTGACTGGTTTAAGACCTATGAGCCTGGGGAGCAACCGGCCACATTCAGCGGTAGTGTCTCAGTTTGAATTTAGGTACCATGCTCCCCGAATGGGTTATAGCCGCCAACGTCCCAAAGTAACGGCATGCCATTCACATAGTGATTTGAGAGTGGTTCTCTTTCTGCGGCCCAGGCATCCGTTGCCACAAGCAATTGAGAAGTGGACGGATGTTGTGTCCAGTTCACGTATAATGTGCCTTTATGATCGTGGATTGCGGATACTAAATTGGATACGCTTTTTGCCTCCAAAACATCGCGAATGCGTTCCAGTCGCTCAATTCGGAACGGTTCTTCATCGGCTCGGTTAGCTGTGATTTTCATTGGGCTTTCCTATATGGGCCGCGCTTTCTCAGTTTGAATTTGGCGGACGCAAATAAGTCACGGCTATCCCTATAACAATTCCGCCGATCATCCATGCCAGCGCGTCGTCGGTTCGGTAATTAATCCAAGTGATGAAGTTGTCGAAGTGTCCGGTCGAAACTTTAACGACCGTATAGCCAATTGCCAGCCCGAGTATGGCACCGATGACGATAGCCGGGAAAAGCCTCACGCGGCCTCTATGCGGGTTCTGTACGGACCGCGCGGCGCCGGTTTTGGCAGGGTCGCGTCGATCACCTCGGCTAGATCGGTCATCGACCATAGCGTATCACTCAGGCCAGCGGCCATTGCGGGCGAAAGCCCCCTCAGGCTTTTGTGTTGTTTCACGTAATTGTACCAGACCGTATAGAGCGCGACCATGTGCATGTGGTTCTCGAATTTCTTAGAGAACGCATTGGTGAGCCGCGTAAACCGGCGCATCTGCATCCGCATGGTGAGGTTCTGGCGTTCGGCAAATGACGTGCTGACGTGCTTGGGATCGGGGTTGCCTTCGATTCGTTCCTTACGAATGCCGATGCATTCCGCAGGGCTGTAGCGGCCCTTCATGCTTTCGGGGGCCGCGCCGAATAGCTTCACAAGCTGTGCGTAATCGACATCGGCGCCGAACGCGCCTTCAACGGCCTCCAGGTAAGCCCTGTGGCCGTCGCTGGTGAGTTGAACCCGGTTAGCGAGCCGATCCCGCAGGTCGTCCATGAAGGCTATGGCGTAGTCGCTATCCCGGCCGCCGACCAGCCACGAAATGAGAAGCTTGGTTTCGGCCTCAATGGCGGTCCAGGTCCAAGTGTCGCCCGCGCCAGCAACCGGGGCCTTCATTTTGGGGACGTTCTTTTGCTTCGCTGCCGTGAACGACCAGATTTCATCGACCTGGACACGCCGTGCTTTCACGCCCCGGACCTTTTCGTCATGGAAGGCCGCACATGCCTTTCCGGCATCAACGAGTAGCTTGCCGACCGTATTGATCGACACATTGGCCACGCGAGAAATCGACCGCATAGATGACCCTTCGCAGAGCATAGAGAGGATTTGGACGCGGGTTTCGAGGGGCAACTTATTCATGCCTTTTGAATATGATAATATTGCTTGAGTGTCAAGCATTATTTTCAGCTTGCAAGTTATCACGAATTTGATAACTATTTGTGCATGAATGATGATTCGGACGATTTCCGGACCCCCACCCAGCTTATCGAAGCTTTGATGAAGGAGCGCGGGTGGACAAACCGCGTCCTAGCCACCGTCCTAAATACCGCCGAGAACAGCGTTTCTCGTTTTGTTACGGGAAAACAACCTATCGACGCCGAACTAGCTTTGACCTTGGAGGATGTTTTCGGCGTGCCTGCCGAACGTTTCCTTGGGCTTCAAAAATCCTATGATCTTGCGAAGGCCAGAATTTCGGCGCGCCCCGATCCCGACCGAGCAACGCGCGCCCATCTGTTTAGCGGCTTACCGATCGCGGACATGATTAAGCGCGGCTGGATCGTCGCCGATGGCGTCCGCGATCCAAAAGTACAGTCGGAGCTGATGCGTTTCTTTGGCGTCAACCGACTGGAAGACATCGAAGTGCTGCCTCATGCGGCAAAAAAAACTCAAGTGAACATCGAAGCCACACCGGCACAGATCGCGTGGCTTTACCGGGTAAGGCAACTCGCCTCCGAAATGCTCGTTGCTCGGTATTCCGACGATGCACTGAGGCAGGCGATCGGCAAATTCAGCGCACTCTTGTCGGCCGCCGAGGAGGCTCGCAAGGTGCCGCGAATCTTGACTGAGGCTGGCGTGAGATTTGTCATCGTCGAAACACTCCCTTCCGCCAAAATTGACGGTGTCTGCTTTTGGTTGGATGACCGCTCGCCAGTGATCGGCATGACGATGCGGTTTGATCGCATTGATAACTTTTGGTTCGTGCTACGCCATGAATGCGAACATGTGTTGCGAGGACACGGGCGCTCTGCCGTCATGTTTGATTCTGATCTTGAAAGGGAAGGTGCTGGTACTGGCGCGAACATCCCAGAAGAAGAACGCATGGCAAACGACGCCGCCGCCAATTTTTGCATTCCCAAATCGAAGCTTCATGCCTTTATTGCTCGGAAAGCGCCACTCTTTTACGACCAGGATATTCGCGGTTTTGCGAACACGCTCCAAGTCCATCCAGGTTTGGTTGCTGGGCAACTCCGGCATGCAACGGGCCAATACAACCGCTTCGCTGATTATCTTACCAAAGTGCGTTCGATTGTAATTCCAAATGCCATCGTAGATGGCTGGGGCAACGTCACCCCGACCGACTGACAGGAGAACGTCATGAGTAAAAGGAAAGAGATGCAGCGTCTTATCCGCGCATGGAAGGATGAAACGGGTGAGACCGGCATCGATATGCACCGGGTTGCCAACTGGGCGGTCTCAAAAGGTTGGCCACTTCCTAAACCGCAATCGCAAATCGATATTTTGGCTAAACAGTTTACGGATGCTGGCCGTGAGCAAATCGAACACGATCCCGAAACCGGGAATCCTTATCGCGTATACCATTCGGTTCCGGTCAAAATCGGCGAGCAGTTGACCTTCCTCTGGTACGACATCCATGAGGCAACACGGAAGGTCATGCACAAATCGCTGGTTAATCGTCGCGAGCAAATGGTCAGCGATGGCGTCCAACTGACATTCGATGCGATGTACTGGAACAAACATCATCCGGACGAACAGCCCATCGAACTGCCGATGGACCTGACAGACGATATTCAATGGAGGATGAATGCACCGGATGCTGAGGAAGCTGCTTAGCGTCGTTTTTTCCATCGGGCAGATGCGGCAGCGCGTGCGATTTCAGAGCGCTGTTCCGGCGTCAACGCTGCCGCCCGACGCTTGCCGCCTTTTAGGCCACCTTTCCGAGCATATTCTTTGCCTTGCATGGCCGGAGCGTTTTCTTCGATCTCCCCCGTCGCGATCCGCATGACATGGACGGCATTGCCGATAACGTCGGCGGGGCGCTTCTCGCCTTTGGGGCCTCTGGGCATCAATCGGCCTCAACCGGCTCTGGACCCGGTACGCCAGCCGCTTTTAGTGCACGTGCCAGTTGGTTAAACAAACTCAGATGCCTACGCTTGCTTTTTGGATCGGCATTGACTGTGGTGTGGAACCACTTCGAATGCGGAAGGGTGATATGAATCTGGCCTGTGTCGGCCTCGTACCAAACTCCCACATTGAGATAGGCCGTATTCCCGCCTTTTTCGCTCTTTCGGATGTCGCTTTGCACCGATCAGCTCCCTTGTCTTACGCTTAAGCATAGAACAGGAAAGGGCCGCTTGCGAGGGCACCGTCAAGGGCGCCAAAATTCAAACTGAGACACTACCCATTCAGCCGAATTGTTCAAAGTTGGGATACAGCCAACAAGTCGACCGATCTCAGCGACTACAGCGTTTGCACCACATGGGGCATCGACTTTAAGCACTATTATCTTATCGACGTGATCCGGCGAAAACTGAACTATCCCGACCTCAAGCGCGCTGTGATCGAGCAAGCCGAGAAATATAACGCCGGAACCATCCTGATCGAGGACAAGGCATCCGGCACGCAACTCATCCAAGACCTGAAATCCGAATTCGTAAATGGCGTCACCGAATACAAACCCCCTCCCGGCACCGATAAAATTATGCGCCTGCACGCGCAGACTGCGATGTTCGAAAATGGCCGCGTATTCTTGCCCCGGATTGCGCCGTGGCTTGCCGATTACGTCCATGAATTGACCAGCTTCCCAGGAGCACGGCACGACGACCAAGTCGATTCCACAACACAGTTTCTCGACTACATCGGGGTCGACAACTCTCTCGAGGTCTGGATAAAGCTCGGACAGGCGTGAGCTGTCGCTGGGCGTTTAATTCTCCGCATTTGTGGGCATCGAAAATTCCCTAGCTGGCGCCCTGGCCCGGCCTGCTGGGGCGCGAAGGCGCACATACCGCAGCGCCCCGGCAGGCCGGGCTGCCCGTCCGTCGCCGACCAACATGCGCGCGGCATCGAAAGACCAGCAGTGTAGGGAGGTAGCACAGTTCAATTGGGGACACTTGACGTGTCGAAACGTGGATGCAATGCTTCAGCCTGCCGACACTCGTTCAGCATATTGAACGATCATGAAACACGGACCGCCGCTCGAACAAGCGGGGGGCCCTAGGGAAGCGGCCGTCCGTCGGCAAGCCGCTGGGAGGGAGATGATGAATATCATAAGAGGAATGATGCTTGCGTCCGGAGTGCTGCTCGCAGCATCCGGCTTTGCGGTGGCGGCGGGTGTTGATGAGCTGCCGCCCGACATCCAGAAGATGCTCTACTCTAAGAATTTGCTGGATCCGCAGCAGCCAATCGGGCCGAGCGCTTACCGCAATTGGAAGGCGAAGAAGGGACCGCCGTGGACCATCGGTTACGCCAGCTCCTATGCCGGTAACACTTGGCGCGCCGCGGCAATGGATCGCTTGCAAAACGAGATCATCCCGAAATGGAAGAAGCTTGGTTTGCTCAAAGACGTGATCATCACGCAGTCAAACTTGAAGGACTCCGTTCAGATCCAGCAGATGCGCCAGCTGGTCGACCAGGGCGTAGATGCGATCATGGTCTGCTGCTCAAATCCGACCGCGCTGAACGCGACCGTCAAATATGCTTACGACAAGGGCGTCCCGGTCTTCTCGTTCACGGGCTATCTCACCTCGCCTTACGCCGTCAATTCATCGAACAATTATCAGCTTGGCGGGTATCAAGTCGGCGCGGAGATGGCGCGGCAGCTTGGCGGCAAGGGTAACGTTTTGGTGGTGGAAGGCATCGCCGGAACCTCGGGCTCGGACTTCGCAGGATCGAGGAATGAAAGCCGGTCTTAAAGCCAGCCCCGGCATCAAGATCGTCGGCGACGTGGTTGGTATGTGGACCGATCAAATCGGCCAAGCCGAGGTGCAGAAGTGGCTGGCCACCCATCCGGGCGAGCTTGACGGCATCGTCGTGCAGTCGGCGGCCGAACTCGGCGTCCTGCGCGCGCTGGAACAGTCCGGCCGTAAGATGGTGCCGATCAGCTTCGGCGGCGAGTTGGGCGCGCTTTGCTACTGGCGAAAGCATCCGGATTACCTGAAAGCATCGTATCAACTTTGGCCCCCTGGCGATGATATCGAGCTGACGTGGAACATCATGATGCGCACGCTCGAAGGCCAGGGTCCTAAGGTCCAATCGGTCCTCGTCGACTCGGTGAAGATTACCTTCGACGATCTGAAGAAGGTGTTGAAGGAAGACTGCGACGGGAACTCGCCCGGGTGGCTCAATGTCGGGCCGGCGAAGTGGGGCAGCAGCAGGGAATATCTGGACAATTTCTTCCTGCGTCCCGCGGATCCGGAGGCTTATAAGCCTTGAGATAAGCTTGGGGGAGCGAGGCCGGTCGCTTCAGTGCATTGGCGGCCGACCGCTCCCCCGCAGGCGCTGGATACCGGGCGATGTCCTTGCAACCGCTTCATCCTCCGGTCGCCGCCGAAGAGACCGCGGCGGCGCCGCCGGTCTCGATCGCCGGAGAGATCGCCGTCACCGACGTCCACAAGACATTTGGCGTGACGCGAGCGCTTGACGGCTGCAATTTCATTGCTGCCCGCGGCGAGATCCACGCGATTGTGGGCGGCAATGGGTCGGGTAAGAGCACGCTCGCCAAGGTCATCTCGGGCGTCCTGCCCATCGACTCCGGCCAAGTCTCCGTCCTCGGCCACGCGCCGGCCACGCCGCATGAGGCGCGGGTGCTGGGCATCGCGACCGTTTTTCAAGAAGTGCTCGTCGCCGACGAATGCTCGATCGTCGACAACCTTTTCCTCGGTGCGGACCATCTTTGGTCCAGATCGCTTTCGAGTGCGGCCAAGCTGCGCGCGGCCCGCAGCCTCATGGCTGAGCTCACCGGCGATGAACTCGAGGCGGAGATGCTCGTCGGCGGGCTGCCGCTGAGCATCAAACAATGGATCGTCATCGGCCGGGCGTTGCTTTCCCGGCCCAAGGTGCTGATCCTCGACGAATCCTCCGCCGCGCTCGATCTCGATTCCACGGAACGGCTGTTCGCCAAGATGCGAGAACTGCGCGATGCCGGATCGGCGGTCATCCTGGTGACCCATCGCATCGCCGAGCTGATCCGCATCAGCGACCGGGCGACAGTGTTGCGCGACGGACGTGACGTGGGCGTCCTTGAGAAGCGCGACATCACCGAGAAGAACCTGCTTGGGCTGATGACCGGGAAGCCTCCTTCCGCTCCAATGCCGGCTGCGACCGCGCGCGATGTGCTCAGACATGACGTCATCATGCGGACGCGGCGGCTGAAGATCTTGCCTAACGGCAGCGCCATCGATTTCTCGCTGCACAAAGGAGAGATACTCGGGATCACCGGGCTCGATGGGCAGGGGCAAGGCAGTTTTGTGCGGGTGCTCGCTGGCGTACAGCGCGCTGCCGAGGGTACGCCTCTGGTCCGCGATCCGGCCGGCGGTTTTGCCGAAATCAGAGGGCTTGCCGACGCGGCGCGCTATGCCGTTGCCTATGTCTCGGGCGACCGCAAGCGCGAGGGCATCTTCGCCAATCTCAGCATATTCGAGAATTTTTTGATGCCGCTGTACAGCCGCACGGCGCGGGGCGGCAAGCTTGCGATCATCGCCTGGAACCTGCTCTCCGCGGTATTCGACTGGGAAGTCGCGCGGCTGTCGATCAAGATGGGCGACCGCAGCAACCTGGTTACTTCGCTGAGCGGCGGCAATCAACAGAAAGTACTGATCGGCCGCGCCTTCGCGCTTAATCCGGAGATTCTCGTGCTTAACGATCCGGCGCGCGGCGTCGATGTGAGCGCCAAGAGCGAGCTCTACAAGTATCTCGCCGCCTTCGCTGCGCGCGGCAAGTCCGTCGTCTACCTGTCAAGCGAGATCGAAGAATTTATCGGATTCTGCACGCGCGTGATCGTCTTTAGACATGGCGCCGTCTTCGATGAGTTCACCGGGTCGGCGATCGAGCCGGCTCGCATCCTTGAGGCGATGTTTGGGCAGACCCAGGGCATCCAAGGACATCGCGAAACTGAAGAATTGGGCGCAGCTGCCGGCGCCGGAATCCAACAAGTCCTTGATTGGCGCACACGGCCGCCCAATCTCTTCGAACGCATCAAGGTCGTTGCTTTCGACGAAAGTCAGGAACGGCAGTCCGTGTTGGCGCAGGCGGAGGTCGCGCCCGCCGAGCGGCCGGCAAAGAAAGAGGCGCAGGCGCCGCGGGTAAAAATTGTCGAGTTCAACGACGGGGCCGCCGAACGGGAAAACAAACAATCCCCGCGCGATGGCCGGCGCTTGAAAATTATCGAGTTTGACAAATTGCGCGACGATGATGGGTAAGGAGCAAATTGCGCGCGAGGTCGCCCCGTCAGCGGGTGCGCAGGCGGCCGTGGTCGTAACTGACGCGGCGGCTTCCGTGCCTCAACCGGGCGGGTCTGGTTCGGAAGCCAGCAGCTATCTGCTCGTGCCGATGCTGCTCTTTTTCGGGCTTTTGATCACGGCCGTGCTGCGCAGCCCGAATCTGATTTCCAGCGCCGGAATCGGCAGCGCCATAATAGTCGGCGCGCCGCTGATTCTCGCTACTTACTCGGTGATGGCGAGCACCTTGGCAGGGCGCGCGACCGTCGATCTGTCGATCGGGCCGCTGATCGGCTTCATCAATGTCACGCTGGTCGTGCTGTTCGGAATGGATGTCATCTCGAGTCCGCTCTCTTTTTTCGTTTACGCCATCGGGGTAGGGATTCTCTACCAGATCCTCATGGCGCTGATCGTCATCTTCGTGCGGGTGCAACCGATCATCGTGGCACTCAGCGGCTATCTTGCTCTCTCTGGCATCAATCTCGTCATCATGGTGCGGCCGGGCGGCACGGCGCCGGATTGGATGGCGCCCTGGGGTCTCGGCACCTCCATCCTTTCACCGGTTTTTGCCATTCTCGTGCTGGCGACCGTTGCGTGGCTTCTTTTCACGCGCACGGCCTTCTACGGTCATCTTCGCCTGATGGGCTCGGACGAACGCGCCGCCTATACGAGCGGCGTGAGAATCAACATTGTCCGCGTCGGCGCTCACATCATCGCCGGTATCTTCGCCGGGCTGGCGGCGCTGACCTATACCTCGCTGATCGCCTCAGGCGATCCCACGCAGGGCACTACCTACACACTGATCGCGGTGACCGCCTTGGTGCTGGGCGGCGCCAACTTGGCCGGCGGACGCGGCGGCGCCATCGGCTCGCTGTTCGGCGCGGTCAACATTTATCTCATTACCTTCGTGCTTGCGACTTTCAGCTTCGGCAAGGTACAGAGCTTTGTCACCGATCTCTCGTACGGCACCGTGCTGGTTATCTCGCTGCTGCTGACGGTGGCATTGCCGCACTTGCGCGGCGTGTTGCGCTACGTTTCGCCGCTTTTGTTCTTCGTCGTGCTGTCGCTGCTGTCAATCGGCGTCATCATTTTTGCCACTTACGACGATTCGCCGCCTGCTCACGCCGTTGCTGCACCTGCGGCGGTCGCGAACACCACCGTTGCCGCGGCTCCGGCGCAAGCCGAGCGCTTCATTTTCGAAGACACGGAGCGCGACATCGGCGCTGCGGTTGGCCATCCTGGCGTCGCGAGGCCCATCGCTTTTGCCGCCGTGTTGTTGCTCTCGCTGTTGGTGATCGTGCGCGCGATCGTCTCGCAAGCCGACACGCGATCGCTGGCGCCGCTGGTTTATGTGGTGGTCGCCGCATTGGTGCTGCTCTGCATCTACATCCTGACTAATTCGGCGAGCCACCCCGGCGCTTCGGCGCCGGTGCACGCGGAGGGGCGGCGATGAGCAGCGTCGAGGAAGAGCGCGCCGTCGCCACCGCGGGCGCTTCGCCGCTGCGATGGCTCGGCCTTGCCATCGCTCTGGTTATTTCCGGCCTCGGCATTGGGCTTGGCATCTGGCAGCACGTGCCGGCGCAACAGATAATCTTCTACGCCGTGATCACGTTCGCGCTGGTGGCCTGGATTTGGAATTATTACACCGGCGGCAGGAACAAGGCGGCGGTTGCGCCAGTCGAATACGACGCGGACGGCAGCCCCGTTGTCCGCTCGGGCCGCGCCGCCTTCTGGGCATACGTCGCGCGGAACAGCGCGGTGCTGATCGGTCTGGCGCTGCTTTTGCTGGCGTTCTGCGCCGCCTCGATCGCCATCGACGGCTTCTTCTCGCTGCTCAACGCTATCTCGTTTCTTGTTCTCGCGACGCTGCTCATTCTCACCGCCGTGATGACCAAGTTCGTGGTCGAGAACAAGAGCGCCTTCATCGGTCTGACCGTGCTAGTCGCGCTCATCGTCGTCGGCTCGCTCAAGGTCGACGGTTTCGTCTCCGCCGAGAACATCAAATCGATGCTGCTGTTCGCCTCATTCTTGGGGCTGGCCTGCGTCGGGCAGACGCTGGTGGCGCTGCTGGGCGGCCTCGACCTTTCGATCCCCTTTGTCATCGGCGCGGCCAATGTGGGCCTGTTGTTCCTCATAGGACTGGGTCTGCCGTCCTGGCTCGCCGTCATTCTGATCCTGCTCGCCGGCATCCTGATCGGACTGCTCAGCGGCTTTCTCAGCTTCTGGCTGCAGGGCCAGGCGCTCATTCTCACGCTCGGCGTCGGCTTTGCGGTCTCCGGCCTGACGCAGATTCTGACCAGCATCGGCACGCGTTACAGCGGCAACGTATTCGGCTCGGTGCCGGCTTGGCTCACCAATCTCGCGGCGATGAACGGCACCACCTTCGGTCTCGATTTTCCGCCTGTCATCCTGATTTGGGTGGTGGTGGCGGCCCTGCTGATCTTCGGCATGAAGAACGTGGTCTATGGACGTTATGTCTATGCTTTGGGTGGCAACCGGACGGCGGCGCAGCGGCTGTCGATCTCGGAGCGGCGCTACTGGGTTGGGGCCTACGCCATCAGCGGCGGCGTCTCGGCGATGACCGGGGCACTGCTGCTGGGTTGGAGCAGCGGCGGATTTATCGGGGTGGGGCAGCCGTATCTGTTCATGACTTTGGCGGCGGTGGTCGTCGGCGGCACTTCACTGCTGGGCGGTGTCGGCGGATACGGCTTCACCGTCATCGGCGTGCTCGTGCTGCAAGTGCTGACCTCGTTCCTAGTCGGCATCGGCCTGAGCTACCAGTCGCAACAATTCATTTTCGGCCTGCTGGTGGTACCGATGGTGGCGCTCTATGCGCGCTCGCCGCACATCCGCACGCAGGTTTGAGGTCGAACAGAAGGGAGCCGGGGCGCCGGCAAGGGAGCGGGAGTGATCTGATGGAGTTCAAACTGCTTCAGTCGACCGATGTTACCGGCGGCAGCTTTTCGCTGATCTTGATCGCGATGCTTGGCACGACCGTGCTGCTTTTCCTTGGCACCGGATGGGTGGAGAAGAAATGGAAGCTGGCGGTGGCGCTTTCCGGCATCGTGACGCTGCTGGCCGCCGCACAATACGTCCAGGAATACGCGGCTTGGCTCAATACCGGGCAAATGCCGGTGATTTATCGCTACGTGGACTGGCTGATCACGGTGCCGGTTCAAGTGCTGGCGTTATATTTTTTCATCGGCGCAGTGCAGGCGCCGCCAATCGGCTTGTTTTGGCGCCTTCTGGTGGTCGCAGTTGTCACAATCCTCGCCCGCTACATGGGCGAAGTCAACTTCATGAATCCGACCCTCGGCTTCCTCATTGGAATTGCCGGGTGGCTGTACATCTTGGGCGAGGTCTTCTTCGGCAAGCTGAGTGAGATCAACACCAAGAGCGCCAATGAAACGGTGCAGTTGGGTTTCTTGTGGTTGCGCCTGATCGTAACGGTGGGATGGGCGGTCTATCCATTGTGCAATTTTGTCGCGCGCTTCGCCGGCGGCGTCGACGAGGGGAAGCTGAGCATCGTCTACAATCTCGCCGACGTCGTTAATCAGATCATCTTCGGACTCATCATCCTGACGGTGGCGCTGAAGCAGTCAGCGCCGGGACGATGAGCGAGGCGATGAAAGGGCGTGGAATGCAAATCGTTGCAAGTCAGTGCGACAGGAGTGGTCCGCGGCAGACCGCGACGCTCCGTCGACGAACCGGTTGGGAGGGTTAGTCATGAATGGCGCAGATATCATTGCCATTATCATATTGGCCGCGATCGTCATCGCGGTGGCGGTCTATCTGCTGCATTGGCTCTACCGGCGCTCATCGAAGGACATCTCCTTCGTGCGCACGGGCCTCGGCGGCGAGAAGGTGGTGATCGGCGGCGGTGCTTTCGTGCTGCCCATCGTGCATGACGTTACCGAAGTCAGCATGAATACGCTGCGGCTCGAGGTCGGCCGCGGCGGCGAGCATTCGCTCATCACCAAGGACAGGATGCGCGTCGAGGTGACGGTGGAATTCTTTGTGCGCGTGATTCCCGCCCCGGCGTCGGTCGCCGCCGCGGCGCGCACGCTCGGTCGTCGCACGATGAATCCGGAGAGCCTCAAGGACCTCGTCCAGGGCCGCTTCGTCGACGCCATGGGCCTGGTCGCGGCGACGATGACCATGGAGGAGATGCACGAGCAACGCGGCCATTACATCCGCGGCGTCATCGACCAGGTCGCCGGCACCCTGCACCATAACGGGCTCGAACTCGAGACGGCCTCGCTGACCAATCTCGACCAGACCGACATGAAGCTGTTCAACCCCTCGAACGCCTTTGACGCCGAAGGCCTGACGCGGCTCACCGAGGAAATCCAGACGCGGCGCAAGAAGCGCAACGACATTGAACAGGATACAGATATCGCCGTGCGCCAGAAGAATCTCGAATCGGAGAAGCTGGCGCTGGAAATCAGCAGGGACAGCGAATATTCGCGCCTGGCGCAGGAGCGCGAGGTGGCGATCCGGCGCGCGCAGCAGCGCGCCGAGATCGCGCTCGAACGCACCCTGCGCGAGCGCGAAATCGAGGAAGCCGAGATCGCGGCCAAGGAGGAGGTCGAGAAGGCGCGCATCCGGCAGGAGCGGGCGCTGGAAGCCGAGCGCATTCTGCGCGAGCAGGAAACCGAGAAGCTCGAAGTGATGCGCCGCCGTGTTCTTGAAATCGAAGAGCAGGAACGCACCATCGCCATTGCTTTCAAGTCGAAGGACCAGTCCGACGCCCAGCGCGCTGCCGAGATAGCGCGCGCCGAGATGGTCGCTGCGCAGGAGCACGTCGCGTCCGTTCGCGAGAAGGAAGCGGCCGAACGGCGGAAGCTCGTCGACCTCATCGAGGCCGAGCAGCAGGCGGAGCGCGAGGCGATCAAACTCAGGACCATCGCCACGGCGGAGAAGATGGCGGCGTTCGAGCGGGCGGAGGCGGAAAAGGCGGCGGCTGACGCAGCCAGAGTACGCTATGAGATCGATTCTGCAGGCCAGCGCGCCCTCAACGAAGCTGAAAATCTGCGCTCCGACGCCAGCCGACGCAGCGGGCTGTCGCGGAAGCTCATCGAGAAGCTGCCCGACATCATTCGCGAAAGCGTCAAGCCGATCGAGAATATCGACTCGATCCGCATCCTCCAGGTTGACGGCTTGCCCGGCTTGAGCGGCGTACATCCGGCGGCTGCGGCCGGCGGCGCCGGACCCGGCGGGCAGGACGGACAGGGCGGGCAGGGGAGCGGTCCCAATCCGCAGCACCCGCCGAGTCTGGCCGACAGCGCGGTGAGCGCCGCCTTGCGCTATCGCGCCCAGGCTCCGTTCGTCGACGAGTTGCTGCAACACATCGGCATCGCGCCCAATTCGCTGACTCACTTGGGCAACTTGTTGAAGGATGGCCTTGCCGACGGTAAGAGCGGCGAAAAACCCGAGGCCAGCCGCAACCAAGGCAAGCGAGGGCAATAAATGGCAACCGTCAGGGAAACGGAGCGCCGACTCGCGGTCATCACGACTTGGGGTTTGGTCGGCTCCTTTGGACTCTGTCTCATCATGTCGGGCTTCAACGACAGCCAACTCACGTTCGGACTTCTCGGTTTCGCCGTGCTGATCGCGGGCTTCGTCTCGCATTTGATCATCGGCAACCTGTTCGGCGTCATGTTCGACCGCGGCGAAGTGATTGTCGGCTTCATCCTGTTCGGCATCGGGCTGTTGGCCTTCATGGCAAGTTGGATATTCGATCCCCGCTTTGACTCCGCCGACGTGACGATGGGCCTCGCCGGCTTCGCCGCCATCATCGCCAGCTTCATCGTCTACGTCGTCACGCGATTCGGGCTCAAAGGCTCGTTCTCGATGTTTCATCAGTTGCGCAATCACTAACGGCGTCGAGCCTTATGGCCGACGCGAAAGGACGACAGCGTCTTGTCTGAGAAGGTTACCTGGCTTGCCGCATTTGCCTTGGCTTACTGGGCCTTCTGCGTCTATTGGGGCGTCGTGAGCGGTCGCATGGCCAGCTCGGCGAGCGACTATTTTTTGGCCGACCGCAGGCTGCCGCCCTGGCTCTTCGTGCTCGCTGCAACCGTGACCTCGTTCACGGGATGGACCTTCCTGGGTAATCCCGCCGTCATCTTCCGCGATGGATTCCAGTTTGCCGAGCTCTCGCTGTGTGCCGTCGCCATACCGCTGGCGGGCGTCCTGTTTCTCAAACGGCAATGGCTCATCGGTCGGCGCTTCGGTTTTGTGACCCCCGGCGAGATGTTCGCCGATTATTTCCAGAGCGAGCCAATGCGTCTGCTGTTGCTGTTGGTGACGCTCGTCTTCTCCATACCGTTCGTCGGCATGCAGCTGCGCGCTTCCGGTGCGCTTTTCCAGCTGGTGACGGACGGAGCCGTTGACGGCGTTCTGGCGATGTGGCTCTTCACCGCCGTGCTCTTCCTTTACGTCTGCTTCGGAGGCTTGCGTGCGGTCGCCTATGTCGCCGGTCTGCAGGCGTTGCTGTTCGCCGCAGGTATCGCGGTTCTTGGGCTTGTCGTCTACAGCAAGCTTGGCGGCTTCGGCGCCTTCAGCGCCGCGTTGGCGAAGCTCGGCGCCGCCGACATCGGCACCTGGGGCAGCACTGCTGCGGGGTACAACGGCTATCTGCAGATTCCCGGCGTCATCCAGTTCACCAACGGACTGGGCAAGGCCACTCCTGTCGGCGGCGTCTGGACGGCCACCCTGATCATGACCTACAGCTTCGCGTTGATGGGCATTCAGGCCACGCCCGTCTTCACGATGTGGGCGTTCGGCAGCCGCAGCCCCAACGGCTTCGCCCCGCAACAGGTCTGGGCCTCGGCCGCGGCTGTTGGCGTTATCCTGATCTTTTTCTCGGTCGCGCAAGGTCTCGGCGCGCTCTTCCTTGGCGCCTCGCCAGCGGTGGCCGGCGCCGGTCTCGGCATTGCCGACTGGCTACCGCGACTTCACGGCGGCCTGCAGCAAAACCTCGTCGCTCAATATATTGTTGCGATAGCAGCGCATGCTCCTTGGTTCGGTGCGTTGCTTGCCCTGTGTGCGCTGGCTGCTGTCCAGGCGATCACCGCGGCTTATGCCAATGCCGCAGCAACCATGCTGTCGCGTGATGTATATCAGACTTACCTGAACCCTGCGGCAGATGATCGACTGCAAAAATTCTATGGCCGGCTCGGCGTCGGGGCGATCCTGCTTGCTGCATTGCTGATTGCCACTTATGCTCCTGCCGCGCAAAGCGAGCTTGGTGCACTTGCGCTCGGATTCGGTTTTCAACTCTGGCCGGCGCTTGCCGCGTTGTGCTGGTTTCCCTGGCTGACGCGACAAGGGGTCATGCTTGGACTGATTGCCGGCCTCATCGCGGTCATCTTCACCGAGCCGTTCGGTAATTCGCTCGCCGCTTTCTTCGGCATCGCGCTGCCCTGGGGCCGCTGGCCATGGACCATCCATTCCGCCGGCTGGGGCATCGCCGCCAATCTTGTCGTTTGCGTCATCGTGTCGGCGCTCACCCAGCGGCAGGAGGAGCGGCGGCACCGCATGACTTATCACGGCTTCCTCGCTCAGTACGCCGCTATGGCTCCGGAGAAGCGTAGTTTGCGGCCGGTAGCCTGGTCGCTCACGCTGATCTGGGTGTTCTTCGCGATCGGACCGGGCGCGGTGATCGGCAACGACATTTTTGGCGCGCCCAACGGCGGCTTGGCGGCCTGGAAGCTTGGCGTACCGTCGCTTTGGGCTTGGCAGGTACTGTGGTGGGCGCTGGGCGTGCTCGTGATCTGGTTTCTCGCTTACAAGATGGAGCTATCCATTGTACCGCCGAAGAATCTTCAGATCCAGCCGTTGCCGCGATCCCACGGCGCGGCTGCGCAGTCGATTGCGGCAAACTGGCAGCCATGGTTCTGGACGATCGTGGGCGGCGCGGCGGCAGTCGTCATGCTGCACTGGATGTTCGGCTAACGGAGAGTGGCGAGGATGTTCGAAGGCAAGGCGATAATCGAGCGCGACGGGCGCAACGGCCGTTCCGGCCCAAAGCAGAGCGAGGCAGGAGTGCGATGACAGCGTTCACCTTTACGACCGTGAGCAGGATCATCTTCGGCGAAGGCTCAATCGCGCGTATCGGCGAGATTGGACGTCCGCTGCTTGGGGCGCGTGCAGTGCTGGTGACGGATCCCGGCCTGCGCACCATCGGGCTGATCGACCCCGCCCTTCGCGCGCTTGAGGCGGCGGGAGTCGAAATGCTCGTCTATTCCGATGTCGAGGCGGATCCGCCCGAGGCGATCATCGAGGCGGCCGTGCGAGCGGCGCAAGAATTTGGCGCCGAGGGCGTCATCGGGCTCGGCGGCGGTTCTTCGATGGATGTGGCGAAGCTGGTCGCTCTCTTGGTTCCGGGACAGGAGCGGCTCGCCGACGTCTATGGAATAGGCCAAGCCAAGGGGCCGCGATTGCCGCTTCTTCTGGTGCCGACCACGGCAGGGACCGGCTCGGAAGTAACACCGATCTCCATCGTGACGACGGGGACCGCCGAAAAGAAGGGCGTGGTTTCGCCGGTGCTTTTGCCGGACGTCGCGCTGCTCGACCCGGCGCTCACCTTCGGCTTGCCGCCAGCCGTGACGGCCGCCACCGGCGTCGATGCCATGGTTCACGCCATCGAGGCGTATGCCTCCGCCAGCCCGAGCAACAATCCGTTGTCTCGTGCGCTCGCCCGCGACGCGCTGCGGCTCATGGGCGGCGCGCTTGAGCGCGCCGTTCACAACACGTCCGACCGTGCCGCGCGCATCGACATGCTGCTCGGCGCGATGCTGGCGGGACAGGCGTTCGCCAACTCGCCCGTCGCCGCGGTTCACGCGTTGGCCTATCCGCTGGGCGGCCATTATCACATCCCGCATGGGCTTTCGAACGCGCTCATGCTGCCGCATGTGCTGCGTTTCAACGCCGAGGTCGCCGGCGCCAGCTATGCCGATATTGCGCCCTGCGTCTTTCCCGAGCTTGAGGAGATCGGCACTCAGGCGCGGGCCGGTGCTTTCGCGGAGAAGCTTGCCGAACTGTCCCGCCGTTGCGGCCTAGCACAACGGCTGCGCGACGTCGGCATTCCGGCCGATGTCCTACCGATGCTGGCGGACGACGCGATGAAGCAGACGCGGCTTCTCGTCAACAATCCGCGCCCGCTCAGCCGAGCGGACGTGCTCGCAATCTACGAACATGCTTGGTGACGATCCACCGCTAGAAGAAAAGAGGCAACGATGGCTGCTGATGTCAAAGGTTGGGCAAGCAAATACAAGAGCTTGACGGATAACGATCCGACCATCGCAGCGATGGGAAAATACTATACCTGCACCTTCATGTACGACATGGGGGAACGCAAAGTCATCATCGAGATGCATGACGGCAAGGTGAAGAACATCAACACCAATCCGGCGCCGCTCGATGCCTACGATTTCGCGCTCCGCGCCAGCGCGCAGACATGGCGCGAATTCGCGCAGCCGGTCCCGCGGCCGATGTTCCATGGCATTTGGGCGGCAAGCTTCAGGGAGGATCTCAAGCTCGAGGGAAATCTGTTGGTGCTGATGCAGAACCTTCGGAATTTCACCGTGCAGTTCGAGCTGTTACGAAAAAGCGGTGTTCCTGTTTAGGACCCGTGTCGAACTGCAAACATTGAACAGGACTCTTAGAGATACGAGGAGAACGCCAGATGGCCCGTCATTCGCCCGTCATCGGCCGCTACGTCACCATTGAAGTCGACGGCTTGGAATACAAGGTCTTCTATCTGCATAACGGCAGCGGTCAGCCGCTCGTGTGCCAGCACACGGCCGGATGTCACAATCATCAGTGGCGCGGTCTGCTTGAGGACGAGGAAATCACGAAGAACTATCAGGTTATCGCCTACGACTTGGCGCGGCACGGCAAGTCCGATCCGCCGCACAACAGCGAATGGTGGAAGACGGAATACCGCCTGACGGCGGACCATTTCGTCAATTTCATTGTCAAGTTTTGCGACGCGCTTGAGCTGAGGAATCCGATTTTCATGGGATCATCGTTCGGTGGCAACGTGGCATTGCAGCTTGCGCTGCGTCGGCCCGATCGCTTCAAGGCGGTCATCCCGATAGAGGCCGCGGATTACGCTCCCGGATTCTTTCTTGATTGGTGGCGGCATCCACACGCCAACGCGGCGCAGGTGTGTGCCAGCGGCGTCTGGGACCTGATGTCTCCGCATTCTCCCGACATGGATCGCTGGCTGACCTGGCATTATTACACGCAAGGCTCGGAGGCCTTCCGTGGCGATCTCTATTTCTATTCCGTCGATCACGATCTGCGAAGGCAGCTCGAGGATATCGACGGGCGGCGCTGTCCGGTCGTGATGATGACCGGCACCTACGATTATCTCACCCCACCCGAGGCCGCCGAGAATACCGCCCGCCGCATCAAGGGTGGCATCTATATCGAAATGACCGACATCGGACATTTTCCGATGAGCGAGAACTATCCGCTCTTCAGGGTCTACCTCAAGGAGGCACTGCGGATCATCCGTGAGCGGACCGGCGACTGACAATCACGGCGCAAGGCAGGAAAGTCAGATGAAGATCATCGAGTTCGGGAAGGACGAGAGCCAGGATCGCAGCCGGCGGGTGAAGATTTTGGAGTTCGACCGTGGCCGCGATTGGGACGGGTCGTCGGCTCGCGCGGCCGCACCCCAGCCGGCACCAAGGGCCTCCTTTGTGGCCGATTGGAAGCCGAGCCACGCGCGCCGGACCAGCACGTCGCTCAAGATGCATGTTCTTGACCTGGGCAAGCTTCGCCTCGACAAGAATTTCGTCGTCGCGCACTCCACAGTGGCCACCGCACGCGAACCCAACCCGACTGGCCAAGTCATGGATATCCCGGTCTCGGCTTATTACATCGAGCATCCTGACGGGAACATTCTCTACGACACCGGCTGTCATCCGGATTGGGGCGGGCCGAATGGCCGCTGGCCCGAGCATCTTCAGGATATTTTTCGCCCATCGGGGGTGAGGAATGCATGTTGCCGAACCGGCTCGAAGAGTTGGGCGTCGGCCCCGACCAGATTCGCCATATCGTTCTCTCGCATCTGCATTGCGATCACGCCGGTTGCGTCGAGTTCTTCCGCAAGTCGCAGATCTTGGTGCACGAGGACGAATTCTCTGCGGCGTTCAGCCATTACGCGTTGCGCGACGAATTGAAACCCTATGTCCTCAAGGATCTCGAGCGCTGGCTAAGGCTCGACCTGCATTGGCGGCGCATCGGCCGCAAGGAGCCGGACCAGAATCTAGTAGAAGGCGTGCGGCTGCTCAATTTCGGCAGCGGCCACGCTTACGGGATGCTTGGTCTCGCCGTCTCGCTGCGCGGTCATTCGAACGTCCTGCTGGTCTCGGATGCTTGCTACACCGCCGAAAATTACGGTCCGCCGATGAAACCCTCCGGAATCAATCTTGATTCCATAGGCTCGGCACGCACCATCGAGCGGATCAGGGCCATAGCAGGTGACATGAAGGCCAACGTTTGGTTCGGCCATGACGCCGATCAGTTCGAAACGCTCCGCAAATCCGGTGAAGGTTATTACGAATAGAGGATGAACCAACATGTCATCGTTACGAGCCGATAGCACCACACCTTTGGCGAATCCCTCACGTTCCGAGGATGTCAGCCTGCAGATGAAGGATAAGAAGCTGCTACGCAGCCAGGCGTATATCAATGGCGCCTGGGTGGCTGCCGACGGCGGAGCCACGCTGACGGTGCGCAATCCGGCTACCGGACAGCCGGTGGCAAACGTCCCTCGCATGGGCGCCGCCGAGACGCGTCGCGCGATCGCCGCGGCTGATGCGGCGCTTCCCGCTTGGCGCGCGCGAACCGGAAAGGACCGTGCCGCCATCCTGCGGCGCTGGGCCGATTTAATGATGCAACATCGGCAGGACCTCGCGGTTATTATGACCAGTGAACAGGGCAAGCCATTGGCTGAATCACAGGGCGAGATCGCTTATGCCGCCTCCTTCATCGAATGGTTCGGTGAGGAAGCCAAACGCGTCTATGGCGACACCATTCCTGGCCATACCGCCGACAAGCGCATCGTCGTGATCAAACAACCGATCGGTGTCACCGCGGCGATCACGCCGTGGAATTTTCCGGCTGCCATGATAACGCGCAAAGCCGGACCGGCTTTGGCGGCGGGCTGTACGATGGTGGTCAAGCCGGCGAGCCAGACGCCGTTTTCTGCCTTGGCGCTAGCCGAGCTGGCGGAGCGGGCGGGCGTGCCCAAAGGGGTCTTTAGCGTAGTGACCGGGAGCGCGTCCGAAATCGGCGGCGAAATGACCTCAAACCCGACCGTCCGCAAGCTTTCCTTCACCGGCTCGACTGAGATCGGCAAGCAGCTCATGCAGCAATGCGCCGAAACGGTAAAGAAGGTTGCACTTGAGCTCGGCGGCAACGCGCCCTTCATCGTGTTCGACGACGCCGATCTCGACGCAGCAGTGGAGGGGGCCATTGCCTCCAAATATCGCAATACCGGACAGACCTGCGTCTGCGCTAATCGTCTGCTAGTGCAGGACGGCGTTTATGACGCCTTCGCCGAGAAGCTTACGAACGCCGTTCGCCAGCTCAAGGTCGGCAACGGCCTCGATGACGGCGTAACCCAGGGGCCGCTCATCGATACGAAGGCGGTCGAGAAGGTCGAGGAGCATATCGGTGATGCGATTGCCAAAGGAGCTCGCGTCGTGCTCGGCGGCAAGCGGCATGCGCTGGGCGGTTTCTTTTTTGAGCCGACCATTCTCGCCGACGTCAATCCACAGATGCTGGTGGCACGCGAGGAAACGTTCGGTCCAGTGGCACCTCTCTTCCGTTTTACCCGCGACGAAGATGCGATCACCATGGCCAACGACACCCAGGCTGGCCTGGCAAGCTATTTCTACGGGCGTGACGTCGTCCGCATTTGGCGCGCCGCAGAGGGCCTGGAATATGGCATGGTTGGTATTAACACCGGTCTGATCTCGACTGAAGTCGCCCCATTCGGTGGAGTTAAGGAATCCGGCCTCGGCCGCGAGGGCTCGAAATACGGCATCGAGGATTATCTAGAAGTCAAATATCTCTGCTTCGGCGGTATATAGGAGGATCGAAAACGTCAGGGAAGCAGAGTGCACGAAGCGGCACCTAATCGGCGATGACCGCGTATGCTCGAATGCCTGCCTGCAGTCGCGCAAACAAATCTACAATGTAATTTCGAAGTGGTGGAAAAATTGCCAGTCAACCTCAAGCCCGCTGCAATTCGCTCAATCAAGCCGATGGCGAAGGAGCGAGGCGTTCCGGCACTTGTCCGCGGCGCGCGTCTTCTCGACACCGTCATGGCTTCACAACAGCCTATGAGCGTCACAGAGTTAGCGCGCTCACTCAAATTGGCGAAGAGCACGGTGCACGGTCTCTGCACCACTCTTGTAGATCTCAACCTTCTCGCGCGCCGCAATGGCACTTATTTCTGCATTGGCCCGCACGTGATGCGTTGGGCGAGTGCCTTTATTGGACAAACGGACTTAACCTCAGAATTTTCGGCGCTGTGGGACAATCTACGCATCCTGGCGAACGAAACGATCACGCTCTCGGTCCTCGATGGCCCAGAGGTCATCTATATCGCGTGCCGCAACTCGGCTTTACCACTCGGCATCACGTTCCGCATCGGAATGCGGCTACCGGCCGCCTTTACCGCGACGGGCAAAGCAATTCTTAGCACCATGACTGATCAACAAGTCTGCGAGATCATGTCGGGTCCCTGGCCCAAGTTGCTAACCCCGCATAGCGTCAGTGACATCGACACGCTGCTGCGCGAACTCAAAGAGTGCCGTAAGCGCGGGTACTCGATCGATGATGAGCAGACACTAGAGGGTATGTATTGCTTCGGCACGGCGGTGCGTGATTCAACGGATCGCGCGATCGCCGGCATTGCCGTAAGTTTGCGGGCGACGCGAGTTAACGCATCCACCACCAAGCTCGCGGTAAGAGGCATCAAGGCTATGGCGCGCCGCCTTTCATTCCGGCTCGGAGCCGATCTAGCTCACGAGCACAGCTGAACCTGCTTATGAGAGAGTTGGTCCGAGGGGATAACGGCGCCGCGACCTTATTTTCCCTGATAAGTCCTTATACGTTTTGTTTAAAACGTCTTGCCAGCGTCCGGGAGTGCATACCAGTCAGGCAGCCTGATCCTGGCTGCCATCTCAGTCTTTTTCACAATCACCTACGTCGCTGAAATGCTCGGTGAGGATGAGGACTCGCCACACGAACTCTCAATCGTCTTCTTACGGGCGAGGTAAAATCTCCCGGCGGCGGCTGGGTTGCGCCCTCCGATACTTGGTCTGAAGCCTTTTTGGTTTGACCTGGAGCTCGCCTAAATGGCCGCGCGCCCAGCGGCCGTGCACTCGAAGACAAATCTACACGCAACGAGGGCCTAGCCCGTGCGGTCGGAGGGAAGCCCGTCCATTTCGTTCAAATCGAGCCAGATGGCCGACGGTCCGACGAGATGAAAAGCCCTCGGGTGCCCATTAAAAAATGCACCCTACCCGAACGCTACGCTTACCACCTCTCCGGGGATCCGCCTCCGCTCCTGCTTCCACGGCCCACCGCCTACGCCGATCCTCGGGGGCCGCTTGGCAGTCCTGACCACCGCCGGTACTCCGTCGAGCATCGCCGCCGAAAGAGCTTTTTGGTACCCAGCCAGGGCCTGATCGATCATCGAACGAAAACTGAACTGCCTGCTACCATTTTGCTACCCGACCCGGTAGCAACGCGTGACACAAAACGAGATATGGTGGACGGTTACGCCAAAAATCCTCAAAGAAAACAATACGGCCCGGAACAAGTTGTGACCACCTGGAACGGCCGCAAACGCATTACGAATGCGTTGCCATAACCCTTTCCGCTGGACACCACCATGAAGCTCCGGCTCCAGGCCCGCGTCAGCTCCAATTCGCCCGACGCCGTCGGCCGCATCCTTGTCGCAACGTTTGGCACCGCGTCGGTCACGCGCGATGGCACCGACTGGATCGTACGCGCAGAGGTCGACGGCGCGAGCGCTCGCGACGCGAACCGCGAACTGCTCAGCGAGCTTCGGCGGGTCGAGCGGAAGACCAGACTGCGCGCCGAATGGACGGCGGGCGGCTCGGTTGAGCTCGCGACTGACCGGTCGGTAACATGCGACGGCAACCCAATCTCCGGAGCCGCCCATAATTCCGGGTTATGCTTTACTGGAGGGCCGCTTCCCCGATTCATGCGACCTGCAAGCCTGATAGAACATCCGCCTTCGCTAAGCTGCTCCTCAGTGCTTCGTCGGTAACGGTCAACTGCGCGAGCATGCGGCTTGCGCTGGAGGAGAATGTCGGCAGCATGGTCGGCGTCGTAATCGACCAGCTCTCGCGCCTCCCACTCGTCCGGGGGCGGGTGTCCGACGGAATCTCCTTTCGGATTCTCGCTCTCGACGGAGGCGGTATCAAAGGCGCGTTCTCGGCATCGGTCCTGACGACACTGGAGCATGCGCTCGGTGTTCCCGTGGTGAGCCAATTCGATCTTGTCGCCGGCACATCTACCGGCGGTATCCTCGCAATCGGACTGGGCATGGGGCTGCGCCCTAAAGACATGCTCCAGTTCTACCGTGATCGGGGGCCGGTTGTATTTCCGGCGATGCGGTTTCATAGGAAGTGGACATCCCGGCTGCGGTTCGTGCTGAGCCCCAAGTATTCTCAGCGCGTGCTGCGTCGTGAGTTGGAGCAGGCCTATTATCACGACGCCAAGCGCAAGGTGCTGGGCGATTCTGTTTGCCGCTTGGTCATCCCGGCCTACGATGCTGTGGGCGGCGTCTGCCATGTATTCCGGACGCCTCACCACGCGCTTCTGACGGCGGATAAAAATACGGAAGCGGTCGAAGTCGCTCTCGCGACAGCGGCGGCGCCGACGTATTTCCCTTCGGCCGTCGTCAAGAACCTGGTTGCAAACGCCTCGTTTTTTGACGGTGGCGTATGGGCAAACTGCCCGGCGATGGCCGCCATCGTGGAAGCCGTGTGCTACCTGGGCGTCCCGCTAGATCGCATCGATGTCTTGAGCGTTGGAACGACGGAGGAGCCCTTCACAGTAAAAAATATGGCGCAGGCCGGCTGGGCACGATGGGGAAAAACCCTCATTGATTTGTTGATGAACGCGCAAGTCGACTCATCCGTCAGGCACGCCCAGCTTCTCGTCGGGGAACCAAGGTTCTTGCGTGTGAACACAGTGACAACGCCAGGCATGTACGCGCTGGATGGAAGTAAGGAGATCGAGGACTTAATTGCGCTCGGTAATCGGAAAGGGTCTGACCCAGAAATTCTTAATCAGGTGAAGTCACGTTTTCTGAACGGCATCAGCGCCATGGACTGGAAGTCGAACGGCTAGAGAATTTAGCAGGCCCTTGAACATTGTCGCCGGCATAGGTGGCTGGGGCGGGAGGATTCGAACTCTCGTATCCAGAGGCGTGAGACGCAGTTTGGACAGCGCTCGATCGCATAGAGGGGCGACCAGCGCGCAATATTTATTGCAGGAAGGTCTGGACTTCCGCTGCGAATAGAGCGTCAGTATCGGCATGCTAAGAAGGGCCGCAAGGCCCTCTCTGGATCCTGCCCCGCTGGCTGTTCCGCCACTGTGGGGCTTCGGTGGTGACGGTGCCTGATTGCCGCCGCAAACCGAAAGGGATCCTTCAATGTCGCACAGCAAAACGTCAAATAAGTCCAAGCCAGCGCGCGCCAAGAGCGGCTCAAAACGGGCCCGGAAGGCCAGGACCACTCGCTCGTCTTCAAGCCGCGGCGGGACCAAACAAGAGGCGGTCCTAACCCTCCTCAAGCAACCCAAGGGGACAACAATCGCCGCCATCATGAACGCGACAGGCTGGCGGCAGCACTCGGTCCGCGGCTTCTTTGCCGGTGTAGTGCGCAAGAAGCTCGGCTTGACGCTGACGTCGGAGAAGGCCGATGGCGAACGCATTTATCGCCTGATCGCCGAGAAACCACCCAAATCGAAGTCGAATCCGAACGTCTCGGCGCCAGCGGCTGCCTAGCCATGGCCAGAATGGGTACACAAGCGATCGAGCGCGAGCTCGATCGCTTTCGGTCGCTCGGCCTTGAGGAGTTGCGCGACGAATGGGGGCGGCTGTACCACCGTGACCCTCCGAAGATCAGCCGCGACCTCCTTGTCCTTGCGCTCGGTTACAGAGTTCAGGAAATCGAGCACGGCGGGCTCGGCAAGTCGACACACCGCAAGCTGCAAACGATGGCGAAAGCCTTGCAGACGACGGGTCGGGTTAGCCCCACCCCAAGCCTCAGCCTAAAGCCAGGCGCGCGTCTCGTTCGCGAATGGCATGGCCGCACTCATGCCGTCACGGTGACGGAAGATGGGTTCGAGTACGCCGGGACAAGTTATCCATCCCTGACCAAGATCGCCAAAAAGATCACTGGAGCACACTGGTCGGGTCCGCGCTTCTTCGGACTGCCGGCAGTGGATAAGGAGCGCCCGAGCAACGGGGCGGCGTGATGGCTGAATTGGAAAGGACAGCGCGACGGCCCGCCAAAAGGAGCCGTTGCGCGATTTATACGCGAAAATCGACCGATGAGGGGTTAGAGCAGGCGTTCAACTCGCTCGACGCTCAGCGTGAGGCGTGCGTGGCATTCATCCAATCGCAGAAGCAAGAAGGCTGGACGGTGTCGCCGACCTTGTATGATGGCGGCGGGTTTTCGGGCGGCACCTTGGAGCGCCCCGCCCTGCAACGGCTCATGACCGACATCGAGGCAGGCCAGATCGACGTCATCGTCGTCTACAAGGTCGATCGATTGACGCGAGCGCTCTCCGATTTTGCGAAGCTCGTGGAGATCTTCGATCGCCGCGGCGTCTCGTTCGTGTCGGTCACTCAGCAATTCAACACCACCACCAGTATGGGACGCCTGACGCTCAACGTGCTGTTGTCCTTCGCCCAGTTCGAGCGTGAGGTCATTGGAGAGCGTGTGCGCGACAAGATCGCGGCCTCCAAGAAGAAGGGCATGTGGATGGGCGGCATGCCATCACTCGGTTACGACGTGAAGGATCGCAAGTTGGTCGTCAATGACGACGAGGCCCGCACCGTCGTCAATATTTACCGCCGCTATCTTGTGCTCAAGTCGGTTCACGCGCTCAAGGACGAGCTCGCAGATACGGGGATAAAGAGCAAGCGGCGGGTTCGACCCGACGGCACCGAGTACGGCGGCCAGAAATTTTCCCGTGGCGCACTCTATCTGATACTCCAAAATCGAATTTACCGTGGCGAGGTTACGCATAGGGGCAAATCCTATCCGGGAGAACATCCGGCAATCATTGAACAGTCGCTGTGGGACGAAGTTCAGGCGGTACTTGCCAAGAACCGGATCGAGCGGGCGACTGGCGCCCGCGCAAAGCATCCGAGCCTGCTCACCGGCCTCGTATTTGACGAAACCGGAGGGCGGCTGACACCAACGTATGCGGTTAAGAAAGGAACTCGCTATCGGTACTATGTTTCAACCGGCCTCCTTACCGGCACGGGAAAAACCCGTTCAAGTGGGAGGCGTATACCGGCCGGAGATTTGGAAGGATTGGTGATCGACAGACTGCGCACTTTTCTTGCCGACCCTACAGCGATCCTCGATGCAACTGACGATGAATTGTACAGCGGTTTGGAGCAACGCCAACTGATCGAACATGGCCGGCAAATCGCAGAAGAACTCGGGGTAGAGGTACCCGACAAGATCAAAGCAGTGCTCATGACGCTGCTAGGCCGTGTAGAAATTAAACCTGAACAAATTGAAATCAATATTTCCCGACGCCGTCTGGCTGCTTTGCTAGCTGAGCAATCGATCGACTCGACAACGCAGAATGAGAAGCCGGAGCGTGACTCCGATGATGTTTTGACTTTGGTGGCGCCTGCACGCCTCAAACGCGTCGGCCGCGAAATGAGGATGCTTGTTGAGAATTCTGATGACCATACAGCAGCCGACCGCAGCCTGATGAGGATTATCGCTCGGGCTCACGCCCTTCAGGCACGCCTTATTCAAAACACCAAGCTGACCGTGCATGACATCGCTCGCGAGGAGTGAGTAACAGCAGCCTACATCTATAACCTGCTGCGTCTTCCCTGGCTGGCGCCCGACATTACGACCGCCATTGTCAACGGTCGGCAACCGCAACAACTCAACGCCATGACGTTAATGCGGAAGGCATCGCGGCTGCCGGCTGACTGGGCTGAGCAGCGCATGCAGCTCGGGTTTCGCTGAAATCCAATCGTTGCTTTGCAAACGGCTGCGTGTGGCCGCGGCATCAGCGTATCAGCACACAAAAAGTCAACCGCGGAATGGCCCCGAAGAGATTTTTGCGACCACCGCGGCGGAGATCAGGCGTGAAACCGTCTCTGTCTAAATTCGATCGCGCACGTCTCACACAAACACCGCCAAAACCGCGTTAAAACTGGCCCACCATATGAGACAAAACTACTGTAATATCAATCGCTTAAATGCTGGCTGGGGCGCCAGGATTCGAACCTGGGAATGGCGGAATCAAAATCCGCTGCCTTACCACTTGGCTACGCCCCAATGCACCGTCGGATTGCCGCCGGCCGGGGCCGGTGCGAGGCGCAACATAGCGATGCCACCGCCAGCGATCAACGTTGGCCGCGAATGTCCGCCCACAACCGGCCGCCAGCGCTATCCGGGGCGTTTCGCATCATACGACGGCAACGGCATCTTCAGCTTCTTGGCAAGCATGATGTGCAACTCGATCTCCCGCATCCCCGAGCGGCCGAACGACAGCGGCGCCAACTCTTCGATGGATTGGAAATATGGCCGCAGCCGCGCCTCCCGGTCCGGCGTGATCACGCGGCCGATGATGAGAGCGTCGCGGCCGAGCCATGATTTCGCGTCGGAGCGGAAGGCGAAGTTCTTGGCCTCGGTCAAATCGCCGAACACGGTGACCGGCAGCGCACCGCCAAGCGCCTGATCGATCCGGCCGGCATCCATCCAGTTCGGCGCCACGACGAACATATCCTTGCGGTCGAGATAGCCGCGCGCCTTGAGCGCGGTGCGAAGCGGCGTCCACGCGATCGCTTCGACCGTCGGATCGCCATGCCGGAAAGCCGCGGGCAACAACAGCTTGCCGTAGCCCGTCGCCGCGTGGCCGACGGCAATCGCCGTCAACACCACCAGCAACGCCGCCGCCGTGAACGCCCAGCGGCGCGGCGCGGTCCCCTTGGCCGCGAGGCGGTCGAGATAAGCGCCAAGGATCGGATAGAGCATCAGCCAGCCGGACATCGGCCAATGCGGCAGGCCCCTGTCGCCCCAGAGCGGAATAACGGTGAAGAACACGATCGTCGGCAGGCCGAGGCAAAGGCAGTACCAAGATCGTTCCTGCCGGCGTCCGGTCCGCAAGGCCTGCCACACTGCAATCGCCAGCGGCACGAAGATCCAGGGCAGGATCCAGACCGCCTGGCCGGCGGCATTGGCGAGCGCATTGCCGACGTGAAGCCCGCCATGCGCCAGGCCGCGGCCGCCCTGATAGGCGAAGGAGACCCAGCCATGCTGCGCGTTCCAGACCAACACCGGAGAAAAAATCGCCAGCGCGACGAGCGCTCCGGCCCACGGCGCGGGATGCAGCAGAACGCGCCGGCGTCCGGGGACAGTCACGAGATAGAGCAAGAGCCCGCAGCCGAACAGCACGGCCTGATACTTCGACAGGCTCGCCAGTCCGAGGCAAATGCCGGCGAGGATCCAGCTTCGCCATGGCGAGGGAGCAGCGCCGGCGGGAAAGAAGCCGTTCGCCAGCGTCAGCGCCGCGGCAAGCAGAAAGAAAATGAGCGCGCCGTCGGGAACGAGCCAGCCGCCGGCGGAAAGCGTGAAAAATGCCGACAGGTTGAGCGCCAACACCGCCCAGACCCCGGCCCAGGCGCCGAACAGCCGGCGCGTGAGCAGATAGAGCAGCCACGACGAGCCGGCGAATAAAACGACGAACGGCAGCCGCAGCGCACGACCGTCGCCAACGAGCGGCATGAAGGCGTGCGCGATCCAATAATGCAGCGGCGGGTGGTCGAAATAGGAGAGTTCAAGCTCTCGCGCATTGGCAACCGCATAGCTTTCATCGACGCCGAGGCCGAGCGTCGCCGCCAAGATGAGCCGCAAGCCCAGAAATACAATGATCAGCCCCAAGGTCACCGCGTCGGGGCTATGACGAGCCGAAAGCAAGGTCCTGCGCGATGCAACGCTTTGCCAAGACTGCGAACTCATCGTCATTCCGGTAGGCGAGCGTGGGATTATTGTAAAGCCGCGCCGGGACCCGACTCGGCCCAGCGCCGCAGCCGATATTTCGCCCTTTCATGGGCGGTGCGCGCTTTGCTTTACCCTGTGCGGGCTGCGGCGTTCCGCCTAAGCTCTGTATAGGCAGAAGGGCCGGCACCATATAATAGTAATGCATCAACAGATGGCGGCGCCCGCCGCCGGCCGGCACTGGGCCGTATCGCCGCTGCCGCGCCGGCCGGTCCGCGCGCCGTTCAAGCGCCGGGGAGGCTATCGGTGACCTATCGCGCTCCACTCGCCGACATGGACTTTGCGCTCAAATACGGCGCTGCGCTGCTGCCGGCGCTCGAGCAAGGTTTTTTCGGCGACCTCGCCATGGACGACGTCGATGCGGTCTTGGCCGAAGCCGGCCGCATGGCCGCCGAAGTCATCGCACCGCTCAACCGGGTCGGCGACCAGGCCGGCGCCACCTTCAAGGACGGCGTCGTCACCACCGCGCCCGGCTGGAAAGAGGCCTACGACGCCTGGCGAAAGGGCGGCTGGAACGGCCTGGCGTCCCCGGCGCAATGGGGCGGCCAGGAACTGCCGCAGGTCGTCAACGCCGCCTGCACCGAGATGTGGAACGCTGCCTCGATGGCTTTCGGCGTCGGCCCGATGCTCACCATGGGCGCGATCGATGCGCTCAACGCCCATGGCAGCGAGGCGCTCAAGCGCGCCTATCTGGAGAAACTCGTTTCCGGCGAATGGACCGGGACGATGCAGCTCACCGAGCCGCAGGCGGGCTCCGACGTCGGCGCGCTGCGCACCCGCGCTGAGCGCGCCAGCGACGGCAGCTATCGCCTCACCGGCCAGAAGATCTTCATCACCTACGGCGAGCACGACCTCACCGACAACATCATCCATTTCGTGCTGGCGCGGCTGCCCGACGCGCCGTCGGGCACGCGCGGCATTTCGCTGTTCCTGGTGCCGAAATTCCTGCTCAACGCCGACGGCTCGCTCGGCGCCCGCAACGACGTGCGCGCACATTCGGTCGAGCACAAGCTCGGCATCCACGGCTCGCCGACCTGCACCATGATCTTCGGCGATCACGGCGGCGCCACCGGCTTTATCGTCGGCGAAGAGAATGGCGGCATGGCCGCCATGTTCACCATGATGAACCGCGCCCGGCTCGCGGTCGGCCTGCAGGGCGTCGCCATCGCCGAACGCGCCCTGCAGCTGGCATTGGCCTATGCGCGTGAGCGTCGGCAAGGCCGCACCGCCGGCATGCCGGCGACGGAATCGGCGCCGATCATCGCACAGCCGGACGTGCAGCGCATGCTGCTGAGCATGCGCGCGCTCACCCAGGCCGCCCGCACCATTTGCTATGCGACCGCGATGGCGCTCGATCGCGCCGAGCGCGGCACCGACAAGGCGGCGCGGCAAGCGGCGCATGCCCGCGCCTCGCTCTTGACGCCGATCGCCAAGGCGTTTTCCTCCGATATCGGCGTCGAGGTCACCTCGCTCGGCGTCCAGGTGCACGGCGGCATGGGCTATATCGAGGAGACCGGCGCGGCGCAGCTTTATCGCGACGCCCGCATCGCCCCGATCTACGAAGGCACCAACGGCATCCAGGCGATCGATCTCGTCACCCGCAAGCTGCCGCTTGCCGGCGGCGCGGTGATCGAAGGCTTTTTGGGCGAGCTGCGCCGCATCGTCGAAGCGGTCGGCGCGACCAACGACCCGGCGCTCGGTTGGACCGGGGTGCGGCTCGAGGAAGCGGTCGCCAGCCTGACCCGCGCCACCGGCTGGATGCTTGCCCATCTTGAAAGCGACACCGACCAGGCGCTGGCCGGGGCGACGCCTTATCTGCGGCTGTTCAGCGTCGCGACCGGCGGCTGCCTGTTGGCGCAGCAGGCGCTGGCCGCGCTGCGGCTCGGCGCCGACGGCGCTTCCCGCATCGCGCTGGCGCGGTTTTTTGCTGAGAATTTTTCCGTGCAGGCGGCGGGGCTCGAGCGCACCGTGGTCGAAGGCGCAGCGGGCGTGATCGCCGCCGGCGCGGCGCTGGCCCAGTAGAATGTCGCGACCATGTCCACGCTGCTGATCACCCATCCCGCCTGTCTCGATCACCTGACGCCGAACGGCCATCCCGAGCGGCCGGAGCGGCTGCGCGCCGTCGAGCGCGCGCTCGAGGCGGAGAAGTTTCAATCGCTGGCGCGGGTCGAGGCGCCGACGGCGCCGCTCGAGATCATCGCGCTGTGCCATCCCATGGACTACATCACGGAGATCCGCGACACGACGCCGGAGCAAGGCATGGTGCGGCTCGATGCCGACACCTCGATGTCGCCGGGCAGCTTCGAGGCGGCGTTGCGCGCGGTCGGCGGCGCCATGCACGCGGTCGACGAGGTTTTGAACAAAAAAGCGGCCAATGCCTTCGTCGCCACGCGGCCGCCCGGCCATCATGCCGAGACCGCGCGGCCGATGGGTTTTTGTTTCTTCGACAACGCCGCCATCGCCGCGCGCTACGCGCAGGATCGCCACGGCGTCGCCCGCGCGGCGATCGTCGACTTCGACGTCCATCACGGCAACGGCTCGCAGGAGATTTTCTGGGCCGACAAGACGGTGATGTATTGCTCAACCCACCAGATGCCGCTGTTTCCCGGTACCGGCGCCGTGATCGAATCCGGCGAGTACGAGACCATCGTCAACGCGCCGCTGCGGCCCGGCGACGGCGGCGAGGAATTCCGCGCTGCCTTCGAGAGCCGCATCCTGCCGCGGCTGCGCGACTTTCAGCCGGAACTGATTGTTATTTCCGCCGGCTTCGACGCCCACATGCGCGATCCGCTCGCCAACCTCAATCTGCTCGAGGCCGATTTCGCCTGGGCGACGCAGAAAATCATGGATGTCGCCGATCGCTGCGCCGGCGGACGCGTGATCTCGCTGCTGGAGGGCGGTTACGATCTGCAAGCGCTGGCCAACTCCGCCGCGGCGCATGTCACCGCGCTGATGCGGGGATAGTCCGGGCGGTCTGATATAAAACGGCAGCGAATTGGAGAGCCGGCGATGGCGCCACAAAACAACCAGCCCAGCCAGAACAACAACGGCGACGTCGGACAACTGTCGTTCGAGCGCGCCATCGAGGAGCTCGAATCAATCGTCAAGCGGCTCGAAGAAGGCAAGGTGCCGCTCGAGGAATCGGTCGCCATCTACGAACGCGGCGAAGCGCTCAAGCGCCGCTGCGAGGAGCTGTTGCGGCAGGCCGAGGCGCGGGTGCAGAAGATCACGCTCGACGCCGCCGGCAATCCCACCGGCACCGAGCCGCTCGACGTGGAGTAGCACTTCTCATCTCCCCGGCTCGGCGTGATCTTCATCCCGCCCCGCGATAGCGGGGAGGGGGACCGCGCGTTAGCGCGGTGGGAGGGGCGTCGGCCGCAAAATAAACTGCGCACTGTATGAATCATTCGTCTGTACGGACGCCCCCCTCCACCATGCTCCGCATGGTCCCCCCTCCCCCGCTTCGCGGGGGCGGATAAAAAAATCTCGTTCTCGCGACGCGGTGCGCCCGAGTTTTGCAAACCACCACAACAACAAAACTCTTTTAGGTTCGCCTCCGGCTCACGCATGATCCCGAAAAGTGGTGTCCGGTTTTCGGACAAGATCATGCGCAACAAAGAGGGAGGCGGAGCGCCGAAAGGCGCATGCCGTCCACTGTCCGCGCCACACATCCAAACGTCGCCGCCTGAACGTGCGCGGGCGCGGAAGCGCGCCACGCAGACACGTGTACGCAGTCTGCGCACTCATCTGCTTGCGGGGCGCGCTCGCCTTCCGGCGCTTCGCCGCGGCACTCGCCAAGGCTTTGACCCCTTGGCTCAGCTCCAGGCCATGCTTCCTGGGACTCGGTCCAGGCGGGCGTTACCCGCCCTTTCCTGTCCCAGTCCAGGGACTGCACCTCCCGCACCGGCCGTAGTACCGGCGTGAATGATGCCCGAAGCCGCCCGGGTGCGGGTTGCGAATCCGCGCGCAGGCGCCGCCTCCCGCTCCGCCTTATAGGACGCCCCTAGAAAGCGACCCTCGATGAGCGAGATTCGTAATGATGTATCCGAAACAGGGACGAATGTCAAGCGCAATGTCCCGTTATCGGCGACCAAGCGCAAGAGCCACATCATCCCCGGGTTTGACCCAGGTCAAGGCGACTTGAGCTGCGGCGCCTTAAGGTCGCCTGTGGCTCAGTCGACCGCGTATGAGCCGGGCGGCCTTGACCGAATCGAGATAGCTCCTAGGCACCTATGTTCGGCTACGGTCCTGGCCGCCTTATTGCCTGCATCGCCGAAGCCGAACCGTCACCGCATGCGCCGGAAGCGAAATAATTCGCCGCGCTAGCGCGCCGCGACGCTGCTCGGCGGCCGGTACAAAACCACCACAGTGCGCGAGCTGCAGCGCGGGCAGCGCAGCCGGCTTTCCAGCCGGGATAACGGAAACGCCCTGCCGCACGCCGCGGCACTCACTGCTTGCGCGCGAGTTCACCAGTTGCAACAGCAGAGAATTTGCTGTGACCGGCCGACAGCGGCAAATTGATATTGTTCACTTGCCGCACGAAATTCGTAATAAGCGTATTTTTGTCCTTTTGGGTGACAGCAAATGCCCAAGTTTCCACCCACGTACCCTCATTGTCATGACCTGAATCGATGGCGACAATAACTGCGTTTGTCAGCTGTCTTTCGACGCGAAATTTTCCGGGTTTGACCTCGTTTATTTTTTCATCGCGCTTATAAAAAACACGCGCTCGTCCGTCTTCGATGATGATCCGACGCCAAGCGGTCGTGGCTTTTCCTTCCCCCGTCAGATCTATGTTCTTGAGGTCGCCTTCCCACGTTCCATCGAGCGAGCCGAAATCCTCGGCGACGGCCTGCCGGAGTACCAAGCCGTTGAGAAATGCCGCGATGACGAAGATTCCAATTGCAAAATTGATAACGCGTGCACCGCGCATCTCGTTCTCCCCTTGCCGAATGGATGATCCGGCTTCCCCAAGATGAACGATCCTCGCCTAGCCGTCGACATGATTAGTAATTGGTGCGCACCTAGCCGGCCGCGACGCTGCTCGGCGGCCGATACAACACCACCACATTGCGCGAGCCGCAGCGCGGGCAACGCAGCCGGCTTTCCAGCCGGGACAACGGAAACGCCCTGCCCCGTGTCCATACCAGCGTCTCCATGTCGAGCTCCTTGCGGTAGTTGCACTCGCGGCTCGATTGCGAGCGCGGGCCGTCCGAGCGGCCGTAGCTGCAGCGGACGGTGACGCGCCAGCCGAGCGCAAAGGCGTCGCCGATGGTTTCGACCATGAGAACAAAATGAGAACATTATCCCAGGGAGTCAAGTGGGGGTCCTGTCCGAATTAGGACAATCTCCTTTTGTAATTGGCAAAGGCACTCATTTCGGCCGCGGCCAAACGAGGTCCGTCATGAGACGGATAGTCTACGGACTGTTGGCGCTCTTGCTCGCCAGCCCCGCCTTTGCCGGCGATCCGGTGCTCATCGACGGGAATGGCCACCCACTGGCTCTTGACACAACCGCCGGCCTGCAAAAGCAGTGGAACGCTTATGTCAAAGTCCACGGCATAAAGCGGGGCGGTTACGTCTACACGCCGTATAGCGCCAAATTTGGCCGCGGCGGAATCCATTGCGATGACAAAGGTATTAATACTTCGCCGGCCTGTGACCTCGGTGACATCACTATCTTCGGCGGCAACTAAAGAGGATCACTGGCGTGCCGCCGATCGCTTCGCTCGTTTTTCTGCTGCCGTCATTTCAATCCGGAGGCGGCGGGCGGCCATTATTGTTCCATTCTTCCATCTGCGCCATGTCGCGGACAGAAGGCCCATTTTCGCCCAGAAGAATTTCGAGCATACAGCGCTGCGCCGGTTGGTCATAGAGAATTGCCGCCCGTTCTAATGCGGCCTTCAAAGTTGGAAATTTTTCGGGGCCAATCGTACCGGGTCGCACCTCTCCGCCGCGTGATCCTCGAAGAACGTATTGTACAGTATGGTGCCGTCCCATTTGGCTAATGATGCTGTCAAATGCATCGGACGGTTTCTTCGCGCCGGCTTCCCGAGCGGTTTCCTTGAACCGCTCGGATTGTTTCTTATCGCTAAATTTTGGCCTTCGTTTTTGCTTTTCGCCGGGCTTTCCCATAGGGCCTCTCAGTGGTGAGGCGGCCGATAAGTGAGCCTCTTGCCCACGATACCTTTCAACGCACGGTCGGCAAACGCTACATCATCAATGCCAAGTGCCACGCGGTTCTAGTACCGAAAAATTAAACTCGGCGAGGCAGCGGCGCGTACATCCCGCTTGACTTTTGGGAACAAAAAGAGAACACTCCGCCGTCTGAGTCAAGGGGATTGAGACCATGGACCCGGACAAGAAAAGCGCCTGGCTGCGCCAGCTCGACGAGGAATGCCCGCATCAGGTGGTGCTGCCGCGCCGGCAATTGGCCGACGACAGCGAGATCATGGATTTCCTTCTCGCCTATGTCGGCAAGTTCGACATGTATGTCGAAGACGATTATGCGGCGTTCGTCCGCTACTGCTTCGAGGATCCGCTGGACGCGGAAATCTTCCGCGCCCGCTTCGAGCCGAAGCTCGACCGCTTCCGGCTGGCGGGGTGAGACTATCCGTCATTGCCGGGCTTGGCAATCCATGCTGCTGAAGTTCTGCATGAGCAGGGCGCATCCAGATCCAAACAAAGAAGACGCGTGGTTATCGCCGCGCGAGCGACCGGGCGGCTTTGCGCGCCGCTCATCAGCATGGACCGCCGGGTCAAGCCCGGCGGTGACGAGCAAGAGTAGTCAGCCTCTGCCACATCTTTTCGATCTCCGCCCCGGCCCCATCCGCGATGCGCTATAATGCGACTCGCCGGCACTTGAATTCCCGGCGCGGTGTGGAGCCCTCATGAACTACCAAACGCTGGCCGTGTCGTTGGCCGACGGCGTCGCCAACGTCGTGCTGAACCGGCCCGACAAGTCGAACGCGATGAACCGGCAGATGTGGGACGACATCCGCGACGTGTTCCGCAAGCTCGACGAGACGCCGGCGGCCCGCGTCGTCGTCGTGAGCGGCGCCGGCAGAAATTTCAACGCCGGCATCGATCTGGCCATGCTGGCGCAGATCACCGATAGCGCCGGCGGGCGCGCCGCGCATCAGCGCGAACAGCTGCGCCGCGCCATATTGGATCTGCAGGACGTCATCAGCAGTTTGGAAACCTGCCGCAAGCCGGTGCTCGCGGCGATCCACGGCGCCTGCATCGGCGGCGGTATCGATCTGATCTGCGCCGCCGACATGCGCTATTGCTCGGCCGACGCGAATTTCGTTGTCAGGGAGATCGAGCTCGGATTCGTCGCCGACGTCGGCACCTTGCAACGGCTGCCGAAACTGATCGGCGAGGCCATGGCGCGCGAATTGGCCTACACCGGGCGGCCGTTCGCCGGCGCCGAAGCCACGGACATCGGCTTCGTCAATCGCTGCTACGGCTCGCGCGACGAGCTGATGGCCGGGGTCGCCGAGATCGCGCGTTCGATCGCCGCCAAGTCGCCGCTGGCCATCCGCGGCAGCAAGGAGATGCTCATCTATAGCCGCGACCATTCGGTGGCGGAGAGCCTCAAATACATGGCGATCTGGAATGCGGCGCTGCTGCAGTCGGACGATCTGAGTGAGGCATTCGCCGCCTTCATGGCGAAGCGCGGCCCGAAATTCACCGATTGACCTTTAAGGCTGACCGCCAGGTCGCGTCGTCCGTTGCCGACCCGAGGGAGTTGCAAGTGCCGACACTGATTTATCGAGCGGCGCGTATGTTTCGCGGGCATCCCGCGCTCGGCTATGTCGTCGCCTTCGCGTCGGTCGGCGCCGCCACCGCATTGCAATGGTGGGCCGGCGATTTTTATCAAGACGCTCCTTTTATCACCATCTATCCGGCAGTCGTCGTGACCGCGTTTGTCGGCGGCTATCCGGCCGGCTGGCCGGCCTGTCGCAATGGTATTTCTTCATTCCGCAATACCATTGGCTTGCGGTCCTGACCTACGTGGTCGACGCCGTCGTTTGCGTGCTGCTGATCGAATTCATCAATCGCGGTCTTGAGAAAGAGACCGAAGCCAAAGGGCATGAAACCCTGCTCAGGGAAGAATTGCAGCACCGCATCCAAAATCTGTTCGCCGTCATTCAAGCCGTCATTCGTTTCAGCCTGCCGAGCGATGAGGTTCGGGTGTCAACGGCCGCGATCAAGGACGGGCTGCTGGACCGGCTGCAAGCGCTGGTCGATGCCAACCGGCATGTCAGCGACGCCACGGGCGAGATCGCGCTCATCGACCTGATCCACGGTCAAATGCGCATTTTCGCCGACCGCTACACGGTGCACGGCCGGCCGCAGGTGACGCTCGATCCGCAGCTGGCGCAGAACTTCTCCCTGATCCTGCACGAGCTGGCCACCAATTCGCTGAAGCATGGAGCCTTGTCGGCCGCCGATGGCTCCGTTCAAATCAAGCTGATGGAAGTTCCGACCGGGGTGCTGTTCGATTGGAGGGAAACCGGCGGTCCGGCGGTCAGCGCGCCGCCCGCCGACGGCACCGGCGAGGGATTCGGCTCGCGGATCCTCGGCCCGTTCGCGCGGAGTTTTTGCTCCGACGTCGCCATCGCTTACGAGGCAACGGGCTTGCATTACAGTCTGCAACTCCCCCGCCGGCCAAGCGCGTAGCCGTGGACGGCCGGTTCGCTCAAAACGCCGATTTGCCGCCTAGCCGGCCACAGGCGATCAGGATGTCGCTGTAGCGAACCGGCTTGGCGACGAACAGGCTGCCGGGCAGACAGCGATCCGGACTGATCCGGTCGGCCGACATGTAGATCAGCGGGATGTCCGGCCGCTCGCTGCGAAAACATGCGGCCACATCCCAGCCGCTGGCCTGGCCGCCGAGGTTGATGTCGGTGAACACCATGTCGATCGGCGTCTGCGACCGGCACAGCGCGATCGCCTGTTCGCCGCTCACGCTCTCGATGACGACATAGCCCGCGTCCCGCAGGCAGCCGGCAATATCGTCCCTGACGAAGAATTCGTCTTCGACGAGGAGAACGACAAGCGCTTTGGCGCCATTGGCGGCCGAGAGGGACAAAGACGTAGCCTTGCATGGCCAAGCCGCAAAGCTTGGCTCGATTTCGGACAGCTGGCGTTGTCCGGTTCGATCGCGCCCCCGCTACAGATACGAAGGCGCCTAATCGCACAACGAGGCGAATGGCGTACGGTTCCGTACCGAAGCGCTGGAAAGCCTAGCTATCGCCGCCGGAAACCTCGCAAGCGAACCGGCGTGTATGGCCGATCAGGCCGCGGGTGCATTTGATCCATATCAAGGCGGCTTGAGCCCAGGCGCTTACATTGCACCTGCGGCTCGTAAGACATTTCCTCCCTGTGGGACTTGAGCCGAGCGGCCTCGACCGAACCTTCACCCCTCTGGGTGGTTCCGGTCGGGGCCGCCTTTTATTTCGCGTTCTGGAACATGTTAGCGCCGGCCCTTTCGCACCGCCGGCAGCTTCTGCCGCACTTTTCCAAGCTCGGCCCAGGCGTCGTCTTTGATGCGCTTTTTGATATTGAGCAGGGTGAAATCGTTGCCGCCCGTGGTCCGCGGCAGCCGCTCCCAGGTGACCGGCGCCGAGACCGGCGCGCCCGGCCGCGCGCGGGTCGAATACGGCGCCACCGCGGTCGCCTCCCGCGAATTGCGTAAATAGTCGATGAAGATGCGGCCATGGCGCAGCGACTTCGTCATCTTGGCGAGATAAAGCTTCGGGCTATCGGCGGCCATCGCCGCGGCGATGCGCTGGGTAAACAGCTTAGCCGTATCCCAGTCGGCGTCGGCGATCGGCACCGCGACATGGACGCCCTTGCCGCCCGTCAGCTTGACGAAGCTCTCGAGTTGTTCCGCTTTGAGCCGGTCGCGCGTCTCGCGCGCCGCGGCGACGATCTGCGGCCAGGCCACCCCCTCCCCCGGATCGAGGTCGAACATCAGCCGGTCGCAAGTCTCCAGGCTGTCGAGCCGCGAGCCGCGGACGTGAATCTCCAAGGCGGCGGACTGCACCAGCGCGATGAGGTCGTCGAGCGTCTCGACGGCGATCACGTCGCGATCCTTCCCCGGGACGACGCGGCGCAGCGGCGACGACTTCACGTTCGAGGCGATGTGCTTCTGAAAGAAAGTCTCGCCGCCGACACCTTCCGGAGCGCGCACCAGCGACAGTGGGCGGCCGACAACGTGCGGCCTTATCCAATCCCAGACGCCGCCGTAATACTCGGCCAGATCGCGCTTGGTCACGCCGACGTCCGGCCAGTAGACGCGGTCGGCATGCGTCAGCTGCAATCGGTCGGCTTCGCCGTTTTTGTCCTTTCTGCTTGCGCGCGCGAGGCGAGGCCTGCTTGCGCGCGCGGGGCGCGGCGGCGGATCCTTGGCCACCGCCGGCACCTCGCGCACGACTTCGCTCGCCGCCTTGTCTTCGCGCAATCCCTTGAACGAGGCCTGCCGCAGCACGCCGCCGTGGGTGACGCCGGCGAACTCGGCCTCAATGACGAGCTTCGGCTCGACCCAGACCACGTCCTTGCGGTGCTCGTCCGGCGGCAGCGCGACCGGCCGCCGCTCGGTGCGCAGCGCTTGCAAACGCTTGAACAGATCGCGCGCCATTTTTTGCGTATAACCGGTGCCGATGCGCCCGGCATAGCGAAGCGCGCCGCTTTCATGCACCGCCACCGTCAGCGCGCCGATCGCCCGCGGCAACGCCGTCGACGGCGTGTAGCCGACGACCACGAATTCCTGCCGGCCGTGGCATTTGGTCTTGACGAAGTTGTCGGACCGGCCGGACCGATAAGGCGCGTCGCGGCGCTTCGACACGATGCCTTCGAGCCCCATCTCGCAGGCGTGGCGCAGAATGACCGGGCCGGCCTCGTCGAAATCGTCGGTATAGCGGATGACTCCGGTTTTGCCGGCTCCTTTCAACAATCGCGCCTGCGCCGCTTTTCGCTCCATCAGCGGCGCGCCGGTCAAATCGCGGCCGTCAAGGTACAGGAGATCGAAGACGTAATAGACGAAGCGGTCGGTGCGTCCGTCCTTCAAGTCGGTCTGCAACAGCGAGAAATTGCTGATGCCGCGCTCGTCTTCGACGACCACTTCGCCGTCGAGCAGCGCGGTTTCGGCGGGCAGCGCCGCCACCGCCGCAGCCACCGGCTTGAAGCGGTGCGTCCAATCCTGCTGCTTGCGCGTTAATAGCCGCACGCTGCCGCGATCGAGCCGCGCTTCCAGGCGATAGCCGTCGAATTTGATCTCGTGCAGCCATTGCGGGCCGCTCGGCGCTTGCTCGTAAAGCATGGCGAGACTGAGCGGGACGAACTCAGGCAGCCGCGATTGAGCCGCGCCGGCGGCTTTCGTTCTTGCACTACGCTTGCCGACGGTGCTGCGCGCGGCGGCCTTGGCTTTCGCTCTCGATCGTGCGGCCGGCCTTGCCATGATTTTTTTGATCTTCTGCTTGAACGCGGCCTTGTCTTCCGCCTTGGCGTCGGCTCCGCGGTCGGAGTGCCAGACTCGCTTTTTGCCGCCCTTGCCCGCGGCGATCTCTTCGATCGAGCGGCCGGTCACCACCGAGAGCGGCTTTTCCCGCAGAATATCGTCGTCGCGCGGTCCGCGCGCCGCCGCGTCCTTGCCCTTGATCAGCAGCCAATTCTCATGGCGCTCGCCGTCGCGCGCGCGCATCCGCACCAGATGCCAGCGGCCGTGCAGTTTTCCGCCGTTGAGATCGAAAACGAGATGGCCCTTGGCGTAGCCCTTGTGCGGATCGCCTTCCGGATTCCATGTCCCGCGATCCCAGATCATCACGGTACCGCCGCCATATTCCCCTGCGGGGATCGTGCCCTCGAAGGAGTTGTACTCGATCGGATGGTCCTCGACGTGGACGGCGAGACGTTTCTCATTGGGATCGAGGCTCGGGCCGCGCGTCACCGCCCAGCTCTTCATCACGCCGTCGAGCTCGAGCCGCAAATCGTAATGCAGCCGCCGCGCGGCATGTTTCTGAATCACATAACGGCGACCGCCGCGCAGGCCTTTGCGGCCGCGCGGCTCAGTAGTCACATCGAACTGCCGCTTTTTTCGGTAAATTTCGAGAGCCACGACAGATCAACTTTGCCTTTGCGGTGCTTCGCCTCTGGTCGCCGTCGCGTTGCCGGCTTGGCAACCGCCCGTCCCAGTATCGCTAAATTTGCCATTTTCGACAGTGGCTTTATCCGAACCAACCCCTATATCCCGCGTTGCAGAGGTACAGGGGGCTTACGGTCCGAATATGCCCCAACGTTGCCACAGGGCGCACGCGCCGGAAATTCAAACTGAGACACGACCGGCCCGGCGGCCGAAATTGCGTTGCCAGCCTGGAATGGTGTAAAGACTGAGGGTTTACGCGTAGGAGCCGAGCGCGTCGGCGCTTGGCCCGAACGATCGCCATTTAGGCCCGCGCGAGGCCCGCGAGGCCAACGAGGTTAATAAGAAGGAGTATTCGCGTGACCGTTCCGTCCAAGACCCCATTGCTGGATCTGGTCAAAACGCCAAGAGACCTCCGGCGCCTCGAAGAAAGCCAGCTGCGCCAGCTTGCCGACGAGTTGCGGCGGGAGACGATCGACGCCGTTTCGGTCACCGGCGGTCACCTCGGCGCCGGTCTCGGCGTGGTCGAACTGACTGTGGCGCTGCACTACGTGTTCGATACGCCGCGCGATCGGCTGATCTGGGACGTCGGCCATCAGGCCTATCCGCACAAGATTCTCACCGGCCGGCGCGACCGCATGCGCACGGTGCGGCAGGGTGGCGGCCTGTCCGGTTTCACCAAGCGTGCCGAGAGCGAATACGATCCGTTCGGCGCCGCTCACTCCTCGACCTCGATTTCCGCCGGCCTCGGCATGGCGGTGGCGCGCGACCTCGAAGGCAAACAGAACAACGTGATCTCCGTCATCGGCGACGGCGCCATGTCGGCGGGAATGGCCTATGAGGCGATGAACAATGCCGGCGCGATGAATTCTCGCCTCATCGTCGTGCTCAACGACAACGACATGTCGATTGCGCCGCCGGTCGGCGCGCTGTCGGCCTACCTCGCGCGCCGCGTCTCCGGACGCGGCTATCGTCGGCTGCGCCACCTAGTCCGCCAGATCGCCAAGCGCCTCCCCAGCAGGATGCTGGAGAAGCGCGCGGTCGCCATCGAGGAATATGCGCGCGGTCTCGTCACCGGCGGTACGCTGTTCGACGAGCTCGGCTTTTTTTATATCGGCCCGATCGACGGCCACAACATCGATCATCTGCTGCCGGTGCTGAGAAACGTCCGCGACGCCAAGAACGGGCCGTTCCTGGTTCACGTCGTCACCAAGAAAGGCAAAGGCTACGCACCCGCGGAAAAATCCGCCGACAAATACCACGGCGTGGTCAAGTTCGACGTCGCGACCGGCGCGCAGGTGAAATCGAAACCGACGGCGCCGGCATACCAGAAAGTCTACGGGGAAAGCCTGATCAAGGAAGCGCGCAAGGATCCGAAGATCGTCGCCATCACCGCGGCGATGCCCTCGGGCACCGGCGTCGATCTGTTCCAAAAGGAATTTCCCAATCGCACGTTCGATGTCGGCATTGCCGAGCAGCATGGCGTCACTTTCGCCGCCGGGCTGGCGACCGAAGGCTTCAAGCCGTTCGCGACCATCTACTCGACGTTCCTGCAGCGCGCCTACGACCAAGTCGTGCACGATGTCGCCATCCAACGCCTGCCGGTGCGCTTTGCCATGGATCGTGCCGGCCTCGTCGGCGCCGACGGGCCGACCCACGCCGGCGCTTTCGATATCGCCTATCTGGGCTGCCTGCCGGGCTTCGTGCTGATGGCGGCAGCCGACGAAGCGGAGCTGGTGCACATGGTGTCGACCGCCGTCGCGATCGACGATCGGCCGTCGGCGCTGCGCTATCCGCGCGGCGAAGGCCGCGGCGTGCCGATGCCGGAAGAAGGTCGGCCGCTCGAGATCGGCAAGGGCCGTATCCTGCGCGAGGGCACCAAGGTCGCGCTGTTCTCGTACGGCGCCCGGCTCGGCGAATGCCTCAAGGCGGCGGACGAATTGGCGGCGCACGGCCTATCGACCACGGTCGCCGATGCGCGCTTCGCCAAGCCGCTGGATGTCGATCTGTTGCTGCGGCTCGCCCGCGAGCACGAGGTGCTGTTGACCATCGAGGAAGGTTCGATCGGCGGCTTCGGCTCGTTCGTGCTGCAATCGCTCGCCGAGCATGGCCTGCTCGATCGCGGCCTCAAGGTTCGCAGCATGGTGCTGCCCGACATCTTCATCGACCAGGATTCGCCGAACGCGATGTACGCCAAGGCCGGACTCGATGCCAAAGGCATCGTCCATAAGGCGTTCGAAGCGCTGGGCCAGAACATCCGCGGCGAGGCGGTGAAGCTCGTCAGATAATAAACAATCCTCCCCCGCGAAGCGGGGGGAGGATGATTGCCATGACCGCCCGCCAACGCGCCGATCGCCTCCTGGTCGCGCGCGGCCTGTTCGAAAGCCGCGCGCGGGCGCAAGCCGCCATCACCGCCGGCCGGGTCACCGCCGACGGGGTGCGCGTACGCAAGCCATCGGACACGATCTCATCGGCCGCCGCGATCGAGGCTGCGCCCGCGCATCCCTATGTGTCGCGCGGCGGCGTCAAGCTCGCGGCGGCGCTCGATCATTTTCAGCTCGATGTCGCAGGCCGCATCTGTCTCGACGTCGGCGCCTCGACCGGCGGCTTTACCGAGGTGCTCATTGCGCGCGGCGCGCGGCGCGTTTACGCGGTCGATGTCGGCAGCGGTCAGCTGCACGCTTCGCTGCGCGACCGGGCCGAGATCGTCGCGATGGAAAAAACCGACATTCGCGCGCTCGATACGGCGCGATTTGCGGAGCTGCCGGATTTTGCAACCGTCGATGTCAGCTTCATTTCGCTGAAACTTGTGCTGCCGGCGATCGGAGATTTGCTCAAGCCGTGCGCCACGTTGGTGGCGCTGATCAAGCCGCAATTCGAAGCACAGCGCCGCGACATCAAGAAAGGCATTGTGCGCAGCGCAGCGATCCATGAAGCGGTCTGCGACGACATCGCCGCGTTTCTTGCGGCGCAGGGCTGGCGCGTCGGCGGCCGCATGCCATCGCCGATCCTGGGCGGCGACGGCAATCGCGAATTCTTCATCGAGGCGGAGCGTGGTTGAGCGGCTCCTGATCGATCGGCTCGGCCATCGCGGCGACGGCGTCGCCGACGGCCCCGCCGGTGCGATCTATGTCCCCGGCGCGCTGCCCGGCGAAGCCGTCGAGGTCGAAGAGGTCGCCGGCCATCCCGACCGGCGGCGGCTCCTTCACATCGACACGCCGAGCCCAGCGCGCATCGCGCCGATCTGTCCGCATTTCGGCGTCTGCGGCGGCTGCGCCGTGCAGCACTGGGACACTGCCCGGTATCGGGCGTGGAAACGCGATCTGGTGGTCGAGGCGCTCCGCCAGGCCGGGCTCGACGCGCCGGTCGCTGCGCTTATCGACGCGCACGGTGACGGCCGCCGCCGGGCCGTGTTCCATGCCCGGCGCGGCACGCATGGGGTGCTCGAGGTCGGCTTTTCGGCCGCGCGCGCTCATCACATGGTCGCGATCGACCGTTGCCCGATCCTGGCGCCACAGCTCGGCGGCGCCATCGACGCCGCCTGGGCCATCGCCGAGGTGCTCGATCCGGCGGACAAACCGCTCGACATCCATGTCACCGCCACCGATGCCGGCCTCGACATCGACGTCCGCGGCTCGGGCCCGCTGACGGCGCCGCTGATGACGGCGCTGGCGCGCGTCGCCGCAACGCATGATCTGGCGCGGCTGACCCGCTACGGCGAACTGATCGCGCTGGCGCGCGCGCCGACCTTGCGCATGGGCAGGGCGACCGTGCCCTTGCCGCCCGCCGCATTTCTGCAAGCCACCGCCGCAGGCGAAGAAGCCCTGGTGCGGCTTGTCGTTTCCGCATGCTCCGGCGCCGAGCGCATCGCCGATCTCTTCTCCGGCGTCGGCCCGTTCGCGCTGCGACTCGCCGAGCGCGCACGGGTCGCCGCGGTCGATGACAATGACGCCGCGCTGGCCGCGCTCAAGCGCGCCGCCGCATCGACCGCAGGCCTCAAGCCGGTCGAAGTCGAGCGCCGCGATCTGTTCCGCCGGGCGCTGACGGCGGCGGAGCTGAAAAACTTTGATGCCGTCGTCTTCGACCCGCCGCGCCAGGGCGCGCAAGCGCAGGCGCGCGAACTCGCATCAAGCGGTGTGCCGCGGATCGTCGCGGTGTCGTGCAATCCGGCAACGTTCGCGCGCGACGCCGGCGAGCTTGTCCGCGGCGGCTACCGGCTGATCGAGGTCACTCCGGTCGATCAATTCCGCTATGCCGCCCATGTCGAGATCGTAGTGCGGCTCGAAAAATAGCCACGGTCACTGTCCGCCTTGCTCTTCGCAGACTCTCTACCGAGGCGGCGCAATACCGCGCACGGGCGGAATTGGCCCGCCATAGGTTGGTAGCGCACTAATCCGCTAGACGACCCACCAGCTCAATCCGGCATTCATTGAACCGGTCGTCCGGAATAATATCCGGCGCTCCCATCTCCGGTGCCGAAGAAGAATTGACCATTCGTCTCGATCACCGGCGAGGGTACAATTGCAAAAGCTACTGGCACAGGGACGGCGACGGCTTGACTGAGGCTGGCGCTGGCGCCTGCTCTCGGATCGGTCGCAGTGGAGAAGAATGTTCCGGCAATCAGCAGTCCCACCACGGCGGCGGTCGCCGCACCTGCGATCATGGCCGCCCAAGGCAATACCCAACGCCGACGAACGGTCGTGATATCCAAGCTTATCGTGCTCATGGCTCGCTCCGTGTCTAGAGAAGCTCAATCTAGTCGCCATTAGCCTCTCGCCGAGGCAGACAATCAGATGGGTGGCATGCGTGAACCCGCCGTGCATATTGATGTGGATCAATGCGGAGCCGACTTTTCAGGCGTACAGAAACTTTCGCTCAAAATCGACGCTATGGATTTCGAGTCCGACTCTTCCTTCGAAGCGGACTACGCTTGGCCGGCTCGGTCACAGGCGTTGCGCCGAGACCGCAGGCGAGATAGCTCAACGATGACACCCGAGCGATTGAGTTAGGCCGCTTCTATATCGTCCGCGCCCGGAAAATTGCTCTTCAATTGTCGGAGTTTGCGGCGCAGCAGAGCGACCGTGGCTTCGAGTTTTGCCACGCGCTGCGCCAATTCGCCGAGCTCCGGCGGCCCCGCCGCGGGAAGCGCGAAATCGGGAAAATCGAGGCCGATCTCATCGCCGTGGCGCCATCGCACGCGCGCGCGCAGCGTCTGCTCCTTCTGCGGAACGTAGAGCTCAACGACGTCGGGAACATTTACGGTGTCGGAGAAGATGATGCGCGCTCCCTCGTCGGAAATTTCCCGGATCAGACAATCTACTGCGCCGCGTCGTTTGTTGAAATAGACACAGCCGCGCAGGAAGCTTTTCTGCCGTGTAGCGCGACGGCGTTCTGCCATGTTCGTTTCCTCGAGTGAGCGGTCTCCGGCGCAGGATACGCGGACCCCGATTAACGGATTCTCAACACAGAAGCGGTTGGGGCGAAGAGCGACGATCCATTCCGCTTCGCCGCCCATGTCGAGATCCCGGCGCGGCCGCAAAAGTAGTCTGGCCCATGTCCGCCAGGCTTCGGTCATCAACCCGTCGCGGCAGAGTTCCGCACCGTCGGTATTTCAACAACGACGGTATCGAATTCCGTCAGCATCGGAGCGCTGATTATCGACTGATCCGGCGCTTTCTCCGACGGCTCGTACCATGGCCGTCGCTCTCTTACTTTGTCCTCATGGGCTTGCGCTACAAATCTGCCGATTTCTTCGCCTTGTAGAGGGATCAGCCTCTTATCCTGGTCATACCTGTAGAGTTGCGGACAAAAATACACGGCATGAATTCGCGGATTGTATCCATCGACGACAAGAAAGTGCGTCGCTTTCAGCAATATGTTGTACTTCTTTATAACCTTACGCTCCTGCGTCGATCGAGCAACCCGCAGTCTGTCCGGCGACGGACCGACGATCGTGCTGGCTTCCAACACGATAATCCAGTCTTTGTTTGCGGCGTTATCAGGATGGATCGGGATTAAGTGACTTGGCGCCTTTCTTCGGAAGATACTCATTGCGCGGTCCCAGATTAATGTCCTGCCGTTGCGGAAATTAAAATAGCAGCCTTCACGGCGAGGTCAATCGGCGGCGGCGGAAGTCGCGAGCTGCGACGCCTTCGCCGCTCTGCTTAGGAACGCGCTTTTCTTTGCTGTGTTGCGGACGGCGCAGATCGCGTTTCCGTCAGCGGTGCAGCGATTGGTCTTTTGTTTCCGGCGCGCACAACGCCGCCACGAAAGTGACCGCCGCGAGCAGGATCAGCATCACCGAGACGCCGGCGGTGCCGCCGCTGTAGTTCGCCAGCGACGTAGCGAACAGCGGCGTGAGGCCGCCGCCGATGGCGGCCGCCACCTGGAATCCGAGCGACGCGCCGGTGTAGCGCACGCGAGTGCCGAACAGCTCGGGAAAGTAGGTCGACTGCAGCCCGAACATCGTGCCCTGACCGAGGCTGAGTGCCACGACCATCGTCAGGATGATGATGGTCGGATTTTTGCTGTCGAGCAGCCAGAACAGCGGAAAGGCGAAGGCCATCGTGAACAGCGTGCCGGCAAAGTACAACGGCCGCCGGCCGTAGATGTCGCTGAGCCAGCCGAACAGCGGGATGGTCGCCACCGCCACCAGCGCGGCGACGATGATCGCATCCAGCATCAGCTGCTTGGAGAGCCCCAGCTTGGTCGTGGCGTAGACCACGGCAAAGATGGTGAGGATATAGACCCACGACACCTCGGAGATCTTCAGGCCGAGCGCGACCAGAAAGCTGCGCGGATTCTTCAGGATGGTTTCGAGGAACGGGCTCGGCACGATATCGCCGCGCCGCTTGATGTCCTCGAACACCGGGGTTTCCGCAACCCGCCGGCGCACGAACCAGCCGACGCCGAGCAGTGCGATGCTGAGCAGGAACGGAACCCGCCAGCCCCAGGCCATGAAGGACGACTGCGGCAGCGCCGCCGCCAGCGCGAAGGCGCCGGTCGACGTCAACATGCCGAGCGGGAATCCGACCTGTACCAGGCTGCCGTAGAGGCCGCGCCGGCCCGCCGGCGCGTGCTCCAGCACGACCAGCGAGGCGCCGCCCCATTCGCCGCCGAGGCCGATGCCCTGCACGATGCGCAGCGTAATGAGCAGGATCGGCGCCCAGATGCCGATCTGATGATAGGTCGGCAGCAGTCCGACGCAGAAGGTGCCGAGCCCCATCACCAGCATGGTGATCATCAGCATCGTCTTGCGCCCGACGCGGTCGCCGAAATGGCCGAACAATATGCCGCCGACCGGGCGGGCAAAGAAGCCGGCCGCGTAGGCGCCGAGCGCCGCCAGCGTACCGGTCAGCGGGTCGACGTTAGGGAAGAACAAGCTGTTGAAGACCAAGGCCGCCGCCGTGCCGTAGATCAAAAAGTCGTACCATTCGATGACGGTGCCGATCGATCCGGCAAATACCACGGATGCCATGGTCCGTTGCTTGCCGCCGGACATGCTCGGCACGACGTCGACCGCTGCGGTCAGCACGCTCATGTTACGCTCCTGTATCCTCGATGAGTCTTGGCTCTTTCAGATCGCTGCGCGCTCACGCGCTCGGTGCCCTTCATGACCCGAGACGGTCGACGTCGAGCGTCGACCGGTCACTCCCGACCCTTGCACCGAGATGCGCCGGCGATCGCGTTACGGACGGCGCAAGCCGGAAAGACGCCAATCAAACGGCCGTTCCGGGAAGCTGAACCACGCGACAAAAGCAATACAGCTTCGGCGTGTTTTGTATATTTCTATCGATGCTCGGCGTCGCAACATTTGATCGGATAGTAAATGTTGCCTTCGTCGTTTACCTTACCGGCGCGGGGCCGGCCAAAAGACACACCACGCATCCGAACGGGACCAGCATGCGGACGCTCGAGATCGGCGACGTGACCATTACCAGCATCATCGAGCGCGACGGGCCGTGGCGGCGGCCGGAGGACATGTTCCCCGCCTATGACCCCGACATCGGCCGGCGCCATCTCGCCGAGCTCGATCCGGTAGTATTCGACCCGGCGTCCGGACGCATGGTGATGCCCTATCAGACCTTCGTGGTGCGGACGCCCAGGCACACCATCCTGGTCGACACCTGCACCGGCGAAGACAAGGGCTATCCGCCGCCATTCGATTTCCCCAAGCGGCCCTGGCTCGACGGCTTCGCCGCCGCTGGTCTGCGCTTCGGCGACATCGACTACGTGTTTTGCACCCACCTGCATATCGACCATAGCGGCTGGAACACGGTGCTGCGCGACGGCCGCTGGGTGCCGACCTTCCCGAAGGCGAAATACGTGTTCCACAAAGGCGAATACGCCGCATGGGAGGAGTCGACCAAACGCGGCGAGAATCGACCCGGCGGCGGCGGCAATGTGTGGCGCTTCAACTGCGAGCCGGTGGTGGCGGCCTGCCAGGCGCTCTTGGTCGACGACGACTTTGCGCTCGACGATACGATGTGGCTGACGCCGACGCCGGGTCATTCGCCGTGCCATTGCTGCGTCAATATCCGCTCGGGCGGACAGCACGCCGTCGTCATCGGCGACCTCATGCACCACGCCTTGCAATGCCGCGAGCCGGATTGGTCGACGATCTTCGACTGGGACCCGCAGCAGGCGGCGCGCTCGCGCCGGCAATTCCTGGGAAAAATCGCCGGCACCGGCGTAGTCGTGCTGCCGATCCACTTTCCGCACCCGACGGCCGGGCTCGTCGAGGCGGACGGCGAGCGATTCCGCTTCGGCTTCGTCCGCTAGCGAGCGCGCGGCGGGCTTCGCTGGATCGAGGGCGGCGATCGATTGCCCGATAAAGCCGGGTCTTGCCGCGCCGATCTTGTGCTAGTGTTCCCCGGGGAAAGGCCAAACGAGGGGGGCATCGCCATGGCCGCAATTTTACGCAGATTTGCCATCAACCGCATGACCGTCGTCGCGGCTGCCGTCGTTGCCGCCGGCATCTTTACCGGCGGCCCTGCGAGCGCCGCGCTGTCGCAGGCGTGGACCTGGTGCGTCAACAAAGAGAAAGCCTCGCCCGATCTGCAAATCAGCGGCTGCACCAGCGTCATCCAGTCCGGCAGGGAGAACCAGAAGAACCTATCGATCGCCTTTAACAACCGCGGTAACGGCTACCGCGTCAAGGGCGACAACGACAGGGCCATCGCCGACTACAACCAATCGATCCGCCTCGATCCCAGATACTCCTACCCTTACAATGGCCGCGGCAACGCCTACCAAGACAAGAAGGACTACGACCGTGCCCTCGCCGATTACAACCAGGCGATCCGGCTCGACCCTAAATACGCCGCCCCGTACAACGGCCGCGGCAACGTCTATCAAGCCAGGAAGGACTACGACCGCGCCATCGCCGACTACAACCAGGCCATCCGCCTCGATCCGAGGTATGCGCTCGCCTATAACGGCCGCGGCAACGCCTACAACGCCAAGAAAGACTACGACCGCGCCATTGCCGACTACAACGAATCCATCCATTTGGACCCCAAATACGCGAGTCCGCACAACGGCCGCGGCAACGCCTACCGATCCAAGGGCGACATCGACCGCGCGTTGCCCGACTACAACGAGGCGATCCAGCTCGATCCCACGAGCGCGTTGGCCTATAACGGCCGCGGCAACGTCTATTTCGACAAGAAGGACTTCGACCGCGCCATCGCCGACTATAGCGAGGCGATGCGGGTCGATCCCAAATATGCGACCGCTTTCAACAACCGCGGCCTCGCCTATGCCAGAAAGAGCGACCACGACCGCGCCATCGCCGATTACAATGAGGCGATCGCGCTCGATCCGCAATATGCCGTCGCTTACGACAACCGCGGCGACGCCTACTCCGCCAAGGGCGACTACGATCGCGCCATCGCCGACTACAGCGACGCGATGAGGATCGATCCGAAATATGCCATCGCCTACAACGACCGCGGCTACACCTATGCCAAGAAGAAGGACTATGACCGCGCCATCGCCGACTATAACGAGGCGCTCAGGATCGATCCGTCCTACAGCGCGGCGTTGAATAACCGGTCCACCGCCTACGAGAGCAAGGGTCAATACGCGCAAGCGATCGAAGGATTCGATCAGCTCATCCGCCTGCAGCCGACCAATGCCAATTGGTGGAACTACCGGTGCTGGGACCGCGCCCTCATCGGCCAGCTGCAAACGGCATTGACGGACTGCAACGAATCGCTGCGGCTACGGCCGAACGACGCCAACACGATCGACAGCCGTGCGCTGGTCTATCTCAAACTCGGCGATCTCGACAAAGCGCTGGCCGATTACGACGCCGCGCTCAAGCTCAACCCAAAGCTCGCCGGCTCGCTCTACGGCCGCGGCGTGGTGAAGCAGAAGAAGGGCGATGCTACCGGTGCCGAAACCGACATGACGGCGGCAAAGGCGATGCGGGCCAATGTCGCCGAGCAGTGGGCGAAGTACGGGGTCAAGTGAGCGCGCCCGTCGTCGGCGGCATGCGGCGGGTTACGTCGACCGGCGGCTAAGAGCGCAATCGTTTCAGATTGCAGCGATTGGCGCTCTTATAACTTGGTGGAGCATGATCTTTTCGGAAAGCCGGCGTCCACTTTTCCGGATCATGCTGCAATCCCGTAACGCGGCGATCGATGCTAATAAGCCACGTCGTAAACCGCATCCACGACTTGGCCGGTCGTCACATTGACCAGCAGCAGGTCCGGTCCGTACCGCAATCCATTGGTAGCCGGCGGATGATGCTCCTCAGCCGCAGCCAAGCTCGACAAGGCGAGCACGAACATGGCGGCAATCGTCAGCAAGCGTGGCATGGAGATCCCTTGCCGGTTGCGCGAATCTATCGGCGCGCGCACTAGCAGACCCGACATCCTTGCCAAGGCCGCGCCGGCGCGTGGAGAGCGCAATCGCTTCCGATTGAATCGATTAACGCTCTCATATCCTAGAGCCGCTTCGCCACCTCTTCGAGCATGACCTCGGTGGCGCCGCCGCCGATGTTCTGCACGCGTGCGTCGCGCGCCATGCGCTCGATGGTGGTGCCGCGCATGAAGCCCATGCCGCCGTGAAACTGCACGCAGTTGTACATGACCTCGTTGACCAGCTCGCCGCAAAAGGCCTTGACCATCGACACTTCCTTGGTGGCGTCGACGCCTTGCGTGTCGAGCCAAGCCGTGTGGTAGACCAGCTGGCGGCCGGCCTCGACCTTGGTGGCGAGCATCGCCAGGCGCTGCCGGATCGTTTCGCGTTGCCAAAGCGGGGCGCCGAAGGCCCTGCGGGTGCGCACATAATCGAGCGTGAGATCGAGCGCGGCCTGCGCTTCGCCCATCGCCACCGCGCCGATCATGGTCCGCTCGTTCTGAAAATTCTTCATGATGGCGTAGAAGCCGCGGCCTTCGTCGCCGAGCCTGTTCTCAGCGGGAATGCGGCAACCTTCGAAATGCAGTTCCGCCGTGTCGGACGATCGCCAGCCGTGCTTGTCGAGCGTGCGGCTGACGGTGAAACCGGGCGTACCCTTCTCGACCAGGAACATGGTGATCGATTGGCTGGGCTGGCCGGAACGATCGGTCTTCGCCGCCACGCAATAGAGATCGCCGTAGACGCCGTTGGTGATGAACATTTTCGCGCCGTCGATGACATACGAATCGCCGTCGCGCCGCGCCACGGTCCGGATGCCCTTCACGTCGGAGCCGGCATCCGGCTCGGTCACAGCGACCGCGGTGATGACCTCGCCGGAAATGATGCCCGGCATCCACTTGTTCTTTTGCGCCTCGCTGCCGGAGCGGAAGACGTGGATGGACGCCATCTCCGAGTGCACCAGAGCGGTGGTCGCCACGCCGCTGAAGGTCGAGCGGCCCAGCTCTTCGGCGAAGACGACGGTTGCCAGCGTATCCATCTCCGATCCGCCATAGCGGGCCGGATAGCGGATGCCGAAAAATCCCAGGCTGCCCATGCGCCGCAGCACCTCGCGCGGCACATAGCCCTGCTCTTCCCAGGCTTCCGCGTACGGTTTGATTTCGGTCTCGACGAAACGGCGCACCTGCGTGCGAAGGAGTTCGTGCTCCTCCGAGAAGTACGGTGACCGGCGATGGGTGGGCGGCGCCGGGGCGTCGGGCTGCAGGCTGGGCATGCTGTTCATGACGGTTCCTACCCCTGATCTCGAATTTTCGAGCTTATTCTTCTGCACACGGCATGCCTATACCGCGTTCATACGCCGCGGGCCGTAACCCTTCCGGCCTGATGGAGGGCTTGAGCCGCCAACCCGCCTACAGCGCCTCGATGAACGCAACCATGTGCCGGCGCTGGTCGGGATCCGGCAGCGGGCCGCGCATGGCGCCGACATTATCGGTCATGTGCGCCGCGTCGGCGGTGCCGGGGATGACCGCAGTGACCCGCGGGTCAGCCAACAGATATTTCAGGAAAAACTGCGCCCAGCTTCCGGCGAATCCCCGCGCCCAGTCGGGAATCGCCACCCCCTTCACCGCACGGAACAGCCGGGCGCGGCCGAACGGCAGCGCAGTCAGCACGCCGGCCTTGACCTCGGCGGCGAGCGGCAGAATACGCTTCTCGGCCTCGCGGTCGTCGATCGAATAGTCGATCTGCACGAAATCCGGCTTTTCCCGCGCCAGCACGGATTCGACCGCGGCAAAGTCGGCGTGCCGCGTCGAGGTGATGCCGATATAGCGGGCGACGCCCTGCACCTTCCACTCCTTGAACTGGGCCAGCGATTGCTGCGGATCGCGCACATTGTGAAACTGCAGAAGGTCGAGCTTCTCGGTCTTCAATCGGGCCAGCGAGCGTTTGAGCTCCGCGGCGTCGGGCGCCTCGAGCTTGGTCGCGATGAAGAGCTTGCCGCGCAGCCCGCCGGCCGCGATCACCTCGCCGAGCACGGCCTCGGCGTCGCCATAGACCGATGAGGTGTCGACCAGCCGGCCGCCGCCGGCGATCAGCGCCTGCAGCACCGCGGCCGCCTTCTGCCGGGTCGCCTGGTCGTTGATGTTGAACACTTGCGCGGTGCCGAGGCCGACCGCCGGCAGGCGCTCGCCGCTACTCGGAATGGCGCGGGTCACCAGCGCATCAGTCTGCGCGAACGCCGGCGGCGCCAGCACCGCCGCGCCGGTCGCTATGGCGAATTCACGTCGCGTCATGCGGATTGTCATGCTCGTTCTCCTTGCACAGCGGCAGCGGCCGTCGGCGCGGCGCGGCGTTCCTGAGTGCGTCCCAAAACAGCCGACAGGATGAGCCAGCCTGCGGCGACCGGCAAGGCAACGAGCGCGATCGCGCCAAGCTTCAGGCCGAGCACCTGCAAACTGTGGAAGACCCAGCCATATGACGCGTCGGAGCCGCGATAGATCACCACGTCGATCAAATTCTTGGCTTTGTATTTCTCTTCGCGGGCCAGCACGGTGAAGAACACTTGCCGCGCCGGATTGGCGATGGCGAAATTCATCCAGCGCTGCACCACTTGCAGCGTCACCACGACGGCCAGCGTCGGCGCCAGAAACAGCGCGGCGAAGCCGACGACATAAACTCCCGGCAGCGCGCCGGCTGCCACCCCGGTGCCGAACCGCTTGAGCACTTGGCCGGTGGCGAAGACCTGCGTCGCCAGGCTGAGCAGGCCGACCGCCAGATCGATGCTGGCGAAGATGCGCGTTTGCGCGCCGGCGCCATGCACCGTGGCGGAAATGATGTTGGCCTGCTCGAAATAGACGATGGTGGCGCAGAACGACAGCAGGCTGACCCAGGCGCCGACGCCGATCAGGTACGGCGAGCGGATCAGTTCGGGCAGCGCCGCGAAAGCGCTGCCGCCGACCCGCCGCGGTTCGCCGTGAACGCCGCCTTGCGCGCCGGCCTGCAGCGTCGCCGCGCGCTCGAGCCGGTAGACGCAGAACACCGCCAGTTCCAGCAGCACCGCCGCCGCGATCAAGAGGTTGACCGGGCCGAGCGGCACCGACAATCCGATGGTGATGACCGGACCCAACAGCGCCCCGGCGGTGCCGCCGGCGCCGACGAACCCGAACAAGCGCTTGCCTTGCTCGGCGGTGAACAGATCGGCCATGAACGACCAGAACACCGCGACCGCGAACAGGTTGAACACGCTGACCCAGACGAAAAATACGCGGGCGACGATCACCGGCGCGACGCCGAGCGTCAGCAACAGCCAGAACAACGCAATGTTGGCGACAAAGAAATGATAGACGATGGGGATGAAGCGCCCGCGCGGCAGCTTCGCCACCAGCGCGCCGTAGAGCGGCTGGGCGACGATCAAGGTCACGAACGTGGCGGTGAACAGCCACGGCAGGTTCCGCACGCCGCCGGCAATGCCCATCTGATCGCGCAACGGCCGCAGCACGTAATATCCGGCCAGCAGCATGAAGAAATAGGCGAATGACCACAGCGCCGCCGCGCGCTCTTGCGGCGTGGCCGGCACCGCCCACTCGACCCAGCGCTTGAGCGCCGTCATGGCGCCAGCGACAGCTTCTGCTTCAGCTCGGCGGCGGTGACGTTCTGGCCGTAACCCGGCGCGCCCATCTGGAAACGGCTGGCGGCGGCGAGCTTGCCGACCACCACCGGATCGAAGTCGGCGTCGCGCACCAGCCCGGCGGCGACTTTCACCGCCTCGGCATCGTCGCCGGCGATCGGAATCGCCAGCTTCGGATCGGGGCGGTTCGCCTCGCTGGCGAAGATCTTGTAGTTGAGCGTATTGAAGGCGCGCACCAGCCGCGTGCCGGGCAGATATTTCTGCGAGGTCACGCCGATGCCGTTCTTGTCGACTTCATCGCGTAAGTCGGCACCGTCGCGCGCCGGCGTGGCATTACAGGCATCGATCACGATCTTGCCCTTGAGCGCGCCGGCGTAATCCTGGCCGAGTTGCGGCAGTGCCTTGTACGGCACGGCGATGAACATCACGTCGCCAAAGCCGATCGCCTGCTCGACCGTGCCGGCTTGGGCGAGCGCGCCGAGGCCCATGACCAAGTCCTTGAGTTCCTCGGGATGGCGCGAGGAGAACAGCACCTTGTGGCCATCCTTGACCCATAGCCCGCCGATCGTGCCACCGATATGGCCGGAGCCGATGATGCCGATGCGCAGCTTGGCGGCGTTATTGGTTTGCGCCGGCGCCCGCGCCGGCCACAGCGCCGCGCCCAATATCAGCGCGCCGCCGGCGCCGAGCACGGCGCGGCGGCCACGGTCCATGGAATCCCGCATTGGCATCAAACCTCCTCCCGTTGGAGATCAGACTCGCCGCACCCTTCAGGCCATATGGGATGCCCGATGCGCGTCGTTCAGATGCCCAGCGCATGATCGGCATGCGTATAGGGCAACCCGAGCGCATCGGCGACGGGGCGGTTGGTGATGCGGCCATCGTATACATTGAGGCCGTCGCGCAGATGCGCGTCGTCGCTCAGCGCCCGCCGCCAGCCCTTGTCGGCAAGCGCGAGCACGAAGGAGGTTGTCACATTGCTCAGTGCAAAGGTCGAGGTGCGCGCCACGGCGCCGGGCATGTTGGTCACGCAATAGTGTACGACGTCGTCGACGATATAGGTCGGATGCGAATGCGTGGTCGGCCGCGAGGTCTCGGTACAACCGCCCTGGTCAATGGCGACGTCGACGATCACCGAACCCGGCTTCATCGCCTTCACGGTTTTCGCCGAGATCAATTTCGGCGCGGTCGCGCCCGGCACGAGAACCGTGCCGATAACCAGATCGGCCCGCCGGCACAGGAGCTCGACCACGTCGGGAGTGGAAAACAGCGTGCGCACGCGGCCGCTCAGCGCGGTGTCGACGCGACGCAACGCCTCCGGGCTGCGGTCGAGAACCGTGACATCGGCGCCCATGCCGGACGCGATCAGCGCCGCGTTCGTTCCGGCGACGCCGCCACCGAGGATGACGACGCTGGCCGGGGAGACCCCGGGCACGCCGGCCAGCAATATCCCGCGACCGCCGTTTTCCTTCTCGAGGCAGTGCGCGCCCACCTGCGCCGCCATGCGGCCGGCAACCTCCGACATCGGCGTGAGCAAAGGCAGCGTGGCCTGCGGGCCGGTCACCGTTTCGTAGGCGATCGCGGTGACGCCGGCCGTGATCAAATCCTCGGTCTGCTGGCGGTCGGGCGCCAGGTGTAGATAGGCGAACAGCACCTGGCCGCGGCGCAGCTTCTTGCGTTCCGCAGCGAGCGGCTCCTTGACCTTGACGACCAGCTCGGCGCGGCCATAGACGGCATCGGCGTCGGCCACGATCTCGGCGCCCGCGGCTTTATAGTCGCCGTCCGGCAAGCCAGCCCCGGATCCTGCACGGGTCTCGACCAGAACCCGGTGGCCTTTATCGGTGAGTTCGCGCACCGTCGAAGGCACGATGCCGACGCGGTCTTCGTTGTCCTTGATCTCCTTCGGCACGCCGATCAGCATGGCGATCTCATTTGTTGGGCGGAGTCCGCCTCTTCCCATAAACAGGAATACTCCGCTTACATCACGTACAGTCTATCCGGCAATTGGTTGGCCGAGCCGTCGGGCGGAGCGTGCGCCGCAAGCACGGCGCCGCAGCGCTCGATCGCCGCGATGAAACCCGCCGCGACGCGGCCGCCGCGCATATGGCCGGTCAGGGCGTCGATCGCCGCCTGCCACTCCGAACCTTGCACCTTCTCGGCGATACCATCGTCGGCGATGATGCGCGCATAACGCTCCGCCAGCGACACGAAGATCAGCACGCCGGTGCGGTTCTTGGTATGAGCAACCCGACGCACGACGAATTGCTCCAGCGCGGCGCGATGCGCCCGCGCCCGCCGCACGGCACGCGGCACCAGCAAGAGCCGCAGCGGCATCCACGAAAAAATAAGCGCAGCGACGATGAAGACCGCGATTTGCAGCAAAAAAATCCGCTGCACGCTCCACGGCGTGAAATCGATGAGCGGCCAAGGAACGATGAGCGCAAGCACGCTCGCCCATAGGATCGGCACATGCGCATAGTCCGAGGAGGAATGGGCGAGCACGCAGACGATTTGCCCGCTGGTACGGCCTTCCGCCTCGCGGATGGCGGCGGCGATGGCCGCGCGATCCTCCTGGGTCAGCTCCATCACCAGCTCCCCGACGCGCCACCGCCGCCCGACGAACCGCCGCCGCCGGAAAATCCACCGCCGAAGCCGCCGCCAGAAAAACCGCCGCCGCCCCAGCCCGACGAACCCCAGGAGCCGCCATACGGCACGAACAGCGGGCCCCGGCGGCCGCCGCCGGCGGAGGGCGGACCGTTGGCGTGGCGGATCAAGTACCAGACGATGAAAAGCATCAGCACAAAGAACAACAGCGGAAACAGCTGATTGAAGGTCGCCGACGAATCCTCGGAACGGACGTTCACTTTGCGATGCCATTCCGCGGCGTCGGTAGTGAGCACGCTGATGATGCCGTCGACGCCGCGCTCGATACCGCCGGAATAATCGTTGGCCTTAAACCGCGGGATCATCGCGCTCGAGATGATGACCGACGACAGCGCGTCGGTCAGCGTGCCTTCGAGGCCGTAGCCGACTTCGATCCGCACCTTGTGCTCGGCCGGCGCCACCAAGAGCAGCACGCCGTTGTTGTTCTTGGCTTCGCCAAGCTTCCAGTATCGAAACAGCTGATTGGCGTAGGTCTCGATGTCGCCGCCCTGCAGCGATTTGACCGTGGCGACGACCAGCTGGATGCCGGATTTGTCTTCAAGTTCCTTCGATTTGGCCTCGATGTCGCCGCGGCTCACCGCCGTCATGACCCCCGCCTGATCGACCACCCGGCCGGTCAGCGGCGGAAAGGCGAGCGCGAAGGCCGCCGATGCGAGGCAAAGTAGGAGTGCAGCAATACACGCCAGAACCGGCACGACATCGTCATTGCGAGGAGCAAAGCGACGAAGCAATCTAGACGTTTCTGGATTGCTTCGCCCTGCGGATTCGCAATGCCGAAGAGGCATCAGAACTTCACCTGCGGCGGCTTTTCCGCGCCTTCATTCGCCGTGAATTCCGCCATCGGCTTGTTACCGGAAAAGGCCGTCTTCGCCCAGACCACGGTCGGGAACGTGCGCAGCGCCGTATTGTAGGCGCGCACCGCTTCGATGTAGTCGCGCCGCGCCACCGCGATGCGGTTTTCGGTGCCTTCGAGCTGCGACTGCAGCGCCAGGAAATTGGCGTTGGATTTCAGGTCGGGGTAATTTTCCGAGACCGCTAACAATCGGCTGAGCGCGCCGGAAAGCTGGTTCTGCGCGTCCTGGAAGGCTTTGAGTTTTGCCGGATCGGTGAGCTGCGAGGCGTCGACTCTCACCTGCGTCGCCTTGGCGCGCGCCTCGATGACCGCAGTAAGGACGGTCTTTTCCTGCGCGGCGTAGCCCTGCACCGTGGCCACCAGGTTGGGAATGAGATCGGCGCGGCGCTGATACTGGTTCTGCACGTCTGACCAGCGCGCCTTGGCCTGCTCCTCGAGCGTCGGAATGGTGTTGTAGCCGCAGGCCGAGAGCGTCAGCCCGATCGCCAGGATCATCGTCACCGCGCCGATGCGGGAGATAAGCTTGTTCATTGTGCCCCTCGTTTCCTGTTGCCGATGCGTTGCCGTGCGCCGCCGCTCACCCCTCGATCGGCTCCGTTGTCGCGATCTCGATGCCGAAGCCGGAGAGGCCGACATAGGTCATGTGCGGCGAGGAGGTCAAAAGCCGTATCGAGCTGACGCCGAGATCCTTGAGGATCTGCGCGCCGAGACCAACCTCGCGCCATTGCTTGCTGCGCGCCTCGCCCGAGGCGGTTTCCTCGGATTTGGGAATGGCGATCACCGGCACGCCGGCGGCGCCGTCGCGCAGTATCACCAGGACACCCCTGCCCTCGGCTTTAAAACGCGCCAGCGTCCGGCGGATGGTCTTGGCGCCGCCGAAAACATCGGTGATGAGATTGGCGCGATGCAGCCGGGTCAGCACGTTCTTGCCGTCGCCGATGCGGCCGTAGACGAAGGCCGCGTGATAGACCGGATCGAATGGCGTCAGGAAGGCGTAGCCGGAGAGCGTGCCGATCTCGGATTCCACCGGGAACTCGCCGACCCGCTCGATCAGCTTGTCGCGCGCCTGACGGTAAGCGATCAGCTCTGCGATCGAGATGCGCTGCAGCCGATGGCGCTCGGCAAAAGCGGCAAGTTCCGGCCCGTGCATGACGGTGCCATCGTCATTCATGAGCTCCGCGAGCACGCCGACCGGCGGCAACCCGGCGAGCCGGCAGAGATCGATGCAGGCCTCGGTATGGCCCGAGCGCATGAGCACGCCGCCCTCCTTGGCCACCAGCGGAAACACATGACCGGGCCGCACGAAATCGGCCGCACCCATATTGCCGTTGGCCAGCGCCCGTACCGTATTGGTGCGCTCCTCCGCCGAAATGCCGGTGGTCAGGCCGTGGCGGGCGTCGACCGAAACGGTGAACGCGGTGCCGAGCGGCGCGTCGTTGCGCGCCACCATCGGGTCGAGATGCAGGCGGCGGGCCTCCTCCTGCGCCAGCGGCACACAAACGATGCCCGAGGTGTGGCGGATGATGAACGCCATCTTCTCGGGCGTGCACAGCGAGGCCGCGACAAACAGGTCGCCCTCGTTCTCGCGATCGTCGTCATCGGCCACGATGACGATTTCGCCGCGCGCGAAGGCGGCTACGGCGGCACTGATACGCTGGTGAGTTTCGTTCATGTCGTTTCTTTGGATCTCGTCGGCGCGGCGGCGGTCAGCGTCGCGGCGGCGCAAATGGCCAATTCGGCGCCTCGCCGACCTGGCCGCGATGGCGCAGATAATGATCGGCGATGACGCACGCCACCATGGCTTCGCCGACCGGCACGGCGCGGATGCCGACACACGGATCATGGCGCCCCGTGGTCGAGATTTCGGTCTCGCGGCCGTAGCGGTCGACGGTGCGCCGCGGCGTCAGGATCGAAGAGGTGGGCTTGACCGCGAAACGGGCGATCACCGGCTGGCCGGTCGAAATGCCGCCGAGGATGCCGCCGGCATTGTTGGAGAGAAAGACCGGCTTGCCGTCATTGCCCATCCGCATCTCGTCGGCGTTCTCCTCGCCGGAAAGCTCCGCTGCGCCGAAGCCGGCGCCGATCTCGACGCCCTTCACGGCATTGATGCTCATCAGCGCGGCGGCGAGGTCGGCGTCGAGCTTGCCGTAGATCGGCGCGCCGAGCCCCGGCGGCACGCCCTCGGCCACCACTTCGATCACCGCGCCGATCGAGGAGCCGCGCTTGCGCAAGCCGTCGAGATATTCGGCGAAAAAGCCGGCGGTTTCGGCGTCGGGACAGAAGAACGGATTGCGCTCGACCTCGGCCCAATCCCAGCGCGCGCGGTCGATCCGGTGCGCGCCCATCGCAATGAGCGCGCCGCGCACCTGCAAGCCCGGCACGACCTTGCGGGCGATGGCGCCGGCGGCGACCCGCAGCGCCGTCTCGCGGGCGGATTGCCGGCCGCCGCCGCGATAATCGCGCAGGCCGTACTTGATGTCGTAGGTGTAGTCGGCGTGGCCGGGCCGATATTTGTCCTTGATGTCGGCATAGTCCTTGCTGCGCTGATCGACATTGTCGATGAGGAGCGCAATCGGCGTGCCGGTGGTGACCTGCTTGCCGGTCGCTTCGTCGGCAAACACGCCGGAGAGGATTTTGATCGCGTCCGGCTCTTGCCGCTGCGTGGTGAAACGCGACTGGCCGGGCCGCCGCCGATCGAGATAGGGCTGAATATCGCCTTCGCTGAGCTCGATGCGCGGCGGGCAGCCGTCGACGACGCAGCCGATCGCCGGCCCGTGGCTCTCGCCGAAGGTCGTTACCCGGAAGGAATGCCCGAACGTATTGAATGACATGGTTGAAGAACTTGGCGCGCCAACAACGCGCAATGGCGCTGAATGCTCGACGTCAGGCGCGTCGGGCTTGGTAACCCGTCGACTCCATCGGGTCAAACGCCGGCGCGCGAAGGCCCGGTTGCCGGCAGCACCGATGAGGGCGTTCATGCCGCATTCATCTCGCTGAACGTCGATTAATGAAAAGCTGAATATCCGTTAAGCTACGGAAAAATCAGGGTTATTTTCGATTTTTAGGTTGCAGGTGCGGCCCGCCTGTGGCATCGTTGTTTTTGGTAAGGAGGGCGAAGGCCCCGGGGACCCGAGATACGCGCCCGCGAAGCTTAAACTCAACCCTGCCGTTTACGTTCATCACTCAACAAGGAAGCAAGCCATGGCAATGAAGACAAAGAAGAAGAAGAAAAAGCGAAGATGTAATGACGCATGCGCGGCCTCGCTTCGAGGCCGCGCCGTCAGCTTCTTGAATTCGCGAGGCGCCTCGAGCGGTGTTTCGTGACAGCGGCTGGACGAAAGTCCGGCCGCTGCTGTTTTGTAGGAAGCGAATTCGTCAGCCGACCATCGCGCGCCGATTTATTTTGCCGCGGAGTTGTTGCGGGGACGCGGTGTCGGCGGAAACCAAGACGCCGCTGACGGATCGTGCTCCGGAACCGGAAGCTCAATCCGTCGCATGCGAGGCGTAGCCCGCCCGTCCTTGCCGACGGTGATATCCGGCGCGTCGGGGTGTTTCATGCCGACGATGTGATAGCCGGCGTCGACGTGATGCACCTCGCCGGTGACGCTGCGCGACATGTCGGAGAGCAGATACACCGCGGCCTCGCCGACGTCTTCGACGGTGACGTTGCGCCGCAGCGGCGCGTTGTATTCGTTCCATCGAAGGATATAACGCATGTCGCGGATGCCGGAGGCGGCCAGCGTCTTGATCGGTCCCGACGAGATGGCATTGACGCGGATATTCTTCACGCCGAGATCGGCGGCGAGATACCGCACCGACGCTTCAAGCGCCGCCTTGGCGACCCCCATCACATTGTAATGCGGCATCCATTTCTCGGCGCCGTAATAGGTCAGCGTCAGCATGGCGCCGCCGTTCGGCATCAGCTTCTCGGCGCGCTGCGCGATCGCCGTGAGCGAGTAGCAGCTCACCAGCATGGTCTGGGTGAAATTGTCCTGCGTGGTGTCGATGTAACGGCCGTCGAGCTGGTCCTTGTCGGAAAACGCCATCGCATGGACCAGGAAGTCGATCGTGCCCCAGGCGGACTGCACGGCGGCGAACACCTGGTCGATGGTCTTTGGCTCGGTGACATCGCAATGGCCGACGACGATGCCGCCGACCTCCTCGGCCAGCGGCTCGACGCGCTTCCTGAGCGCCTCGCCCTGATAGGTGAAGGCGAGCGCGGCGCCGTGACCATGGCAGGCTTTGGCGATGCCCCAGGCCAGCGAGCGGTGGTTTGCGACCCCCATGACCAGGCCGCGCTTGCCGCGCATGAGGCCTGAGACTTCCGCCATTCCACTCACCTCGCTGGACGTTTTCGGCCCCGGACTCCTATGGCACACGGCCGTAGCAGCCATCAAGCGCGGGGCCTGGAGTTAATGAGCGCCGCTCACGGCAGCCCGCAGCAGCGTATCGGGGCTTAGAGCATGATCCGGAAAAGTGGAGGCCGATTTTCCGAAAAGATCATGCTCCACCAAGATATTAGAGCGCCGATCAATTCAATCTGAAGCGCTTGCGCTCTAAGGCGCTCACATCCCCTTGCGCGGATCGTAGGGCTTCTCGCTCCGCCACTTCTTCATCAGCGCTTCGAGCTCGGGGTCGCTCCGTTCCGGCAGCACGATCCGCACGGTGGCGAACAGATCGCCGCGGCCCGCTTTCGCCGGAAAGCCCTTGCCCTTGAGGCGGAAGGTGCGGCCGCTGCTGGTCCAGGCCGGGATGGCGATTTCGACCGGTTTGTCGAGGGTCGGCACCCGCACCTTCGCCCCCAGCGTGGCCTCGTCGAGCGTGATCGGCAGGTCGAGCCTGAGATTGGCGCCTTCGAGGGTGAAGATCGGGTGCGGCGCGATCGAGACGGTGATCAGCACGTCGCCGGCTCCGCCCGGTCCCGGCATACCCTGGCCGCGCAGCCGGACTTGCTGGCCGTCGGCGATGCCCGCGGGAATCTTGACTTCGACATCCTTGCCGGACGGCAGCCGCAGGCGCTGGGTGACGCCGTGCGCCGCATCCGGCAGCGTAACCGTCAGCGCCGCCGCGACATCGGCGCCGCTGCCGAAATCCTCGGCCTCGAACGCAGCTCCGCCGCGGTGCATGCGCGCGCCGGGCCGGCGCCCGCCATGCTGCCGAAAGCTTCCCTGAGGATATCCTCGAAACCGCCGAAACCGCCGCCACCGCGGCCGCGCCGGGTGGCTCCGGGTAAAGCCCTCCGGGCCGAAGCTGAAAGTCTCAAAGTCCCCTTCCGGCGCAAAACCGCCGCCCGGGTGTGCGCCGGCGCCGGGTCGAAAGCCCTGGAATCGCGGCTTGCCCTCGGCGTCGATCTCGCCGCGGTCATACGCCTTGCGCTTGTCGTCCTCACCGAGGATTTCATAGGCGGCATTGATCTCGGCGAAACGCGACGCCGCGTTCGGATCGTTCTTGTTGGCGTCGGGATGCAGTTTTTTTGCCAGGCGTCGGAACGCGCTCTTGATATCGGCTGCACTCGCCTTGCGATCGACGCCCAGCACCTCATAGGGATCACGCATCCCCCATCGACTCCGCTTAAGTTCCGGGGCTGGCCCCGCCCGCCCATGTCTTGCAATGTGGGATTTAAGCCACCGCCCTGCAATGCGTTTCTATCGGCGGCGGGAGTCGCGACGATGATCCGATCAGCCCTGCTTGAGAGGTTTTAGGCTTTTCACCTCCCACTTGCCCTCGCGCGTGCGGCAGGCCGCGCCTTGCAGCCAGGCCTCCGATTCCCCGCGGACGTAGCTCGCCAGGAAATCGCGGCAGGTGAAGGCGCCCTCGCTATAGGATGCGGCAAGGGGCGTGATGTTACCGCCGGCGCCGGTATGCGGATTCTCCCAGGGGATGCTGCTATCCTTCGCCGCGTGCGCGAGCACGTCGGCGGCGACCGCGCGCGCATAAGCGAGGTCGACCTCGGACGGCGGCGCGGCGGTGGCGGCATGGCCCGCTTTGTCGGCCGGCCGGACCGTGGAGCCGGTCTGCTCGACGTCCGCATCGGCTTTTGAGAACAGCGAATCGAGCTGATAGGAGCAGCCGGCGGCGGTAAACGCGCCGAGCAGGGCCGTCACGGCAGCAAGCCGCTGCAGCGGCCAACATAGGCGTAGCGCCCCGGTTCCATTATATAGACACCGGCGGCCTGCTTCCCGATCGCCGCACGCGAGCACTGGGTACTCCGCAGAATGTCCGACGCAGCGCCGATAGAACACCCGGGGTGGTTAACGGGCGGTGACTTCACCGCGGCCGACGAGCCGTTGCGGCTGTTTGCGGCGTGGTTTGCCGAGGCCCAGCGCGCCGAACCGGTCAATCCGGACGCCATGGCGCTGGCGACCGTCGATGCCGACGGGCTGCCGAATGCGCGGATGGTGCTGTTGAAGGGTTTCGATGAGCGCGGCTTCGTCTTTTACACCAACCTCGACAGCGTCAAAGGTCATGAATTGGCGGAGGCGCCGAAGGCGGCGCTGACGTTTTATTGGAAGTCGCTGCAGCGCCAGGTCCGCGTCCGCGGCAGCGTCGAGCCGGTCTCGGCGGCGGAAGCCGACAGCTATTTCGCCACGCGCTCGCGCATGGCCCAGATCGGCGCTTGGGCCAGCAAACAATCGGCCGCGCTGGAAAGCCGCATGGCGTTCGAAAAGGCGGTAGCGCGTTACACGGCGAAATTCGCAATCGGCCCGGTACCGCGGCCGCCGCACTGGTCGGGCTATCGCGTGGTGCCGCAGGCAATCGAGTTTTGGCAGGAGCGGCCGTTTCGGCTCCATGACCGTATCGCGTTCACGCGCGCGAGCGTGACGGCACCGTGGAGCAAGACGCGGCTTTATCCATGAGCATGATCCCGAAAAGTGGGAACCGGTTTTCGGACAAGATCATGCTCCAGCAAAAATTGAGCATGAGCATGATTAGGATCGGAAGAGACAAATGCCTATGAGCAACCAGCCGCGCCGGACGCTCCTTCTCACCGGGGCGAGCCGCGGCATCGGCCACGCGACCGTCAAGCGCTTCTCCGCCGCCGGCTGGCGCGTCATCACCTGTTCGCGGCACCCGTTCCCGGAGAATTGTCCGTGGGAAGCCGGCCCGGAGGACCACGTCCAGGTCGATCTGGCGGACCCCGAGAGCACCGACGCGGCGATCGCCGAGATCAAGCAGCGGCTCAACGGCGAGCTGCAGGCGCTGGTCAACAACGCCGCGATCTCACCCAAAGGGGCCGGCGGCAAGCGGCTCGGCTCGATCGACACCTCGCGCGACGATTGGCATCACGTCTTCCAGGTCAACTTCTTTGCCCCGATCATGCTGGCGCGCGGGCTGCTCGACGAGCTCAAGGCCGCCAAGGGCTCGGTCGTCAACGTCACCTCGATCGCCGGCTCGCGCGTGCATCCGTTCGCCGGCGCCGCCTATGCGACCTCGAAGGCGGCGCTCGCCGGACTGACGCGCGAGATGGCCGCCGATTTCGGCGCGCTCGGCGTCCGCGTCAACGCCATCGCGCCGGGCGAGATCGACACCGCCATGCTGTCGCCCGGCACGGAAAAGATCGTCGAGATGATCCCGATGCACCGTCTCGGCACGCCGGACGAAGTGGCGAAGATCATCTACGTGCTGTGCACGGATACCTCGTCCTACGTCAACGGCGCCGAGATCCACATCAACGGCGGCCAGCACGTATGAGGTCAACATGCGTTCGCCGGCGCGGTCTTCCGGTTTCCGAGCAATCCTGCTGGCATCGCTGACTGGCGTGGCAGCTACCTTGTCTCCCGACCTAAGCTACGCCCAGGCAAAGGTCAGCGCCCAAGAAGCCCCTGAGATCGCCGTCGAGGCTTACATTTATTTTTATCCGCTCGTCACCATGGACGTAACGCGACAGCTAACCAATAGCGTGCCGGGAGCCGCCGCAAATAGCCTCGCCAACAGATTCTTTCACATCCGCACGTTCCCTGCGGCCGACTTCAAGTTAGTAGTGCGGCCCAATTTCGACACGCTTTATTCTTCGGCATGGCTCGACCTCACCAAAGAGCCGATGATTGTTTCGGCGCCGGATACCGCCGGCCGTTACTATCTGTTGCCGATGCTCGACATGTGGACCGACGTGTTCGCGGTGCCGGGAAAGCGCACCACCGGAACGGCGGCGGCTCATTTTGCCGTCGTGCCGCGTGGTTGGACGGGCGATCTGCCGGCCGGCGCAATGCGCATCGAGGCGCCGACGCCGTATGTTTGGATTATCGGCCGCACCCAGACCAACGGTCCGCACGATTACGCGGCTGTGAACAAAATCCAAGACGGCTACACCATCGCGCCGCTGTCGCAGTGGGGCCATGCGCCGCCTCCGGTCAGGATCGAGGCGCCGCCGCATACAAAGGCGCCCGCTCCGCTCGATATTGTCAACACCATGCCGCCGCTGACCTATTTCAAGCGAGCGGTCGAACTCATGAAGGTGAACCCGCCGCACCTCACCGATTGGTCGATAATCGCGAGATTGAAGCGGATCGGCATTGAGGTCGGCCGGAGCTACGAACCGGAGAAGCTCGATCCCGTCGTACAGGACGCCCTGAAAAAAGCAGCGCCCGACGGCCTCAAAGCGATGCACGCCAAGATCCCCACCCTCGCCCGCGTGATCAACGGCTGGCAAATGAACACCGATACAGTGGGCGTGTACGGCAATTACTACCTCAAACGCGCCATCGTTGCGCTCGTCGGTCTCGGCGTAAACCCACCGGAAGATGCCGTTTATCCGCTGATCGTCACCGACGCGGACGGCAAGCCACCGACTGGCGATCACAATTACATCCTGCACTTCTACAAGGCCGAACTGCCGCCGGTCGACGCGTTTTGGTCGGTGACGATGTACGACGCCGAGGGATTCCCGGTCGCTAATGCGATCAACCGTTCCGCCGTCGGCGACCGCGACGCGTTGAAATACAACGCCGACGGATCGCTGGATGTTTATATGCAACACGACGATCCCGGCGGTAACAAAACCGCTAACTGGCTGCCCTCGCCAAGCGCCGGCGAGCTCGGACTGACGATGCGGCTCTATGCGCCGAAGGCGGCGGTGCTGAACGGAAGCTGGGCGCCGCCGCCGTTGCAGCGCCAGCGGTGACAGCGCGCCGGCATGGGCACCTCGGCGCGGCGCCGAGAACGGCGGCCAGCACGTCCAGCCCCGCGCTGGAACGCGATGGGCAAGAGAATATGCTGGCGCCGGCACAGGCTTGACGCCCGCCGCAAGCCATGCGCAAGGATGCGCCTTGCCTGCACCCAACGCTAAGTAACTGGCCCCGGTAGGCAAATATGACCATGGACCATTCCGACTATCTGCATCCCGCACCCTTTGTCGATTGCGACGATCCGGCCATCCAAGCCTTCGCCCGCAGCGCGGTCGGCAATGCGCGCACGGCGAAGGACAAGGCGATCGCGCTGTACGGTGCCGTGCGCGATTCGATCCAATACGATCCCTACATCGATTTTTTGGATCCGGCCGAATTCCGCGCCAGCGCCGTGCTTCTCGCCGGCAAAGGCTTCTGTGTCGGAAAGTCGGCGGTGCTGGCGGCCGCGGCGCGGGTCTGCGGCATCCCGGCGCGTCCCGGCTATGCCGATGTGCGCAACCATCTCACCTCGAAGCGGCTTCACGACCGCGTCGGCGATACGTTCTACTGGCACTCCTACACCGAGCTCTATGTGGACGGCAAATGGGTCAAATGCACGCCGGCCTTCGACTCGGCGCTGTGCGAGCGAGCGAAAATTAAACCGCTCGACTTCGACGGCGTAAATGACAGCTTGTTCCATCCGTTTGACCAGGTCGGGCGACGGCATATGGAATACCTCAAGGACCGCGGCGCCTTCGCCGACGTGCCGTTCGAAACCATCGTGGCCGATTTCAGAAGACTCTATCCCAAGCTTGTTGCCGCCGGCCCGACCGCCGCGAGCTTCCGCGACGAAGTCACAACCTGACCGTTGCAAGCTGCAGTGCGCGGCCGGCGCCCTGGCCTCGCGGTTCACCCATACAAAAAGTCGAGCACCACGGTCTCGGCGAGCACCGCTTCGGGAATGCCGTGGCGGGCGAAGCGAGTGCGCTTCTCGGCGCTCTGCGTCGCCTGCAGATAGGCGCCGAGGTGCCGCGTGCCGGCCAACAGCCCGCCCATCGAGCCGCCGATGATGAGAGCGCGACGTTGCGCATAAAATTCCCGGCTATTTCGCATCATGCGATCGTTCTGTATTGTATTGTGACAACAATCCCCGGAGGAACGCCATGGCTATGACGATGCTGGACAAGACGACCGACCGCGCCGACACATCGGCATGGCCGAGCGCGATCGCCGCGGAATTCGAGGCCGAGCGCTACAACAACAACGGCTGCGTCGGCACGGTGCTCGTCTCGGAAAGCGATCGCGTGCGGGTTTGGATCATCCGGCTAACGCCCGGCGAGCGGGTCGGCTTCCATCGTCATGTGCTGGATTATTTCTGGACCTGCGTTACCGGCGGCCGCGGCCGCCAGCACGTCCACGACGGCACTACTGTCGAATACAGCTATCAGCCGGGCGAGACCCGGCACGAGACCTACGGGCCCGGCCAGTTCAAGGTCCACGACCTCACCAATATCGGCGACCGGGAGATGGTCTTCATGACCGTCGAATTCCTCGACAGCGCCAACAAGCCGCTCGTGATCCCTGAAACAGTTCGCGCCGCCGCGTAGCGGGCTCCTCCATCGCCTGTAGCGTCAGCGCAGAGTGTGGATTGCTGCTGCCGGCGCCAGCGGCGCGGTGCGGCCGGCCGGTTGGGACGTTAGTCGTGCGCTCGGACCTCTTTTTTTTCATCTGCCTCATCGTCGGCGGCGGCGTGTTCGCCGCGGCGGTGGCGCTCGGCAACGACTATTATTTTTTCGCCGGCTACGTCGTGCTGCAATACGTCGTGCTTGCTACGGCGTGGAACATCCTCGGCGGCTATTGCGGCTACGTGAATTTCGGCTCCGCCGCCTTCTTTGCGCTCGGCGCCTATTCGACCGTCGCCATTCACAAGTTCTATCCGGTGCCGATTCCGGTGCTGCTGATTGTCGGCGGCGCGGTGTCGGGCGTCGTCGGCCTCGGTATGGGCTACCTGACGCTGCGGCTGCGCGGCGCGTTCTTCGCCATCGCGACGCTGGCGCTCGCCGTGGTCCTGGAGACGCTGATCGTCAACTGGGACTATGTCGGCGGCTCGCGCGGCGCCTATGTCGTGCGGCCCGAGTCGATCGCCCTGTTCGGCGACTATATCGAATATTTGTTCCTGATCATGATGCTGCTGGCGGTCGGCGCGATCACGGTGGCCCGTCTGATCGAGCGCTCGCGGCTGGGCTACGGCTTCGCCGCGGTTCGCGACGACGAACTGGCGGCGGAGGCTTCCGGCGTGCCAACGCTGCGGCTAAAGCTGATTGCGACCACCATTTCCGGCGCGCTCATGGGAATGGCGGGCGCGCCGTTCCCCTACTACATCGGCTATCTGCAGCCGTCCTCGGCGTTCGGCCTCGATTATGCCGTCAACTCCATCGCCATGCCGCTGATCGGCGGCACCACCAGTTGGGTCGGTCCGCTGATCGGCGCCATCCTGCTCGGCTCGCTGCAGCAGCTTGCGACGGTGACCATTTCGTCGGCGGTCAATCTGCTGATCGTCGGCCTCCTGCTGGTCGGCTTCGTGATCGTCGCACCGAACGGCATCGTCGGGCTGGTGCATAAATATCTGCAGCGCAAGCCGGAAGATTTCGTCGGCCGCCGCCGCGTCGGCACGGATGCGCCGGGGCCTGCCCCATGACCGGACGGCTCGAGTTCACCGAGAAGTCTTAGCTGAGATTGTGAAAGGAAGTGCCGACAAGCTCTGACCTCGCCGGAACTTATTTGCCGCCCGCCATTTTATATGCCGTTGCGCAAAATTCATTGTATGACCGGTTGCCTCGCGGATTGCCGACATGTCCCCTGACGTGATGATCTGGATGATTGCCGCGATCGCCGCCGCCGGCGTCATCCTGCGGCCTTTCAACCTGCCCGAGGCAATCTGGGCGGTGGCCGGTGCGGCGCTGCTGGTCGCGCTGCGGCTGATTTCGCTTCCGCAGGCGCTGACCGGCGTCGCCAAGGGCACCGACGTCTATCTTTTTCTTTTCGGCATGATGCTCTTGGCCGAGATCGCCCGCGAAGAAGCCTTGTTCGATTGGCTGGCGGCGATCGCGACCAGCCACGCTAAGGGCTCGGCCCGGCGGCTTTTTCTTCTGACCTACGGCGTCGGCATCATCGTCACGATCTTTCTGTCGAACGATGCAACCGCGGTGGTGCTGACGCCGGCGGTAGCCGCGGCAGTGAGAACGGCCAAGGCCGAGCGGCCACTGCCCTATCTTCTGATCTGCGCCTTCGTCGCTAACGCCGCCTCGTTCGTGCTGCCGATTTCCAACCCGGCAAACCTCGTCATCTATGGCAGCCACATGCCGCCGCTGCTGCGCTGGTTGCCGGCGTATTTGTTGCCGTCGGCGCTATCGATCATTGCCACCTATCTGGCGCTGCGATGGACGCAGCGCCGCGCCCTCGACCACAACCTCACTAGGGAGGTGCCGCAGCCGGTGCTGACGGCTGGTGGCAAAACCGCCGCCGTCGGCATCGCCGCCACGGCCGTCGTGCTGCTCGTGTCCTCGACGCTAGGCGTGCAACTCGGGCTGCCGACGGCCGTCGCCGGCATGGTCACGGCCGCGGTCATCCTGCTGCTCGGGCAGACGGCGCTCTGGACCATCATCAAGAATATTTCCTGGGGAGTGTTGCCCCTGGTCGGCGGCCTCTTCGTGCTGGTCGAGGGGCTCGATCAGAGCGGCCTCATCGGTACGATCACCGCATTGCTCCATGACGGAGCGCAACATTCGGCGTCATGGACTGCCGGCGCCGCCGGAATCGGCGTCGCCTTCATTAGCAACCTCATCAACAATCTGCCAACCGGCCTGATCGCCGGCACCGCCGTGCAATCCGCTCAGGTCTCCGACCAAATCACCCGTTCCATCCTGATCGGCGTCGACCTCGGACCGAACCTCTCGGTCACCGGGTCGCTAGCCACCCTCCTGTGGCTCACGGCGTTGCGCCGCGAAGACCACTCGGTCGGATTCGTCAGGTTTTTAGGACTCGGCGTTGTGGTGATGCCGCCGGCGCTGCTGCTGGCGATCGGCGCGGCATTGCTGCTGGGGTGAAAACACGACGGTGGCGCTTTACACGGGCCACCTCAATGCGGGCAGACATTGACTTCGATGGTAACGTGCGACAGTCCGGGCAGGCCTTCGAGCCGCGCTTTGTAGACCTCCGGCGCTTGCGGCGTGTCCGATACGACGGATGCCATCATGGCGGCATGGCCCGGACCGACCTGCCACAGATGCAGATCGGTGAGGCGGTCGCCGCCGGTTTCGATGCGCTCGCGGATGCGCCGCGCCAGCTCCGGATCTGGGACGATGTCGAGCAGCACCTGGCCGGCCGTGCGGATCAGGCTCAGTGCCCAGGACAAAATCACGATCATACCGACCAGCCCCACCGCCGGATCGATAAAGGTCCAGCCGAACGCCCACGCCGCCGATAGGCCGATAATCGCCAACACCGAGGTCAGCGCATCGGCCAGCACATGCACGTAAGCCGCGCGCAAGTTGGAGTCGTGATGGTGGTCATGATGATGCGCAGGGGAAGCGGAATGCTCGCCAGCGGGACGCTCGGGTACTGCATGGGCGTGGTCGTGATCAGAATCGTGCAGCAGCCAGGCGCTGGCCAGGTTCACGCACAACCCGAGAGCGGCGATCGGGATCGCCTCACGGTAGTGGATCGCGATGGGATGCAGGAGCCGCAGCACCGACTCGTAGCCGATGCCAATCGCGATCATACCGAGAATGATGGCGCTGGCGAACGCCGCCAGCTCGCCGAACTTGCCGGTGCCCAGCGAAAACCGCGCGTCGTGGGCGTGACGGCGAGCGAACAGATAGGCAAGCCCGGCGATCGCCAGCGCGGCGACGTGCGTCGCCATGTGCCACCCGTCGGCGACCAGCGCCAGAGAGCCGAACAGCGTGCCGCCGGTGATCTCGACAACCATCATCAAGGCGGTCAACGCCACCACACTCCAGGTGCGCCGCTCATGCTCGCGGTGATGCTCGCCGAGAAAGGCGTGCTGGTGGGTCCAAGGGGCGACGGAATGCGAATGCATAGGCACCTCGCTGACGGCAGCTAAATCCTTCTCACCCTTAGCGGCACTCCGAGACCCATTGGCCCTCGTCGGCCCCGACCGCGCACACGGTTAGCATATACCCGGCGCATTCGGCCGGGGAGGTCATCTCATTTCCCTGCTCGAACAAAGAGCTGGGAGCGAGCAGCGCCCCAACCGTGGGCGGGCCGATACCCGCCGACGGGAACTCAACAGCCTTTCACCCGTTATCACGACTGTTCAAGGTTCAGTGAAGTGCGTTTCCAGCGCGTTAGCTCGCACGTACTTATCTGGAGCGACGCACTCTTTTACCCCGGCCACGCCGACCGACCGGCACAACCCGGGAGGATGTCATGAATCATTCGATGTATAGCGCGGACCGCCGCACCCATTTGAAGATCGTGGTCGTTGGCCTGCTGTGCGCGACAGTGGTTGCGGCAATCGGCATTTTCGCCAACGTCAGCGCGCTCGACCTTGGCACCGCGCCGCTGGTCAAAGCCGGCCAGCAGACGGCCGTGAGCGGGCATCTCCCCGCGATCCGGTAACAGCCTCTTCGACTCCTCCCCCGCTCGTGCCCGCGCAAGAACAGCGAAAGGCCGCCCTCACGTCTTCGGGGTAAGCGGCGTTTGCGGCGGCGTCGCGGGCAGGCTTTCGACCGCCCTGCCGGTGAACAGGACGGGCCCGGTCGGCGCGCCGGTTTTCGAACCGCCGGCCGGCTCGAGCGACACGGCGTAAGTCGCGCCCTGCAGCGTGTCGACGTCGTAATTCGCCGCAAGCGCACGCTGCGTGAATTCGCCGTCTCCCACGATGCCGAGCGAACGCGGGCCTGGGAACCGCGTCGAGATCAACCACAGCTCATAGCTGCGGCCGGTTTCCGGCGTGGCCGAAACTCGCCGCACAATCAAAGTCCGATGCTGCATGTCGAGCGTGAGCAGAAACGCCGGCGCCGTCGGACCTTGCTGCAGCACGGCCACGAGACGATCCTGTTGCAAGCGCGCCGGCGCCTCCGACCGCGCCACCATCTTTGCCGCCGGTGGCCGCAATTGTGGCGGAATAAGCTGGGGCGCGAGCTGCGATAACGCGATGTAAAGCGCGAATACGGCGGCAAGCGCCCCGATGCCCAGCGTTAGGCCCCGCCAGCGCTTCACCCTGCCCTCAAGAGAAATGACGTCGGCGCTTTGTTCGACTTTTCTCGGCGTCGGCGACGGCACCGGCGATGAAGATGTGGCCGCTGGGCCGATCGGTGTTTGGGCTGGCGTCGCCTTCGCCGGCTCGGGTTCCGGCGGCAAAAGGCCCGCGGCAGGTGCGGCGGCCGCCGGCGGGAACTCCGGCTCCTTGGCTACCGGCGCTGCGATCGCGCCGGCGTTTTCGACCGGGCCGATCTCGGTCTTGATCTTCTCCCAGACCCTTGGCGGCGGCTCGACCGCCTCTACCATAACGTTGAGTTCGCCGAGCCGGCGCTCCCACTGGCGCACGGCCGCCTCGAAGCCCGGATCGAACGACAGCAACGCCTCGGCCTGATCGCGCTCCTGGGCGGAGAGCGTGCCGAGCACGTATTCGGCGGCAAGCGTGTCCTGGTCATCCTCGAACATGGCTACCCCGTAAGCTCTTCCGCTTCACAGTCCCATACACTCGCGGATTTCCAGCAGGCTGCGACGCAACCAAGTCTTGATTGTGTTCACCGGAATATCGAGCTTCTTCGCCAGCTGATCGCGGCTCCAGCCGCTGTAATAAGCCAAGAGCACGATGCGCTGCTTTTCCGGGTCGAGCTTGCCGAGGCAGGACAACAGCCGCTTGAGTTCTTCTGTCATCTCCCGACGCGCGAGCGGCGTGGGCGTCTCGGCCGCCACCCCTAGCGCCGCGGGCTCCTCCTCGATCGAGGCTTCGCCCTTCTTGCGCACGATGTCGATGGCCCGATTACGCGCCATCGCCACCAACCAGGTGATCGGGCTGGCGACGGTGGGGTCGAACTTGTCGGCGGTCTTCCAAACCTTGAGGTAGGTTTCCTGCATGACCTCCTCCGCCAATTCGGGCCTACGCAAGATACGGAGGAGGACCCCATAGAGTTTCGCGCGAGTGGCGTCGTAAAGCCGTTCAAACGCGGCCGCGTCGCCCTTGGCGACGGCTGCGAGCAGCCAGACGAGTTCCGCCTGCGTCAACATCACTGCCCCCGGCCCCGGGGATTCCCATGGGCCCCCTATACGGGATTGATTATCGCCATGGAAGCAGGCGCTCGTCGAGAGCCAAACGGCGGTAAAGGGATGCGGCGGCAGATATTTTTCCGCTCACGGGCCAAAGCGGCAATCCACCGCCGCAAACAAGGCGCAAAGGTTTCGGCCCAGCCTCGGGCGGGACGAGCGGGTCGTGGTAACAGGTTTAGGCCGGCGCGCTGCCGCGCACGCGCATGCGCCCCAGCGCATCAAGCTCTTGCTCGGCGGCGGTTTCCGCTTCGCGCTCGCGCATCTGGTCGCGCTCGTCGAGCAACTCGACCTTCTTCAGCTCGTCCAAAGCGTCATCGAGCGCCAACTTGGCATCTTCAAGCTGGGTCCGCAGTTCGTTGGCCGAACGCTTGAGGTTTTCGCGACGCGCGACCGCGGCCTTGGCATACGTTGGATAGGCAAAATGCCCGGGATCGTGGATGCCGGCGCGGTCCTGCTCGACCCGGATCTCGCGCTCCAGATCGGCAGCCATACGTTCGAACTCGGCGATCATGGTCTCGATTTGCGCAACCTTGCGCCGGTTCTCATCGACCTGAAATTTCTTCAAGCGAATGAGCGTCTCACGGGACTTCATCGACTGGCACTCCCCCGAAGCCGCAGGCCCATGGCGCCGCAAGGCCCCACCGCGCGGCGCCACAGACTGCAATCATGCCACGATAACGTTAGCGTTCGGTTTCCGAGCCGGCCGGCATCTGGCCGAAAGTGTCAGGCCGGCGGGTTGGCGTTGCGCGCCGGCCTCCGCCGTCGCCATGGTTACCTCCGAGGTGTGCCTCTTAACGGTGTGTTTACCCGGGCCGTTAATCATTGCGCCGTCCTTGGGATCAAGGTGGGCTCGTCCGGCCACGATGGAGGGCGAGTCTCAAGAGTTGGTTAGCGCCGAACCTTAACCTGGAAGATGAGCGCCCGCGTGGCAAGAAAACCACTCCTTCGCAAGACCTTAAGGCAATATTCTGGAATTTGCCGAAGGAATACTTGCATAAGGGAATCAGGTTTTGTTAACCATACCGCGTTTACAGTTTCGAATCAGTTTGTCCCAAGGCGTTTTTCGGGGGCCGCCGCTGGGGCGTGCCAACCTTAAGCCGCGCGGCGAGGAAAGGGACTGGCATGCGCGTATTGCTGATCGAAGACGATAGCGCCACGGCGCAATCGATCGAGTTGATGCTCAAGTCGGAAAGCTTCAACGTCTATACGACCGATCTCGGCGAGGAAGGGATCGATCTCGGCAAGATCTACGACTACGACATCATCCTGCTCGACCTTAATCTGCCGGACATGTCGGGCTTCGAGGTGCTGCGCAGCCTGCGCGTCTCGAAGGTCAAAACGCCGATCCTGATCCTGACCGGCCTTGCCGGCATTGAGGATAAGGTCAGAGGCCTCGGCTTCGGCGCCGACGACTACATGACCAAGCCGTTTCACAAGGACGAGCTGGTGGCGCGCATCCACGCCATCGTGCGGCGCTCCAAGGGTCACGCCCAATCGGTCATTCAGACCGGCGATCTTGTCGTCAACCTCGATACCAAGACCGTCGAGGTCTCGGCCGCCCGCGTGCATCTGACCGGCAAGGAATATCAGATGCTCGAGCTGCTTTCGCTGCGCAAGGGCACGACGCTCACCAAGGAAATGTTCCTCAACCACCTCTACGGCGGCATGGACGAGCCGGAGCTGAAGATCATCGACGTCTTCATCTGCAAGCTGCGGAAAAAGCTCGCCAATGCCTCGAACGGCAAGAACTACATCGAAACGGTGTGGGGCCGCGGCTACGTGCTGCGCGAGCCGATCGAGGACGAGACAAAAATCTCCGCTTAAAGCTTCGCGCTCCGCGACATTAGGGTCTGGACTCACAACTTGATCCAATAGAGTGCACCGACGAGGGCTGCGGCGGCAAGGAAGTTTCGGGCGAGCTTGTCGTAGCGTGTGGCGATACGGCGCCAGTCCTTGATGCGGCAGAAGTAGTTTTCGATCTTGTGGCGCCGCCGGTAAAAGCGCTTCGGACAATAGGCTTTCTTGGTGGCGGTGCTGCGGCTGGGAATGACCGGCAAGGCGCCTTCATCTTTAATCTGCTGACGGACTTTCTCGCTGTCGTAGGTCCTTGTCGGCAGTAACGGCCAGTGGCGGTCTGGGAGTGTCGAGCACGTCGCCAACGACTTGGCTGTCATGGACCTGGCCCCCCGTTACCGTGAAGTTCAGCGGGCGGCCTTTGCTGTCGACGATGGCGTGGATTTTCGTCGAGCGGCCGCCGCGGCTGATGCCGATCGCCTGCTTTTGCTCCCCCCTTTTGCGCCGCTGGCCGCACGATGGGCTTTCACAATCGTGGAGTCGATCAGATACAGACTGTCGCGCGATTTCGCCGCCAGCGTATCGAAAATCCGCTTCCAAATGCCGCGTCGAGACCACCGGTTGAAGCGATTATAGACCGTGGTGTAGGGCCCATAGCGTTCCGGCAGATCGCGCCAGGGCATCCCGGTGCGCAGCACGTAAAATATCGCGTTCATGATCTTGCGATCATCGGCGCGCGCGCTCTTGCGACTCTTCGGCATCAACGGCTCCAGAAGAGCCCATTCGTCATCGCTCAAATCAAATCGCATGATCCACCTCCGACCACGGTGAATCACGTTCGCCCTTGATTTTCAATAAGCTATCTGGGTACAGACCCTAGGCAAAACCCCCGGCCTAACGGCCGGGGTTTTTGTTTGTATTCCACCATCCTCCGCCGCAACGGCGGAGGAAATCATACCCTCACCCCGCGCCGTTGACCGCCACCAAGCGCGGTACGGGCCTCTCAGCCGCCGACGCGCTATATGCCCGCGGACTAGGCGCATAGAGGCCGCGCGCCTCCGTCATCACCTTGAATCTGTCGGTCAGCCCGACCACGGTCTCCGCTGCGCCGAGCACGAGGTAGCCATCGCCGGCGACGGCGCGGGCGAGGCGGTTGAGCAGGCGGATCTTCGTCTCCTGGTCGAAATAGATCAGCACGTTGCGGCAGAAGATCAGATCGAACATGCCGAGACGGGAGAAATCGGAGAGCAGATTGAGCTGCTGGTATTTGACCATGGACCGAATGTCGGGCGCGATCTGCCACATGTCGCCGATTTGGGTGAAATACTTGATCAACATCTGGATCGGCAGCCCGCGCTGCACTTCGAACTGGCTGTAGATCCCCTGCCGTGCCCTCTCCAGCACCTCGTTGGAAAGGTCGGTCGCAATCATATCGACGCGCCAGCCGGCGATGTCGCGTTGCATCTCTTTCAGCAACATCGCCAGCGAGTAAGGCTCCTGCCCGGTCGAAGCGGCCGCGCACCAAATGCGAATGGTACGCGAGCTTCGCCGCGCCGCGATGAGCGCCGGCAGCACAGTCGAACGGAAGTTCTCGAACGGCAGCTTGTCGCGAAAGAAGAACGATTCGTTGGTCATCATGGCTTCGATGACAGTGGTCATCAGGCCTTCGGCGTTGCCGCGTTTGAGCGCAGCCACCAATCCGCCGAGGCTATTGAGGCCGGCCTTGCGGGCGACCGGCAAGAGGCGGCTCTCGACCAAGTACTGCTTATCGGCGGAGAGGACGAGGCCCGAGCGCTCCTTGAGGCATTTGCGCAAGAAATCGTAGTCGAGCGGCGTCACGAGCGATCTCCGGAGAACAGGCGATTGACCTTGGCGGCGATCCGGTCGAGCGGCAGCACCGCCGAGCACAAGCCGGCATGCGCCACCGACCGCGGCATGCCCCACACCACGCTGGTGGCTTCGTCCTGAGCGATCACGCTGCCGCCGGCCGCCGCGATCTCGGCAGCGCCGCGGGTGCCGTCGCAGCCCATGCCGGTGAGAATAAGCGCGAGACTGGCCGAGCCCCATAACGCTGCCGCCGAGGACAGCAACGGATCCACTGCCGGCTTGCAAAAGTTGATCGGCGGGCCGTCGCCGAGCGCGATCATAGGGCCGTCGCGACCGCGCACGACGCGCATATGGCGCCCGCCAGGCGCGACGTAGATGATGTTGGCAAGAACCTTTTCGCCGTGCACCGCTTCGTGCACGCGCTGGCCGCTCACCCGCATCAGATGCTCGGCCAGGACGGTGGTAAAAGTCGGCGGCATGTGCTGGGTAATCAAGATCGGCGCGCGCTCGATGACGGTACCGATTTGCCCGATCAAGGTTGTCAGCGCCTGCGGCCCGCCGGTCGAGGAGCCGATCAGCAGCACGCGCGGCTGGACGGCAGCGAACGGCCGCAGGGTGAAGGCCGCGGTCTGAGCCGGCTGCGGCGGCGTCGGCAATTTGTCGCCGAGAACCGGACGCGGTCGCCATCGGCGGCTCAGTGAGCGGCGATCGCGGCCGAGATTGCGGATTTTCTCGATCAGTTCGCGCTGGAACGCGGCCGACATTTCGGCATCGGGTGCGGCTTGCGGCTTCGGCACGTAATCGGTGGCGCCGAGCGACAGCGCCCGCAGGCTGATTTCGGCGTTCCGGCGCGTCAGCGTGGACGCCATGATAACGACGAGGTTCGGCTTCTTCTTGAGCAACAGCGGCAGCGCCGAAATGCCGTCCAGCTCCGGCATGTCGACGTCGAGCACGACGACGTCGGGATTGCTCTGTTCGATTTGTTCGACCGCCTCGCGTCCGGTGCGCAAGCAGGCAGTGACCGTCATATCCGGTTCGGCATCGATCCAGCGCGTCAACAGACGGCGCGCGACGATCGCATCGTCGACGATCATCACCTGGATGGGCCAGTCGAGGACGGTCGACGGGATTGCGTCGGCGGCGCCAACGATACTCATGATACGCGGACTTTCGACGCTCGACTTTGGCACGCGGACATTCTTAAACTCGACACGCGGTCGGCGTTCAGTGCTCAGATCAGTCCGACTTCCTGGAACTTGGCCTCGACGATTTCCCGGTCGAACGGTTTCATGATGTATTCGTTGGCCCCGGCGTGCAGCGCCCGCGCGATATGAGCGACATCGTTTTCGGTGGTGCAGAACACCACCTTCGGCTTGTCGCCGCCGGGCAAACGACGCAAAACCCGCAGGAAGTCATAGCCGTCCATTTTCGGCATGTTCCAGTCGAGCAGGATGGCGTCCGGCAATTGCTGGCGGCAGGCCTCAATGGCTTGTTCGCCGTCCTCCGCTTCCGCGATCTGAAATTCCAGTCCTTCGAGAATTCGCCGCGCCACCTTGCGGATGACGCTCGAGTTGTCGACTACCAAACACGTCTTCATGATGTTCTCGCTCCATGCTTCGCGGGCGAAGCCCGCTTTGTTGCTGCGTCACGTCTCTTGCCAAGCATCCGGTCCCGCCGGCTCACGCCGCCGCCTCGGCGCGCAGATCCAGCACCCGGTCGACATCGAGCACGACAAGAAGCTCGCCATCGAGCCGGTAGACGCCGGCGGATAGCGTGGCGAGGTTGCGGTCGAGGTTGATCGGATTTGGCTCGCGGTCAGTTATCGGCAGCTTGAGCACTTCGCCGGCCGCATCAACCAAAAGCCCGAATGACTCGCCCTTGGCTTCGATGCCGATCGCCATCGGCGCGTCGTCCTCCTGGCAGTGGCGCACGTCGAGCCGCCGGCGCATATCCACGACCGTCACGATGCGGCCGCGCAGATTGAGCACGCCCGCCACCTCCGCTCCGGCCAACGGCACGCGGGTAAGGCGCGAGGGTTTGAAGACGTCTTGCACCCGCGCGATCGGCAGCCCGAACAGCTGACCGGCGATCGTGAAGGTGACGAATTCGGTGAGCTCGCTCTTATCGTGCATGGCCTGCTGTCACGCCGCCCGATGGAGATCGGCGCTTTGCTCCTTGATCGCCGCGATGAGGCCGGTTCGATCGAACTTGGCGACAAAATCGTGGAAGCCGACGACACGTCCGCGTTCGATTGTCTCGGCCGAGACCATGGCCGAGAGCGCGATGATGGGAATGGCGGCAGTGGCCGGATTTTCGCGCAACGCCCTGGCGAGTTCGAAACCGTCCATGCCCGGCATCTCGACATCGGTGACGACGATGTCGGCCCGGGTCCCGGTCTTGATGGCCGCGAGCGCCTGCGCCGCCGATGCGAAGGCGATGACCTGATAGCCCGCGGCCTTGATCAGCGGCGCGAGCAGGTCGCGGAAAAATGCCGAATCGTCGACCAGCAGCACCTTGCGCGCGACCCGCGCCGTCGGCTTTTCGCGCCGCAGCAACCAGTCCGCATAGGCCTGCGGCAGATAATGGCCGATGTCGACGATCTCGGTGGCGCTGCCTTTGACCACGGCGTAGCCGAGCACGCCGGGACGTTCGCTGGCCACCTCGATATCGAGCCGCTGCTCCACGATGTCGATGATCTCGTCGACGATGAGTTCCATCGAGCGGTCCTGATCGGAAAACACCAGGATCGGCTGAGCGCCATCTTGCTTGATGCCGGTCTGCGCGTTGATGCGCAAGAGCGGCATCAGCTGCTCGCGATACTGCACGAGATGGCAGCCGTCGGAGTTTTCGATACGGCTGCAATCGATCTCCTCGAGCCGGGAGACCAGCGAAAGCAGAACGGCCTTCGGCTGCGGCGAACCGGCGCGGAATACCAAGAGCGGCGTCAGCTCCCCGTTGCCGGTCTCCTCAGCGTCCGCGACTTTGGCATTGTCGACCGGCGTCAGCGGCGCGGCGCGACCGAGCGCCTGCGAGATTCCGTTCGGGTCGATGATCATGACCACCGTGCCATCGCCGAGGATCGTGGTGCCGGAAAACGCCGCGATGTGACGCAGTTTCGACGACATCGGCTTGATCACGATCTCTTCGGTGTGGAAGACGCCGTCGACGACGATGCCAAAGACATGGCTGCCCACCTGCGCGACGACGATGAAGCCGTGGTCGCCTTCGCTGGCGCCAAGACGCAGGATTTCCTTGAGCTGGATCAGCGGCAACAGCTTGTCGCGTAGACGCAGCACCGGCGCATCCTTGATCCGCTCGATTCGGTGCTCGCCGCTGCTGCCGGCCCGCACCAGCTCGAGCACCGAAAGCTGCGGGATGGCGAAGCGTTCGCCGGCCGCCTCGACAATGAGGGCGGAGACGATCGCCAACGTCAGTGGAATCTTGATGGTAAAAGTAGTCCCGACGCCGGGAGCGGATTTTAGATCGACCGTGCCGCCGATCTGCTCCGTGTTGGCGCGCACCACGTCCATGCCGACGCCGCGGCCGGAAATGCTGGTCACGCGCGCGGCGGTGGTAAAGCCCGGCATAAAGATCAGGTCGCAGATCTCCGCCTCGGATTTCGCTGCGATCTCGGCCTCGCTGGCTAAGCCCTGCTCGATGGCCCTGGCCTTGATGCGCGCCATGTCGAGGCCGCGGCCGTCATCGCCGATCTCGATGATGACGTGACCGCCTTGGTGACAGGCGGCGAGCCGGATCGTCCCCTTCGGCGCCTTGCCGGCGGCCTGCCGCTCGGCGGGGCTCTCGATGCCGTGATCGGCACAGTTGCGGATCAAATGCGTGAATGGATCTTTGACCAGCTCGAGCACCTGGCGGTCGATCTCGGTGTCGCCGCCGCGCATCTCAAGCTCGATTTGTTTGCCCAGTTCGGCAGCAAGGTCGCGCACGATACGCGGCAATTTTTGCCACGCATTGCCGATCGGCTGCATGCGGGTCTTCATCACCCCTTCCTGCAGCTCGGCGGTGACGCTGGAGAGCCGCTGCAACGGCACTTTGAAGTCGGAATCCTCGTGGCGGCGGATGATCTCAAGGAGCTGGTTGCGAGTGAGAACGAGCTCGGAAACCGTGGTCATGAGCTGATCGAGCGTCTCGACATGGACGCGGATCGAATGACCGGCGAGCCTATCGGCGCGTTCCTCGTCGGACCGCTCGGCCGAGGGCTTGTCGACCGGTTGCTTGTCGGACGCGGGCGTCGGCGGCTTCGCATTCGCCACGCCGGCAGCCGGTTGCGGTCTTGCGCTCTGCTCCACGCTCAGAGCCGGTGGTGGCCTCATGTCCTCGAAATGCGCCAGGCGATTGAGCTGTCCGATGAGATCGTTATCGTTGCCCACCGGCTCGTGCTGGTGCGTCTCGATCTCCTGCAGAATGGTCTTGATACGGTCGATGGTGGAGAGAACGAGCGTGACGCTCTCGGTGGTGACCGGCATTCCGTCGCGGAATTTGCCGATCAAGGTCTCGGCGGCATGCGCCAGCGCGCCGAGTCGGGGAAGCCCGAGAAAACCACTGGTGCCTTTGACGGTGTGGACGAGGCGAAAAATGTTGCCGAGGATGTTGCCGTTGTTCGGCTCCTGCTCGAAGCGCACAAGTTCGGCGTCGACCCGGTCGAGACTCTCATTGGTCTCGGTCAGGAACTCGCGGAGTAGCTCGTCCATACCAGGCGCCTCGTGCGCACACGCGCTTTCGCCGGCAGGCACTCGACGCACCTTCGCCGCCAGCACGCAGACGCGCGCTTTCGTCGCCAGGCGCCGGAGGCTGACCGACCGCCTGAGTGTGTTGCCTAAGGGTTTAATTTCGGTTGCGGCGATACCCTATGCCCGCTCCGAAGGCCGATTGTCCGCGCAGACCGCCGGTTAGCGAGCCGTTAACACAACCGTCGCGCCCTCACTGGCGGCCAAGAGGGTAAGCCCGCAATCCCGAGCCAGGATGCCCGTATAGAGGGGTTGAATGCCGTGAGCGTCGACGGCCTGTGCCGGGCTGCCGGCAATGAGCTCGCTGGTGGCCGGGCTCAAACGGGCATTGAGGCCCGCAGCCGTGACCAGGAACCCCGCCTCCTCTTGCGCCCCTGGGACTGGATCGACCGTCAGCGTGCCGCCGCGCGGAATGGTCCCCGCGCCGATCATCAGCATGTTCAACAACAGCTTCACCCGGTTCTTCGCCAACAATTGGCGCGGCAGATTCCAGACCAATTTGGTCTTATTGTCCTCAAGCATCCCGCGCGCCACCTTCTCCGCATCGCCCAGATCGATCTGCGCGCCGGCCGATCCCGCCGCGCCGAAAGCCAGCCGGCAGAATTGCAGTTTAGCCGAGGCCTGATAGGCGCTCTTCTTGATCAGATCGAGGGCAAAAGTCTTGGTTTCTTCGTCCTTGTCCTCCTCCATGACTTCGATGCCGTTGACGATCGCGCCAACCGGACTGATTAGGTCATGGCAAACGCGGGAGCACAATAACGCGGCAAGGTCGAGGGCACCGATGGCAATCGGCCCGGAAACGGGGGCGGACATGACAAGCTCCGCGCAATTGCGATGAGTGTCGTCCGTGTCACAGCCCGGCCGATTCGGCAATCGTGCCGTTTCCGCCGGCCTGTGCTAAACGGCATGCCTTTCTGCCCAGCGGATGCCCGGTTCTCCCGCGATCGGACCCCCAGGAGCGCCCGTGTCCACACTCGACTCCGCCGCATGCGCCGAACTTGTCGAGGCGATGACCGTCATGAGCCTGACCGCGGCGGATGCGATCCGGCGCTCGCACGGGCAAGGCAGCGTCCGCATCAAGCCCGACGGCTCACCCGTGACGGCGGCGGACGAAGCCGCGGAGGCGGTGATCTGCGACGGCCTGGCGCATCTTGCTCCGGCTTTGCCGGTCGTCTCCGAGGAGCAAGCCGAGCGCGCGAAACCGGTCATCACGAGCGCAAGCTTCATCCTCGTCGATCCGCTCGACGGCACGCGGGAATACATCGCCGGCCGCGATGAATACACGATAAATATTGCGGTGGTTTCCGATGGCGCGCCCGTTCTCGGCGTTATTACGGCGCCGGCGCTTGGCCTGATCTGGCGCGGTGTCGTCGGCCGCGGCGCCGAGCGGCTGGAATTTTCTTCGCGGAAAACCTCACTGCCGCAGGCGATCCACACGCGGCCTCGGCCCGAGGACGACCTCATCGTCATGATCAGCCGTTCGCACCTGGACGCACGAACCAAAGCCTATCTCGAGGGCTTACCGCGCGCCCGGCGTATTCCCTGTGGTTCCTCGCTAAAATTCTGCCGCCTGGCCGAAGGCGCCGCCGACCTCTATCCGCGGTTCGGACCGACCCGGGACTGGGACGTGGCGGCGGGTCACGCGATCTTGGCGGCGGCGGGCGGCAGCGTGGTCGCACCGGATGGCACATCCCTCGTCTACGGGAGCCCGACGTTGCGAATTCCGGCGTTTGTCGCCTGGGCCGATCCGGCCGCCACCGGGCTCCCGATCGGCGGCTGAGCGCCGCGGCGCATCCGGCACATACGCCACGCCGCCGCGCGGTACCGCTTCCGTTGTTGCCGTGCTGCGGTCATAGTTTTGGCGAAAGATCGATTGATTCGCATCGGCTTGTGCCAGCAGGCAATCACGATTTGCCTGGACGCGTGCGAGGGGTTAACTCGGGGGACACTCGATGGATCTTGCCTTGCGGTGCGCCACGATCGCCTTGCTTGTTGCCGGCCTCGGCGCCGGCGCGGCGGACGCGCAGACGGCACCGCCACCGCCAGCCGGCCAATCGTCCGCGCTGCCGGCGCAGCCGCCGGCGACCAATCAATTCTCGCCGGGCGAACTGATCGAAACCGGCCATCACTTCTTCGGCGGCGTTTCGCGCGGGCTGGCCTCCGTCGTTGAGAAAGCGGTGAGCCTATGGGGCCAGCCGAACGGCTATATCCTCGGCGAGGAAGCGGGCGGCGCCTTTGTCGGCGGCCTGCGCTATGGCGACGGCACGCTCTACACCAAAAATGCCGGCGACATGCGGGTGTACTGGCAAGGGCCGACGCTCGGCTTCGACGCCGGCGCCGACGGCGCGCGCACCATGATGCTGGTCTATAACCTGCCGCGAACCGAAGCGATTTTCGAGCGGTTCGGCGGCGTCGACGGCTCGGCCTATTTTGTCGGCGGCTTCGGCATGACGGCGCTCACGGCCAACGATATCGTGGTAGTGCCGATCCGGACCGGCGTCGGGCTGCGCTTGGGGGCCAATGTCGGCTACGTCAAATTCACGCCCCGCCCCACCTGGAATCCATTCTGATCGCCGGCCGCCAGCCTTTACGCGGCGCGACGCTCAGCGGCCCTGTTCTTTGTTTCTGGCGCGGCGACCCCTATCGGTTTAGGTTAACGCTTCGTGAACATGGTGCAGTCCCGCCGCCGCGTGGCATGGTGAGCGCGGACGGCGGTGCGGCTTAAAGAGTGGTGTCATGATCGAGCCGATCATGTATTTCGGGATCGGGTTCCTGGCGGCGGCGTTGTTCGGGCTGTTGTTCGTCCCGCTCGTGCATAGCCGCGCGGTGCGCCTGACGATGCGGCGCCTGGAAGCGGCAACGCCAGTCTCGATCGCCGAAATCCGCGCCGACAAGGATCAGTTGCGCGCCGAGTTCGCCATGTCGACGCGCCGGCTCGAAATGAGCGTCGAGCAGATGAAGACCAAGACGACGGCGCAGCTCGCCGAGCTTGGCAAGAAGACCGACGCCATCAATCAGCTCAAGAAGGAACTGGCGGAAAAGACGATCGCGATCACGGCGCTGGAAACCCGCGAAAGGAACCTGCGCGACCAGCTACGCGCCATCGAGGAGGAGTTCGCGCTGAAATCGAGCTCGCTGCGCGAAGCCGAGGGCGCGCTGGCTGACAAGGAGGCCGAGCTGGCTAAACTCGTCGCCGAGCTTGGCGAGCGCTCGATCCTGGCCGACAGCCAGCGCATCGAACTCGCTTCAGTGCGCACCCAGATCGAAACGATGAAGGTCAGCGTCGCCGATTACGAGCTTGCCGTGCGGACGACCGAAGACCGCCTGACGCGCGAGCGCGGCGACGCCGACGCGGTAGCCGGCCAATTGAACGAGGCCCGCAGCAAGCTCGGCGAGCTCGCCGCGCACACCGAAGAACTCGAGCGGCAGCTCGTGGCGCAAACGAACGAAGCGGAGCTAATGAGCCACCGCGTGCAGGAACTGGAAACGCGGCTCGGTGAGCAGAGCCGCCTGCTGGCCGAGCGCGAATTCGAGATCGGCCAGCTGCGCAGCGAGCTCGACACCGCGAGCAAAATCCGCGCCGACCTGAGCGAAGAGCTGAACAAGGCCGCCGGCCGCAGCAGCAGCGCTGTGGAGCGGTTTCGCGCCGACATCGGCCAGCTCGAAGCGCAGCTCGCCGCCGCGCTCGAGGAGCGCACCAAGCTGCAGCGCGAGATCGTCACGATGAAGCGCGATGCGGAAACCAGCTGGGCCGCCGAGCGGGTCGAGAACGCGCTGTTGCGCGAGCGCATCAACGACGTCGCCGCCGAAGTGGCGCGGCTCACCGCTGCACTAGAAGGCCCCGGCTCGCCGATCGAGTCGATGCTCGCCGCCGCGGTGCCGGGCTTGGACCGCGGCAGCGGCAGCGGCCGCGCCACCGCCGGCGGCAACGGCTCGCGCGACAAGGTCGCGGCCACCATCGATTCCCCGCGGCAAGGCCAAGGCACGCTCGCCGACCGCATCCGCGCCTTGCAGTCGGGCGCCTCGCGCGTGGCGTCGAATTAAGAGCGAACATCATCGCGAGTGTGCCGTCATGCCCGCGCATAGCCGTTCGCAGAACGGCATCGCTTCGCTCGCCTATCGCGGGCATCCACGTCTTGAAGCTCAACACAAGCCGAAGTCGTGGATGGCCGGGACAAGCCCGGCCATGACGAATTGTAGTGGTTTCTCGCCGAGCCGGCGGGCCTCGCTTGACACTAGCGTCGCGCCGCTTCTTATATCGCGGCCCCGATCGGGCCGGGCGCTTAGCTCAGCGGGAGAGCGTTCCCTTCACACGGGAGAGGTCGTAGGTTCAATCCCTACAGCGCCCACCATTTAGCCAACTTATTGTTTTGTAAGCTACTTTTTCTTTGGAATTTCGCTTGATGGTACAACCTGATGGTACAGCCTGACACCACAGCAGTGCGGCTCCGCCGGAGCTTGCATTCGTTGATTCACTGGCAACAGCCTGGGGAGGAGGCGCGCGGCATTCGGTCGGGGATCCGGTTGAGCCTTGGCGCTAGGCAGAGTCTTTAACCTCCGCACCAATACAAGAACAGTTCGGGGCCGCGGTTGTCCGTGATGCACAACAAGGCGACATAGGAGCCTTCTCTCGCGATCAGCGTGTACCAAACTACGAATCTGGGGGTCGAGAGTTCGAATCTCTCCGGGCGCACCACAAGTTCAGAAAATCACAGCATAATCCTAGTATCGCAAAATCTGCCCTGCAGAACCGAAAAATCTGCACGGCATCTGCATGGCTGTGTGCAGGTTCGCTGTAATTTGGGAATACCTCCTCCGCTGAAACAGAATCGGCCATTCTGTTTCAGTCGAGTCGGCCGGTTCGATCGAAGTCACCGGCCACAGCCTCGGCGCCGCGCTCGCGACGCTCTACGCCGCCTATAATTCGCTAACACACAAGATTCCGGTCATACAGGCTCTTTACACATTCGCCTCGCCCATGATCGGCGATCCGACGTTTGTCGGCGTCTTTAATGGGTTGAAGCTCAACTCCTGGCGCATCCTCAACGAGCAAGACATCGTCGGGATTTTGCCGCCGGGACCTATGTACCGGCACGTCGATACCGAAGTGCCGCTCAATTCGCGGGGCAAGGTGCAGCAGTCCGTCGGCTGTTACCACGCCCTGGTGTCTTATTTGCATCTGATCGATCCGGCGCTGCCGCTTAGTCCCGGATGCCGGCCCACGCCTCCGGCAGCCGCCGCTGGCTAAAATATGCTAATCCGCCCCGATCGCGCGGGCTTGGAGCCGGTATCGATGTCTAAAAACGTCATCATCTTTTCGGACGGCACCGGCCAGTCGGGTGGCCTGCGCTTCGACGAAGACCGAACCAACATTTACAAACTCTACCGCGCGACCCGCTGCGGCCCGGATTCGTCGGTCGATCCCAGCGCTCAAGTCGCCTTTTACGATCCTGGGCTCGGCTCGCCGGCGGACGGAGGGCAACTGTTCGGCAATATTCCGCGTCGCATTTACAACGTCATCAGCCAGGCGACTGGGCTCGGCATCACAGCCAACGTGATCGACTGCTACGCCGCGCTGATCCGGCTATGGCGGCCCGGCGACCGCATCTTCCTGTTCGGCTTCAGCCGCGGCGCCTATACCGTGCGATGCCTCGCCGGCGTGATCGCGCTCTGCGGAATACCGACGCGCGAAATGAACGGGGCGCCGCTGAAGCTCGACGCGGCTTCGGCGCTCCAACTGGCCGCTTGCGCCGTCAAGCATGTTTATCAATTCGCTACGTCCCGCCCCTACGAAACCGCGACAGGGCGCCAGAAATTCCTGATGGATACGCGCGCCTTGCTCGGAGAGCGGTTTCGCGAGCAATGCGCTTCGGCCGATGGCGACAAGGCGAATGTCTATCCTTATTTCATCGGCGTGTTCGACACGGTCGCGGCGCTCGGGAGTTGGCGCACGTTTCTTCTGTTCACGTTCGTATTTCTTCTCGCCGCCGCGGCCGTGGGCCTGGTCTGGTCCTACCTCGCGAATTTTAGCGGCGCGCCCTTGATCGGCCCGCTTCTCGCGCTGCTTTCGTTCAAGCACGTATTCTTCGAAATCGTCGGCGCCGCCACGCTGGCCGCCTTCTGCGTGTTTGTCTACACGCATGTCAAATTCGACTTTCGCATTCCCAGCTATACGCGGGGGCAAAGCCTTCGGACTTTTCACGTCACCGAAATCTGGCAGAGCTTCTACGACTACAATCTCAACGAAAATGTCGGCTACGCCAAGCACGCGATCTCGATTGACGAGGACCGCAAAGACTTCGCGCGCGTGCCCTGGGGGCGCAAGGACGAGAAGCTCAAGTCGCGCGACGCGCGCGGCAACCTGTGGTTCGAGCAGGTGTGGTTTCCCGGCGTGCACGCCGATCTCGGTGGCGGTTATCCCGAGAACGAGTCGCGCCTGTCGGACGGGGCGCTGCGCTGGATGCTCGACCGCGCGACGGCGATCCCCGATGGCATCGCGTACGACGCGAGCGTTTTGATGCCCTTTCCGCGTTCTAACGGCATGCAGCACGACGAGGTCAAGGCGGGCTTCGGGTTGGCGACGCGTCTCTTCGGCCGCAGCTGGGTGAAACAGCTTCGGGAATTGCCGGGACCCGAGGCGGTCATGCACCGCTCGGTGTACGAGCGCTTCGACCTGCCCGAGGTCCTGCTCTACGACCGCATGGGGCCATATCGACCCGAAACGCTGCGCAACCACATCGATTTTGCGCGATACTATGAAGACGGCGCGCCGTTCCCGGCCGCGTCATGCGCGAATCCGACCTGCATCGCCGCCAATGAGCGAGACGGAACACGCGCTTTCTAGACTAGCGCCTACGAGGCCACCTTTTTCAATTCTGCGTGCTCGAACGCTGATTCCATGCGATCGATATCTTGGGCCAATAATCCCAGGGTTTTTGAGATCGCACGCCACCCGCTTACGGCCTTGCCGACTTCCCGCACGATTTTCTTTGCCTCGTCCGCTTTTAGCCCGAAATGACCGGCGACTTGAAAAGCGAGATCAAGCGAGGCCGTGCCGTCAGCCTCGTCGATGGCGGTCGTGAGAACGCGCGGCTTGATGTCGACCGGGACGGGATTCAAGTCGTAGGCGGGCGACAGCCGCCAGCCGCCGGCCGGGTGATACAGAAAGCCGTGGTTTCGCAGATGGTCATCGGAGTTGGAAATGAGGATGTTGAACACCACGCGCCGCCACAGCTGCGCGCAATCTTCGGCCGGGCTCGCGCCGTAGAGGCGGATGGCGTCGGCGATTTCCATGTAGCTATGCGTTTCGTTGTCGTTCGCATCGAGCATGCTCATCGCCGACAGAAACGGGACGCGGCGTCCGTCTTCGCGGTCGAAGCGGCGCAGTAGAAGCACGTTGCGGCCGGCGACTTTGTCCATGCGCCAGACTGGCACCGGGATTCCACTCTTGGCCGCCAGTGTGAGTGCGACCGCTTCCCATGGTATGACCGGAAAAACGTCGGCAGGGTGCGGGAACTTGGCGACCGACAGCAGGCCATCGTTGTCGAGCACGGACGCCTTGGGCCGCGCGCCGCCGAGGGACGAACCGGGCGCGAGAAGAAGCTTCAGGTCTTCGTCGGTCCCGCCGTCGGCGGCGAGGCGCAGCGACGCATTCAAAAGCGCGGACAAGCGGATCAGGGGCGGAATTTGCACGCCGGCGGCAAGAAACGGCCCTTCCTCGTTATCGGAAAAGCGGAGGGCGCCTTGCCGTGCGATATCGCCGACCGCGATGAGATAATCGACTTCGTTCAACGTCCGCGGCTCGCGATGTTCGGCGCGGGCCTTTCGCCGCTCGTCGCGTTGGATCAACACCCGGCCCCAACGGTCAGGCGTGGAATCGCCGATCGCGCCGAAGATGCGGCGGTTCGCGGCGGTGTGATGCTGGCCGTGACTGAGCACCAGCGCCGGTTCGAGCGCGAAACGTTGCGGATGTTGCAGCCACGAGGCGTCGTATTCGAAGCTCGCGCTCTCGCGGCCCTTGCGCTGCCGGGCCCAGAGTCGCCCGACGAAAACGGGCGCTCCGTTCGGATCGACATGGACGAGAAGTTGGCGGTCGGTCATTTCCGGCTCCGCGATTTGCCGGATTGCCGGATGCGCTTGGGCAGATGTTCTTCTTCGAGCTGAAGCCCGACTTCGTCCGACGTGACGTCCGCGAGCTTCTCGACGCGCGTGACGAGCCCAAGGATAAAGAGTACGGTCGCGTAGGTGCCAAGTGCGACGCCCGGATCGCCGCGCTCGACTTTGTAGAGCGTCGCGCGGGTGATGAAGGCGCGGTCGGCCAGCATCTGCGTCGAAATCCGCCGGCGCAGGCGCGCGCTGCGGATGTCGTCGCCGAGCTTGGCAAGCGCCCGTTTGACCGGTAGCGGCAGGGGGTGAGTGGCAACCACGACCAAAATCCTTTCGTCTATTATTATAGACGTTATGGCTATTAATGTATATAATAATATACGTTATAAATGACGAACGAAACGGCCTTTCAGATCATAGGCTTGCGGGTGCCGAAGGCCTAGTCGCTCGATTTCCAATCCATGGTGCCGATGCCGTTCAGAAAGCGAGACTTTACCTGATTAAGAATTTCCGGATCGGATGCCTTCCGGTTGCCGAGCGCAATTAAATCCTCAATCTCCTTGCTTCCATCCAGCGCGTACATGCCTGGCGTTGTCATGGCGTTTACGCGCAGGAACCTTGGTTCCCCGACAAGAAGTTGTGCGTGCTTGACCGAGGAGTCAACTTGCGCGTTCATCAACAAATCAATGAGAGTTTTTCCCCATCGAGCCCAGCCGGCCTGCGCCATGCTTTTGACGGTGAAGGGCTCTTCCGTTGTTCCGATGCTCAAGACATCGATGCGGTCCAGCGGCACGCCTAGATAGCACACGGCTTCCACGATGGCGGCCATGGCCGGGCAGTTTGCCCAGACGCCCCCGTCAAAGAACGAAGCGTTTGAAACTAGGTTCTTGACCACGGCCGAGGGGAAATATGTCGGCGCCGCTGCCGTCGCGAGCGCCACTTCGACCGCATCCGTATTTTTATCCGCCGTGAGAAGCGCGTGGTGGGGCGTCCGGAATACATGGCAGACGCCACTCACGGCATCGTAGGCTGGGACGACTAGCCGACAGGCGGAATCGCCCAGTACCTTGCGCTTGCCGTCTCGATAATAAGCCTCCTCCAGTTCGCGAGCTAACACGTGCTGGGAATATTTGGGACTCAGCATGGAACGCAGCCGCTGGTTCCATTTGCGATGAAGCCGCATCGCCGGAAATACGACCGGCCCCCGATCGCGGTAGAAGCGGAGCATGTCTTCGGATTGCATCCCTAAGCCCAGCCCGATGGCGAGGATGCCGCCGGTCGACGTGCCGGCGACAAGATCAAATTGACTGGCGGCCGGGATGCCTAACGCGCGTTCCAGTGTCGTCAGAACCGACGCCGTGAAGGCCCCTCTGATGCCGCCCCCGTCGAGAGCGAGAATCCGGAAAGAAATTCCGTCAGACACCCGCCCCCGCACGAGCGGAAGATGCACAAGCTGATCGGAAACAGCGCCGACAAGGTTGCCGACATTCTCCTCAAGCGCCAGCCGGCGGTTGGTTTCGTCGCTCAAGCCGTTTTTTAGGGACTTCATCACCTCCGGGTGGTCCCGCACATAATCGCCGGCCGCGCCGCCGAGGCCGCCGAGCAGAAAGCAGGGGAGCCCGCGCTGCATCGCAAGCCCTGCTTCGATCGGGACGCCGGCCTTTCCGGCGATCTCTCGCCACCACTGGCCGCCGACGGCGACGAAGGCGTCGCAGCGTTCCGCCATCCATTGGCGCAAGACCCTAAGGCTTTGGTCTCGCGGGGAATCGTTTCCTGCGGCCTCCGCCATCTCATAGACCGTGCAGGTTTGGCGCCATTGCTGTATCGGCACCTTCGCTTGGTCCTTGGACCAGTATTTCGACACCGCCAACGTCAGGCAGTCTTTGCGCCCGCCTCTGGCTACGTGTTCTTTTGCTTCTTCGATCAGCGGGCCGACCAGGCTCGGGTGGCTACCATGGAGGATATGCCCGCCGCTTCTGAAAACCGCGGTCGCGAAACCGCGAACGAACGCCTCCACCGACGCTTTCTGCGCTTCCGTCGCGTCAGAAGGCACCGCTCCCGCGAGCCAGATGCGAACCCCGTGCAGCGGGCCCGTGCTATGCGGCGAAGTCTCCAAGTCCTATCCGTTCACGCTACCTACGGCCGATATTCCTTTAGCACCCTGCTTCTACAACTTCAGCGTCCGCCCCACATTGAGGCCGAGCTTTTGCATGTCGCCGTTCAACCTGACGATCCCGTTCCATACGCCCCTGTGGCATCGCGAAATGGGCTTGTGCGAGCCGCAGTGACACACTCGCATCGCGCTTGGCTTGCGTATCTGCCTTCTTAATTTCCGCCAGCCGGTATCCTGCTTGAGAAGAGCAAGCGTTGTGTCGATCGATTCCCTGGAAGCATCGTCGAACGCCTCAGCGTAATATTCGAGAATTCCGAGAGCGCCGTGGCTATAGTCCGGCCACGGCCATTTGCCGTGCTCGTCAAAATGGCTTAGTCCGAACAGGTAGGGGACGACGAGCTCCTCGATGAAGTGGGGCAGGTCGGCCCCCCTCGGAAACCGGCGGCGCTCCTCCTGCTTGACGCAGACGCAGGCCCTGCCGTCTGGATTGCGATGCAGATCGCGAAGATCCTCGATGCCGTGTTTTCTGGCGATAGCTTCCGTCCGTCCGCCGGTTTCGCGCAGCGAAGGCATCGAGTTCGGGTAGTCCGGCGGCGCGTCCACGCGCACCTGAAATTCGTCCCGCCTTTCTTCGCCGCCGTAAATGGCGTGAAGATCGAAAGCCCCTTCCACTACTCCGCTTTCCTCGATTCGAAGCCGCGGATAGCGGGCCTTTACCGCGGACATCTCTTCAGTCGTGAAGATCACCACCCCCGTGTCTTAGCGCGCCCAGGGCTTGGGCGGATTGTGGATCACTGAGGACCCGACGACGGCCGCGGCGCGCGCGGCGGACTTTACCGCGTCTTCGGCGATGACCTTGTCGTCATCCATGTCCTCGCGGGCCTCGACAGCTTCTTCCAGCCATTTGCCGAGATTCTCACGTCCGTTGTCGGCAACCCAGTCATACGTCCCGCACGTCGCCGAAAGCGCCGTGCCGTCCTCGAACCGGACGGCGTCCAGCGGGTTGGCGCCATAGCTGTCCGTCTTGCTGTCCTGGTCCTTGATGCCGTGAATGCGAACGCCGACGACGGCGTTGCCTCGTTTCCAGCTCTCAAGAATCTCGTAACGGACCCATTCGCGGCCGGCCGTCTCGGTGCCGATCAAGACCACCGTAACGGTGGTGTTCTTGAGCTGGTCCTGAATCCACCGCTTGATCGCTCCTGGGCCCTCGCGCTCGATCTTTTCCCAGGCCGCCGCGTCGATAATCCCGTACTCATCGTCTGTGGAGAGAACGCCGCTGTTGCGGACGTTCGCCGCCCGCCAAGCGTCGCGCTCGTAATGGAAGCTGAAGAAGGTCTTTCGCGCCATCGGCGCCTCCATGCTTTCGTCGGTCGATTCCGACATCACGAAAATGCTAGCACGGCGGAGGCCAATTAGCAAATATGCAGCACAATAAAATGTGCTTTAACTACACAATGTGACGTTGGTTGACATTTTTCTGCGCGAGTCCTTTAACAGACCGATGAATCCCGAATCGCTTTATCGTCATATCGGCGGTCTCATTCGGAGCCACCGAAAGAAATTCAAGCCGCGCTGGACTCAGGAAAAACTCGCCAGCCGCCTGGGAATCTCGCGCGCCTCGCTGGCGAATATCGAAATCGGCCGCCAGACCATCCCGGTGCACCAGCTTTACGCGTTCGCCGAAGCACTGAAACTGTCGCCGGCCGATTTCCTGCTGCCGGCCAACGACGCTGGCGCGCGCGAGGATTGGGGCAACAAGATGCCGGACGATCTAAAACCGCAGCAAAAGGAGCAAATTGCGCGGCTGCTCGGCAACGCGCGAATTGAAATCCATGGCGACGAAGGGGGAAACCGTGGCAAGCAGACAAAACGATGATTATACGGCGCGCGTCGAAGGGCTCCTGAAACAGTTCGCCGTTCGGGCGCTGCCTGTTCCCGTTGACAAAATCGCCAAGGGTTTGGGCGCCCAGCTTCGCTATTCTCCACTCGACGAAGAGCTGTCGGGAATGATTTACATTAGCGGCGACACGCCTATCATCGGCGTGAATTCGCTCCATTCTCCGAACCGCCAGAGATTCTCGATCGCGCACGAGACGGCTCACCTGGCTTTGCATCGTCACCTGATTTCCGGAAAGGTCCACGTCGATAAGGAATTTCAGGTTCCTCTGGTGCGGCTGAACCGGGATGAAATATCCGCCCTCGGCACTGACGCAATCGAAATTCAGGCGAATCAGTTCGCCGCCGAATTACTGATGCCGAGGGCGTGGTTCGAGGCGGCACTCGCCAGCAAGAGCTTCGACATCGATAATGAGAGTCCGCTCGACGAGCTTGCGAAGAAATTTCGCGTCAGCCGGCAAGCCCTCGAATATCGCATTAGGAATTTAACCTTGCAGAAATAGGCCGCGTCGGGGCGCGTCATGGCGTTTGTGTTCTACGATACAGAGACGACCGGCACCGACGCGGCCTTTGACCAGATTCTGCAGTTCGCCGCGATCCAGACCGACGCCCACCTTAACGAGCTTGACCGTTTCGAAATCCGGTGCCGTCTGATGCTCCATATCGTCCCGGCGCCGGCGGCTATGCTTGTGACAAAGGTGGGCGCAGCGCAACTGTTCGACCCGTCTCTTTGCTCGCACTACGACATGATGTGCCGCATCCGCGCCAAGCTCATCGCGTGGTCGCCGGCGCTTTTTATCGGCTACAATTCGCTGCATTTCGACGAGCATCTTTTGCGGCAGGCCTTCTACAAAAGCCTTCATCCGCCGTATCTGACCAATACCGGAGGAAACTCGCGCTGCGATGCCATGCGCATCGTGCAGGCGGCATCGCTATTCGCGCCTCATGCTTTGAAGTTCCCGGCGGGAGCAGACGAGCAGCCGGTTTTTAAGCTCGACCAGGTCGCGCCGCTCAATGGATTTGCGCACACCCGCGCACATGACGCCATCGCCGACGCCGAGGCGACGATATTCCTGTGCCGTATTCTCATGGACAAAGCGCCGGAGCTTTGGTCCGCATTTATGCGCTTTAGCCAAAAGGCATCGGTTGCCGATCACGTCCTCGCGGAGCCGGTATTCTGCCTCTCGGACTTTTATTTCGGCAGCCCTTATTCCTGGGTGGTCACAGTTATCGGGTGCAACGCCGAAAACATCTCCGAATTTTACGTGTACAACTTGGCGATCGACCCCCGGGGCTTGGCCGCGCTCACCGACGATGAGCTTGCCGACAGGGTCGCCATTTCGCCAAAGCCCGTCCGGCGGCTGAAATCGAACGGCTGCCCTATCATCATGCCCGTCGAGAACGCGCCGGCCATCGCGAACGCGGCGCAGCTCGGGATCGACGAGTTGACGCGTCGTACTGATTCCTTGCGGGCCGATGAAACGCTCTGCGCTCGGCTAATCGATGCCTATGAAACCACACGTGTGGAACTGCCGCCGTCGCCTCACCTTGAACAACAGCTGTACGATGGCTTTTTCCCCACGGAAGACGAGGTTCTTATGGAACAGTTTCATCTCGCGCCGTGGGAGGATCGACCGGCCATCGTCCGGATGTTCAAAGACCAACGTCTGCGAAAAGTGGGGCAACGCTTGATTTATTTCGAACGGCCGGATCTTCTCACCGCCACTGAGCGGGACCGGTACGTGAACGCCATTGCCGGTCGCATCGTGAGCGACGACCCGGAAAACCTGTGGCTCACCCTGCCTCTAGCCGCTGCACAACTTGATGAGCTGATCGAGAATGCCGATCCTGCGCAGCTCATTTTCCTTGAGGAGCATCGCGCACATCTTGCCGAGCGTGCGGAAAGGGCAGCACAAGCGCTTTCGGCACTCTGAGAGTATGCTTGATAAGACCACTATGCTCTGTTCGGGCGGCCACTCGCTTCGCTCAGTCACGCTCTGGCCGCTAATGCGAAGTTTCAGCGACGCCGTCGTGTTGAAAACGTTCGGCGAAGTTCTGGACAAGGCTGGATGAGCTTTCACGGCGAGCGTATGGGCTCCTAGTTATCATTCCGAATTGTGATTGCCTCTTCGACGGCGTCTGACAGGTAAGTAGAAATCCAATCATACTTCTCTTTGCTTGTCGTTCCGGCCGGGTTATAGCATTTCACAATGGCCGATAGCTTCTTTCCTGTGACGCCGTGGGTAATATAATCAAATGGGTTATTGCCTTGGGCTGAAGTTTCACCGTCGAGATTCTTCAAGCCGTTGATGTAGATGCCGACAACACCAAGTCCGTCATCCCATGCCTTGACGATCTCGTGATTAATCCACTTCCGATTAGCTGTTGCTGATCCTACAAGCACGACGGCGCATGTTTTCCCTTTCATCTGGGATGCGATCCATTTCTTAATCACGTCATCGCCACCTTTTGTGACGGCTTCCCAATCATTATCTGATACCGGTTGGTTTCCCTCAATGACGCCAATGTTTCGCACTTGGCTAGCTCGAGCATTGTCCGGTTTGAAATGAAAACTATAGAAACAGTTGCGAGCCATGTGTCTTATTTACCCGTATCGAGCGGCTATATTAGGAGCCTGGGTTCGCCTTTTTGTAGGCCTTCTCGACCCACTCACCAAGCTTTCCATATTCGTAGGTATAGACGGGTGCACCAGTCTTTGTGAGGCCTTCTGGAATCGATCCAGGTCGGTCTGTGCGGCCGTCTTTGTCTTTTATATTGTTGATCCGAATACCCAGTATCCCGTTTCCGAGCGCGACGCTTCTCTCAATCTCGTATGACACATACCTGCGGCTAGCAGTTTCGGCTCCAATCAACACAGCAGTTACGCTTGTGCCCTTCAAGCCATCGTTGATGAGCCTCTTGACGGCGTCATCACCTCTTTTCCTTGCCTCTTCCCAAAGGGACTCATCGTGAAATCCAGCCGCCGCAACGCCCTCGATCGCGCCGATGTTGCGGACAATGTTGATGCGCCAGAGATCACGCTGATAGTGAAAGCTAAAAAATACTTTGTAAGCCATGCGAAAAGCCTAATATCGAATTATGTGGTCTTCAAGGTCAAACCGCGATTGCTCGTTCAATGTACTCCGAGACTCTCTTTCGGACTGTCCCATCGCGATGATCAACGATCATTTTTAGCCCAGGATTCCATTTCACTGGTTGAAGCGCAGACTCAGCAAGCGTCTTGGAATTAGCCATGTGCTCGAAGAGTAGATTTACGGACGAGGAGACGTCGTTGGTGCTAAACAGAGTCACGTTCGCCCTATGAGATAGTGAATTATTGAGCGAGGAGGGCGTCAGCTCGTTTGCAAGCTTGCGAGCAAATCCGCCTAATCCCGCAATTAAAAACTGCGGGATGCCTTTTCGCTTAGCTAACTGCATTTCCTCGCCAACCCCAGGGACAATTCCGTCTCCACTGTGCATCTTTCCGCCTACCGCGACCATTACGTTCTGAGCGTCTACTAAGACTCGCCGCATCGCTCTCAAACTTCGGTTTCGTGTGTTTGCGTCTGCCACACTGCCACTGCCAATCTTCTTGGTGATCACCAGCTCCGAAACGTCAGTCAGCGATTCAATATCCTCTGGCTTCAGGTCCGCTGCCCAAAGATCGGACATCACGAGAGTTATTGGCTTTCGAGGACGATTAGGCGCCTGTAAACGAGCCTGGCGAAGAATTATGGGAGTAAAGGTAGGATGAGACCCGTGGACGATTCGGCCCCCATATTTAAAAACGATGCCGCTAAAAAGGGCGACAAACTCCAGTATTCCGCGATCCATTGCGGGCTCCGACCAGTCACCGCGATCGGGCACTGCCCCGGACAGTCCGATTTCGTATTGCTCCAACGATATGTCGAGCTTTGTGACACTCATGCCGCTGCTGCTAGGTTTGTGAAATTGGAATCAATGAGCGCCGCGAGCTCTTGATGATGCAATATAATCACGGGCTCGTCCTTGTGTTCTTCAACGATCGCTCGCAGTTGCGGCTCCGGAAGCAGCTCGCCGTCATATAAAAATAGAGAGTAATTGCAACGCGCCGTGCCCCTTAGGAACTCGCCAAATCGTCTTATTGCCGGGCTGTAATTCGGGTCAAAAATAGAACAGTGGCTGAGCACCTTGGTGCGCATGCGCCAGCTCTGACCTTTTGAAGCCGTGAACATGAGCAACCGCTGGTCGAGCACGCTCCAAGCAAAACCGCGAGACATAAATTCCCTTCTTACGATGAACGGAACGCGGCATTTTCTTTGGAAAATCTGGCAGAGGTACCGCTCCGCCTCGCTCACGATCTTGTCTATTTGGCTGGCACTGAGTGGTGGATCGTCGGTCGCGTTGGGTATCCGCAATAAAACCCAGCGCTGCAAGGCGAGAAGTGACCTGAACCTCGGCCCTTGTTTCGAATCGCCGTTTTCGCGAAAACAAACGGGGAGAATTGGCAGTAGCAAGGAATCTGCCGTTTCCACCTCGTGCATGATCCACTTTGAATCTGGCGCGGAAGGCGTATCGATCAGCAAAACAAAATTGGATTTTTCTAATGTCTCATCGATCTGCTGTTGAACGGGACTGCCCGGGAGGATTTTTGTGTCTCCGTCAATCTCTTTGGCTTCATCAAGGAATACATTATGGCCTAAGCTAACCAAATGATCATGAAGTTGCATGGCTATCTTTTTCCCATCACTCGCTCGATATGAAATGAATATCTTGCTATCGCGACCTTGCACGCGGAGACCGAGCATTCCTCCAACCCGGTTCACTAATTTGCCCTTTGGACCGACAGCAGCGCGATCGTATTCAAGCGCCTTAATCGCCGCTGCCGCCTTCGGGGGCTTTTTGGCGGTCAGATCAATAGCCACGGGCAGAAGACTTGCGGACGGGGTTCTTTCCTTGAGATATTGAGCGATAAAAGAGTTCCCCGTGGCGGGAAATTCCTTGCCATTGTACATAACAATCAAAAGATCATCCCAAGAAGCCTCAGCCGGCCACGACGCAGATGAACTCGCAGCGATAAGCCGAACCTTAATATGTTTGGTGAAGGCTTTAGTAAGGTCTGACGCGGCTCTCTTTGCAACTGCCTGGCAACCGCGTTGATAAAGGATTATGAGCATTTTTGGCGAGGGACTGCTGTACGTTCAGGGCGATCTGCTGCTTCGATTGTGCCAAACGCAAGTCATTTGAAACCTGTAATTGGGACGGCATCACCAACTTGCACTCTCACAATGCTCTTGATGTGAGTAGTGCCGTCGAGCATCAGTTGGCATCTCTTATCTTTATTGCCACTTCAACCCAGTCGCTTAAATGTTCTTTTATGTAAGCGTAAACTTCGGTGCTGTCTGAAGACGGAGGATCATAAGCCTTGACGACTGTAGATAGTTTTGCCTTGTTCGCACCAAAGCTTATTGGATCGAAAGGATTAGCCCCTTTCGCTGACTGTTTCTGGTCGCTATTTCTGAGTTTGTGGACGTAAATTCCGAGCACGCCCTTTTTGTCATTCCAGGCTTTGCAAATTTCTTGTTCGATCCATTTGCGGCCGGCGGTTTCAGCACCTATCAGGACAACCGCACAACTCTTCCCGGACATTTGTCCGTCTATCCATTTTTCGATGGCAGCGTCGCCGCCTTTCGTAACTTTCTCCCAGTCGTTGTCTGAAACAGGAGCGTCGCCCTCAATGACACCCATCTGGCGAACCTGGGACGCGCGCCAGTTGTCGGGCTTGTAGTGAAAGCTATAAAATACTTTGCGAGCCATAAGGTTTTAATCGTATCAAATTCAATGTGGCCGCGCAATGTCATGCGCACCGCTCTGGTTTCTTGTCTTTCCCTGTATGGGTTCAAGAAGCTGGAAAGCTCGTGCCGGTCACCCGCGGGAGGTCAGCCTCGGCGTGGCGGCAGGCGCTCGCCAGCAAGAACTGGTTTCCGGCTGTACTGCGCGCGGAGGGCTGAATCGGGCTGCGGTCTAAGCGCCACCACTCAAGAGAGGGCCGCCCGCGCGGCCCTCTCTTTTTGCTGATCGGGTCAACGAACCCTTTAGAATCAGGCCTAACTGGAATCTGGAGATCAATGCTGTATTTGCTTAGCATGCCTCCATAAGCGAGGCGACCGGCAATGCAAGAATGCAAGAGAGTACGGCTGTATAAACAGCAGGGCTCGCTTGCCGATGCCGGGTGGATCGAGGATGTGGCGAAGGCTTCCCAGTCTGAAAAACGCGGAAATGCAGCAAAAACCACGAAATCGCCTACACGAATGCTATACAGACAATTCTATCTGATTTTCTGCATGAAAAACAAGATATTAGTAGAGGCTAATCTCCCGCAAGGGGAGATTGCACTTACTGCACATAACCCGGAATTATGGGTGGCTCCGGAGATTGGGTTGCCGTCGCATGTTACCGACCGGCAAGTCGCGGGCCCTTAGGAACGTAGTCGAAAAATCGCTCAACCACGCCGCCCGCCGTCCATTCGGCGCGCAGTCTGGTCTTCCGCTCGACCCGCCGAAGCTCGCTGAGCAGTTCGCGGTTCGCGTCGCGAGCGCTCGCGCCGTCGACCTCTGCGCGTACGACCCAGTCGGTACCATCGCGCGTGACCGACGTGGTGCCAAACGTTGCGACAAGGAAGCGACGAACGGCGTCCGGCGAATCGGAGCTGACGCGGGCCTCGAGCCGGAGCTTCATGGCGGTGTCCAGCGGAAAGGGTTATAGCGACGCATTCCTAATGCGTTTGCGGCCGTTCCAGCCGGTGATGGCCCGTTCTGGTCGGTATTGTTTTCTTTGAATTTTTGGGCTGGGCCGTCCATCACGTTTCGTTCGCTGTCGTGCTGTGCTACCCAGTTGAGTAGCACAATGGTAGCACGATGTTCGGTTTTCGTTCGACGATCAATTCAGGCATTTTTGACAAGTCACCAACGATCCAATTCCGCTATTTCCCACCCTGTAGTGAAGAGTTCGGTGGGAAATCGGGTGGGAAAAATCGTCGGCTGGCGTAGGAGGAGCGGCGCACTTCTTCATCTGCGCGCGAAGGAGGGTTGCCTCCGATAAATGCCGTTCTCGGAGGTCAAATTGTTTCGCCTCTTTCGAACGGCTTGGCCCTGTGTGAAGAAAAGCCGCCAAGCGTGCAGGGAGTGCTCCCCAAGGGACGTTCAGAGATAAGCCTCGACTATTTTCGAATTATCGGCGTTATCAGTTCTACTAATGTCCCGTACTCGAAAAAGTCTGCTGCTTTTAGCGCCGCATAGTAGTCGGCACCCTTGTTCATCAAAGTCATATCGGCGCGTCCGAAAAGGTCGAGACATTGCTGCATCAGAATGGCACGCGCCACTCTGCCGTTTCCATCCAGGAATGGATGGATCAGAAGAAACCTGGCGTGAAATGCTGCGACCGCTTCAAGCTTGCGCTGCTCGGTGCGCAAACCCGGGTATCCCTTCCGCCACTCCGCGCACAAATCATTCAGCAGCATCAGGACGTCTCGCGCCGGTGGCGGCTGGACGTGCAAAGCACGCTTTCCTTCCATATTGCCAAGCCAAACATCCGTGGTACGCAGCCTGCCAACAGCACGCGTCGGCAAATCAAAACAGGCCAGCCGATGAAACAGCAAAATTAATTCGGGACTTAAATTCGCGGATACGGGACCGAGATTGTCGTTCTTTGTGAAGGAAGAAACCGAGATCAAATCTGGAGTTGGCAAATTGGTTAGTTCTGTCTCGCCCAGAGTCTTTAATATATGCATTTGCCCTGCGCTCAGCCGCTCAATTGACGCTTTCAATGAGAGCAACTCGCGGGTATTTGCAGTGAGTGCTCTAGCGGTCTGAGTATCGGATTCTGCGGCCCACGATAATTGCTCCTCAATGGACATAGGAATACTAAGATACTGAATTCGGGCACCATACCCAGATGGCGAATCGAGAAGATTCTGTAGCTGTTGCAAATGGATTATATCTGGCTCCTTTTTAGCCTCTCTCGCAAGATCACTTAATATTTTTCGCTGCCCCGGCGACAATGTTTGGTTTGTTATGAACACGAATCCGTTGTGCCGGGGCGGAGCGCCCGTGAGATCAGATTTAAATTTTTTCTTAGTCGAGCTAAAGCTAACGGGACCGGTCGGGAAATGCACGGCAGCTACCCAGCTCATGCCTCCTTTGCGGCATAACAAATCTTTGGACCCGTCCGGCCCACCCAATGGACTTTGGGGATCGATTTCTTCATAACCGGACAGGCGCAATGCAGCACCTGCAAGGCGTTCAGCCTTCGTCTGCCCATCTCTCCAAAACGACAGCCGCAGTTCGGTATCACTGATCAATTGAACTCGCCTCGCTCGCTCTTGCCTGGTAAAGTTCAGATCAAACTACCTTCTGCTTAAGACATATACGTCGGCGGCCGCGCCAAACGCCATGGCGGAAGCACGCTATTTCTGCAGGCCCCGTTCGATTAAAATCCGGATCGCCTCGGAGCGCGTCACCCCCTGTCGAGTGGCCCACTTATCCACGACTTCACGAAGCGTATCTGGCAGCCTAATTGCAGTAACGGGGTCGCGGCCGGTCGCCGGACGTCCGCGTGCCCGTTTGGTTTTTGGTATTACCTTTATTGACTTCATTATAATTCGGTATTACCTAAAACATCCGGCAATGGCTATTATACCACCGTGAACAGAACACAATGACTTCCGATAACTCCCCTTCTCGGGCCCTTGTTATAGCAGATGCCGGCAACCTCCCGGCGATGCTCGGTCCCGAGCTGGACCAGGCGGCAGGCTATGCTCGAGCCGAGAAGTCAGCGGCTACCCGGAGGGCATATCGCTCGGATTTTGAGCTGTTCCACGCCTGCCGCGGGGCGAAGCAGGTAACCAGCCTGCCTGCTCAACCGGAGACCGTAGCTGCATTCCTCGCAGCCGAGGCAAACCGCGGCGCGAAGCCATCGACAATCGGACGCAGGCTGGCGGCAATTCGTTACGCCCATAAGCTCGCCGGGCATGAGCCGCCGACCAATTCAGAAGCGGTCAAGGCAACGTTGCGAGGCATTCGGCGCACGACGGGCAGCGCCCCTGCCCGCAAGGCGGTTAGCGGCGCCGGGCGAGCGCAGCGAGCTACGGGTCTTCGGCCAACAGCCCGATCGCAACCGCTTGACGCTCGGCGCGACGCGCACGGTGCTGAAAGATCAGCGGAATAGTGGGTTCGTTAGTTTTTTTTGGCGCCGCGGTTCAGCTACGGGGTGCTCGCCCCTTTACTGCTGATCTTTCAGCACCATGACCCGCGACATCCGACAAGATTGTCGCGATGGTCACAATGGCGGGTAACGACCCAAAGGGCCTCCGCGACCGCGCAATTCTCCTGCTTGGTTTTGCAGGCGCCTTCCGACGATCGGAGCTCGTTGCCCTCGACTTTACCGACCTCGAATTCTGCAATGGCGGACTGCGGGTGAGAATCCGCAAGAGCAAAACCGACCAGGAGGGACTCGGCGCCACTATAGCGATTGTCTCAGGCTCGATCGCCTGCCCCGTCGAAGCGACACGGAATTGGATTGAAGCCGCGCGTATCGCAGCGGGGCCGCTCTTCCGGCCGGTCAGCAGAGGCGGCGGCACATCTCGGACCGTCGACTTTCGGATCGAGCCGTCGCTGGTGTTGTGAAGGCCTATGCGCGCCTAGTCGGGCTAAACGCAGCGGATTTCAGCGGCCATTCCTTGCGGTCGGGATTTCTCACGTCGGCAGCGCGCCGCGGCGCTTCCATCTTCAAAATGATGGACGTCAGTCGACATAGGAGCGTTGATACCTTGCGCGGCTATGTCAGGGACGCCGAACTTTTTCGCGACCACGCCGGGACGGGCCTGCTCTGAAAGCCCCGCGCGCCGGTCTCGAGACTACCGCGCGAAGGCTGAACAGGCGAAATAGCGCCATTTCACCTTCGGAGGCCGCTGGCCTGCCCTTCTCTTCCGAACCGGTTAGCGGTTCGGCCGGCGCGCCCCTCGCGGAGCGCGCCCTTGGAGGCTTGGCCCCTCATCTTGCGCAAACTGACGCGTAAGAAAGCCGTACCGCTACTTCCGCGTGCTGTACCTGAGAAAATCATCTGACGTCAGTTTTGCCTTACTGTGCCCCTGCTCGCAAAGCGCGTTCGCGGGAGCGGCTGGCAATTGTTCCCAGGTAGCTCAGGTAGAGCAACCGGCTATAACCCCGGTTGGTCGCCGGTTCGAATCCGGCCCGGGAGCCATTTCTATTTGATATTGCAAGATAATTTCTGATTTAGATGATTTTACCCACAAGCGTACCCCTGCCGCGGGCTCGACGAAATTGAGGCTCAAAAAATCCGGTACCGCCTCAGGCGATCGGGGTTCTCATGAAAATATTCTGGTCTTGGCAGTCCGACACGCCGGGCAAAGTGGGTCGCCACTTCGTCCGTGATGCGCTTCGGCTCGCCATCGACGCCCTGAAGCAAGCACCCGACGTGGAGGAGCCCACGGCAGCGGAAACCCGAGAAACCATTCATCTCGACCATGACCGCCAAGGAGTCACCGGAAGCCCAGACCTCGCCCGCACCATCTTCGAGAAAATCGACGCCGCTGCTGTTTTCGTCGCCGACGTAACCCTTATAGGCACCTCCGACGACGGCAAAAAGCGGCTTATCAACCCAAACGTGGCCATCGAGTACGGCCACGCGCATCACGCGCTTGGGGACAACGTGATCCTCATGGTCCAGAACACGCACTACGGAAACAGGGACGCGCTGCCCTTCGACCTGAAGCAAAAGGCCGGTCCAATCCAATACCGGCTCGCGTCCGACGCCAAGAAGCCGGAAATCGAGGCCGCGCAGAAAAGTCTTGTTGGGCAGTTCGTCGCGGCGCTGCGGCCCTTTGTGGAACGCCAAGCGACCCAAGCAGCCGCGCCCTTTCAAGAGCAGCCATCGGCGGGCACCCCGGCGGTTTACGTCACCGCTGGCGAGGTGCTTGGCCGCATCGGTGTCGGCACCGTGGATGAAATCGAGTACCGCTTTGCCGAACCGCGGGCGTTTTACCTGCGCTTGATGCCGACAACGGCTCAGCCTGAATTCAAGCAAACCCAGCTCATGGATATTGCCGGGACGCATCGACTTGATGTTCTTTCATCATCCCGCATGGCCGCATGCCTAGACCGAAATGCGCATGGCGTGATCGGGCTTAACCCTTCGGGCACGGCGACAACGCCGACTGAGTTCACGCAACTCTTTGCGACGGGCGAAATCTGGGGTGCCGGCTCAGTACAAAATACGCGTGCACGACCATGCCGCAAAGACTCTCGGCGCCGTCCTCCGCGCTGCGCAAGCGGCCGGCGTCGCGTGCGAGACGGTTCAGGTAGAGCATGAGCACCCCTACCGGGCGATCATCGACATCGCAGAGGCGAAAAGCTGCGACCTAATTGTGATGGCCTCGCACGGCCGCCACGGCGTGTCGGCGATCGTCCTTGGCAGCGAGACGGTCAAGGTCCTCACGCATTGCAAGGTTCCTGTGCTTGTCCATCGATGAGCCGGCTTCACGGAACTCCGACGGCAAAAAGGCTCGCTATTTCTTTTGCAGTGAAAAATGTCGGTGTTGGCCTTTAACTGGCGCTGCGGCGGACGGCTATCGCGGCACCCATCGGGTAAGACCCACTGCGACAAGCCTTTCACAGGCGCGGCAGTTCGTGGACCCATACCGGACCTTAAGTGTGGGAAGCTTGACGCTGCGTTTTATCTTTATTCAGGACTCCCCTGGGCTGCGGTCGTGCCGGCGGCAGTCGGTTTGCCCTTGAGTATCCATTCAAACCCTACTGCGATCATGGCGCCGACTATCGGGCCTGCGATGTAAATCCAGGTGGTGCTCATATCGCCGCGGATCAGATCGGGGGCGAATGAGCGGACGGGATTCATTGAGGCGCCGCTGATCGGCGCCGCCCAAAGGCCAACAAGGGCAATATAACCGCCGATTGCGAGCGCTCCGTTGGAACCGATATTTCGTGCGCCGGAGGCGGTGCCAAGAATGGTGCTGACCAGGCCGGCCGTTAAGAGCACTTCCATGATGAGCGCCTTGAAATCGCTAATGCCCAGGCCGGGTGTGGTAGCGCCGAGTAGTCCAACGGTGCCGAACATCGCCCATAGGAAACAAGCTGCCGCGATGCCGCCGACGAACTGTGCGACGATATACCCCGGCACGCGTTTCCACGGAAAATTGCGGCGGACTGCAAACGCCAAAGTGACCGCAGGATTTAGGTGGGCCCCGCCGACAGCGCCCATGAAGTAGATGATAGCCATGACCATCAGACCAGGCGCTGCGACCTTCATACTCAGCGTTATTGTCCCGCCGCTCATCGCACCTACAACCCCGGCGCCTGCGGCGACGACGACGAGCAGGAATGTGCCCCAAGCTTCTGAAAAAAGTCGCCGCCATTCATGAGCGGACTCCAAAAAATCCGGCGGCGTTGAGGCATGGAGCATACGATGCTCTGGCGTCGATCCGCTTTGCTCATACCGCGTCGGTGTCATCATTAATCCATTCTGCTCAGACAATTTTGCAAGGGATCATGGCATCCTCATTAAACTTGTAAACCGCGCAGAGCCGGTGATAACCGTCGGCGATAATCAACTTGCCGTTCGCTTTGTCCCTGTACAGCAACAACGGAGACAGCCTTTCATCCCGAGCGATCTGGGCGCGATCTTTTTCCACATGGCTATCGCTGACCCCAAGCAATGATAGGCCGGATGCTCGGAATATGTCTTTAGCCGCAAATTCCGTCATCTCAGCTTTTTTCAATTTATCGATGGCTTTCTTTGCTGCCGGGAGGTCCATCGTCAAACCTAGATACGACGCGGCTGCGGGATAGTCGTGCTTCTGCGGCTTATCAAGCCATTTAATTTTCATTGGAGACGTCCTTCTGGATGTTATCAGCATTCGGAGGGTCAGTGACCATATCATTTTACCTTACCAATGGGATTATGTCCGCCGCTACGAGGGCAAGAATATCGCGGCTCAATTTTGGGGTTCGTGACCGACTTCTCGGTGTGCCGACCGGCCAACAGCAAATCAATCGTCGCTTCAGGTTCATAGGCGGACGTACTGCCGCCCTCTCTGATTTTGTGACTTGCGGCCCGGCGTATCCGCTTCCGAATTATGCCGGTATTAAGCCTCCCCGGCAGAATGGCGCTCAGAGCATCTTCCTGTCGGCAGGCGAGCCGCCCTGACTAGAGGGCGGTTCCGAACGGTCGGCGGCCAATGCGGGTAGAACTGAAGCGGGTAAAGTTGACCGATCGCTAGGCCACGACGCAAGGCCGCAAGTCTCCGATCTTCATGGACGATGAGGTGATCGGGTTCGGCGTCCAGTCCGCGAAACCCGCCGCAAAAGCTTCACGCTCCACTAAATATTCGAAGGACGGCGTCGGTGGCTGTACATTGGCGATTTCCCCGATTGGTCGACAAATGCCGCGCGCGAACGCGGTTTGAAAGGATCATTCCGCTCATGATCGGGTATCGCATCATACGCATTTCCTTGCGTTCTTTGGAGCACGTCGCGGAAGGTCGAGCGCATTTCGATCGGGCGATCGCGCTCTACGATCCTGCCGAGCGTCGTCCGCTGGCGACCCGCTTTGGAGCAGACTCTGGTGTTCAATCTGTGCTATCGGTCGCACGCGCTGTGGTTACTAGGCTATCCTGAGGTGGCGCTCGCGGACGCGGAGCACGCACTCAGGATGCGCGTGAGATCGGCCAAGCTGCCACGTTGATGTATACGCCGGTCCACGTAGCGGTATTCGCCACGCCGCTCTGCGCCGCCCAATGGACAAAGAGGACGATCCCGCCAGGTTGATGTATACGCCGGTCCACGTAGCGGTATTCGCCACGCCGCTCTGCGCCGCCCAATGGACAAAGAGGACGATCCCGCCAGCCTGTATGCCAGAGCGTGAGCACGTCAGAAGGCCATGAGCGCGATAAAAAAGGTGTCCCCGCATGCTTTGCATCGGCGCTTCGTGGCGTATTTCCTGTTATCATGCCAACCAGCGCCTAGTCAGAGATTTGAGAATTGGCGTCAAGCGTGTGCGATTATAGGCCTCCGCCGCCATCTTTATCGCCTCCGCTTGTGTTGGGTAAGTATGGATGACTCGTGCCAGGTCTCGTAGGCCGATCCCCGAGGTGATCGCGAGGGAGAGTCCGTTGATCATCTCCCCAGCATGGCGCGCGACCACGGTGGCACCCAGAATCCGATCGGTACCCTGCCTCACATGTATCTTCACGAATCCTTCTTCTTCCCCATCGGTAACCGCCCGATCGACGTCGTGCATCAGAATCGTTAAAGTTCTCACGGGGATGGCCTTCTCCCGCGCCTCCCGAACATAAAGACCAATATGGGCAATCTCCGGGTCGGTATAAGTGCACCACGGGATCGTCAGTGCACTTAGCCGCTTGCGACCCAGCAGCAGTGCGTTTTTCACCGCGATGTGCGCAGAAGCTTCGGCAGCGTGGGTGAATTTATGTTCCAGGCACACATCGCCCGCAGCGTAAATTCGCCGGTTGCTGGTTTTCAGGAAGTCGTCAACGTGGATTCCAGTTTCGGTGTCGTACCGGACGCCGGCGGCCTCCAGACACAGGCTCTCTACATTGGGTGCCCGACCGATGCCGGCGAGAATTTCATCGACAGAAACACTGAATTTTTCACCGTCGTTCACGAGATCGACAACCTTCCGTGCGCCCTCCATGCGAACGGCCACCACCGTGGTATTGAGATGAATCTCGACGCCATCGCGCGCCAAGGCATCCGAAAGGATCTGCGCGGCGTCGCGCTCTTCCTTGGGCAAAAACATCGGCTCGTCTTGTGCGATGATGACGTGCGATCCAAATCGGCAAAATGCCTGCGCCAGTTCGCAGCCCAGCGGCCCGCCGCCCATGACTAACAGACGGCGCGGGCTTTCGGTCAGTTTAAAGACATTCTCGTTGGTTAAATAGCCGGCTTCGGCTAGCCCCGGTATCGGTGGGGTAAGCGGCCGCGCGCCGGTCGCGATGATCGCCTTTCTAAACCGCAACGTATCGCCGGCCACCTCGACAGTGTCGGGTCCCGCAAAGTGTGCTTCGCCGAAATACACGTTGACGCCCGCCTCACTCAATCGCTGCGCCGAGTCGGCCCGGCTAAGGCGGGCCTGGATCCGCCGCATCCGCTCCATCACCGTTGGGAAACCGATGCCGATACTGCCCGGCACCTGGGCGCCGACATTGTCCGCGTCGCGCATTTCCGCATAGAGCCGTGCGGTGCGAATGATCGCCTTCGACGGCACGCAGCCGACATTCAAGCGATCGCCGCCGATGAAATTGCGCTCGATAAGCGCCACCTTTGCGCCGAGCACGGCCGCTTCGCGCGCCGCGGTGATCCCGCCGGGGCCCGCGCCGATGACGACCAGATTGTATTTTCCCGAGGATTTTGGATTGCGCCATGCGCGCGGATGAACATCGTGCAGGAGCGCCCGATGGAAGCGCTCATCCGGCGGTTCGCTCGGCAGCATTTGGTCCTGCTGCACGACCTGCTCTTGCTGTGCGGAAAAATACGTCATGACAACCAACTACCGGTAAATCCGGCGCGACGGAGTCCATTGCCTATATAAGGGCACCGCCGCATTAGGTTCCAAATCAGCCGCGAGCGATAATTCTCGATCATCAGGATGAGGATGCCCTGGTCCAGTCCGAAATATCCCTCGGAGACCCAGCCGGACGGGCCACCGCCCGGCAATGTCGGATTGAATCCGCTGGGCAATCTCGAATCTCGAATCATCTCGGGATAGGACGCGCAAAAATGGCGCAACGCCGACAAGGCAAGTTCGGGTGCGAACGGCAGCGATGAAAGCGTCGCGCATGGGCCTATCGTGCCGTCGTCGGGCCCGTAGGGAACGCCGCGTGCGGCATAGCCGAGAAAACGGCGTTCCCTGCCATCAATCTTTTGCGTCCTGGAGCCGGGCCCATCGTTCGCCGTGATGCCCCAGCAATCCTTGCCATAGCCTTCGAATCCGTACGGATTGCGCCGCGCGTATTCGCGCTGGACATGGGTGGCGCGCCGACTGTTTTCGAAATAGTCGCTTTTCTTCTCGCGCATGAAGCGGTCTCTTATGCCGGCAAAATCGATCCATGTCTGGGAAAAATGATGAATGAAGAGCGGCCCAGCATAAAGAAACTCGTAATCGTAAATGTTTTCCCACTGATAGGTTGCGGTCCACCCTATGTAGCTGTGCTCCGGAAGCGGATGCGTCGGCGACGCCAAACCCAGAACATAGAGAATGATCGCCTCGTCATAGCCATCCCAGCCATAGTGTAAAAATCCGCTCTCCGGCTTCCATCCTTGCCGCACGGTCGTTCCGCCGCCGCAAGCCCATTGCCAATCGATGCGGCGGTAGATCGCAT